>JAPLTX010000017.1:0-31697 GCA_026397915.1 Verrucomicrobiota bacterium
GCCCGCGCCGGCCGCGGGGTGTTCAGCGTGCAGCCCGAGGGCATCCTGCAATTCACCGGCTCACAACTACTGGCCTACCGATGGGGCGAGGTGGAGACAAAAGACAAGAAGGGAAACACGACACGATCCCGCGGGCTGAAGAGGCACGCGCAGGTGGATCTGACGCCTGACTCCGATGCGGTCCGCCGCGCCGCGCTCGTCTCCGAGACGCTCAAGTCGCTGAAGCCGTTGTTCCGCACGGACATCATCTTCAAGGAGGCCGATCCCGCCGTGGCAAACCAAACCGGATTGGAACGCGTCCTGGCCCAGACCCGGCCGGACGTGGAGCGACTCGGCGCGAGCGTCACGCCGTTCATGGCCACGGCGTATGAGCGCACCTGCGAAGTCATTGCGGCCGGCAACGAAGCGGTTTGCGGCTCGTCAAACCGTGTTTCGATCGTGGATGTGAAAGAGAGCCGGGTTCGCTGGTCACGCAAGGTGGAGGGAAACGCCGTTGGATTGGCGGCGGCGAACGGCACGCTGCTCGTCTCGACGACGGCGGGCGTTATCTACTGTTTTGCCGAGGGGAAAACAGCCGCGCAAACCGCGTTTGGAGTCCCGGCTTCAGCCGGTCGCGTGTCGGAGACTCAAGCATCGCAGAAGCCGGCTAAAGCCGGGACTCCGAACCCGGCGACTTCAGCGGCCGAGCAAGCGAAGAAGATCTTGCAGAAGAGTGGCATCCGTGAGGGATACTGTCTCCATGTTGGCTGCGGAGACGGGCGGCTGGCTTTGGAACTGGCTCGCAAGTCCAAACTGCACGTCATCGGAATCGAAAGCGACCCGGCCAGGGTGAGCCGCGCGCGACGGATGCTGGCCGATGCGGGCGTGTATGGCAGGAAAGCGACCCTCATCGAAGGCAAACTGGATGAGGCGCTGTTCCCGCACTACTTCGCCGACCTGATCGTTTCTTCTGTGCCATTGGATGACGCGCTAATCGAGAAGTTGCAGCGGCCTGACGGCGGGATTGTCTGCCTGGGGACGGCCGGGAATCTCGCCGTGCGCCGCCGCGGCCCGCTGAAGGGCGCGGGGTTGTGGACTCATCAGAATTCCAACGCGGCGAATACGCTCTGCTCCGACGACACGCTGGTGCGCGGGCCGCTGGAGATCTCCTGGTATCACGACGGCGCGATTGAACTCCCGGACCGTCACGCCCAGACCCCTGCCCCGCTGTTCAATCGTGGCGTCCTTGTCGTTGAGGGCGTGCATGGTCTCTGCGGCATGGACGCCTACAACGGCTGGCTGCGCTGGGTTTATCCCATCGCCAAAATCCTGAGCGACTGGGATGGCGTTCATCACGACGTCGGTGTGGGCGACGCCGGCAGCAATTTCTGTCTCGGCGACGACGTGTTCGTGCGGACCGGGCGGCAATGTTTGAAGCTCGATCTGGCGACGGGCAGGAAGCTGGCCGAGTTCGCCACGCCAGCCGACGCTACGTCCACGAACCGCAACTGGGGCTTCGTCGCGTATGCGGACGGCGTGCTTTTCGGGACTGCGCTAAACGACGCGCACCCTGTCAGCCCGCGCTACAGCGGCATCCGATTGCGGACCGAGTCGGTGTCGCTGTTTGCCTACGACGCGAAGACCGGCAAGCTGCTGTGGCGATACAAACCCGAACACTCTCTGCGCAACAACGCCATCGCCATCGCCGACGGCCGACTCTACCTGATAGACCGCCCGCTGGCCCTCGCCGACCGCATCACCTCGCCGAAGCCAAACGGCAAGCAGGGCACCCCGTTGAAGCCCGGCGAGCAACCCGGCGGCACCCTCGTCGCATTGGACGCCCGCACCGGCGCGGTGTTGTGGAAAACGAGCGACGACATTTTCGGGACGCAGTTGGCGGTCAGTTCCAAACACAGCGCGCTGCTGATGTTTTACCAGGCCGTCAAACACAAGTTCTTCAAACTGCCCTCCGAAGTTGGCAACAGGATGGCGGCATTGAGCATCACCAATGGCCAGCGGATTTGGGATCAGACCGCCACCTACAAGACGCGGCCAATCATCAACGGCGACACGATCTATGCGGAGGGCGGCGCCTGGAAGGTCAAAACCGGCGAGGAGGTTCCGTGGAAGTTTGAGCGCTCTTACGGTTGCGGCCAGATCGCGGCCAGCCGGCACCTGATGCTGTTCCGTTCCGCAACGCTCGGCTATGTGGACCTCTCGCGCGATGTCGGCACCGAGAATTTCGGCGGCATCCGTCCGAGCTGCTGGTTCAACGCGATTCCTGCGGGCGGCATGGTGCTCGTCCCCGACGGCTCGTCGAAATGCGCCTGTAGCTATCAAATGCAAGCATGGCTCGCGCTGCAACCTGCCCAAGCGCGATAGCGGGAAACCGGCCATGAAACACATTCTCAACATTTGCTTTCTCGTATCGTTTTTTACCGGCATTTTCAATGCGTCGCCCGCGGCCGATACGAACACTAACCTGTTTCCCTTTGTGCTGCCCGCCGATGACATCACGGAAGGCGTCACCGACCTTTCGTTTCTCAACAACAAACCGGCGACCGATCCTGTCAGCGTGCGCGACGGCCACTTCTACGCGGGCGGCAAACGCATCCGCTTCTGGGGCGTCTGCATCATCGGCGCGGCAGCGTTTCCGGAGCATGAGGATGCCACGCTCATCGCGCGCCGTCTGGCCAGCCGCGGCATGAATCAGGTGCGGATTCATTTGATTGACGGGGGCTACGCGCCGCACGGGTTGTTCGACCCGGAGCACAAGGGCGAGTTGCGTATGTTGCCGGCGCAGCTCGAAAAGCTCGACTTCTTCATCGCCGAACTCAAGAAACGTGGCATCTACGTGGAACTGCCGGTGCATGGCTACCATTGGCGGAATGTGTCGGGCGTGAAGGATTATCCCGGCGCGGACCTCAAGGCCTTCGCCCCGTTCAGCAGCGGCGTGCCGCTGTGGAGCGACCGCTTCATCGAGACGGAGAAGCAGTTCGCCCGCGATTTCTTCGGCCACGTCAACCCCTACACCGGCAAGGCCTACACCGAGGAGCCGTGCGTCTCCACGATGGAGATCATCAACGAGAACGGACTCATCTGCGCGTGGCGCGGCGGCCATTTCCGCAAAGTCTGGCCGGAGGCGATGATCGCGGACCTCCAGACGCATTGGAACAAGTTCCTGAAGACGCGATACGCGACCACCGAACGCGTGCGCCAGTCCTGGGCGACCGGGGAGACTCACGCGGACCCGAAGGACATGCTGGCCAACCGCGACTTTGCCGGCGGCGCGAAATCGTGGTGGTTGCAGTGCGTGAAGCCGTCCACGGCCACGATGGAGGTCGTCCCCGACGGCGGCCCCGGCAGGCGGCCTTGTCTCGTTCTCAACAGCGACCGCGCGCCGGAGAAGATGGCGTTCGTCATTCTTCAGCAGCCCGGCCTGGCCATCGAGAAAGACTGCCGATACAAGCTCTCGTTCTTCGCCAAGGCCGATACGCAGGCCCACGCGCCGGTGAAACTCAGCGCCGGCATCGCGATGAACCATGCTCCATGGAACAGCGTGGGACTGGCCTCGTCGGCCGATGCCTGTCCCGATTGGCGGGAAGTGACGTTGTCGTTCGTGGGCACGCAGCATGAGCCGGCCGCCAAGCTGATGATCTCGCCGCCGGTCGGCGCGAGCCGCGTTTCCCTCGCGGGCTTCTCACTGCGCAAAGCCGACGTGATCGGTCTGCCGCCGGGCGAATCGCTCGACACTGGCAACGTCTCCATGCCGTTGACGCCGGAGGATTGCGTGAGCCGCACGCGGCAGGTCGCGCTGGATTTCGTGGACTTCCTCTACGAACTGGACGCGCGTTACTTCGACACAATGCGCGACTTTCTGAAACGCGAGCTGCGCTGCAAACATCCGGTCAAGGGCACGCAGGTGGACCACTACAGTTCGTATTTCAGCCAGGCGCGCTACGACTACCTCGACTCGCACGGCTACTGGCAGCATCCGGTGTTCCCGCGCAAACCGTGGGATCCGAAAGACTGGTTCGTCGGCAACTCGCCGATGGTCAACCGCGGCGGCGAGACGGTGGTGGAGTTGGCGGAGCGGCGCGTGCGCGGCAAGCCCTACAACGTCAGCGAGTATTGCCATCCCGCGCCGAGCACTTACTGCGCGGAACAGGTTCCGACCATTGCCTCGTTCGGCGCAATGCAGGATTGGGACGGCGTGGTGTTCCATTGCTGGCAGGAGACGGCCTACGACTGGCACGCTCGCGAGGTGCGGAAACTCCCGGCCCACCGTATTGACAGTTGGTTCAACATGGCCCGCCATTCCGTCAAACTGGTCACGATGCCTTTCGGCGCGCTGGCGTTTCGGCGTGGCGACGTGGCCGCCGCCCGCGAGGAAACTGCCATCGGCGTCACGCTCGGCGAAGAGAAGCGATGGCTGGCGGAGAAGTCCAGCGCGTCGTGGCGGGCGTTCGATGTCGCCGCCGGCAAAGGCGCGACTTGGCGCGACGCCTTCACACATCGGCTCAGTCTCGCGCTAGGATCCGACAAGGTTCCGTCATTCCTCTCGCCCGATCTCAAGCGCATCCAGTCCGACAACGGCGAACTGGCCTGCGATCTCAGCGATGCGACCGCCGGCGTGTTCACCGTCAACTCGCCGCGCACCAAAGCCGTCATCGGTTTCGGCGCGGGCAGGACGTTCGAGTTGGGCGACGTGATTCTCAAGCCCGGTCCGACAATGCAGCGCGGCTTCTCTGTCATCACCGCCTCCGCCGTGCGCGGCGCAAGTTTCCACTCGTCGGGCGCGAGCATTCTCGTGACCGCCACAGGCTACGTTGAGAACCAAGGCGCAGTCTGGAACGCCGACAACACCTCCATCGGCAACCAATGGGGCGAAGGCCCGGTGATGTGCGAGGGCATTCCCTTCGAGATGATCCTGAAAACCAAGCGCGCCACCGCCTGGCCGCTCGATTCCCACGGCCAGCGACTCGCACCAATCCACGGCGAGACTGGCGCAGAAGGCTTACGGTTTGCATTCGGCCCGCACTACAAGACGCTCTGGTATGAAATCGCGACGGAGTAACACGGTCGCTCGCGCCGCAACTGTTTCGGAATCACTCCACCTTCAGCGCGCCGATGGGGACCACCGCCAGTTCCGCGCTGTTGTGATTGCCGCCGCGTCCACCGCTGTTGGAATAGCCGACGTAGAGATTGCCGTTGTGCTCGGTGGCGCAGGGATAGGACAACGAGGCCCGCGCACTCGATTCACCGGAACCATCGGGGAAGATGGCAGGCCGGATGACGAAGACTTTGCTGAACAACGGTTCACCCGCCCGGCTGACCGCGATGGTCAATGGCGAGCGGCGCCCGCCGCTGTCGGCCGTGGTGGTGCAGATGAGATAACGCTGGCCGTTGCTGAGCATGCCCGCACAGGGCTTCGACGTGGCCATCGGGAGATTGCCAGACGCGGACTTGGCCCAAGTGCGTCCGTAATCTTCGCTCGACGCCACGAGCGCCAGCGCCTTCCCGCCGTAACGCGCGATGTTCAACACGCGCGAGCCATCCACGATGATAGCGGACTCGCCCCACATCCTGATGCCGTCGGGAGCCGGAATGGCGATGAAATCCCATTTGGTGAGGTCGTCACCGTGGCTGATGGCGACTGCGGCGGGATTCGTGTTCGCATCCGAAAACTGCTTCGCGCGGATGCCGGGCATGATCCAGTTGCCGTCGCTCATCTTCACCGGTTGGTTTAACGCCCAGAAGCCGCCCTCGACCACAACGCCCTTCGACAGCCACTTGTTCGCGGCCTCATCCAAAACATAAGCGCGCGTGTGGATGCGGCCCATCCTGCCGTAGAACGCACCGTGAAACGCCCAGAGCGTGCCGCCGTGCGAGAGAAAGACACCGTGACTGACCGCAAGGTCCGGCGCGTCGGTGCCGGTGTCTATGGTGAATACATCGCTCCACGTCTTTCCGCCATCCTCGCTCACGCGACCGCGCGCTTCCTCGCTGGCGGTGTTCTCCGCTCCTTTGTTGTGACCAAACGAGGCGTAGAGCTTGCCTTTGTGCCACGCCAGACCGACGCCATGCAGCCAGGGATAGCCATCTTTTTCCGGCTCATGCTTCTTGATGACATGAAACTCCACGCCTTTGAGCAACGGGATGTCGGCACTCTTCGGGACCGCGCCGCCGCTCCAGAGTTTCACCGGCTCGACCACCTCGATCTTGTGCGGCGTCGTCTGCTTGTCCGCCAACGCATGGATCGCCGTCGGCATCAGCGCGCCGCGAAACAACGTCACTTCGTCGAGCGCTCCCACAAACGTCTGCATTGCGCGTTTGCCGTCTTGCACGCCGCCGATGCTCAGCGGCGCATCGGTCATCGCGACGGACGCAGCCAGATCGCCCTCCCCTTCCTGCTTCCCGTTGACGTAAAGGCGGCCGTGTCCCTTCTCGACCGTGACGGCGACGTGATACCAGTGACCCGGCTTTGGCTCAGTCTGCGAACCGATGCTCTTCCAACCCTTATTCGAGAGGTAGAAACGGAACCGGTTGTCCTTGTCGAGCATCAGGCCCCACTCGCGCTTGCCCGCCGAATAAACGTTCTTGGCGACGATCATCTGCTGGCCACCGCCCACGGCGTATGGATTGACCCACGCCGCGATGCTGAAGGTGGCATTGGTGAATCGGAGCGACGGCGAAGACGGCACGCTCACGATGCAGTCATCGAACTTCATCCCCTGCCCTTCCACGCCCGGCACCTGCTGTAGCGCGCCTTTCACAGTGCCGGTGTGATTGCCGACCGAGTCCGTAACCTTCCGCTCTCGAACTTCCTCGAACGACCACTGTGCCACGGCTGATGCTGCTCCATCTGCCGCGCGCGTCTCCAAGGTTGTCAGGCTGACTGCCGCGGTAACGACAGCTTGGCCGAGGAATGTCATTGTCTTCATTTGGGTGGATTCTTCGTTTACATGTTTTCTCGCGGGATTGCGACCTCGCAGTGTAAACTGCCGCCTTTGCTATGAAGCACACCCTACTACTCCCGCTCGCCGTACTGCTGTTCGCTGGCGTGAATGATGCAGCGGAAACACCCGCGGCACGACCGCTGCTCTCGCGGACGGACTTGCCTGCGCTGAAACGACTCGATCGGACGCAGGTCTTCGCCACGCTCGACTCCTTTGATGAGCAAGGGCTGTCCGAGGAGGAGTTCATCCGGCGGGCGCTTGATCTGCTCGATGCGCGGCGTGTGCCCGGTTTCGCCGAAGCCCGCGCGGCCGGCGATGCCCCCAAGGCACTCAACGCCGTCGTCCGCGCATGCCGCGGTGATCGCGTGACACCCCGCAAGTCGAGGGTCAGCGCCGCGTCTCGCGCGGTGGCGGACGACGCGCTGGAGAACCGTTTCAGTTTCTACGGCGAGAAGCATCAGTTGCCGGCCAGCGTGGATTGGAACTTCAACCCCGGCACGGCGCATTGGGGCCACGACCTGAACCGTTTCAGCTACCTCGGCTCGTTGACGCAGTCTTACCTCGCGACCGGCGACGCGCGCTATAGCCGCAAGGCGCTCGCGCTCATCCTCGACTGGATCGCGAAGAACGATGTCGACCAATGTTTCCGGGGCACGCGATATGCCTTCGGCTCGTATCTGAACAACGCGATCCACTGCGCGGCGTGGAGCGATTGTGTGAAGACGCTGCTGGCGGCCGGGCAGGTCACGCCGATCGAACTGCTGCGCGTGCTGAAGTCGTTGCACGACCAACTCGCCTACCTGGAGATTGGCACCAATGGCCACGCGGGCAACTGGCCGACCATCGGCTGCCAGGGCATACTGTCCACTTTGGTCGCGCTCCCTGTGCTGCGGGACACCGACCGGTTTGCCGACTACTGCGCCCGCACGATGACGAGCCAGATCGCTGAGCAGGTGCTGCCCGACGGCGCGCAGGATGAATTGACCCCGCACTATCATAGAGTGGTTGTCGGCAACCTGCTGTCGGTCATGCGTTCGTTGCGCGCCCTCGGACGCGACCTCGATCCGCCGACGGTGCAGACGCTGCGGAAGATGATTCATTACCAGCAGCAGACGACGATGCCCGACGGCAGCAAACAGGCGGCGTTCAACGATTCCGATCCCGCCAGCGCCGGGAACCTCCGCCCGGCACTGGCCGAACTTGGCCTGAAAGATTTTCTGTCACCGCCGGAGCGACTCGGCCCGGAATGTTTCCCCTATGCCGGCGTGGCGTTCCTGCGCCAGCACCAGGACCGGGGCGATCTCTATCTGGCGTTCGACGCAGGCCCCTATGGCCGCTCGCACCAGCATGAGGACCGGCTTGGTTTCTGGCTGTTCGCCTTCGGCCGCAACCTGATGGTGGATCCGGGCCGCCATCTCTACGACCACTCCGCACGCTCCTTCTACGATTACCTGAAGAGCGCCACGGCACATTCCACCATCAAGATTGACGCCGAGAATCAGCACAGCGCCGGACGCCGCGACACGTGGATCGCCAAGAAACCGCTCGACCTCAGCTGGCGCGCGCGCGACGGCGAGGTGCGTGCGTCCGGCGTCTATGACCTCGGCTACGGCAAAGACAACCGCATCGCGGTCGTTCATCGGCGCGAGATCGTATTCGTCAAGGAGCGATGCTGGGTCGTGTTCGACGCCGTGGAGGGCGCGGGTGACCACTTGATCGAATCGCGCTTTCAGTTCGCGCCGGGCACACTGCGTCTTGCCAACGGAACGGCCTGCACCGCCTACGCCGACGCGAACCTGCTGCTAAAGGCCGCGCCCACCGCGCCGTTCACCGATGTCCACGTTGAGTGTGGGCAGGAGAATCCGCGTGGCGGGTGGTATTCGGACAGCTACGGCAAGATCGAGCCGGCACCCGCTTTGTCGCAGACGTTGCGAACCCGGCTGCCGTGGCGGGCGGCCACGCTGCTGTTCCCCTACAAGGGCACGACGACACCCGAGGTCACGTTCAGCTTTGACGGTCGCCGCGCTGAAATCCAGCATCCAGACACCGGCCGTCTCCTCATCGAATGCTCCCTGCCATGACAAACACAACCATGAAAACACTCTTATCCATCCTCACACTGATGGCCGTTATTTCAGTCGGCACCGCCGCCGAGTTCTATGTCGCCACGAACGGCGACGATGCGAACCCCGGCACGAAAGCGAAGCCATTCGCGACGCTGGAGCGAGCGCGCGATGCCGTTCGCCAATCCAAGGCCGAGAACCCGAAATCCAAAATCGAGGTGCTTGTCCGCGCCGGCACCTACGAGTTGACGAAGACGTTCAAGCTCGCCGCGGAAGACTCTGGCACGGAGAAGGCGCCGGTGGTTTATCGGGCGTATCCGAAGGAGAAGGTTCTGCTCATCGGCGGCAAACGGATCACCGGCTTTGTGCCGCACAAGGGCGCGATCCTCAAGAGCGACGTTGGCGCGCAAGGATTCACAAATTATTTCCGCCAGCTGTTTCTCGACGGCAAACGGATGCAGCTTGCACGCTACCCGAACTACGATCCGGTCAATCCCAACGGCGGGTTTGCTTACGTGGACGGCCCGTTGCCGAAGGACTCGGACAAATACAAGGAGAAGCCGGAATATCGGTCGCGGCAGATTTGCTACAAGCCGAGCGACGCCCGCTCGTGGGCGCATCCGGAGCTGGCTGAGGTGATCTATTTCCCGTGGCACAACTGGTTGAACATCAGCGTCCCCGTCGCCTCGGTGGACAAGGAGCAGCGGCTCATTACACTGACCCGCGACGTGAAGACCCACGCGGGCTACCCCGGCGGCGTCCGGCCGGGCGACCGCTATTACGTCCGCAATGTGTTCGAGGAACTCGACTCGGCCGGCGAGTGGTTCCTCGACCGCGAGAAGCACACGCTCTACTTCTGGCCGCCGAAGCCTCTCGCTGGTCTCGAAGTTTACGCGCCAACAACCGACAACCTGATCGAGATCGGTGCGAAGGCCGAGTGGATTACCATCCGCGGGTTCACGATGGAGTGTTGCGACGGTTACGCCGTCGCGCTGCGCGGCGCAAGCAACTGCCTCGTCGCCGGCAACACGATCCGCAACACGGCGGGCGGGCGGCTCGGCGGCGGCGGCGGCGTGCTCGTGGACGGCGGCGCGAACTGCGGCGTCATCGGCAACGACATTTACGACGTGGGCAACATCGGCATCACGTTGCGCGGCGGCGACAAGGAGACGCTGACGCCGGCCGGGCATTATGCCGATAACAACTACCTTCATCACATCGGCGTCCTCAACGCCCACGGCCACGGCGTCATGATGGGTGGCATCGGCCTGCGCGTCTCGCACAACCTCATGCACGACATCACCCGCTCCGGCATCTTTGGCGGCGGCAACGATTGCGTCGTCGAATACAACCACATCCGCCACGACAACCTGATGACCGAGGACACCGCCGGCTACTACAACGGCGGCAACTGGCACAACCGCGGCCAGATCGTCCGTTACAACTACGTCCACGACACGCTCGGTTACGGCCGCCGCGGCGGCAAATGGGTCACACCGCTCTTCGCCTGGGGCATCTATTTCGACGACGACGAGAGCGGCACGCACGCCTATGGCAACATCGTCGCCCGCGTCCCGCTCGGCGGCTTTCACGTCCACGCCGGCCGCGACAACATCGTCGAGAACAACATCATCATTGATTGCGAGAAGCAGCAGTTCCAGATGTCCGGCCACGACCCGGTGCACAGCCAGTGGCTGATTGATAAAAAGAAGGAGGAGTTTGCGAAGTTCCAGAAAAACCCCGCCTACGCGAAGTATCCGGCCGTGCCCGCGCTCGATCTGGAAAAGGCGTGGCTGATGGTCGGGAACAAATTCCGCCACAACATCGTCTCCTACCGGGGCACCAACGCGACGCTCTACACCTACTCGCAGGACCGTTGCCCCGAACAGAACGAGACCGACCACAATCTGGTCTGGCACTTCGACCAGCCCATCACCGTCCAGCACAGCACCGGCTGGAAGTCGGCGAAGCTCTCATGGGAGGAATGGCAAAAGGCAGGCCACGACCAGCACTCCGCCGTCTCCGACCCCCTCTTCGTGAACGCCACCAAGGACGATTACCGTCTCAAAAAGAACTCCCCCGCGTTCAAGCTCGGCTTCAAACCAATCCCCGTCGAGAAGATCGGCCCCTACAAAGACCCGTTGCGCGCGAGCTGGCCCATCGTCGAGGCCGAGGGCGTGCGCGAGCATCCGCAGCCCATCGAGATGGGACCGCTCTGGCCCGACAAGGCGCCCATCGGCGATGGCACGTTCGAGACCACCAACGCCACAGTCACCGTCTATCTGCCCGCGCCCGCCAAAGCCAACGGCGCGGCGGTCGTCATCTGTCCCGGCGGCGGCTACCAGCGCCACGTGACATGGAACGAAGGCGATCCCATCGCCCGCTGGCTCGCCGAGCACGGCATCGCAGGCATTGTGCTGGAATATCGCCTGCCGCAAGGCCGTCCGTTCGTCTCGTTGCTCGACGCCCAACGCACCATCCGCACCGTCCGCTCCAAGGCCGCGCAGTGGAACCTCGACCCGAAGCGCATCGGCATCATCGGTTTCTCTGCCGGCGGCCACCTCGCGTCCACCGCAGGCACCCACTTCGACGACGGCGACCCGAAAGCCGCCGACCCCGTCGCCCGCGTGAGCTGCCGTCCCGACTTCACCATCCTCGTCTATCCCGTCGTCACCATGGGCGAGCTGACCCACGGCGGCTCGAAGAAGAACCTGCTCGGCCCCGACCCGAAGCCGGAACTGGTCCAGTTGTTCTCAAACGAAAAGCAAGTGACCGACAAGACCCCGCCAACGTTCCTGACCCACGCGATAGACGACAAGGCCGTGCCGGTCGAGAACAGCCGGCAGCTTGTCGAGGCGTTGAAGTCCCACAACATCCCCGTGAGCTACCTGGAACTCCCCTCCGGCGGCCACGGCCTGAACGGCTGCAAGGGCTTGCTGTGGGAAGAATGGAAAGCGAAATCCCTCGAATGGCTGGCGGCGCAGGGCTTCACCTCGCGCGCCAACGCTCCCCGCGCAGAAAAATCTCCGTGACCAGCCGATGACGGGCAATGAATCCGTCAAGAATCAGGAACATCCCCGACAACTAATTCGCCGCTCGCTTCTTGCGTCTGCCTCCAGATTTTTGTCGCGCGACATAGCGCTTCCCATGTCGCTCGCGAACCAGCAGCGCAGGTTCTGGTGTCTCCGAGCCGATGAATTCCAAGGGCAACGCATAGCTGAAGGTTTCGATCTCCGACTCCATTGTTACGGCCGATGCCAGAGGCAGTCGTTCCAGCGCACGCGGCTCGACTTTGATGCACCCCTGACCGTAGCTCTTACCCACCAGCCGCAGGTTCGCGATCGTGTCCGGATGGCGCAGGGCTTCCCCAAGCCTGTCAACAAACTCTGGCTCATTGCTGCGTGGATAGACGCACAGAAAACCCGTCAAGGGTAGTATCCCAGCTCGGTTTCTGATGAAGCGGGCGTTGCGCCGCCCCAAGTAGGCGAACAGGAACGGAGGCGGCTGCCGCGTTTCCATTTTATACCAAGGCTGGCGCGAGGCGATCAGAGGCCGTTTGGGCAGACCTATCTCTTCCCCATACCGCAAGTATTCGCGAACAGCTTTCGGAAAGGCGTCGAGATCCCGGCCATCGGGGGAAAACAGAAGCGTTGGCCGCCCCGCCGCATCAAGAGCGTCCAATGTCTTACTGCTGATTTCCTCTCCCGCCACATCGCGTGTCCGACCGACAGCAGGAATCAAAAACTCATTGGGAATACGCAGCGATGCAGCTTGGCTTCGCGTCAGGAAGAAGAACTCATTGAAACCCGTGGCAATGCCGCGAAGCACCTTGGCGAAGTCTCCAAGTCTTGGCGCGTTGGCGTCAATCGTTCCCGGCTCCCTGGAAAAACCTGTTGCGAGTCCCTCTGCCACTGACCGGCGGTAGATGGTCAGGACTTCACTGGAGCGGCCTTTGAAGCCCGCCAAAGCCCATTGCTTGAATCCATCGCATCGCGCGGCGTTGCACTTCGCCCACAAAAAATGAGACGCGGGCTTCGCGTTGCGAATCATGAACACGATGGCGTTGGTATCCACACCAGGAAATGGCGATGCTTCCGGGGCAAACGTCAGGATCGCATCGAGGCAATAACTCCGCGTGATCCAGTTCCAAAGCGTTGGAGCAAAGACACCCTCGCACGTGTCGGCCGACATAATGAAAGCGAGCCGTCCCTCGCGTTTCAGCAATTGCAGCGCGCGAAGCAGAAAATAAACATGGATGCCCGCCCGGCCGTCGAGCGGCCTGCCAATAAGCTTCACGGCGAAAGTGCGCAATTTGGCTTTGACCTCGCTGCCAAGTCGGTGGTGTCGGATGTAGGGGGGATTGGCGACGATGGCTGGCAAAGGACCGGACGGAGGGTTTAGCACAAAGTCGCGAATCTGCACCCCAGCAAGGTCAACCGCAGACAGTTCATTGTGAACGGCTTGTTCCAATGCCGCTGGATCAATTTCTGTTCCGTGAAGTCTGATTGAGCGACCCGCCTCTTTGGCGATCTGTTTGACGGCCCGGAAGAACGCGCCCGCCCCAACGGCTGGATCAAAAACCTCGCGGCAGTCTCCGTCCACGACATACGCGACCATTCCTTGGGCAACCCAGTCCGGCGTCCAAAACTGCCCTTTTTGGCGGAGTGCTTCTCGCGCCGGGCCAGAAGGCGGTAGTTTTTGGCGAACGGTCTTCATCACAGTCTTTGAAGCCTAGCGCAGACGGGGGGCGCCGCCAACAGCAAACTGCACAACAGTTTACTTCAAGGCTATGTTCAAATCTTGGCGTTGTCCCATACGCTTACTTACAGATGACTGTTTCACAAACAAACAGGCGTAAACCAAGCGAGATTTGTAGACGTTTCGGCGCACGGCTTAGAAGGCTGCGTAAAGCACGAAAATGGTCATTGGAAGAGCTAGCACACCGCGCCGACATTCACGTTACGTATTTAAGCGGGCTTGAGCGAGGCCACCGGAATCCCACATTGAATGTAATCGCGGAGCTCGCGAAGGCCCTGAACCTATCTTTTTCCTCGCTGTTTTCAGGCATCCAAGGAAAAGGCACCGATGAAAAAACAAGGGCGAGGCATTGACTTTGAGCACAGGTTTTCCGCGAGTCGTTGGGCGGAAGATTTGGTAAAACGTGATCTCAACAGAAAACACGGCCTTCTGACTGTGAGATTTGGGCTTTCCGAAATTCGGCCCGAAGATAAGCTGGATTACGGCGGTGATGTTAAGGAACCCGATTTGCTTGTTTACAGTCTCGACGATCTTTCTGCAAAGGAAGCAGCGACGTTGAGAACTGCGAATCTCCCGAACGAACCCAGAAGCAAATTCAACCGACACGGGAAGTTGCGGTTTACACTCACGAAGGCCATTGCAGCTTTGGAAGTCGAATTCTCACCATATCGCGCCAAGGAAATGAAAGGTCGCCAGTGGAAGCCAAAAACCGTTGAAAAATGGAAACGCAGACCGCTATTACACGCCAACCCGCCGACCGCGCCAAACATCTGGGTCAAGGAAGAAGATTTTGGAAAGCTCTTGAAATGGGAAGAAAGAAGCGGAGTGCCGATCGTGATCGTCCACGTTTTCGATCAGGAGGGTTTTGCAGTGACTTTGCGACATCTCGCCGCCTTCCGGAAACAAATAAGAAGAGCTTCCGATGATCAGAAGAAGGTGAAGCTGCAAGTGACGAGTGGCATTTTCCACAAACTTCAGAAATACGATCGCACGGATGCACAAGGCGCTGGGGAACAAAAGTGGGTCTTCGTAACAGCACCAAGTTCCGCGCTCAAAGTTGGCGACATCGAGGGCGTGAAGGTCAGAGCACAGCTTGACGTTAGCCGTTCTAGGAAATACGTAACCGCACCAGTCTTCACGGGTGGACGGCTGAAAGTGTCGGCAGATTTCGTCCAGCTGCTTTTAGGGCTGCGATAGAATGCAAAGCTGATCGAGACCCTGATGCTATAACGAAGGCGTGATCTCAAAGATGTTTCCCGCTGGCCAGACCGGTGTCAACCTCGCGGCCTCATCGAGGATCTTCAGCGCGGCCGGGTCGAGCCGTAAGTCACCCCTCCGGAACTTGACGTAGTGCAACCATAAGGAGATTGCACAGGCGATGTTCAGACAAGCGCGCACGAAAAGGAGAAACGTCATGAGTCATCATCGAATGGTCTTGGCCCCGGTCGTCGCTTTCATGCTGGCGGCGGCGGGCGGCGGTGCTGTGGATATTGCCACTGGCGCAGGCGCCCGCGGGGTAAGACATGACAGTGAATTGGCTCTTGAGGCAGGCAACCGGCTGTCGCGCTTGCGAAGATTGTTCGTTAGCGCGGCTTGCCGCATTTGACCGGCGATTCGGCGACCATGCCGACCATCTCGGCAGAAGCAGCGACGGAGAAGTGGGCGTCGAGTTCTTCCTGCGAGCAGACGCGCCCCAGTTCGCACCAGTAGCGCAATACGCTCGGACAGATGTCGGCGCCGCCGGGCCAGACCAAGGTGCCATCCTGCACGGCGACTTCCCGGAACTTTTCGGCGCGTTTCAACGCCGCAAAAACCCGGCCGCGTAACGCTGGCAAAAGATCGAGCGTGCCGGCGAAACCATCGCTGAACTTCACCCGGACACTCGTCGCACCAACGACTGCACAGCGGATGACTTGTGGAACGGATTTCATCACGTTTCGATTATTGCAGAGGCTAGATGAGATGGAGGGGCAAGGATTATCGAACCTTGGCCGACTTCAAGTAGATGACGCCGGGCTTGATAAGCTCGGCCAGCGTGAGGCCGCCAAATCCCGTGGCGGTGGTGCTGAAGGTGGCCCAAGGCATTTCGGGATCGCAAAAGATGCCGAGCCGGGCCGCCCAGTCCGGGTGGCACAGGAGGACGGTTGCGCGCCGCACGGCTTCGGCGACCTCCGGGTCGCGGGTCATGCTGCGATCATACTCGATGAACACCAGCGGCATCGCCGCCGCCTTGGAGTTGGTCCAAGGATCGGTCAGCGGCCACCAAACGCCATGCTCCTGCGCGGCCAGCAGTCCGCGATCGCCCTTGATGTGCCAGCCGTAAACCCGGCGGATCTTCTCTTTCAAAGCCGGGTCGGTCGTCCAGTGCCAGACCCAAAGGATGGCCTCGTGGTAGTAGTAAACGTCGCCGAAGTCGGTGACGTTCACCGCGCTGCTGCTAGCCTTGGCATGGTGGTGATGGATGGGCCGGCCGTCTTCCCGCCAGTTATCGAGCAGGAACCGCACGGCGCGCTCGGCAATCTTCAGGTCCTCGTCCCGGCCCGTGATCGCATGGAGCGCGCAGAAGCTCATGCCCTGGGTGCCGGTGGCCACGCTGTAGGGGACGGTCATGTCCTTGCCGCTCCATCGGCCGTTGGTGAAGGCGCCGGAAGGCAGTTGCCAACGCGCGGCGTAGTCGTGGGCAAACCGTTCGAGTGCCTGGCGGTAGAGTTTCTTGCGCGCCTCGTCCACGTAGGGCCAGGCGACGGCGAGGCACGTGGAGATGGAGCCGACGTCGGCGGTGTTGGTCGTGCCGCTCTGCGCCTTCTCGATTTGCTCCGGCGTCCGCTGGGCGAGCGGCTTGTTGGCAAAGCCCGAGGACCAGGCTCCATTGGGGAGCTGTTCGCCGACAAGCTTGTCGAGGCACACAGTCACCGCGTCGAGGTAGGCTTTGTCGCCGAAGATCTCGTAGCCCGCCAGCAGGGTGCGCACAGGATAGGACGTGCGATACCACTCGGACGAGTTCGGGTTGAAGGAACCGCTCTCGGTTTGGTGGGCCAACAGCCAATCGCAGTAACGCTTCAACGCTTTCCGCGCGTCGGGCTGGCCGCAGGCGTTGATCTCCGCGAGCGTGGGAACGACCTGCGGCGGCGCGTCGGGAAGCGCGCGGTGCGTGCCGGATTGTTTCGGGCCGCGGATGACCATCGAGGTGACGGCAAAGTTCACTCCTCTCTCGACCGGAATGATCCCGATGCGAAGCCTCTCGTCCTCGACCGTCGCGGGGAAGACCTTGCTGACGAACTTTCCTTTGGGAGTCGCCAGTTTCGCGACGACCACCTGCCCCTGAGTCGAGACGTTAAACGGTCCGTGGGCGTAGTTGGAATCGCCGAAGGTGATCTCCACCTCGTAACGGCCGTTGTCCAGTCCCACCGTGAACTCGCCGCGATCTCCATGAACGAAGTCACGGCGCAGCAAGTCGTCGCCGCCGCGGTCGCGCATGCTCAAGGCGTGGCCTTTCCAGAAGAAGCGGGGATCGGAAGGCTTGATGTCCACGGGCAAATATCCCGGGGCACAGGTGGCGGCGGGGCCAAAGTCCAACTGATAGACAACGTTCGTCGCATCGGCCGAGGCAGCGGCTGCCCCGCCCAGCACGAACAAGGCTGCGAGAATCGTCCTCATGTTGTGACTTCTCATGCGTGGCTCATGGGCAAGCAATGTCATCGGTGTGGGGTGCTGGGCAAAGTGTAGCCGCTACGCGTGGTGGGACAAATCAATTTGTCGGCGGAGTCTCTCGGCGACGGCCCGGCAGACGCGAAGGGATTTTCTTGTGGCGCGCGGACAGCGGGCGGTGGCACTCTGCCGGAAGCCAAAAAGGAGATTGCACAGGCGATATTCAGACACGCGCGGACGGAAAGTCGAAACGCCATGAGTCATCATCGAATTGTCCTAACCCCGGTCATCGTCTTCATGCTGGCGGTCATGCCAACCATCGCGAGCGAGCCATCCAAGCCGGCATTGGCTAAAGAGCAGCAATCGGGGAAGAAGGACGCCGACGTTCGACCGGGGCGGGATTTGTCTGATCAACGAATGCAGCGCGCGGAGGAACCCGAGGAAGTTGGGTTTGTCAGCATTCGGGATTCTCATTTTGTTGTCCCGCCGGCCACCAAGTCACTCGACCTCCCCAACGGAAGCTTCAAGGAGCTTGTCAAAGGCCGGCCAACGCATTGGCAGTTGTCCGGACCGTCTGTGTGCGCGGTGCCGGGCGCGGCGCCCGAAGCAAGCGTCAGCATTCGCGCGGAGAGCGACAAGCCTTTCAACCTCACCGCGGCCGACCTGCCGTTTGTCGGCGATGTTCCGTATCTCATCTCGTTTTGGCTGAAATCAACATCCGCGAGCAGTTTCGAGGTTGGAGTGAGCAGTAACGACGGCACTTCAATCTACGGGCGGCACACGGTGCGGAAACTGCCCCAAGTCACGACGAAATGGCGGCGTGTTGGCATCCTCGTGCGCGTCGCTTCAGGGACAACGCGCGGCAGTCTCTGGTTCCGACGCGCTCCCGAAGAAGTGCCTCAAGGACAAACGCTGCAACTTGCCGATGTGCGCATCCGCACTGCCACGGAAGACGAGATGGACCGGGCTTACTGGGGATGGCGCGCCAAATATCCGCCGCGCGACCTCTCGGCCCGTCCAACGGACGGAGCCAGGCTCGCCTTGAGCATCCGGAAACTGACTGAAGGTTTCTCGCCTGACCGGCCGTTCCTCATTTGGGGCATCGGGCCGAGTTACCTGAACATGCTGGGCGACGGCACAACGCTCATTCACGAACTTCGCAAACGGTTTCCGGGTGCGCCGCGCATCATTTACAAGAAGCACGTTGGCTCCTCGGTGCCGTGGCAATACGTCTTGGGCTGGGCGCGCCACGTGGTGATTCCCGATCAGCCAGACCTCGTCCTGCTTTACGGCATCGGCGCTGAAGCAGACCTGGAGAAAATATTCAAGACGCTGCGCCAGCACACCACCGCAGACATCATCGTCGCCAGCGTTCACTGGAAAGCCGACGATGTGAAAAACTGGGGCACGGACGAGGATGCCACCAACTTCGGCAATATCCCTAAAATGCGGGAACTGTGCGCACGCTATGGCGTCGAGTTCGTCGAAAACCGCAAAGAGTGGGCGGCCTACATGCGGGAACATGGAATGAAGATCGAAGTGGACCCGCAACACGGCTTGCTGCGCGACGCGGTGCATCAGTCCGACTACGGCGCGCTCATCATCAACGAGAACATCGCGCGGCACTTCGCGCGCCTGGCGGGGTTCGAGTATCAGGCAAACCAGCGCGAACGGAAACTGCCGGCCGTGAATGCCGGCAAAAACGCCGGCGGCGCTGAGCGGCTGTTGACGCAAGGCACAGGCTGGCAACGCCAGGGGACGATTCTCTCCAGTTCACAGAAAGTCGACCGTCTAACCGTTCATTTCACCGGCAACCGGATAGACCTCGTCGGAATCCGGAGTGACGCCGGGGGCGCGGCGACGATCATCGTTGACGGCAAACCCGCGGACACTCTTCCCTGCTTCTACACAAGCTACATGGTGTGCGGCGCGAAGAACGCCCGACCCAAGAGCGGCTCGGTCATGGATTCAGGCCCGCATGGTGTGTCGCTTGGAGCAAATGTGGTCCCTCAGGAATGGACCGTTCGGATGCTCGACGACGCCGGCAACTATGAGTTAAGCGGCAGTGTCACAGGGACCGACGGCCGCGGCAACGCCACCAAACCCTTCACGAGCGTATCGGGCCAGATAATCATTCCTCCGGAGTTGTGGCGGCACGGCGGCGGCTGCGTGCCCTTCATGCATCCGTGGGACGGCCAGATCATCAACAAAGCGGGTGACACATTTACGTTCAGCGTCTCTCGCTGTTCCGTCGGCTCAGTCAGTTTCCACGGAACCGGGCAAAGCCGCTTCCGCATGAGCTTGGCGCGAAATCTGCCGAACACAAACCACGTGCTGGATGTCGTTGCAACCGGCGACGGCAACATGGGTATCGAAGCATTTGAAATCTACGAACCGCCACTTCACGCCGACCCGTCCGCTCAGCCCGGAAGCAGCGCTTCGGCAAACACTCCATCCCTCAAGCCGCCGCTCTGACAGACCTTGAAGTGCAGTTGACATGAGACATGAGTTGAGATGGACTTTCAGAAACGCTGGTCTCCAACAATTACGACTATGAACACCGTCTTCACTTATCGCCAACTCCTCAGCCGCCTCCGCTTTCCACACGCTATCGCTGCGCTCTTCATGCTGGCGTCCGCGAGCGGCGGCGCGGCGGATGTTGCCAAGGGCGCGAGCGCACGCGCGGCGGTCAACGACAAGCCGGCCCGCGTGTGGCTGGATGCCGCTCCGTTGACGAAGCGGAACGTGATCTTGAATCTGGATGGGGGCGCTTTCGTGCGCGTGGATGTGTTGGGCGAACGGCTGTTCCGCATCCGCCACAGCAAGAGCGCGCAATGGACGGAATCAGGCCTGAACCGCTACGGCATTTTCAGCACGGTCTTTCCCGAAGTGGCGTTTGAACGAACCGAGAGCGACGGCGTTTATACGCTCGCCACCCAACAGGCCAGGCTCACCATCAACCGCAAGGACGGCGCGGTTGCTCTGGCGGCTGCCGACGGCAACGCGCTGACACAACAGGCCGCGCCCGTTTATGAAGCCGGCGGCGGGTATGATGTCCGGTTCACGCTGGCCAAGGACGAGCGCATCTACGGCTTGGGCGATGTCAGCCGCGAGAACATCATGCGCCGCCCCGGCGTCTATGAGTTCTGGGTGCGCAATGTGAAGGCGTATATCCCGATACCGGTGGTGTTGAGCAGCCGGGGATGGGGCATGTTGATGAACACCACCTGGCGGAACACGATGGACATCGGCAAGGACGATCCGGACCGGATTGTCTGCACCGCACCCCGGAGCGATTTCGACTACTATCTGTTTTGCGGGCCGGATTACCGGAGCCTGCTCGACACCTACACGTCGTTCAGCGGGCGCCCTGCGCTGCTGCCGGTCTGGGGTTATGCGTTCACCTACGTCTGCAACGAGAACATTGATGCGTTCAACATGATGAATGAGGCGCTCACGTTCCGGCGCGAGGGCATGCCGTGCGATGTCATCGGACTCGAACCCGGATGGATGTCAAAGAACTACGACGGCTCCACCGCGAAGGAGTGGCATCCGCAGCGTTTCCCGATCCCGAAGTGGGCGCCCAAGGGGCCGCACACCTTTCTCGGCGCGCTCAAGCGGAAAGGCTTCAAGCTCAGCCTCTGGCTCTGCTGCGATTATGATTTGGGCGTCTATGAGGAGCAGTTGCTAACCGGCCAGAAACCGGCAAAGGCGGGCGCGAAGGCCGGCGTCGCGGCAGGCGATCCCGACGACTTTGAAAAGGATGAGCATCTGAACAAACCGAAGGGCGCGAAAAAAAAGGACGTGGCCAAGCGGGATGATGCGCAGCCAACGGAGCCGTGGTTCGAGCATCTCAAGAACTTCGTTGATCAAGGAGCCTCGGCGTTCAAGCTCGATGGCGCATATCAGGTCATCGAACACGCCAGCCGCAAATGGGCCAACGGCATGACTGACGAGGAGATGCACAACCTTTATCCCGTGATCTACGCCAAACAGATGGCGCGCGGGTTTGAGGATCACACCAAGCGCCGCTCCATGGTTTATTCCGCCGGCGGCTACGCGGGCGTGCAGCAGTTTGTCGCGAGTTGGGCGGGCGACACCGGCGGCGGCCCCAAACCGCTCGCCTCCATGCTGAACCTCGGGTTGTCGGGACACTCCAACCACTCGTGCGACATGGATGTCTTCAGCATCGAGGGCATTCACTTCGGGTTTCTCCAGACCTGGGCGCAACAGTGCAACTGGGCCTATTGGCGTCAGCCCTGGCTTTTGGAGGATGCGCAGATCGCGGCATTCCGCGCGTATGACCAACTCCGCTACAAGCTGCTGCCGTATCTCTACTCGACGGCAGCCGAGGCGGCGCTCACCGGTTATCCGGTCATGCGGGCGATGTCCTTGGCTTATCCGGATGATCCGGCTTGGGACGCGAGCCGGGGGCAATACATGCTGGGCGATTCCCTGTTGGTCTCGGCCTTCTCCAAAGAAGTCCGCCTGCCGAAAGGCACGTGGATTGACTTCTGGAGCGGCAAACGTCTCGACGGGCCAGCGACGGTCCCCGTGCAAATCACTCCTACGCAGGGCGGCGCGCTGCTGGTGAAGAGTGGCGCGATCATTCCCACATGGCCGGCTTGCGATCATGTCGAAAAAGGCTGGTCGCCCGAAGTGGGACTGCTTGTTTATCCGGCGGCAAGCAGCGCCTTCACGTTGTATGAAGATGACGGCGCAAGCCTCGCCTATCGCAAAGGCAAATTCGCCCGGACGCGCCTGACCTGCGAGACAACCGGGAAGACCGTCAAGCTGACCATCGGCGGCCGGGAAGGCAGCTACGACGCCATGCCTGCGACGCGCGATTTCACAGCGACCATCCATTTGCCGGCCCGTCCGCAAACGGTCACGCTTGACGGCACCGCCGTGACTGAATGGCAGTGGAGCGACGCGGCCTCTGCTGCAACAATCAAAATTCCCGCGTGCGGCAAGGTGCCCAGGGTGTTGGTGTGCGAATGATCCGCGCATTCTGAATACACGAGAACTGCCATGAGCGTCCCACAAAGCCATCGAGTCTGTATCGTCGCGATCGTATTCACAGCCATCGCGACCTTCGCAACCGCCGCCGACTTTCACGTTGCCGTCAACGGCAAGGACGATAATACCGGCACGACAGCACAGCCGCTGGCCACGCTGGAGGCCGCGAGAGACGCGGCACGGAAAACGGGTGCAGGACCGCATCGCATCGTCGTGACAGCGGGCGATTACTTCCTAACGAAGACGCTGGAGCTGGACGCGCGCGACAACGGCTTGACCGTCCAGGCCGAGCCTGCCGGCAAAGCTACGCTCTACGGCGGCCGGCTCGTGACCGGCTGGCGGCGCGATGGCGAGAAGTTCTGGTGTGCGGACCTGCCGGGCGTGAAGGAAGGTGCGTGGGATTTCCGCGCGCTGGTCGTCAACGGGCGGATGCCGGATCGGGCGCGGTTACCAGAGACCGGAACGTTCACGCACAACACCGAGTGGAAGGGAGCGCGCTACATTTCAGGCGCATGGGATCCCAAACCCACCCAGGAACAACTCACCACCGTGTTCTACGATTCCAAAGACATCCCGGCCACACTCGACATGAGGAACGCTGAGATTCGAGTGATCCACATGTGGAATGAGTCTCTCTATGGCATCGCGCGCAACGACACGCAACGACACGCCTTCGTGTTGTCGTCGCCGACCATCCATCCGCCCGGTGCGTTCGGCGTGAAAAAGTATGTGATCTTCAATACACGCGAGGGCATGACACGACCCGGCCAATGGTATCTCGATCGCGCAGCCGGCCGGCTCGTCTATTGGCCGCTGCCGGGCGAGGACATGGCCAAAGCCTGGGTCATCGCTCCCCGGCTCGAACGAATCATCCACATCGCCGGCGCCGCAAAGCAGCCGGTGGAGAAGATCACACTGCGCGGGCTTGGTTTTCAGGCCACCACCACACCGCTCGGCGCACGCGGTTTTGGTGCGACCGGTTTCTGGGGCGCGGTGGATGTCGAGAGAAGCCGGGAATTCAAGGCTGAGCGGCTGGAGATCCGCAACGTGGGCGGCGAGGGCATCGCCTTGCGCGTTCGCAACCAAGCCTGCCAGATTCTCGACTGCCACGTGCATCATACCGGCGCCTGCGGTGTGGAAGTCGAAGTGACCGGCAGCGGGTCATCGATCTCACGAAACCACATCCATCACGTCGGCCTCAACTACCCGTCCGCCATCAGCCTTTCCGCAAACGGTTCCGGCCTCCATATCCAGCGCAATGAGATCCACGATGGTCCCTACAGCGGCATCGTGTGCAATCCCAGCGACAACTATCGGATCGAGGAGAACCTCATTTATCGGGTCATGCAACAGATGCACGATGGCGCCGCGATCTACGGCCATCTGACGAAAAGCGTGTTGCGCGGCAACATGGTGAAGGACATCGTCGAGCAGGGCAAAGGCTATGGCGCGTCCGCCTACTATCTGGACGAGCAGTCTTGCGATTCCATTGTGGAACGCAACGTGGCCATCGGCGTGCCGATGCCGACCCACAACCACATCAGCCGCAACCTCGTCTATCGCGACAACGTGTTCATCACGGATAAGGACATGGCTGTGTCGTTCGCCAGGTGCGCGGGCTGCACGTTTGAGCGCAACATGCTGTTCGCCCCCGGCAAGATCACGATCAACCAGCCGAACGCGATCAAGCTCTGGACGAACAACGTGGTCTTCCGCGAAGGACTCGGCAAGGACGACGCGCCGCAGGCGTTCACGATCAGCGACGCCATGCCGCCCGTCACGCCACCGATGCGCAGGACCTCGCCGGTGATTGTCGTGCGCGTCTCACAGCCGCCAACGCTCGACGGTGAAGTCGGCGCTGACGAGTGGCCGGGCGAAGGTCTGAGCCTGGACCGCGAGCCGTCACGCTGGCCCGCCAGCGGAGTCCCTGTAGGAGCCGAGCTTTGCTACGACGACCAATGCCTGTATGTGGCGGTGAGTGCGGGCCTGTATCAGATCAACAAGCTCCGCACCGGCACCGCATGGGGCAAAGACGATGGCGCGGAGATTTGCATCGCCGGACGGACGGCTGACGGCAAACCGGCGACGTTCGTCATACGCGGCTTTGCTGGTGGCGCGCTTCAGAGCGTCACCGATGCCGGCGCGCCCGCCGCAGCCGCAGATCGCCTCAGCAAAGCCGTCCGCTTCGCCGTGAGCAAATGGCGCCACGGCTGGCGCGGCGAATGGGCCATTCCGTGGGACGCGCTTGACCTGAAACCCGCGCCCGGCCAGAAGCTCGCCTTCAATATCGGCGTCTTCCGCGCCGAGGACGGTGTCTGGCGCTGCTGGGAGGGCACGCTGGCTGAGAACTGGCGTCTCGACCAAGCCGGAGTTTTGCTGTTCAAATGATGCCGCTCACGATTGCGATTTGCAGGAGACGACAACCGTAACGGAGACCTTAAATGAAACACTTTCTCTTCACCATTTTCGCCGCGCTCTGTTGTGTCAGCACAACGGGCGCCGCCGACTTCTACATCGCCCCCAAGGGCAACGACGCGAACGCCGGCACCAAGGAGAAACCTTTCGCCAAGTTGGAGGCGGCGCGCGATGCGGCGCGGAAGGCGGGTGCGGGACCACATCGGATCGTTGTGACGGCAGGTGATTATTTTCTGGCGAAGACGCTGGAGTTGGACGCGCGCGACAACGGGCTGACTATCGAGGCCGAACCTGCCGGCAAGGCAACGCTCTATGGCGGCACGCTGGTGACCGGTTGGCAACGCGATGGTGAGAAGTTCTGGTGCGCTGATCTGGCGGAGGTGAAGGAAGGGAAATGGGATTTCCGTGCGCTGGTCGTCAATGGGCGGATGCCGGAGCGGGCGCGGTTGCCGGAGACGGGAACGTTCTTCCACAAGAGCGTGTTTGACGTGCGCTGGCTGTCGTCGGTGGGCGGCGGCTGGGAGCGCAGGCCGACGCAGGAGGAACTGACGACGATGCTCTACGACGCGAAGGACATCCCGGCGACGCTCGAACCGAAGAACGCTGAGGTGCGCGTCTATCACATGTGGGACGAGTCGCTCTGCGGCGTCGCGCGCAACGACACGGAGCGCCACGCGCTGACGTTCTCAAAGCCGGCCATCTCGCCGGCGGGTGCGTTTGGCGTGAAAAAGTATGTGATCTTCAACACGCGCGAAGGCATGACGCGGCCCGGCCAATGGTATCTTGATCGCGCGGCGGGACGCGTCGTGTATTGGCCACTGCCGGGAGAAGACATGACGAAGGCGAAGGTCGTCGCGCCGCGGCTGCAACGGCTCATCCGCATCGCCGGCAACGCGAAGCAGCCGGTGGGGAAGATCACGTTGCGCGGACTTTCGCTTCAAGCGACGACTCCACCGTTGAAGTCCAGCGGGTTTGGCGCCGGGGCGTTTGAGGGCGCGCTCAGCGTGGACCGTGCGCGCGAGTGCGCGTTCGAGAAGTTGGAGGTTTGCAACGTGGGTGGCAACGGCATCGTCGCGCGATCGGCGACCGACTGCCGCATCTGCGACAGCCGCGTCCATGACATCGGCGCGTGCGGCATCAGATCGGAAGGGTCGCAGACCCTCATCGCGCGCAACCACATTCACCACATCGGCGTGTATTATCCGAGCGCCGTCGCGCTCTCGGTGTCCACGCGCGGCTGGGCAGACGGCGAGAAAGGTTTCCACGTTTACCGCAACGAAATCCACGATGCGCCTTACAGCGGCATCATCGGCAGCGGTGGCGGCCACGTTTTCGAGGAGAACCTCATCTACCGCGTCATGCGCGAGCTGCAGGATGGCGCGGCGATCTACGGCGGCATGTCGCGTTGCATCCTGCGCGGCAACATCGTCCGCGACGTGGTGAAGATGGGCGAAGGTTACGGCATATCGTCCTACTACCTCGATGAAGGCGCGCAGGATTGCGTCATCGAGCGCAACGTCTCTGTCGGTGTCGAGCGCCCGATCCACAATCATATCGCCCGCAACACCATGATCCGCGACAACGTCTTCATCGCCGAGACCAACATGACGCTCTCGCTCGCCCGCTCCGGCGGGATCACATTCCAAGGCAACACGCTGTTCGCTCCCGGTGAGCTTTCTGTCACCCCGCCGAGTGCCGTCAAGCTCTGGACCAACAACGTCGTCTTCCGCGGTGGCGTGGCCAAAACCGGCGCGCCGCAGGCGTTCACGATCAACAACGCCATGCCGCACGCGCCAACGCCCGCGCGCCGGAATTACCCCGCCTCGGTCGAGCGCGTCGCGCAGCCGCCGGTGCTGGATGGCGAAATCGGCTGGGACGAATGGCCGCACGCGATGCTGCACCTCGACCGCGAACCGTCGCGTTGGGGCGCCAGCGGCGCACCGGTGTTTGCCAAGCTCGCCTATGACGACCAGTGTCTCTACGTCGCCGTGAACGTGGTTCTCTTCGACATCACCAAGCTCCGCAAAGGTTCAACGTGGGGCAAGGACGACG
Organism: Verrucomicrobiota bacterium; assembly: GCA_026397915.1. Lineage (GTDB taxonomy): Bacteria > Verrucomicrobiota > Verrucomicrobiia > CAIQCK01 > CAIQCK01 > CAIQCK01. Next base: position 26,894 of record JAPLTX010000017.1, read on the forward strand.
GCACGGAGGTTTGCATTGCCGGCAAGACGTCCGACGGCAAGCCCGTCAACTTCGTCGTCCACGGTTTCGCCGACGGCACGTTCGAGAGCGTCACCCTCGCCGGCGCGCCCGCGGATGCCGCCGAGCGCCTCGGCAAAGCCGTGCGTTTCTGCGCCAAGCCGTATGGCAAGACGAAAGGCGATTGGAAAAGCGGCTGGCGCAGCGAATGGGCCATCCCATGGGACGCTCTCGGCCTGAAGCCGACGCCGAAGAACAAAATCGCCTTCAACCTCGGCGTCCGGCACACCGAATCCGGTGTCTGGCGCTGCTACGAAGGCACCCTCGCCCAAAACTGGCGTCTCGACCAAGCGGGGACGATGCAGTTGAAATGAGATGCCTTGCCTGACCAAACAAGGAAATGCCATGACCAGACTCCTTCTCCTTCTCGCACTTGTTTCGTTGTTCCAACCATGCTGGTTGGATGCGGACGAGCCTTCAGGCAGCACACCGTCTTCGTGCGTGGACTTTTCCTACGCCTTTGCCACGCCGCACCGGCTCACGGTTGCACGGCCCGACAACAGCGACAAGACGCTGCTCGACCTTCAACCGGGCAGCTTGCGCGTGGCGTGGAGCTACGATGACCTGTTGCACTACCCGCTCGCGTCGTTCAAGACCCCGCCCGCCGTCTGGGCCGTGCGGCTCACTCCAGAGGTGGGCGGCAAGCCGTTCGCGGCCAGCCGCTGGACGCGCGTCGAAGGCCACCTGCCCGCGCTCGACAACTTCTACGAGTCGCCCGGCGGCTCGATGCGACTCGAAGCGGTAGGCGGCGCGACAGCCGCGCTCATTCGCGTGCAACTCACGAACACCGGCGACCGGCCACAGCAGTTCAGCCTGCGCTGCGAATCGTCACACTGGGGCGAGAACCCGGCGTGGGTGGACCCCACGCGCTGGCCCGGCGACAACCTCGTGGCCGGCTGGAACGAACGCGCGGACCGCGTGCTGGTGCTGGGCATTGGCGCGGACCGCTATTCACTCACCGCCGATCACCGACCGCCCGGACCGAAGACGATGCTACTCGCTTGGGACTTGAAACCCCACGAGACACGCACCGGCTGGATCGTGCGTCCTTACCGCGCTCATGCCACCGATCTGCCTTCGCTGCGCGCCCGCGATTGGTCGAAAGAGATGGAAGCCGCGAAACAGGAGTGGCGCGCGTTGCTTCGCCGTGCCAGCGAGGTGACGATTCCTGATGCCGGCGTCGCGAACGCCTACCTCGCCTGCCTGGCTGACCTGTTCATCATGCGCGAGCCGGTCGCGGACGGTTACATCGCCGCAGTGCCGGGCACGGAAGTTTATCGCGCGCCCAACGCCTTCGAGGCGGCGGTGGTCGCGGTCGCGTTGGACCAGGTGGGTTTGCACCGGGAATCCGCGAGCGGCTACCAGATGTGCCTCGACATGCAGGAGCCGGACGGCAACTGGAATGATCCGCGAGGCTGGGGGCACCTGATGTGGGGTGGCGCTGGCTTCAAGGCGTGGGCAGCGATGGAACACTACCGGCTCGCGCACGACCGGAAATATCTCGCGAAGGTATATCCGCGTCTCGTCGCCAGTTCGCGCTGGCAGGAGCGCGAACGGGCGCGCACGCGCGTCACCAGCGGGACGGAGCGCCCGTTGACCTGCGGTCTCATGCCGCGCGGCTTTGGCGACTGCGGCCTCAAGGACGACGCCGACCTCTACGGTGTATTTCTTCCGCACAACATCTGGGCCGTCTATGCGGATCGCCTCGCCGTGGAAGCGGCGGAAGTTCTCGGCAAGCGGAGGGATATGGCGGAGTTGAAACGCATCCACGAATCCGCTCGCGCCGACCTGCTCCAAGCGATGGATCGCGGCGCAATTCGCGAGCCGGACTACCGCTGGATTCCCGGCGTCCCCGGCAAGACCTCCGGCAGCCGATGGGGTGCGCTCAACGCGCTGTTCCCCTGCCGCCTTCTGCCCGCCGACCACGAGTTGATCACCGGCACGCTGCGGCACATCGAGGCCAACCTGAGTCCCGGCGGCATCCCGGTCCGCACCGGCTGGTTGCAGGACGGCATGTGGGTCGCCATCACGCTCGACAACGTGGCCGAGGCCCAGCTCGCGCGCGGCAACGGCGATGCCGCGGCCCGCTACCTCTACGCCACGCTCAACCACGGCACGCCGGTCTACACATGGTGTGAGGAACGCGGCCCGGAGCCGGGCAGCGCCAAATGCACCGGCGACCGCCAGCACCTTTGGACGCCCGTCGCGGTCGTGCGCTGCCTCCGCGACATGCTCGTGTTCGAAGACGGCGACGGGTTGCAACTCGCCCTCGGCACCGCGCGCGAGTGGCTGGTAAGCGGGAAACCCGTCGGCATCACGACCGCCCCGACACACTTTGGCCCGGTGTCGTGGCGGATGGCATACGACGCGGCGAAATCTCAGGTCTCCGGCGACGTAGAGTTTCCGAAGAACTGCGACGCCGCGTGGGCCACGCTGCACGTTCGTTTGCCCGGAGGACTGCGCGTCGCGTCCGTCGAGCCGGCGTCCGGCGCGACGGTCCTGCCCGACGGCCGCGGTTTCAACTGGAAATCGCCGCGCGGACGTATGGCCTTCAAAGCGACCATCCGGTCACAGTAGCACTGAAAGGAAATCTCCCATGACAAACGTCTCCCGCCGCACCGTGTTGAAGTTGGGCGCCGCCGGACTGGCCGGCTTCGCGCTTCCTCCCATCTCGTTTGGAAACGAAAAAGCAGGCGCAAATGCCGGCACCGCGCGACAACCAAAGCTGGCAGGACTTCTGCAAAACGAGGACTGCACGAATTTCTTCTACTATCAGGACTTTGCGGCCGGAAAGGCCGGCGAGATTGTGGACCGCTACGTTGACGTGCTGGCCGGAGCCGGCGTGAGCGCGCTGATGTGCAACACGAACGCGCGACGGACGAATTATCGCAGCAAGGTCTGGGAAGCCTTCTGGGATGGCTACGACCCCAGCGGTCCCGATGATCAGCCGTTTCTCGCGCCTGTGCCGCAAGACCACCGGAAAAGTTTCCGAAAGCTTATTGGCAACATGCTCGAAGTCCATAGGCAGGGAGTGGACTATCCCGCGCGAGTCGCCCAGCGATGCCGCCATCACGGCATCTCGCCCTGGGTCTCGCTGCGGATGAACGATGTCCACGAGAACAACAACCTCGCTCATCCGTTTCACAGTGCGCTCTGGCGCAAGACCGAGTTCTTCCGGCAGGGACATCCGGGCTATTACGCCCGCGCGTTGGACTACGCCCATGCTGAGGTGCGGGACCACTACCGGGCATTGATCGCCGAGACGCTCCAGCGATACGATCTCGATGGCTTGGAGTTGGATTTTCTGCGCGAACCTTACATGTTCAGCAAGGGCAAGGAACAGGAGGGTCGCCAAATCCTGACCGACTGGCTGCGGGGCATCCGCGCGCTGGCCGACGATGCCGCCAAGCGTCGCGGCCACGCCGTGAAGCTGGGCGTGCGCGTCCCCTCTTGTCCCAACACCGCGCTCGGTCTGGGACTCGACGCGCCGGCGTGGGCGAAGGAAGGTCTGGTGGACCTCGTGGTGGCCGCTCCTCGCTGGGCAACTCTGGAATTCGCTATGCCCCTGGGCAAGTGGCGCGAGCTTCTTGGAAACCGCGTGACACTTGCCGGCGGATTGGAGGCACACTACTGCCCCAATCCCGCCACGCCAGCCCGTCCGGTCACGCGTGAGGAAGCTACCGGCGCGGCCGTTGCCGTCCTGTCGGGCGGAGCGGATGTGGTGTATCTCTTCAACTACTTCCAGCACGGTCACCCAAAGTGGCCGATCTCGGAGTATCAACGCACGCTGAAATCGCTCTCGTCCCTGAAGGATCTCCTGAAACTGCCGCGTCGTCATGCCGTGACGTTCCGCGACGTCACGGTCCCCGGCGTGACCTATCGCACTCCACTGCCGGCTCGTGGGACGCAGCTTTCTTTCGCCCTGCCACTGGGACCTGCGCCCTCGCCCGGTTGGCAAGCCGAAGCGACAATCGAGGTCGCAGCTCAACGTGCGGAGGACACGCCACCGACCGTTTCCATCAACGGCGTCGCAGGCAAGCTCCGAAGTAGCGAGGCGACGAAGAACGGAAGCCGTCTGCTGACCTACTCATTTTCCGCGAGTGCTCTGCTCGGCAAGAACCACGACACCATCGCCGTTACGGCAGAAGGCAAAGATTCCATCAAAGTTCAGCGGGTGGAGGTCAGTCTGTGCCCCGGAAGTTGACGCGAGGACGGCGCAGTTGAAGTGAAGCCAGCTAGGAAGAATCCTTCGTGGTTGACGGTGGTGGGCATCGTGATAGCGTGGGTGCCGTTGTTGTGAGCGTGATGAAAACAGCGAAAGAAACGATTCCCGTGGCTTGGGCATGGTCCGTCTTGATCGCCATCGTGTTGGACAGCGCGACCTGGGCCGGGGAGGTTGGCCGTCCCCAGCCAATACCGGTCGCACCGGCCTCTGGAATGACGCTCGCAGAAAAGGCCCTGCAGGCGATGGGCGGCGCGGAGGAGATTGTGTTCGCCGTTCGCGACCTGTGTTCCGCCTACCAATGCTATGCAACCTTTGGCGAGTATGCGGACGAAGAGAAGTTCATATACGCTCCGGACGGATCGCAGCTCTGCAAACTCAACCTGCGCACCCGGCAGGTTGTGGTGCTGCTGGACGATCCCAAAGGCGGGATCCGTGACCCGCGGGTGCATTACGACGGAGGCAAAATCCTTTTCTCGTATCGCAAAGGCGGCACGCATCATTACCATCTCTGCGAGATCAACA
>JAPLTX010000017.1:31717-51208 GCA_026397915.1 Verrucomicrobiota bacterium
CGAGATCTACACCGACGGGAGCGGATTCAAGCAATTGACTTTCGGAGATTGGGATGACGCAGACCCGGCCTACCTGCCTGATGGCGGCATTGTTTTCTCATCGAGCCGGTGCAAGCGGTTCATCCCCTGCAATCGTGTGCAGACGGCGATACTCCACCGGATGGACGCGGACGGCAGTAACATGATATGCCTGTCCGCGAACGTGCTCCTCGAAGACCGGCCGGCGGTGCTGCCGGACGGGCGGATCATCTATACGCGGTGGGAATACACGGACCGCGCCAGTGAGAAATTCCGCGACCTGTGGGTCATGAACCCCGACGGCACCGGGCAAAAGGTTGTTTTTGGCGGTATGGCACGACCCTACCCGCAATTTTTCGCAAAGTGCGACGCCCTGCCGATTCCCGGCACGGACGGTAAAGTCGTGTCGGTCTTCTCGCCGGCACTCGGCCAGCGCGAGAACGCGGGCAACGTGATGGTTGTTGATCTCAAAGCCGGGCCGGACGATTGGTCCGCAGCCAAGCAGATCAGCCCCAAGGTGGATTTAGAGTGGAGTATTGGCTTGGGGCGTGGGCGAGAGGGGTTCAGAGACCCGTATCCGCTGTCAGAGGATTGCTTTCTCGTCGCGAAAGACAAGAGCTTGCTGGTTCTCAACGCTAATGGAGAAACTCAGGAGTTCTACCGGGCGGAGAAGATGGTTCACGATCCGCGGGTGATCCGCCCCCGGCCGCGCGAACCAGTGATCACCCCGCGTAGCGATCCGCAAAAAGACACCGGGCACCTGGTCTTGGCCAATGTCTATCAAGGACGCAACATCAAGGGGGTCAAACCGGGCACGATTAAGAAGCTTCTTGTGATTGAAGACCTGCCCAAGCCCGGCAGCAAACACGGCCTGCCCGGTCATCACGGCGGACACATTACACTCCACCGGGTTTTGGGCACGGTTCCGGTCGAACCCGACGGCTCGGCCTCGTTCGAGCTCCCAGCCTTGCGAGCCATGTTTTTCGTGGCGCTCGACGAGAAGGGTCTGGCGGTGAAACGGATGCAGAGCTTCACGATGGTGATGCCTGGCGAAATCCAAGGCTGCGTAGGCTGCCACGAGTCCCGCACGGGAACCTACCGCCCCGGCGCTTTGATGGCGGTCAAACGTCCCCCGAGCCGAATTGAGCCTTTTGCCGGCGTGCCTGAGGTGTTCGACTATCCGCGAGACATCCAACCGATCTGGGACAAACACTGTGTCACTTGTCATAGTGCCGAAAAACCCTCGGGCCGTGTGATGCTCACTGGAGACAATAACGAGTGGTTTACGCAGAGTTACTTCGCGCTGGCCGCGTATGATCAGATCAGCCAAGCCTCCAGTTGGGAAGAAGACGGCAACAATCCGCCCTACGGTTTTGGCACGGGGGCCAGTCCGCTGATGAACAAAGTAGATGGCAGCCACTACGATGTAATACTGACGAAGCATGAATACGACATGGTGCGCCTATGGATTGAATCCGGCGCGGGTTTCACGGGCACCTACGCGGTGTTTAACCACCCGGAGAACGCGGTGGCGACACCTTTAACCACATCGAAGCCCGTGCTCGGAAAACCTGTCCAGCCGATCGTCGAAAAAAGTTGCCTGACATGCCACGGCTCGGTCGCCAACTTGGGGCGACGCGGCAAGAAACAAAGCGACGACAAATGGTCTGACGGCAAACCGCCTGAATGGCTCAACTTGCCCCTGTATTGTTGGAACCTCTACAACCTTTCCTACCCCGAAAAGTCCATGATCCTCCTGGCGCCGTTGGCCAAAGAGGCGGGTGGCTATGGATGGTGCAAGGCCAAGGATGGCCAGTCCGTCGCCGTCTTCCGCGACACAAAAGACCCCGATTATCAAACAATCCTTCAGGCCGTCCGGGCGGCCAAGGCACGGCAAGAGAAATTTGGGCGGCCCGATATGCCGGGCTTCCGTCCTGGTGATTACTATGTCCGCTGGATGAAGCGTTTCGGCGTCCTGCCTGAGAGTTTCGATGTGGCCAAAGACCAACTCAACCCTTACGAGACCGACAAGGCGTATTGGCGCTCGCTGTGGTATCACCCGCCTGCCGTCAAAACCGCCTCGGTAGCCAGTCGAGCGCCCAAAGGGAAATGACCTTATCCAAGGAAGCTATCGCGAGCATGAAGAACCGCATCGCAATCTGGAGCGTGGTCATGGGCTTAGCCGTTGGGACGACCGCCCACGCCGAGCCTTTCCACAAGACCTCCGACACGGTGGGCTACAAGTGCATCTTCAACCACGAGTTGTTGATCATCTCCCACAACAAGACCAACACCGCCCAATATATCCGGTCCTTTATCGAGAAGCTCAAGGACACGGACGTGGATGCGGTGATGTGCTGCCCGACGATGTGGCGCGCGAACCTGTTCCCGTCGGACGTGGACCCGACTTGGAAGCGATACCGGCCGGAGCAGCCGAAGAGCAAGTTCCCGTCGTGGGATTACATCATGCGCTACCTGCACGCGGGCGGCGACCCGGTGAAGGACACGCTCGAAGCCTGCCGGAAGTGCGGGAAGGATTTCTTCATCTCCTACCGCATGAACGACCACCATTACGTGACCGACCTGGACTGGCCCAGCCACAACGCCATCTGGCGCGAGCACCCGGAGTATTGGCTGGGGGATTCGGACGCGTCGCCCAAAAACAAGAAAGACCTCAGTCGTCTTTTCAACTACCTGCTGCCGCCGGTGCGCGACTACTACTTCGCGATCCTGCAGGAGCTTTGCACGAAATACGACGTGGACGGTGTCGAGCTGGATTTCCAACGCTTCCCGAAGTTCTTCCCCAACGACAAACGCGACGAAGGCGCACGCGTGATGACGGCGTTCGTCCGGCGTATCAAGGAGATGATGGATCACATCGGCCGCGAGCGCGGCAAGTCGCTGAAGCTCTGCATCCGCGTGCCGGAGACGCTCGCCAAATGTCGGGCGGCCGGACTGGATGTGCCCGGCTGGGACGCGGCGGGCTTGGTGGAGATGATCAACATCTCGTCGTTCTACAACCACACGATGGAGCTGGACATCGAGGGGTTCAGGGCGAAGACGAAACACGCCAAGCTCTACGGCGAGATGAACTACGTGACGTATCAAACCCCGAAGAACAAGTCCGGCCGCCGCTACACGACCATCCCGATTTACTGCGCGTCGGCGTTGAATCTCTACCACCGCGGCGTGGACGGACTGAGCCTGTTCAACTACGACTACGTTCCCGAAAAGCAGCGGCTGCCCATGACCGAGGGACTGAAGCGGATCACGGACATCGAGTTCCTCAAGACCCAGCCGAAGGATTACGTCGTCTATCGCGGCTTCGGCACCTTTCCCGCCACCAACGAGAAGACGCTCGACGTGATCATTCCCGACAACACAGCGAAGGTGAAATTCGCGCGCGCCGTGCTGCGCATCGAGACGAGGAAGAGTTGCGCGGACCAGCAGATCGGCGTCCGGCTCAACGGCAAGCCACTCGAACCCATCCAGCACAAGGACACCGAGTTGTTCCCGCCCCTCGCCAAGAACGAGGGCTATGCGGCTCGCGACGTGCTCAAGTTCTACGCGGTCCCCCTCGACCTGCTCGTCCCCGGCAGCAACAAGATCGAGATCAAGAGCCTCGACAGGAAGAAGGGATCCTGTCAGTTCGTCTCGCTGGAGATCGCGCTGTATCGCTGACCCTTCACACGTCGCCGAGGATCAAATGCTGAGTTGGAAGTCGGAGATCCGGAGAGGGCGGAGTGACGGTCAATCAGTGCCCCTTTTTCTCCTTCTGCAACCTCTCCCACAACGCCTCAAGGAAGGTTCAAACGGAATAACGTAGAATCCGTAGCGACCGCTTGGGAAGCTGCCATCGTTTCGCGGGTGCGGCTGCGAGGTCATCCACAGGGACATACGCATCGGCAGTCTCGACCTGTTGGGGCGATTGGCCATAGTTCGCCAAGACCAAGTGCAGGTCACGATTGGCAAAGGCGGAAGCCACACAGTCTTTTGGCAGAGGCGTGGCGAACAAGTCCGAGTCGGCGATCTCCAGATAGGCCCAGGTTCCATCTTCCACCAGCGGCAGATACTGTTTGAGCCACCGAGCGTGGGCCGGCCGCATTCCACCGTTGGGCGGAATCGGATCCCAACCGCCGTAGATGTAGGGGCCGTTCGGATGAGCCTGGTAGTATTCCCATGCTTTTCGGTAAAACCCCTTTTCTTGGACTCCCGGAAGACGCGGAATGAGAATCACGGCCCGTTCCCCGGTCAGCGGCCGTCCGCCCTGAAGCAACGGGAACTGCATGTAGGGAATCGAGTGCAGGAAGTGCTCGCTTTCGCCCTCGACCTTGGCGGAGGTCCCTTGGATACAGGGGACAACGTAAGGCGTATGGTTCTTTGTCGCGTTGCGCAAGCCGTCGGCATTTTCGACGTTCTCTCCCACCCAAAGATAGTCATAGACCTTAAGCCCGCCCGTCAGAGGTTCATTGGTCCGATCCGCGTGCATCTTATAGATGCCGCCGCGTCGCTTCACCTCCGAGTAGATGAGATACAAAAGATCGGTCATCGCGCCGTCATACTGCGGCGTTTCCTTGAACGCGACCATCTCGTCCTGAGCAGGCTCCTGGATCCGCTTCGCTGCGTTGGGAACATACCCCCAGTCGTTATAGAGACCGTCGAGTTCATAGTCTTCGAGGATCTGCACCATGCGCGGCAGGAAATAGGCGCGCCAACCGGGACTGGCCGGCGAGCATCGCGGCAAATCCCACCAGCCGCCAATCGCATCACCAGGGCGCGACCATTCCTTGCGGTAATCCGGATCGTGCCCGGCAAAATATCCGCTCGATGCATAGGCAAGAATCTTCATGCCGCGCTTGTGGACCATCGCCACAAAACGGCGAAATCCCTCCGGATTGACAGCCGTCAACTTGTTGCCCCCGAAGAGCCCATAGCGATCGTTCCATTCGTCCATCACGTGGATCAACTGGATCCCATGGTCCTTCAGCCGGTCCAATTCCTGTTCGTCGTATTCGCCAGGCTCCCACGGCTTGCGGCTGGGATACTCGCCCATGTTGTAAACGCATTGAGCGGGCAGATAATCGGTAATCAAGTGCTTGCGCAGGCACTGGCGAATCTTCTGCGTGCAGATGCCGATGCGCGTGAGGCGCCGCCGATGGTCCTCCGCCGTGTAGCGGGCGAGAATCGCCGAAGTCTTGGATGCGCCAGCGGCAGTTTTCGCCGCAGGCGAGTCGGTTGCCTGGATGGTGTTGATGGGGAGGGAAATGGCGGCGCCTGCCGCGGCGGCCGTGGTGCCCGTCTTGAGGAATTGTCGCCTGTTCATGATAGACTCCTGACGGTTACGATCATTCCGAGTTGGCACTTTGGTGTCAAGCGTCCGACTCCGCAGGTTCCCGGTTCGCACGCTTGCCAAGAAGTCGAGGGGTGCTACACTCGCGCCCGTTGTTCGAACAAGTCACTGAGAGGAGCGCGATGTTCTTCTCGTTTTGCGAAGGAGCCAAATATGAGCCTGCATAGCAATCGCCGCGAGTTTCTCAAACATTCCGCCTTGGTTGGCGCCGGCTTCTGGCTGGGCCGCAGCACCGCAACGGCCAAGAGCCGCTCGCCGAACGACAAACTCAATATCGGCATCATCGGCGTCCACAGCCGCGGCGCGGCAAACATGGCGGCAGTCGCAACAACCGAAAACATCGCCGCTCTCTGCGACGTGAACGAAGAGTTTCTGGCCGAGGCCGCAAAGAAATATCCCCAAGCCAAAACTTACAGCGATTGGCGGAAGCTGGTTGACCAGAAAGATCTCGACGCCGTCGTCGTGAGCACCACCGAGCACACGCACGCGCCGGCCAGCATCTGGGCTATGAAACGCGGCCTGCACGTCTATTGCGAGAAGCCGCTGGCGCACAGCGTCCACGAGGCGCGCGTGATGCGCGAGACTGCCAAGAAGATGAAGGTGGCGACGCAGATGGGCACGCAGATTCACGCGAGCGAGAATTACCGCCGCGTCGTCGAACTGATCCAGTCGGGCGCCATCGGGCCTGTGCGCGAAGCCCACGCTTGGGTCGAGCAAGGCATCGAAGGCCCGCGCAGCCGGCCGCCGGAAGAGATGCCGGCTCCGAAGAACCTGAACTGGGACCTCTGGATCGGGCCGGCGCCGATGCGCCCGCATCACGACTGTTACTTCGTTAAGAAATCCATGTCCTGGCAGAACTGGTGGGACTTCGGCAACGGCGCGCTCGGCGACATGGGCAGCCACATCATTGACCTGCCGTTCTGGGCGCTCCAATTGCAGGCACCCTTGACGGTCGAGGCGGAGGGATCGGAGCAGGTCCGGCCCGAGACGTATCCAGATTATCTCACAGTGCGATGGGAACATCCGGCGCGCGGCAAACGGCCGCCGGTCAAGCTCACTTGGTATGACGGCAAGGAATCCCCGAAGCGGCTCAAGCCAGTGGAAGGCATTGACCTGTCGAAGTGGCATCTCGGCGTAATCTTTGTCGGCGAAAAAGGAACACTGGTTGCCAACTACGGCAAGCTGTTCCTGCTCCCGGAGGCCGACTTCAAAAACTTCCAGCCGCCGAAGCCGTGGCTCAAGCCGTCGCTCGGCCATCACCAGGAATGGATTCACGCCTGCAAGACCGGCGCGCCGACGCTCTGTAACTTCGACTACTCCGGCTCGCTCGTTGAGCACAACCTGCTCGGAACGGTCGCGTTCCGCACGGGCAAGAAGCTCCAGTGGGATCCGAAGAAGCTGAAGGCCACCAACTGCCCCGAAGCCGACCAGTTCATCCGCGGCTCCTACCGCGAAGGCTGGTCGCTGTAGGAAGTCGACACCGTCGAAACCAAAATCCAATCATTAACATCGAAACCGAACACCATGAAAACATCACTCCTCTCACTGTCCCTCATCGCCGCGCTCGCGTTCACCGCTTCGGCAGCGGAAAAGAAGGCCGTCGCGCCGCACCCCACCACGCAGACGTTCTTCATCGCCAACGTCGAGTGCGACACCTGTGTCGCCAATATCACCGAATCCATCAAGAAGGTGAAGAGCGTCACCAAGGTCGAGAAGCTCACGCCGAAGAGCGGCTACGCCAACGTCTCGTTCGATTCGCACGCGGACAGCTTCCAGCAGATCGCCCAGGCGATTGCCGACGCCACGCCGGCGAAAGACAAAAAATACGCGGCGACCATGAAGCTGCGCATCCCCGACTACGCAAAGGAGGACAACGCCGCGAAAGTGGACGCCATCTTCGCCAAATCGTCGGCCTTCGTGAAGGTCGAGGCGACGAACAAGGAGAAGGGCGAGTTTTTGATGAGCTTCCTGCCGCTGACCGTGGACGCGAAGAAGACCGGCCCGCAAGGCTGGAACGGCGGCCGGTTCGGTCATCCGATTCATGACGCACCCCCGAAGGGCCTCGGTCTCACCATCGCCTTCGTCCGCGAAGGCGTCGCACCGGCCAAGCCTGCCGCGAAGAAGAAGTAACCGCGCAGCCCAAGTCCAATTCAACCAACGCGCGCTGCCGGCTTCTTGCCGGCAGTTCGCTTTTGAGGTTCAATCACCGCAAGCCATGAAAACATCACTTCTCTCCCTCGCCCTCGCCTCTTCCGCACTGACCTCGCTTGCCGCCGACACGCCGCTGCCGAAGCTGGACCTTGGCGGCGTGCGGGAGGAACACATCATGATTCCCATGCGCGATGGCACGCGCCTGTCGGCTTACGTCTATTTTCCGCCGGGACAGGGACCGTGGCCGGTCGTCTTCGAGCAGCGCTATGCCGTCATCACTGGAGCCGGCTCGCGCAAGGAACTGTCGGCGATGGCTTCGCGCGGCTACGTCGCGGCGCGCGTCAACTTCCGCGGCTCGCAACTCTCCGAGGGCGTCTGGCGCGGCTACCGCGCGCTGGCTTGGGGCGAGTTGCGCGACGGTTACGATCTCTGCGAATGGTTCGCCACGCAGCCGTGGAGCAATGGCAAGGTCGGCACGTTCGGCGGGTCGCAGGGCGGCTTTGCGCAAAACTTCCTCGCCGTCACGCGCCCGCCGCACCTCGTCTGCCAATACATGACCGACACGGGCCTCAGCCTTTACCACGAGGGCTACCGGCTCGGCGGCGCGACCAAGCCGGAGCGTTTCAAGAAGATGGACGCCGTCGCGCGCGATCCCGCCGACAACCGCGCGCTCATGGCCGAATGGTTCCGCCACCCGACTTACGACGATTACTGGCGCGACGAGGATTGCTCGCTGCACTTCGACCGGATGAACGTGCCCTGTTTCACCATCGGCAGTTGGTATGACTTCATGAGCCAAGGCAGCATCCAGAGCTTCATCGGCCGGCAACATCGCGGCGGGCCGGATTCGCGCGGCAAACAGCAACTCGTCATCGGCCCGTGGCTTCACGGCGGCTTGCCGAAGTCGAACAAGATCGCCGAGATGGTTTACCCGGAGAATGCACAGTTCGACACGCCCTCGCACATGCTGCGCTGGTTCGACCATCACCTCAAAGGCGTGAACAACGGCGTCGAGCAGGAGCCGCCCGTCCGCTACTACGTCATGGGTGCCGTGGGCGAACCCGGCGCGCCCGGCAACGTCTGGCGCACCGCCAAGGACTGGCCCGTGCCCGCACAGGACATCGGCTACTACTTTCACGAAGGCGGCAAGCTCGACACCGCGAAGCCGGCCAAAAACGTTTCCGCCACGAGCTACGCGAGCGATCCGCGCCAGCCGATGGAGATTCCGTTCACGGCTTTCCCCGGCGCGCGCGACGCGCGGAAGTTCGAGGAACAGAAGGAAGTGCGCACCTTCACCACCGCTCCGCTCGCCGCGCCCGTCGAATGGACTGGCAAGGTGCGCGCGGAGCTTTACGTCGCCTCTACGGCAAAGGACACCGATTTTATCGTGCGCGTCACCGATGTCTATCCCGACGGGCGCAGCATCCTCATCGTGGACTACGTGCGGCGCGTTCGGTATCGCGAGGGCTTCGAGAAGGAAGTGCTGATGCAGCCGGGGAAGATTTACCGCGTCGCGTTTGACGTTGGCTCCTTCAGTCAGATCTTCAACGCAGGCCACCGCATCCGCGTGACGGTGGCGAGCACCGGCGCGCCGTTCTACGAGCCCCAACCGCAGACCGGCGAACCGCTGACCATCGAGTTCCCCACCAACGCCGTCACCGCAACCAACACCGTCTTCCACCAACGCAGCCACGCCTCCCGCGTGATCGCGCCGGTGGTGAAATAGCCGGGACATCATGCCGTTGTGTCTGCGCGCGCTTTCGTGCTAGAAACCCGCTGCGAAAGGACATAGCGGAACATTAGTCATCTCATGAAACGCGCATTGATTACAGGCATCACCGGGCAGGACGGCTCCTATCTGGCGGAGTTCCTTCTCGCCAAAGGTTACGAGGTGCACGGCATCATCCGCCGCGCCAGCACCTTCAACACCGAGCGCATTGACCATCTCTACCAGGATCCGCACGTCCGCGGCACGCGGCTGTTCCTGCACTATGGCGACCTCAGCGATTCCGTGAACATGGTCAAGCTGCTGCACACGCTCCAGCCCGATGAGATTTACCACCTCGGCGCGCAGAGCCATGTGCGCGTGAGTTTCGACATCCCCGAATACACCGCTGACACGACCGGCGTCGGCACCATTCGCATCCTGGAAGCGATCCGCGAGGCGGGCGTGCGGCCGCGGTTCTACCAGGCATCCTCCAGTGAGATGTTCGGAAAGGTCGCGGAAATACCGCAGCGGGAAACGACGCCGTTCCATCCGCGCAGCCCCTACGGCGTCTCGAAGGTCTTCGCCTACTGGGCAACCGTCAACTATCGCGAGAGTTACGACCTCTTCGCCTGCAACGGCATTCTCTTCAACCACGAGTCGCCCCGGCGCGGCGAAACGTTCGTCACGCGCAAGATCACGCGCGCCGTCGCCTACATCAAGGCCGGCCTCCAAAAGAAACTCTACCTCGGCAACCTCGACGCCAAGCGCGACTGGGGTTACGCCAAGGAATACGTCGAAGCCATGTGGCTCATGCTCCAGCAGGAGCGGCCTGACGATTACGTCATCGCAACGGGCGAGACACACTCCATCCGCGAGTTCTGCCAGGAGGCGTTCGCCCACGCCGGTATGGATTGGCAGCAATATGTCGAGTTCGACAAACGCTACCTCCGTCCCGCCGAGGTGGACATCCTCGTCGGCGACGCTTCCAAGGCCAAGCGCATCCTGAGCTGGGAGCCGCGCACGAAGTTCAAGGAACTCACGCGGTTGATGGTGGACGCCGACATCAAGATGCTTGCCGACAAACTCGCCGGCCATGTCCCTGCCGTGAACACCGATCAACACTGAAGACACCAACCCATGAACTTCTGGAACGACCAACGTGTCATCATCACCGGCGGCGCGGGATTCCTCGGCTCCTTCGTCGTGGATGGCCTGCGCGCGCGCGGCTGCACGCAAATCACCGTGCCCCGTAGCAAGCAGTGCGACCTCCGCGACCGCAACGCCATAGCCCGGCTTTTCGCAGACACCCGCCCTACCCTCGTCATCCACCTCGCCGCTACCGTCGGCGGCATCGGCGCCAACCGCGCCCATCCCGGCAGGTTCTTCTACGAGAACGCCATCATGGGCATCGAGATCATTGAACAGGCTCGCCAGTTTCAACTCCCCAAGCTCGTCGTCGCCGGCACCATCTGCGCCTACCCGAAATTCACACCCATCCCCTTCCGCGAGGAGGAACTGTGGAACGGCTACCCGGAAGAAACCAACGCGCCCTACGGCATCGCTAAGAAAGCCCTCCTCGTCCAGTGCCAGGCCTACCGGCAGGAATACGGCCTCAACGCCATCTTCCTGCTTCCCGTCAACCTCTACGGCCCCCGCGACAACTTCGACCCCGCAAGCTCCCACGTCATCCCCGCCATCGTCCGCAAATGCGTCGAGGCCCGCGACCGCGGTGACACCTTCATCGAGTGTTGGGGAACCGGCCGTGCCACGCGCGAGTTCCTCTACGCAGCCGACTGCGCCGAAGGCCTTCTCCTCGCCGCCGAGAGCTACAACCAGCCCGACCCCGTTAACCTCGGCTCCGGCAGCGAAATCTCCATCCGCGACCTCACCGTCCTAATCGCCCGCCTTGCGCGCTTCACCGGCGAAATACGCTGGGATCCGACCAAGCCTGACGGTCAACCCCGCCGCTGCCTCGACACGCAAAAGGCCCAGAAGGCATTCGGCTTCCGTGCCACCACCCCGTTCGAGACGGGCCTGCGCGAGACCATCGCGTGGTATGAGCAGAACCGCCCCACCACCACCTGAACGCGCGACGGCACCGAGCTAATCAACCACCGGCAATTCGTCTAGCGCCGGATGCGGCTACGCAATACCATACCGGCCCGTGAAGATCATTTTCTCTCCCGAATGCGCCGGTTACGAGTCACCCGGTCATCCAGAGTCGCCTCGACGCGTGATCGGCACCGCAGAACTGCTGCGGCGGAATCCGCGGCACGAGTTCCTTGCGGCCCTGCCGTGCGAGGAGGCAGACATCTTGCGCGCGCACACGCCCCACCTGCTCGAAGAGGTCCGCCGCGGCATGTCCGATGATCCCGACACCCCCGCAATTTCCGGCATCTTTGAACACGC
Organism: Verrucomicrobiota bacterium; assembly: GCA_026397915.1. GTDB lineage: Bacteria > Verrucomicrobiota > Verrucomicrobiia > CAIQCK01 > CAIQCK01 > CAIQCK01. Next base: position 43,354 of record JAPLTX010000017.1, read on the forward strand.
CCGCCGCTCGGCCGGAGCGGCAATTCAGGCGGCGGCGATGGCATGGCACGGCACTCCTGCGTTTTCGCTAATGCGACCGCCAGGGCATCATGCATGCCGCGACCGACTGATGGGATTCTGTTATTTCAACAATGTCACCATCGCACTGACGCGGCTGTTGGCGGAGCCGGTCGGTCCGCGGCGAGTCGCGATTATTGACTTCGACTGTCATCACTGCAACGGCACGGAAGATATTGTTCGCGGCGTGAAAGAAGTGCTCTGTGTCTCGCTGCACCAAAGCCCATGTTATCCCGGCACCGGTCTGCGGTCTGAGGGCAACGCGTTGAATTACCCTCTCCCGCCGGGAACTGATGCTGCACAATATCTGGAGGTCTTTTCGCGCGCGTTGCAGGATGTGCGCGCGTTCAAACCGGAGTTGGTCGCTATTGAAGCCGGCTTCGACGCCTACAAACGCGATCCGATCACAAAGATGCGGCTGGAAATCGAAACCTTTGCCGAGATCGGGCGGCGGCTGGCGGCGCTGCGGCTGCCGATGTTTGCGCTTTTGGAAGGTGGCTACTCGTCACAGTTACCCAAGTGCGTCGCTGCGTTCTTGGACGGGTGGGAACTCGGCGGCAGCACACAAGCAGTCAGTGACTAGCAATTCAGGAATCAGCCATCCGTCTTCGGCTACAAAGAGATATTCCCTCAGCAAGATATCTATACCATGGCCACTAAATACTGATTACTGACCACCACAACGGTTCATTCAATACCGCCCAATCGAATGGTGATTTTTTCCGCGGGTCGTGGTAAACTTACGTGCGTAAAGGAGAAGCATTGAAGGCGCCTTAACCACGAAACTCAAGAGGCCAAAGGAGCACGTTATGAATAAATGGTTTGCTATCACGATCATTGCACTTGTTTCCACCCTAAGCCACGCCGCCAATGGTTGGGTGGCCAGTGAACTGAAGGAAGCATCGGCACGACTCGACCAACGGCAGTTCGCACAGGCGTTTGAGATTTGTCACAACCTGCTTTTGATCAATCGCGCCGCGCCACTCAGCCGGAATGCAGCTGACGAGGCAAAGTTTCTTCTCGGCACCGCGGGCCGTCGGGTCAAAGCTGGCAATCCAAAGGTGTTCAGCGATGAGTTTCTCGCCCGTGCCAAGCGCCTGAACTTTGTTCAGGTCGGCTGCGCGTGGATGCCAGCGGAAGCCAAGGCGCAATTGTCGGCAGATGCCGCTACAAAACTGGATAAACAGGCACAGGCAACGCTCTGCTCCCAATGCAACGGCGCCTGCATCACAAACTGCCCCAATTGTGATAACGGCATGGCCAAATGTTTGCCATGCAATGGCACCGGTCGCGCAACTGGAGGCGGCACTTTCGCTCGCACGCAGTGTCCGGTATGCAGCGGAAAGGGTAAATCTGTGTGCACATTCTGCCGCGGTAGTGGTTTTATACCTTGCCCGAAGTGCGGCGGCGCCGGAATCGGCGACTGACCAAGCATCGCCATCGCTATAAACCGAACGGCCCCAGTCTTTCGACTGAGGCCGTGGTGCGCCGCCGGGGGGAAGCGGCGCGCAGACCGGCGGGGAGCCGGCCCGCTTAAAATTGTTTCCTAAAAGAACTTCGTCACCTCACCCTGCACCTTGGTCGAATCTTAGTCGTTCGCGGAAATCTGTCAAGAGTTTGATGCAGATTTTTTCCTTTTCCTGCACCATCTTGCCAATGGTTTAGAGACTCCACCCTTTCCGATATTCGCAGCGGACGTATTGGTTTGCTTCAGGCATGTTCGTCACCTTTATGTTCGCCGCGTCCCATTCAATGCGGGTGTCCACGCGCTTGGCAATGTTCCCCAGCAGGCACGTCTCGGTGAGCGGGCCGGAGTAGCTGAAGTCAGCATTCGCTTGCTTGCCGCTCTTGCAGCAGCCTGCCCAGTGCATCTCGTGAACACCTTTGACGCGCGGCTGAGTCTTCTCAGGGCGTTTGTATGCCTGCATCGCCGCCTCCGGGATCAGGCGGGGGCTTTCGCCATACACGCCGCAGATGAGCGTGCCTTTGCTGCCCTTGAAGATGGAGCCGCCTTCCTTCGGCAACACACGGCCATCCTCAAATTCCATCGGCCGCGGCGGACGCGTGCCTTCATACCACGTCAGCTTCACCGGCGGCAGATTCCCGCGCGCTGGAAATCGGAATGTGATGACCGAGGAAATTGGATGCGTATCCGGATTCAGGTCGCTGGAGGTCGCGTCCACGCTCGTCGGCGGGCCAAGCTTCAGCGCAGTGACAACCGAGTCGAGCGTGTGCGCGCCGCGGTCGCCCATCATGCCGTTGCCGAAATCCCACCAGCAGCGCCACGTTCGCGGATGATACGCCGGGTGATACGACCGTTCCGGCGCGGGCCCAAGCCAGAGGTCCCAATTGAGTTTCTCCGGCACCGGCGGCTTCTCCTCCGGCCGGCGGCCCCACTTGGAACTCCACGACGCGTGGCCCCACGGGTAATACGTCAGGCTGCAATACGACTCTACCTCGCGCACCTCGCCGATGGCGCCGTCCCAAATCCACTCGCAAACCAGCTTCAGCCCCTCACCACTGCGGCCCTGAATGCCCATCTGCGTGCAAACCCTCGTCTCCTTCGCCGCCTGCGCCAGCATCCGTGCTTCATACACGTCGTGGCAGAGCGGCTTCTGGCAATACACGTGTTTGCCAGCGCGCATCGCTGCCATCGAGATCACCGCGTGCGTGTGGTCCGGCGTGGCGATGACCACCGCGTCTATGTCCTTCTGTTTCTCCAGCATCTCGCGGTAGTCGGTCCAAACCTTCGCGTTGGGATACTTGGCGATGGTCTTCGCGGCGTAATCAGGGTCCACGTCGCAGAGCGCGACGATGTTCTCGCTGGCCAACCCAGCGAGGTTGGACGCGCCCATGCCGCCGATACCGATGCCGGCGATATTAAGCTTGTCGTTGGCCGACAACTTGCGCACGCCGCCCAACGCGCGGCCAGGCAGGATGGTGAACGCAGCCGTTGCGGCCGTGGTGTGAAGGAAAACGCGACGCGTGAGAAGTGTATTCATAGCTGTTGAACGGTTCATGTCAGGTCGAAACCACTGCAATGGGTTCATACTCCCGCAGGTAGACAGACGGCAAGGATTAACATTGGTTTGCGACTTCCGCCGATTTACGGTGTTCAAATTGTTCATTGTGCGAAAACCAAAACGTCAGCCTATATCAATGCAAACACAGAACACTTCGATTCTTCTCTCGGTATTGATCCTCCCTCTTGTTTGGCAGAGCAGCCCTGCCGCTGCTGGCGATTGGCCGCGATGGGGACGCGACAACACCTGCAACATGGTTTCCGACGAAAAGAACCTGCCGGACTGGTTTTCGCCCGGCGTCAAAGCGCCCCCACTGCCATCCACGAATGTCGTTGCCACCACGACCGACAAGTCTGCGAAGCCGGCGAAGCCCGACGACAACAAGTTCGGCAGCGGCATCAAGAATCCCGACTCCAACCTCGCCGGCCCGCAGTGGGGCACCTCGCCAAAGGTGCCTGAGGTTGACCTCAGCACCACCAAGAACGTCCGTTGGATCGCACGAATGGCGACGCACTGCTACGGCAGCCCGGTCGTCGCCGGTGGCAAGGTGTTCGTCGGCACCAACAGCGACACGCGCTACGACGAGCGCCACTCGACCAAGGGCGGCGGCGCGGAACTTTGCTTCGACGCGGCCACTGGCAAACTGCTCTGGCAGTTGCTTATCCCGGCCGCAGGCGTCGTCAAGAAAGACCCGCTGTTCAACTACGATTGCCTCAACCTCGGCGTCTGCTCCACTGCCGTCGTCGAAGGCAACCGCCTCTACTTCTGCTCCAACCGCGACGAGGTGCTCTGCATGGACATCAAAGGCCAAGCAAAAGGCAACGACGGGCCGTTCAGGAAGGAAGCCGAGTTCATGGCGAGCGAAGGCGAGAAGCCGGTCACACCGCTCTGCCCCACCGACGGCGACATCATCTGGCGCGTGGACATGCTCAAGCATCCGGACGTGGAATGCTGGCCGCAGGACGCCAACGATTGCTCCATCCTCATCGTCGGTGATTACCTCTACGTCTGTCCCTCCAACGGTGTGAACCGGACGCACAAGGTCATTCCGCGTCCGAACTGCCCGTCGCTCATCGTCATCGAGAAGAAGACCGGCAAGATCATCGCCCGCGACGATGCGAAGGTCGGTCCGAAGATCTTCCACGGTGAGTGGTGCTCGCCTTCGTCCGCCGTCGTCAACGGTCACCAACTGATCTTCTTCGGTGCCGGCGACGGTTGCTGCTACGCGTTCGACGCCAAGCCGGAACCGCCCGCGCCCGGCGAGCGACTTGGTCGCTTGAAGACCGTCTGGAAGTTCGACCTCAACGCTGCCGCGCATCGCGAGGGCAAATACCGCAACAAGACAGGCCCCAGCGAGTGCATCGCCACGCCGGTCTTCTACAACAACCGCATCTACGCCTCCGTCGGCCAGGACCCGAAGCACGGCCGCGGTCGCGGCGAACTGGTATGCATTGACGCCACCAAGACCGGCGACATCACCGAGTCAGGCAAGGTCTGGCTCTTCGACGAGATTGACCGCAGCCTCTCGACCGTCGCCATCGCGGACGGCCTGCTCTTCACCGCCGACAACAGCGGGCGCATCTTCTGTCTCGATCCAGACACCGGCAAGCAACACTGGATGCACGACATGCAGACGCCGATCTGCTGCTCCCCCGTCATCGCCGACGGCAAGATGTATATCGGCACCGATGACGGCGACTTCCTCATCTTCGCCGCCAGCAAGGAGAAGAAGATCATCAACACCATCAACCTCGGCTCCGGCATCGTCTCGACGCCAGCCATCGCCAACGGCACCATTTACATCGCGACACAGAGCCATCTCTACGCGGTGCAGAAGAAGTAGCGCCGGCATCTTTGCCGGCGGGCTTCACTCACAGCATCGGAACATCGCCGGCAAGGATGCCGGCGCTACAATTCGCGCTGCAAGCTTGCGCCACATTCCGCCTGCCGCATAGAATGCGCGCATGAAGCGCATTCTATTCGTGGTCGCCCTCGCCGTTGCCTCGGCGTGTCTGGCGGCGGAAACCGTTCCCCTCACCTCCCTCGACCTCGCCAACCTCCACTTCGAGGGCTGGAGCAAACCAAAGGTGGACAAAGCCTTCAACGGCAAGCCACTCTCCATCGCCGGCCAGAAGTTCCGGAACGGCATCGGCACGCGCGCGCTCAGCACGCTCTGGCTGGAACTCGACGGCCGCGCACAGAAGTTTCTCGCCTCCGTCGGCGTGGACGACGGCGCGCCGAACGAAGCCGCTTCCGCCTGCTTCATCATCATTGGTGACGGCAAGAAGCTCTGGACCTCCGGCGCAATGAAGCGTGGCGAGGCGGCGAAAGCCGTGGACATCAACCTCAAGGGCATCCGTTCGCTCCTACTGAAGGTGGATCACGTCGGCGAGAGCAATAACTTCAACCACGCCGACTGGGCCGAGCCGCGGTTCATCGTCGCCGGCGCGAAGCCCCGCACCGTCAACGCCCCCGCCGAGAAGAAAGTCATTCTTACGCCGAAGCCGCCCCGCGCGCCGCGCATCAACGGCCCCAAGGTCTATGGGTGCCGCCCCGGCCATCCCTTCATCTACCGCATTCCGACCACCGGCGAGCGGCCCATGCAGTTCGCCGCCGATGGTTTGCCATCAACCCTCCGTCTCGACGCTGAGACCGGCATCATCACCGGCAACGCCCCCGCCCGCGGCGGGCATACCGTGACGTTCCGCGCCAGGAACCGCTACGGCTCCGCCACACGCGCGTTCAAGATCGTCAGCGGCGACACGCTCGCCCTCACGCCGCCGATGGGCTGGAACCATTGGTATGCCCACTACAACCGTGTCACCGACGTCATGATGCGCGAGGCTGCCGACGTGATGGTGCGCACCGGCATGGCCGACGTGGGCTACAGCTACGTGAACATTGACGACTGCTGGATGAACGCGCCGAGCGCGGATCTCCGGAGACCGACCGACCCGCTCCGCGTCGGCCCGTTCCGCGACGCCGCCGGCAACATCATCCCGAACAAGCACTTTCCCAACATGCGCGCGCTGACCGACTACATCCACGCCAAGGGCCTTAAGGCCGGCATCTACACCTCGCCCGGCCCGCTCACCTGCGGCGGCTACTGCGGCGCCTACCAGCACGAGGAACAGGACGCGCGGCTCTTCGCCGAGTGGGGCTTCGATTTCCTGAAATACGATTGGTGCTCCTACAGCAAGGTCGCCGCCGCCGACAAGAGCCTCGACATGATGAAGAAGCCCTACGTCCTCATGGGCGGCATCCTCAAGCGCCTCCCGCGCGACGTCGTCTTCAACCTCTGCCAATACGGCATGGGTGACGTCTGGGAATGGGGCGCGGAAATCGGCGGCCATTGCTGGCGCACCGCGGGCGACCTCGGCGCGGAACTGAACCGCATCTTCGCCGTCGCCCTCAAGAACGCCGAACACCGCGCGTGGTCCAAGCCCGGCGCGTGGAACGACCCCGACTACATCCAGATCGGCTACGTCGGCGACGCGCGCGGCGAAGGCATGCCCAAACCCTGCCCCCTCACCCCCACCGAGCAGTATTCCTTCATGTCCCTCTGGAGCCTCATGGCCGCGCCGCTCTTCTACAGCGGCGACATGAGCCAGCTCGACCCCTTCACCCTCAACGTCCTCTGCAACCCCGAAGTCATCGAGGTCAACCAGGACCCGCTCGGCGACAGCGCCGCCGTCGTCAAACTCACCGACGACACCTTCCTCATGGTCAAGCGCATGGAAGACGGCAGCCGCGCCGTCGGCCTCTGCAACCGCGGCGAACTGCCCGCCACCATCACCGCCAAGTGGAGCGACCTTGGCATCACCGGCAAGAAGATCGTCCGCGACCTCTGGCGACAGCGCGACCTCGGGAAGTTCCACGGCCAATTCACCGCCCCCGTCCCCCGCCACGGCGTCGTGCTCGTTCGCGTGCGGTAGCTGGGGTCTGTGATCGTGGCAATTCCGGTAGGGCTGTAAAACACGGTGAAGGTTGGGAAGGGGGGAATAGACAGGAAAAGCCGAAACCACCCCTGTCGGTGGAACCCGCGCACCCGGTAGGAGTGGCGCAAGAACCCAGTAGGTAGGACGCACACACCCTATAGGGTGCGCCCGCGCAACCATAGGTAGGACGCGCGCGCCCGGTAGGTAGGACGCACGCACCCTATAGGAGTGGCGCGAGAACCCAGTAGGTAGGACGCACACACCCTATAGGAGTGGCGCGAGAACCCGGTAGGTAGGATGCACACACCCTATAGGAGTGGCGCGAGAACCCGGTAGGTAAGACGCACACACCGTATAGGAGTGACGCAAGAACCCGGTAGGTAGGATGCACGCACCCTATAGGAGTGACGCGAGAACCCGGTAGGTAGGACGCACGCACCCTATACGTCGGACGCACACACCCTATAGGGTGCGTGCAATCCCCGACAACTCGCCGAGCACCGCCCCGACACGTCCCCAGCGCCCGAAGTCACTGTTTTTCAGTGGATTACGGTCAGAAACCAGCCCCCTGACATGCCAGCTTCACCTTTCGGACCATAACTGGCTAAGAAGATCCAACCCTCAACCAAGAGTTGCCGAGATACGCCCACATTCAACCCCAATAAACCCGCCACCGACTCCGGCATGAAGTTCTAGGCGTATAGCGACAATTACACTTCCTCAGTGACGACAACTATTCTTCCCCGCTGGCGACAATTAGAATTCCCCACCGACGACAATTACAAATCCCCGTTGTTTTGGGGATTGGCCGAGAGTTTGGCCGGGCAGGTCGACAAG
>JAPLTX010000059.1:0-304128 GCA_026397915.1 Verrucomicrobiota bacterium
CGCTGATGACGTTCCCGCTGGTGGTGCTGGCGTTGCTGGTCCCGTCCCTGTGGCCGCTGCCGCTGGCGGCGTTCATGGCGAGTATGGCGGCCAGCGGCATCGCGGCGTATCAGGCGGACCTACCGAAGAAGAACCGGCGGTTCTGGTCGCGGCCGCTGGTGGCGCTGCTGTATTTCCTGCAACCGATCGTCCGCGGTGCCGAACGCTATGAAGGCCGGCTGCGACGGCACAGTTCTCCGCTGGCAGCGATGGCACGGGAGACGGTGGTGCCGACGATCGTGCAACATGTCGGCCAGAACGCAGAGTTCCAGCTCTGGAGCGAGGACGGCACCGACCGGTTGCAGTTGCTCGACGCGCTCTTCGCCCAGTTGAAGCGTGACGGCTGGCGGCATCGCTGCGGCGGCGCTTACGACCCGTGGGACCTAGAGGTCTATGGCGAGCGGTGGAGCAAGGCACGCGTCCAGACTGCGAGCGAGAACCACGGCGGCAACAAGCGGCTCATCCGCGTGCGGTTGAGCTACCGCTGGCCGTTGGTCGCGCACGTTTCCTTTGCGTTGTTTACGGCGTTCGATGTCGCCACCCTCGCGCTGCTGCGAAAATTCACGCCGTATCATCTCGCCTATCTGCTATTGCTGCTGATTCCGCTGGCGCGGCATCTCATCAATCGCCGCGCGCAACGCCTGCAACGGCTGGTTGGCACGCTCATCGCTTCCGTGGCATCGAAGCTCGGCTTCGTCTCGGTGCCGCCCAGCGGAAAACCCGCCGCCAAGCCGCCTCGCCCGGCTGACGCGTCGCCCACGGGAGCGGTATGAAATATCTCCGGCGAGTCCTCAGCTACTTTACCAAGGACTGGCCCCTGACGGTCGCCATTTTTCTACTGGTGCTGGTCGGCATCGGCGCCAGTCTGCTCAAACCGTGGCCGCTGAAGGTCATCATTGACGAGGCACTGATCAAACGCCCGCCGGATGCGGCGAAGCTTGTCGCTCTGATGGCGGCGGCGCTGTTCGGCCTGCACCTGCTTGGCGCGCTCATCGGCTCCGTGCAGAACTACCTGCTCATCGCCGTCGGCTTGCGCGGCGCGGCACGCGTGCGGCACGATTTGTTCCGGCGGCTGCAACGGCTGCCGATGCGGTTCCACACGCGCGGCACGCTCGGCGATGTCATCTACCGCATCACCGGCGACACGTTCGCGTTTCAAACATATTTCCACCACGGCATGGTGACGGCGCTAGTTTCCTTGCTCACGCTCGCCAGCATGACGGTGGTGATGCTGCAAATGAACGTTGCGCTGACACTCGCCTCGCTGCTGGTGATGCCGGCGCTGGTGGGGGTAATGCGGATATTCTCCAAGCGGATGACACAGCGTTCGCTGCGAACACACGAGGCCGAGAGCGCGCTGACCTCGCAGGTGCATCAGGTGATGTCGGCGTTGCCGCTGGTGCGCGCCTACGTCCGCGAAGACGAGGAGGAGCGAAAGTTCTCCACGCGCAGCAACGCCACCGTCACCGTCCGGCTCGCCCAACACCGCGTCGAGATTCTCTACTGGCTCGGTATCGCGCTGGTTATCGGCGCGGGCACCGCCGTGATCACATGGCTCGGTGGTCTGCGTGTGCTCGACGGCCAGCTCTCGGTTGGCGTGCTCATCGTGTTTCTGGCCTACCTCGGCATGCTTTACGAACCGCTGTCGCAGCTCAGCACCGTCGGTGGCACACTCCAGGAGGCGGCGGCCGGCGTGCAACGCGTGTTGGAGGTGATGGACCAACCAGAAGACATCCAAGACGCGCCCGACGCGAAGACCATCGGTCGCGCGCGCGGCGAGGTGGAATTCCGCAACATCAGTTTTTCCTACGAGCCGGGCAAGGAAGTGTTGTGCGATGTCAGTCTGCGCGTTGCTGCGGGCCAGCGGTTGGCAGTCATCGGGCCGAGCGGCGTCGGCAAGACCACGTTGCTGAACCTGCTGCTGCGGTTTTATGACCCGACGAGCGGCGCAGTGCTGCTGGACGGCCATGAGGTGCGCGGCATCACCGGCCGGAGCCTGCGGGAGAACGTCAGCCTTGTGTTGCAGGACGCGATCATCATGCCGGCCACAGCCGCCGAAAACATCGCCTACGGCAAGCCCGGCGCGACCCGCGAGCAGGTCGTCGCCGCCGCGCAGGCGGCCAACGCGCACGCGTTCATCTTGAAGCTGGAGCGCGGCTACGACACGTTCATCGGCGAAGGCGGCGCGCGGCTCAGCGGCGGCGAGCGCCAGCGCATCGCCATCGCCCGCGCGTTCCTGAAGGACGCGCCCGTGCTGGCGATGGACGAGCCGACCAGCGCGCTCGATGCCGAGAGCGAAGCGGCCATCGTGGACGCGCTGGCGCGGCTGATGAAGGATCGCGCGGTGGTGATCATTGCCCACCGGCTCACGACCGTCCGCGACAGCCACCAGATCGCGGTCCTGCACCACGGCGCGGTGGCCGAGCTTGGCTCGCACGACGAGTTGATGGCGCGAGGCGGCTATTACGCGCGGCTCGTGGAACGGCAGAGGAAATGAAGTCAGTAATCAGCAGTCACTGATCACCCATGCGCATTATCACGAGCGGCCTGATCGCGACCTACCCGCTCGGCGGCGTGGCGTGGGATTACGCCCAATACGCCGCCGGCCTCCAGCGGCTCGGTCACGACGTGCTTTACCTCGAAGACACCGGCCACTGGCTCTACGACGCGGCCAACCAAACCTACACCGACGACGCCAGCCGCAACGTTGAATACCTCGCCGGCGTGATGCGGCTCTTCGGCCTCGGCGACCGCTGGTCATTGCGCGACCCGAAGGACCGCTACTGGGGCCGCAGCGAGACCGAAGTCGCTGGCTGGTGCGCCAGCGCGGACCTCGTGCTGAACATCTCCGGCTCGCTCTGGCCGCGCGACGCCTACCAGAAGGCGCACTGCAAGGTCTATCTCGACAGCGACCCTGCCTACACGCAGGCAAAAATCCGCCGTGTGCTCGAAGGCCATCCGGGACCGAACGAAGCCTACTCGCTCGAATGTATGCGGCTTCACGACCGCTTCTTCACCTTCGGCGAGAACATCGGCCAGCCAGATTGTCCGATACCGACCGATGAGTTTGCGTGGCGGACAACACGACAGCCGGTGCTGCTCGACGAGTGGAAGAATCAGAAATCAGAAATCAGAAATCAGAAATCTCCCTGGACGACGGTGATGAGCTGGAAGATAGACGAGCGTCCGCCGGAAATCGCCGGGCAGAAGTTCGGCGCGAAAGATCAGGAGTTCGCGAAGTTCACGGAACTGCCGCGGAAGGTTGGCACGCCGCTGGAACTGGCCGTGAGCGGGCGCGCGCCGCGCGAGGCGCTCGCGGCAAATGGTTGGCGGCTAGTGGAAGGCCACGCGGTGTCGAGCAATGCGGAAGTTTACCGCGACTACATCCAGCGCTCGCGTGGCGAGTGGAGCGTGGCCAAGCAAGCCTATGTGGCGACGCGCAGCGGCTGGTTCAGTTGCCGGACGGCGTGCTATCTGGCCGCCGGCAAACCGGCCGTCGTGCAGGACACAGGCTGGAGCAAGTTTTATCCGAGCGGCCGGGGCTTGTTCGCTTTCTCGACGTTGGAGGAAGCGGCGGCTGCCATCGCAAGCGTCGAGCGCGATTACGCCGCGCACTGCCGCGCCGCGCGCGAGGTCGCCGCGGAGTTTTTCGACGCCGGCAAGGTTTTGAAGAAACTGCTGGCTGACTGCTGATGACTGAAAGCTGAGAGCTTCAACTATGAAGATCATCGTTGCCGGCTACATGGTCGCCTACCCACTGGTGGGCATGTCGTGGGGCAATCTGAATTTCCTGCTGGGGCTGAAGAAGCTCGGCCACGACGTGTGGTTTCTGGAGGACAGCGGCGAGTATCTGATGCCGTTCGATCCGTCGCGGCAGATCACCGACGCTGACAGCAGTTACGGGCGTCGTTACGTGGAGGAGCTTTTGGCGCGTTTTGGCTTGTCGGGGCGCTGGTGCTACTATAGCCAGTTCGAGAACAAGTTCTATGGTCTCACCGAGTCGGAACTCGATCGGCTCTGCCGCAGCGCGGATTTGTTCATCAACCTCTCGACGGTGAATCCAGTGCGGCCGATGTATGCGCAGGCTCGGCGGAAGGTGGCGATTGACACCGACCCAGTCTTCACACAGGTCCGGCTGGCGTGCGGCGACGAGTATCTGCGGAGTCTCTACGCGCCGCATGACGTGTTCTTCACGTGCGGAATGTTCATCGGCGAGCCGAAGTGCGACATCCCGACCGGCGGTATCGCATGGCGGAAGATGCCGCTGCCGACGTATCTGGATTTCTGGCGCGTCGCGTCGCCGCCGCCCGCGGACGCGCCGTTCACGACGGTGATGAACTGGAGCAGCTACAGGTCGGTCGAGTTCAACGACCGCACCTACGGGCAGAAGGACGTTGAGTTCGACAAACTCTGGGACCTGCCGCAGCGCGTGGCCGCGCCGATTGAACTGGCCATCGGGCGCGGCGCGCCGGAGGAAAAGCTGCGCGCGCACGGCTGGCGGTTGACAAACTCGGTCGCCAAAACGCAAACGCTCGACGCCTACAGCGCCTACATCACCGGCTCGCGCGGCGAACTCGGCATCACCAAGAACGGCTACATTACCGGACGCACCGGCTCGTTCAGCGACCGCAGCCAGCTTTACCTCGCCAGCGGCCGACCGGTGTTGGCGCAGGAGACGGGCTTCAGTGATTGGTTGCCGACGGGCGAAGGACTGCTGGTGTTCAACGACATCGAGAGTGCCGTCGAAGGCATCGAGAGGATCAATCGTGACTACGCCCGCCATGCGTCGGCGGCGCGGCGGATCGCGGAGGAATACTTCGACTCGGACAAAGTGCTGGGTGCGATGCTGAAGGCGTGTGGCTGAGCGTGAGTCGCGGCTACGGCGCTACTGGTTTTTCTTTTTCTTCTTGCCGCCGCTGCTGGTGTTGGCAGGAGCATCGGGGCTTGGGGTTGGCAAGTTACCGACGATGATCTCGTTGGCCAACGCCAAACCGGTGGTTTTGACAACCGTGAAACTTACCTGAACCGCTTCACCTTTGAAAACCTGTCCCGCCATGATCGGTTTGCCGTCGCGCAGGATTCTGGTGCCGGCTTGGATGACGAAAGTGCCGGTCGGACCTTTTTCGCCAATGACGACCATGTTGTTCGGTGTCACGTTATCCACGGTGCCACGAAACGGGTTTGGCAGATTGGGCTGATTGGTTGCGGGCCGGGATTGGTTCGGATTCCTGTGCTGCGCTGCGATGGTGGGATCGGCAACCGTAAACGCGCCCAGCGCGACAGCCGCGATAGCAAGTGAAACAAGCTTCATGTCAAAGCCTCTCTTATGTCGTTCTGCACGTATTCAACACCGCGCGCGGCGGCAGGTTGCTACACATCACCCAGCGCAGCAGCCAAATCGGTGTCCGGTCCCATCGCGAGGCGCGTGAGGCGGTAGGGATCGCTCGCTGGCAATGTCACCGGGCCGCCGCCGTAAAGACACGCCGCCGCATAGCCGGTCTTGCGCAGCAATTCCGTCGTCTGCTCCGGGTTTACCCCGCCGTCGCCATAGGGAAACGCAAACACGTCCACGGGTTTACCAAGTCCCGATTCGAGCGCAAGCTTCGACGCGCACAGTTCCTCTTCCATCCGGGCGGGCGTCAGCTTGGAAAAAGCCGGATGACTGACGGCGTGCGACTGCACCGACACGCCGCCTTGCTCCAACGCGCGCAAGTCGTCCCAGCCGGCGATCGGCTCGTCGGGTTCGTTGCCAGCGTCGAACGTGTTCATACCGCCGATGAACGCGGTTGGCACGAAGACGATAGCGGGCATGGCGAACCGCTGGAGAATTGGCATCGCCACGGTGCGCATCGTGCGGTAGCCATCGTCGAACGTCAGCAGCAGGCCGCGCTTCGGCAGGCTTTCCGGCTCGCGCAGGCCGCGCAGAAACGCGGCGCAGTCAATCGCCTGCCAGCCGTCGTCGCGCAGCCACGCCAACTGTTTCTCGAAGATGGCTTCGGAGACGTAATACCACGTGTCCCATCCGCCGGGGCCGACACCGATCTTGTGATAGGAGAGAATCGCGAGCGTGCGAGGCGGTGTCATGCTGCTCCTCGCTCAGGCCAGCGCGCGTTCCAGCAGGTGTGTAGCGACTTTGCGCGCGTCGAAATGCTCTTCCGCCAGCGCGCGGGCGAGCCGGCACTGGCGGTCGTAGTCGGCTTCGACGGTTTTGAGACAGTGCACGGCTTCGTCGGGCGTGCGGAAGCGGAACATGCCCGCCGCGTCAGGCAGGAGTCGGCTGGGACCCGTGTGCTCGATAATGACCGGCTTGCCGCTGGCCAAATAGCAAAGGCTGCGGTCGCTGACCCAGGCGTTCTGCAGCCGCACGCAGGACGGTTTGACGCAGGTGAACTCGCCGTGCGATTGCTGGACGTAACGCCGGTAGTCCTCGGGCGTCGTGACCGCCTGCCGCGAGTCACGCAATCGCCAGCCGTGGTCGCGGAGCTTTTTCTCCTCGGCGGGATCGCTGCAAGCGTCGGTGGCCAATTCCAGCGGCGTCTGCACGCGGCGCGCCACGTCGAGATACGGCTGCCAGGCGGCGCCCTTGGTGTTTTCGTAGGTGGTGCCGTCCGCTTCCACCAACCACGCGCCGGAATACCAGTGCGCCACCGTCGTGAACGGCGCGTCGGCTGGCGCGGAACAGACCGGCCACGCGTCGAGCGCGACGCACGGCGGCGTGTATTGCCATGGCAGGCCGGCGTCGGGGAATTTCGCGGCCGGCGTGCCGACCGTTTCGCCGATGGTGAAGTAGAGGTCGTGCGGAGCGACGTTGAGCTGCTTGTGCGTCAGCCATGTTTGCAGCAGCCCTGGATCAATGTCCATCTGCGCCGAACGGCGGAACCGCCGGACAAGTTCAGGTGAGAGGTCGTAACGGAAGTCTAACAGCAAGTCGGCGTCTTTCACCGCTTCGAGGCCGGGACAGCCGCTCCATTGTTCCGTCGGCAGTGGCTCGCCGGATTGGCGGGTTACGGCGATAGAATCCGCCAGCCCAAACGGCGCCAAGCGGCTGCGGAGCAGATCGAGATTGGCCCGCATCTGGGCCATTGAGTCGGAGGGGACGACGATCTCCAGCAGCCAGACATCGCAACCGAGCGCGCGCAGGCCGAGCGCCCAGTTGAGGAAAACCCACATGTGACCGCCACCTTGGGGATAACCAAGCGTGTAGTAGGAAAGGCAGACGCGCATGATTATCAGAACGAAGCCATGCTGCCACACACAACTAGAATTTCAGCAGCGATGCAGGTCGCGCGCGGATCGGCTACTTCTTCCCTTCGGCCTTCTTTTCGCCGGCGTCGCCGCCTCCAGTAGAGAACTCAACCTCGGTGGCGGTGCGTTTGTCGCTGTCGGCCTTGGTTGTGAATGTCACACTGACCGTGTCGCCCTTCTGGACATCCTTCAATTCGCACGGTTTGCCGTTGCGACTCAGTTTCGCACCTTTGATAGAGAAACGGATGTTCTGGAGGTTTGGCTTGGCCTTCCCGCCGGCGGGGCCCTTGTCAGCCCCTGGGGACTGGACTTCGCCCTTAACACTCAAAGAGGTGGCAGTGATGGTTGACACAACACCCTTGAACGGACAGTCAACCTTGAAGGCATAAGGATCGGGCTTGCCCCCAGCCATCATCACATCAGCGGCCATCAACCCAAAAGCCACGGCTGCAATCACCATAATTGATTTCAAATGTCTCATAGTCGCTCCTTTGGTTCGCGACCGTTTCATACGACGCCGCCTGCCTTATGTCCACTCTAAACTCTTCCCGAAAGCCGGAACACGTCGGGCAGACCATTGTCCGGCCGGGTCGCCAACGGCGAAAGCGTGACGGCTTCCAGCAGCGGCCCGGTGCAAGGGCGCCGTCCCACAGTTCCCGCTTTATGCGTGACGCGCAGCGTTCTATTGTCGGCTCGTGCTCCAGACGCATTTGTTACTGTCCGCTTATTGCAAAGGCATCTTCCCCATGGCCGTGGGCGAACGGGGCGACATCAGTTGGTTCTCGCCAGACCCACGCGCTGTTATTCCACTCGACGAGCGGTTCCATGTGCCGCACGGGTTGCGGCGGGTGTTGAAGAAGAACCCGTTCGAGATCACTGTGGACCACGAGTTCGAGACGGTGATGCGCGCGTGTGCCAAACGATACGAAGGCACTTGGATTTCGGACGAGATCGTCGAGAGCTACTGCAATCTCCACCGGCTCGGTTTTGCCCATAGCGTCGAGGCGCGGGTCGACGGCAAGCTCGCCGGCGGGCTTTACGGCGTCCACATCGGCGGCGCGTTTTTTGGCGAGAGCATGTTCCACCGCACCACGGATGCAAGCAAGGTGGCGCTGGTGGCGCTGGTGGAACGGTTGCGCGCGGGCGGCTTTGCGTTGCTGGACACGCAATGGACAACGCCGCACCTGGAGCAGTTTGGCACGACAGAAATCCCGCGTCGCGACTATTTGCGGCTGCTCAAGAAGGCGGTGGCGCTCGACTGCAAGTTCTGAACTTTGGGCGGAAAAAGCCGCCGCGGTTCGACGTTGTCCCACCGTCGCCGGTGTGATAGGAAGCCCGCGCCGTCATTGGGATGGCGGGAATGGAGAGAGTTGACCAGGGACGTATGAAAATCTTCTGCGCGCAAAAACCGGAAGGCCAGCACGCTTCGCAGCGGGCTGCGATCATTCTGTTGCGAGGAGTGGCGCTGGCTTGCGTCGTGGCGGTGTTTCTCTGGGGCTATGCGGCCACGCAATTCAACGGCTTGCAGCATCCGGAAGTGATGGACCAAGCGCAGGTGGCCCGCAACATGGCCCGCGGCGAGGGCTTCACGACGCACTTCATCCGTCCGCTGAGCATCTGGCGGCTCACGGAGCGGTCGGCGGCACGCGACGCGATGCTGGACCGCCATCCCGACATCATCAACCCGCCGGCGTATCCGGCGCTGCTCGGCGCGCTGTTTTACATCGTGGAGAGGGGCAATCTGAATCGCGGCGACGCAGCAGAGTCGGGCGCAAGACCATCCTCCGCTGGCTGGAAGTCGCTGGTGGCGCGCGGCGTCTTGAGCCTCTTCGGCTGGCCGCTTTTGTGGGCCGTGCTGGTGGCGGTGTGGTTGTTGGTCGTGGCGCAACAGGCGTGGTTCCTGCGTGTGCCGGCGGAAACCTTGCCGTGGCACGCCGCGGGAATCCTGGTGTGCGTGGTGATGCTCGCGCTGTCGTGGATGCCGGCGACTTCGTTCAAGGTCGGCTCCGAAATCGCCTTCACGGTGTTCGGGCCGGATCGTTTTCTTATCTACGGGCTGGGGCTGCCGTTGACGTTGTTGAACGGGCTGCTGGTGTATTTGATCGGACGCCGGTTGTTTGACCGGCGCGCGGGCACGGTCGCCGCGCTGCTGTTCGTCGTGTCGGAGACAACCTGCCAGTTCGCCATTTCCGGCCTGAGCACGATGCTCGCAATGACGTGGGTGTGTCTGGCGACGCTGGCGTTGGTGGTGGCGGCGGAATGGCGCGAGGCAGGTCGCAATCCGCGCGCGGCGGTGGCGCTGGCAATGGCGGCGGCAGCGTTGGTGGGCGCGATGTTTCTGACGAGATACGCCACCGGCTGGTTGTTGTTGCCGGTGTGCGTGCTGTGCTGGCGCTGGTGGGGCTTGCTGCGCGGCGCGCTCGTGGCACTGGGCATGGCGCTGGCTTTTCTGGTCGTGACGGGACCGTGGCTGGCGCGAAATTACTCCGTATCCCACAGCCTCCTCGGCCTGGCATCCTACAGCATCATGGAACGCACGCCCACCACGCCCGGTGACAAGCTGCAGCGGATGCTGGAACCCAAGACCATGTCTGTGACCGCAGCCGCGATGCTCCGGAAGGCAGCCGCCAACGCCTACCAAACATGCACGGACAGCCCGTGGGCGGGCGGAGCTGGTTTGAGCCTTGCGGCGTTTGTCGCGGCGATCTGCTACCGATTCCGACGGCCGCAGGCCAACCAATTGAAATGGTTCACAACGGGCGGCGGGTTGCTGCTGTTTGCGACGATGTGTGTCGTCGGCATCGAACCACGGCCCGAAGGTTCCCTTGCGCAAGCCGGCAATCTGCTGGTGCTCATGCTGCCGCTGATGGCGGTGTTTGCGGCGGCGATGATCTGGGTCTGGCTCGACGCGCTTCGAAACGCGGAGATTCTCCAACGGCATGCGGCGATCGCCGTCCTCGTCGTGGCAGCAATCTTCCCGACAACGGCGCACATGGCCGGATCGCCAGCCGGCCGGTCGCCATATCCGCCGTATCATCCGCCCGTGCTTACGCAGATAGCCGGTGGCCTCGAACCGCATGAGATCATGGTCAGCGATCAGCCGTGGGCCGTGGCGTGGTATGGCGACCGGCGTTGTGTCTGGCTGCCTTACACGATCGAGCAGCTTTACCAGATCAACGACCTGCACAAGCACATCGCCGCGATGTTGCTGACGCCAGTCACGCTCAACAGCCGGCTCTTGACGGACGTGCTGGCCGGCGAATGGCGGCCGTGGTCGCCGGTGCTGGGGTTTCTGGAGTTCCCCACCAGTTTCCCGCTGCGCTCCGGCCGATTGTTTGTCGGCCCTGACCTGACGCCAGTTTCCTGGCAGATGTTTGAGGCCATGAAAATCAAGGATCTCTCCGGCGGCATCAACATGGTCCTCATCTGCGATCGCAAACGCTGGACCGACAAGCCCGCCCCATAGCAGCGTGCGCCGTTACGCGCCGCGCAGATACGGAATCGTCAGCGGCCCCAGCGGCAGCACCGCCACACGCGCGCCGCCATCCCGCGCCAGCAGCTCGCGCACCGTCGCCGCGATGTCGGCGCACGGCTGGAGTTGGGCGCGGCGCACAAATTCGTCGGGAAGCGAGGAGCAAACCCGCACCACCGCTTTCTTCTGTATCTGCGCCTGAATTTGCATCTGCCATTGCTCGGCGCAGGAGAAGTCGGGTGAATGGATGAGGGCGAGCAGTTCCTCCGGGCCGCTGACGCGGGCCAGCAGGTCATAGAACGGCCCCGTGCGACCCTGGGGATCGCCGCATTCGGCGGCGATGATGATCGTGCCACCTTGCTGGACGATGCGCGCGGCGGCGGACATGCCTTTGACGGCTTGGTAGAGGTTCAAATCGAGCGGGTGGCCGCTATTAGTCGTAACGACGATCTCGAACGGCGCGTCCACCGACTGCATCGCCGTCTGTTTGACGAACGCGCAGCCCGCGCGGTGCGCCTCCACAAGATCGCCCGCAAACACGCGCGTAATCTGCTTCCTCTCGTTGAGCGTGACGTTGATAAGGAACAACCGCCGGTTCACCGTCTGCGCCACCTCCAGGATTTCCTCCCAGAGCGGATTGCCGAACGTGACGCCCCACGTTGAGTTTGGATGGCCGATCATCGCCGCGCCGTGGTTGCGCTCAACCGTGTGCTGGCCGGCGACGCCGGGCATGACGCCCTTTGGCCCGCCACTGAAGCCGGCGAAGAAATGTGGTTCGATGAAGCCGGTGATGATGCGCACGTCGGCCTCGACGAGGTGGCGGTTGAGCAGGATTTCGTTGCCGGCGCGCGTCACGCCAAGTTTCACCAGCGCCTGCGGATTCGTCGGTTCATGGTTGACGACGCGGTAGTTTGCGACGACTTCCGGCGTCAACAGCGTCTCCAGTTCGGCCTTCGTGTTGGGCCGGTGCGTGCCGAGGCCGTTGAGCAGCGTAATGTTCTCGCGCCGCGCGCCGCACCGCTCCAGCTCGGCGAGCAGCCACGGAATGATTCGCTCGTTCGGCGTGGCGCGCGTGATGTCAGAGAAGACGATGCAAATCCTGTCCGCCGGCCGGACCGTTTCGCTCAACGGATTCGCCTTGATCGGCCGCGCCAGCGCCTCCACAAACGCCGTCCGCTCGTCCGGCAGCCCGGCGACATGCGATGGCATAATGACCGTAGTGCGGCCGTCCGGGAAATCCACATCCAGACCGTTCTTGCCGTAAGCGAGATGAACTTTCATGCTGCGCGACTATAGCCAGACGGACGAAGCAGCACCAGCCTGCCGCGTCAAGCGTTCACCTCTTGGAGACGGTCCAGCAGCTTCCATATCGTTTCATTGATGCGCCCAAACCGCCGCTCGTCCGCTAGCATCGCCTCGGCGGTTTGGATGAACGGCCCGGCGACCAATTCGTCGGGGCAGTGCTGCGCGAGCAAACGCGCGCTTTCCGGCGTCGTCTCCAGATGAAACTGCAAGCCGACGATCCGCTCATCGCAGATGAACGCCTGATTCTCGCACGCCGCGCTCCGGGCGACGTGAGTCGCATCGGGCGGTAGCGCAAAAGTGTCGCCGTGCCAGTGAAACACCTCCAGTTCCGCCGGCAACACCTCGAACACGCGCGAGCGCGCTGCCGCCTCGGTCTTGCGGACCGGAAACCAGCCGATCTCCTTGTGCGCGTTCTTGAAGACTGGCCCGCCGAGCACGTCAGCAATGAGTTGCGCACCGAGGCAGACGCCGAGCGCAATCTTGCCGGCATCGATAGCCGCCTTGATGAAGCGTTTTTCCGCCGCAAGCCAGGGGAACTTGTCCTCCTCGTAGATGTTCATCGGCCCGCCCATAACGACCAGCCAATCGAGTTGGTCAAGGCGCGGCAACAGATCGCCGGCGTGGAGCCGTGTCACCGCAACTTGGTGGTCGCGGGCGGCGACCCACGTTTCGATGCTCGCCAGTCCTTCAAACGGCACGTGCTGCAGGTAGTGGAGGTTCATCGCTGGATATCAGCCACCTTATCACAAGATTCCGTCGGCGCCACTTCTCCGGCGGTTGCGTGTCGCGCGCCGATATTCTACGTTTGCAAGTAGAAACCGAAATCAGGAGGACGATGCCACTCGAAGACGAATTCGGAGATGTGATCCGCAAGGCGCGCGTGGGACTGGCGCTCGCTCCTGAGATGGTGTCGTTGCGCGTTGGCTTGCCGGTGCCGGAACTGGAGAAAGCGGAGCGCTATTTGTCAGTGCCCGGCGATGAGATAATCGAGAAACTGGCCGACGTGCTGGATTTGAAGGCGCCGGCGCTGCTGGACCTGGCGCGGAAGCGTTACGAACCTGCTCCGACGGCGTTCGAATCGCTGGGCGCGGTGGCGATGGTCAGCAGTCGTTACAGCAGCGGCGCCGTGAACTGCTACGCCGTGTGGGATCCGTCCAGTCAGGAGGGCGCGTTCTTCGACACAGGCGTGGATTTTGCGGCACTGGAACGATTGCAGACACGGCACGGCTTCGAGGTGCGCTACGTTTTCGTGACGCACACGCACGGCGATCACATTGGCGTGCTTGGCGAAATCCAGCGCCGTTGGAAGCCGGTGGTCGTTGTTGGCATGCACGAGCCGTTGCGCGGGGCGAAGCTGGTGGAGCGCGGCACGGAGTTTGAGCTGGGCCTGCTCAACGTCGAAGCGTTTCCGACACCGGGACATTCGGCGGGCGGACTGTCGTTCCGCGTCGAGGGTTTTGGCGCGGGCCGACCGGCACTTTGCATGTGCGGCGACACGCTGTTCGCCGGTTCGGCGGGCGGACCGATGCACTCTTACGAGGCGCTGATGCGCTCGGTGCGCCGGAGGATTCTGGCGCTGGAGGACGATACGATTCTGTGTCCGGGCCACGGCCCGTTGACGACGGTGGGTGGGGAGAAACGGCACAATCCGTTTGCCTGACAGCGCCTGCTATTTCAACCGTCTTCGGTGTTGACTTTTCCGTCCCCGAAAGCTTAGCGTGACGCGCAGTTAAGCAGTTTGCGAGGAGAGCGTTTATGAAAATGCGTTCATGGTTTTTGGTTGGCGGATTGATTGCAGTGCTGGCGTGTCTCTCAACCGCGCCAAGCGCGTCCGCCGACGACGCGCTGCGCCGGTTCGGCCGCGGCTTGAGCAATTTGGTGTGGGGTTGGACGGATGTGCCGCTGACGATGCATCACGAGGACAATCTCAACGGTCCGGCAGCAGCCTATACCTATGGCATCGTCAGAGGTCTTGCGAAACTCGCCAAACGCACCGCTGTTGGCGTGTATGAAACCGGCTTCTTTTATCTGCCGTTCCCGGACGCCTATTGGCCGATCATCAAGCCGGAGTTTCCGCTCGATAGTTATAATCAGAATGTGCTGATGTATGAGTGACCTTCCCTGCCGTGCGAGACGGCGGTGATGTGGCAAGATTTGCGGTTGCAGCAGGCGCGTGATTCTCACGAATCCCGCGCCTCTCGTTTTTTGGCTGTGCAAGCGGGCGCTTCGTAGTAAGCTCCGCCAACCTTTTGGGAGGAGTTTCATGAAACCATTGGCGATAGCGTTAGGTCTGATGACGGCGATTCTGGCCGGCTGTGAAAGCCCGCCGCCGCAGGGGCCGCGTTCGATTCTGGAAAAGACCACCATCACCGACCAATACGGCACACGCGTAGAGAAGCCCGCTTTCCTGACACCGCAGGCTCCACCGCCTCCTGTGCAATGAAAGGTTGCCAGTCATGAACCACTGCAAGGCGTCGGCACGACGATGGTGGGGCATTGGAGTGCTGCTGGCGGCGGCGTTGGCGTTGCGGGCGGATGTGCTCGTTTTGAAAAACGGCGCGCTGCTGCTGGGCCGCCCCGTCGCAACGACGGTTGACAGCATTTCGCTGCAAGTCGGCGCGGCAGGCACGGCCACCGTGCGGCTGGGCGACATCCAGCAACTCATTGCCTGTCCGTCCGAGGAAGAGCCGGACAGCTATCTCAAGGCCGCGCAGCGGGCCGAACGTGCCGGGTGGTTTGCGGAAGCGTTCGCCTGCTGTGAGAAGTCCATCGCCGTCGAGCCTGCCACCGCCGCCGCTGCACAGTCGCAGCGCGCCGCGCTCCGGCAGCGCGCGGTGGCCGAGGCACGGGTGATAGCAAAGGCCACGAGCCAGCCCATCAGCGGCACGGATCGGGAGCGAGCCGAAGCGCAGAAGATGATTGCCGAGGGCGAGGCGCTGTTGCGGGCGGCACAGTTGGCCGCTAACTTCGATGCGAAAAATCGTGGTTCGACGGCACGCGTTATTCAAACGCAAGGCAAAGCCAACATCAAAATCGCGCAGGCGAAGATTGATGAGGGTAAGGCGATGCTGGAAAAGGTCGAGAAGGCATCGGCGTCACCTCCACCGTCTCCACCGCCTCCGCCACCTTCAACGTCGGAACAAATCACCCAGTGGGCCTGGCTGATTGGCATTGGAGTGATTGTGTTGACCGTCTTGCGATTTGTGCTGGCTCCGTTTTTCTCCCGCCGCTGAGCCGGCCGTCGTTCACCCTTCACGCAACGGTTTCGCAACGGCTGCAACACAACTTCATCGCCCGGCACCATCAGAGCCGGTTCCGAGAACAACGCGATAGACCTCCTCTGTTTGACGCGCGACTTGTTGCGGATCCCACAGCCGCCGTGCCTTCTCCGTCGCAGCCAAACCCATGCGAGTGCGCAGCGGTTCGTCAGCAAGCAGTCGCTCGATGGCCGCCGCCAGCGATTCCGGATCAGCGGACGGCACAAGCAGCCCGGTCCGGCCGTCGTCCACCAGTTCAGGCAACGAACCGACCCAGCTGGCCACCACGGGGCGGCCCACCGCCATGGCCTCGGCGACCATGTTGCAGAACATCTCATGCAACGAAGGCACAATCACAACGCTGGCTTGAGCCATCTCGCGGGCCATGTTCTCCGGGCGCTGGAAGCCGTGGAACTCGACAGCATCCTCCAGACGTAGCGCGAGGATTTGTTCACGGATGGACTCAAAGTAGCCTTCGCTGCCGCGGCCGGGGACGCCGACGATCGCCAGTTTCACACCCGGCCATCGCGGCCGGAGCCGATCAAGAGCCGTCACCAAGTGTTGCAGGCCTTTCACCGGCGCGATGATGCCCCCAAACAACAGCCGTTGCGGTTCGCCAGCGGCAGCGCGAGCAGTGTTCTCAAAAAACACCGGATTCATCGCGTTGGGGATGCGATAAATCTCCGCCTGCGGCGCCAGCGGGGCCACCGACTCGGCCACGTGTTCGCTTTTGGCAATGATGTGGCGGACGTGGCGCAAGCACCATTGCTCTAACGTCTGCATCAGGCGCATTCGCGAGAACCATGGCGACTTTACATGTTTGGTGATTTTGAATTGCAGTCCCTGCATTGTCATCACCGTGGGATAACCGCTCTTCAGCGCGGCAATCGTGTAGGCGTCTTCAGTGCCGTGGGAATGAACCAGGTCGGGTTGAATGCGCCGCAACGCCCGGTGCAGCCGCCGACAGTCGAAGACAAACAACGTGGTTGCACGCAGCCGGCGTGGACAGCGCAAGAAATGCAGTCGCACACCTTGGCTTTCCGCTTCCATATCGTGCTCGATTTCGTCGGTTTGCGTGACGACATGGACTTCGATCGTGCCGAGCCGGGCCAGCGCGTGCGCGAGATTGGCCACCCACGGCGCGGGATGGCGTCGCACGTCCGGTCGGTAGCCCGGCCGGCCTTCCAGCGCCCACGTGGCGTAATTGGAAAGGATCGCGATTCTCACGTTGCTTGTCCTAAACCGCCGCGTCCAGATAACGGCGCATCCACCACTCCGCCACCGTCAACATCCAGAGGTTGGACCAATTCCTCGGACGCTCCGCAAACTGCCGGCGCACGACGGCCACCGCTTCGGGCCGGAACAGACCACGTTTGCGCACGGCCTCGTCGCTCGTAGCGTCGTTCACGCGATCACGCAGCTCGTTTTGCATCCAAGCGCTGATCGGCATGTGAAAGAACGCTTTGCGCCGGTGCAGAATGGAAGGGGGCACGAGGTCTGTAACGGCGGCGGCCAGCAATGGTTTGGGAATTCTCCCATCGCCCAACTTGAACTCTCCGGGCAGGCGGCTGACGAATTCCACCAGCTTGTGGTCGAGAAAAGGCGGCCGCACTTCCAACGCGTGGGCCATGCTCACAGCGTCCATGTCGCGCAGCAACATGGGCGTCATATACCGGTCGATTTCTATTTGTGCGAGGATGTTGGCCACGTCAGCGTTTGCTGTCGCGCCTTGAGAGCCGGCCGCAAGTTCGTCAAGGGGGGAGAACCGCCGCGCCGCCGTTCCCATCAACTCAGCACGTTGATTGGCCCCAAACATCGTCCGGGTCCGCTTGTAAAGCTCCTCCAAGCTGTAGGGAACCAATTCCAAAGCCGCCACCCATGGACTCAGCCGGTGCAATCGGCCCAGCCGAAGGTTGCGTGGCAGTCGTCTCAAAAACGGGAATCGCGCCCGCAGTTGCGTGGAGCGGATGGTGGCGAGCGTGTGCGGATAACCGAGAAACAATTCGTCGCCACCCACGCCCGACAGTGCCACGGTCACACGCTGTCGTGTGATCTTGCTGACGAGGTAGCTGTTCAGGCCGTCCACGCTTGGCCGGTCCAGATGCCAGATGAAGTTGTCGAACTCCCGCGCCACGTCCGCGCCGTTGACGATCGCCTCGGTGTGGTCGCAGCCGAAATGTTCCGCCGCTATTTGCGCGTATTTCAGTTCGTTGAACGCCGCGCCTTCCGAACCGTAGCCGATACAGACCGTGCGGATTGGCTGATCCACCATGCGGCTCATCAGTCCCACGATGACCGTCGAGTCCAAGCCGCCGCTAAGAAACGCTCCCAACGGCACGTCGCTGATCATGTGCAACCGGATGGATTCCTCCAGCAGCGCCCGCAACTGCGTTACCACCTCCTGCCGCTTGGGCTTTGACCGGCCTGCGGGATGCAGCGCGGTTTCCGTCGGCAGTTGCCAGTAGCATTCGACCACCGGTGCGCCGCCGTTTTCCACCGTTAGCGTATGCCCCGCTGGCAACATATTGACGCCTTGGATCATTGTCCACGGGGCGCGCACGCAACCAAAAGCGAGATAGCGGTTGAGGGCATCCGTATCCAGCCGGCGTTCCACCAACCCGCTGGCCAGCACACTCTTGATCTCGGATCCAAACACCAACTTCCCGCCGGCGTAATGCCAGTAGAGCGGTTTGATGCCCAAGCGATCGCGCGCCATCCACAACCGCCCGCGGTTCGCGTCCCAGATGGCGAACGCAAACATGCCGCGAAGTCTTTCAACGCAGCGCGTGCCCCACTCTTCGTAGGCGTGGATGATGACCTCTGTGTCAGTAGCGCTACGGAATTGGTGTTTACCTTCCAGTTCCCTGCGCAATTCGGCGAAGTTGTAGATCTCGCCGTTGAACACGATGCAGACCGAACGGTCCTCGTTGAACATCGGTTGATGGCCGCGCGACGACAGGTCGAGAATGCTCAGCCGCCGGAAAGCGAGCGAGACCGCCGGCACTTCGGGCCGACCGCCCACCGCTGGTTGCGCCGGAAAAATCTCAATCCCCTCATCGTCCGGTCCGCGATGCGCAATGGCCGCCGCCATCCGCTGCGTCCGTTCGCGGTCCGCCAACCCCAGAATTCCAGCAATGCCACACATGTTCAGCCCACTTGTTTCGCCACATACTGCGCCACCCGCCGGCGGTCTCGCCAGCCCACATACAATGTGTGGGGCAGCGCCAACAGATTCCAGCCCAGTGCCGCTAGTGCCAGCCCGGCGTTGACAGGCAGACTCGACGGCCGGTAGCGGCGCAACGTGTAATCGGCATCGAAATCCAGGTGCAACGACAGATTGCAAGCGCGGTTGAAAACCGTCGCCACCGTGCGCAGCCCGCGCCACAAACCGTCGAGCTTCAAGCTCATGCGGATCAGATTGCGCATGCTGAGGTAAGCCCGCCACAGCCCCATCTTGCACGTGGACGCCTCGCCCATATGCCACACCGGCACCGGCAACTCCACCATCTGCCAGCCGGCGCGCATGGCTCGAAGTTCCAGGTCGTTCTCTTCCGCGTAGAACTGATAGGTCTCGTCAAACAGGCCGATCGAGCGAAACACCTCGGCGTCGCAGAGAAGCGAGCAACCGGAGATATGCGCCACCGGCCGCCAGTCGGTCTGGCCGAGTTGCCGGCACGCCTGTTCAAACGCCAGCCGCGTGACCTCCTGATTGAAGACGTTGAAGCCGATACAGCCGTGTTGTGGGTGCTTGGTGGCATGCGTCACCGCCTCGCGAATCCAAGATGGATGCGGCTCGATGTCGTTGTTGGCGATCACCACGTAACGGTGGCCCTTCGCCATCGCGTAGCGGATGCCGACATTGTTGCCGCCCGCGTAGGCTAGGTTGCGATCCTGTCGCAGCAACGTCACCTGCGGCCAACGCGCGCGTAGCCAGCCGCAGGAATCGTCCGTCGAGGCATTATCCACCACCACCAGTTCCAGCGGCTGGTAGTCTGTCCTGGCAATCAACGGCAGAAACCGACCCAGCAATTTGCGTCCGTTGTAATTCAGGATCACGACGCAAACCGAAGGCGCTTGCGCAGAGGATCGGGATTCAGGATTGATTGTTGGCGCGGCCACGCGTTGTTTCCAGTAGTTCTTGAAGGGCAACTCTATCGGCGGCTGAGATGCGGGGCAAGCGCGGAGAGGCAAAGCCGTTATCCTGCGGCGATCATCGCCGGTGAGCAGAGGACTTTTCCAGCATCAACACGGCCCCGCCGCCGGGCGGCAGCTCCAGCGGAAACGTTGTCGAAAGCTCCGTCAATTCGCGCGGCAGCGGGCTGGCGCCGCCGTCGGTGCTGAGGTTCAGCACGCGGCTGAACCGGGCGTTGGCGATCACGAACGTCTTCACCGGCACGTAAGGCGAGAGATTGATCGCGACAGCGAAGAACGTCCGCGGGTTTTCCGTCGGTCTCCAGTCGAGGTAGAGGTTGCGCTCCGGCGATTCGATGTCGCGCTTCACGCGGTCGTGAAGTTTCCACGGCCAGTAGTCGCGGAGTTGCTTTACCTCGCCGAACGGCACAAGCGACATCACGATCTCGCCGCGGCCGTGTTGCGCCCGGACCGCCAGCGGCGCGCCCGCGTCGTCGGAAGCCATGATGACACAGCCCGCTTTCAGCCGTGACACGTCCACGTGCCACCGCCACGCTGCTTCCTGCCTTTCCAAGCGCGCGTCATCCACGCCGAACGCCTCCCACATCAACCGCGCCAGTCGACGGCCCCACGGGTCGAACAACCCCGGCGTGCCGGAGCAGAGCAGCGTGCCGCCGCTTTCCACCCACGCCAGCAGCGCGTCCTGCAACCAGCCCGGCAGATGCGTCGCACCGCCGAGCGCCAGCACGTTGTAGTCGGCGAGCGCCTTCGGGTAATCGCGGAACGTTTCCTCGTAGATCACAGCCGGCTGCCAACCGCTGCCCCAGAAGGCTTCGAAGAACCGGCTCTCCTCGCGCTCCGCCGCCGTGTTCATCAGCCGCGAGGATGCCGAGCGCAGCACGCCGAGCTTCGGACTGGCTCGCCGCGTCGCCACAAAGACTGACCACAGCGGTTTGATCTGGCGCGCGGTTTCCTCCAACGCCGGCACGGCTTCCGGCACGCTGACGCCGTCCTTGCCAGCAGCCAGTTGCAACCAGAGATTGCGTGTGGCGACGGCGTCGAGCCAGCGCGCGGCCGGCCCGCGCAGCCAGTTGCCTTCCGGCGTGCTCCAATCGAACGAATCCGCCCAGAGTCGCCGGTTGATCTGCGTGGCGAGCGTCGAGACCAGCGCGCGCGTTTCGCCGCCGCTGAGGAACTCGCGCGAGTCGCCGCCGCCGTCGGCCAGCGAGTAGTGCGAGCAGCCGACCGTGCGCTGGATGGCGTAGTAGTCGAGCGGTCGCTCGCGCCATGTCTCGTCGGACAGCCGCTCCAGCCGCATCAGCAGATAAGCGCGCGGCGAGCCGCGACGACCCGCTTGCATCATCCCGCGCAATGTTCGCGTGACCGATTCCTGCCAGAACGTGACGGCGTCGCGCCACGCAGCGGTTTGCCAGGCGCACGGCCAGGCGACGTCGTCGAACCCTTTCAATTTTACGTCCCATCGGCCGTTCAAGTCGCCGACCGTGGCGTAGGTATTTGTCAGCCAACTGCGGAACGCTTGCAATTTCAGCGGCGAGTCGGTGGTGATCGGCGGAACGATTTGCGCGAACGCAATGCCAACCATGTTTGTCTGGTTCTTCAACGCCGCGGCTTGCGATTCGATGCCGCGCACGAAGTTTGAGCGGGTTGTTGACTCAAACAAAATCTCATCGGTCAGTGGCAACGCCAATCGCACGAGCAGGTTGGTGCCGACGGCGATACGGAACTTTTCGACGATAAGGTTCTGCGGAAAAATCTGGCCGAGACCGACATGAAGTTGCGCGACCGGTTGTTGCGCGGGCCGTTCCGCAGTTTCGGCGGGCGACGCGTTTGCCAGGAGCCGGATGTCGGCGAGGTAAAGCCGCGCTTGACGACGGTCGCCCCCGTCAATACCGCGAGACCGGTCGAGACCAATGGCCAGCGACTGAAGTCGCGAGAGATCGAGCGTGCTGGTGTTGGAGAGATCAACATCGTATTCGTTCCAGCCCGGCGCTCCGAGCGGGAGCGACTGAGCGGCGACAAACCGGTGACCGGCCCGGTCGGTGAGCGCGAGTTCGAGCGGCGTCTCGAATGCTCCTTCGGCGAGCGTGCGGACACGAAGCACAACAAAGCCGTTCCAATTCGTGTGCGCCAACGTCAGCGTTGCCCAACGCGGGCCGTCGCCGCTCAGCGGCAGAGCCATGCGCAACGCGATGGCGGATTTCCCGCCGGTGGAGACAAACGCGGTGCCGCCGACGCGCGCGCGACCTGTGCCGGTCCAGTTCTGCGCCTTCATCGCTTCGTCAAGAGCCATCTCTTGGGCCAATGCGACGGCCAGAGGAAGACAAACAACGAGTGCGGCAAGCTGATAAACGCGCCGGCAGATCATGGAAGAAGCGGTGACAGCGCGCAGGCTGGAATGCCTGCGCTACGAAATGTTGAGTTCCTTCTTGATGCCGAATTTCTCCATCCGCTTGCGCAACGTGGCACGGGTAATGCCAAGCATTTTGGCGGCTTGGACTTGGTTGCCGCTGGTTTCTGTCAGAGCGCGGCGGATGAGTTCGCGTTCGACCCACGGGATGATCTTAAGCTGGGACTGCCGGCGTGCGCTGTCGAACAGGACGCGTGCTGCTTCGTTGATGGCGGATTCCGGCGTCACAGCAGCGGGCGCTACCGGAGCGACGGCGGCTGGCTCAGCCGGCATCGACGCGGTGGTTTGCAGGACCTCCGTCGGCAAGTCGGTCAGTAAAATGTAGTCGCCCTTGGCCATGATTGCCGCGCGGTGGATGACGTTCTCCAGTTCGCGGACGTTGCCGGGCCACGCGTGGTTTTCCAGCGCGCTCAACGTGTCGGGCGCGACGGTGCGGATGCGGGTCTTGCCGGTTTCGCGGAGGCGTTGCAGGAAATAGTCCGTCAGCACCGGGATGTCCTCACGGCGCTCGCGCAACGGCGGCAGGTGGACGCGCACGACGTTGAGCCGGTAGTAGAGGTCCTCGCGGAATTGTTTCTCCGAGACGAGCTGCTCCAGCGGTTTGTTGGTGGCGGCGATGACACGCACGTCGGCGCGCAACGTTTGCGATCCGCCGACGCGTTGGAACTCGCCGTTTTGCAGGAGGCGCAGGATTTTGCTCTGCGTCAGCAGCGGCATGTCGCCGATCTCGTCCAGGAAGAGCGTGCCGCCGTCGCATTGCTCGAACTTGCCGATGCGCTGCTGGCTTGCGCCGGTGAACGCGCCGCGCTCGTGGCCGAAAAGCTCGCTCTCGAGAAGTTGCTCCGGGATGGCAGCGCAGTTGATGGCCATGAAGACTTTGCCGGCGCGCGGGCTGTGATGGTAGATCGCACGGGCGACGAGTTCCTTGCCGGTGCCGCTCTCGCCGGTGAGCAGGACGGTGGCGTCGCTATGCGCGACCTGACCGATGCGTTTGAAGACGGTTTGCATCGCCTCGGAACGGCCGACGATGCCTTCGGTGTGGTCCTCGGACCGAAGCAACGGCTCGTAGGAGACAACCTGCCGCATGTCGCGCGCGGCCTTGAGCGCGGACTCAATCAACGCCTTCACCTTCGGCACGTCGAACGGCTTGAGGATGTAATCGAACGCACCGCGTTTCATCGCCTCGATGGCGGTCTGCGAGGTGCCGTAGGCAGTCATGAGGATGACCATCGCCTTGGGATCGAGCTGGCGGATTTGCGTCAGACCGTCGAGGCCGCTCTCGCCGCCGAGACGGATGTCGCAAACAGTCACGTCGGGCTTCTCCCGGCGAAAGGTCTCGATGCCTTCCGCGAGCGAAGCGGCGGTGAGCACTTGCCGCACCGGCGATTCAAGGTTTCGCCGAAACGAATAGAGCATGTCCTGCGCGTCGTCTATGACTAGAATTTTTTCCATGACCGGGTTGAATTCGTGCCGTATGGTGTCGCGGCTTTTTCTGCCGCTTCACCGCGGTGCCGGAACTCTAGAAGTCGGGCAAAGTGATGTAAATTGAATTCATGAACATAGTCAGCCAATGAAATGGTCGCTCACCATCGCCAGGGTGTTTGGCATCCGGATTCGGGTTCATTTCACGTTCCTGCTGCTGTTGCTTTGGATCGTCGTGGAGACGCGGGCGGCGGCGGGCTGGGGCGCAGCGGCGTGGGGCGTGGCATTTATCGTGGCGACGTTTACATGTGTGGCGCTGCACGAACTGGGCCACAGCGTGGTCGCCCAGCGGTTCGGAATCCGGGTGAGTTCCATCACGCTGTTGCCCATTGGTGGCGTGGCGGCTCTGCGTTCGATCCCGCAGAAGCCAGGCCAAGAGATTGCGATCACGCTGGCGGGTCCGCTGGTGAACGTGGTGATTTTTGCCGTGCTCTATGTCATTGCAGTCTGGGTGCCTTTTGAGGTGCCGTATTATCCGGGGTTGATGACCTTGCCGGAACTGCCGATTGGTGTGGCGGAACTGATGGGCGCGCTGTTGTTGGTGAACAAGTGGATGGTCGTGTTCAACCTGATTCCGGCCTACCCGATGGATGGCGGCAGATTGTTCCGCGCAGTGCTGGCACAATGGCTGTCATATCCGCGCGCAACGGCGATCGCAGCGGTGGTTGGACGGGCCTTCTCCATCGGTTTCGTCGCGCTCGGCTTGCTGACAGGTTGGATATTCCTGGCCATCATCGGCGTGCTGATCTTCTTTGCCGCGGGTGCGGAGGAGAAGACGGTGCGCCTGCACGGTGCACTACAGGACATTGAGGTGGGGAAAGTCATGACTCCGGTGTTCATGACTGTCGGTCCGGACGACGCGGCGGGCGACTGCCTGCCGTGGATTTTCCAGCGCGGTCAGGACGATTTTCCAGTGATGTCCGACGGCGATCTCATGGGAATGCTGACGCGAGGCGCTGTGTTGGAGGCTGCCAAGCAAAACGGCACGGCGCGCGCAGCAGACTTGATGACGAGGAATTTCTCCTGCACGCGACCGGATGCGCAGGTGGCGGGAGTGCATGACGCGATGCTGGCCAACGGCCAACGCACGGTTCCGGTGATCGAAGACGGCCGGCTTGTCGGGCTGCTGACGTTCGACAACATCAACCGCTACTTCATGATCCATCCGTCAGGCGCGGCGCGGAAAGTTACGTAGGCGGTGCCGCGCGCTCTTGACTTTGCTCCGGCTTGCCGCAACGCTGCGCTCATTCCTATGAAACGAATCGGCGTCTATACCAGCGGCGGCGACGCGCCGGGCATGAATGCCTGTATCCGCGCCATCGTCCGCACAGCCATCACCAAAGGTCTTGAGGTCAACGGCATCGAGCACGGTTACGCGGGGATGATCGCGGGGGCGTTCGTCCCGATGAACTTGCGCTCAGTTTCCAACATCGTCCAGCGCGGCGGCACAATCCTGAAAAGTTCGCGCTGCCCGGAGTTCATGACGCGGGAAGGCAAGACGAAGGCGGCGGCGAACCTGCGCGCGGCGGGCATTGACGGCGTCATTGGCATCGGCGGCAACGGCACGTCCGAGGGCGCGCACAATTTGTGGCTTCAGGAGCGCGTGCCGGTCCTCATCTGCGCCTCGACGATTGACAACGATCTCTACGGCACCGACTACACGATCGGGTTCGACACAGCGATGAACACGGCGCTGGAGGCGATTGACCGGCTGCGCGACACGGCGGCGTCGCACGACCGCACGTCGTTCGTGGAGGTGATGGGGCGCAACAACGGTTACTTGGCGCTCTATGCGGGGTTGGCGGGCGGCGCGGAGGAGATCATCATTCCCGAAGTGCCCACCGACGTGCTGGCGCTCTGCCAGCGGCTGGCCGGCATGCGCGAGCGCGGCAAGACCAGCAGCATCGTCGTCGTCGCAGAGGGAAAAGTTTCCGGCGGCATTTTCCCGCTGGCGGAGGAGGTTCGCAAACGAACCGGCCTCGACGTGCGCGTGACGGTGTTGGGCCACACGCAGCGCGGCGGTTCGCCGGTGGCGCGCGACCGCGTGATGGCCAGCCGCATGGGATTCGCGGCGGTGGAGGCGATGCTGTGCGGCGAGACCGACAAGCTGGTTGGCATCATTAACGGCCAGCCGCACCTGACGCCGCTGGAAGAAGCCTACACGAAGAAGAAGCCGATCAACCAGAAGATGATGGATCTCGCTTACATCTTGGCGAGGTAGCGGAATCAATTTGGACCTTCAGATTCGTGATCAGTCTCGATCACGCAGTCGGAGCGTGACGCGGCGGAAGGGAATCCGCAGCTTGGCTGCTACAGAGAATGCTGGACGATGCAGCCGGATGGTCGAATAATCCCTCCATACGATTATGCGTTCACACCGACAGAAGCACCTATCGCGGATACCCGTCTTCAGCCTCACTCTTACTGCTGTCCTCATCACGACTGCCGTTGGTCGCGGCGCGGAATCTGCCTTCGTCCGCGTCAGCCCGCGCGACGCGCGCTACCTCGAACTAACCAACGGCAAGCCCTACGTGCCGATTGGCTTGAACATGGTCCATCCCGAAGCGCGCGAGAGCGACGAGGCCGGCGGGCTGGCGTGCATGGAGCGATGGTTCCGGGTGCTTTCGAAGAACGGTGGCAACTACGCCCGCATCTGGCTCAGCAGCGGTTTCTTCGACGTGGAGCACGCGCGCAGCGGCGAGTATGACGAGGCTCAGGCGAAGCGGATTGACGCGCTGCTGGCGCTCGCCCGCAAATACGGCATCCGGCTCAAGCTCTGCCTCGAACACTTCCGCTCGCTTGATCCCAAATACCACCAAAAGTGGGCCGCCAAGCCGCTGCACCTCATCGCCAACGGCGGCCCGGCGGCCAACACGGCTGATTTCATTGACGGCGAGCGCAGCCGCGCGCAGTTCAAGCGCAAGCTGGCGTGGTATGCGCAGCGATTCGGCGAGCGGCCGGAAATTTTTGGATGGGAGCTGTGGAACGAGGTCAACTGCGTCGCAGGCGGCGACGTGGCGGCGTGGAGCGAGGTGATGCTGGCGGAACTACACCGGCTTTTTCCGCGCAACCTCGCAATGCAAAGCCTCGGCAGCTTTGACAGCGACTGGGGGCTAAAACCCTACGAGCGCCTCAGCACCATGCCCGGCAACGACGTCGCGCAAGTGCACCGTTATCTCGACTGCGGCGCGAAGTATGAAATCTGCCACGGCCCCGTGGACGTGTTCGGCGCCGACGCAGTGAGGATATTGCTCGGTCACAAACCGGGTCGGCCGGTCATCCTTGCCGAGAGCGGCGCGGTCGAGCCGCGGCACGCCGGGCCGTTCAAGCTCTACGCGAAGGACACCGCAGGCGTCATCCTTCACGACGTGCTCTTCGCGCCGTTCTTTGCCGGCGCGGCCGGGCCGGGCCACTGCTGGCACTGGAACCAATACGTGGACCGCAACAACCTCTGGCATCACTTCGCCTGCTTCGCCGCCATCGTCAAAGACCTCGACCCGCCCGCCGAGAACTTCCAACCGATGCAAGTCCCGCATCCGCGGTTGCGCGTTCATGTGCTCAAAGGCAAGCGCACCGTTTTGATTTGGTGCCGCGATTCGCAAAACGACTGGCGCAGCGAATTGGCCGACGGCAAGGCGCCGGAAACGCTCGATGGCCTCAAACTGGATTTGTCGGAAGCAATGGCCGAAATCAAACCGACCAGCACCAAGACCTATGACCCGTGGGAGGACAAATGGAGCACCGCGAAGCTCTCTGACAACACCGTGACGCTGCCGCCGTTCAGCCGTTCCATCGTCATCCGCATGAGTGTGCGGAAGAAATAAGGCGTCGCAACATGCAACCGATCGCGCCAATTCTGCGGTGGGCGTTCATCCTCTCTGTCGTCGTATCGTCAGCCTTGGCCGACGACACTTCACTGTCGAAACTGGAGCGGTCCTACTGGCTGCACGCGTCGCTGGCGTCGCTGCCACAGCGCGGCTACTGGGGCATCGATTTTCCGCCGGCTGCGAAGCCCTCAGAGACGGAAATCCAAAACGCGGCCCGGCTCCTGTGCGGCGACTACGCGGCCAGCCGGCTCTACCTCATCTATCACAATGAGCTTTCTCTTGCCGATGCCGAGCAGGTGTTTACCTCTTGGCGGCGACATTGCCCTCAAGAGGTCGAGATCGTGCCGACGCTGGTGTTGCGCGCATACGACAAGCAAAAGAGCGAGGTATTTTCCGCGGATGACCTGGGTCGGCTGGCTGGCTTCTTCAAACGCGCCATCAACCCGGCACGCATTGCGGTTTACGACGTTTACGCAGGACGCGACCAAGGCAGTGGGTTGGCGACCTTGTCACGCGAGTTCCCCGCCGGCATCATTCGCGTCGGCGCGCAGCCGGACGAAACCATCGCGTCGCCATTCGTGTCCGCCGTGCAGGATACGTGGAGCGCGTTCTGCCACGGCAAAACCAACGACGACTGGCAGCAGCCCGGTTTCGGCGGGCAGACGCTCCGCAAATGGGTCGAGAAACGAAACACCGGCCAGCAGACCGTGGTGTGGGATCTGATCGTGGTGGCGTGGGATTACGCGGCGACGAAGCGCGGCGAGTATCCCGGCTACGACGACGCGCGGAAGAACATGCCGCTGCCCGCTGGCCGAAACGCTCTTGCCGCACAGGAAATTCTGCGCAGTGCCAAACGCGACGTGTTGGCCGGTTTCAGCGGTGACCTCTTCATTCTCCACGTCAACTCCCGCAGCGCGCCGCATGACGGGTCGGTCGGCGCCTTCTACGAGACGCTCAAGCGCGGCGAAGCCTACCGCGGTTACTACGTCGCACCCCTCAACGAGGTCACTGTCCTTTTCCGCGAACTGAAGCAGAACCGACTTTCCAAACCCGTCGTGGCGCCATAGCCACACGTGGGAAGTTGAGTGCTGGCAAGAACGGGGGCTTTCTGATAATGAAACGGACATGGCCCGCTTTACTTGTGGTTCACGGATGGCCGCGTGGTTTTTGATGACCGCAGCGCTGCTCGCGCTGGGTTCCTCGCTCAGCGCCGCACCAAAATCCGCGGCTAAGCTCGCCACCGCGCAAATGCCGGAGACGTTTCCGGGGCCGATGCTGTCGCGGTTTCTCGACGGGCCGATGAAAGGCGTGGAGGAGATCGTGTTCGCCGTGCGCGTGCCGGGACGCGACCACTGGTATGTGACGTTCGGCAACTACGCGGACGATTCGGAATACGCGCAGCGGCTCAGCTTCAAGAAAGAGGAGGGCGTTTACTGGGGCTACAGCGAAGGCGGGCGGCTCTGCCGGTTGAATCTGCGCTCAGGCAAGGTGACGACGGTTCTCGACGACCCGAGGGGCGGCGTGCGCGACCCGCAGCTTAGTTACGACGGCAAGAAAATCCTTTTCGCGTATCGCAAGGGCGGCACGCATCCGTTTCATCTCTGCGAAATCAACGTGGACGGCAGTGGCCTGCGCCAGCTCACGGACGGTCCCGACGACGACATTGAGCCGACGTATTGCCCGGACGGCAGCATCGTCTTCTGCTCGTCGCGCTGCCGGCGGTTCGTGAATTGCTGGTATACGCGCGTCGCCACGCTCTATCGCTGCGACGCCGACGGGCGCAACGTGCGGATGCTCTCCAGCAACAACGACCACGACAACACCCCGTGGATGTTGCCCGACGGCCGTTTGCTTTATATGCGCTGGGAATATGTGGACCGCAGCCAGGTGCATTTTCACCATCTCTGGACGACGAATCCCGACGGCACAGGCCAGACGGTGTATTACGGCAACATGGCCGGCGGCATCGCGATGCTCGATGCGAAACCGATTCCCGGCACGGTCAAGGTGGTCGCGTCGTTCTCGCCGGGCCACGGCCGGCCAGAACATCTCGGCCCGATCTCGATCGTGGACCCGCGGTTCGGCCCGGACGATCCGCGCGGTGTGCGCACCGTCAGCAAGACCGGTGATTGGAAGGACCCGTATGCATTCAGCGAGGGCTGCTTCCTCGTGGCGCACGCGCTCGGCTTGTTCGTGATGGACGGCGACGGCAACGCCGAGATGATCTACCAACTGCCGGAGTCCGAGCGCAGGCAGTTTCAGTGCAACGAGCCGCGCCCGATCCAGTCACGGCCGCGCGAGCAGATCATCCCGTCGCGCGTGAACCTTAGCGCGCCGACCGGGCGGCTGTTTCTGGAGGACATCTATCACGGCCGCAACATGGCGGGCGTGGAGCGCGGCGCGATCAAGAAACTGCTCGTGCTCCAACAACTGCCGAAGCCGGTGAATTTCTCCGGCGGCATGGAACCGCTCACCATCGGCGGCTCGTTCACGCTGGCGGAGATCGTCAGCGAAGCGCCGGTGGAAGCAGACGGCTCGGCGTTCCTGGAAGTGCCGGCGATGCGGTCGCTGTTCCTGGTCGCGCTCGACAAGAACGACCTCGCGGTGAAACGGATGCACAGCTTCGTCACGGTGCAGCCGGGCGAGACCGCCGGCTGTGTCGGCTGCCACGAGAACCGCCAGAGCACGGCGCTGCCTGCGCGCGGGTCGTTGCTGGCGATGAAACGGCCGCCCAGCCCGGTGCAGCCAATCAAGGACGTGCCGTCGGTGCTCGATTTTCCGCGCGACATCCAGCCGATTCTCGACCGCCACTGCGTGCAATGCCACAACGCCGACCGGCGCGATGCGAAAGTGGACCTCAGCGGCGACAAGACGGCGATGTATTGCATGAGCTACTGGACCATCACCACGCGAGGCCTGATCTCCGACGCGCGTAATGTGCCGTATGCCAACCGTCCGCCTTACAGCTACGGTAGCGCCGCGAGCCGGTTGATGAAGCTCACCGACGGCAGCCACCAAGGCGCGAAACTTTCTGACTTGGAGCGGAAGACGCTGCGCCTCTGGATCGAAACCAGCGCCACGTATCCCGGCACCTACGCATCGCTCGGCTGCGGCACCTACCCGGCGCATCTGCCGTATGGCGCGATGATGCAGCGATGCGGTGAGTGTCACCAAGGCAAGGAGCGCGACCGCCGGGGCAAGGAGTTCACGACGCTCGTCATCGGCGGCGCGCATGGTCATTACCTCGAGCCTATCCAGAATCTCTCGCGCCCGGAAAAATCCTACGTGTTGCGCGCGCCGCTCGCCAAGGAAGCTGGCGGCCTGCAACTCTGCGGCAAACCCGTGTTCGCAAACGCCAACGATCCGCTCTACCGCGAGATGCTCGCTGCGCTTCGCGACGCGCATAACCGCCTGATGGCCGGCAAGCGGTTCGACATGCCCGGCTTCCGGCCGAACGAACACTACATCCGCGAAATGCAGCGGTTCGGTTTCCTGCCGAAGAACCTCGGTCCGAACGATCCGGTTGACGTTTACGCGACCGACCGCGCCTACTGGAACTCGTTCTACTACAACCCTGCCGCGCCAGCCGGCAATCTCAGCGCCGCGCGCTAGCCCGTCGCCGACAAACACGCCACCAACCGCCGCCCAAAATCATGAATCCTACTCGCTTCAGCAAAACCGCCGGCCTCGGATTGGCCGCTTTCGCCGCCGTCATCCTCGCCATCTCGTGCGGACAACCAAGCGACACACCTCGTGAAGCCGCCAGCGCGCCCGCCGCCGCAACGGCCGCCGATTACCAGCCGCTCGTCGGTCGTTGGGCCAGAACCGATGGTGACTACATGATCGAGATCAAGAACATCGCCGCCGATGGCAAGGCGGAGGCCGGCTACTTCAACCCGCGCCCGATCAACGTCGCGCGCGCCGAGGCCTCGCGCGACGGCGGCGTGCTGAGGTTGTTCATGGAACTGCGCGACTCCGGCTATCCCGGCTGCCTTTACAAGCTCACGTTTGACAAAGCTGCGTCGCGGCTGACTGGCACCTATTTCCAAGCAGCTCAAAACGAGACCTACGAAGTCACGTTCGAGAAGATGAAATAAGCCGGTGATCTGCGTTGTTTACGAATCAGCCTACTCTTGACCTGCAACAGCGCCAAGCTGTTGCGGTAGATCGCGTCGGTCGGCTCCCAGTTCTCATCGGCTAGGATCAGCTGACGTAAGTCGCGGATAAGGCACAACTCGGTGTCTCGCGGCCGCAGCAGCACTGGGACGTTCTGGTTGGGCGAGAGCTTGCGCGTGAAACTGAACGCCAGCCAGAAGGTGGGCGCCGGACTGTCGCCGAGCAGAAGGCGGGCAAGGTCATGAAACTGGAAATCGTCTCGACGATTGGCGGTAAATTGCGGATGCTCAACCCTTAGACCGAGAAGCTTGTTGAGCGCGAGACGAAGCGCGGCGAGAAGTTGGAGATGAACCCGTGAAAGGAAGAACTGCCGTGAACAGAGCCATCCTGAGCCTGCTCGTTATTGCACTCCTGTTTGTGCCGCGCGCGTCGGCAGTGACCTCCGCCGGTGTTGCGAGCGAGGTCACGTCGAAGGACCTCGGTTTCGAGGAGATCGTTTTCGTCAAACGCAAGCCCTACTCCTCGGACCATTACTACACCGACATTAATAATGGGACCAGCCCCGACCGGTTCCTGTCGACCAACGGCATCTACATCTACAACCTCCGCACCAAAACCGAGCGGCCGGTCGTCACCGCGGCCGACATGCCGGGCGGCAAGGGCTTCATCGGCAAGTTCAGCCTGTCGTTCGACGCCAAGAAGATCGTCTTCGATTTCCGCCAAGACCCCGCAGCCGGTTTCCGCGTCTGGGAGGTCAGAACCGACGGCACGGGCTTGCACCAGATTTCGCAGCCGCCCAAGGACGAAGCGGAGAAGGTGGCGCGGTGGCGTCCGGGCTGGCACACCGACGATATCCATCCCTGCTACCTGCGCGACGGCAAAATCATTTTCTCCTCGACGCGTTGCGAGCACACGATCCTGTGCGGCGGCTCGGCGGCCCTCGTTGCGCCGGGACTGCACCGGATGGATGCCGACGGCGGCAACGTCGAGCAACTCACCCGCAGCCCCGTCAGCGAGTTCTGCCCGGTGATGCTCGATGACGGGCGGGTGATGTATCACCGCTGGGAATATGTGGACAAGGGAGCGCGCGTGGCCAAGACCGTCTGGGCGATGAACCCCGACGGCAGCCGGCCGCAGGAACTCTACGGCCTGGCTGATGACGACACGACCGTCTATATGTATCCGCAGCCGCTGCCGGGCAGCAGTCATCGTTTCGTGAGTGTCGGCACGTGCCACTACCCACAGGGCGGCTGTCTCGGTGCGATTCTGTTGGTGGACTTCGGCATGGGCATGCGCGAGCGCGGTCCCGATCCAGACGAACCGGGCTTTATCAAAGGCGACCCGCGCTATCCGGTCGTCAATATCACTCCGCAAGTCTTCATCCCGCGGCGCGAGGAACCGGGCTGGGCCTTTCAGACGAAAGAAGGCACCTACATCCGGGATCGCAATGGCAAATCGGGGCACCTCTACACCCATCCGTTCCCCATCAACGACCACGAGTTCCTGGTCTCTTACAAAGTGAATCCCGCCGATCATTACAAGGACGTCGCCAACGCCTACGCGCTCTACCTCATTGACACCGAAGGCCACCACCGTCCGATCCATGCCGACGCGGCGCTGTCGTGCTGGCATCCCACGCCGCTGGTCGCGCGGCCCGTGCCGCCGGCGGTGTCGTCGCAACGCGATCCCAAATACGCGGCGAGCAACCAAGCCGTTTGCGTCGTCGCGAATGTCTATCAGGGCATGGAAGGCGTGAAGCCGGGCGAGGTCAAATGGCTGCGCATCAACGAGGCCCTGCCGCGCTACTGGTCCACCGGCAGGCGATGGTCGCCCTCCAACAGCAGTTCGAGTTGGAAAGCCGCCCTTTGGCCGCGCGTGCAGTGGGGAGTCGTGCCCGTCGAGAAAGACGGCTCCGCTCACTTCGTTGTGCCGGCTGGGCGCAGCATTTTCTTCCAGGCGCTCGACGAAAACTTCAGGGAACTTCAGCGTGAGAGGACCTACGTGAACTATGTGCCCGGCGAGATGCGTTCCTGCACGGGCTGCCACGGCCAGTCCAGTCACACCGGCTCGACGGGAGGCGCCTCGGCGAAGCTGCTGGCGTTGACCCGCGCGCCAAGCACGCCACAGCCGCAGCCGTGCGATGATGGCCGCGCCGGCCAGGTCATCCATTACCCAACCGACATCCAGCCGATGTTCGACGCCAAGTGCGTGAAGTGCCACAGCGGAAAGGAACCCGCCGGCAACCTCAAGCTGACGGGCGAAGTTACTTCGTTCTACAACACCTCCTACGAAGAGCTTGCCTGCAAGGAACTGGCCGGGCCGATCATCCCGGAGTTCACGTCGTTTCGGCAGGGCGACCGCGGCAACTACAACGGCGCCTATCTGCCGCCCCGGAGTCTCGGCAGCTACGCCAGCAAGCTGGTCGCGATGTTGACCGACCCCGCGAATCCGAAGAACGCCAAGAACGACCACACGAAGCTGCTCACGGCGACCGAACTGATGGTCTTGAGCCGTTGGGTGGACAGCAACTATCAGTTCTACGGAAGCTACTTTGGCCGCCAGCATCCGCATTGGGCCAAGGCCGACCCGAAAGACCCCGCTTACGATCCGGCGAATTTCCGGCGCAAAGCAACCTTCGATGAGGCCATCGGTTTCCTCGCGCCGTCGTGGCACCGGTAGAAGATCGCGCTGGTCAAGCGTCAACAAAGCTGGTGAACACTTGGAGATCAAACCATGAACAAACGCATCATCACCTTCCTGCTGCTGGCCTCGTTGGCGGCGTCACACGCACAACAGAAAGCGCCGCCGAAAGGCGAGCCGACCAACGCCAAGGAAGCCGCCGCGCAGAAGGCCGCCGCCGACAAGCTCATTGACGAGCGCTACGCCGCGCTCGTCGCCAAGCTGCCGCCCGAACAACAGGCTTGGGAGCGCGTCTTGCAAGACAACCTCGGCGGCTTCTATCTACCTCTCCACAAACGCGACAAGATCGCCGGCAGGTCGAACGCTTGGGACTTCGTGCAGGACGATCCGAAACTGCCGCGCGTGCTGCTCATCGGCGACTCCGTCTCACGCGGCTACACGCAGGCCACGCGCAAGGCTCTTGCCGGCAAGGTCAACGTCCACCGCGCCCCGGCCAACTGCGGGCCGACCGCCACGGGCATCAAGAAGATGGATGTCTGGCTCGGCGACGG
Organism: Verrucomicrobiota bacterium; assembly: GCA_026397915.1. GTDB lineage: Bacteria > Verrucomicrobiota > Verrucomicrobiia > CAIQCK01 > CAIQCK01 > CAIQCK01. The sequence goes on from JAPLTX010000059.1 coordinate 34,494, forward strand.
GAAATGGGACGTGATCCACTTCAACTTCGGCATCCACGACCGCGCCACGCCGCTGAGCGACTACACGCAGCGGCTGGAGCAACTCATCGAGCGCATGAAGAAGACCGGTGCAAAACTCATCTGGGCCAGCACCACGCCGATTCCCGACGACCCGGCGCACAAGCAAACAGCCGCCTCCATCGTCGAGCGCAACGCCGCTGCCGCCGAACTCATGAAGAAGCATGGCGTCGCCATCAACGACCTCTTCGGTTTCATCACCCCGCACCTCGCGAAAGTGCAACCGCCGAAGGATGTTCACTTCAATAGTGAAGGCTACGACCTGCTGGGCAAGCAGGTGGCCGCAGCCATCGAGGGTGCCCTCAAATAGCCGTCGTCACGAATCAGCCCACTCTTGCCGTTGGTGTTTGCGGCGAAAACCGGCGGGGGCCTCGTCGGTGATCTGCTTGAAGACGCGGCTGAAGTAGGCACGGTTGGGAGAACCGGTCTGCCCGGCGATGGCGTCAATCGTCTCTTCGGTCTGTAGCAACAACCGCGCCGCCTCACGCACACGCATCTCAGTGACGTAACGCGCCGGTGTCGTGCCGAAGTGACGATGGAAGGCGCGGTTGAAACCGGCGACGCTCAGCCCGGCGAGCTTGGCCAGCAGCGGGGCTGTGAGTTTGGCGGCGAGATTCTCCTCGATGTGCTGGCGGACGTGGAGCAGGTGCTCCGGCAAAGGTGGTTGCCAGCGGAGTTCCCGGCGCGAGAGGACGACCTGCAATAGCGCCAAGCTGTTGCGGTAGATCGCATCGGTCGGCTCCCAAGCTTCGTCAGCCATGATCAACCGCCGCAAGTCGCGGATAAGACACAACTCGGTGTCTCGCGGCCGCAGCAGCACTGGGACGCTCTGGTCGGGCGAAAGCTTGCGCGTAAAACTGAACGCCAGCCAGAAGGTAGGCACCGGATTTGCGCCGAGACAGTGGAAGAGGCAATGTGGCGGAATCAGCACGAGATGCGCTGGCGTCAGCTCGACCATGCGCTCGCCAAACAGCACGCAGTGGCCGCGTTTACCGTTGTAGTAGAGCCTCCAGAAGGGACTGAAAACGCTGGGGAAATTCCACTCGGCGTTGGCAGGAATGAATCCGCTCTCGTGCAACGTGATGCCCGTGCGGCCCGGCTTCACGCCAAGCGGATCGAACTCGACGCCGACGCCGGAAAACGGTCTGTCGTAGGCGCCGCGGTTGATTCGGCCTTTGAGCGGATCAGACACAACTTTGACAGAATCAGCCATAGACGAAGGCAACGTCAATCCTTAACCTGCCGGCCAGAATCCGGTCGCAGTTCCAACCAAACTCGAATCGGAAACGTCCTATGAGCAACGAACGTCTCGTCACACTGATGCTGGCCGCAACGATCTGGTCCGGCCTCTTCCTGCCAAACACGACATCGGCTGCCGAGGTGTTTGTCGAGCCAACCGGCAACGATAGTAACCCCGGCACGAAAGCGAAGCCGTTCGCCACACTGGAGCGAGCGCGGGATGCGGCACGTCAGATCCGCGACGCGACGCCGGAAGCCGCGATCCGGATTGTGATGCGCGGTGGCGCGTATCGCATCGGCCGGACGATTGTGTTCGACCTCCGGGACAACGCCATCGGCAAGGCAACCACGGAGATCGTGGCCGCGCCAAACGAACACCCCATCCTCAGCGGTGCCGTTCCACTGCCGGGCGGTTGGAAAAAGGCGCCGACGAACCTGACTCGTTTGCCGGAGAAGGCGCGTGGCCGGGTGTGGGAGGCCGATGTGCCGCAGGACTGGCCGATGTGCCGCGCGTTGTTCCAAGGTGATGCCATCCTGCCGCGGGCGCGCACGCGGGGCTTCCAACAACTCAAAGCCCCGCCTGCGGACGGCCACGCCATTGATCAGCACCACCTCTGCCTGCCGGCGGACGTGGTGCGGGGCGTCGCGGATTTCGCGGGGGCGGAGATGGTCGTCGTGCCGGTGTTTCCGTGGGTGATGAACATCCTGCCGATGACTGAGGTGGACCGGGCCACAGGGCTGGTGCGAACAGCGGTGCCGGCGACTTACCTGCTGAGGCCGCCGAACTTCGCCAATTTCCCAGACGGCTCCGTCTGGATCAAGAACGTGCTGGAGGCGCTCGATGAACCGGGTGAGTGGGTCTTTGATGCCAAGGCGCGCAAGCTCTACCTCTGGCCCAAGGACGGCAGGAAACCTGGCGACGACGTTGTCGCACCACGCTTGACCGAGTTGATCCGTGTCGAGGGGAAGACGGATTACGACGGCCCGGCCGACACGCCGGTTCGTGGGCTGGTCTTTCGCGGCCTCACCTTCACGCAAAGCGACCGCCGGCCGTGGGAGGCGGGCAAGACCGGATGGGGCTTGCAGCATGACTGGGAAATGTTCGACCGCCCGACAGCCATGCTGCGGTTCCGCGGCGCCGAATCGTGCCGCGTGGAAGATTGCCGGTTTGTGAACAGCGGGTCTGCCGGCGTCCGTCTCGATCTGCATTGCCAACAGATCGAGATCCGCCGGTGCGAACTGGCGAACCTCGGCGGCGCGGGAGTGCTGCTGGCCGGTTACGGATTGGGAACGAAGAACGTCAACCACCACAACGCAGTCACCGACTGCCACGTTCATCATGTCGGGCGGTTGCTCTGGCACTCCGCGGGCATCTGGGCCTGGCAGAGCGGCCACAATCGCATCGAACACAACCACGTCCACCACACACCCTATACGGCGATTCTGGTTACCGGCCGGACGATCCTCGACCGCAAAGGCCAAGGCGAGTGCAGCCGCACCATCCGGTGGGCCGAGGTGGACCGGGTGCTGGGCAAGCAGCCGCCCTCGTGGCACAGCCGCGAACCGTTGATGCACGGGCGGGAGAACGTCATTGCGCAGAACGACCTTCATCACTGCATGGAGACCATGGGCGACGGCAACGCCATCTACGTTTCCGGCACCGGCAAGGACAACCGCGTGGTGAACAACTTCATCCACGACATCCCGGCGCAAAACATCAACGGTAGCATCCGTTGCGACGACGATCAGCACGCCACTGTGATCGAGAACAACGTTATCACTCGCGTCTGTGGCGAAGGTGTCATCTGGAAGGGCAACAACACGATCCGCAACAACATCCTCTACGATATCCGCGATCAGACGCCGGACGGCAAACCCTGTGTCCATAAGCGTGGCTGTCTGGTGATGCCTTACGGCCCGGTGGACGGCTCCATCGTGCAGCGCAACATCGTCGTCTCGCGAAATCCGGGCCAGTCATTGCTGTTCGAGAGAACTGTGCCCGCGCCGAAGAGTCGGAGGGACCTCACACCCGCCATGCTGCGAACCTGCAAGGCCGACGGTAACCTTTACTTCAATACCGCCGAACCTGGTTGGGGCCAGAAACACCTCGACGCTCAGCGCCGCTTTGGCATCGAACAACACAGCCTCGAAGCCGACCCGCAGTTCATGGATCCCGCGAAGGATGACTTTCGTCTGAAGCCGGATTCCCCGGCGCGGAAGCTCGGTTTCGAGCCGATTGACCTTTCCAAAGTCGGCCCGCGAAAACATTGATCGGGAGAGGAACAGAACATGAAAACCGACATTGGATTCCTCCGGCAATTTGTTGTCGCAGCCGCCTCCATTCAGTTCGCAGCCGCTGCCGACTTTTTCGTCGCACCCATTGGCGACGATACCAATCCCGGCACGAAGGCGAAGCCGTTCGCGACGTTGGAGCGGGCGCGGGAGGCAGTTCGCCAATCCAGAATCCAAAATCCAAAATCCGGAATAGAAGTGCTTGTCCGCGGCGGGACGTATGAGTTACGGCAGACGTTCAAGCTCGACGCGGCCGATTCTGGCACCACGCAAGCCCCGGTAATCTGGCGGGCGTATCGGAACGAAAAACCGGTTTTGGTCGGCGGCGAGAAGATCACAGGGTTTGTGCCGCATGAGGAGCGCATCTTGAAGGCGGATGTCCGGGCGCTCGGTTTCACGAACCAGATTCGGCAGCTTTTCTTCGACGGTCGGCGGCAGGAACTGGCGCGCTATCCAAACCTCGACCCGTCAAATCCATTCACCAGCGGCTGGACGTTCACGGACAAGGAGCCGGTCAAGACGGAAAAACTGAAGCGCACGCTGCGTTTTGCCGACGCCGACGCTCGAACGTGGACGCGGCCGACCGACGGTGAGGTCTGCGTTTTTCCAACCCACGAGTGGTGGAACAACATCTGGCCAATCGCAGCCGTGAACCGTGCGGAACGTTTGATCACTTTGCGGCGCGATTGTTCTTACGAGATTTCGCCCGGCGACCGCTATTTCGTGCGCGGCTTGTTGGAGGAACTCGACGCGCCGGGCGAGTGGTATCTGGATCGCGAGGAAGGGACGCTCTACTTCTGGCCGCCGACCAAGCTAGACAATCGGGAAGTTTACGCCCCACGGTTGAGGAACATCCTCGAACTCGGCCCCGGCGTGGCGCACGTGACGTTTCGCGGGTTCACCTTCGAGGTCTGCGATGGCACCGCCATTGCCCTCAGCAATACGACCAATTGTCTTATCGCGGGCTGCACCATCCGCAACGTCGGTGACTACAACAGCAGCGGCATCAGTGTGACCGGCGGCACGCGCAACGGCGTCGTTGGCTGCGACATTTCCGACACCGGCAGCCACGGCATCAGCCTCAGCGGTGGCGACGAGAAGACGCTCGCGCCCGCCGGCAATTATGCGGAAAACAACCACATTACCCGCACCGGCGCGTTCCACAAACAGGGCTGCGGCATCGTCGTCAGCGGCACCGGCAATCGCGTCGCACGCAACTGGCTCCACCATCTGCCGCGTTTCGGTGTCATGGCCACCGGCCAGAAGCACATCATCGAGTTGAACCGCATCCATCACGTCAGCTTGGAGACGATGGATACCGCAGCGATCTATGTGATGTCACTGAACTGGCTTTCCGCGCACGGCACGATCATCCGCAACAACTTCATCCACGACGTCATCGGCCGCAGCGGCAAGGCCGGCAAATGGCTCGCGCCGTATTTCGCGTGGGGCATCTATCTAGACTGGACTGCGATGGGCGTCACCGTCACCGGCAACGTCGTCGTTCGCTGCCCGCGCGCCGCTATCCATCTCCACGACGGGCGCGACAACGTCGTCGAGAACAACATCCTGGTCGAGTGCGGCACCGGCCGCAGCGAACACGGCCCGACCAGCCAGATCGAGTTCAACGGTTGGGAGATCACCACCGGCTACTGGACGCGGGAGATTGCCAATTGGAGCCGCCAATACGACTCGGTCGCGAATCTGCCCGCGTGGCGCAACGTTGCCAGCCTGCGCGATCCGCGCACCGTCTCGCTACCCGACGGGCGCACGATGCGGCGCAATGTCGTCTGCCGAAACATCCTCTGCTGGCGCGACCCGCAGCCACAAGCGTTTCAATTCCGAAACGTGTCGTTTGAGCACAATCACTCCGATTCCAACCTCATCTGGCACTGCGGCCAGCCGCTCAAGACTGGCCAGTTCAAGCTCAAGTCCGTCGCCGGCCCGAACATCGCACCGCCGAACGCTGACTTTGAGCAAGGCTCCGCTGGCAAGTTGCCGGAACGTTGGACATGGCACATCCGTCCGAGCACCAACGACCATGCGACGCTCTGCGCCGACTCGCCGCATGGCGGGCGTGGTTGCCTGCACATCACCAGCCAACCCGATCCCGCCAACAAGGACAAGGAATCGTGGGCTCGTATCCCAAGCGTGAAGAGCGTCGAGGTTCCTGTCCAGCCCGGCCAGGTCTATCGCCTCAGCGCATGGCTGCGCGCCGACCGGCCGAACACGCGCGTCGAACTCGGCCTGCAAAGCTACCGGTCCAACACCTACAGTTGGCAGTCCGTGAATACCGTCAGCGTCGGCACCGACTGGTCGCAGCACGAATTGGTGACCCGTTTCCCTGCGCAGCCGCCGGAGATGAAGAGTTGCTACGTTCGGTTTCGCCTGCCTGACGGCGACGGCGCCGCCTGCGTGGACGACGTGGAGTTGCACGCCGCCGAGCTGATGGATGAATGGGCCGCGTGGCAGGCGCTCGGCATGGACCGCCACTCGCTCATCGCCGAGCCACGCTTCGTCAACGCCGCGAACAACGACTACCGCCTCAAGTCCGATTCGCCCGCCTTCAAGTTCGGTTTCCGGCGCATTCCCGTCGAGAGAATGGGCTGCTACCGCGACGACCTGCGTGCGAGTTGGCCTGTCGAGAAGAAGAAAGAAGCACGATGACCCCGCCAACGACTTCCATCACGCGCCGGCATTTTCTCGCTACACTTGGCGCCAGCGCTTCCGCTGCAGGCTCGTTACCATTGTTCGCTGCAAGCGCCGGGAGTATCGCATGGCAGCGTGACGCGAAGACGCGCTTGTTCGTCGGCGTTTCGACCGATGGCACACCGTTGGTTGCCCAGACCGAACCGGGTCTGCTGTCGGCTTCCTGCCGCATCGTGGGTGAAGTCGCTGGCGCCGGCCCGTTGCGCATGACAGTAACGCACCGCCTTCGCGACAGCGGCGTTGGACAGGGCGAGGACGTGTTGGAGGCAACGCTGACAGTGCGCAACACGTCGGATCGCCCACAGTGTGTCGAGATCGAGTTCGCTACGTCAGCGCGACCGTCGCCGCGCGTCGAGGAACAGCACATCTATGTGCCGCTCAGCGCAGCGGGATTGTTCGGCGACGGCCGGTTTGCCGCGCTCGGCGTGAAGAACTTCCTCAAGGACTGCAACCATCCTGTCGGCGCGAACGATTTCGCTGCTCACTACCTCGAACCGATGGCGAGTTGTCGGGCGGAACGCGAAACGCGGGCGTTGCTGCTCGCGCCGGTGGTGGATGTGTTCGATTCGCAAAGGCCATGGCGTGTGGCGATCTTCACGCCGTCGGACCAGCCGATGCGATTCAGCAGCAACGGCGGCATCTGGCGCGCGGGCAGGCAGGTTTTGGTGGCGGCCGGCGGCAGGTTTACGCAGCGTTGCTGGCTGATGCTGCACCAAGGCGACGCGGCCGTCGCGTGGAAGGCGTTCCATCGCTTCGGCCATCGCGAGGAGTTCGCCGTGCCGGGTTGGGCGCGCGAGTTCAAGGTCCACTACTACGATTTCCTTTCGTCGGCGCAGGGCGAGAAAGGGCGGCGCGGCGACGGTTACGAAAGCGACCAGCCGCGGTTTCGCGAGTTCCACGTCGGTTTGGCAACGCAACACGGTTACTACCCGGCGCTCGGCGATTACATCCATCCCGACCGCAAGACGTGGCGGGCGATGCGCGGCGACAAACAGAGCGCGGCAGAGATGTCGTTCGAGAAAATGCGCGCCCGGATCAAGTCCACCCGTGCAGCTGGGGCGAAAGCCGGCGTTTATCTGCATCCGGTGCTGTTCGACGACGCGACGCCGTTCTTTCAGAAGATGCGCAACAGCGTGCTGGTGGACTCGACGGGCAAACTCGTGCCGTTCCCATGGAAAGGCCCCGACACCGTCGGCAACAACTGGCGCGCGTCGCTCGCCTCACCGCAGTGGCGCGAGCACCTGCTCCAGCAGGCGCAGTGGATCATGGACATCCTGAAGCCCGACGCCATCGTGATGGACGAGACCTTCGCGGGCCTCGGTTACGACCATCATCCCGACCACGCCGGCCCGACCTCGACCGCGGCGATCGACTTTTACCGCAAGCTCCGCGCGCTGGTGCGCAGCTTCGGTATGGACAAGGCGTTCTTCACCAGCGACTGCTCGATGTCGCCGTTTGTGCTCTGGGCCGACGGCGAGTGCGGCGACCACGCCTATCCCGGCCTGCTCGGCCATCCGCTCTACACGCAGGAACCGGTGCGTTATCTCGCCGCGCTCGGCGGCAAGCCGTGGCGTCCGTGCGCGTGGCATTTCCAGCACATGTGGCCGGCGCAAATGAAACTCGCCCGCCAAGTCGGCGCGGGCGTCGGCGTCTCCAACGGCTGGATTGAATACACCGGCCTGACGCGCCTGCCCGGTGATGTGAAGACGAAGATGCTCGCGGACATCGTGACGTTGTCTTGAAAAGGAATGACTGCATGAAACACCTCTTCCTCACTCTTACCACCCTGCTGCTGGCGCCGCTGGCGGTGCTCCACGCTGCGGGCGACAAGCTGGCCCGACCGACACCGGAACAGGTCGTCTGGCAGGACATGGAACTTGAGATGTTTATCCACTTCGCGCCCTCGACCTGGCAAAACACGCAGCACGACAATCTCACCACGCCGTTGTCGGCGATCAACCCGCAACAGCTCGACACCGAGCAATGGGCCGATGTTGCCGTCGCAATGGGCGCGCGGCAGATCGTGTTCGTCGCCAAGCACGTCGGCGGGTTTTGTTGGTGGCAGACCGACACGACCGATTACGGCGTCAAGAACACGCCGTGGCGCGACGGCAAAGGCGATGTGATGAGGGACCTCGCCGCGTCCTGCCGCAAGCGCGGTCTCAAATTGGGCGTTTATCTGAGTCCCGCCGACGGCAAACACAACGTCGGCGTTGGCGGTCGCGCCAAGGTGCCGGCTGAGCAGGAGAACTACAACCGGATTTATCGCCAACAGCTCACCGAATTGCTCTCGCGCTACGGCGAAATGGCCGAGGTCTGGTTCGACGGCAGCAACATCGTTCCCGTCGCAGACATCCTCCAGAAATACGCGCCGCGCGCGATGATCTTCCAAGGCCCACAAGCGACCATCACCTGGATCGGCAACGAAGAAGGCGTGGCGCGTTACCCGACTTGGAACGCGATGCCCGCAGAGAAGGCCCGCTCCGGGGTGTCCACCGGCTACGACAGCGATCCCGACGGCGATGCGTGGCTGCCCAGCGAGTGCGACGCGCGAATCCGGGCCGATTGGTTTTGGAGCACCAAGAACGCCGCAACGCTCAAGTCGGTCGAGCAGTTGATAAGCATGTATTACCGCTCCGTCGGCCACGGCGCGGTGTTGTTGTTGAATCACACGCCCGACACCACCGGTCGCATTCCCGAAGCCGACGCCCAGCGCGCGGCGGAGTTCAGTGCGGAAATCCAACGCCGTTTTGGCAAGAGCCTCGCCGAGACCATCGGCCGCGGCAACGTTGTCGAGCTTGATCTCGGCAAACCGACCCGGCTCGATCACGTCATCACCGCCGAGGATATTGCCGAAGGCGAACGCGTTCGCGAATACGTCCTCGAAGGTTTCGCCGCCGGCGCGTGGCGCCAGCTTTGCGAAGGCACGGCGATCGGTCACAAGAAGATTGACCGGTTCCCGCCCGTGGAAGTGTCAAAGCTGCGACTGCGGGTGATGCGCGCCGCCGCCGAGCCACGAATCCGGCGGATGGCGGCATTCTCGGTGTGGGGCGAGCGCATGCCGTCCGAGAACATCGCTGAGATGTCCGCCATCACTCACACGCTTTGGCACTGGTCTGCCGACGCCGTCCAGCCGCAGTGGACGACCATGAAGATTCCGCTGACGTCGTTCTGCAAAGACGCCGGCGTTTACGTGTTCGAGTTCGCCCGCACCGCCGGTAAGGACTTGGAGGTCCAATCGGTGAACCTCGTCTCGTGCGGCCAGAAGCTCGACAAGTTCGTTGTGCGCCGGCTCGTGCGGGGCGTGCCGCAATATCATATCACCATCACCGAAGAAGGCGTGGTGCACGAATTGGAGATCGTCGTCCGCATCCCCGAACCCACTTCCCGGGGACAAGCCACCATCCACCGCCGCAAGTGAAGGAGAACCAACTATGGGCATGTTCGACATGACACTAAAAGTTGCCGACACCACGTCGCGCAAAGATAACACGCTGAAGAAACTCGACCGCATGAACAAGGCGTTGCGGCATCAGGAGCCGGATCGCGTGCCGATCAGTGACTGGTTCTGGGGCAGCTTCACGAAACGCTGGCGCGAGGAACTCGGCCTCGCGGCGGACGCGAATCCCTATTATTACTACGACCTCGACTGGATCGTCACCATTCCGAACATGGACCCGTGGATACGGCCGTTCGAGACGCTCAAGGAAACGCCGGAGGAGGTCACGGTAAAGACCGGCTTCGGCGCGATTATGCACAAACATTTCTCCTACCCGATGCCGGAGATGCGTGCGTGGGAGACCGACTCGTTCGAGAAACTCCAGCGCGCCGAGTTCGACCCGCCGAACGACCGGCGTCGGTTCTTCAGCGCGGGCGACAACCAGATCGCTGGCGTCGGAGACGGCTTCCAGCGCAACTCCCCGCCGTGGATCGAGACGGTGAAGTCGCTTCGGCCGGATTTTCCCGTCTATGGCAGCATGATGGAGGTGAGCGAGTGCCTCACGCGGCTCGTCGGCCAAGAGAACATGATGATGTGGATGGGCGAGTATCCCGACGAGATGGGCGAGGTCATCAACCGCATCGGGGCGTTCTACCTGGCGATGGCGAAGGCCGAGATCGAGGCGGGCGCGGGTTTGCTCGACGGCTTTGTGGTCTGGGGCGACGTGGCCTACAAGAAATGCACGTTCATGTCGCCGGCCTACTGGCGGAAATATTTCAAGCCGTGGGTGGCGCAGATGATCGCGCTGGCGCACGAGCACGGCCTGCCGACGATCTATCACGGCTGCGGCAACGTGAAGGCGATCTTCGAGGATTACATCGAGATCGGCCTCGACGCCTACAACCCGCTGGAGGTGAAGGCCGGCATGGACGCGGTGGAGTTGCGTCGCCAATATGGCCATCGCATCGGCTTCTGCGGCGGCTGCGACGTGCAGGCATGGGAGAGCGGCGACCGCGACGCGATCAAGCGCGAGGTGTTGCGCAAACTCAACGCAGCCAAAGGTGGTGGCCTCATCTTCCAGAGCGATCACTCCGTCACCAGCTCCGTCTCCGGCCAAGCCTACGATTACGTCGTGAAGCTCGTGCGTAAGTATGGCCGGTATCCGTTGAACCTTGGCGAATTCGATGAGAGCATCTGAGTAACAATGGAGTTTGGAAAATCGCCAATGAAATCACTCTTGCGACGCATACTGATGTCGGCCGGTGTTGCGGCCATTGCAACGACAATGCTCGGCGCGGAGCCAGCACCGGCTGAGTCTGCAATCAAACGTATTTACATCATCCACTTCTCGCACACGGATGTTGGTTTCACCGACATGCCGGGCGTGTGCCGGGAATTGCAGAAGCGATACCTCGACATCGCGCTCGACGGGGTGCTCACCACGATGTCAAAGCCGGCGGGCCAGAAGTTCCATTGGACGTGCGAGTCGCTCGTCACGGTGGACGATTGGTGGGAGGCAGCCACGGCGGCGCGGCGGAAGGATTTTCTGAAGGCACTGCGCAGCGGCCAACTGGATGTCGCGGCGCTGCCGTGCAACCAGGCGCCATTCCTCGATGCGGCGCAGTGGCGGACGATGATGCACTGGGTTTCCGAAGACCTCTGGCGGCAGTTCAAGCCGGCCGTCGCGCTGCAAAGCGACGTGAACGGTTTCCAACGCGCGGGGGCGATGGCGCTGCTCGACCGCGGCGTAACGCGGCTCTGCATGAGCATCAACAGCGACAGCGGCGGCCCGCCGTTCTTCCGGCCGTCGGCGTTCTGGTGGAAGATGCCGGACGGGCGGCGGCTGTTCGTGTATCTGAACGAAACCTATCCCCACGGCTACGATTTCTTCGAGAGCGCGCACTGGCGGCGCGGGCCGGTGCCGTTCGCGTCGGACACGCGCTACCGGCCGCCGCGCGCGGGCGATTTCTTCCGCACGGACGAGGCGTCGCTGCGGGCTGCGCACGCGCAATGCCTCCGACGGATCGAGGGTCTGAGGAAAGGCGGCTACAAGCACGACGTGCTGACGATCTCGATGACGAACCACTGGCGCATGGACAACGATCCGCCGTTCCTGGCCATCCCCGAGTTCATTGCCGCATGGAACAAGCTCGGCCTGAAACCGGAACTGGTCTTCACCACCGCGACGAAAGCGATGGAGGACATGGAGAAGGCCGTCGGCGGCAACGTGCCGGAGCGGGAAGGGGAGTTCACCGATTGGTGGGCCAACGGCGCTGCCTCCGGGCCGCGCGAGGTCGCCGCCACGCGCGTCGCGAAGCGGTTGCTCGCCGCGGCGCAATCGCCGCTCTGGGGACCGATGCCCGCCAGCGGCGCGCGCAAGGCCCACTTGCTCTACAAGGACCTCTGCCTCTTTGACGAGCACACGTGGGGATCGAGTTGGAGCGTGGCGTTTCCGTGGACGCTCGACACGCAGGCGCAGTTCGCCGAGAAGGCGATGCTCGCGTGGCGTCCGATGGGTCAGGCGGAATGGCTGCTCTCACAGCGCGTCCGCACGCGGCTGCTGCGCGAGGGCGAAGGGTTGTTCGTGGCAAACCCGTCGCACCGGCCGTTCAGCGGCTGGGTGCGGATGCCCGCGACCTGTCTGCGCGACGATTACCACTCGCTGCTCGATCCTTCCACCGGCGCACGGCTGCCGCTGCTGTTCGAAAACGGCGTCCGGTCATGGACCGCGCCGAAGAATCCGGGCGAACTCAGCCGCGAGAACACTGCGGCGACCTTCCCCGACAACGTGCCGAACCAGACGGCGAAGTTCTGGGTCGAGAACCTCGCGCCGGACAGTTTCGTGAAGCTACGTTTGGAGAAACAATCCGCAGCCGCCGAGCCTGCGCTGAAGGACGGTCCGACGGTCCAGCTCGACGATCAAGGCTGGCCGGTTTCCGCGCAGTGGACGGAAATGAAGAAACCGCTGTTCGTCGGCGGAATCGGCGAATTCTCTGCAGCGAAGGTGAACGCGTTTGCGCCGCGCTGGGTGCTCAAGGACATCTGCGCCGCCGGCAGTTCCGCTCGCGGCGACGAACTGCGGAAGAAGCACATCGAGACGGTGCTGGCCACGCCAGAAGGCAAAGCGACCGTCGAGGAAACACCGCACACGCGGGTCTATGTGCAGTGGTTGAAGCATCCGCGGCTCGAATCGGGGCAGCGCCGTCTGGAACTCTGGAAGCGCGAGCCGCGCGCCCGCGTCACGCTGCGCTTCAACCGCCTCTCCTCCGAAGCGCCGGAGATTCTCTACGCGGGTTTCACGTTGCCGTGCGAGGGCACGCTCCCGCGCGTGAGCAACGGCGACGTGCCGTTCACGCCGTTCAAGGAGCAGATTCCCGGTTCCTGCCGCGACCACATCGCGCTCGACGGCTGGGCCGACTACGCCACGCCAGACGGCCACTGGCTCTGGGTAAGCCGTGATGCTCCGCTGGTCAGCTTCGACAGCCCGCAAATCTGGACGCGCCGCCAGACGCCTCCTGCGCATCCGGAGCGGCTGCTGGCGATGCTCTTCAACAATTGTTGGTATACGAATTTTGTAGCCGACGAGCACGGCGTGATGGAATTCCAGTTCGACCTCGTCTGGCGCAAGAAGATCGGTGCGTCCGCCGTCGCTGAACTCGCCGACTCGCTCGTTGCCGAGCCGGTGGTCTTGATCAACTCCGCCGGTGCGGACGACCCCGTCGTGCTTCAACGGTTGTTCAGCCCGTAATTTATGAAAGTAATGAACTGTATTATTGCTGCCGTTGTCCTGCCGGTTCTGGCAGGTTCAACTTTTGCCGCTGACTTCAATGTTGCGCCTGACGGCAACGATGCCAATCCTGGTTCAAAGGAGAAACCATTTGCGACGCTGGAGCGGGCGCGAGATGCGACGCGGCAGGCAGGTGGAGCAGGGCGAATTGTGCTGCGTAGAGGCGTTTACCATCTAAAGCAGGCAATGGTGATCGAACCGCAGGACTCTGGGTTGACCATCGAGGCCGCGAAAGGCGAAGAAGTCGTGATCAGCGGCGGTCGCGGGGTGAACGAATGGCGGCCATGGCGTGGCAAGGTGTTGCAGAGCGACCTGAGCCAGCTTGGCCTGCCCGACTGCAAGTTCCGAGAGATCTACTTTAGAGGCCGGCGTCAGCCGCTGGCACGTGTGCCGAATCTGGACCCGAAACATCCGCGCATCGGTGGTGTGCTGTTCAATGAACGCATTGTGGAGGCGGGCACGAAGACAAAGTTCGGTTACCAAGCAGGCAAACTTGAACCGGCGAAGTGGACACATCCAGAGCGCGCGTTGGTCGTCTTCCATGACTCGCTCAACTATGAGCAAACCTGGGCTGCGCTCAAGAGTGCGGACGTGGCAAACCACGTCATTGAGGCGGCGCACGGCGTTTATGTGCTGGCCCCCGGCTGCCCGTTCTATCTCTGTGGGCTGTTGGAGGAACTCGACGCGCCCGGCGAGTGGTATGTGGACCCGATCAGCAAAACGCTTTACTTCTGGCCGCCGTCGGGCGTGCCGCGACGCGATTCGGTCATCGTGCCGGCGCTCGATTCGCTCTTCGTTTTGCAAGGCGATGCGAAGGCGGGAAAGTTTGTCGAAAACATTCGCATTGCCGGCATCGAGCTTCGCGATTGCCGCGGCAAAGCGATTGCATTGACTGCGGCTCGCAATTGCAGCGTCGCCGCCTGCGACTTGCGAAACGTGGGCAGCGCGGTTCACCTTGGCGACGACACGCATGCCTGCCGCATTGCGGGCTGCGACATTACACAGACGCGCGGCGACGGCGTCAGCATGATTGGCACAAGCACCGACCACGGCCGCGTCAGCGACCACGTTGTGGACAACAACTACATCTGGGACTTCGGTTGGGGGCACTCTCACAACCGTTGCGGCGGCGTCTATATGCACCGATGCACGCGCTGTCGGGTCACGCACAACCACATTCACGACGGCCCGCGCTACGCCATCGGCATGGATGTAGGTAACGATTGCGAGATCGCCTACAACCATTGCCATCACGTCAATCTGACCACGTGCGACACCAGCATCATCGAGGCGGCGACTGCTCTCGACTGGCGGTTCTCTATCGAGGAGCAGCTCGAGCGCAATCGCCGCTTCAACTGGAACAACGTCGTCCACCACAATGTCCTCCACGACTCTGGCGGCTACGGCAAATCGCCCACGGGCAGGTTTGTCTTCCCAATCTACTCGTGGGGCGTCTATCTCGACCTGGCGTGCAGCGGTTGGAGCATTCGGGACAACGTTGTCTGGAACACCGTGCTCGGCGGCTTCATGCTCAATGCGGGCATTGACAATGTCGTCGAGAACAACGTCTTCGTCGGTGGTAAACAGAGCCAGATTTACTTCAACCCTTGGCCGAAGTATCCAATGTCCGGCCACCGCTGCGAGCGCAACATCGTCGCCTACGACGGCGGCGCGGCAAGCCTCTACACGGTTCGTCAGTTCACCAACGACATCTGCCGCTTTTCCAGCAATCTCATTTCCTGCGTGAACGGGTTGCCGCGCATCGCGGGCATTCCGCAGGGGACGAAAAAGGAGAACTGGAGCGAGTGGCTGGCGATGGGCCAGGATCACGGCTCGTTGCTGGCGAACCCGCACTTTGTTAATGCCGCCGCGCGCGACTACCGGCTCAAATCCGATTCGCCCGCATTGAAACTCGGTTTCAAACCGATCAACCTCAACGCCGTCGGCAATTACGCCAGCGCCGAGCGCCGCACTTGGCCGCGGCCTGAAATGAAGGTGTTGCGCGAGGCGGCGGACTACCGGCCGGCGCGCGCACTGGCGCCGCAACAGCCGGTGTTGCGCAACTACGAAGACTATGCCATCGGCGAGCCTGAGCGCGGCGCAAGTGTCGGCGTCGAGGTTGGGGTGAATTCTGTGGCCGTGACCGAGGAAACCGCCGCGTCTGGCAAGCGCAGCCTCAAGGTCACCGACGGTGCGGGACAGAAACCCGCCTACCTGCCTTACATCGCCTATCCGTTGGAGATGGCCGAAGGCCGGCTCCGTGCGGGTTTCGACCTGCGGATCGAACAGGGCGCGCAATTCGTTTACGAATGGCGCGACGATCCCTACAAATACAAAACCGGCCCGCGGCTTTCGACGGACGCTCAAGGCTGGCTCTCGGCCAACAACACACGGCTGCTGCAAATGCCGCACGGGAAGTGGGTCCATTTTGAGATCGTCTGCAATCTTGGACCTCAAGTCGCCGGCACCTACGACCTCACCGTGCGGGTGCCGGACGCGGCGCTCAAACGGTATCGCGACCTCGCCTGCGCGCCCGGCTTCAAAACACTCAACTGTGTCGTCGTGATGTCGCCGGCAAATGCCTCCACAGTCTTTCATCTCGATAACGTTGAGTTCAAACCGGAGAAAAAATGATGAGCCTTATGAAACCGTTCCGATCTTTCCTGTGCTTGCTGTGTATCCCGTGGCTCTGCCCCGCGGGTGCTATGGCGGCGGACGCGGCACGCGAGGTTTTCGTTGTGCCGAACTTCCACCCCGCCAGTTGCGGTTGGCTGGCCGACTGGTCCACGGAGCGAAACTACTGCGCCAACTCCTACCTCGACCACCTCGACCGCGTCCGCGACGACGCGGCCCACAATTTCGCACTCTCGGAATGCAATAACATGATCGCTATCGCCAACTTCGCTCCGCAGCGGTTCGCCGAGCTGAAGGAGCGCGTCAAACAGGGTCGCGTCGAACTCTGCAACGCGTTCTTCCTCGAACCGACCATCAACCTCTCCGGCGGCGAGGCGCTGGTGAAGATGGGCGTCGAGGGCCTGCGCTGGCAGCAGCAGGTGATGGGCGTCCAGCCGCGGCTGAGTTGGATGATTGATGTCACCGGCATGCACGAGCAGATGGCGCAGATCGTCGCGGGCCTCGGACTCGACGCGCTGGTCTATTGCCGGCTCAACCCGACCGGCAGCACGATGCACTGGCTCGAATCGCCCGACGGCACGCGCACGCTCGCGATCAGCCCCGGCCACTATCTCGAATGGCGCCCGATGTTCGGTGCGAAAGAGCCGCTGGCGGAGAAGCAGTTGCTGGCACTGGCCGACGACATCCGCGCGCGCATCGAGCCGCTGGCGCCTGACAAGGACGGCAAACGCCCCGACGCCGCCGACCTCAAGAGCGCGCCGCGCCGCACGCCCGCCGGCGCGCCAGTGCTGATCCTCGGCGGCAGCGGCGACTACAATCTCGCGCCGCTCTGCAAATCGTATCCGGG
Organism: Verrucomicrobiota bacterium; assembly: GCA_026397915.1. GTDB lineage: Bacteria > Verrucomicrobiota > Verrucomicrobiia > CAIQCK01 > CAIQCK01 > CAIQCK01. The sequence goes on from JAPLTX010000059.1 coordinate 51,498, forward strand.
CGAGTTCCTGCGGCAGTTCAAGCAGGTCGCCCCGCAATACGACGTGAAGTTCACCACGCCGAGCCGCTATCTCGACGCGGTGCTGCCCGGCATCAAGTCCGGCGCGATCCAGTTGCCCACGATGCGCGGCGGCACGGAGTTCACCTATAACGCCTTTTGGATTCAGAACCCGCGCGTGAAGTCGGCCTATCGCCGCTGCGAGCAGTTGTTGCAGGCTGCCGAGATGCTGGGCACTGCCGCGAGCCTGCGCGGCAAGTTCGAGTATCCGTCGCAGCAACTCCATCACGCCTGGTTGTTGATGTGCCTGAACATGGACCGCAACACGCTCTGGGGCGCGGCGGGCGGCATGGTATTCGAGCACGAGCGCAGTTGGGACGCCCGCGACCGGTTCGAGTGGGTCGAGCAAACCTCGCGCGACATCGCCACGCGCGCCGTGCGTTCGCTTCTCGGCCCCGGCAACTCCACCGTCTGCTTCAACGCGCCAAACTGGCAGCATCCCGCCTCGGAGACTGCCTGCAAAACAACCGCGTTGCCCGCAACCATCCAGACGAAGTTCTACTCCGCCAAGCTCGACCCCGCGACCGGCGCGCTCGTCAGCCTCAAGCTCAAGTCAGGCAACCGCGAACTGCTCAGCGGCCCGGCCAACGTCATCGTCGCCGAGCAGCCGAAGAAGAAGATATGGAGTCCCGCCGACCACATGGTGGACCGTCCTGAACGCGAGCGCGTGACCGACTCAAGCAAGTCCGCGCCAAAGCTGACTGTCACCACCAGCCCACTGGCAACGGTGGTGGAAGCCGAGTCATCGTTCATCGGCGGCGGCAAGCTGCGGCGGAAGATGATCTTCCATAACGGCTGCCCGCGGATTGATTTCGAGACCGAATTGAACGACCTGCCCGACCGAACCGTTGTCGTGGCTGAGTTTCCGCTCGCCGCGCCGGTGCGCGAGGCGCGTCGCGGTATTCCCTATGGCTTCTCTCAAGGCATCGCCAAGGGCATCGCGCCTGCCGTGCGCTGGTCACATTACCAGATGGTTGGCGCGGGCGTGGCGCTGCTCGACCAGGGCCTTAGCGGACGCGAGTTGAACGAGAACACGCCGATCATCTATCTCTACAACGCCGCCGAGAAATACCGTGGCTATCCGAACGCGTGGCTCAGCGGCATGGGCCGTCACGTCTTGCGTTACGCGCTCGTGGCCCACGCGGGCGATTTCACAACGGCGCGGATTCCTCAGATGGCGTGGGAGTTCAACAACCCGCCCATCGTCGTGGACAGCTGCGCATCCGCTAAACCAATGTCCTTTCTTCAGACCAGCGACAACGTCATCGTCGAGGCGCTGCGGCGCGAGGGCGGCGAGATCGAGTTGCGCTTCGCAGAATGTCTGGGCCGCGCAGGCAAGGCGAGCGTGACGTTAAGCCTGCCGCATCTCGACGCGGCGTTGACGGACATACTCGGTGGCCATCGCCAGCCGTTGCGCGGCGGGCCGAGCTACCGTTTCCCTGTGCGTCCGCAGCAGATCGTGACGGTGCGGTTCCGGACCGCCGACGCCGTGCCTGAAGTGAAACCGTTGACGGAGTGGGACGAATTGGTGCCGGAAAAGAAGCGCGAGGCGCTGCGCCGTTACCTGCCCGACGTGAAAGGCCATCCGCCAGCGGGTGGGCAGTAGCGAACAATCAAATGGAAGCAACCCCAAACCCACCACAACCCACCACGAACATCGCCATGAAACACATCATCCTCACCATCACCATCCTGCTGCTGGCGCCGCTGGCAGCGTTGCACGCTGACGAGGCTGTGTTGCTGGCGAAGATTCGCCGCGAGACGTTGGCCTACGCCGATGCGCTGCGCGTGCCGGGTAAACCGCTCGGCTGGTATTTCGACCGGCCGGGCAAGACCAATGCGCCGTCGCTCTACGCCTCCTGCGACGTAGCCCACATGCGCGTTGTGATGGGCGAGGATTTGCAGAAGACGCTGACGCCGGCCCAGCGTCGGGCGTGGACAGACCACATCAACTCCTTCGCGCGGCCCGACGGCACGTATGGCCCCGCGCGGATAAACCATTCCCCTCAACACGCCAACGGCATGGTTATCGGCGCGCTGGGCGTATTGGGCGGCAAACAGAAGCATTCCGTGCGGCTCTATGACGCCTTCGACTCCGTGGAGAAAATCGGCCCGTGGCTGGAGACGGTGGATTGGCGCAAGCAGTGGGGCGGCTCGCACCTATTTTGGGGCGGAATGCACTGCTTCAGCATGAGCCGCCGCTGCACCGATGTATGGCGCAAGGCGGTCTTCGACTGGCTCGACGCCAACCTTGACCCGCAGACCGGCTGGTGGCGCAAAGGAGTGGTGCATGCCGGGCCGTTCGAACCGTTGGGCGGTGGCGCGCATATCTGGCCGATCTACCAGCATCACGGACACCGGTTCCCATATCCGGAGCGGATGATTGACAGCATCTTCGCGCTGCAGAAGCCTGATGGCAGTTGGCTGAACTACGGCAACTACATGGAACTCGACGCGCTCTACGGTCTGGCCTACATGAGTTCGCTCGCGCCCCGGCACCGTCGCGAGGACGTTCTCGACGCGGCGCGCCGGCACGGGCGCGGACTGGTCGCGCAATGGCCGGCGTTTTTGGCGAGCAAGCCGGACTTGCACGTCTTGCTCGGCGCGGTGGGGGCTTTCGGATTGTTGCAGCAGTTGCTCCCGGAAACTTTCGTGGACGACGTCCGCTGGACCGACATCTTCAGCGACGCGCGTCTTTACCAAACCCGGCAGGTCGAGCAGACTCAAGCCGTGCCATGACCGAACAAGAGAACATATTCTCCTGAAACAACCATGGACTCTATAACCTCCAATCCCCTCCTCGGCGTCGCGATGCACGCGGTCGGCGCGACGTTTGCCGCCACTTGCTACACGCCAGAGAAACAGGTGCGCGGCTGGTCGTGGCAAAGCTACTGGATCACGCAAGCGTCGTTTTGCTGGTTCCTGCTGCCGTTGCTCGGCGCTTGGCTGACGATCCCGGAACTCGGCGCGGTGCTGCGCGAGGCACCGAGGGACGCGATGCTCACGTCGTTCGGGCTGGGCGCGGCCTACGGCATCGGCGGCACAGCGTTTGGCATCTCCATCCGCCACATCGGCTTCTCGCTGACCTATGCCATCGCGGTCGGACTCTCCAGTGTGCTCGGCACGCTCATCCCACCGCTGGTCAAAGGCACGCTTGGCACCACCCTCAGCAAGCCGGGCGCGGAGTGGATCGTCGCAGGCATTGTCATCGGCACGCTCGGCATCGCCGGCGCGGGCTGGGCCGGGCGGCTGAAGGAGCGCGACCTCAGCGCGCAGCAACTGACCGGACAGTTCTCGCTCATCAAAGGTCTGCTGCTCTCGCTGTTGGCGGGCGTGCTCTCGGCGGTCTATGGCTTCGCGCTGGAGGCGGGCGAGCCGATTGCGGACGTGGCCAGTGCGCACGGCGCGGGCGTCTGGCGCGGCAACGTTGTCTATATCTTCTCCAACACCGGCGCGTTCCTGACGACTTCGATTTACTGCCTCTGGCTCCACGCGCGGCACAAGACGCTCAGCGAACTGGTCGAACTACCGGCTGGATCGGAGAAGGAGAGTCTGCCGCTGAACTGGGCGATGGCGGTGGTGACGGGTCTGTTCTGGTATGGCCAGTTCTTCTTCTATAACCTCGGTCACGTGCGGATGGGCCACTACAAGTTCACGAGTTGGGCGATCCACATGATCATGCTGGTGCTCATCAGCAACCTCGTCGGCATCCTGCTCCGCGAATGGCGCCAGTGCCGCCGCCTGACGCACCGCACCATCGGCATCGCGCTCACAGTCCTGATTGGCGCGGTGCTGCTGCTGACTTACGGCAACTATCTCGGCGACCTCGCTGCAAAACACTAGGAGATGCGAAACCGTGAGATAATCCTATGAAAACGTCCCAACTCACTCGACGCAGTTTCCTGAAACGCACAGCGCTCGGCGGAACAGCCGCGGCGTTTCCCAACCTCATCCCCGCACGTTTGCTTGGCGCCGATGGCGCTGTCACGCCCAACAATCGCGTTAACGTTGCCATGATCGGCACGGGCCGACAGGTGTTTTACGCGAACTTGCCGTGGTTCCTCTGGTCCGAGGATGTGCAGGTAGTCGCGGTGTGCGACGTGGACGCCTGGCGGATGGAGCAGGCGAAGAAGAAAGTCGAGGGGAATTACGCGAACAAGACCGGCTTCGGCAGCTACAAAAGCTGCGCTACGTATCGCGACTTCCGCGAGGTGCTCGCGCGCAAGGATGTGGATGCCGTGATGATCTCCACGCCGGACCATTGGCACGCCTGCATGGCCATCGCCACCGCCAAGGTCGGCAAGGATATCGCGCTGGAGAAACCCATCTCGCTCTCGGTCGAGCAAGGCCGCGCCATCGCCGATGCGGTCAAGAAACACAAGGTGGTCTGCCGCACCGACACCGAGGTGCGTTCGCAACGATGGTTTCAGCAGCTTTGCCAAGTCGTCCGCAACCGCCGCATCGGCGAGGTCAAGCGCGTGGTGGTCGGCGTGCCCAAAGACCCCGCGCCGTTGACGAAAACTCCTGAACCGATGCCCGTGCCGCCGGAGTTGGACTACGATCTCTGGCAAGGCCCCGCACCCGCGCACCCCTACACGCTCAAGCGCGTCCACTCGCGGCAGGGCGGCCTCGACTACACCGCCGGCACCGGGCCGGGCTGGTTCCACATCAGCGACTATTCGCTCGGCAACCTGCTGAACTGGGGCACGCACACCATAGACATCGCCCAGTGGGCGCTGGGCACGGAGCACACCGGCCCTGTCGAGGTCGAGGGGCGCGCCGAGTTCCCGAATGCCTTCTGGGACACGCCGATCAACCACGAGTTCCGCTATCGCTACGCCAACGGCGTCGAGATGCTTTACGTCTCCGACCGGCCGTTCGTCCGCGTCGAGGGCACGGAGGGCTGGATCGAGAACACGTGGTTCCAGTCCGGCGGCTTCAAGGCGAGCGATCCGGCGCTGCTGAAGTGGAAGCCCGGCCCGAATGAAATCCAACTGCCGTGCATCAGCGAGAAGGAAGACTTCATCAACTGCGTCCGGAGCCGCAAAGAGCCGATCGTCACCGCCGAGATCGGCCACCGCGCCGCGACGATCTGCCAGATCGGTTTCATCGCCGCCAAGCTCGGCCAGAAGCTGAAGTGGGACCCCGCCGCCGAGAAATTCGCCGGCAACGGCGAGGCCAACAAGATGCTTACGCGACCGATGCGCGCGCCGTGGAGTCTATGACAGCGCACCTTATCGCCACGGACGTTCAATCTAGAAAGGCTGACAAATCATGAGAACTACTCGACGCGATTTCCTCCAAATGGCTGCCTTGGCAGTCGCCGGAGCCACCCCCGGTGCGCGCGCGCACGCGGTTGATTCAATCGCGGGCAAATCCGCCATCCAACGCCCGCGTCCGTTGAAGTTCTCCGGCGACATGCGCGACGGCCTCAAGCCGCGGCGCGTGACCAATGCGATGTGGGACTACTCGTGGCTGACGCAGCATTACCGCGGCGGCGCGTTCGCCGACTTCAACAAGGCCGCGGACGAGTTACTGGCGCGAGGATTCAACACGGTCCGGATTGATGCGTTCCCGCTGGTCATCGGCGCGTTGAAGTCGGAGGACGAGACCATCACCATCGCTGGCAATCCGCTGGCCAACTGGGGCATGTCCGACCGCGACCGCGAGCATGTGGTGGCGCGCGAGTTGGTGGAGTTCATGCGCGCCATGAATCGCCGGGGCTTGTCGGTCATCCTGTCATCGTGGGGCAAAGACTGCAAAGAATACCCCGACCGCAAGCAAACACTGGCGAAGGACAGGGACGGTTTCCGCAAATCGTGGGAGCGCACGCTCGACATCCTCGGCAGTCATGACGCGCTCGGCCACGTCATCTACGTGGACCTCGACCAGGAGTTTCCATTTTTCAGCCCGTTCAAGGACGAATTGAATGAACTGGCAAAAAAACAATCCACGGCGCGCTCCGTCGAGGCCGCGATGGAGGAGGTGGGCCAGTTCGAGCAGGGATTGACGCGCATGGCATGGAAGCCGGCGCAAATGGACTACGTGCGCAAGCTGTTCTCAGAAATGCTGCCGCACTTCCAATCGCGCTACCCGCGGCAGCGCTTCACCTACTCTCTCACGTCGTTCTTCAAGGAAGTGCGCTCGATGGGACTGCAACTGTTCGACGTGCTGGAACTGCACCTGTGGATTCACTCGCCGCGTTTCGACAATCGCACCGGTTTCAACAAGCTCACCAAGGACCGGGGCGAGCACGACTACAAGGACTACGCGGGCCGGATCGCCGCCGCGCTCGACACCGTCGGGCCGATGCTGGTGAAGGAGATGGACACCAAATGCGCCTTCGCCCAGGCGTGGTCGGAAGAGATCGCCGCACCGGTGGTGACGACGGAGGCGTGGGGACCGTGGTGGCACATGGATCATCCCGACCTCGATTGGAGCTGGCTGCGCGACTGGTGCGAGCAGTGCATGACGCTGGCCGCCCATCATAAGTTCTGGGGCGTCACGCCGTGGAACTACTCGCATCCCTACTGGAAAAACTGGTCCGACGTGGCGTGGTATCGCAAGGTCAACCAACGCTTTCTACGAAGCTGACGCAGATACCGAAATGACGACGACAAGAAGATGAAACGCAAAGGAAGCAAACCATGAACCCAACCATCACCCGCATCGTCATGAGCGCGCTGGCGCTCATCACTACTGTTACTCCGCTGGCTTTGGTGCCGGGGATTCTTGCTGCCGATGAGGCGGCCGCCAACGCACCAGCATCGGTTGAGGTCAGCGTGGATGCGGCCAAGATTGTCAACACCCTGCGCGGTGGCATCGGGGCCTCCTGGCACGCGATGGAGGCGCCGATTCCTTACGGGGTCAAGCACCCGGACTTCACCGGCTACAGTCACGGCGGCAGCGGTTGGGGCGCTTACCCGCCCGCCGAGGACGAACGGGCGTGGCAACAAATCTATCGGCACGCCAACTGGCTCGGTCTGGATTGGAATCGAGTCGAGATCGAGCAGCGCGTCTATGAACCGGAGCGGGACAGATTCACATTCGACAATCCCGAGATGCGCATCCTCTATCGCATTCTCGATTGGAACCAGAAGAACGGCGCGGACGTGTTCTTCCAACAGATGTGGTGCAACACCGCATGGCTGGCGTATCCCGAGTTTCGGGACGATCCCGTGGGCCGCGTCCACAGCGCGCCGTGCGATTTGGAAGCGTTCGCCAATGGGCTGGTCACGCTGATGGAACACTTGATCAAAAAGCGCGGTTACACCTGCATCAAATGGCTCTGCATCAACAACGAGCCGGGTGCCAAATTCTCATGGTGGCAGGCCCCGCCCAACAAGCCGCTTTCGATCGCCGGAGGGCTGGCGGCGGTGCGCAAGGCCCTGGATCAGCGCGGACTCACACTGCCGTTGTCGGCGCCGGACACGACGTTTGGCGGGTTCCCCGACAAATTTCCGGCGGAGTATGATTATCTGCCCCTGCTTGGCGCCTACGATTTCCACGACTACGGCGCGGATTTCGACTTTCGCACCAAGGGCCATATCGCCGCGCAAGAACGCAACGCGGCGCTCTGGAGCAAGTATGCTCAGGGCGACGGCAAACCGCTGTTCCTTTCGGAGTTCGGCACGATGGCCTACGGCTGGGCGCCCGACAAACCCGGCCCGAGCAGCCCGCAGTCGGCGTTGGTTGGCAGCGAGTTGATCATCCGTCTCGCCAACGCCGGGGTGGACGGATTCAACCGCTGGAGTTTCCTGAACCGCGGCGACCTCGACGGCCAATGGCAGTTCGTGGACACGTGGGATCGGCAGCAGAAGAAGTTGCTTGCCGAATTCCTGCCGCACCCGAACAGTTATTTCTGTCTCGGCCTGCTCAGCCGGTTTACCGCCAAGAACTCCGAGGTGCTCGCCAGCCGCGTGAGCGCCTTCCGGGTTGCCGGCTGGCAACGCGTATTCGCTGCCGCCTTTCGCAGTCCGCGGGGAAACCTGACCATTGCCATCGTCAACGACGCTCCAGCCGATTGCCAACTCAAGCTGGCGCTATCGGGCACAATTCCGCCGGCACCGTTCCACCGCTATCGTTACACCGAGGCCGAGCATGACCGGTCCGATATTAGAATCGGTCCACAGCGCGAGTTTGCGCCGGTCGCCGGAGCCACGGCCTGGCAGGATACGCTTCCTCGGAACAGCCTCACCATCTACAGCACCTACAACTTGGATCACGCTGATCCGGGAATAATGTTGGAACCGAAAACGTCCGCGCACGAACGCCGCTGAGCTGGTGAAACCATGAACTCAACCATCACCCGAATCATCGTGGACGCTCTGGCGCTTGTCGGTATTCCCTGAGCAAGATTAGGAATATGAAAACCACACGACGCAAATTCATTCTCACCGCAACGAGTGGCGGTCTCGGCGCGCTTGCCGCGTTTTCCGGCACAACAGCTCAAGCCGCGAAACCTGACGGCAAACAGGCTGGCGCGGTCATCATTCCCGAACGCAAAGTGCCGGTGCTTGCCGAGGCAGACGTGCTGGTCTGCGGCGGAGGCACGGCGGGCATCACGGCGGCGTGCAGTGCGGCGCGGCATGGCGCCAAGGTGGTTCTGATCGAGCGTTGGCCGTGTTTGGGCGGCATGGGGACCGCCGCGCTGGTCAACGGCTGGCACCGCAGCGACCGGACGAAGGTGGTCATCAACGGCTTGGTTGAGGAAGCCGCCGAGCGCGCCCGCAAACGCGGTTGGATCGAACAGGTGCGGAATTTCCCGAAGGCGTTCGAGACGCACTGGTTCGACCCTGAAGGCATGAAGGTCGTCTATCAGGACATGCTCGACGAATCCAGCGTGCGGACGTTCTGCTACCTGGTGGCCGGTGAGCCGATTATTGAGGGCGGGCGCATTCGCGGCGTGGTGGTGGAGACCAAGGAAGGCACGCGCGCGATTCTGGCTCGGATCGTGATTGATGCCACCGGCGACGGCGACATCGCCGCGAAGGCCGGCTTGCCGTTCGACTACGGCCGGGCCAGCGACAACCTGGTGCAGGGCATGACGATGATGTTTCGGCTTAGCGACGTCGCTCCCGAAATCGTTAAAGCCCATCCTCAGGATGCGGATCGCGTGGTGGGCCTGATGAAGAAGCTTCGCGACGAAGGGAAGTTTCCGCAGTTCCTTGAGATGGCCGCCCGCCATTACCTGCGCAGTCCGCAGCCGCCCGACGTGTCCTACAATATGTGCCCCGTGGCCGGCAATGCGCTCAAAGAGGAGGAACTGACGCGGTTGACGGCGAAGGCGCGGCGGCAGGTGCATCAGTATGTGGAACTGTGGCGGAAAGAAATGCCCGGCTTCGAGGACGCCAAGGTTGTGCAGACCGGTTTCAGTCTCGGCATCCGCGAATCGCGGCGCGTCCGCGGCTTGAAGACACTCGACGCGCAAATGGTCGTCAAGGCCGTGAAACAACACGACGCCATCGGCCACGGCGTCTGGATGATTGACATTCACGACCCGAAAGGCAGCGGCCACACCACATGGGCCGACCAGAAGCCGGAGACGATGGTGCCGGTCGGCCAAAGTTACCACATCCCACTCGGCATGTGTCTCAATGCGACGATGCCGAACCTCGCCGTCGTTGGCCGCTGTGCCGCCTCGACGCACGAGGGTCATTCGTCGGTGCGCGTGCAGACCCACTGCATGGTCATGGGCCAAGGCGTCGGCACCTGCGCTGCGCTCGCGCTTAACGCCGATGTTGACATGGCCAAGCTCGACATCCACAAACTCCAGACGCAGTTGCGAAAAGACGGCGTCTATCTCGAAAACGTGCCATGAATAAGATCATAGCCATCCTCCTCGCAGCAGCAGCGCTGACGCTGGCTGCCCAAACCACATCAGCCGTTGAATTCCACGTCGCTTCCGACGGCAATGATGCCAATCCCGGCACGAAGGCGAAGCCGTTCGCGACGCTTGAGCGCGCGCGCAACGCCATCCGGCAATCCAAGACCCAAGATCCAAAATCCAAATTTGAGGTGATTGTCCGCGGCGGAGCGTATGAGCTGGCGCGGCCGTTCGAGCTGACGGCGGAGGACTCCGGCAGCGCGAAAGCACCCATCGTGTATCGCGCGCGCAAAGGCGAGACTGTGCGGATCAGCGGCGGCAAGCTGGTAACGGCTTGGAAACCGGTGACGGACGCGGCGGTGTTGAACCGACTCGATCCGGCGGCGCGCGGGCATGTCATGCATGCCAACCTGCGCGCGCTCGGCGTGAGCGACTTCGGCGCGATGGGCGGCGGGTTTGCGCTCGGCGGCGGACCGGGGTTGGAGCTTTTCTTCAACGACCAGCCGATGACGCTGGCGCGCTATCCCAACGACGGGTTCATCAAGATCACCAACGTGCTCGGCCAGACCCTTGTGGATGTGCGTGGCACCAAAGGTTGCAAGGAAGGTGTCTTTGCCTACGACGGCGACCGGCCTGCGCGCTGGGTCGGCGACAAGAACGCGTGGGTTTTGGGTTATTGGTTCTGGGATTGGGCGGAGGGACGGCAGCGGGTCGAGACGATTGACGCGGAGAAGAAGGTCTTGACGCTCGCGAAGCCGCACCACAGCTTCGGCTACCGCAAGGGCCAGTGGTTCTACGGCTACAACCTGCTCTGCGAGATTGACCAGCCGGGCGAGTGGTATCTCAACCGTGACGCCGGCACGCTTTATTTCTGGCCGCCCACCGCCACCGAGAAAGGCCGCGCGGTGGTGTCGGTGCTCTCGAATCTCGTCACGATGACCAGCGCGTCGCACGTGACGCTGCGCGGGCTGACGTTCGAGGCGGTGCGTAACGACGCCATCATCATGAAGGGCTGCACCAACAGCCTCATCGCCGGTTGCACCATCCGCAACGTGGGCAGTTGGGCCGTGCGCGTCGGCGACGGCCAGAACACCGGCGTCACCGGCTGCGACATCTACGCAACTGGCGACGGCGGCATCAGCATCAGTGGCGGCAACATGAAGACGCTCACGCCCGCCGGTCTTTACGCGGAAAACAACCACGTCCATCACTGGAGCCGCTGGAACCGGATGTATCGGCCGGCGATCATGATCACCGGCGTCGGTAACCGCGCCGCTCACAACCTGCTGGAGAACTCGCCGCACACCGCCATCGGTTTTGGCGGCAACGACCACGTCATCGAGTTCAACGAAATCCACAGCGTCTGCCACGAGAGCAACGACGCTGGCGCGATCTATTCCGGCCGCAACTGGACGATGCGCGGCACGGTCATCCGCTGCAACTACCTCCACCACATCAACGGCTTCGAGGGGCGTGGCTGCGTTGGTGTCTATCTCGACGACATGTATTGCGGCACCACCATTGCCAGCAACCTCTTCTACAAGGTCACGCGCGCCGCGTTCATCGGCGGTGGCCACGACAACACCATCGAGAACAACATCTTCGTGGACTGCAAACCCGCCGTCCACGTGGACGCGCGCGGCATGGGGTGGGCGCACGCGATGCCGGAGGGCCTTGTCAAGGAAGGCCGCGAGAAAGGCACGCTGAGCGGCATCCGCTTCACCGAGCCGCCCTACGGCACGCGCTATCCAAAACTCAACGGCATCCTCGACAACAACCCTGCGTCGCCGACCGGCAGCCTTGTCGCGCGCAACGTCTGCTGGGGCGGCAAGTGGGACGGCATGGAGAAGAAGGCGAAACCGTTCATCACGCTCCAGGATAACCTGCTCGACGCCGACCCGCGCTTCGTGAACGCGGCGAAGTTGAACTTTCAGTTGCGCGGCGACTCGCCCGCCTTCAAGCTCGGTTTCAAGCGGTTTCCCATTGAGAAGATCGGACTTTATCGCAGCGCCGACCGCGCCTCGTGGCCGGTGAAGCACAGCGTCCGACCGATGGTCGAGCCGCCGGCCAAGCCAAAGTAATGAAATGAAGATGAGGAGATTAAACGAGATGAAGTGGAAAATTTGCTTTTCAATGCTGCTGCTGGCGTTTGCCTGTCGTGCCGGCTCTGCCGCGCCCGCCGCTTTCTACGTCGCCGCCAACGGCAAGGACACCAACCCCGGCACCGAGGCGAAACCGTTCGCTACGCTGGAGCGCGCACGCGACGCCATCCGCCAATCCAAAATTCCAAATCCAAAATCCAAAATCGAAGTCCTCGTCCGCCGTGGCACGTATGCGTTGCCGCAAACGCTCAAGCTCGACGCACGCGACAACGGCGTTACCTGGCGTGCCTACAAGAACGAGAAGCCCATCATCATCGGCGGTAAACAGATCGCCGACTTCGCGCTGTGGAAAGGCGGGATTCTCAAGGCGAACGTCGGCGCGCAGGGCGTGACCAACTTCTTCCGCCAGCTCTTCTTCGATGGCAAGCGGATGCACTTGGCGCGCTATCCAAACTACGACCCACAGAATCCCTACGGTGGTGGTTGGGCCTATGCCGATGGCAAACCGTGGCCGATGTATGCCGAGCAGCCAGGCGAAAACCGGCACACGCTGCAATTCAAGCCCGCCAACGCGCGTCCGTGGGCGCGGCCGGAGGAGGGTGAGGTCTTCGTGTTCGCACGCTACAACTGGTGGAACAACATTGTCCGCATCAAGAGCGTGGATCGCGAGCAGCGCACGATCACGCTCGTGGGCGACTGCTCGTATCCAATTCGCACCTTCGACCGTTATTACATCCGCGGTCTGCTGGAGGAACTCGACGTCCCCGGCGAGTGGTATCTCGACAAGAAGGAGAAGACGCTCTACTTCTGGCCGCCCGCCCCACTGAAGAAACGCGCCGTCTATGCGCCGACGATGAGGACGATCCTCGAACTCGGCGCCGGCACGACGGACGTGACCTTCCGAGGATTCACCTTCGAGTGTTCGGAAGGCACTGCCATTACACTCAACAACGCCACCAACTGCCTCATCGCCGGCTGCGTCATCCGCAACGTTGGCGATTACAACGGCAGCGGCGTCTCCGTCAACGGCGGCCAGAACAACGGCGTCGCTGGCTGTGATATCTACGAAGTCGGCAGCAGTGGTGTCGGCTTGAACGGCGGCGACCGGATCACGCTCACGCCCGCGAACAACTTCGCCGACAATAATTACATCCATCATGTCGGCGTGTTCTACAAACAGGGCGTCGGCGTCAGCATGAGCGGCTGCGGCAACCGCGCCTCGCACAACCTTATCCACGACGGCCCGCGCATGGGCATCATGTTCGGCGGCAACAACCTCGTCATCGAATACAACCACATCCGCCACATGAACCTGGAGACCGAGGACACCGGCGCGGTCTATACCGGTGGGCGCGACTGGATCGGCTCGCGCGGCTCGGTCATCCGCTACAATTACTTCCACGACATGCTCGGCTACGGCCACGACGACAAGGGCCGCTGGCTCTCGCCGCACTTCGCGTGGGGCGTCTATCTCGACGACAACACCGGCGGCGTGGATGTCATCGGTAACATCGTCGCCCGTTGCTCGCGCGCGAGCCTTCACCTCCACAACGGCCGCGACAATCTCATCGAGAACAACGTCTTTGTGGACGGCCGGTTGGTGCAGGTCGAATACAGCGGCTGGACCGACAAGCACCGTTACTGGACCAACCACCTGCCGAGCATGATCAAAGGCTACGAGTCCGTCGCGAGCCAGCCGGCGTGGAAGAGCATGCGCAATATGAAGACCCACCCCACGCAGGCCGTGTTGCCTGACCATTCGATCATGAGCGGTAACGTGCTGAAGCGAAACATCATCGCCTGGCGCGACCCGAAGCCGAAACTCTACGGCATGCGCAACGTCGCGTTCGACCGCAACGAGTGCGACTACAACCTCCTCTGGCATTACGGCCAGCCGATGGTCACCGGCATTCAAAAGATCAAAGAGTCCACCGGGCCAAACCTCGCGCCCAACGCCGGCTTCGAGGAAGGCAAACCGGGCAGCGCGCCGAAGGATTGGAAATGGCAGGTGAAGCCGAACGACTCGAAAGCTGTGCTCGACGCGAACGTGAAGTTCTCCGGCAAGCAATCGCTGCGCATCGAAGGCCGCGGCACGGCCACCGATTCGAAAGGCACCAAGCTCTCGCCGAACTTTGTCAGCGCCGAGATCAACGCGAAGACCGGCCAATTCTACCGCCTCAGCGCGCGCATCCGGGCGGCCGAGCCGGACACGAAGTTCGCGCTGATGGCGCAGTCTTACATAGACAAGGTCTATTTCTGGGCCAAGGACACCTCCGCGACCGCCGGCACCGATTGGAAGGAATACGAGGTCCTGTTCAGGTTCCCCGCGCCAGGCGACCGCGACCACAAGGAGCAGATGAAGTCGTTCCGCGTCCGGCTCGACGTGCGCCAGCCCGCCGGCACGATCTGGGTGGACGACGTGACGGTGCGCGAGGCTGTGGCGATGGACGAGTGGGCCTCGTGGCAGGCTGCGGGCAACGACACGAACTCGCTCGTGGCCGACCCGCTCTTCGTCAACGCGAAGAAGGACGACTATCGCCTCAAGAAGAACTCGCCCGCGTTCAAACTTGGCTTCAAGCCAATCCCCGTTGAAAACATCGGCCCTTACAAGTCCCCGCTACGCGCGAGCTGGCCAATCAAGGAAGCCGAAGGTGCGCGCGAACATCCGCTGGTAAGTGAGTGATGACTGCAACCGTGAAAACACTGGTTGCGGCGTTGTTCATCGTCGGCACAGCAACGTGTCAGCGTGCTTCCTTCGCGGAAACAGCAGCGATGGCCGGACGAACCTTCCACGTTGCCGCGTCAGGTGACGACGCCAACGACGGCCTCTTGCAAGAATCACCGTGGCGCAGCCTCGACAAGGTCAACGCGGCAGAACTTCAACCCGGTGACAAGGTGCTCTTCAAACGGGGCGATACGTGGCGCGGGCAACTCGTCCCGCAGAGCGGCAAAGAAGGCGCGCCGATCACCTACGCCGCCTACGGCAAAGGCGACCGGCCGCTGCTGCTCGGCTCCGTCAGTTGCGACAAACCGGGCGATTGGCGGCATGAAGGCGGCAACATCTGGGCCACGGCCCAACCGGCCTTCACTGAACTGGAGCCGCTGAACGATTTCACCGCCCTGCCGTGGGCCGTGCATTCCGAAAGTGGCGCGAAAGTGAAAACGAAGAGAAGCAGGCCGGCGCTGGAGATCGAATGCGCCAACAGCGGAGCGAAAGGCAATCACATCCAACTCTACAACCGCGGCCTGAAGGTTCGCGAAGGCGACTACTTCGAGTTCACCTTCCGTGCCCGCTGCACCAAACCGTTCGGCATCCATGGCATCGGCCTCTCTAAAGGCGGCCTGCCATGGACAGGCTACGGACGCGGTAACACTGCCGACATTAAGGCCGGCGGCGACTGGAGCGATTGCCGCGTCCGTTTCAAGGCGACGAAGACGGCCGACGACGGACGGCTCACGATCCACCTCGGCGGCGCGCTGCCCGCAGGCGCGGCGTTCTGCTTCCAACCTATGTCGTGGAAACGGCTCCAGTGCAACGAAGCCGAATTGCTGGCGGTGGATGTCGGCAACATCATCTTCGACCACGGCAAGGCCGTCGGCGTGAAGAAATGGAAGCAGGACGACCTCAAGCAGCAGGGCGACTACTGGTATGACGGCGCCAACTGGCAGGTGAAGCTGTATTCAGAGAAGAACCCGGCCGAGTTGCACAAGAGCATCGAACTGGCCCTGCGCCGCCACAACGTGGACCAGGGCGGCAAGAGCTACGTTGTCTATGAGAGCCTCGCCGTGAGCTGCGGCGCGGCGCACGGCTTCGGCGGCGGCTCCACTCGAAACATCGTCATCCGCGACTGTGACATCTCCTGGATTGGCGGCAGCCACCAGTTCACGCGCCCCGGCGGCAAGCCCGTCCGCTTCGGCAACGGCATCGAGTTCTGGTCGAGCGCGCGCGACTGTCTCGTCGAAGGCTGCCGCCTCTGGGAAATCTACGACGCCGCGCTCACCAACCAGGGCAGCGGCACCAATCAGCAAATCAACATCACCTACCGCGACAACGTCATATGGAACTCCGAGTATTCGTTCGAGTATTGGAACCGCGGCCCCGCCTCCGTCACGCATAACATCCGATTCGAGCACAACACCTGCGTCAACGCCGGCTTCGGTTGGGGCCACGCCCAGCGTCCCGACCGCAACGGCCGCCACCTCATGTTCTACTCGAACCCGGCGCAGACCTCGGAGTTTTACGTCCGCGACAACATCTTCTGCAACGCCACCGAGAGCGCCCTGCGGATGTGGAACGACTGGACCGCCGGCCTGACGATGGACCGCAACTGCTGGTTCCAGCGCGGCGACGTGCTGATGGTATTCCTCAAGACGCCGTTCGCGTCCGTCCAGTTTGCCGAGTTCCGGAGACAAAGCAAACTCGACGTCCACTCCATCGTCGCCGACCCGCAGTTCGTTAACGCCGACAGGCTCGACTTCCGCCTCGTCCCCGACAGCCCCGCACGCAAACTTGCCAACGGCGGACCCGCCGGATCGCGCAAGCGGTTGAAAGAGTAGATGACGAGGAAGAAAGGCTTCCATGAAACCGAACACTGAGACGCGGATCAGCATCACCGACGCAGGCGGATTGCAGGCTGCGCTCGATACCTTGCCGAAACAGGGCGGGACGATTTTCATCCCGGCCGGCAAACACAAGATTGACCGGCCGGTGACGAAGACGCTGGTGGAGGGGCAGCATCTTTTCATCGTCGGCGAAGGACGTGGCAGTGTGCTGGTCAACACCAACACGAACGGTGAGCCGCTGTTGCAGATCACCGGCGTGACCGGCTCGTGGTGGCCGGACCTGCGGATGACGATTCGGGACATCACGTTCGAGGGCAACCACCAAAGCGGCGACGGGCTGGTGGTCATGTTTCCCAATGACACGTTGGTGGACACCTGTTTCTTCCTCAGCCACGGCGGGCACGCGATCCAGTTGATTCCCCACGGAACGAACGTGACCGTCCGCGACTGCTGGATGCGCGACTGCAAACGCGGCGTGCGGGCCGAGAACATCCATCACCTGACGCTCCACGGAAACCAGACACGACGGCTCGAAGGCGGCCAGGAGCAGGAAGAGCACGTCTATCTGGGTTGGAGCTGCCGTGAGGTGCGCGTCGTCAACAACCACTTCGCCTACGGCAAGAACACCGCCATCATCCTCGACGGCACGGCTCAGCACGTCATCGCCAACAACACCATCGAGGGCTTCCACACCGCCATTGAAGCGCGGGGCGTCGCCGAGAAGAAGCCGCGCGACCATTGCCGCGACATCGCCATCGCGTCGAACTACCTGCACGCCGACATCGGCGTGCGCTTGACCGGCCCGTGCCGCGGCTTTGCCATCACGGGCAACGACTTCATCAACAACGTGGAAGCCGCCATCCTCATCGAGCAGGCCGCAGAAGCTGGCAAACACGCCATCACCGGTAACATGATCCGCAAAAGCGTTTATGGCGGCGCGTTCTTCCCGTTGCCAAGAATGCTACCGACGCAAGGCGGGATTGTGCTGGGCGACGCTGGCGATTGCATCGTCTCGAACAACCTGCTCGACGCGATTGACCCCGGCCCCGCGATCAGCGCCAGCCCCGGCGGCGGCCGTCACGTCATCACAGGCAACCGTATCGTCGGAACGAAAGGCGAGCCTCTGGCCATCCGCGCGCCGGGCTGCGTCGTCGAGCACAACCTGATTGCCTAGTCTCCAGAGAAAGGCCGACGAATGAGATCACTGCTGGTTGCCGTTGCGTGTTGGGCAATCGCCATTCCCGCTTTTGGTGCGAGCGCGGACCGCTCCATTAAAATGGACAACCACGGTGTGCTGCGCTGGCAGGACGATGGCGGCGAGGTGGCGCTGTTTGGCGCGAACTATTACACGCCTTGCCAGTGGAACTACCGCGACATCAAGGCGCTCGGCCTGTCGCATGAGAAGGTGATCGAGCAGGATGTGGCGCATTTCGCGCGGTTGGGCCTCGACGTGCTGCGACTGCACGTGTTCGACCGCGAGATCAGCGACCGCGACGGCAACCTGCTCGACAACGATCACGTTCGCCTGCTCGACTGGCTCATTGCGAAAGCGAAGGAGCGCGGCATCTATACAGTGCTGACGCCGATCGCGTGGTGGGGCGTGCCGGGCGAGAGTCCAGGCTTCTCGACGTTCTTCACGATGCAACAGATGACAACCGATCCGACCGCGCGCAAGCCGCAGCAAAATTATCTCGCGCAGTTTGTCCGCCACGTGAACCGTTTCACCGGGTTGGCCTACAAGGATGACCCGGCCATCATCTGTTTCGAGCTGATCAACGAGCCGCTCTATCCGCAGGGCACAACCGACGCGCAGGTGACCGACTACATCAATGTGCTGGCCGATGCCGTCCGCGGCACGGGTTGTCGCAAGCCGATCTTCTACAACGGCTGGCAGAACCGGCTCGCGGCGGTGCGCGACGCGCGCGTGGAAGGCTCGACGTTTGGTTGGTATCCGACGGGCCTCGTCGCGGGCCGCGCGTTGCGGCAGAACTGCCTGCCGCGTGTGGACGTTTACGGCGGCAATGCGTGGACTCCGACGATGCGTTCCGAGGCCGTTGCCCGCAAAGCCAAGATTGTCTATGAGTTCGACGCGGCCGACATCGGTGGCAGCTACATGTATCCGGCAATGGCGCGTGCGTTCCGCAGTGGCGGCGCGCAGATCGCCACGCAGTTCCAATACGATCCGCTGCCGGTCGCGCCGTTCAACGCCGGTTGGCAGACGCACTATCTCAACCTCGTCTTCGCGCCGCAGAAGGCCGTGAGCTTTGCCATCGCCGCTGAGGCTTTCCGCCGATTGCCGCGATTGCAGGACTACGGTCGCTATCCCGAGAACACGCGTTTCGGCCCGTTTCGCGTGAGCTACGAGGAAGACCTCAGCGAGATGGTCACCGAGCGCGAGTTCTTCTACTCAAACGACACGCGCACCCAGCCACCCGCGCCGGAGAAGCTGGAGCGGATCGTCGGCTGCGGTTCATCGCCGGTCGTGCGCTATGATGGAACTGGCGCTTACTTTCTAGACATGGTCACCAATGGCGTCTGGCGGCTGGAGGTGTATCCCGACGCGGTGTGGGTAAACGATCCGTTCGGCAAGGACAGTCTGGAGCGCGAAGTGTCACGTGTCTATTGGCGCGAGCGGACAATGGAGATTCGTCTGCCGGACCTGCACGCGAAGTTCCGCGCCCGGCCCGGCGTGTATATGGTGAAGCGAACAGGCGCGGTCAAGGCGGCCGACCAGCGCGACTTTATCGCGCCACCAGAGAAAGAACAGCCCCCTGCAATCTGGCACGAGCCGCCGCGTGAATGGGTCGAGGGCAAACCGCTGCCGGTGGCGTTCACGGTGGCAACGACCGAAGAACCACAGAAGGTCGTGCTCAACTTCAACGGCCCTGGCGTCGAGCACAGGCTGCCGCTGAAAAGCGAGAAGGCGTATCGCTACGTCGGAACCATTCCAGCCGAATGGCTGAAACCGGGGAAAGCGTGCTATCGGTTAGCGTCCCCCGCAATCGGCATGACGTGGGAATTGCCTGTGATGATGCACGACGCGCCAGCGGTGTTGTTCGAGGCGGACCGGCATCGGGTCCGCGTCCACGGCGGAGTGCCGCACAAGCAGCAACAGGTTGAGGGCATGGTGAAGGGGCGGCGCGCGCTGCGCATCGCGGTGGAGAAGTTTGGCCCGCCGCCGAGCGCGGTGTCATTCCGCAACGACGTGACGGAGGAACTTGAAGTGCGCCGTGACGATCTCGTCGGTCGCAAGACGCTCTGCGTGCGCGCGCGGGCGCTGGAGCCGGTGACGACAGCGGTCGAGGTCGTCGTCATCGAGCGTGACGGCGCGCCGTGGGGCGCGAACGTGTCGCTGGCCACCGAGTGGAAAGAGATGCGCATTCCGCTGGCTTCGCTGCGCTACTTTGACCATTGGGGCCAGGTCGCGGCGGGTCGCGGCGGTAAGGACGACCGCCTGCATCCGGAGAATCTTGCGGCGGTCAACGTCTGCTTTGGCGCGTGGCTTTATGGACAAACCGCCGGCGCGCGGCATACAGTGGAGATTGAAAGCGTAACAGTGGAGTGAAACCATGAAGAAACTACCCTGGATCCTTTGCGCGTTCTGCGCGCTCCAGTTCGTATCAGCGGCGGCGGATGATGTCCACGTGGAAAAGGACATCGAGTATCTCGGCGCGGATCGGAGCGAAAAAGCCGACCTCTACCTGCCGGCAAAGATTGCAAAAGGACAACGCTGTCCCGGCGTCGTCATCATCCACGGCGGCGGCTGGTCCGGCGGCGACAAGGGCGCGGCGAGAGAGATCAACATTGGCACCACGCTGGCACAGCACGGCTACGTCTGCATGAGCATCAACTACGTGCTTGCCAAAAAAGACAGCACCGCTGTCACGTGGCCGCAAAACCTCCACGATTGCAAGACCGCCGTGCGTTGGCTGCGCAAGAACGCCGAGCGACTCCAACTCGACCCCGACCACATCGGCGCCATTGGCGGCTCGGCGGGCGGGCACCTCACCTCCATGCTCGCGCTGACCGAGCCGAAGGACGGTCTCGATCCGAAGGAACCTTATGGCGAGTTTCCCTGCCGCATCCAGGCGGCGGTGGACCTCTACGGCCCGGCGGACCTGTTGAGCTGGCACGATATTTCGATGTTTCGCAAGACGCGCGCCGAGGCGCCAGAGCTTTACCGCGCGGCCTCGCCCGCAACTTACGCCGACAAGAACGATCCGCCCGTCCTCATCCTCCAAGGCACTGCCGACAAGACCGTGGACGTGCAACAGTCGAAGGACCTCGCCTCCGCGCTGGAGAAAGCCGGCACACCGCATCAGATCGTCATTATCGCCGATGCACCGCATTCCTTCCATCTCCAGCCGAAGCAACAAGACCTGCGGCCGCTCGTTCTCGGCTTCTTCGACAAGTATTTGAAGAAGTAGCTTGCAGCGCGTCGGCGGCGCAGCTTTGCTTGCGAGCGGTGAATCGTTTGCGCTGACAACCTTGAAAATATGATGACCTCAACTCTTCACGAACAGGAGGCGGCATGACGTCCGCCGACATGGTGGGCTATGCTGCAACAGTGGTCGGCACGAGCATGATGTTGCCGCAGCTCATCAAATCGTGGCGGACCAAACAAATGCACGACGTGGCCGCCGGCATGACCATTCTATTTCTTTTCAACTGCGTGCTGTGGCTCGTCTATGGCGTCATGATCAGCGCAACACCGATGGTGGTGGCTAATGCCATTGGCTTGGTCGTCGCGATAACGCTGGTCGGCATGAAACTCTATTTCCACGACAAGTAATGCGGTGGCGGGCGGCATTTCATTCCTGACTTTTCCGACCGGAATCTGACGAGTGCAAAGTCGTTGCAACTTGGAAACACCAAGCTTCTCCACATCGCCTACAGACAATCTCAGATTTCTGTCATCGCAGAGGCGAACGCGTTGAACGCTTTTTCGTCGAACAGGCAGAAGATCACGCGTTCCAGCCCGGTCTTGCCGGCAAGATGTTCAGTGGCGGCAGTGAGCAGGATGTGCGCGGCGCGGTCGAGGGGAAAGCGGTAGATACCGGTGGAGATCGCCGGAAACGCAACGGATTTCAGCTTGTTTTCGTCGGCGAGTTTCAGGGATGAGAGACAAGCGCGACGGAGCTTGGCGTCTTCGTCGCCGTCACCCCAGATCGGGCCGGCGGTGTGGATGACGAACTTCGCCGGCAGTTTGCCGCCGCTGGTGATGACGGCCTCGCCAGTCTCCAGTGGCCGGCCGCGGGCGATGATGATGCGGTCGCTCTCCTCCTGGATGATCCCGCCGCCTTTGAGAACGATGGCCCACGCCACGCCGCCGCCATGCTGGAGGTGGATATTGGCGGCGTTGACGATGGCGTCCACGGTGAGCGCAGTGATATCACCGCGTCGAAGTTCAAGCGTCCCGTGGCCGAATTTTCTGACAGTGGCGGTCATGGCATCTCTCCGCACGGCGCAACAGTAGCGGTCGCGCGCCGCCGCGTCATGCTCGAACGATGGCGCTGCTGTTATTGGGTGACAGTGCCGCCGGCCTTTGGATTCGCCTTCGCACCGCGTTTGGTGGGTTTTGGCAGCGCCTCGTCGAACGTCTTCCTTTGCTCGTCAGTGAGCACGGCCCGAATGCCATCCAACAGTTCCTGGCGTTTCTCCGCGAGGCCCTTGGTGGCCTGCTTCTTCTTGGCCGCATCGTTGCTTTGTTGCGCGGCCTTTCTCTCTTCCTGGCAGGCTCTCAGGTATTCGCGGAACTTCGTCTTGCATTCATCAATTTTGGTTTTCTGCTGCGCGGTGAGTTGCAGCTTGGCGAGCGCCTCCTCGACGGCTCCCGTCCCACCGTCGCGTTTGCCGGCGCCCGCCGCCTTGTCTTTGCCAGGCGCGAACGATGAAGCGACCAAGGCGAGCGCGCAACCCAATGCCAGCGTCTTCAGAACCGATGTTTTCATGAGCGATGTCTCCCGGTTGTCCTCAAAAATCAACCCGGCCATTTTGCCGGGGCAGGAAAATAAACACCAGCCTGCCGGTAAAGTTGTGCGCGCCGGCTTGCGCCAGGACGCCGGTTGGTGAATCATTGGACCGATGACACCGAATGAGACGCGCGCCGCTTTGGAGCGGCTGACGCTGCAACCGAGCCGGGCGATGGGCCAGAACTTTCTGGTGGACCGCAACATCGCCTACCTCATCGTGGCCGCCGCAGGCTTGCACGCTGACGACACCGTGCTGGAGATCGGCCCCGGCCTCGGCGCGCTCACGGAACTGCTGCTGGAGCACGCAGCCCGCGTCATCGCTGTCGAGAAAGACGGGCGGCTCTGCGAGTTTCTCCGCGAACGTTTCGGCCGCCGCCAGAAGCTGCAACTGGTCCATGCCGACGCGCTGGAGTTCGACTTCGTTCCAGTGGCACCGTTCAAGGTCGTCGCCAACCTTCCCTACGCCGTCGCGACGCCGTTGATGCAACGGCTCGTGGACTCGCCCGCGCGACCGCAGCGCATGGTGCTCACCGTGCAGCGCGAAGTCGCCGACCGCCTCACCGCCCGGCCGCGCACCAAGGATTACGGCGCGCTAACGCTCTTCACGCAGCTTTACTACGAGGCACGACGCGAACACATCATCACACCCCGCTGCTTCATTCCGCCACCGGCCGTTGAGTCCGCCGTCGTCTCGCTGCGGCTCGCGCCGCATCCTCTGCTGGAGCCGGCCCTCGAAGCGCCGTTCAAGGAACTGGTGCGCGCCGGCTTCGGCCAGCGTCGCAAAATGCTGCGCGGCGTGCTGCCGAAACTGGCAACCCGTGTCCAGGTTACGGCTGACAAACTGGAAGCGGCGTTGAAACGGCTCGATCTACCGCCGACCGCGCGCGGCGAGGAACTGAGCCTGGCCCAGTGGTTGTTGCTGACGCGCGAGCTTGTCGCTACCGCGCCGGCGGAACCGAAGTAGCGGGTGCTCCACCACATCATCATGACCACCGACAACCAGCAGGAGCTTTTCGATGTCGTCAACGCCAACGACGAAGTGATCGGCCAGGCTACGCGCGGCGAGGTCCACCGCCGCGGTCTCATGCACCGCGCCGTGCACATCTTCGTGTTCAACTCCGCTGGCCAGCTCTATCTCCAGAAACGCTCTCAGACCAAGGACAAGCATCCCGGCTGCTACGACTCTTCCGCCTCCGGCCACCACAACGCCGGCGAAGACGCTGACACTTGCGCCTGCCGGGAATTGCGCGAAGAACTCGGTATTGAAGCTGACACCAACCTGACGCGTTTGCTCAAGATTCCCGCTTGCGCGGAGACCGGATGGGAACACGTCACGTTCTACACCCTGCAAACCGACGTGCAGCCGCAGCCAAACCCGCGCGAGATCGAGTCGGGCCGGTTCTTCACGCTCGCGGAGGTTTTGCAGATGGTGGAAGCGGATTCGCAGCGGTTCGCGCCCGGTTTCATCAAGGTGTTGCGAAAGTTCGGCGAGCAGATGGGGAAGGGATGACGGTTGCGGTCACCGCCAGCGCGTGCCGACGAAGGTTTTCCAGTCGCCTTCGGTGAAGGGCCCCTTGGGCGCACCATCCTCTTTCACCGGCACGCGAATCACCTGCTTTGGCGGCGGACTGCCCGCCACCTTCCCCGTGGGCGTTTCGCCGATCAATAGCACCAGCGACCGGGCCAGGAGGTTGGCCGACAAGAAGAACTTCAGCTCCATTTCCGGTCCCGTCTTGCCCGGCTCCAACTTCAGCGGCGGCGCGTCCGGTTTCTCCGCCGCGTAACGGTCCAGATGCGGCAGACCCTCCGCGTCGAGCAGCCAGAACGATCCCGGCCCCAGTCGCGTAGGCATCGTCCCGTCGTTGCGCACGCGTAAGTGGATCTTGATCACCGCTTCTGTTTCCTTCGCGCCAAGCTCACAACGTATGAGATGGACTTTCAATCCCTCCAGCACCGCTGACGACGTCACAACTTTGCCGCGCGAAACCGCCATCCAGCGAGTTGTCAATGCCACGCCGAGGAGCGCCGCTGCCGACACCACGATGATCAAGATGCGAATCCGAAATGACATGGCAGGAGCTTAGCCCGACTTCCGCAACTTGACGAGGTCTTTGACCGTTTTTCAGGACGCGGCCAGTGTCGGAAACCGGAAACGAGATGCGAGACGAGAAGCTTTCGTTGAAGCGCCTGCTCCGCTACCCTTGCCGCAATGAGTTCGCGACGAGTTATTGTGGTCGGCGGAGGCGCAGCCGGTGTTTTCGCGGCGATCACTTGTGCCGAAGCAATGCCGGACGCTGACCTGACGGTGCTGGAAAAAGGGCCGGAGTTCCTCGCCAAGGTCCGCGTCTCCGGCGGCGGCCGATGCAATGTCACACACGCGTGCTTCGAGCCACGAGAACTTGCGGAACGCTATCCGCGCGGCGGGCGGGCGTTGATCGGGCCGTTCAAATGCTTTCAGCCGCGCGACACAGTCGAGTGGTTCGAGGCACGCGGCGTGAAACTGAAAACGGAAAGTGACGGCCGGATGTTTCCTGTCAGCGACTCTTCGCAAACGATTATTGATTGCCTGCTACGCGCGGCAAAGGCAGCGGGCGTGAAGTCACTCGCTCGACAAGACGTGGAACGCGTGACACGGCGCGCGGAGGGCGGCTTTGAACTCACGCTCTCCAACGGCGACGCGTTACTCTGCGACCATTTGCTGCTAGCCACCGGTGGTTGTCGCACGGCGGCAGCGGGCGACCTTGCGGCGTCGCTCGGCCATACGTTGGAGCCGCCAGTGCCGTCACTGTTCACGTTCCACATCGAGACGCCTTGGCTCCGCGAACTGGCTGGCATTGCGGTCGAATCGGCAGAGGCGTCGGTGCCGGGCACGGGGCTGCGCGAGCGCGGCGCGTTGCTGGCGACACACTGGGGCTTGAGCGGGCCGGCAATCCTGCGGTTGTCGGCGTGGGGCGCGCGCGTGTTGCATGGCCTCGATTACCGCTTCCCGCTGCACGTGAACTGGCTGTCGCATCTCGGGTCGGAAGCCATTGCGGCGGCACTGCAATCGAGACGACGTGAGCAGCCGGCGCGGCGGGTGGTAAACACGCCGGTGCCACCGCTGCCAGCGCGGTTGTGGGAGGCACTGGCGCTCGCCGCGGGCGTGGCAGCCGACACACGCTGGGCGGCTCTGACGCGCGCCGCGCAGCATCGCCTCGTCCAGCAACTCATCCGCACGGAATTGCCGGTGACCGGCAAGAGCATGAACAAGGACGAGTTTGTCACCTGCGGCGGCGTGCGGCTGGGCGAAGTAAATTTCAAGACGATGGAAAGCCGTATCTGCCCCGGCCTCTATTTTGCCGGTGAGTTGCTCGACATTGACGGCATCACGGGTGGTTTCAACTTCCAAGCCGCGTGGACCACCGGTTGGATTGCGGGCCGCGCGATGGCGGGCGGATTTGAAAATGGATGATTGGACAAGCAGCGCGTTTGGCTTACGCTCGCGGGCCATGCGCGCATATTTTGATAACACTGCGCCCCGTGCAGCGCTTGCCGGGAGGTTTCTTTTGCTGTTGGTCGCCTCGATTTCTCTGAACGTCTTCGGCGCGGAACCGCCCCCGCCGCTGGGTTTTCCCGACTCCAATGCGTTGTTGCGGCTCTCGGCGAGCAGCGCGACGTTGCGATGGACTTCGCCGGGCACGGCGCACGTGGAGTTCCAGAAAGCCGCTTGGCCCGGCGTGCGCTTCGAGGTTGGCAAAGCTTACGAGGCGACGAACTGGAGCGCGGTCGGTGGACTCGCGCTCGACCTGCGCAATCCCGGCGACGTGCCGCTCGACGTTCATGTGCGCGTGGACGATGATCCGAAAGCCAACGGCGCTGTCCATTGCCGGCAGGGCCACGCCACGGTCGGGCCGCGCGAACGGGTCACGTTGGTTTTTCCGGTGGAGACAACCGCGACCGGCATGCGCGCCGGCCCGCCGCTGGAGGCAGGCAAAAACTCGCGGCGGATGCAGGTCAGCGGCAAGCCGCTTGACGGTTCGCACATCGTGGCGTTCCTGGTTTTCCTGGCGAAGCCGGACCAGCCGCGTTCACTGGAGTTGTTCAGCGTTCGCTGGCTACCAAAGCCGGAGTTGCGCGGCATCGTGGACCAATTCGGCCAATACACACGCGCTGAATGGCCCGGAAAAGTCCATGCCGAAGCCGAACTGGCGGAGCGGTGCGCCAAGGACTATCACTGGCTGCAGGAGCATCCGCCTATCGCCGACCGCGATGAGTTTGGTGGATGGAAGAAAGGCCCGCAACTCAAAGTAACCGGGTTTTTCCGCGCCGAGCAACGTGATGGGCGATGGTGGCTGGTCACGCCGAGCGGCCACCTGTTCTGGAGCATCGGCTCGACGTGCGTGCGGCCCGAATCGAGCGGGCCGATCAAGGGTCGGGAAACGATGTTCTCGTCGCTGCCGGATGAGTTTACGAAGAGGGGCCAAGCCGACTTCTATCGGCTGAACCTTGAGCGCAAATACGGCGAGAACTGGCTGGCCGAGTGGGTCGGGACGACGTGTGCGCGGCTGCCGGCGTGGGGCTTCAACACCATCGCTAACTGGAGCGCGTCGGACACGTTCCGCGCACACAAAGTGCCTTACACGGCGACGGTCTCTTGCGGCGGGCTGCCATTTATTAGCGCGGAGGAATACAAGCACGTGCCTGGCCCGGCGCACCGGTTACCGGATTTCTTCAACGAGCGGTTCCCGGAACATTACGAAGCGGCCATCGCGAAGGCGACTGCCGAGTGGCGCGACGACCCGTGGTGCATCGGCTACTTCGTGGACAACGAGCTGGCTTGGGATTCTTGGGCGCAGCTCGGCACGGGTGGCGAATACCTCACCGCGCGCGAGGCCATCGGCGCGCCGCCGACGCTGTCCGCGCGACAGGCGTTTGTGAAACTGCTGCGCGCGAAATACGGCAATGTCGATGCGTTCGCGAAAGCGTGGGGCGTTGCCATCCGATCGTGGGACGATCCCGTAACGATAAAACCCGCCCAGCTAAACGCAGCGTCGCGGGCCGACTGCTCGGCGTTCATGACGGCGCTGGCGGAGCGCTATTTCTCGGTCGTGAGCGCGGCGATGAAGAAACACGCGCAAAACCAACTATACCTCGGCTGCCGTTTCGCCATCCGGCCGAAGGAGGTTGTAGCCGTCGCCGCGAAATACTGCGACGTGGTTAGCTTCAACATCTACGCCGACACCGTGGACCCTGAGAAATGGAAATCCGCCAACGATCTCGGCAAGCCGGTGATCATCGGAGAGTTCCACTTCGGCGCGACCGACCGCGGGATGTTTCACACGGGACTGCGGCCGACGAAGAGCCAGGCGGAGCGCGCGAAGGCCTACGCCAAATACGTCCGCAGCGTGCTGGTGATGTCGGCGTTTGTCGGCTGCCATTGGTTTCAATACGTGGACCAGCCGCTGACAGGCCGGTTCGACGGCGAAAACTACAATATCGGCCTCGTCAGCGTCACCGACACGCCATATCCGGAGCTGACAGCAGAAGCGCGGAAGGTGAACGCGCAGGTCTATCAACTTCACCGCAACGCGGCGCGATGATGACGACTGTTCTTCGCATCGTCTTCCTTTTCCTCGTCGCGGGTCCGTTTCCGTTGCGCGCCGCAGCGCCGGCCATTGCGGAGGCTTCAGCGGTGTTGCTGCGCGGCGACACCGGCGAATGGCTCTACACCAAATCGGCGGACACGCCGCGCCATCCGGCCAGCACGACGAAGATTCTGACCACACTGGTGGCAATCGAGTCCGGCAATCTGGACCGCACCGTCACGGTCGCCGCGGCGGACACGAAAGTGGAACCATCAGCGGTCGGGCTGCGCGCGGGCCAGCGGGTGTCGTTGCGAGCACTGCTCTACGCGGCGATGCTCCGCT
This sequence comes from Verrucomicrobiota bacterium, assembly GCA_026397915.1. Classification (GTDB taxonomy): domain Bacteria; phylum Verrucomicrobiota; class Verrucomicrobiia; order CAIQCK01; family CAIQCK01; genus CAIQCK01. Next base: position 79,924 of record JAPLTX010000059.1, read on the forward strand.
CGGCCAACGACGCGGCCATGGCCATCGCGCGGGTCGCGGGCGGCTCGGTCCCGGAGTTTGCGGCGCGCATGAACAAGCGGGCGGTGGCGGCGGGCGCGACAAAGACACGTTTCGCCAATCCGCACGGCCTGACGAACACGCGTCATCTGACGACGGCGCGCGATCTGGCGTTGATCACGCGCGCGGCGATGGCGAACCCGACATTCCGGCAAATCACCGCCACGAGAACCTACACGTGGAGTTACGGCGCAAAATCGCAGGTGCTGGAGAACCACAACCGCATGTTGAAGACCTACGCCGGCTGCATCGGTGGCAAGACCGGCTATACGGCGGCGGCAAGCAAGACGCTGGTGGTGGTGGCGCGGCGCGGCGGCGTGGAGTTGATCGCGGTGTTGCTCGGCGGCCACGGCGAGCGGATCTGGCAGGACGCGGCGGCGTTGCTGGACCATGGTTTTCGCGTGGCGCGGCGCGAGTGAGCCGGCGAGCGCAGAAGCTGCTAATGAGTTTGCAAAACGGGGATTCGTGCGTAGTCTTACCGGCACCAATCGGAGGCGAATATGAGAATACAAACAAGGAAACTGATCGGAGCCGTCGTTGCGGCGGCAGCGTTTGTGTGTCTCAGCGGCCCGTATGCGTCGGCCCAAACGATGCGGGACAAACTACAACGCGGTTTTGCCAACATGGCCGGCGGCGTGGTGGAAATTCCCGGCTGCGTCGCCGACACAACGCGCAAGCACGGGCCATGGATGGGCTACACCGTCGGCTTCCTCAAAGGCATCGGCATGGTGCCCGTCCGCACGGTGGTGGGCGTCTATGAGTCCCTCACCTTCTACGTTCCCGCGCCGTCGGACTACGAGCCGGTGCTGAAACCAGCGACGCCATTCAATTATTGGGATGAGGACTGAGCCAACACCGAAGAAGCGAGAGTTCCTGGCGGTCGCGTGTTGGCCGACTACAGTTTCGCCACGGTCACGCCGTAGATGTCCTTGTCGGCTTTGATTTCCGCCAGCACCGCCTCGTTGGGTTCGCTATCGAGGTTGAGGAGCGTCAACGCCGTGCCGCCGCGCTTGTCACGGCCGAGGGTCATCTGCGCGATGTTGACCTTATGCTTGCCCATGATGGTGCCGATCCAGCCGACGATGCCGGGACGATCCTTGTTCTGCATGATGAACAGCACGCCGCTCGGCACGCTCTCCACCGGCACGTCGTTGAGCCGCACGATGCGTGGGTTGTTCAACGAACCGTAGAACGTGCCGCTCACGCTGGAATGCTTGCCGTCGGTGTGCGACTCGACGGTGATCAGCTCCGCGTAATCGCTCTGCGCACTGGAACGCGTTTCCTCGACCTTCAGACCGATGGTGGCGGCGATGATTGGCGCGTTAACGAAATTCACCTCGCGGCCCTCGGCACTGCGCAAGAAGCCAACCAGCACGCTACGCGAGATCGGGTTGGTGTCCATCTCCGACACGCGGCCGGAGTAGTGCACGACCAGCTTCTCGCAACGGCGCGGGCCGGTCTGCGCGAGCAGGCGGCCGAGTTTCTCGGCGAAATCAATGTAGGGCTTCAACATGGCCAGCGTTTTCGCGTCGAGACTCGGCATGTTCACCGCGTTGCGGATGCCGCCGCCGCCGAGCACTTCGGCGATAGCCTGGGCGATCTCGATGCCAACGCTCTCCTGTGCTTCGCTGGTGCTCGCGCCGAGATGCGGCGTTACAATGACGTTGGGCAGCTTCAGTAGCGGTGAGTCCGCCGGCAACGGCTCGGTCTCGAACACGTCGAACGCGGCGCCGGCAACCTTGCCGGATTGGACCGCCTCTACGAGATCGGCTTCGTTGACGAGGCCACCGCGGGCGCAGTTGATGATGCGCACGCCCTTCTTCATCTTCTCGAACGCGGCTTTGTTGACGATGCCGCGGGTCTGGTCGGTCAACGGCGTGTGGACGGTGATGAAGTCGGCCTGCGTGAAGATCTCGTCCAGCTCCACCATCTCGACCTGCAACGCCTTGGCGCGACTGATCGTTAGGTAGGGATCGTAGGCCAGCACGCGCATGCCGAACGCCACCGCGCGCCGCGCCACTTCGCCGCCGATGCGGCCGGTGCCGATAATGCCGAGGGTCTTGTTGTAAAGCTCGACGCCTTGGAACGACTTGCGGTCCCACTTGCCGCCCTTGAGGGTGGCGCACGCCTGCGCGACGTTGCGGGCCAGCGCCATCATCATGGACATCGTGTGCTCGGCAGTGGAGATGGTGTTGCCACCGGGCGTGTTCATGACGATCACGCCGCGCTCGGTGGCCGCCTCCACATCAACGTTGTCCACACCGACGCCGGCGCGGCCGACAACGCGGAGCTTCTTGGCCGCGGCGAGCACTTCGCGGGTGATCTTGGTCTCGCTGCGGACCGCGATCGCCTCGACATCGGCGACGGCCGCCAGCAGATCGGCGCCCTTCAAGCCGTAACATTCTTCAACAGTCAACCCGGGCGTCTGCCGGAGCATCTCGACGCCGCGTTTGGCAATAGGATCGCAAACAAGGACTTTCATCATGCGCCGCAGTCTAGAGTTCCGCGCCCAAAGTTCAACCATGTTTTGCGAGGTTTCGCGCGGTCAAGGTTCAACGTGGTGCACACGCGCGGTGAAGCGTCAGCCAGCACTCATGCCACCCTGCGTCACGAACCACCTCCTCGATGCTGTTGGGGAAAGGTGCCAGCCCTATTTGATCTTCTTGGAGATGTGATTGCTCCTGGCCGGGAATCCAGATTCAAGCCTCCGCGAGGCATGTCGTCACGTCTGAAGAATCTGCCTTGCCTCTTCCATGCTCTTGCACGTCATGATGTGGACGCCGTGGTGATGGTGGTAGTGGAACAAGGACATGATATTGAATCCGACATCCTTGTAGGGATTGGGAATGATCCTCGTGACGGTATCCACGCCGCGCCGATGGAAGAGATCCATGATCCGGTCAAGGTGAACCGCACACTCATGATCCATGGACTCCAGGCCGCTCAGGTCCGTCAACACTCGGCCCCGTGGCTCCAGCCCGGCAATGTGCTTCTGAACCTCTTCGCAGCATCGCCTCGCTTCCTCCGAGTCAACGTGCCCGGCCCAACTGATCGTGAGCAGATGAGCCGTTGGGTCTATCTCAACGTGGTGCATACTTGTCTTCTCCGTGCCTCAATTGTCATTGAACGTAAAATTCATCTCGGTTATCGGCGGGATTAGACGTGCCTCCAAACCGGACATTCATTGCCGCGACGTTTCAGGAGCCGGCGCGGAAATCGCGGTTTGGCTTAACGATCGCTCCTGTTTGCAGTATCCTCCGGGTGCTCAGTAACAAACGCTTATGAATTCAACAGCCAACAAAATCTACCGGCACGAGTTCATCGTGCCATCGGCCTCGGTGGACGGAAACGGGCACGTGAACAACGTGGAATACGTGAAGTGGATGCAGGACGTGGCCGTGATGCACTCGGACAGCGTGGGCTGCACCCGTGCGACCCAAGAAGCCGGCGCGACCTGGGTGGCCCGCTCTCACCGCATCGAATACCTGCGCCCCGCCTTTGCCGGCGACCAGCTCGTTGTCCTGACGTGGGTGTGCAACTTCCGGAAAGTTCGCTCGGCGAGACGATACAAGTTTCTTAGGACGACGGATGACGCCGTGTTGGCGGAAGGCGAAACCGACTGGGTATTCGTGGATTCCAAAACGGGTCGCCCCCGCTCCATTCCTGAGAGCGTGTCCTCTGTGTTTAAGTTGATACCCGAAAAACTGGAACCGTAGCGGCTTGCGCTCTTCCAGTCACTCGGTCGCGCGCTTCTTGCCTTTGCCGCGACCTTTCTTCTTGCCTTCAGTGGCGGTGTTATCGGGCTTGTTCGGCGTCGGCATCGGCGCGTTCACCGACTTGCGCCATGCGACGAGTTTCTCATGAAGCTCCTTCGCCTTCTCCGGCATCGTTGTGGCGAGGCTGGTCTTCTCACTGAGGTCGTCCTTGAGGTTGTAGAGTTCGAGTCGGCTGTCCTCGAAGAACTCCATCAGCTTCCAATCGCCCGCGGTGATGACACCCACGGGCGTGGTGCGCCACGTGTTTGCGCCCGCGCCAAGATAACCGGGGAAGTGATGGAAGATTACCTCGCGTTTGAGCGGGCCGGACTGCTTGAGCAACGGCACGAGGCTTTCGCCGTCGAGCGGATAGTTGGCGGGCGGCTTCGCGCCAGCAATGTCGAGGAATGTCGGGTAGAGGTCCACGTGAATCGCCGGAGTGCCGCAGGTGGAGCCGGGTTTGGTAACGCCGGGCCAGCGTGCGACGAACGGCACGCGCGTGCCGCCTTCGTAGAGGCTGCCCTTGCCGCTGCGCAACGGCGCGTTGTCCGTAATTCCACCGGCCTTGGTGATGCCTTCGCGGTCGTAGCCGCCAACGCCGCCGTTGTCGCTGGCGAAGATTAGCACGGTATTGTCGGCGAGCTTGAGCGCATCGAGCGTGGCCATAACACGGCCAACGCTTTCATCCACGCTGTAGATCATCGCGGCGTAGGTCGGGTTGTTGTGACCGCCGACGCCGGGCTTCGGCTTGAACTTCTCAATGAGTTCCTTTTTCGCGTCGTGCGGCGAGTGGACGCCAAAATGCGCGAGGTAGAGGAAGAACGGTTTGTCTTTGTGGCGCTTGATGAAGTCCACCGACTTGTCGGTAAGCCAGTCGGCGAGGTAGGCGCCCTTCGGATAATCCACCTTCGGCTGCGTGTTGAAATCGAAGTGTTTGCCCATCGTCGTGATGGCTTCGTCGAAGCCGCGCTTGCTAGGGTGAAACTCGTCTTTCTCGCCAAGGTGCCATTTGCCGAAGATGGCAGTGGTGTAGCCGGCAGACTTAAGCGCCTGCGCGACGGTGATCTTCTCCAGCGGCAGGCCTTGGACGTTGTCCACGGGCCGCAACGGCCGGATGCGCCAGTTGAACCGATCAATGCCGCCGACGGTATAAACACCGGTGCGCGGCCCATACTGGCCGCTCATGAGCGCCGCGCGAGTCGGTGCGCAGTTCTGGCAGTTGTGGTAGTTGGTGAACAGCATCCCTTGCGACGCGAGCCGGTCAATGTTCGGCGACTCGTAATACTTCGAGCCTTGGATGCCGAGGTCGGTCCAGCCGAGGTCGTCGGCAAGGATGAAGATGATGTTGGGTTTCCGCGAGGCGGCGGCGGCAGCGGTGTTTGCGGTCAACGTCAAAACCAGCACAAAACTGGCGGTGGCGAGAAAACGAATCGGTATTTTCATAGCGGGCATTTACGAACTCTTGTTCTTTTTCTTCTTTCCCTTGCCTCCACCCTTGCCGGCTTCGTTGGGATACGGGATTACGTTGGCGCGCTTGGCCCAGACCGCCCACTTGGCGGCAAGTTCCTTCACGCGCTCCGGTTGCCCGATGGCAAGGTCGTGCTGCTCGGTGCGGTCGGCTTTGAGGTCGTAGAGTTCCCACGGGCCGTTGCGGCCAAGACGAACGAGCTTCCAGTCGCCGACGCGGATGGCGGCGTTGCCTTCGTGCTCCCAGTAGAGCGCGTCGCGTTCAATGGGTTTGTTGTCGAACGCGGGCACGAGACTTCTACCTTCCATCGGCTGGATCGGCCTGCCTTTGAACTCGGCCGGATACGTCGCGCCCGCCACGTCCACGCACGTCGCCATGAGATCCACGAGATGGCCGGGCTGCCGGCGCAATTCTCCTTTCGCGCCGATGCGCGCGGGCCAGTGGGCGATGAGCGGCGTCGCGATGCCGCCGTCGTGGTTGAAGTGTTTGTAGCGGCGCAGCGGCGTGTTTGACAGCGTCGCCCAACTTTGACCCTCGAAGACGGTGGACTTTGCCGAGCCAGGCGCACCGGGGCCTTCGAGCCGGCCGTTCGGGCCGCTCTCGGCGTTGGCGCCGTTGTCGGAAAGGAAAAGGATGAGCGTGTTGTCGAGCGCGCCACGCTGCTTGAGCGCCGCGACGAGCCGGCCGACGGCGGTGTCCATGCGCGCAACGACGGCGGCGTAGATGGCCATGATGTGGTCGAAACGATCCTGCTGCTCCGGTGTGAGCTTGTCCCACGCGCTGACCTCCGGGGGTCGCGGCGAAAGCGGCCACGCCTTGTCCACGATGCCGAGTCCGATCTGCTTCGCGTGGCGTTGCTCGCGAAGCTTGTCCCAGCCGGCCTTGTATTTGCCGCGGAACTTCGCGATGTCCTCCGGCGGTGCTTGCAGCGGGAAGTGCGGCGCGTTGTGCGCGAGGTAGAGGAAGAACGGCTTTTTCGCCGCGAGTGCCTCGTCAATGAACCGGATGCCGAAATCAGTCCAGAGATCGGTGGAATACCATTCCTCCGGCAGCTTGCCACCGCGACGACCAACGTTTTCGCCGTTCAGGAACACCTCGGTGCGCAACGAGTCGGGAAAGTAGAAGCCGCCCGCCGCCGCGGTGAGGCTGCGGTCGAACCCGCGCTCCCACGGCACGACGCCGTGGTTCTGCCCGACGTGCCACTTGCCGGTCATGATGGTGAAGTAGCCCGCCCCGCGCAACACCTCGGCGATGGTAACGCAGCGGTCGTTGAGCCGGCCGCTGTAACCCGGCAGGCCCTTGTCTTGAACCATGTGCCCGACGCCGGCTTGATGCGGATAGAGGCCGGTGAGCAGCGACGCGCGCGTCGGACAGCAGCGGGCGGTGTTGTAAAACTGCGTGAAGCGCACGCCGCCGGCCGCGAGCGCATCGAGGTTCGGCGTCGGAATCTCGCTGCCGTAGCAACCGATGTCGCTGAAGCCCATGTCATCCACGAGCATGATGACGACGTTGGGCTTCGACGCTGCGCCGGCCAGCGCAAGGCTCGTCATCCCCAACAGCAACACGATTGCACGCGTGATCGAGTTTTTCATGGGCGAGGTTTGCTAAGGTTTCGCCGCCCACCAGCCGTCAATCAGTTTGGTCAATTGCGCGACCCGGTCGGGCTGCGCGGCGGCGAGGTTCTTCTCCTCGTGCAAGTCGGCGACCACGTCGTAAAGTTCCACGCCAATCTCGCGATCCGGCTTCTTCGCCGCGGTGACGTTGGCAAGGTTCGGGATAATCAACTTCCATCGGCCGTCGGCGATGCACCAACGATAGGTGACGCTGCTGGCCGGCTCGTGGATGTCCACGGCGTTGTGCGTGTAGCACGCGCCGAAGATGGCCTTGCGCTCCTTTACGGCCTGCACATCGAGGAGGTTGATGCCCTGCATTTCGGCGGCTGGTTTCAGGCCGCACGCGCGCAGCAACGTCGGAGCGATGTCAATGCTGCTGACAGGCGTTTCCACCGAGCGCGGCTTCACGTGGCCCGGCCAACGGATCATGAGCGGCGTGCGCAAACCGCCGTCGTATTGCGAGAGCTTCGAGTCAGACCGCGCAGGTGCTTTGTTGGTTTGCTGAATCCAGCCGTTGTCGGCGAGGAAAACAATGATGGTGTTGTCGGCAAGCTTCTTCTTGTCGAGATAGTCGAGCAGTTCGCCGCAGGTCTCGTCAAACCACTCGACCATCGCCCAATACTTCGCCACGTGGGGCGACGGCGTCTTGCCGGTGTATTTCTCGAGCAGCCGCTGCGGTGGATTGTGCGGCTGGTGCGGCAGCATCGGCGCATACCAGACGAACCACGGTTTGTCGCCGGCTTGCTCGATGAAATCGTAGATCGGCTGCATCGTCTCGCGGCCAATCTTCAACCCGTCGTCGCCGTGACGGCCGCCTTTGGAGCGTTCCTTGGCCGACATGCCGTGCGTGAAGCCGGCGGTCGAGAAATGTCCCTGCCACCACTTGCCGGTCTGGAGGCTGAGGTAGCCGAGCTTGGCCAACTCGCGCGGCAACGCCGGTTGTGCGTCGAGAAAATGGCTCATCTCCTCGGCCTGTTTGATGAACACCGGATCAGCCTTCTTGCCGGCGGCCTTGCCTTTCGCGCCCTTGGCCGCTTTCGGCGCGGCTTTCGGCAGCGGCGGGTCGTTGCAACAGACCTTCGTCTGCCAGCCGTAAAGGCCGGTGATGATGCTCGCCAGCGACGGGCAACACAGACTCGACGGAACTGTAGCCGCGACGGAACACGAGGCTCTGTGATGCAAGTTTGTCCAGCTGCGGTGTCTGGATCTGCGGATGACCCATGAACCCGTAGTCGGTCCAGCCCTGATCGTCAGAAATGATAAGGACAATGTTGGGCTTGTCGGCACCGCTCACAGAGCAGGCCGCCAGCGTGGCCGCCACGCACAGCAGGAGAAAGCACCGTCTCATTACTTCACCTTCTCGTCGGGCTTCAGCTCGCGGAGGCGGATGTTCTTCCAGCGGACCTGAAAGGGGCCGGTGCCTTTCTTGATGCCGTGGACTTGCAGGCCGATGAAGCCGCTCGCGTCAATTTTGTTGCAGAAGTCCGCAGCAGGAACGCCGTTGACCCACGAACGCATGTGGTCGCCCTGCGCGACGATGCGATAGTGGTTCCACTGATTGTCCTTGAACGCCTTTTTTGCTTCGGGTTTTTTGCTGAAGTCGTCCCACCACTTGGCCTGACGCGCCTCATCCCAGAAGTTGCCGCAACTGCCGGATGCCTCGGTGGCAATCTCGCATTGGTAGCCATAAACGGAGCCGGCTTTGCGGACGCGTTTGGGGTTGGCCGGGTCGGCCCAGTCCTTCTCGTAAACGTGGCTGCGAATCTGGCAGCCGGAGTTCAGTTCGACATCGCACTTCACGTCGAACTCCAGCACGAAGTCCGCGTAGTCGCGCGTGGTGCAAAGGAACGTGTTCGGGCTGCCTTCTACGGTCTTGCCGACGATGCAGCCGTCCTCGGCGCGATACTCCGCCGTGCCACCCTTGGGGGCCCAGCCGTCGAGCGTCTTGCCGTCAAAGATCGGCTTCATCTTTGCATCGCCCGCTGAGCAGACGGAGCCGCCGGCGAGCGAGAGAATCACTGTCAGAGCAATGAGTTGTGTTTTCATGGTTGGTTTTCTTGGTCGGTTTTCGGATTGCGGTTGAGAGATTATCGGCGTTGCGGTTGCGTCGGCGGCTGTTCACAGGGCCAGTTGTCGGTGCGGAACGGCGACGCGGGCAGGCCGGCGCCGTTGAAGAGGTTGCAGTCGGGATTGTCGGTCCACGCGTAGCGGGCGGCGACCGGCTTGGGCACGTCGGCGCTCGACACGACGACCTTGTCGCCCTCGATGCGTGCGGTGGCGGGTCTCCACTGCTTGTCCTCGCCGGCGACGACGAAACCTTTCAGCGCGCCGCCTTTGGCGACGAGGCCGCCGTTGGTGTGCGCAAACGACAACACGATCTCGTTGCCGCGAATCTTGTGCCCGGCAGGCAACGGACCGGAGATGGCGGGGACTTTCTCGCCGTAAACCGTGCCGAGCGCCCAGAGCGCGAGCCGCTTGCCAACATCCTGCTTGTTTGTCGGATGAATGTTCGTCGGGTCGCCGATGTCAATCGTGATGGCCATGCCGGTCTTCGGCACGGCGAGCGACTTGAGCATGGATTCGCGCACGACCATCCAGCCGTCGCCGGGCCGGTTGAAGTTTGGCAACTGCACCCACGCGAACGGAAACTCACAGCCCCAACGTGTGCGCCAATCCTTGATCAGTAGCGGGAGTTGCTTCCCGTAGAGCTGACCGGAGGCGGCATCGCGGGAGTTGTGCTCGCCCTGATACCAGATCGCGCCGCGAATACCGTAGGGAAGGATGGGGACGATCATGCCGTTGTAAAGGTTGGCGGGGTGATTCTGGCTGAGGCGCGGCTGGACCGGCGGGCGTGGCGCGCGCGGAATCTGCTTGCCGGCAGCGCGAGCCTTTTTGGCGGCCTCTTTCCAAGTGGCCTGTTGTTTTTCAAAATTGGCCTTGGCTTTCTCTGGCACGTAGGCTGCGTCGTCCTTCGCCCACTTCTCAAACGCCGCCTTCAACGCCGGCACTTTCATCTGCGCGTCCTCGCTCGTCCATGCGGCGATGTCGGTGCCGCCGTAGGAAGAATTGATGAGGCCGACGGGCACGCCGAGCTTCTGGTGCAGTTCGCGCCCGAAGAAATACGCCGCCGCCGAGAACGGCCCGACGTTCTCCGGCGTGGTGAGTTTCCACGAGCCTTTGCAGTCAGCCTGCGGCGTGCGCTGTGGATTGCGGTCCACGGTGAACATGCGAAGCTTCGGGAAATTGGCGGCGGCTTTCTCCTGCTCGAAGTCCTTCGAGGATTGGACCGTCATCGCCATGTTCGACTGGCCGGAGCCGAGCCAGACCTCGCCGACGAGCACGTCGTTGACCGTCAGTGTGTTCTTGCCCTTGACCGTCATCGTGTGAGGGCCGCCGGCTTTGAGCTTGGCGAGCTTCACCATCCACTTGCCGTCCTTGCCGGCCTTGGTCGCCTGGGTTTCGCCCGCGACGGAGACGCTGACCTCCTCGCCCGGCTCCGCCCAGCCCCAGACGGCCACGCTGGCGTCGCGTTGCAACACGAGATGATCGGAGAAGATCGCCGGCAACCGCACGTCGGCGAGGGCGGGCAGGATCGAGAGGACCAGTGTCAGAACGATGAGTTGTTTTTTCATGGCGGGCTTGGGGTTGGTTCTTGGTTTTTGTGAAAAGTTATCGGCGGCGCTTCGGTTGCGGCTGCGGCTCGGCAACGGGCCAGTCGTCGGTGCGGAACGGCGACGCCGGAATGCCGGCGCGATTGAACAGATTGCAGTCGGGATTATCGGCCCACGCGTAACGGACGGCGGCGGGCTGCTTCACTTCGGGCGACTTCACGACCACCGTGTTGCCGATGATTTTCGCGGCGGCGCGATGCCATTTTTTGTCCGCGCCGGCGACGGCAAAGCCGCGAATCGTGCCGAAGCCGCCGAGTCCCTCCGGCCACACGTTGGGCGAATCCACACGCGGCGTGACCAGCGACTCGCCAATCTTCACGACGAGACCGCCGTCGGCGTGCTTGAAGGTGATCGTCACTTCGTCGCCGTTGATCTTGTGGGCACAAGCCATCGGGCCGGAGGAAGCAACTCCTTTCTGCTTGTAAACGTCCGCCAGCGCCCACATCGCAAGCCGCTTGCCGACGGTCTGCTTGTCCTTCGGATGAATGTCGTCCGCCTCGCCGATGTCGGTGGTGATGGCCATGCCGGTGTTCGGCAGTTCGAGCGTCTTCAGCATCCCTTCGCGCACCAGCGTCCAGCCGGTTTCCTCGACCGCTTCCTTCTGCGCGGCGTGGAAGTTCGGCAGTTGCACCCACGCGAATGGAAAGTCACCCTGTCCCCAACGCGCACGCCAGTCCTTCACCATCGTCGAGAGCTGCAAGTAATAGAGATGGCCCTGGCCCGCGTTGGACTCGCCCTGATACCAGATCGCGCCGCGGATGGCGTAGGGAACCAGCGGGGCGATCTTGCCGTTGAAGAGATTGCCAGGCTTCCAAGCGTCGAGGCGCGGCTCGACGGGTGCGCGCGGCGGACGCCGTGTCTTGCTGCCGTCGGCTTTGGCTTTCTTGACGGCTTCCTTGAACGCAGCGAGTTGTTTCTGGTAGGTGGCTTTCGCCTTTTCGGGATCCCACGTCGCCTGCTTCTTCTCCCAGCTTTCAAACAGCGGCTTCAACTCGGGAAAATCCTTCTGCGCCAGTAGGCTCGTCCAAGCCTCCACCGGCGTCCCGCCGACCGACGAGTTGATGAGGCCGACCGGCGCGCCGAGCTTGCGGTGCAGCTCGCGGCCGAAGAAATAGGCTGTTGCCGAAAAACTGCCCACCGTGTCCGGGTTGCACAACTCCCACTTGCCGCTGCATTTCTCCTGCGGTGTCGGTGCCGCGCCGGAGGACTCGCGGAAATGGCGGATCTTCGGCAGGTTCGCGGCGGCTTTCTCCTGATCGAAATCCTTCGCGCGGTTGACCGTCATCGCCATGTTCGACTGACCGGAGCCGAGCCAGACCTCACCGACGAGCACGTCATTGATGGTGAGGGTGTTGTTGCCCTTGACCGTCATCGTCGCCGTCTCGCCGCACTTGAGCTTGCCGAGTTTGACCATCCATTTGCCGTCGGCGCCGGTGGTGCAGATCTTCGTCTGGCCGGCGATGCTAACAGTCACCTTCTCGCCCGGCTCGGCCCAACCCCAGACTGGCACGGAAGTGTCGGCTTGCAGCACCATGTGATCGGAGAAGATCGCCGGCAACGTCACATTCGCCGCGGCGCGCGGCGCGAGCAAAGCGGCGGCGAGGAGGGAGAGTCCGAGAGTCAGTTCAAGTCGCTGAGTTCGCTTCATGTTTTCGCTTCCTTGTTATTACTTCAGATTCGCTTAAACACCAGAGGCCGCGAATCGTCTCTCTACGCCCACCGGAAATCAAGTCTGGCTCGCAATGGGGAAAGCATGACTGGCGATGACTTGTTTTCACACCACGTCCGAGGCACCATGAAGCCCATGCGCAAAACCAGTTTTCTTCCACAAAGTGTTTCCTGGTATCTGGTCGTTCTGGCGTTGGTCATCGGGATGGTGTCGGCGGCCGACGATCGCACCGCCGCGGGAAACTGGCCCGCTTGGCGCGGCGACGGCACCGGCATCTCCGGCGAGAAGAAGCTGCCCGTCGTGTGGAGCGAAATCGAGAACGTCGTCTGGCGCACACCGCTGCCGGGCGAAGGCAATTCGTCGCCAATCATCTGGGGCAACCGCGTCTTCGTCACCGCCGCGCTGGATGAAGGCGCCAAGCGGCTGGTTATCTGCCTCGACGCGCAGAGCGGCAAGGTTCTCTGGAAAACCGAGCTTTTGCCCAACGAGAAGACACTGCTCTATCCAAAGACTGGTTTTGCCGCGCCCACTCCCACGACCGACGGCCGGCGAATTTTCGCGTTCTTCGACAGCCCGGGCCTGGTGGCGCTAGACATGGAGGGCAAGGTGGTTTGGAAGCGCGCGCTGGGGCCGTTCAAGGCGGTGTATAACTTCGGCACCTCCACCGTCCTCTACAAGGACATGGTCATCCAGTCGTGCGACCACAAAGGCGACGCCTTCATCGCGGCCTTCCGGCAGAGCGACGGCTCGGAGTGCTGGCGCACGCCGCGAAAATCAAGCGGCTTCGGCCACTTCGGCACGCCGATGCTGATTCAGGTCCAAGGCCGGCCGCAACTGGTGGTGAACGGCGAGCCGGTCGTCGCCTACGACCCGGATACCGGCAAGGAACTCTGGTCCTGTCGCGGCATGAAGGTCTGCGTGGGGCCGAGCACCGTGTTCGGCCACGGTTTGGTTTATGCCTCATCCGGTCGGATCGGGCCGGTAATGGGTATTGATCCGAGCGGAAGCGGCGATGTGACCGAAACCCACGTGCGCATGAACCTGACGACCGGCGGACCTTATGTTCCCTCGCCGCTGATTTATCCCCACCTGATGGTGCCGGGCGACAACGGCAAGATGCTCTTCTACGGCGCGAACCACGAACTGGTCGTGGAGGGTCAGGTGCGCGACCACTTCAGTTCCTCGCCCATCGGCAGCGACAACAAAATCTACTGGTGCTCGGAGCGGGGCAAGACCTACGTGATTGACGCCGCCGCGCTGATTGCCACGCCACCGGCGGTCAAGGTTCTGGCCGTCAACGAAATCAAGGGCGTCTGCCTCGCCAGCCCAGCGGTGGCCAGTGGCCGGCTCTTCATCCGCACGCTCGAGGCGCTTTACTGCATCGGGAAGAATCGCGCGCCGGTCGTTGCGCAAAAGACCCAGACGCTGACCGGCACGTTCGCCGAGCTGCGCAAGCGCTTCGACGATCACCAAGCCTTCTGGCAAAACGAGAAGGAGGCGCAGATTCGGCTGGAGACAGTCGAAGCGATTGGCAAGCTCGACGGCCCGGAGGTCATCCCGTTCCTGCTGCACGTGGCCGTGAAGGAGCCGCACTGGGACATCTGCGAGGAGGCGGCCAAATGTCTGGCGCGCAAAGGCGAGCCGGCGATTGATTCGCTGATCACGCTCCTGCCCGACTCACGCCCATTCATCCGCACCATCGCCATCAACGAGCTTGGGCGCATGAAGGTCGCCAAGGCTGTTCCCGGCCTGCTCAAGGCCTTGCGCGACAAGGAGCCGCTTGTGCGCAGCGCCAGCCTCCAGGCGTTGACCAAGATCGGCCTGACCGACACGCCCGATTTCCCCCAGATTGTCGCCGCAATGATCGCCGCGTTATCCACCACCGAAGAGCCGGTGGTCCGCCAATCCGCGCTGGAAGGACTGGCCACTTTAGGAAGCAAGGTGACCACTCAACGTCGCGATGTCGTCGAAACGCTCAAAGCGGTCGAGGCCGGCCCGAATCCCGGCCTGGCCCAAAAAGCCCGCCAAATGCTCTCCCCCACCGGCATCTACGGTCGCGTTTCGCGTTGAATTGCCGGCTGGGGCGGTTACTGTCACGTCATGGAGAAGCTGCGGCTTGATTTGTTGTTGGTGGAACGCGGGCTGTGCGAGAGCCGCGAGAAGGCCAAACGCGCCATCATGGCGGGGCAGGTTTTGGTGGCGGGACAGGTCACGGACAAGCCCAGCACGGAGGTTGCGACCGATGCCGCCATCGAACTGAAGGCGGAGGAGAAATTCGTCAGCCGCGGCGGCCACAAGCTGGAGGCGGCGCTCGATCATTTCAAAATCCGAGTCACCGGCGCGGTGTGCGCGGACCTCGGCGCTTCGACGGGAGGCTTCACGGATTGCCTGTTGCAACGCGGCGCGGCGCGCATCCATGCGGTGGATGTCGGCAAAGGGCAACTCGCCTACAAACTGCGACGCGACCCACGCGTCGTGGTGCACGACGGCGTGAACGCGCGCCATCTCCAGAGGCAGCAGATCGGCGAGCCGGCGGACATTGTAACAATGGACCTGGCGTTCATCGGGCTGGCCAAGGTGCTGCCGGCGGCGAAAGAGCTATTGAAACCGGCGGGCGACAAAGCAGGCGGCGGCGTCTCGACAACCTGCGACACCGGGGTTATTATCGCTCTCATCAAACCGCAGTTTGAAGCCGGGCCGAAGGATGTCGGCAAAGGCGGCGTGGTAAAGGACCCGGCGGTGCACAAACGAGTGGTGGAAGCAGTGCGAACGTTTGCGACGAAAGAGTTGGGCCTGCGCTGCGACGGCGTCATTGAGTCGCCGTTGCTTGGTCCGGCTGGCAACAAGGAGTTTCTGATTTGTCTGCGCAGATAACAACGGTCGGGCTGGCGATCAATCCCGACAAGAAACTGGCGCGTCAACTGGCGCGCACGGCGACGGCCCTCCTCAAGCGGGCGGGCGTCCGCGTATTGAGCGCGCACGGCGACGTGGCGGCACTGGCGGCGCGCTCGCAACTGCTGCTGGTGTTCGGCGGCGACGGCACGATGTTGCGCGTGGCGAGAGAGATGAACGGCGCGCAGACACCGGTGCTCGGCATCAACGCGGGCGCGCTCGGTTTCCTGACGGTCGTGCCGGCGGAACGCATGGAGAAGGCGCTGCGGGCCGTGCTGGCGGGGCGTTACACGTTGCGGGCGCGGGCGATGTTGAAGATGGACATCGTGCGGCAGGAGCGATGGCTGCCGGCCCACTATGCATTGAACGACGTGGTTATTTCGCGCGGCGCGGCGGCGCGCATCGTGCGGATGGCGGTCGGGATTGACGGCGAGCCGCTGACGGAATACGTCTGCGACGGAATGATCTTCGCAACGCAGACCGGCTCGACGGCCTACTCGATGAGCGCAGGCGGGCCGATCCTGACGCCGGGGACGGAAGCGTTCGTGATGACGCCGATCTGCCCGCACTCGCTGACGAACCGCTCGGTGGTGGTGGGCCGGTCGGCGGTGGTGGAGACGCGGATTCTAAGCCAGCCGGAGGAACTGGTGCTGACGGTGGACGGACAAGTGCGGGTGAGCCTGCGAAGCGCGGACACCATTCATGTGCGCCGCGGCAACCGCCAGTTCCAGCTCGTGCAGCCGGATGGCTACTCCTACTACGAGACGCTGCGCCGCAAACTGAACTGGAGCGGGGCGAACGTCTGACCCAAGCGAAGAGTGTCGCAAGCTTTTTACTTGCGACGGTTATCGGCGAGTTGGCTCCCGTTCACACGCGAAACGCAAACAGCGATCCCTCGAATCCCGCCACGACAAGCCGTTTGCCTTTCCGCGCGACCGCGTGGCCTTCCGCCTCCAATCGTTTCTGCTGCGCTTCGACACCACCCGGATATTTCTCGTTGAGTTGGCCACCGGACTTCAACGTTCGCCAATACGGCGTGATTCTGATTCCACCTTTCGACGCCGTTTCCTCGGCGGCATGCGCGGCGATCCACGCAAAGATGCCCGTGGTGATCGGGCAGCCGATGGTGGCGCCGTGACGACGGGCAAGCGCGGCACGAATCTCATTAATCGTGGCCAGCTTGCCGCGCGGCACTTGCTTCATCAACTCATCCACCTCACGCGGCGCGGGCACAACAACCGTGCCTTCGCCCCAGCGCTGGATCATCTTCCCGGCAATCTCAACAACCTTTGGCAGGTTTTTGTCGTCGTTGAGTTTCGCCTGCCAGGTTTTGCGCCGTTTCGTATTCAATGTCCCAGCCCAACCTGCTCCAGGCAGCCCGTTTCGATCATACCCTCGCGCACCGTAAACACACCGGGGAATTTCTTTCCCCACTCGACATTCGCGGCGGGGCAATATTGCCGTGAGTTGCCTTCGATCGCTGTGACGGGGCCGATGTGCGCGGCGAGACCGGCGCTGTGCAGAAACGACTGGCCGGGGCACGTCAGGTCCTGCACGCAGAGGAACATGTTGTTCTTCTGCGCCGCCGCCGCCATCAGCAGCGCTTGGCTCTGGCCTTTGCACGCCTTGAGCGCCACGCCGCTGTAGCCCTGCTCGCGCGCCAGCAGGAACGTCTCGTAATCCGTCAGCGACTCGTCAATCACTACCGGCTTGAGCGCCGCCGCCGCATGCATCTTGTTTTCCGGATGCGCCTTCAGGTCGCGCGCGGTCGGCTGCTCTACGTAGGCGACACGGTCGAACGCCGTCGCGTTGCCTTCCTTCACGCGCCGCAGCACCTCCAGCAGATACTCCACATTCTTGCACTGCTCGTTGAAGTCGAGCGAGTAAACCCACCGCTCCACGCCGCGCCGCGCCTGCGTCTCGGCCACGACGCGCTCGATGGCCAGCACGCGGTTCACGTCCCAATCCGCGTTGTCGCCGTTGAGCTTGATCTTCAGGTGTGTGAGCTGGTCCTTCACGATCCACTCGCCGAGCGTGTTCGGCAGGCCGTCGTTCAACCGCTCCTTCACGTCGGCGTCCGTGAGCGCATCGAGCGCGCCGATGAGATGATAGAGAGGCATCCGCGCCTTCGGCCGGCGCAGCGAGTAACGGTCGAGAAAGTCGCCGCCGAACGACGCGTCGAGGTAGCGCGCGATGTCGTGGTTCATCCACTCCGCGCCGTAGCAGTCATAGACGTGGCGGCCGTGGACCTTGCCGTAAGCGTCGTGCAGCGCCGCGTCGAACGGACTGAACACCACCAGCGTGCAGAGCTTCGGCACCGGCTCGACCAGCTTGCGCGTTCGGCTCACCTTCGCCGCAAGCTTCAGCGCTTCCGGCTCCAGCTCGTGACTCAACTCCACCGGATGTGCGCAGAGGTCGCTGTCGCGCAACAAGCCTGCGATCTTCTCCGCGAGCGACTTCATCGCGTCCAGCCGGTCCGGTTCGGAAATTATCTTGCTCGGAAAGGCCCAGATGCTGCTGAGCGGCATTGAGCCACTGCCTTCGGCCTCGCGCCCGGTGCGCGTGCGGACGCGGACGCGGACGTTCAGCAGCGTGCAATGCGACACCGGCACGCCGCCGAACTTCAGCGGTGTGCGGTAGGCGTGGTATTCAAAAGAGGTTTCGACTTCGCAAATGGAGATGTCCGTCGGCAGAGATTTCATGGCCGCGAAGCATAACCGAGCCGCCGCCACAAATAAAGAACTGCGTCAGTCCCATGTCCGCCCCCGCTGTGGCAGTTCTCCGCATGCCTCAGCGCGCCGGCGCTCCAAACCAGACCGGGCTGCTCCACGCAATCTCGCCGTCCTTTTGCATCACACGAACGTAGTAGAAGGAAGACCCGGACGGCGGACGCTCGTCGGCGAACGCGAACTGGCTCAGGCGTCCGCCACCGGTCTTGCAGTGAATGAACTCGTTGTTGCGGCAAATCTCGATGCGATCAATGTCCGCCGGGCAATCGGCTTTCACCTCGACCGTCACCTTCGCGCCGGCCGGCTGCATCACCTTCTCGCCCATCAAGTGGCCGTTCACGCGCACATCGAGGAATATCTTCGCCGCCGTGCTGGCGTAGCACCGCCGCGCGCGCAACGCGTCGAGTATCGCCTCGCGCGACAACTCCGGCGCATAGACGCACGCCTTGCCGTAGCCGCCGGCGTGATCGGGGCTGGCGATGGAACCGATGACGATGCCGCGCGCCCAAGCGTCCTGGATAAAATAGCCGCGCGGCGTGGTCCGCTCGGCTTCGCGCGGCGCGCCTTTGTATTCGTAGGAGCCGCGGCACTGGAAAATCTCCGCCACGGGTTGCGCGACCTCGTCGGTAAAGTTCCAATCCGTCGGCACGTTGCCCGTGTCGGCGATCTGGTGCGGGATCTGGACGAAGTTGGCTTTCATCTTCCGCAGTTCCTCCCACATCTGCGCCGGCGTGTAGCGCGTGCGTGCATTCCACCAACGCGGGAAATACGGATCAGCCAGAATCAGGTTGCGATGGCCGTAGAAGCCGTAGGGATGCTTGTCGCTGTATTCCTCAAACGTCGAGGTCCACTCCTCCGCCAGGAACGTCAGGAACCGCGGCGGGTCGTAGTTGGCACGCGCGAGCTTGGCCAGGAAGTTCCAGTGGTAGGGATTGATGTTGTAGCCGTGGTCGGTGGCGGCAGCGAAATCATGCCGCGCGATGTCGCGCATGTTCGCGTAGCTCTCGTCCACCGACTCGTCGCCGCAGCGGTTGCACTGCGAGATGTCGGTGTGATCGTGCAGGTCGCCAAAGTAAAGGTTGAGCTTCTGGCCGTTGTAACTGATCGAAGGCATCGGCCGGTCCTCGCCGCGCTCAACGCGAATCGTGCCCGGCGCGAACGGCTCTTTCGGTTCGACCAAGGGCACAAATTCCGCCTTTGGCATGGAGACGGCGGCCGGTTTCGCCGGCACGCTCGCAAGCGACACCTGGCTGTCGGCGCTCTTCGAGTCTTCCTCGCTGTCATACATGATGCGCCGCTCTTCCAACTGGTAGGCGACGACAACCCGCTCGCCGGCCAGCGCGATGGCAGGCCAGCGATCCATTCCGGGCCGGTGCGAGACCAGCGCCGGCTCCGTCCATGACGCGCCGTCGAAACACGTCAGCGTCACGTTCCACGCGCGCGACTTCGCCTTCTTGCCTTGGGCTGCGCCGAGCGTGCGGCATGCGAGCCAGAGTCGGCCCGACGAATCGAACGCCGCCGCCGGCGCCTCCGGGTGCATGCGGAACACCGGCGAGGTCGCCGCGTAATTTCCCGGCGCGAGCAACCCGTCATCGCCCACCTTCGCGATGATGAGCCGTCGAATCTGCGCCTGACCGATGCTGTAGGGCAGCCGTTGCTGGATGCCCTCGTCGCCGGGCCGGTTGCCCATCAGCGCGTTCTCGTAGATCAACCAAAGGTCGTTGCCGCGCGTCAGCAGCAACGGATGCCGGTCAATCGTCGGCGCGCGCGTCAATCGCGTCTCGGCGCGCCACTCTCCGCCCGCTTTGCGACGGCGTAGGAAAACGTCGTAGTTGTTTTGCCGGAAACTGTGCCACGCCACCGCGACCTCGCCGCCCGGCAGGACCGCGACGGTCGGATCGTAGTTCGAACACTCGCCGGCGCTGACGCGTTCCGGTTTCGAAACGACGCCATCACGCAACGACGCCGCAACAATCTCGCGCCAGCCGCTCGCGTTGGATTCCCACGCCACCCAGAGTGTGCCGTCGCGCCACGCACCCGCCGGTTTCACGTCCACCGCGCCGCCGCTGCTGATGCGAACCGGCTGGCCCGGCCCGTCCACGCCGCACGGCAACGCATAGATGTCCCAGTTCTTGTTCACCTCCGCGGCGTAGAGCACGAAAACCTTGTCGCCAGCCGCGACCGCCTTGAAGCCGAGCAGGTAGATATCCTTGCCGCCGAGCGGCTGCCACTGCGCGAGTTTCTTGAACTTCTTGCCCGTGACCGTGTAGTGCGCGATCTGCATCGTGTCCGTGTTGTCGCGGAAACTGTTCCACACGACATAAACCGAACCGTCGGCGACCTGCGCCATCGTCGCCTCGTCGTTGAAGCCAACGCCCGTTGACACCTGCTCCGTCGCCGGCAGCTCGGTTTCGTAAAGCGTGATGTCGTCAATCCAGACACGGCCCGGCGGCGCGCCGTGCGAGGACGGCGCGATGATCTGCAGCTCCATCATCCCGCTGGTCGTGACGGGCACGTCGCATTCGCACTTCCGCCACTGGTTCGGCAGTTCGTCCCAAGCGCCCGCCATCAACCGCGATGTGCCGGCCTTGGCCTTCGGCGGCGGCTCGCCGGGCGGTGCATATCGCAGCACCACCTTGGTGCGATTCGTCGCCTTGACCCAAATCTCAAACTGGTAGCGGCAGCCGGCCTTCACCGGCACACGCTTGCGCAGCACGAGCGCCTGCTTCTCGCGCGTGACTTCGCCGCTCAGGCACGTCTTGCCGGAGTGGGCGCGCTTCGCGTCGTTGACCAGCTCGTGTTTCGCGTCCGCCTCCCAACCGCTTGTCCCTTCTTCGAAGCCGCCGTTGGTAATGAGGTTGGTTGGTGAGGCGGCCTGAACCAAGCCGACGGCCGCCAGCAGGAAGGAGAAAGTGAGCGAGCGCATAACGCGATTTCTACCACTCCGCCGCGTGCGGGTCAACGCGCGGAACAAACCTTCCGCGCTCGAAAACATAGCTTGTCGCCGCCAGCGCCGCGCTGCTTCAGCCGCGCTTGCTTCGCTGGAAGCGGGCGGCGTTCAACCTTGCTTGCGCGGCGTGATTTGGGCTACAAAACGCATCGTCAGAAACCGAGGAAGCATGGATCTTACAGGGCAGACACTCGTGGGCTACGAGATCATTTCCAAGCTGGGTGCGGGCGGCATGGGGGCGGTGTTCAAGGCCCGTCAGCCGGTGCTTGACCGCATCGTCGCGCTCAAGGTTATCGCGCCGCAAGTGGCGCAGGATCCCAGTTACATCGCCCGCTTCCAACACGAGGCCAAGTCCGCCGCGCGGCTGAACCATCCCAACATCGTCCAGGTCTATGCCGCTGGCGAAGATTCCGGCATGCACTTCATGGTCTCGGAGTTCGTTGAGGGCGAGTCGCTCCAGCAACGGCTCAGCCGCGAAGGGCGCATGGACCCGCAAGAGGCGCTGGCCACCTGCGTCTTTGTGGCCGAAGGGTTGAAGCACGCGTGGGACGAGGCACGGATCATCCATCGCGACATCAAGCCCGACAACATCTTCCTTTCCGTCAAAGGCGTTGTAAAAGTGGGCGACCTCGGTTTGGCCAAGAGCGTCGGGCCGGAGACGAGCGCGGCGCTGACGCAATCGGGCACAACGGTGGGCACGCCGTTCTATTGCAGTCCTGAGCAGGCGCAGGCGGAGAAGGAGATAGATTTTCGGGCCGACATTTACAGCTTGGGCTGCACGCTTTACCACATGCTCAGTGGCAAGAGGCCTTACGATAGCGGGCAAAACCAATCGCCGATGTCGGTGATGGTAAAACAGATTCACGATCCGCCGCCGGCAGTGCTGCAAGTCTGGCCTGAGTGTCCGATGCCGCTGGTGATGTTGCTGGGCAGGATGCTGAAGAAGAATCCCAACGAGCGGCACCAGAGCTATGAGGAATTGATCGAGGACATGCGGCGGGTGCACGAACAGCTCAGCCAGCCGCAAGCCGCCGTTCCCCAGCCGATTCCCCACGCGGTGGAACCGGAGGACGCCTCACGCAAGCGAATGCCGATGGTGATGGGCGGCATCGCCGCCGTTGTCGTGGCCGCGGGATTGTTGTTGTGGGCACCGTGGAAGCAGCCGAGCCAGAGCGATGCGGGGCGCGTGCCCTCACGTGCCGATCAGGGCGCACCAAAAACGTCCGATTCAGGAACCGGGTCTGCAATCGCTCCAGCCGTTGCCGAGACAGCGACCAAGCCGCCCTCGGAAACGCTGGCTCCACCGAAAACCGAAGCGGCTCCGGCTGTTGCAGAAACTCCTGTCAAGCCGCCAGCCGAAATGCCGGCTTCACGGAAACCCGAAACAGCCACCGCTGCAACGGCGGACCCATTCATCGCCGAAGTCGTCGCGTTGCCAGCCGAGAAGCAAATCCAGCGTGTGATGGCGGAATTGAAGAGGCTCAATCCCGACTTCGACAATCGGGAAACACACACCATCCGCGAGAGCGCGGTGACGCAACTGGCCATCTCGACCGTCGGCGTGAAAGACATCTCGCCGCTGCGGGCGTTGCGCCAACTCGACGAAGTCCGGTGCTCCGGCACGCAGGAGGAACCGTCTCCGTTGTCGGACCTGTCGCCGCTGCGCGGGCTGTCGTTGCGGCACTTGGCGTGCGACTTCACCGCTGTCAGCGACCTCTCGCCACTCGCGGGGATGCCGCTGGCTTTCCTCGACATCAGCGGCACTCAGGTCATCAACCTTTCACCGCTGGCGGATTTGTCGCTGACGGAACTGCGCTGCCCGCCGGCGGCGGCGCGAAACAAGGACATCGCGCAACTGTTGCTCAAGCTGCCCGCGTTGCAGCGCGTCAACGGCCAGTCGCCCGCCGCGTTCCTGGCCTCTCTCGCCAAAGTGCCCGCAGCGGAACCCGCGAGTCCCCAGCCATCCTCGCCGACGCCCGCGAGCGGAATGGTCGCACCTCCCGCTGCGTCTGCGGAGGATCCGTTCGTGCAGACGGTCGCGGCGCTGCCCGCTGAGCAACAAGTGGCGCGCGTCATGGCCCGGCTCAGGGAACTGAACCCGCAGTTCGACGGCAGGGAGACGCACAAGGTGGAAGGCGGGGCCGTGACGGAACTGTCGTTCTCCACCGTTGGCGTTACCGACATCACGCCGCTCAAGGCGCTAAAGTGGCTGAAGAAACTCGTCATCGTGCCGCCGACGTTGAACCAGAAAGGCGCGCTGGCCGATCTGGCTCCGCTCCAGGGATTGCCGCTGACGTGGCTCTGGTGCCACGGCAACCCCATCACCGACCTGACGCCCTTGCGAGGGATGCCGTTGACGGTCTTGAGCTTTAGCGGCACCCAGGTCAATGACCTCTCGCCGTTGAACGACATGAAGCTGGCCATCCTGAGCTTCAGCGACACGCCCGTCACCGACCTTGTGCCACTCGAAGGAATGCCGCTGACAGTGCTCTGGTGCAACAACACGAAGGTCACCGACCTCTCGCCGCTTCAAGCCATGCCATTGCAGGAACTGAGGTGCAGTTTTGTTCCTACCCGCGACGCCGCCATCCTGCGCGGCATCCGCACGCTGGCGCGAATCAACGACACGTCGGCGCAAATGTTTTGGATTCGCGTCGGGCCGATTGCTGCGACGGCAGCAAGCCGGCAGCCTTCCACCGGAACCGCCACGACATCCGGTGCGCAAAGAACCATGACCACCTCCACCGGTATCGAACTAGTCTGGATTCCGCCAGGGGAGTTCATGATGGGCAGCACGAAGGATGAACAGGAGTGGGCAATTGCGAACAGAGCGTCAGCTGAACATGTGAACCATGAAGGGCAGGAACCGCGGCGGGCCATCATCAAAAATGGACTCTGGTTGGGAAGAACAGAAATCACGATGGGGCAGTGGAAGTTATTTGTAAGCGAGAGCAATTACGAAACAGATGCTGAGAAAGCAGGCAAGGGAGATCCTTGTTGGAGGAAACCTGACTTTGGATTCGCGCCAAAAGACAACCACGCGGTGACATACATTACTTGGAACGATGCGATGGCATTCTGCCAGTGGCTAACAGACAAGGAGAAGAAGGCAAAGAAGCTCCCAGCGGGGATGGTTTACCGGCTGCCGACGGAGGCGGAGTGGGAATATGCCTGCCGTGCGGGCAAGCAGACGAAGTTTTGGTGGGGCGATACAGTTGAAGGCGTCGAGAAAAGGATGAACTTGAGCGGTGCGCCCGATGGTTTCGACTTTGTATCGCCAGTGGACCACTATGGCTCGCGAGGACGGAATAATTTCGGGCTGGCCGACATGTTGGGCAATGTTTGGGAGTGGTGCTTGGATGGCTCAAATCGGCAACATGCGGACGTCGAGCCGTCCAATGAGAGGGGGTCGGCGTATGCGTTGCGCGGTGGGTCGTTCCAGAACACTATCGGCAGTTGCCGCTGCGCATTTCGACTTATTCGCAATCCAGCTTTCGCTGCAAATTGCTTTGGCTTCCGTATATGTTGTGGCGTGCCGGAAGGCAGCGGGCAGGCGGCCGGAACTTCAACGACGGTTCCCACGACAACAAAAGTTTCACCGCCGTCAGCGGCACCCGTGGTCGGCGGCGCTCCGACAAGCCCGCCGTTGGTCACCTCCACCGGCATGGAATTGCTCTGGATTCCACCCGGCGAGTTCCTCCTCGGCAGCACACAGGAAGAACGGGCGTGGGCATTGCAAAACGGGTGCGTTGCGGAAGGGGTCAAGCGCGAAGGCGAAGCCCCGCGCAAAGCGGCCATCAAGCAGGGCTTTTGGATGGGCAAGACGGAAGTCACCGTGGGCCAGTGGAAGCTGTTTGTAGCCGCCACTGGCTACGTCACCGAAGGCGAGAAGAAAGGCGAGTCTTACACGACGCTAGGGCCGGGACAAAACTATGGCTTGGTCAAGGGCGCAAACTGGAAAGACCCGAGCTTTGGCTTCAAGCTCAAGGACAACTGCGCGGTAAGTTGCATCAGTTGGAACGATGCGATGGCGTTCTGCGAATGGCTCAGCGAACGCGAGCAGAAGGCGGGGCGGTTGCCGCCGGGTTTCAAGGTGCGGCTGCCGACGGAGGCGGAGTGGGAGTATGCGTGCCGGGCGGGCACGCAAACAAAATTCTGGTGGGGCGAAACCAAGGAAGGCGGCGACAACCGGCTGAATTGGAGCGGCAAAGGCGACGGCTTTGAGTTTGTCTCGCCGGTGGACCACTACGGCTCGCGGGGGCGGAACAAGTTTGGACTGGCGGACATGCTGGGTAACGTGTGGGAATGGTGTCTGGATGAGTGCGATGAAAAGCAGGCCCACGAAGAGTGCTACAAAGGCAATCCCGGCCATCGCGTCTTGCGTGGCGGGTCGTTCCACGACTCCCCTGGCTTCGGTCGGTGTGCCTATCGTTTCACCTACGCCCCGACCCACTCGGATAGCTTCAACGGCTTTCGGATCTGTGTGGGAGTGGATCGCTGAGTCGAGGAAGGGACGGGCGGGGAAGTGAAGAGTTGAGAGTGAACTCCGACATATTTCATCATCGGGGTCATTTCCTGCTTCTTGACGGATTCCTCGCCGGCCATCGGCTGGTCACGGAGATTTTGCTGCGGCGCATCCGCGGACTGTGACGTTGCTACGGCTTGCGGCTGACCCAGATCGGCGAGGTCCATGCGAGATCGTTGGCGCCGACTTGGGCACGGACGTAATAGTAGGCACTCTGGCCGGGTTTCAACGCAGGGTCGGTGAAGGTGAAGGTGGTCTCGGTTGCGTTGGGCTTGCTCGTGTAAACGAACTGGCCGTCGCGGACGATCTGCACAAGCGCGAGCGGTTCGGCGGCGGCGAGCTTCGCCTCGATGGTTGGCGCGGCGGACACTTCAATCTCCTCACCCTGCGGTTTGCCGCCGATGCGCACCTGGATGGAGACTTTGGTTGTGCCGCCAAACGTGCGCCGGGCGCGCAGGGCGTCGAGGATGGCTTTGCGGCTGAAGTCGGTGGCCCAGACGCCGGCGTTGGCGATGTGCGTCTGGCCGTGATCGCTGGAGGCGATGATGCCGATGCGAACGCCTTTGGCGAGGGCATCCCACATGAAGTTGCCCGGCGTCATGATCTTCGCCGCGCGCGGGCAGTCGGCAAACTCGTAGTTGCCACGGATCTGGAAAATCTCCGCGACGCGCTCGTGCTCTTTGTTCCACTTGTCCCAGTCCATGCGCGAGCCGGCGTCGGCAAGCTGGTGGGGGATGGCGATGCAGCCGCTGTTGGCGAGGACGCGGAAGAGTTCCTCCGGCGAGTCCTCCTCGCGCACGGGCCGGCCGCGCACGTCGGAGATGACGTTCTTGTGGCCGCCGCGCTGCTGATAGCTGCCGCCGTGTTCGTAGCCGTAGAGGGCGAGGAACCGGCCGGGGATGCTGTAGAGGTCGCAGTATTTCTCGGAGCGCCACCAAGCGTAGTCCTGGCGCGGACGCTGGATGCGGTCGCTGCGATGCTTGAGGATGTCCTGGTCGTGGTCGCTGATCGCGAGCCAGTCGAGCTTGTAGGCGTCGAGCGCGTAACGGTAGCCGTCCTGCAACGAGCCGTCGCCGCCGTTGGCGCACTGGCTGATGTCAGTGTGACGGTGTGTGTCGCCGAGCAGCAGCCGGTAACTTTTGCCGCCAACGCTCCACTCGCGCGGCAACGGTTTCTGTTCGGGATCGCTGGTGACGGGCGCGACCTTGCCGAGCGTGCCGGCGGCGGCGAATTGCGGCGGGCGCGGCTCGGAGCCGAAGCCGCGCAGCGACGCGACGAACACATCGTGGTCCACCGGCATCGCGGGCCGGCGTCGCGTGCGGTTGTCGCCAGCGAAAGCCACTAGCAGGTTGCCATCGCGGTTAAGCGCGGTGTCGAGGCGCATGTCCTGCCGGCCGTTGCTGTGCGGCAGGAGGATCGGTCGCGACCATTTCTCACCGTCGTAGCAATGGGCAAAGAGCAGCCACATGCTGTGGGTTTGCGCGGTGCCGCCTTTCTTGGCCGGCGGCGCGACGGGCCGCACGTCGTTCTGGAAACGATAGATGACCCACACGCGGTCGCGACCATCCACGGCGACAGCGGGATACTCGACCCACTTCGCATCGGGAACCGGCGTGGCGTCCATGAGCGCCTGCGCGGGCCGCGAGAGTTTGCCGTTCTCCAGACACGCCACCTCGCTGCGACGCCAGGAGTGGAGCACGCCTCCCGGCGTGGGATGCTTGCCCCATTCCTCCATGCTCACGTCCCAAGCGATCCAGACACGGCCCGCCGAGTCAGCGGCAACGGAGGCGTGGGCCTCTCGTTCGGCGGACGCGGCAACGGGCATCGCGGGGCCGAGTGGTTTGCCGTCGCGGAACTCGCGCAGGTAGATGTCGAAGCTGCCGTTGCGGTAGGTGTCCCACGCGACAACGATGCGGCCGTCAGGCGCGGCGCAGATGGCAGGCTCCCAGTCGTCGCTGGCGTGCTCGCTAACGTTCACGGGCGCGCCGAGTCCATCGCTGCCTAGCTCAGCGAGCAGGACTTCGTAATGGAGGTCGTCCGCGACTGCCTGCCACGCGAGCCAGAGATCACCGCCCTTGTCGCGCGCGAGCCGTGGCCAGAAATCGTTTCGCGGCGAGCGCGTGAGTTGAATCGCCGGCTTGCCGGGCGTGCGCGCCCAGAGGTCCCATTGCTTGCCGTCGTTGGCGGCCCAGACGCACCAGAGTTCGCCGCGCCCGTTTACCGCGACACGTGGCTCGTGGAAATCGCCTGCCTCGGTCAGCGGCTCGGCCTTGTCGCCCACGCGCAGCCAGACGCGGTCCTTCTTGCCGTCCCACGCGACGTATGCGACCGCCGTGC
Source organism: Verrucomicrobiota bacterium (assembly GCA_026397915.1). GTDB lineage: Bacteria > Verrucomicrobiota > Verrucomicrobiia > CAIQCK01 > CAIQCK01 > CAIQCK01. Next base: position 107,590 of record JAPLTX010000059.1, read on the forward strand.
GCCCATCCGGCAGCACGGCGATGCTCGGAAACTCCTCCTCCGCCTCGCCGCCGCTGGTCAACGACTGCACGTCCGGCAGACAGCGCAACCGCATGTTGCCGTCGAGGAACGTCATGTCCCCGCGCTTCGCGATGTCGGCCAGCGGCACGGTGAAGTCGCCGAGCTTTGTCGAAACCGTCAGCGTGGCCGACAGCGGCGCGTTCACGGTAAGCAACAAACCCTTGCCGAGCGTGGAGCGGCGGATGTTGCGGCCGACTTTGATGGTTTCTTTGCTCTGTTGCGTGCGCGCCTGCCACGTTGCGCCGTCGAGTTTGTCGGTGTCCTCGAACAACCACTCGCGCACGGCGACCTTGCCGCCATCGTTGACGCGGGCAGAACCGTCCCACACGACAGCAGGGCCGATGGCTTTTTCGTTGAGTGTGAGCCAGAGGGTGAGGTTCTCGCCGCGGGCGGATGCCGCCAACAGCACCAGTGTGAGACACAAGGCGGAGGTTTTCACAGCGCCGCGAGTCTAGCGACGCTGACACCGATTGACAAGCGCACGGCTGGGCCGCGTCATCCCTTCACCTTAGAAGACACGCGCGATGACAGCGCGTTCGTCTTCGGTTCCTCAAAGACCTTCGTGCCGTAGGGAATCGGCGGCTTCGCATAAACCGCCTGGCTCATCGCCTCAATCCGCCATCGGCCGCCGTCCTTCTTCAACTCAACCGTCTGGCGCTGGTTTTTGTCTCGAAGAATGAATTCCACCTCGCAGCGCGCCAAGCCCGGTCGCGCATCGGGCAGCCTCGTCGTCGCCACGCCCATCACTGGCGCTTGCGACTCCGTCAGATACTCACGGAACCGTGCCTCGCTCATCTGCTGCCGCGTCGCATCGAGTTGCGGGCGCATGGCATCGGTGAAGCAGTCGAGATAGGCGCGCGCGTCGCCACGCCGGCTGGCGTCGAGCATGGCTTGGATGGCGTCCTCTGGCGTCGCGACAGCGTCGGCAAAGTCCGCTGGTCGGTTGCGGGCGGCGAACCACACGCCCGCTCCGATCAGCAGCAGCGTCAGAATGGTAACAAGGTTGCGTTGCACGAGACGAAACTTTGCAGCAGCGGCGGCATTCTGATATAGACTGCGAGACGCGTCAACCATGCCAACGTCCTGGAAACAACTCGGCAAGCCGCTCTTCATCGCCGGCATCGGCGCGCTCCTCGCTCTCTACTGGCTCGGCTTCATCAAGAACATCGGGCCGTTCGACATTGCCGTGCTCATCGCGCTCGTCGGCGGCTACCGGATTTTTGGCGACGCTGTCTGGGGAATGCTCCACGGCAAGATCTCCAGCGATCTCGCCATCGCCATCGCCGCGTGCGCGGCGCTCGCCATCGGGCAGTATTTTGCCGCCGCCGAAGTCATCTTCATCATGCTCGTCGGCGGCTGGCTCGAAGAACTGGCGGTGGACCGCACGCGCGGCGCAATCGAGAAACTCATCCGGTTGGTGCCGCGCTCGGCGCGCGTCCGGCGCGGCGACGAACTGGTGGAGGTCGCCATCACCGACATCCGGCCCGGCAATGTGGTGGTCGTGCGTCCCGGCGAGCGGATCGCGGTGGACGGCGAAGTCGCCGGCGGTTCGTCAGCGGTGGACCAGAGCGCCATCACCGGCGAGAGCATTCCCGCCAGCAAGGCCACCGGCGACAAGGTTTTCGCCGGCACGATCAACCAGGTCGGCTCACTCGACGTGCGCGTGACTGCCGTTGGCGAAGATTCGACGCTCGGCAAGATCATCCATTTGGTCGAGGAAGCGGAGGAGAAAAAAGCCGTCGTCCATCAGCGCGCCGACCGGTGGGCCGTCTGGTTTGTGCCAACAGTGCTCGCGCTCGGATTGGCAACGTTCTTCTTCTCCAGCGGCGACGTTAGCGCGCGGTTGCTGCGCGCCGTCAGCGTGCTCATCGTCGCCTGCCCGTGCGCGCTCGTGCTGGCGACGCCAACCGGCATCGCGGCAGGCATCGGGCGGCTCGCGCGCGCCGGCGTGCTGGTGAAGGGCGGCGTTTATCTCGAACAACTCGCCCGCGTCCGCGCCGTCGTCTTCGACAAGACCGGCACGCTCACGGCTGGCAAACCGCAGGTGGTTGAGGTGATCGCGTTCGGGACCGACGAACGCGAACTGCTCGCGCTGGCGGCGACGGCGGAGTCGCACTCCGAACATCCGCTGGCACACGTCATCGTCGCCGAGGCGAAGCGGCGGGGTATCGCGCTGGGGCGGGCGGAGAAATTTGAAGCCGCGCCCGGTCTTGGCATGGTTGCGGAGTGCAACGGTTCGCGCGTCGTCATCGGTAACCGCCAGCTTCTCCAACAACGCAGCGTCGTAATTCCGCCAGAAGCTGAGGCGCGAATCACCCGGCTGGAGGAGGCTGGCAACACCGTTGTGCTGGTCGCGACCAACGGCGCGGTCGCCGGCGCCATTGCGGTGATGGACACGCCGCGCGACGACGCGAAGGAAACCGTCGCGCGGTTGCGCGGGCTGGGCATCGAGCACGTGCTGCTCCTGACCGGCGACAACGAGCGCGTTGGCCGCGCGGTCGGCGAACGGCTCGGCATCGCCGAGGTCGGCGCGGGGTTGCTACCGGCGGACAAGGTTGGCCGTATTCGCGCGCTCCAGCAGCGCGGCCTGCCGGTGCTGATGTGCGGCGACGGTATCAATGACGCGCCATCGCTCGCGGCGGCGGACGTGGGCGTGGCCATGCGCGGGCTGGGGTCCGACATCACCATCGAAGCGGCGGATGTCGTATTGATGAGCGACGACCTGAAGAAGATTCCGTTCGCCATCGAGTTTTGCAGGCGCGTCGTCTCGACCATTCATCACAACATCTGGTGGTTCGCCATCGGCTTCAACGGCTCGGCAGTGTTCGCGGCGTCGCAAGGCTGGATTGGCCCCATCGGCGCGGCGATCACGCACCAGATCGCGTCGTTGCTCGTCGTCTGCAACTCGCTGCGGCTGCTCTGGAGCGGTGAGTGGACGGCGAAACTGGCGGCGGCGTGGAAGCGGGAAACGGATGAGGTGAGGCAACTCGCCGCTTCCACCGTCGCGTTTTGCCGCAGCCATCCGGGTGGTGTGCGGAGCGCCGCGGTAGCAGTGGTGCTGCTCGGCTGGCTGGCGACGGGATTGACGGTGATTCAACCGGACGAAGTCGGCGTCTGGCTGCATTTTGGCAAGAAGCAGACGGTGCTGGAGCCGGGACTGCATTACGTCTGGCCGTGGCCGTGCGATGAAGTGCCGCGCGTGTTGCCAGGCCGCGTGCAGCGCGTGCAGGTCGGTTTGCGTAGCGTGGAGCCGGTGGCGGCGAGGCCGTGGTGGGAAACCTGGGCGAAAGGGACGCCGGCAGGGATGCCGGCGCTACAGGAGCCGACAGCTTACGAGTGGAACTATGAACACAAGGGCGGGTTCCAGTTCGTCCCGGAGGAGGCGACGACGGTCGTCGGCGACGAGAATTTTGTGGCGGTGACGATGGCCATTCATTTTGTGGACAAGGACCCGGTGGCGTATCTGTTCGCGACGGTGGACCCGCCGGCACTGGTGAAGGCGCTCGCGGAGGCCGCGCTGCGCGACGCGGCGGGGCGCACGGCGGCGGAGGAGATGTTGACGACCGGCCGCGCGGCGACCGAGCGGAGTGTGCAGAAGTATTTGCAAGACCGGCTCGACGCATGCGGCGCGGGCATCGAGGTGCAAAGCGTGCGGTTGCAGGACGTGCATCCGCCGATCGAACTGGTGGACGCCTACCGCGACGTGGCAAGCGCGGTCGAGGAAAAGAGCCGCGTCATCAACGAGGCGGAAGGCTACCGTAACGAACAGTTGCCGCTGGCGCGCGGCACGGCGACGAACACGGTGATGGTGGCCACCGGCGCGCGCGACGCGAAGATCGCCGACAGCACCGGCAAGGCGGAGCGGTTCGCGGCAACGGTGCGTCCGCTCGGCGCGCAACGGGCGGCGCACGCGGAGCGGTTCTATCTGGAATTGATGGAGGAGATTCTGCCAAGCCAGCAGCTTTACGTCGTGGACCGTCGCAGCAAGAGCCAGATTTATCTGCTGAACGAACGGCTCAAGGCGCTGTTGGGGCCGACCGCGCAACCCGCGCCGGCGCCGGCGCGCCCAACGATTCCCGAAGAGTAACATGAAACCGAAACCCAAACTTCTCTCCTGCCTGACGGCCGCCGTCGCGGCCTTGGCAATCTGGACTTGTTTCCTCATGGTGCGCGAGAGCGAGAGCGTCATCGTCACGCTGTTCGGCAAACCGGTGCGCACGCTCGACGCCGCCGGCCTGGGGCTGAAGTGGCCGTGGGAAGGCACATTCCGGTTCGACAAACGCGTGCGACTCTACGACGCAACGCCGTCGGAGTTTCTGACGCAGGACAAGAAGAACATCGTCGTGCAGAGCTTCGTGGCGTGGAAGATCGCCCAGCCGCAGAAATTCCTGTTGGCCGTGCGCGACACGCTCGGCGCGGAAATGCGGCTGCGCGACGTGCTTTGGAGCGAACTCAGCTCGAAACTCGGCGTGACGCCGCTGGCGGCGCTGCTTTCGACGAAGCCGGAGGAGATGAAGCTGGACGAGCTTTCCAAGGGGATTTGCGGCAAATGCCGCGAGACGGCGCTGGAACGCTACGGCATCGAGGTGGTGGACGTGCGGATCAAGCGGCTCGGTTTTCCGGCGCAGAACCGCGACGCGGTGTTCGAGAGGATGCGCGCGGAGCGGCAGCGCGAGGCGAAGCAGTTCCGCGCCGAGGGCCAGGAGGAGGCGATGAAGATTCGCGCCGAGGCCGACAAGCAAAAGACGACGATTCTGGCCGAGGCAAACCGCAAGGCCGAGACGCTCAAAGGCGAAGGCGACGCAAAGGCGATTGAGATTTACAACTCGGCCATCGCGCTCGATCCGGCGTTCTACAAGTTCCTGCGGACGCTCGACGCGTATCGCGGCACATTGAAGGAGAACACGACGCTGGTGCTCGGCAGCGAGAGCGAATTTCTCAAGCTGCTGACGGAAGGCGCGCAGGCGCTCGGCAAATCAAAATGAAACCGCTCCGCTGGATTCTTGCGCTGGCCGTCATCGGCTGGCTCGCGACGTCGGTCTTCATGATCACGACCGACGAGCAGGGCGTGCTGTCGCGGTTTGGACGCGTCGTGGACGACCGCGTGCCGCCGGGCATCCACGTGAAGCTGCCGTGGCCATACGACGTCGTGACGCGGCTGAAGGCGCGCGAAACGAAACGGCTCGGTCTCGGCGTCGCGCTCGCAGGACAGGTGACCGGCTGGACGCCATCGCCGGCGGAGGTCGAGCTGCTCAGCGGCGACAAGAACATCGTCAACGTTGAGCTGGTGGTCCAATACAACATCGCTGAGCCGCGCGATTACCTGTTTGGCAGCGTGGCACCGGAGGATTTGCTGAAGGCGGCGGCGAAGAACGCGTTGCTCGAAGTCGTTGGGCGGATGCCGGTGGAGGAAGTGCTTTACGAGAAGCGCGTTGAGATTCAGCAGCGCGTGCAGGAGCGGCTGGCGAAGCTGGCGGGCGACTACTGCGCGGGCGTCAGCATCAACTCAGTGAACATCCAGCGCGTCTATCCGCCGCCGGAGGTCGCGGCGGCGTTCAACGACGTGGTCAGCGCGAAGGCCGACCGGTTCCGGCTGTCGGAAGAGGCGCACGGTTACGCCAACGACCTCATCCCGAAGGCGCAGGGCGAGGCTTATCGCGTCGAGCGGCTTGCCGAAGCTTATCGGCAAGAGAAGATCGAGGTCGCCAACGGCGCGGCGCAGCGTGTGCGGGAGGTGTTCGCCAAATACCAGACCGCGCCGGCCGACTCGCGCAACCGTCTTTACCTCGAAACATTGGAACAATGTCTGTCGAAGGCGCGCAAGGTGATTGTGGACACCAGCGGCGGCCAGGCGCCGGCGGGCGTGAGTCTGATCGGATCGCAGTGACAAACACAATGGAAGGAACCATCCATGAAACTGTTCATTCTCGTCAGCCTTCTTTCGGCGGCGGCGCTGGCAACGGCCGCTGACACAGTCACACTCCGCGTGCGCTTCGGCATGAAGGACGCCGAAGGGCAGGACTGGAACGGCAGCATCACCGCCACGCCCGGCAAGGTCGCGGAGATTCGCGGCTGGCGCTGGACGCCGATGGACAAGGCCGATGGCAACGCGTGGACGGTGAAGACACGCGCCATCCCAGCCCAGAGCAGCGCCCAGCGCGAGAAAGTCCGAGCCGGTCAGAAGATGCCCATCGGCGATAACGGCGTCATCATCACGCTCGCCGACGTGATGCCGTCGTCGGAGATCGTCATCGCCACCAAGCCCGGTGAGGTGAAGTTCAAGCTCAGTGACCTTCCCTACGACAAAAGGCTGCTGCAACTTCAAGGCAACATCGAGATCGAACGCGCGCCTGCCACCACCGCCATCGCCCAGACGCATGCTGACGAGGATTATCCCGCCGCCGTCGCCGACAAGGACGGCAACGTCTATGTCGCTTACGTTGCCTTCACGCGCGGCAAGGAGTTTCCCGGCGTGCGAGAGACGCTCGCGACGCCCGACGTGAAACCGGCATTCAACCCCGACAAAGCACGGGTCATCGTTAAGCCCGAAGATTTCGATTACCTCGCGCAGAAAACCGGCGGTGACCAGGTGTTGCTCCGTGTCCGCAAAGGCGGCGTTTGGGGCGAGCCGATTCCTGTGAGCAAAGCGGGCGGCGACGTTTACCGGCCGGCCATCGCGCTGGACGGAGCGGGGCGCGTCTGGATTTTCTACTCGTCGCACGTCAAACCCGATGCCAACCTCGACCACGGCAACTGGGAACTGATGGCCCGCTGCTACGCCGACGGTAAACTCGGCAAGCCTGTCAACATCAGCAACGCGCCTGGCCCCGACTTCGCACCGGCTGCCGCCACCGATGCCAGCGGCAAGGTCATCGTGACGTGGATGGGTGGACGCGGCCAGAGTTTCGACATTTTTGCGGCGATGCAGGACGGCAACAAGTTCGGCGCGCCGGTCGCCATCGCCGCGACGCCCGCCAACGAATGGGATCCGGCCATTGCCGCAGACAAGAACGGCAACGTCGCCATCGCGTGGGACACCTACGGAAAGGGCGACCACGATATCTATCTTGCGTTGCGCGGTGCTGATGGCGTGTTCGGCAAGGCAATACCCGTCGCAGCGACGCTAAAATTCGAGGTGCGCCCGGCGCTCGCCTACGACGGCCAGGGCGATCTCTGGATTGTCTGGGAACAGAGCGGTGAGAACTGGGGCAAGGACTTTGGCGCGCTGAAGAAAACAGGGATCGGCATCTTCAGCGGCGGCCGTTCGCTCGGCGCGAAAGTATTGCGGAACGGCGCCGAATGGCTCCAGCCGCCGGAGATCGTTGTCGCGCCGGCACCGCCCGCAGGCAAAGGCAAGGGCAAAGCTCAGGCGGCGAAGTCTGCTGGAGCGAGGACCAAAGGAGCACGCCAACAAATGGCGCCCTGTTTCCCGCGGCTCGCTACCGACGCACAGGGAAAGATATGGCTCGCGTTCCGCGGCCGTCCACCCGGCGGCGAATGGCGCGTGGCGAGCGGGCCGATCTTCAACGAGTTCGTTACGCGCATGGACGGCGACGGCTGGCTGGCACCGATCTGGGTGCCGCGTTCCGACAACATTCTCGACAACCGTCCCGGCTGGGCCGCGCTGCCCAACGGCGACATGCTCCTCGCCTACTCTGGCGACGGCCGCAGCGCCGTTCATCCTCCTTACGGCGGCGGCAAGGGCGCGGGCAAGAAAGCCGGTGGCGGTGCCGCGCCCGACCCGAACAACTCAGTCTTTGTCGCGACCATCAGCCAAGCCGACGCCGTGCCCGCACCGAAGCTGACCGTGATTGCCGCCGAACAACCGGCCACTCCCACACCCGCCGTCACGGAAGAATTTGCGGCGTCGAAGACGCTCCGCGACTACCGCGTAAATCTTGGCAATGAAACACTGCGGCTCTGGCGCGGTGAATTTCACCGTCACACCGAGTTGTCGTCCGATGGCGGCGGCGACGGCACGCTGCTCGACATGTATCGCTACGCACTGGACGCCTCCTACATGGACTGGGTCGGCAATGGCGACCACGACAACGGCAACGGCCGCGAATACTCGTGGTGGATCACGCAGAAGACCGTGACGCTGTTCACGCTGCCGGGCGCGTTCGTGCCGATGTATAGCTACGAACGCAGCGTCAACTACCCCGAAGGCCACCGTAACCCTGTCTTCGCCAAGCGTGGTGTCCGCACGCTGCCCCGCATCCCGCTCAGCGACCCGAAGCTGGAAAACCCGCCGCCTGCGCCCGACACCGAGTTGCTCTACAAGTATCTCCACCGTTTCGACGGCGTTTGCGCCGAGCACACCAGCGCCACCGATATGGGCACCGATTGGCGCAACAACGACCCCGTCGTCGAGCCGTTTGTCGAGATCTACCAAGGCTGCCGTAACAACTACGAGCGGCCCGACGCGACGCGCAGCGCCATCAGCGAGTCGAAATCCAAGCTCACCGCCGTCGAAGGTGAGAGCATCGGCGGCTGGCGGCCCAAAGGCATGGTTAACCTCGCCCTCAAGAAGGGCTATCGGCTTGCGTTCCAATCATCGAGTGACCACGGCTCGACGCATCTGAGCTACTGCAACGTTTGGGTGACCGAGCCGACGCGCGAAGCGATCCTCGACGCAATGAAGAAGCGCCGCGTCTATGCCTCGACCGACCACATCCTCGCCGACGTGCGCTGCAAGGCTGGCGACAAGGAGCACTTCATGGGCGAAGAGTTCACCACCGCCAAGCCGCCAACGCTGAACATCAAGCTTGTCGGTGTCAAACCGCTCGCTCGCGTCACCATCATCAAGGACGACGAGGTGGTTCACACGTTCGAGCCGAACCAAAAGGAAGTCTCAGTCAACTGGACCGACACGAAGGCGACCGCGGGCAAAACCAGCTACTATTACGTCCGCGGCGAGCAAGTCCCCGACATCGAGCGCGCCACCGGCGAAATCGTCTGGGTTTCGCCGATGTGGATCAAATACCAACCGTGATGAGAAACTCGCGGCCCGCGACAATGACGCCGGTCAGCTCAGAGGCTGACGGTCGAGATCGGCGATGGCGCGAGCGCAACCGCTCGTGGACATCAGTTCATTCGAAGCAGCCGCAACCACGTCTCATGACTCATAAGCACACCTGCACCAGGGAAAAGTCGTCATCAAAGGTGTTAGTCCCGCGGATAGTGCCAATGCTGGACAGTATATGGTCGAGGTCAGAAACTCCCGAGGGCACCGGCGATTGCAGGAGCTGCACAAATTCTTCATATTCCCACATGGAACCATCCGGGCGGAAGATCTCGTAGGCGCCATCGCTGAAGAGATACATCTTGGCGTAAGGCTGAACATCACAGGAGGCACTCTTGAAGTCTGTCCCCTCAATGGCACCAATGATGGTTCCACCCGTTTCCAGAAAGACCGGACGTGCCGAGGCGGCGTCCTGACCGGTGATCAGCACGGCCGGTGGGTGGCCGCCGGAGGCGTATGAGAGTCGCCTCCGCTTCTTGTCGTAAACCCCATACCAGATTGTGAAATACATGTTGTTATGTTTTTCCATCTGGAAGCTGTCGTTCAAGGCTGTCAACACCTCGCCAGGCTCCAAGAAATTCGTGTTTGGAAGAGTGTGCGAGCGTATGACGTTCATGGCGGAGATGGAGAGCAAGGCCGCGCCCACGCCGTGTCCACAGACGTCGAGCACATACATGACGAGATGATCGTCGTCGAACCAATGGTATCCGAGAGCATCACCGCCAAGTTCTGTTGAAGGGATAAAACGCCACTCGGCCTTTTGTTCCCCTGTTATCGGTGCGGGCAGGAGCGATCGCACGTAGGCGGCAGCTTCCGCCAACTCGGCGGCCAATTTCTTTTGGCTCTCCACCAAGGCGCGGTAAGCCTCGTTGCGCTGGAGCTGTGCAATGTAGCCGGCTGAATGGTATCGAATTCGGGCAAGCAACTCCACCTTGTCCGGCAGCTTGACCAGATAATCATTGGCGCCCAATCCAAACGCCTCGGCTTTGGTCGCGGGTTCTTCCTTGGTCGAGAGCACGATCAGTGGGATGTCGCGAGTCTTGGGGTTGGCACGATAGAACTTGACCAATGTGAGGCCATCCACCTCTGGCATGACAAGGTCTTGGAGGATGACGGTAGGCGAGAGTTCCGTAGCCATCTTCACCGCTTGGGTCGGATCGCTACAGTAGTGGAAGTTGATATCCTTGTCTTGCGCCAGCATGCGGCGCACTGCCTCGCCAATGATGGCTTGGTCATCCACGAGGAGGACCCTGATGGTGTGCTGAGTAAGCGGGTTTACAAGGCTTGGGCCTTGGTCTTCTGTTGCGGCAGGAGTGGACGGTGTCATTGGGCGTTCTCTTTCACGTTCAGAGGCAGTTGATTGAGCACACGATCAATAATGGCGGAGGCGATACCAGGCAACGGCAACACCTGATCCACCGCGCCTAGATCCTTGGCTGCTTTCGGCATGCCGTAAACGACGCTGGTGTGTTCATCCTGAGCGATTGTGAACCAGCCGGACTTCTTCAGAAGGAGCAGCCCTTCGGCGCCGTCGCGGCCCATGCCGGTCAGCAACGCAGCCACGCCGGTGTAGGGCCAGCATACGGCGGCGCGTTTGAGGAAGACATCTACCGAAGGACGATAGAAACATTCGACGGGGTCGCGGCTGTAGTCGAGTGTCAGGTCCGGCGCCATGATCAGATGGTCGTTTGTGGCGGCCAACCAAGCCGTGCCCAACTCGGGGCGGCATCCGGGAACAGCGGGCCGGACGTGGAGATGCGTTCGTCCGTCCAGCCATTTCGCGAAATCGGAGGCGAACCGCACATCCACATGTTGAATGAGGACGAAAGCTGCTGGCAGGTCCTCCGGGATATGGGACAGGATTTCGGCCAAGGCTGTGGGTCCCCCTGTCGAGGCGCCGATCACGACAAGATGCATGCGTTGCTTGGGAAACCTCCTGGCTGCCGGGACAATCGTCGTGACAATCCTTGACGCGCCTCTTCGGCCAATCAAGTGGCTGATACTCTCGATCTTGGCGAGCAATTCCTTGGCACCCTGCAGACTCCCGTCCTTTCCGAAGATGGGCGTGTTAACGGCATCCAACGCACCGTGTCCCATGGCCTCGAAAACGAGGGCGACATTCCCTTCGACCGTTGCCGTCACAACAAGAATCGCACACGGCGAGTTACACATGATCTGACGGGTCGCCTCGACACCGTTCATTACTGGCATGATGAGATCCATGAGGATAAGATCAGGCGGGTCCGACGCGCACTTGCGCACGGCATCTTCGCCGTCGCAGGCGATCCATGCGATGACATGCTCCGGGCAACTCGCCACTGCACGCCGAAGGGCCTCCACCGCAATCAACAGGTCATTGACAATGGCAATCCTCATTGTTGAGCTTCCCCGATCAAATCCACAACTGCCTCCAGAAATTTTTCATCGTGAAATCCACTCTTCGTGAAATAGTAGTTGGCACCAACCTCCAAGCCCCTCATGCGGTCCTCTTTCCGTTCTTTGTAGGAAACCAGCATGACAGGCAAGGCGCTGAGCCGGGGATCCTGACGGATGCGTTGCACCAGATCAAACCCGTTCATCCGAGGCATGTCCACGTCGCTGATGACCAAGCTATACTGGCCCGAATAGAGGCTGTTCCACCCATCCATGCCATCCACGGCAACGTCCACTTCATACCCACGGTTCTGGAGAAGGCGTCGCTCCATTTCACGGACAGTGATGGAATCATCCACAACGAGGATGCGCTTCTGTTTCTTCTGACCGAGCGAGCCGGAACCGGACCGAATCTTCTCAAGTCGCCGGCCGGAGAGCAGGTTATGGATGGAGCGCAACAGATCCTCCACGTCCAGAATCAGAACGGGCGAGCCGTCCTCCATCAATGACACGGCACTGAGGTCTTGCACCTTGCCCAGACGGAAATCGAGAGCCCTGACGACCAACTCCCGCTCTCCCAGAAAGCGGTCCACTTTGATCCCGTAACACACTTGCTCGTCGCCAATGACGACGACGGGCCACTTCTTACCTTGGGCAGCCTCTCCTGCCAACCCCAATATCTGCCGGGTGTCAACCAGCCCGACATTCTTCTCATTCAAACTGAAGTATTGGCGCCCCTCGACCGTTTTCACTTCGGATGACATCACGTTAACCAGCTTCTCAATCCTGCCGAGCGGGAAGGCGAACGGGTTGCCCGAAATCTCGACTACGAGGGCGCGCATCACCGACCGCGTCACAGGCATCTCGAGATGGAAGCGAATGCCACGACCGAGATGGTTCTCAACACGCACAGAGCCGCTCACTTCGTGCAAGTATGTCCGGACGACGTCCAGCCCGACGCCGCGGCCCGAGACCTCGGTCACACGTTTGGCCGTAGTGAAGCCTGGCAGAAACAGGAAGTCCAGAATCTCGGCCTCGGAGAGACGGCTGGCCGTGTCTTCGGCAGCAAGGCCCTTGGCCGCGATTTTCTGCCTCATCTGCTCGATGTCAATTCCCCGCCCATCGTCCGACACCGTGATCATCAGGCGACCTGCACGATGACGCGCCTCCAGTTTGAGCGATCCCTCGGCGCTTTTGCCTCCGGCTAAACGTTCCGCAGGGGGTTCCAGCCCGTGATCCACGGCGTTCTGCAGGAGGTGAGTCAACGGCGCCTCGAGTTTATTAAGAATATCCCGATCCACCTGTGTGTCCTTGCCGAGAATCTCAAACTTCACATTCTTGCCCAGTTGCTTGGAGAGGTCGCGGATGAGGCGAGGGAACCCCGTGACTCCGTCGGCAAAAGGACGCATTCGACTCGCAATAGCCTCGCGATAGAGCCGGTCGGCCACGTCTGCAAGCTGGCGCGCGATCAGGTCAAACTCCTCGACCCGCCGCATCATCAGTTGATGAAAAGACCCGGCCTTCTCGGAAGCCTCGCTCAATGTTTGGGAAGCCTGGCTTTTCGACGATAAATTTTTCTGGGGTTTGTCTGCGTTCCTCATCAGGCGAAGCAGTTCGCCGTGGCGACTCTTCAACGCTGTAAGGGCGGTTGTGAAAGCCTCAAGGCGGTGCGCCTGCACAGCCGATTCCCCGGCAAGGCCCATTATGCGGCTCAGGTGTTCGGTTGAAACCTTGACGCCCCGGTCCTTTGCGTCCGCAGGCGCAGTCACCGGAGCCGCCGCTGAAGGTTTGGCAGTAATGGTTGCAGATTCCACCAAAGCTTCGGGCTTGGGAGGCCGGGAAGTGGCTGGCGACACAGGTGCTGCTGTCTTCACAGCCTCCAGGCTGCTCAACAAGCAATCAATCTCGGCCTGATGGTCGGTGGTCCACTTCTCGAATTCCTTGTCGGACAACTTCGACATCTGGGCAAGCGTGTCCACGCCCTTCAACAAGATGTCGGCCTGATCCGGGCCAATGATCATCTGTCCCTTCTGCGCAGCGACAAAACAATCCTCTAGGGCGTGCGCCACCTTGACGACTTGGGTGAGTCCCACGATCCGGGCGGCGCCCTTGGTGGAGTGTGCGGCTCTCATCAGACGCTCCAACCACTGCTTGGATGTCGGGTTCTTTTCGATCTCCAAGAGACCCTCGTTGAGGATGGCCGTTTGTGTTTCGGCCTCTGCACGAAACAAGTCCATCATCGAGAAGTCGCTCAGATTCTGGTTGCCGTCGGTCGTCATATGACACTCCTGGAAAGGCCATCAAAGACCGAGGTCTCGTCAAGCAATCCAATTTTCCTTCCAGCGACGTTCAGCAACCCTCGCGTAAATTTCTGAAAGGACTTGGACACAGTCGAAGGGACGGCTCCCACATCTTTTTCGGCGTAGGAAATCAGGCCATACACCTCATCTGCCGGGAAAACCCAACTGATGTTGTCCCTCTTGACCACACAAAACCGGCGGTTAGCCCTGAGGGATTTGGTGTCCTCCGGTTCTTCGCTCTTTTCGACGCCGAGCAGGTTGCCCAGCGATACACAGAGATGTATCTCTCCGCGCACGCTCACCAGTCCCAAGAGTATCTGGTTGCTGCGATGGGGGATGTGTCTCACCGGGTGCACCCCGATAACCTCCACCCAACAATGCACTGGCAGCGCCAGCCACTCCGACATCAGCCGAAAGACTTGGACGGATTTCTCGTTGCACCTGACGGCCTCACGTTCCTGCGCCAGCAGCGACGCCCACTCGGTCAGGTATTCTTGCGGCGCCTCGCGATTAAGCAACACCCGCCCTTCCTGGGAGAATACCGCGCAGTCGCGACAATGCCCCAGTTCGCTCAGTTTGGGGCACGAGCGATTACCCATCACTCCTATATTGTTCCAGCACAAGTTTTTCACGCCGTCCTCGCTTGCTGTTGAATTCGAACCGCCCTGAGTCGCAGAACCTCAGCGCCGACCGAATCCCCTCTGTGCTCTTTGATTAACGACAGATGGACGACCGCATCGTAGCATTGCTCGTCAAGATAGATAGCCCGGTTGAAGCACTCTTCCGCCCGTTGAAGATCTTCCTGCCCATGCAAAACAATCCCCAGCAGACAGTAGGCATCGGCGTTCGTGTTGTCTTCCCGCAGTAGTCGTTCGCATATGGTTGCCGCGTCCGACAATTGTCCTTGGTCGGCCAGTTGCCGCGCCATTTCAATGGAATCCTTGGGTTTCGGGATTTCACGCGACGACTGTTTCGTTTCCCGGGTTGCGATCGGCCTCTTCGGTGTGATCTGGACCGGGGGAGGAACGGAGACTATCGAAGGAAGATCCGCCACCGCGCCTTCCTGAGTCGTTGCAGAGTTGTCTTCCACCTTCCGGAAATGAAACCCCGCGCGAGGATTCAACGGCACGAACCGCGCGGTCTGGAAGCACGATGTCTCAGCATGGCCCACGAAAAGCAAACCGTCCGGGGCTACGAGCCGATCAATGCTGCTCAATACGCGCGCACGCGCCTGCGCGCCAAAATAGATCAGTAAATTTCGACAGAACACAACATCATAGGGTGGCTGGTCGGCAAGGGCATGCCCATCCAGAAGATTTCCGTGGATGAAACGCACTCCTTGTCGAACGTGATCTTTCAGCACGTATTCGTTCCCCACAGTCTCAAAGTAGCGGGTGCGCAACAACACCGGGGTGCCACGAAAGGAATACTGGGTGTATGCCGCGCGCACCGCCTTGCGCAGCAAAGTGCGACTGATATCCAGCGCGTCTATTCTGTAATCGCCCGGCTTCATGCCAGCTTCCAAGAGCACCATGGCGATGGAGTAAGGTTCCTCACCACTGGAACAAGGAGCGCTCAGGATCCGCAACCGCCTGGCACGCCGCGCCGGAATCCATTCGTTGCGCACGTGCCGGTCGAGAGAAGCGAAAGGCCCCTTGTCGCGAAAGAACGAAGTCTCCGATATCACCACGGCTTCGATGAAGTCTTCCATCTCCCGCGGAGAAGATTGGAGCCTCTCAAGATATTGCGCTTCGTCCTCCAATGCGCAGGCAGACATCCTCTCGCGAAGGACGCGAGCAAGCTCCTTGTCGCCCAGCACATCGGGATTCATCCCGATCGTCTCTGCCAGTAGTCTTCCAAACGCTGTCATCATTTCGCGCTTCCACCGGATGGATTCTCGCCAAACAACAACTGTTCGACCTCGGCGGACAGCAGGTGTTCGGGAAGAACGCACTGAACCATGACGCCCTCATCGAGTGCAATCGTTCCAAGATAGGAGGTCTGCCCAGTCACCACTCCCGCAGCAGAAAAGTCAGACGGTTCCTTCTCGACCGCGTCAGTGACCGCTTCCGCGATGAGACCCAATACCTTCTTGGCACCGTTCTTGAGGGTGTAATTCACCAGGATGATTCGCGTGCTCAGCCGTTCCGCGCACGGAACGCCCCGGTTGAGCGTGCCGAGGTCCAGGACCGGAACCACGGTTCCGTGGAAATTGAAAAGGCCGGCGACGTAACTAGGCGTGCCGGGTTGAGGCCGGAGCGGCAATCGAGGGATCACCTCGATCACGTGCACTGTCTCCAGCGCATATTGTTCCTTACCCAGTCTGAAAAGGATGAAAAGCATAAACGCTTGGGTGCGGGAAGGCCCGTCGCCATTCCAGAATCCTTATAGCTTGAATCTCGCCACCTCCACCTGCAAAGACCTCGCGGCCTCACGCAATTGCTCCGTTGCCGCGTTCGACTGTTTCACCGATTCGCTTGTTTGCTTCGCCCCCTCGCTCAAATGCACCATCGCCTCGCTGATTTGCTCGGCTCCCTGCGACTGCGCCTTCATCCCCTCATTCACTTTCTCAAATTGCCCCGTTACTTCTTTTACCTTCTCGATGATCTGACCCAACTGCCCGCTGATCTCCCCAACCGCTCTCACGCCCCGTTTCATTTCCTCGTTGAACTTGTCCATCTCCATTACCCCCATCGTCA
Organism: Verrucomicrobiota bacterium; assembly: GCA_026397915.1. Classification (GTDB taxonomy): domain Bacteria; phylum Verrucomicrobiota; class Verrucomicrobiia; order CAIQCK01; family CAIQCK01; genus CAIQCK01. Next base: position 124,047 of record JAPLTX010000059.1, read on the forward strand.
CCGAACTCTGCATCTCCTTCACCATCGCCTCGATGTCCAGCGTCGCCACCGCCGTCTGGTCTGCCAGTCGCCGTATCTCCCGCGCCACCACCGCAAAACCCAGCCCGTATTCCCCGGCCTTCTCTGCCTCGATCGCCGCGTTCAGCGACAGCAGGTTCGTCTGGTCCGCCACCTTCGTGATCGTCGTCACCACGCTGTTGATGTTCCCGGCTTTCTCGCTGATCACCGATAACTTCGAGGTGATGGACGTCGTCGCCTCGGCCAACTGCTTCATCGTGCCCTCCATGTTTCCCATCCCCATCCGCCCACTGTCGGCCAATTGCTTGGCCCCCTCCGCTGTGCCCTTGACCCCTTCCATCGTCCTGGCCAATTCCTGCGCCGTCGCGGAGATTTCCTTCACAGCCGTCACGACTCGCGCTGTTGACACCTCGAACTCCCCGGCTGTCGCCTCCTGTTGATTCGACGTGGCCGCAATCTCGACCGAGGCGGACACCAACTGCGCGCACGACTTTTGCACCTGTTCCAGGAGCGAGGCGAGGTTTGATGTCATGGTGGAGATGGCGTTCAGCAACTGCCCGCTTTCATCATGACACAAGACGGCATCCGCCGAAGACTGCGACGCCGTCTTCCGGCTCATCGCCGCCAGATCCTTCTCAATAGCGGGGATGGCCTGTTTCGCATCGGCGATATCGCCTTGGGCGATCCACTCGGCGACTTGAACCGCGCGGCTAATGGGCTTGGCAATGGCACTCGCAATCGCCCGGAGGCCAAGCAACACACCCGCGGCGAACAGTGCGCCGAGGGCGATTTGCCTCCACATCATGGCCGAGGCCTTCGCGACGACCTCCCTTTCCGGGACTTGGATGATCACGGACCAAGGCGTGTCGGTCTGACCGAGTTTAATGGGCGCAAAGGCCGTCACCATTCCACCGACCGTGTTGGCTGCTTCCTGCGCTCCCTGCATGATCTTCAGGTATTCATCCGATGCATCCCCAAACGCCGTCTTCAAAGGCTTCCCGATGATCCCGGGATTCCCGCTGGCAGCCGCGACCAACCCCTTGTGGCTGACGATGAGAATCCTGCCGGTCTTGTGAAAGATGTCTCCCTTGTCCACCAGGCTCTGCAGAAAATCCAACGACAGGTCAACTCCCGCCAGCCCATAGTGCGTGTTGCCGGCCATAATCGGCGCGACCAGTGAGGTCATGAGTGTAGGCTTACCTTGCACGGGATAGATGTAAGGCTCGATGATGCACTCCCGCTTCGTCTCGCGGGGCAGGAGATAGTAATCTCCCTTGCGCGCCCCTGTTTGGTCTCGCGTTGCGTCCTCATAGCCCACCAAGGGTTCTACCACGATCTTGCTTTCTGTGTTTCGGCACCAGTACGGAATATACCGGCCGGTGGAGTCGGAACCGGGACCATTCACAAATTTCGCGTCCTGTCCGTCGAAGGCGTTGGGCTCCCAGGCAGTGTAAACGCCCACAAAGTTCGCGTTCCTCTCCAGCGTCGTTCTCAGCATGGAATCCACGGTCTCACGCGTCATGCTTGCGCGAGCCGACCTGATGGTGGAGAGCGCGTTCGCCAGCGTTCGGGCCGTATCAAGGGCACCGCTGATCACAACGGCGATCTCATCGGCATTCTCCTTAGCCATGCTAAAGACGCTCTGCTTTGCGCTGTCGAGAGCAATGGTGCGGGTGGTCATGGACGTATAGGCCACGACGATGCCCAGCGTGCCGAACATGCAGAGACCAGCCCACAAGAGAATCTTGTTTCTGATGGATCTGCGACGCATAAGCTTCCTCCTCTGTTCGACCTAGACCTTGAATCGCGACGTCTCTGTTTGCAGCGCCCGTGCGGCCTCGCGCAACTGCTCCGTGGCCTCGTTCGATTGCTTCACTGATTCGGTCGTTTGCTTTGCTCCCTCGCTCAAATGCACCATCGCTTCACTAATTTGCTCGGCTCCCTGTGACTGTGCCTTCATCCCCTCATTCACCTTTTCAAATTGCCCCGTCACCTCTTTCACCCTCTCGATGATCTGGCCCATCTGTCCGCTGATCTCCCCTACTGTCCTCACTCCCCGCTTCACCTCCTCGCTGAACTTGTCCATCTCCATCACTCCCACTGTCACCGAACTCTGCATCTCCTTCACCATTGCTTCGATGTCCAGTGTGGCCACCGCCGTCTGATCCGCCAGCCGTCGTATCTCTCGCGCCACCACCGCAAACCCCAGCCCATATTCCCCGGCTTTCTCCGCTTCGATCGCCGCGTTCAGCGACAACAGGTTCGTTTGATCCGCCACCTTCGTGATCGTCGTTACCACGCTGTTAATGTTCCCAGCTTTCTCGCTGATCACCGAGAGCTTCGATGAGATAGATGTCGTTGCTTCAGCCAACTGCTTCATTGTTCCCTCCATATTCCCCAACCCCGCCCGTCCGCTATCAGCCAGTTGCCCAGTCCCTTCCGCCACTCCCCTAACTCCCTCCATTGTCTTGGCCAGTTCCTGTGCCGTCGCTGATATCTCCTTCACCGCCGTCACGATCCGAGCCGTCAGTGCCTCGAATTCCCCAACTGTCGCCTCCTGCTCCTTCGATGTGGCCGCAATCTCTGTCGAAGCAGAAACCAACTGCACGCATGATTTCTGAACCTGTCCCACCAGCGAGGCTAGATGCGACGTCATCGCGGTAATGGCCACCGACAACATTGTCGTCTCATCGCCCGCAAGCCGGCCTCCCTGCGGTCCCGCCATCTCCATCTGCGATGCCCCCATGGTCGCCACCTTCCGCTTTGCCTCAGCCAAGTCCCCTCGCGCAATCATTTGGGCCACATCAGCTATCTTCCGGATGGGCTTGGCGACTGCGCCTCCCAGGAAGAGGGCAAGGATGACCACAGCGACCATGAAGAGGCCGCCGGTGATCGTGGTGTTGGTGATCAGCTTGTCAATCGCGCTCTCAATATTTTGGCAAATCCCATGATACTCGTCATCGCAAACCCCCGCATTGATGACCCAGTCCCAAGGCTCGTAATAGACCAAGGCAGCGCGTTTTATCCTCGGCACCACCTCTCCCTTGTTCTGCCATGGATACTGGTCAAAGAAGACCGTTCCTGACGGGGTCGTCAAAGCTTTGTCCACGACATCCTTGATAATGGCCCGGCCGTTCGCATCCCGTGTATCGAGGATATTCTCTCCGTTTCGTTCACCACCTTTGGAGATGATATAGCACCCTCGCTGTTCTCCCTTGGCCCCGACGACGCACACATAGCCCGTCTTGCCTACGACGATAGACTGAATGGCGTCACGGAGTTCCTTGAGCACATCGTTCATGTCCGAGCCTACATAAACCATGCCGATGATTTCCTTCTTGTCAGCCCCCTTCCAAATCGGCTCGTAAACGGTTTCCTGGAACTTGCCAACAACCTGCGCCATGGCGGAATACCTGTCTCCCTTCAGCACCTTCGCCAGAACCGGATTGTCCGTGCCGTCCGACATCTTGGATGGAATGTAAGTCCCGATGGCCCGTTTGCCCTCATCATTATGCACGGTGGTGCAGACTCGGATCATGTCCCCGTCGGCATTCATGCGCTGGAAGATGGTGCAATACTTCTGAGTGTGTTTCGTAACCACATCTACTACGGGCGACTCGACGCCTAATTCGGCGTTCTGCCCCAACCACACCTCTCCCACCATCATCTTCGGAAGCGAAACGTTTGTTATCTTCTGCGTGAACTGATTGCGAGCCTTCCACGCCACCGATTCCTTACTGAGGGTAATGCCACCAGAACGACTGATCTCTTCTTTCGCCACGTTCAGCGTCGCCAGAAGGTGCCGGGCGGTTCCATCTCGGACTATCTTGCACATCAAGTAGACCTGTTTGGCTGTCTGCTCGACTTCGCCTTGGGCGAATGTGTTCATGTGACTCAGAACCCGCTCCTGTAGCGGTCGCTTCTCAATAATTGTGAGCGTGACAGTCGCCACCAGAGGCACCAAGGCCGCCAGCACAGCTAATCCAACCACCTTGTTTCTCAGCGAGAGCTTCATGGTTTTCTCCTTCAGGTTCTACGGTGTAGGTATAAGGATTGTAATATGCAGGTCAGAGTCTTTGAAAGAAGAAACCGGCACCAAAGGCACATTCAACAATATTACTACGAAGTCCTCGTTGTTGACTGTGGGAAGTCTTGAGTTGTGGCGGACAATGGCAATGCACGGAAGAATCGGCAGTGACATGCCCATCAGATTGACTGACGGAATAAGGGAGGGGACGTTCCTGTTATCAGCGGCGAGAGAACGAGGCACTATCCGATTCTATAGACCCTAACATTTTGCAGGCTGCGTTCGACACCACTCAGTCCAAATGCTGGAGGAACCGCTTCGCGCCCTCTACGAAGGGCGAAAGCGGCGGCACTTCATTCGGATCTATGATGCAGTCAATAACGGTTGTCTTGCCTGAAGCGATCGCCTCTGGCAGGAGCCGCTTCAGTTCGCCAGGCTTTTCCACAATGTGCCCCACAGCGCCCAAGCCTTCCGCCACTTTCGCAGCGTTGATCTTGCGGAACCGGGTAGCAACGGTGTTCTGGCCCAGGCTGAAGGTCTGGAGATCATGAACCAAGCCGAGTTTCTGGTTGTTCAGAATGATGAAAACGACGGGGATGTCGTTGTGGACCGCCGTGGCAATCTCCATGCCGTTCATGAGGAAGCAGCCATCGCCAGCGAGGCAAACCACGGGCCGCCGACCGGCCGCCAGTTTGCCCCCCACTGCCGCCGAAATACCGTAACCCATGGAGAGCATGCCGAACGGCGTGATGACCGAGCCGGGCCGTCGGAATTTCATGTAGTGAACCACCCAGTTGATCGAATTACCCACGTCCACAAAGAGAATCGCATCGTCGGGCAGCGTCTCCTGCAGTTCCCGAATAATGCGTTGAGGTTTAAGCGGCACACTGTCGGAATCCATTTTAGCCGGATCAAGACATGTGCCCACTTTGGCTCGAAGTTCCGCCACAGCTTTCACTCGATCCTCCCATTGCATCTGATTCGTGGTGAGATGGCGCAGCACGCGGAAAGCAATTTCATTGATGATAGTGCGGGCGTCGCCTACCAGCGGGATTTGCGTGGGGTAGTTCTTGCCCATCTCAGCCGGATCAATGTTGATGTGGATGAGGCACTTCGATGGCGCAAGACGCGGATCCCACGACATGGTGGTCATCTGATTCAGACTCGCCCCCACGACGAGGAGCACGTCCGTTTCGCCAGATTTGAGGTAGCTTTCCGCCAGCGGCGAGCCGCACAAACCCAGCACGCCCAACGCAAGCGGGTGGTCCTCGGGAAATGCGCCTTTGGCCTTGGGCGTGGTAGCCACGGGCAGGTTCAGCATCTCTGCGAGTTCCTTGATGTCATCGCAGGCACCGGAGGAAACGGCCCCGGAACCAACCAACATGGCAGGGTGTCGGGCCTGAACTAGCTGTTCGGCGGCATCAATCACCAGCCGCCGGTCGAAATACTCCACCGGCACACGGAAGGCAGACGTGGCCACGGCATCAAATTCGACCTCCGCAGTTTGAATGTCCTTGGGCAGGCTGAGATGGACCGGTCCCTTCTTGCCGGTCATGGCTGTGCGCAGCGCGGCCTGCAAATCCTCGATCGCCTTGTGCTTGGAAATGATCATGCTCGAGTGCTTGGTGATCGGTTCGAACATCTTGACCGAATCAACGCCTTCTTTGGACGAATCCTGAAAGGCACCTTTGCCATACACGGAAGTTTCGACCTGGCCGGTGATGACAAGGATCGGCACGTTGTCCATGTAGGCGTTGGCCACGCCAGTCATGAGGTTGGTGGCGCCGGGACCAGAGGTGGCAAAGCAGGCGCCAAACCCGCCTTTGACGCGCGCGTAGCCGTCCGCCATGAAAGCCGCGCCCTCCTCGTGCTTGGCCAAGATGGGCTTGACCGCCTTGTTGCGGTTTGTAGCGGCCAGCAGCGGCACAATAGTGGTGCCTGGAACCCCGAACAGGTATTCCACACCTTCAGCCTCCAGAAACTTTAGGACGACGTCGGCGACTTTAGTTTTCATAGGGCGGGCAAGGTCAGGGGTTAGGCTGCATTCCGCGCGGCTTCTTCGATGGATTCAAACACAGGGATGATGTTGGTAAATCCAGAAGTCTCCAACACTTCATAGACGTATCCAGTCCGGGCACATACAATCAGCAATTGGCCCCCGGCCTTCTTAAGCGCCTTGGTAACAAGCAACAACACGCGCAGTCCGGCGCTGGAGACATACTTGGTCGCTGCGCAGTCGCAAATGACGTTGCGCGCTCCGCTGGCTACGACTCCCTGCAGGACAGCCTCGACATCTCGAGATGTAAGGGAGTCAATTCGTTCGATCAGCTTGACGACAGTGGCGTTGGGAAGGTTTTGTGTTTCCATGATTCTCACCTCGATCAGTTCGCGACGAAAAGGATGCGGACAACACTAGAATCGCTTTACAGCAAACGTGCGCTACTCACCACACAACCCGAAATCATGCAAGGAAAATCTCAATTCATCATGGGTTCCGGTAGATGCCGAACACGCTGTTTTCAAGGTGCCAAGCGCGCTCGCACGAGCAGCGGCTGGCTCTCCGAACTCAACACGCCTCAATATCGAATCACAACCGTAAGCCTGTTGCGACAATCGCGGCGTTCGTAACGCACCTCCTCGGCAAACTTGCGGACCAGATGGATCCCGAGGCCGCCGACAGCGCGCTGTTCTAGAGGCAGATGGATATCAGGCTCGGATGCCAGAAGAGGGTTAAACTCATGCCCATCATCCTCGATAATCAGGAGAAGATGGTCGGTCAGAATTTCCGCGCGCAGGAGAATCTCGTGGACGGCCGAGTCGTCGTAGCCATATTTGAGGATGTTGGTAGTCAATTCCTCGATGGCCAGATTGGCGGCATAGGTAACTTTGTCACTGACGCCGTTTTGACGGAGAAACTGAACTGTCTGCTCCATTGCAGAAATCAGATCGGCCAGACGATTCTGGAAACGCGTCTCAAATACGTTGGCCGGCTCTGTGTTCATCAAAGCAAGGACCTGTCATGTAGTTCAACCGCCAAGCACCGCCAGACGACACCGCGAACAAATCGCATTTGCGGCCCGTTTAAGGGGCAGTCAGTGTGCAATTCAATTAATGCGACGACTGTATGGAGCCAAGGATGAAACGACAACCGAAAAAGGCGCGCTTGAATCTGTTGCTTCGCGCGCTTGTCGTCGCTTTTCAGGAACCAGTTTTTTCTATCCAAGATTCGGCGCCCTACCTATAGTGCCACACGCGCGAGCTAGATGGAGTGCTACTCCGGCAAAGGAGAATGACCGATTGATGAGAGCATGTGCAACGAAGTCAGTAGCGAGAGAGATCGAGAAGTGGCTTCAGCAATTCGCAAAGGCATACTCGCGCAAAAACCCTGATGCAATTATGGCTCTGATGTATTCTGCCAAACCGCTCCTAGTGCTGGGCTCCGGGCCGGACGAAAAACGCTTCACGGCCAGCCAGTTCAGGAAAGGTATCCGCCGCGATTTTTCGCAGGTTGACAAGCTCTCGATGAGTTTCGACTGGATCAAAACCGACGCGCAAGGAGACGTGGCATGGTTCGCGTCCGAGGTCACCCTCGCGGTAACCGTTGGCAAACAAAGGAGCGTTTTTCCGTATCGTTTCACGGGCGTGTTGGTGAAAAAGCAGTCGCAATGGCGGTTGCGCATGGGCCAGATGGGTTTGGTTGCTGCGTGCCAAAACGCCGGTGAATCCTGGCCTTCCAAACAATGATCCGAAGCAAAGCAAATCACATCGGGCTTGCGTTCCACATCATGCACATGGAAGGAGGCAATTCGGCCGTCGCCTTGTCGCCTGCTGCGAAGATAACTTTTACCCGGACCTGACCGAATCATGTGGCAAACCTTAAAACGGGTGCTGTTGTCGGTGGTGCTGCTCGGAGCAGCGGCGCTGACCCTGCTGTTGTCCGATCTACATTCGCGTGAAGGCGGGCGAGCAGGAGAATCGGCCACCCGGAACCAAATCCCTGTCGCAATACTCAAGCATGCCTCCAACGTGTTGCTGGACGAGGTCGAGCACGGTTTGTTGCAGGGTCTCTCTGCCGCAGGTTACAAGAATGGCGAGCGCCTCGCGCTGCAACAGTTCACCGCCGAGGGCGACCTGCCCACCGCCAACGCCATAGCCAAGCTCATCACCGACGGCAGTTTCAAGATGGCGATCAGCATCAGCACGATGTCTCTCCAATGCGTGGCCAACGCCAACAAGGATGGCCGCGCCATTCACGTCTTCGGCGCTGTCACCGATCCGGCCGGCGCGGGCGTGGGTATCGCGCAGATGGGCTCCACCAACAAGCCGCCTTGGCTGACGGGCATCGGCACCTTCCAACCCGTGGCAGAAATCTTCCGTGAAGCCAAGCGGCTTTGGCCCGGTTTGAAGGTCGTTGGTGTGGTGTGGAACCCCACCGAGCGCAACTCGGAGGTATGCACAATCAAAGCGCGCGAGGTCTGCCGTGAACTGGGCATGGAACTGCTCGAAGCCAACGTGGACCAGAGCAAGGACGTGCGTGAGGCCGCCGACTCGCTGGTGTCCCGCGGCGCGCAGGCGTTTTGGACGGGCGCGGATGTCACCGTGCTAAGCGCCCCGGCCGCTTTGTGTGAGGCGGCCAACAAGGGAAAAATCCCCGTTCTCTCCAACATGAGCGGCATGGTGAATCAAGGCTCGTTGTTCGACCTCGGCGCGAACTATATGGAAGTGGGCCAGCGCATGGCTGAGATCGCCTCCTCCATCCTCGACGGACAGAACCCCGCGACCATCGTCGTCACCAACTTCATGCCGGAGCGAGTGATGTTGAACAAGCAGGTTCTGAAGAAGATGCGCGACCCGTGGCGGTTTAATGCCGACATCATCGCCCGCGCGACGTTGATCATCGGCGAGGATGGCCGCGTGGAAAAGGACACCAGCAAGTCCTCGAAGGCTGCCGCGACCGCGCCGCTTCCCGCTGTTTCGCCGTCAGTCCGACCGGCGAAGATCGGCATCGCCTACTTTGGCCCAGACGAAGGCACTGACAGCGCCATCTCCGGCTTGATGGACGGCTTGCGCAAGCTTGGCAGAATCGAAGGTCGTAACCTTGTGGTTCAGAAGGTCCACGCGAGCGGCGAGATCAGCGGCATCCCGGCAATGATTCAATCGCTTGACGCGAGCGACGTGGACGTCATCGTGCCATTCTCGACGCCAGTGCTTACCGCCGCATGCGCCACCGTGCGACGCAAGCCGGTTGTGTTCACCTATTGCTCGGACCCGATTGCCGCCGGCACGGGCAAGAGCTTTGAAGATCACCTGCCGTTCGTCACCGGCATCGGATCGTTCCCGCCCGTCGAGGAAGCCGTGACGATGCTGAAGCTAACCTTCCCGAAACTCAAGCGGCTCGGCGCCATCTACAACAACGCCGAAGCCAATTCGGTGAAAGTCGTCTCCGTGCTGCGCGAGCTGTGCGTAAAGAACGGCATCGAATTGATTGATGCCATCGCCAACAACACCAGTGAAGTGGTGCAGGCCGCGCAATCGCTCGACGCCCGTGACGCCGAGGCGGTCTATCTGCCCGGCGACAACACCGCCTACCAAGCGTTCGATGGGCTTGCGGGCCAGCTCGCCGCCGCGCGCATCCCGCTGGTGATTGATTCCCCGGATTTCGCCAACCGCGGCGCGCTGGCCGTGGTGGGCGTCGGCTACTACCAAAGTGGTTATGCCGCCGCCGAACCGCTTGCGCGCGTGCTTGGCGGTGAAAAGCCGGCACGCATCCCGATGCGGAATGTCACCGACAAGAAGGTCATCTTCAACCAGGACGTGGCGCGCAAGCTGGGCATCACCTTCCCGCCGGCCGTGCTGGCCATGCAAACCACCGAAACGCCAGCCGCCGCGCCGGTCACGCAACCGCTGAAGAGACAATGGCGAATCCAACATGTCTCCTACATCGAGTCGGTCATGGTGGAAGACGCTATGCACGGGTTTGCCGATGGTCTGAAGGAAGCAGGCCTGAAAGACGGGACGGACTTCACGATGAAGACGCTCAGCGCGCAAGGCGACATGGCCGCGCTGGGTTCGCTTTACGATTCCGCGAAGACCGCGGGCGTTGACCTCTACGTGGTCTATGGCACGCCGACGCTCCAGACCGCGATGCGCAAGGTCCAGAACACGCCCATCGTGTTCACGGTCGTGGCCGACCCGTTCGCGGCGGGCGCGGGCAAGACCGATCAAGACCACCAGCCGAACATCACTGGCGTCCATACGCAAGGCCCCTATCGCGAGATGGCGGAACTGCTGAAGACGCATTTCCCGCAATTCAAGCGCGTCGGCACGCTGTTCTGTCCCGCGGAGGTCAACTCCGTGTCGAACAAGGATATGTTTGTCCGCGAGGCGCAGCAGTGTGGTGTGACAGTGGAGACGATGGCGGCCAACACCGCTGGCGAATTGCCCGATGCCGCGCTGGCTCTGTGCGGTCGGAGACTCGACGCCGTGGTCCAGATCATTGACAACATGTCCGTCGCCGGTTTCCCCACCATCGCGCGGGCGGCGGCGCAGGCCCGGCTGCCGGTCTTCACCTTCCAAGGCGCCGCTGTCAAACAAGGGGCGGCGTTGGCCTTGGCGCGCGACTACTACGACGCCGGACGCGAAGCAGCGCTCAAAGCCGCGCGCGTGATGCGTGGCGAAAGCCCCGCGCAGATTCCGTTTTCACCGCCGGCCAAGGTCGAGAAGCTGGTGAACCTAAAGACCGCCCGGAACGTCCGCCTGGTCATTCCCGATGCGCTGCTTCGCGAGGCGAAACAAGTCACGGACGTGCCCCAACCCTGAACCGCACCGTCTATGGAAATCACTCACTCTACCGGCGCTGAACTGTCCGAGATAAAGCTGAAAGGCCGGATGGATGCAGTGTGGAGCGACCACGTTGCCCGCGCGCTGGCCGAGTGCGTGCGCAGCGGTCAGCACGCCATCGCGCTGGACATGGCAGAGGTGGATTACATCAGTTCCGCCGGCATCCGCATCCTCGTGCTCTACTCCCGACAACTCAAGAGCATCCAGGGACGTTTCACCGTCATCAATGCCTCCATCAATGTCAAAAAGGTGTTGGAGCTGGCTGGACTCAAAGCGCTACTGCACACCGAAACCGTGAAATTGGCGGCAACCGCAGCGACCACTGCCGAAACTACCTCACGCAAGGTCACAATCGCGCAAGACGGTGCGACAGCGGAGGTGTTCGATTTGGATCCGACGGCGGCGCTGCGTGTTGATTGGCCCGGCAAACCGACGCCGTGGCTCGAAGGCAGGAGAGATCCCAGCACATGTTCATTGGTCGAGTTTCCCCTCAACGTCATGGGCCTCGGGCTGGGAGCTTTCGGTTCAGGCGATTCATCAGACGCCGAACGATTCGGAGAGTTTCTTGCGGCCGCCGGCTCGACGGTCTGCCAACCCGCCGACGGCTCAAACAAACCAGACTACATGCTGCTGCAAGGCGCATTGACGCCGACCATCAAAGTCGCCTACGGGATGTTGGGCCGCGGCGGCTTTGCGCGATTGCTGCGATTCGACAAAGGCGCGCAGTATCCGAGCCTGCCGCTCAGCGTTATCGCCAAAGCCTGCCTGGACGCCGTCCAGAGCGACGCCGCTGGCATCGTCATGGTGGCGGAGACGGCAACGCTGGTCGGCGCGACACTGCAAAAAACGCCGTCGGAGCAGACGACGGGATCGAAACCTGGCAACATCTTCACCTTTCCCGGAATCAGGGACTGGCTGAGTTTCACGGCTGAGACGGCCTTCGCCAACTCCATCTGCCTCACCGTTGGCTTCGCCGCCAGCAAAGCACGCGCGTCACAGTTGCGCCTGCTCAAACCGCTGGTGGCGTCGGGCGAGCTTTGCGGCCATTTCCACGCCGCGGCGTTCCCCTATCGTCCGCTGCGCAAGGGCAAGGTGGACTTGCGCGAGACGGCCCAACCTCTATTCGAAAGCGAACACGTGCTCGGTGTGCTCCACTTGCTGAACGACTGGCGCGAGGCCACCGGCGCGGGCGAGAGCCGTTTCCTGCGCGGCGCCTGCTGGTGTTCGCCGCTGACGACATGAACCTCACGCTGCCATGACTCTTCTCCTCGGAGCACTCACCATCGGCTTGATCCTGTCGCTGCTGGCGCTGGGCATCTACATCAGCTACCGTGTGTTCGACATTGCCGACATCACGGTGGACGGCTCCATCACGTTTGGCGCGGCCATCTGCGCCGTGTTGATCGTCAACCGCGTCAACCCGTTGCTGGCCACGCTTGCCGGGTTTGCAGGCGGCGTCGTGGCGGGCACCGTCACGGGCATCTTGCAGGCGAAATTCAAGATCAACCCGCTGCTGTCGGGCATCCTGGTCATGACCGGTCTCTATTCGGTGAACCTGCATGTGATGGGCAAGAGCAACATTCCGCTGCTGTCGGCGGAAAGTCTTACCACTTGGGCCGAGCGCATGGGGCAATCGTGGTTCGGCAATCCCGAGGTCAATCTGGGTGGCTGGATGGTCAGCACACGCGACTTGGTGACGTTGCTGGCTGTGCTCGCCATGATCGTCACCGCCTGCCTCGGTCTGTATTGGTTCTTCCGCACCGAACTAGGCACCGCCATGCGCGCTTCCGGCGACAACCCGCAGATGATCCGCGCGCTGGGCGTCAACGTCGAACGCTATCGCATCATGGGACTGGCGCTCTCCAACGGGTTAGTCGGGATTGCCGGGGCGTTGCTGGCGCAATATCAGGGTTTCGCCGACGCGCAGATGGGCATCGGCATGGTCGTCTGGGGCTTGGCCAGCGTCATCATCGGCGAATCGCTGACCGGCTCGCGCAGTCTCGGTCTGGCCATCTTCGGGGCAGTGGCGGGTTCCATCCTGTTTCGGTTGCTCGTGGCCATCGCGCTGCGCTGGGGACTGAACCCGAACGATCTCAAACTGGTCACGGCGCTGTTCGTGTTCGCCGCGCTGGTGCTGCCACGGCTGTTGCAACAACGGAAACGCCCCGTCGCCGCGCCGCTAGGTTCGTCGTAAGAGAACGCCCATGCTCACTGTCCAAAACATCTACAAGACGTTCAACGCTGGCACCGCCAACGAGGTCCGCCCGCTGCGTGGCGTCAGTCTCGACATTCCGGAAGGAGCTTTCCTAGTCATCCTCGGTGGCAACGGTTCCGGCAAATCCACGCTCCTGAACGCCATCGCGGGCACCTTCCCGTTGGATAACGGCGAAATCCATCTCGCCGGCCACAACGTCACGCGCTGGCAGGAGCACCGGCGCGCGCGCTTGATTGGCCGCGTTTTCCAAAACCCATTCACAGGCACCGCGCCGAACATGTCCATCGCCGAAAACTTCGCCCTCGCCATCCGGCGCGGCCAAGCGCGCGGCCTCGGCTGGGCGCTCACGAAGAACCTCATGGACGAATTGCGCGACCGGGTGAAGGAATTGAGAATGGGCTTGGAAGACCGGCTCGGCAATGCCATCGGCAGCCTCTCTGGTGGCCAACGTCAGGCCCTCACACTCCTGATGGCCACCTGTCTCAAACCAGCGTTGCTCTTGCTGGACGAGCATACCGCGGCACTCGACCCGAAGAGCGCGGATCAGATTATCCGCGTCACCGAAGAAGTCATCAAGCGCCACAAGCTGACCACGCTGATGGTTACTCACTCCATGCAGCAGGCCGCCAATCTCGGCGACCGCATCGTCATGATGCACCGAGGCTCCGTGGCCTACCGTTTCGAGGGCGCGGACAAACAGCGTTTGCGCGTGGAGGATTTGCTGGCGCGATTCGAAGAACTTCGCCGGCGGGAAATGCTCGACGATAGCGTCGCGGCTCTGTTACAGGAGAATTACATATAGTCGGGACCACGGCGCATCCCGCCGGCACCTCGATGAATTGAAAGCAGCGAAAGGACAAACCATGCTCGAGATCACAGTCGAGAATCATCCGGATGGACGAGTCCGGGTTGCCTTGAAAGGTCGTCTGGACACGCAAACCTACGCCCAGTGCGAAGAGCGCATCCGTCCGCTGCTCACCGCCACCACTCGCGTGCTGTTGTTTGACATGGCCGGCGTTGACTACTTGAGCAGCATGGGTCTGCGCGTGCTGATGAAGACCGCGGCCGCTCTCGGCAGCCACGGCGGGCGTTGCGTCCTCGCGCGTTTGCAGCCGCCGATCCGCAAAGTCATCGAGATCGCCAATGCGTTGCCCAAGGAAGCCGTCTTCGCCAGCGTCGAAGAAGCCGACCGCTATCTCGATCACATTCAACGTCAGGCAAGGCAGGAAGCCCAGAACCCTCCGAAGCCCCTGCGACAATAGATCCCTGCCACCCACCCAGTGCAACAACCAAGCTGATCTACCCAAGAAGCTGGCGGTCGAGGGAGCGATACTGGATCGCCTCGCTGACGTGGTGGGACTGGATGGCTTCGCTGTGGTCGAGGTCGGCGATGGTGCGGGCCACTTTCAGGATGCGGTCGTAGGCGCGGGCGCTGAAGTTCAGTTGCGTCATCGCCATCTGCAACAACTGGTGGCAACTCTCGTCGAGCTTGCAAAACTGTTTCAACTCCCGCGGGCCCATGCGAGCGTTGCAGAAAACTTTCCGCCGGCCAGCAAAGCGTTTGGTTTGGATCGCACGCCCCGTCAGAACGCGCGCGCGGATTTTCTCGCTCGGCTCGCCGGTGATGTCAGAAGCCATCGCCTTGTAAGGCACGTTCGGCACCTCAACGTGCAGGTCAATCCGGTCCAGCAGCGGCCCGGAGACGCGCGAGCGGTAACGCTGGATCGCCAGCGGCCCACAGCGGCATTCCCGGCGCGAGTCGCCATAGTAACCGCACGGGCACGGGTTCATTGCGGCCACCAGCATAAACTCGCTGGGGAACGTCATCGAGCCGATGGCGCGAGAGATGGTGACGCGGCCTTCTTCGAGCGGCTGGCGCAAGACTTCGAGCGCGTTGCGGTGGAACTCTGGCAGTTCATCGAGGAAGAGCACGCCGTGGTGTGCGAGGCTGACTTCGCCGGGCGTGGGGTTCGCGCCGCCGCCGATGAGGCCCGCGTCGCTGACGGTGTGGTGTGGCGAGCGGAACGGCCGCGTGGCGACGAGCGACTGGCCGGGCGCGATGAGGCCCATGATGCTGTGGATGCGCGTCGTCTCCAGCGCCTCGTCGAGCGAGAGCGGCGGCAGGACGGAGGCAATGCGCTTGGCGAGCATGCTTTTGCCGGTGCCGGGCGGGCCGAGCATCAGGATGTTGTGCCCGCCGGCGACGGCGACTTCGAGCGCGCGCTTGACGCTCTCTTGCCCCTTCACGTCGGCGAAGTCCACGTCGTAGAGCGCATGGTCGCGGAACAATGCTTCGAGGTCCACCTTGTGCGGCGCGATGACGGCGTCGCCAGCGAGGAACTCCACCGTCTCGCGCAAGCTGCGCACGGGAATGACCTCGATGCCACGGACGACACCCGCTTCGGCGGCGTTGGCGGCAGGCACGATGAGACCACGCAGTTTCATCGCGCGGGCTTGGAGCGCCACGCTGAGAACGCCCTTGACCGCGCGCACGCCGCCGTCGAGGGCCAGTTCGCCGATGAGCGCGTAGTGGTTGAGCGCGTCGGCGACACGGATGTCGTCGAGCTTCAACTGTCCGTCACCCGCGAGGATGCCGACTGCAATGGGCAACTCGAAGCTCGGCCCTTCCTTCTGCACGTCGGCCGGGGCGAGGTTGATGGTGACGGCACCCTTGTGGTAGCGGAAGCCGCTGTTCTGGATGGCGGTATAGACGCGGTCGCGGCTCTCGCGCACAGCGGCATCAGGCAAGCCGACGATGACCGTCTTGATTTCGCCGTAGCCGGGGCAGTTCACCTCGATCTCGACGGGAATCGCATCAATGCCGTAAACGGCGACGGAATGAATCTTGGCGAGCATGACCTCGGCCCAGATGAAAGCGGGCGTTGCGCGCCAAGTCAAACGGAATTGCGCATCATCCTATGGGATATATTCCCATGGATGGAAAGGACTGATGTATTGAGTCCCTGTAGAAGCCAGTGTCACCACTAACCCAGTCCCGGTCTATCCGTGACTTTCGTTGCCGTCCGCGTCGTTTGGAACAGTTGACCGAACTTCGCCAGGCTAGTGACCCTTCAGCGTCAGTTGGTAGAGATCAAAATGAGTCAGAAGTTTCAGTCGCCCGGCGGCGTATTCTAGGAACTTCTGCGTCCAAGTGAGTGGTTCGTCGTAGAAGATGCTCGTCCAGTCGTGCTGGCAATGCGACCAGCAGCATCCGGCGGCGGCGACGTTATCAACCTGTGTTTTCAAATACTCGTGATAGGCCGTCCAGTTCTGCCAGCCGTGCTCGCGTCGCCATTGGGCGTCAATCCAGCCTTGCATCGGGATTTCGAGCAACTCGTGGAAACCTTGCCGCGCATACCGAAACGGTTGCACGTCCCAGCCGAGCGGAAAGTAATCGTGGCTGTTGCGACCGTAGGAGCGAACGTAGGACATGCCGTGCCGCGCTACGAGTTGGAGAATATCGGGCCGGTCGGCCAGCCCACGGTAGTAGGAATAGGGCGCCGTGATGCCACGGCAGTGAACACCGAGATGCCGCCGCAGCAACTCCACCGGCCGGGCCAGTTGTTCTTCGATGCGGTCGAACGGCAGGCCCGGCAGATAGATGTTGTCAGGGCTTTCTTCGAGCACCGTCTTCAGCGGGAAATGCTCGTGCGTGTGCTGGGCGATCTCGAAGAGGCCCGACGCGAGACAGGCTTCCAGTTGCGGCAGGTGACGTTCGATTTTGCAGCCGAGGATGAAGATCGTGGCCGGCACACCGACCTCGCGATGAATCTTCAGAACCGCGTCGAGGAACAGATCGGTCGCGTTCTCCGGAACGGGCTGGCCCACCCATTTCTCGCCGGGCACGCGGCCGGGAATCCGTTCGACATCGTAGCCGATGAGCAGAGTCCCTCGCATTATCGTCCTTCCTCCAATCGAACCTGGTCGTCGGCGTAGATGATCGTGGTGTTCGGGTGATTGATGAGATAGCTGCCGGGAAGTTCCGGCGTCACGCGTCCCTCGCGGAGCCTGCGGAGCGGCTGTCGCTGTTGCGAGAAGCACGCGAGCAGCACAATCTCTTTGGCGGCGAGAATCGGTGCCATTCCCAGCGTCACCGCCTGGCGCGGCACCTTGGAGTGATCGCCGCCAGCAGTTAGTCGCGCGTTGGTGTCAATCGTCAGTTCAGACAAACCGACGACGCGGCTTGGCAAGGCAGCGAACGCCTCGACGGAAATCGTAGCTTCTGGTATCGGCTCGTTGAAACCGATGTGGCCGTTGAAGCCGATGCCGAGTAGTTGGAAATCCAGCCCGCCCATGCCGCAAATCCATTCATCCAGTGCGGCCGGGCGCGCAGGGCTCGGAAAGTGGATGTGCTCGCCGTTCATCTCCAGCTTCGGGTCGAGCCGGCTGAAGAAGTTTTTCTGCACGTAACCCCGGTAGCTCAGCGGGTGGTCGGCAGAAATCCATTGTCCGTCCGCGCCGACGTATTCGTCGAGATTGACCGTGTGCAACTGCGATAGGTCGAGCCGACGCTGGTTCAGCATCTCCGCGAGTTGTGCGTAGAGAGAAAGCATCGTGTTGCCGGTCGCCAAGCCGAAGAGCATCGGCTGCTGTTGGCTGACACCTCGCTCGATGGCGGCGAACGCGCGCTCGGCAGCGAGACTGCTCATCGCTTCGTAGTTTTCAACCCGAACCCAATTCAATGCCATCTCAATTCCCTTTGAAAACCGTCACACAGCCCAACGCGCATAACATCAACAACACGCATGGAATCGCAAAGATCGGCCGCCAGCGGAACTGGCCTTCGCGGCGCAGCCAGTCCATGATGACGCCCGCGAATTGTGTGCCGCCGAACAGGCCCAGCCCATAGACCACGAAGTAAAGCGACTGCGCCGAGCCGCGGATGTCGGGCGGCGAGACGCGGTTGACGTAGATGAACGCGGTGTCGAAGAAGCACGCGAACGCGAAGCCGTGCAGCATCATCGAGGTGACCACCAGCCAGCGCGGCCGTGTGACGGCATACGCCAGATACATGAATGCCCAGGCGAGGATGCCCAGCGCGAGCGTCTTGCCGTAGCCGATGTGCGGCAGGATGAACGGCACAATCGCGCCCATCGAAATCGCCTGGACGATCTGCGCGAGTGTCATCGCGGCGGGAATGTTCTTGGGTGCCACACCGATGTCCTCGAGGAACCGCGACGTGCCCACGAAGTAGAATTGCAACTGGGTGCCGACGACGAACGAGATGACCAGAAAAATGGCGAAGTCAGGATTCTTCAGCATCCCAAGCGCCTTGATTGCCGGCAACACTGTGTCGGGAGCGCCGCGCGGTGGCGTATGCGGCAGCGACAGGGAGAACAGACCCATGACCAGCGAGAACGCCGCCGCCATCATCAGCGCATCGCTGCCCTTCACCTGCCAGCGGCCCCAGCGACGCCAGCCCGCCAGCGCCCAGCCCACGAGCACCCACGCGACACTGCCCCACACGCGGACCCAAAAGTAATCGGTGTCAGGATGCGGCAGATGATGGAACGCCAGCGAGTTCACCAACGCTAGCGTCGGCGCGTAGAGCAACGAGTAGATGCCCATCGTCGCGAACATTCCGCGGAACGTGTTCCGCTTCGCCGCCACCAGCAGGCACACTGTGCCGGCCAAGTGCGCGCCGGCGAGAAACCACTCGGTGGGCATCCAACGATCCACAACCTGGCCCGCCACGAGCGGCGAGAGGATGCACGCCAGCGGCAGCGTCGCATAAATCCACGCCGTCTGCTTCGCGTTCATGCGGAGCGGGCCGAGCAGGTGCGCCGACAACACCGGTCCCCAAGCACCCCAGACCGTGAACTGGAGGAACATCATCGCGCTGAGGCTGAGGTAAAGTTCCCAACTCATATCGTTCCTTTCGATCTGGTGTAGGCCGCAAGCCGCTCAGCCGCCAACTGGACGTCGCCGAGCCGGTTGTTGCCCGCCTCGCGTTCGATGGCCAGCACGCCGGCGAAGCCAGCGTCCTTCAGCGCGTTTAGAAATGCTGTGGCTCCAACTTCGCCCTCGCCCCACGGAACTTCGCTGCCCCAAGTGCCCGGCTGCTTCGTGCGGATGGCATCCTTGATGTGAACGTGCCTGATCCACGGCCCCAGCGTCCGCACCGCTGCGACCGGATCGCCCTTGCCGTAGAGGATCATGTTCGCCGGATCGAGATTCACGCCCAGCGCGGGGTGACGCAGTTCCTCCAGCAATTCGCGCAAGCACTCGGCCGTCTCCTGACCCGTCTCCATCAGGAGCGTGATGCCTCGTTGCGCAGCCGCATCCGCCAAGCTGACCAAGCGGTCGCGCAACCGGTGGTCTTGGGACGCGGCATCACTCTCGATAAACCCGGCGTGCATCGTCAGGAAACGGACGCCGAGTTCAGCCGTGATCGCCGCCGCGCGCGCGACCATCTGTTGGTTCCGCGGCCAGCATTCGTCCGGCAGGATTCCTCCAGTCGCGCGAATGCTTTCCAGCGACGAATAGTCTTCCTGCGGAAAACCGATCGTCGCCGCGCTGATGGTCCATCGTTGTCGGCGGATCGCGTCGAGATACGCCTCGCCGCCCTCCGCGAACACCGGCCTCAGGGTCAGGTTGACGTGATCAATCCCCAACTGACGCATTGCCTCGGCGACTCCGTCCGGGTCGGTGCGGAGCGACCAACTGCAAACCGCCACGGGCCAGGCATCGCATTTCACACTCATGGCTGACTACGACTTGATGATTCCGACCTTGTTAAACTCGAAAGCCTTCGGGGAAAGTTTTTCGAGTGGGTCGGGGACGTGGGTCTTGGGATACGGCATGGAGATGGTCGGTCTGGCCCAGCGGATGGCGTTGGCGAGCACTCTCAAGACATTTGGATCTTGGTAGGTCGGGAAGGCTTCGTGGCCCGGACGGAAATAGAAGAGCCTGCCGTTGCCACGCTGGAAGGTGAAACCGCTGCGAAACACCTCGCCGCCCTCGAACCACGAGATGAAGATGACGTGCGCGTCGCCGGCAATCATGAACGGCTCGCCATACATCTCCTCGTGCGGTAGCTCGAAGTGCTCCGGCAGGCCAGCCGCAATCGGATGAGCCGGATCAATCACCCATAGCCGCTCCTTCTCGCCCGCCTCGCGCCAGTGCAGTTTGCCGCTCGTGCCGTTGAGGACGCGGAAAATCTTCGACATGTGGCCGGAGTGCAGGACGAGAATACCCATGCCCTCCCATACGCGTTGTTGCACCCGCTGGACTATTGAGTCCTCGACCTTGTCGTGTGCGGCGTGGCCCCACCAGAGCAGCACGTCGGTGTTTTCGAGAACCTTCTGCGTAAGTCCGTGTTCTGGCTCGTCGAGTGTGGCGGTGCGGATTTCCAAGTCGGGCGCGGCGAGGCTCTTTGCCAACGCCCCGTGGATGCCGTCCGGGTATATCGCCCTCACCGACGGTTCTTTCTTCTCGTGGATATACTCGTTCCAGATCGTGACGTTGATCTTCGGGCTGCTCATGTTCTGCGCCTCCTGTCTTATGCGAACGCCCTGATCTTGGAGCGGACGTATTCTGTGATCCTTTCCTCAACGGGCTTGAAATAGAGATCGAGCGGCATGAACTTTTCGCCGTTCTTTCCAAGCTCAGCAGCAACGCCGCGCAAGAACATGCTTTGCAATTCGGTGGCGATGTTGATTTTTGCAACGCCGCAGGCAATGGCCTTTTTCAACTGCTCGTCGGGAACCCCTGTTCCTCCGTGGAGCACCAGTGGGATGGAAATGGCGTCGCCTATCTCGGAGGCCCGCTGGATATCAAGCACCGGTTCCTTCTTGTAGAAGCCGTGCGCCGTTCCGATGGAAATTGCCAACGCGTCCACTCCCGTGTGTTTCACAAACTCGACGGCCTCCGCAACCGTTGACAACTCAATAGCGCCGTCGCCGAAAGGAACATGCCCGATCTCGGCCTCAATCGAAACGCCGGCTTGGTGCGCAATGGCGACGGCTTCAGATGTCAGCGCGATGTTCTCGGTGAACGACAACTTCGATCCATCAATCATCACCGACGTATAACCCAAATCAATCGCCTTTCGTATCTGTTCCAGGGACGCTCCGTGGTCGAGATGCAGCACGACGGGAATGCCGGAGTTCGCGGCGAGCCTGGAGGTCATGGCGGCAATCAGCCCCGCGCGCTCGTCGTTGAACAACCGCTGGTAAACCTGAATGATGACCGGCGAGTTCTCCTGCTCGGCCGCCTTGAAGACGGAGAGAAGCGTCTCCAGATTGGCCACATTGAAAGCCCCGACAGCGCGCTTCTCTTTCCGCGCCTGGGGAAGGATGTTGTTTAACGTCAGCATGGCGGTGATTGCCTCATGTCCTCACTGCACCAGAACCGGCTTGATGCCCAGCCATTTGCACAGCTCGTGCAGTTCCGCTTCGATGTCCGCGTGGATGAGAGAGTAGTGGTGTTTGAAGCCGTCGTTCATGATGGTCGCCACCAGCTTCTCCACAGAGCAATCGAACTCAATGTCGAGCGGGTTGCCGCGGACGAACTGCTCGGTGTCCAAGGCGGTGCCTTTGGCGATCAGCATCCGGTAGCCGTCCCCGTCCTCGTCCAGTTGCGCCATCGTGATCGGGCCGGGCTTCAGAGGGAACTCGTTGACCATGCCCTTCTTGTCGCCGCCGTCCACGCGGAAGTGTTGGCGCATCTTCGTGTCTTCAAACTTCCGGCACAACGCCGACGGCGCGGCGCCGCAATGCCAGAAGACGGCCGTGTTCTTCGCGTAGTCAAACGAGATGAGGTCGGCGAAGAATGGAATGCCGCCACTGAGCGTGGCCTGCGCCTTCATCAGCACGGCGCCCAGCACGTCGCCCTCGCAACTGGTGACAAGGCCGGTGTTGTTCAGCATCCCCATCGAGGCGCAGGGTGCGATGCCAAAAACATCGGACCACTCCGGCCAGCAACGGATGGCATACGAGGTCAGACCATATTTGGCCGCCGTCTTCTTCAGCGCTTCGTAGAGTTTGCCGGTGGACAGGATGTCCTTCTCGACGCTCTTGCAGAACGAGGCGCAACTGCGCCGGACCTCCTCGGCTCCCCGGCGCGCTTCTTCATGGCCAAGCTTGCCGGCGGCGTCCACGATTTCCAACTGGTCAATGATCTCGACCTCGGTGCCGATCGAGGACCGCAGGCGCATCTCGTCGCAGTTGGAAGTGTAGAAGCCCGGCACGCGCCCTCCGACAAGGCCAATCTTGGTGGCGGCGAGGTCCGCCATGCACTTCAAGACGTTGAGCGGCTTCTTCAGGAGCGCATCCGCTTCCGAAGCGGGGCCGAACACGAACCCGTATTTCCGATCCATTTTCCTCAGCGTATGCACGGCCATGTTGGCGCCGCAGAAAGAATTCTGCGCCCAGATGCCGCCCGCCGCCGGCTGTTCGGGAGTGGAGAAAAGCAGGATCGGGACGTTCAGTTCCCGCGCAATGACCGGAATGATCGCGCCGACCGGGAAGGTCGCGAAATGCACAATGACAGCGCCAACCTCTTGCCGGTTTAGCTCGCGGCAGATTGCCGACGCTTCCGCCGTGGTGGTTGTCAATGCGTTGCCGTGGAGAATCTCGAAGGGCAACCGCTTCAGCCTTTCCAGCGTGCCTTGCCGGATTCGGTCAATTTCCGGCGTGACCCAAGTCGCCTTGGACAGGGCGATGTAACCGACGGAGAAGTTCTTCACTTACGATCCTTTCTTTGTGCAACCGCCTCTTCGAGCGAGACGATGCGAATCTGCGAGTTGTATTTGGCGAGGGTGGCTTTCACATAACGCGACGGCGTGATGAACAGGGCCGTCTTGAGGTTGTCGGCGAGGTCATAGACGCGCCGGCAGAGCTTCTCGCACAGTTCGGGGTCCAGTTCGTCGAAGACCACCGCGCCCTCGCCAACCGAGTAGGATTCCTCGCTGTTGGTGCCGAACGGCATGAGCGAGTAGCCGCATCGCGCGAGGAGTTCCCGCGACGCGGCCGGGTTGCCGTCGTAGTTCTTGAGGAAATCGCTTTCCAGATAGAAAGCTTTGCGCACCGGTCTAGCTTTCCACTTGCCGGACAGCAGGTGTTCCGAGCAGTGCACGACCTTGATGCCGTCGAGCTTGTCTTTGAGGAAATCATAAGCTGACGGTTCCGCCACGATGAGCGTTGTGCACTTGGATGCGGTGACAGCACTCTTGAATCGGTCGAAGACCTTCTGCGAGTCGCCCGCAAACCCAAGCGTCTCCAGCGCCTTACCGGGGTCTCCGCCGGAGAGGGTCTTGCAGCCGGAATAAAGCTCCGGGTGGTCGCCGTAATACAGGACGTTGCCTTTGCCCCTAACAGTGAACGTTGCCCGGCTCAGTTTCTCTGCCAGCGCTTTCACATTCTCCGGCGCAAGCCCCGCCTCGACGATGTCCTTTCGCGCCGCGAGGACCAAGCCGACCTCGTCGTAGTGGCTGACGCAATGACAACGGTTGGCCCCGCTCAACGCGCAGCGATAGATGGTGGCAATGAAGTCCCGGTTCTTCAGGCTTTCATTCTTCATGCGTATCGTGTCGAGGATCAGCGCCCGTCCCCTCGGCGTGTCCGACTCCTGAAACGTCACGTTGCCGACCGGGTCGAGGTGGCGGCACATGAAACAGAAGCGACACGCGGCAATCACATCCAGATGTTTATCTATGTGCATCGGTCAGATTCCTTTCGACGGGAAGCCCATTTTGCCGGGGTTCATGATGTTGTTCGGGTCGAGCGTCTTCTTGATGTCCTCAAGGACTTTGAAGGCCGGGCCGTAAAGCTCCTTCATGATCCGGCCAAGCTTGAGTCCGACGCCGTGATGCTCGTTGATGACGCCGCCTTCCTTGATGGCCGCGCGGATTGCCATGTCCCAGATCTTGTTGTAGAGGGCGACGGCTTCACGCGGGTCCTGGGGCGGAGCTTCGATGATGAACCGCGCGTAAAGCATGCAACCCCATTCATACCAGTGCGAGAAATGCCCGATGAACGCCGCCTGCGGGAAGTTCTCGCGGACGACGTTCTTCATCGCCCAGTAAACCTTTTCGATGTTGGCGAATGTCGCCACCGTGTCGAGCGTGCCGAACGCCTGCGGCAGGTGGAACATGTAGGGCGGATAGAAAAACTTGTAGCGGTGGTCCCACCAAGCCTGTCCCATCTCGGTGCCGAGGTCCTCGTGTTCCTTCTCGCGGCAGATCGCGCACGCCTGCTCCAGTTCCAAGTCCACGATTTTTGCGGGGCCGTCGAAGCCGAAGACGAGGTAGGCGCCTTTCTTGTCAATACCGAGCACTCTCTTGATCAGCTTCGCGGTTTCCGGCTCGTCGTAGAGCCGGATCACGCAGGGACGCAGGCGGCTGGTCATGATCTTCGAGCCAGCGACCATCGCCTCGTGCATGGTCTTGAAGAGGAACGCGTGGAACTTCCGCGACTCCGGGATGGGATGGATTTTGATGGTCGCCTTGGTGACGACGCCGAGCGTGCCTTCGCTGCCGAGGAATAGTTGCGTGAGATCGGGGCCGGAGGCGTGGCGCGGCACAGGGAGGGTGTTGATGATCTCGCCGGTAGGCGTCACGACTTCGAGCGTCATGACCATGTCTTCGATCTTGCCGTATTTGGTGCTCAACACGCCGGTGCCGCGGTTGGCGATGAAACCTCCGAGCGTTGCGCAGGCGATCGAGGCGGGAAAGTGCATCGTGCTGTAGCCGGCCTTTTCGATGGCCCACTCCAGATGCTGGGTGTTGATGCCGGTCTCGGCGGTGGCGGTCATCGAGATCGGGTCAATGTTCAGCACTTTGTTCATCCGCTTCATGTCCATCACGATGCCCCCGTAGATGGGCAACGCGCCGCCTTGGGAACCGGAGCCGCCACCCCACGGGATCACGGGGATGTTGTGCGTGTTCGCGATCTTGAGGATCTCCGACACTTCCCTGGCGGACGCCGGATAGACGACGAAATCGGGCGGCGGCAGTTTCTGGCCACGGTCATGCCAGACTTCGGGCACCCAATAGTAATCAATCGAATGGCCCAACTTGTCTGAGTCGCCGGTCTGAACGTGATCGTCGCCGACCACCCAGGAGAGTTCGCTGCGGACCATTTCGTAGAGGTAACTGTTTGGCGGAATCATGGTTGATGTTTCCTGTTGAGGGATTGGTTCGATCAATGGCTGTGGTTCAAGTTTTGGTAGCAGTCCGACAGCGCGTCGTGGATTTGCCGGTAATGCTTGAATTGGCTGGCATAGAAGGCGGCGCGGTCCGCCGCGGGCTTCAACTGCCGGTCGAGTTTCAGGCACTTGCGGACGGCCGCCACTTCATTTTTGAAAGCGCGGATTCCCACGCCTGCCAGCAACGCGCTTCCGAAGGAGGCATCGCATGAGGAGGGGCACTTGACGGGGGTGTTGAAGACGTCGCACACAATGCTGCTCCAGAGTGCGCTCTTCGCGCCGCCGCCGATCAAGATGAACTCGTGGACCTTCAGGCCCATCTTCTCGATGGTGCGGTAGCAGTCCCTGAGCGAATAGGCCACGCCTTCCAGCAACGCCCGGGAGAAGTCGCCCCGCGAGTTGGCCATGCTGACGCCGGTGAAACTGCCGCGCAGATTCGGGTCCCAGTAGGGCGAGCGCTCGCCTTGGAGATACGGATGAAAGAAGACGCCGTTGCTGCCGGGCTGCGACTGCGCGGCCAGATCGTCGAGTTCGTTGTAATGGGTTCCTGGCGCGCAGAACATGTCCCGATACCAACGTTGGCAGACGGCCGCGGAGTTGGTGGCGGTCACGGAATACCACATGCCCGGAACCACGTGCGAATAGGTCAGCGTCTCGGGATGCGGATGCGCCTCGGCGGTCATGACGTTGACGTTGCCGGCGGTGGCGAGTTTCAACACGCACTGGCCCGGTTCGATGGCGCCGGCGGCGTAATCTTCCACGGCCGAATCGCTCGCGCCCATGATGACCGGCAACCCTTCCGGCAGGCCAGTGTCGCGGGCGGCCTCGAGGCTGATCTTTCCCGCAATGTCTGTCGGCCGCGCGATGCGCGGAAGCGATTTCACGGGGACATCCGCCAGTGCGCAGAGCGCCTCCGACCAGCGGCTGTTCTTCATGTCCCAGAAAAGCGTGCCTTGCGCTTCGATGCTGTCGCAGGCCATTTCTCCCGTCAGCAGAAACCGGATGTAATCCTTGACGAAGAGAATATGCCGGATCCGTTTCAACGCCTGCGGTTCCTTGTTCTTCAGCCAGAGCATCTGCGGCAATGTCCAAGTCGGCGTCGGCGCTTGGAAGGCGGTTTGGAAAATCAAATCGAAATGTTTCTCCTTCAGGAACTGACTTTCCTTCGCGCTACGCTGGTCGGTCCAGATAATGGTGGGGCGAATCACTTGCAGCTTGTCGTCCAGCAACACGGCGCCGTGCGTATAGCTGTCCAGCGCCAACGCCGCGATTCGGTCGCGATGTTTCAGGCCCTTCAACACGCTGCACATCGCCCGATGCCAGTCAGCGGGATCTTGTTCGGCCCAAGCTGGCTTCGGGTGGCTGGTCGGATATTCCGCCGACGCGGTCTCAACCACCGTGCCGGCGCCATCAATCAGCGTGACCTTGCAGCCGCCCGTTCCAAAATCTATGCCGAGCAACAAATCCTTCTTCATTTGCCCAGAATCCATTTGTGGTTCGGATCAATCACCGAAACAAACTTGCGGTGGTTGCGGCCGGCCATGATCCAGAGGTAATACATCGTGTAACCGGGAGCGTTGATGACAGGATGATAGCCGCGCGGGATGAGCGTGGTATCGTTCTGTTTGACCGTGCAGGTGACATCCAGCGAACCGTCGTCCGTGTAGATCTTCTGGATGCCGTAGCCCTGCCCGGGGTTGAAGCGGAAGAAGTAAATCTCCTCCATGTCCACCTCGACGGGCAGGTTGTCGAAGTCGTGGCGGTGTGGCGGGTAGCTGGCGTGATTGCCCGACGGCACGAACGCCTCCCCGATGAAAAGGTGTGCCGCTGGAAACGCATCGGTCAGCATCAGGTAAGCGTCGCGCTGATAGTTTTCCTTGCCCAGATGGACCTCCTTGACCTGTTCGGGTGTGATCAGGTAGGCCGGCGTCTTCAGGCTGGAAGGCGAGGCGGCCCACGCGATCTCGACATCGCTTTCAGCGCGGATGAGATAGCGGAAGCTGCAGGGAACATAGACCGTGTGCGGCTTGCCGGAGAAAACATCTTTCCGGCCGCCGGTCTGGTTGAACTGGAAACCTTGGCCGGAGACCGAGCACTGGCCACCAAGAATGATGAGCGCGACCTCGCGCTGGCCGGAATCGGCGGAATACTCGTGGCCTTTCCGCAGGTTGATGATGCCGAACTCGGTCAATTGCAGTTCGCCGTCGCCGATGGACGCGATGCGGGTGAAGCCATCGCGACGCTGGTAGTGTCGCAGGTAGTTATTCATGCTGTTTCAGAAATTCTTCCGTTGTTTTCAGATCGGGAATGCCAGCCCGGCCGCCGAACCGTGTGCATTTCAACGCCGCAACAGCCGACGCGAACCGCAGGCACTCCAGCCATGTTCTGCCTCGAATGTATTCATAGGCGAACGCCCCGTGAAACACATCGCCAGCCCCGGTCGTATCAACCGCGTTGACTTTGAATGCGGGGCATCTGAAAAGCTCGCGTCCGTCAAAACCAACGGAGCCTGCGCTGCCCATTGTGACGGCGGAAAACTTGCAGTGCGCGACGAATAGCTTCTTCGCGGCCGCTTCCATGTCGGACTGTCCGGTGTAGCGGCGGGCGAATTTCTCGGAAGCAATGATGATGTCGGCAAGCTCAAGCAACTGTTCGATGCCGGGCACGAGCGTCCCGGCGTCAATCGAAACGACCACTCCATATTGGTGCGCGAGTTTGGCAGCAGCAATCGCGGCTTCGGTCTGGTGGCCATCAAGATGCAGGAGTTTGCTGTTTCTTATCAACTCCGGCGCGACCTCATTTGCTGACAACGGCCGCGCCGTTCCTCGTGTCCAGGCAATGCTTCGTTTCCCGCTTTGCTTCTCGATCCAGCAGAAACCCGCCGCCGACTCGGCATCCTCGCGGGTCTTCATGCCACTGACATCCACACCTTCCGCGGCCAGCCCGGCGACGATATCGCGGCCCCGCTGATCGTTGCCAACGCAGCCGATGAAGGCCGTCGCTGCGCCCAGTCTCGCGGCGGCGGCGATGGCGTTAACGGAAGGGCCGCCGCCTTGGACCGCGCTCTGGAGGATTTCAACTTTGTCATCCAGCGGGATATGCGGGACGAGACAGAGATAGTCCATGCCGCAGAATCCCAAACCGGTGATGGTGGCCTTCGCGCTCATTTCGTAGTCGGCTCCGAGCCGTCGGCTTGGGCCTCGTCATAGTAATCGCGCCGGAAGGTTGTTTTCAACGCCAGCAGGATGATGAGTCCCGCAACGAAGTATGCCAGCGACAGCGACGCCAGCCCTGCCGTCAGGCCAATGGTGGATTTCGCCCAGCCCAGCGCCACCGGCGCAAACGCACTGACAAAGAAAACGACCGCCAGCATGATGCCGACAGCGGAAGCGCGGAACCGAGGTTCGATCACGTCAAAGAGCGCGGCGTAGAGGTTCGAGTCATAGATTCCCCGGAACAATCCGAACCCGGCCAGCCCGACGTAGCAGAGGATGAGATTGTCCGTCAGGCCCATCAGGCAGATGAACGGCGCACCCAGAAACAGACCGACGTATTCCACCTCCAACCGCACCGTGCGCCGGCGCATCGCCAACATATCGGAAACCTTGCCGCCGAGCAGCACGCCGATCATGGCGGCCACGTGATGGTAGAACATCGAAGAGAACCCGGCATTGGGCAGCGACAGCTTGAACTTCTCGTGGAGAAACGACGGCATCCACGTGATGTAACCGATGCCCGCGAACAGGAATAAACTGAACGCCAGCCATAAGGCCCACACCGTCGGCTTGCCCGCGATGGCTTTGAGGACAACGGACAGCGGCAGCCGTTCTGATTTGGTTTTTGCGACCGCTTCTTCCGTCAGGCCAACATCTTTTAGCCGCGCCATGATGACGAACGCCAGCACGATGCCCGCCGCGCCGAAGACGTAGAACGCCGACCGCCAGCCGAAGTGCTCGCCGATCCAGCCTGCGATGAATCCGCTTGCGATCAGCCCCACATAAAGCGCCGTTTGATGGATGGACATGGCCATCGCCCGCGTCTTGTGGTGGTATTGGCCGATGAGGGAATTGGCCGACGGAAAGTAGAACGCCTCACCACCACCCGTGGCGATGCTGCGGAACACAATCAAACTCGCGAGGCCCGTGGTCGCGCCCGAAAGAATGGTGCCCGCGCTCCAAACCAACAGGCTCCAGAACACGATCCATTTGCGCCGGGAAATGTCACCGAGGTAGCCGGCCACCGGCACCAGCAGCGCATAACACCAAAGAAAGATCGAAGCGACCAGTCCCGCCTGCACGGGGCTGAGCTTCAGGTCGGCGGACAACAACGGCAGCACGACGTTGTAGGCCTGCCGGTCGGCTTGGTTGAAAAAGAACGCGAACCAGAGCAGAACGATCAGTTCCCACTTGTAGGGAAGAAACTTCTTCGTGGTCATGTCGTCGTCATCTTCCTCGCTGGCATGGCGCTAGTCTTTGCCGGGCACGGGCGGTTTGTTCTCCGTCGGCAGGTCAATGTCCCCCGCACCTTCGAAATCCGCCGCGGCGGGTTTGAATGCGAGGTTGTAGAACGGCGATTCCGTCTGCGTGAGCAGGTCCGAAAGCCGCACGATCTGGCCGGTGTAGGCGGAGATGCGGCCCATGATTGCCGTCGCGGTGGAGGTGGCGACGTTCTCACCCTCGTTCAGCACGTTGCCCTCGAGGATGCTATTGAGCATATCGGCGTGTTCCAGATCGTAGGGACTGCCCTCATGTCCAACATCCTCAAAGGCCACTTCCTTGCCGTCAAAACGGCGCACTTTGCCGCCACCGAGAATCTCCGCCGCGTCGGTGGTGAGAAACTCGCCCACACGATCATAACACCCCGGAATCTGGCGGCTCAGGCTGTGGATGTGCACGCCCTCGCCGGAATCGTAGTCCACGCTGAAGAAATCATACTGGTTACCCGTCGGCCGCCGCAGGCGCGCGCCGACGCCGATGGCCGTGAGCGGCGGCCGTCCGATGAACCAGTTGGCGACATCAATGTTATGCACGTGCTGCTCGACAATATGGTCGCCGGACATCTCCGCCCAGTTCATCCAGTTGTTGGCCATGTAACCAGCGTTCGTATCGGTCGCTCGCCGCGGGCGGATGCTGCCGCGAGCCTGGCACCAATAGACCGCGCCGCCCAGAATCTTTCCGAGTTGCCCTTTTTGCAGCGCAAGGGCTTGGCGCAGGTAACTGGCTTGGTGACGCCGCTGGGTGCCAGCCACCAGCGCGAGCTTCTTGGTTTTAGCTGACGCAGCCGCTGCCAGAAACTTACGGATGCCCGGTGGGTCAACCGCCACCGGCTTTTCGGCAAAGATGTGCTTGCCTGCCGCCCCAGATGCCGCGACATGCACGGGCCGGAACGCCGGCGGCGCAGCCAGGATCACAAGCTCGCACTCGGTCTCCAGCAGCTTCTTGTAGCTGCCGCCGCCGCCGAAGGCGAACTTCTCATCAGCGCCATATTTCTTCGCCGCTGCCTGCGCCTGGTCGAGGAAGTAGTCGGCCGTAGCCACGAGCCGGACCTCGACGCCGAGTGATTTCGCGGCGTTCCTGAGATTCTCAAATGCAGCCCGCGCGCGCCTGCCCGACCCGATCATCCCCACCTTGAAGAGCCGCGCCGCGCCTTGTCCGGTTACGACCGTTGGCACCGACGCCATCACAGCCGAAAGCGATGCTGCCGACTTGATGAATTCTCTACGGTTTTGAATGGTGGTTCTCTCCTGTCCAAGATTTGTGTCGCTGGAGGCTTTCATGGTGGCGATTGCTATCGCAAAATGCTCCTTGTGGTCAATGCAAGGACGCGTAAACTTTGTAAGAGTTTTCGTCACCACTCAAAATACATTAACTAGCCGAGAGAAACCAACCAATGCTTGCCTGCAAACGCCCACAAATCGCACTGCTCGTTGATACCGCAACTGATTGGGGGCGGCGAATCATCCGCGGCATCGCGCGCTACGCCCAGGAACAAGGCGGATGGCATCTCTGGCTGGAGCAACGCTGCCAACACGCCCCCGGTCGCCTGCCATCCGGCTGGCGCGGTGATGGAATTATTGCGCGGGTGGCCGATCGCTCGCTGGCCCGGCATCTCACCGCGTCACGATCCATCGTTGTCAATGTTTCCGCTGCCAGAATTCCAGGCGTGGATTTTCCTACAGTCACGGCCGATCTTGCCGTTGCGGCGCGGCTGGCGGTGGAGCACCTCCTGAATCAGGGCTTTCGCAACTTCGGCTACTTTTCTCCGCTGGGCCTGTCCTACGTCGAGGTTCACTACGAAAGCTTCGTGCACACGTTGGCCAAAGCGGGCCACGACTGCTCGCTTTTTGCGGCGCGTCGTAGCGCAAGCCCTCACGCGACGTGGCGCAAACGACAGAAGAATCTTCAACATTGGCTCAAATCGTTGCCCAAACCCGTGGCCATTCTTACCTGGACCAGCGAACGTGGACGCGAGGTGCTCCATGCCTGTCGCGAACTCGGTCTGCTCGTCCCCGAACAGGTCGCCGTGCTTGGCGGTGATGAAGACGTCCTGTTGTGCCAGACGAGCAACCCGCCGCTTTCGGCCGTCGCGTTGACGTCCGAACGCATCGGTTACGAAGCCGCATCCTTGCTCGATCGCTTGCTGAAGGGCACGCGCCCGCCGGCCGCCCCCATTCTGATCGAGCCGACGCGTGTGGTCGTGCGGCAATCCACCGACACGCTGGCCATCAACGACCGACATCTCGCGCAGGCCATTGGTTTCATCCGCAACCATGCCGCCGAACCGATTCAGGTCAGCGACATCTTGCACGTGGCAGCCATGTCCCGCAGCAGCTTGGAGCGTCGTTTCCAGCAAACATTGGGGCGCAGCCCGGCTGAGGAGATCCGGCGGGTGCGCTTGGAACGCGTCAAGCAACTCCTCGCCGACACCGACATGCCTGTTCCCGACGTGGCCGACGCCTCCGGTTTCCAATCGCGCGAGTATTTAGCATGCGCGTTCAAACGTGCCACGAAGATGACGCCGCGGGAATACCGCGCGCGCGTTCGCGGTCGATGAACCTTTTTGGTCCGCGTGGCATGACGCTACGGCGCGAATCGTTGACGACAAGGCCATCGTTTCCAGCGCGAACATGGAGCAACCCATCTCTGTCTGCTACGCTTGGGTGTCAAACCCTGACAGCAATCTCTGCAATAACGGTGCTCCCCCGCTTCGCAGTTCCGCACCGATGACTGGCCGGTGTCTTTCGAAAAACCGCAAAGGCAACATTAAGGTCGTCCACCGCACGCGAGTCAGACAAAATTGTTACCTTCTTGCGACGAAAACGTCTCTCCGAGCCGTTCCGAGATTCGTCGTTGCGCCAACTTGCCAACCGGACGGGCAATTTCCTTCGAGGCAAACTCCGATCCGGTTTAGCGACCTGCGGGCTTGGAAGGCTGCGCGCCAATTTTCGCATCTCCACCGCCTGCGGGGCCGGTGAGTCGGCCGAGATCAATCATCATGGCGTTGAGGGTCTCCATCTTCACGCGCATTTTCTCGGAGGACAACAGCCTGCCTGACGCATTCTTCATCGCGTTCCATTGCCGGATCAGGCTGCTGTAATCCAAGCCGATGTTGCCGTCCGGCTGCCAAGCGCGCACCGCACGAAGAAACCGGCCCGCCTCCGTCGCAAAGAAACGGACGGTGTCCGCCGCGTTTGTGTCATACGTGGCTGCCATGTTCATGCTCTTGTTTGCGAGGTAGGATTCTGGCCGCAGCGCCAATTCCTGCAAACTGGCGGCGACACCTTCGATTTTGGTTGCGGCCTCGGCGATCTTGTCTCGGTCTTCGTAACGGAACCCCCAGCCCGCCGACGGATTGGTAGCGCAACCCGCTGCTGCAAACACAGCCAGCGCTATAATCGTTTTTGTCACAGTCAGTTTCATTGCCAACCTTTCTTTCAGCGCCACGACGCCACCGGAATTCGGCTGCGTGTGAGCGCCAACCTTACTTGATTCCTTCCACCAACGGCCGGATGTGTTTGTCAATTGCGGCTTCGTCGCCGGCTGCCACACGCGGCACGTTGGTGAACAGATGCCACTGCTCAACATGCTCCACCGACTTGCCTGGCGCAAGATCACCAACCGGGCCGAGCGATTCCACCTCCAGCATGTCTTGGTTGGTGAACGTCTCCATGTTGCAACCGTTGTCGGGGTAAGCCGCGCCGCGCCTGTGTTCGATCGCCTTGACGAAAAGCAGCCCGTTGCGCAGGTAACCGATCCATTTCTCTTGGTGCGCCAAGCCGATCTTCGTCGGGCCTTTCTGCGCGTCCTGCGACAACGTGATGTAGCGTGTGCCCCATCGCCAGCGCGCGTCGGCGAAATCCGTGTAGGCCCAGATCGTCATGAACTGGTTGGGCTGCAACTCCTCGTCGTGCGTTTTCTTCGCCGGCAGCGGGATGATCTCCATGCCGCCCGGCGCCATCACCGTCAACGCCCACGGCGCGACGCGGACCTTCTTCTTGCCGATGTTCTTGAGCCGGTGCACGACTGTGACGTGGTTGGCCTTCGCGTCTAGTGTGATGTCCATCTCCTTCTGGATGCCATTGGGCGTCTCCGGCGCGGGGACGAACCGGACGCTGTTCGGGCCGAACTTCTTCGACGCCACCGGCGTGTTGTCGGGGAAATAGCTGAACGGCATGCCTTCCGGCGCGAGCCAGAGCCGGTGGCCGCCGCGGATTTGCCAATCCTTCTCACCGCACTTGCCCATCTGCGCGTCGTAGTTCTTGAAGACGTTCTCGCCACCGACCGGACCGATGAAAATCACGCGCGGCCCGATGTCCAGCGTGACGATCAGTTCCATCTGCTTATTGGCGAGCTTGAGGTTGTTCTTCCAGCCTTTGTATTCGACGGTTTCCATGGCGACCTCCGCGGTTTGCGCGGCGACGGCCGCCGCAAGAAGGGTTGCTAAACCAGCAGTTGTTTTCATGTCACTCCTCTTCGCGTCGTTCCAATGCAGCTTGGAACTGTCGAGTTTCTAACGACCACCGCCGGTTTTTACCAGAGCAAAATGGCAACTGTGCCGTTTAGCTTGCCCCGCTGGCGAACGACGGGCTAGATTCGGCGGCACAACATGTCCGTCATCGCCACCAATCGCAAAGCGCACCACGATTACGCCATCCTCGAAACGATGGAGGCCGGCATCGTGTTGACCGGCACGGAGGTCAAGAGCCTCCGCAACGGCCGCGCCACGATCAATGACGCCTTCGCCCGGCTCGACAAGGACGAGGTCTGGCTCTTCAACGCCCACATCCCCGAATACTCCCACGGCAACATCTGGAACCACAACCCGACCCGCCAGCGCAAGCTGCTTCTCCACCGCGACCAGATTCACCGCCTCATGGGCCAGATGGCCACCAAAGGCAAGGCGCTCGTCGCGCTCAAGCTCTACTTCAACAAACGCAACGTTGCCAAAGTCGAGATCGCGCTCGCCGAGGGCAAAACACAGGTGGACCGCCGCGAGGACATCAAGCGCCGCACCGCCGAGCGCGAGATGGCGCAAGCCATGTCGAGCGCGTTCAAAGGCAAGAAGCGCGGCTGAGGCGGTTTTGGGATTTGAACAGGGGAGACGCGAAGTCGCGAAGTTCTGATCACCTTCGTCAGCACCGCCTTCTCACAGCTCGATCTCGCCGACGATCTTCTCGACCAGATCCGTGATCATCACCACGCCCAGCGGCCGTTTTTTCACGTCGAGCACCACGGCCATCGGCAGGCCGACGCCGCGCAAACGTGCCAGCGCCCGGTCGAGCGGTTCCGCGCTGTCCACCGTCGGCGCAGGCCGGCAGAAATCGGCGGCGGTTTTCGAGGCGACAACGCTGTCGCTAAAAAGGATTTCGTAGACGTTGATGACGCCGGCGAGATTACCGGCCGCGTCGAGCACCGGCAGTTGCGAGAAGCTGTGCTCGCGCGCTTGGCGCAGCACTTCGGCGATGGAGGTTTGCGGCGTGACGGCGAGCACCTGCGCCATCGGCACCATCACGTCGCGCACCGGCGTGGCGCACATCTCGAATACGCCGGCAATCATCTTGCGCTGCTCCGCCGACGGCTGGCTGGCCAGCTCGCCTTCGCGGGCGATGAAAATAAGTTCCTCGCGGCTCACGAACAGTTCCTTCTTCGCGCGTTCGAGGCCGGCCAATCGCATGAAAGCCGACGCGAGAAACTCGAACGTAACCGTCAGTGGCGTCATCGTCACCGCGCACAACTGCAACGGCCGCGCCAGCATCATGCTCAGCCGGAACGGGTAGAGCCGGAACAGCGATTTCGGCACCAGTTCGCCGACGATCAGCAGCACGAGCACCATCATCACGACGGCCAGCGCGCCGCCCGTGCGTGGCGGCAGGGGCCAGTGAAGCATCGCGCTGTGCACCGCGACGACTGTGGCGGTGACGTTGACGAGGTTGTTACCCACCAGCACCGTCGCCAGCAGCCGCTCCGGCCGGTCGAGGTATCGCTGGAGGATCATCGCGCGCGGGTCGTGACGGCGAACGCGGTCGCGGAGGCGGATTTTGTTAAGCGAAAGCAGGCCCGTCTCGATGCCGGAGAAGAAAAACGACAACGCCACGCAGACCAGCAACACGATGGCTTCCGGCGCGTTCATGCGTTCGCCTCCGTGCGGTCGAGCCGCAGTTCGACGATGCGGTTCTTGGCGACGCGCTCGACCGTGAACTGCGTGTTGCCGACGCGGACCTGCGATCCGGGCCGAGGGATGCCGCCAAGCCGCGTGGCCACCAACCCGCTGATTGTTTCGACGCCGGGGCACGCCAGCCGCAGGCCGAGTCGCTCGTTGAGGTCGTCCAGCCGCGTCTCGCCGAGCACCAACCACGCGGTCGCCGACAACGACCGGATTTCCTGCTCCGGTTGCCGGAACTCACCCGCCATATCGCCGACGATCTCTTCGAGAATGTCGGACATCGTGAGCACACCCTCGGTGCCGCCAAACTCATCCACCACGATGGCCATCGGCTGCTTGTGAATCTGGAAACTTTTCAGTAACCGCGCCGCGTTCATGGACTCCGGCACGAACGACGGCGGGTCCATGATCTCCAGCACGTCCTCCTCCGGCAACAACAGGAACCGCCGCACGTCGAGGATGCCAACAATGGTGTCCGGCGACTCGTCATAGATCGGGATGCGCCGGTGCCGCGTCTTCTTTACGAATGCCATCAACTCTGCCTTCGGCATCGTTGCCGGCACGCACGCCATGTCCACGCGCGGCGTCAGCAAATCCTTCGCGACGTGCCGGCGCAGGTGCAGGATTTTCTGGATCATGTTCTTCTCGGTCTCGCGCAGCACGCCCTCCTGTAGACCGACCTCCAGCAACGTGCCAACCTCCTCATCCGAGAGGCCCAAACTCTTCGTGGCTTTGGGCGCGGCCAGCCGCAACAGTCCATCCGCGACGCCTTGCGAGAGTGCCAGCACCGGCTTCAACACCCGCGCCAACGCCAACGTCGGCCCCGCGACAAACCTCACCACCCGAATCGGGTTGAGCACTGCAAGCAGCTTCGGCACCAGTTCCCCTACCGTCACCAGTAGCACCACCATCACCGCGATCGTGCCGAGCGCCGCCGCCGGCATGGCGTGCCGCTGCGCCAGCCACCAGAACATCAGCGCCGTCGCCAGCGTGTTCACGATGGTGTTGCCGAGCAGGATCGTCGAGAGCAACCGCCACGGCGTTGCCAGCAACTCCGCCACCACTGCGCCGAGCGCGGGCGATTGCTCCGCCAGCCGGCGTGTGTGGATTTTCCCCAGCGAGAAAAGCGCCGTCTCCGTGCTGGAGAAAAACGCCGACAGCGCCAGCAGCACCGCCAGCGCGAGCAACGGTATGAGCCATTCAATCATCGGATTCGCGCGTTCACCATCCCCGCGACCTTAGCCGACCGCCGCCGCCCCCGTCAACGGCGGCAAAAACCGCTTCACGCGCCGCGCTATGGTTGGCGCGGAGGCGATTTCAGATAGCCCAATGCCAGCCCGATCAATCCAGCCGTCCACTGCGTTGTCTTCATCACCAGCAAGCCGGTGCCGTGCAGCGGGTCGCGCCCCAGCAACCGCCACTGGCGCAAGAACGCCGGTTTCACCGGCGCGAACCGTTTCACGCCCGTCGAGCCGGCGCTCTTGAAGTAATCCCGCATTTTCGAGCCGTAGTAGAATTTTTTCCGCACCACGGACCAAAACCCGGCCGGTTCGTGGTGTGTAAGCGCCACGCCGGTCCGAGCGATCTTGGATCCGGCCGCCTTGAGCTTGTCGTGGATGTCAAAGTCCTCGCCGGCGATCATCGCCTCGCTGTAGCCGCCGACCTGCCAGTAGGCGCTCGCGCGGATGAAACGGTTGGCCGCCTCCATGTAGGGATCGTTGAAATAGCAGCGTTTCTCCAGCTTCTGGCACTTGGCCCAGAAACCACTGCCGCCGCCTTCCTCCGGGATGATGACCGCATCAGCGCCTTCCGCCGCGAGACGCACGCAATCCGCCACCAGCGCCGGCTGCAACTCCATGTCGCTGTCGAAGAACATCACAAACTCGCCTTGCGCCTGTCGCGCGCCGAAGTTGCGCTGCACGTTGCGCTCCGGCCCCTGCGTGAAGAACCGCGCCTCAGGATAGCGTGTTCGCACCAGTTCCGGCTCGCCGTCGGTGGAATAGTTGTCCACGACGATCACCTCGATCGGTTTGTAGTTCTGCGCGCGGATGGAATCCAGCAACCGCGGCAGAATCGCCGCAGAGTTCTTCGTCGGAACAATGATGCTGACCAATGGTTCGGACATCAGCGCCATTATGCTGATTTTCTCGCCGGACGGAAGCCTGATGCGGAGGGTGAGACGAAAAACGCCTGACGGACAAAACGCCTTCACGTTTTGCGTTTCATGTTTTGCGTGTATCCTATGGGTCATGAGCGCCAACGAAAAACCCAAGCTGCGGCCCATCGAGGCGTTCCCTTTCGAGCAGGACGGGCGGCGGCTGGTGGTGCTGCGCGACCCGTTGCGTTGGACGGACAACTCCGTTGTCGTCTCGCCGACGCTCATTCCCATTCTCCAGCGGTTCACCGGCGACAACACGGTGGTGGACATCCAGGCGGAATTCGCGCGCGCCACGGGACAGATTCTGCCAAGCGAGGCGCTCAACGGCGTGATCGTCAAGCTTGACGAGGCGCTACTGCTCGACAACGAGCGGTTCCAGCGGTATCGCGACCAGCTCGTGCGCGAATTCCGCGAATCGTCCGTGCGGCCCGCGGCGCATGCCGGCGCGAGCTATCCCGACGAGCCAACGGAACTCACCGCGATGCTCAACGAACATTTCGCCGCCATCGCCTGGGGGCCGGACGGCACGGTGCCGCCAACCGGCCAACTCGCAGGTATTATCGCGCCGCACATTGACCTGCGCCGCGGCGGGCCGACGTTTGCGCGGGCCTACGGGCAACTGCGCGGCCGCGACGACATTGAGTTGTTCGTCATCCTCGGCACGGGCCACCAGCCAATGCATCACCGATTCGGCGGGTTGCGAAAGGATTACGCGACGCCGTTCGGCACAGCGCGAACCGACCGCGACGCGCTGGAGGCGCTCGCCACGGAGTTGCCGTTCGGTTTCTTCGACGATGAGTGGGCACACCGCTCCGAGCACAGCATCGAGTTCCAGATCGTCTGGCTCCAACACATCTTCGGCGGCAATCTCAAAGCCCGCATCGCGCCGGTGCTGGCCGGCTCGTTCCACAAGTTCAGCGAGGCCGGCGCGTCGCCGCTCGGCGACCCGCAAGTGGCGGGCTTTACACAGGCGCTACGCAAGCTGGTGGATGCGCGGCGCGGCAAAGTCTGCGTCATTGCCGGCGTGGACTTGGCGCATATCGGCGGGCGGTTCGGCGACGAGGAAGCGATGGACGAAGCGCGCCGCGCCCGGCTGGAGCGCGACGACCGCGCGATGCTCGACACGATTCTTTCGTGCGACGCGGAAAAATTTCACAACAACATCGCCGCCGACAAGGACACGCGGCGCATTTGTGGCTACCCGGCCATCTACACGTTGTTGGCAGCGCTCAAGCCGTCGGCGGCGCAGTTCCTCGATTACGGCCAGTCGCATGAGCCGGAGACCAACTCCGTCGTCAGCTTCGGCAGTGTGGCGTTTTACCGCTGACGGCTTGCCTTCACTCGTGTTGCTGATACGCTCGCGCCTGTGAAGCGATTCGCTGGATGGAAATCCTGGCTGCTAGCGCTGGTTGCCGCGCTGCTGCCGCTCACTGCAACGGCCGCGTCACCAGCCCTCCGGATTCCCGCTGCGCCAGCACTCGATCAAACCGCTGGCATCATCGCCCCAGGCACGCCGTCAGCGACTGCTTATTACGTTCGCGACAGCGGTAAATCCGGGCCGACCGTGGTCATCACAGGCGGTGTCCACGGCGACGAGCCGGCCGGCGCGTATGCCGCCGACCAGATCCGCCACTGGCCCATCACGCGCGGCAAACTCATCGTCGTTCCGCGCGCCAACGTCGTTGCACTGAAGGCCAACAAGCGCAACACACCGGGCGAGCCTGCCGAGACGGCGAACCTCAACCGCAATTTCCCCAAGGCAAAGGAGGGCGGCCAGCCTCGCGGCGCGTTGGCGACGGCGCTGTGGGAGTTTACACGGCAGCAGAAGCCGGCGTGGTTCGTGGACCTCCACGAAGGTTCCGACTTCAACGCAATGACCAACAAGAGCGTTGGCAGCAGCGTCATCGTCTTCCCGACAACAGACGGCAAGGCCGTCGCGCCCGCAGTTCAAGCCGCCGTCAACGCCACTATCACCAATCAGAACCACCGCTTCACGCTGCGCGGCCCGCCGGTGGACGGCAGCCTCGCCCGCGCGGCCGGCGCGCATCTCGGCGCTCACGCGATGATTATGGAAACGACGATCAAGAGCCAGGCGTTGTCCATTCGCGCCCGGCAGCACCGCGTCATGGTTCACACGCTGTTGAAGCACCTCGACATGATAGACGCAACCGTGACGCCGGAATGGATGACCGCGCGCGTTTCGCCCAACACTCCAACGCCTCACGTCGCCGTTTACGACGCTGGCGGCACCGGCGGCACCAGTGCTGTGCGGGTCGCCGAGCAGGTCGGCAAGCAACCGGGCGCCATCGTCGTGCGCGTGTGCGGTGACGACATCCGCGGTGGCGCGCTCGACCAGTTCAACGTGGTTGCTGTTCCCGGCGGTAGCGGCAGCAAGGAAGCCGCCACGATTGGCGAGGACGGTCGCGCCCGCATCCGGAAGTTCGTTGAGGACGGCGGCGGTTACGTCGGCATCTGTGCCGGCGCGTATCTGGCCACCAGCGGCTTTTCGTGGGGGCTGAAGATTCTCGATGCAAAGACACCCTCGCCGAAATGGGAGCGCGGCCACGCCACCGTGAAGCTCGAACTCACCAACAAAGGACGCCAAGTTTTCGGCGATATCCAAGGTGTGTTCGACTGCAAATACGCCAACGGCCCCATCCTTTGCCCTGCCAACGTCGAGTCGTTGCCCGACTACGAGGTGCTGGCGTTTTTCCGCAGCGAAGTCGCCGAACACAACACGCCGCCGGGCATCATGATCAACTCGCCCGCCATCGTCGCCGGCCGTTACGGCCAAGGCCGCATCATCTGTGCCAGCCCGCATCCGGAACAAACGAAAGGACTGGAGAAATTCATCGCGCGCGCCATCGCTTGGGTGACAGGTCGCGCGAGCATTGCTGAGAAAGCCAACGCCAGATGAAATCGCTTGCCAACCATCTTGCCGTCACATTGGCCGTCCTCGTGCTTACGTCGTTGAGCGCGCCGGCTCAATCCGTTCCACCGAAAACTCCGCCGTCGTCGGAACCGTGGGATACAGTCAGCGCCTACCACGAACGCCAGATCGAAGGCTGGCGCGTGCTGGTCAACCAGAAACTCGACTGCGATAAGCAGCGCAAGCTGTGCGACGAGACGTTGAAGTTGCTAGGCGATCATCTCTACCGCGTCAGCCGGGTCGTGCCGGCCGAGGCGCTGGCGAAGTTGCGGCGGGTGCCCATCTGGGTGGAGCTGGCCCATCCGCAAACCAAGTGCATGTGTTATCACCCGTCGCCGGTGTGGCTGCGCGAGCACCAGATGAACCCGGAGAAGGCCGGCACGATGGAGCTTGCCAACGCGGCAACGTTCCTGAAGTGGACACGCGAGCAACCGTGGATGGTGCTGCACGAACTGGCTCACGCCTATCATCACAAGGTTCTCGGCCATAACAACGTCGAAATCAAGGAGTGCTACAAACGCGCCGTCGCTTCGAAGAGCTACGACGCCGTCCTCTACATCCACGGCAGCAAGAAGCGCCACTACGCGCTCAACAACGACCAGGAATACTTTGCCGAAGCAACTGAGGCGTTCTTCGGCACCAACGACTTCTATCCGTTCGTCCGCGCTGAACTGAAGGAACATGACCCCGATCTACACGCGCTGCTGAAAAAGCTCTGGGGCGAAAAGTAGGACAGGCGTCTCGCCTGTCCGTCATTGCGACCGAGCAAGTATTCCGTCTGTCCCGTCTGTCTGCCGCGCCTTGTTTCCCGCGACCAGTTGCCCTATAACATCTGCCTCATGAAAACCGCGTTCCGCTCCAGTCTCGCGTTGCTGACGCTGCTGCTCCTGGTTGTTTCCTCCTTCGCCGCGCCGCCGAATCCCACCGCTCTCGGCATGGACGCAGCCAAGCTGAAGGAGATTCCCAAACGGATGCAGAAGTTTGTGGAGGACGGTGTTCTCTCCGGCGCGGTGACGCTTGTGGCGCGGCGCGAGGGTATCGCCAGCCTCGACGCGGTTGGTTTCAGCGATCTCGCGACGAAAAGGCCAATGCGCGCTAACGACCTGTTCTGGATAGCCTCGATGACCAAGCCGTTCACGGCCACGACCGTCATGATGCTGCAAGACGAGGGCAAGCTCTCCATTGAGGATCCGGTCGAGAAATATCTGCCGGAGTTCAAGGGCCAGTGGATGATCGCTGAGCGCGGCAAGGACTCGCTGACGCTAAAACATCCGGCGCGGCCCATCACGCTGCGAGATCTGCTCACACACACCTCCGGCATCGCGAACGTGGATTCGCCGCGTCCGAATTGCTCGCTCGCCGAACTGGTGATGGGCTGCTCGCAGTTACCGCTTCAGTTCGAGCCGGGCAGCAAGTGGGCCTACTCCACCGCCGGCATCAACGTCCTCGGCCGCGTCGTCGAGGTCGTGTCAGGCCGACCGTTCGCGGAGTTCCTCGACGCGCGTTTGCTCAAGCTGCTTGGCATGAAGGACACGACCTTCTGGCCGACGTCGGCCCAGGCGCGTCGCGTCGCAAAAGCCTACCAGCCTCGCGAAGGCGGCGGTCTGGAGGAGGCGGGCAACTATTTCATCAAAGGCCCGCTGACGTCGCGTGAGCGGACGCCGTTTCCCGGCGGCGGGTTGTATTCCACCGCGCCGGACCTCGTGCGCTTCTACCGGATGATCCTCAACGGCGGCGAGATCAGCGGCCGGCGCTACGTGTCAAAGGCCGCGGTCGAGCAGATGACGCGCACGCAGACCGGCGAGCTGAAGACCGGATTTGTCGAAGGCATGTCGTTCGGGCTTGGCTGGGGCGTGGTGCGCCAGCCCGCGGGCGTGACGGCGATGCTCTCGCCCGGCACGAGCGGCCACGGCGGCGCTTACGGCACGCAGGGATGGATTGACGCGAAACAAAATCTGATTGTCGTGCTGATGGTCCAGCGCGCGAAGCTACAGCCGAACGGCGATGGCTCCGTCGTTCGTGGCGCGTTCCA
This sequence comes from Verrucomicrobiota bacterium, assembly GCA_026397915.1. GTDB lineage: Bacteria > Verrucomicrobiota > Verrucomicrobiia > CAIQCK01 > CAIQCK01 > CAIQCK01. The sequence goes on from JAPLTX010000059.1 coordinate 167,075, forward strand.
AGAAGCGGCGGTGGCGGCGATCAGAAAGTGATCGAGTCTTTGAGGTCGCTTTGCAGAGCGGCAACTACTGCCGTTTTTCCGACGTAATCCTCACAATGTTAACAACCGTGCGAGTGGCTTCAGCACAGAGAGCAGCATCTTTGTATCGCGCGGTTCGTTTGTGCTGAAGCTCGTTCGCCAACTGCAAAGACGCCTTTGCATGTCGGCGAAGGACTTCATTGGAGGAACCGGCAAACTCAGCGGAGAAGTAAGCCTCAAGCATTCGGTAGGCGTCCGTTTCACTTGGCTTGACACCATCTTCTGGCCTATGCTTTTCGGCATCGAACACGGCTTGCGCGAGGGAGATCAGGCACTCGCGACAAAGAAACCCAACCATCTGAAACTCTTCCTCTCGATTAGCTTTCCCAAGATTGCTGACAATTTTCTCCACTGTCCGGTCAACTTTCTCCCAACCAGTTGGCTCTCGACTTGGCTCAGAAGGATTCTGAGAAGCGCCAGAAACTATGTCTTCCAACAGTGGTCGGTAGAGTCTCCTCAGATAATCGCGCCTCGATTGATAGCTCGGCAAATCTCCACTGCTCCATCGTCCATACCACGCCCACAAATCTTCAAAGGGGTTGGGATCCTGTTTTCCTAAATCTTTGATCTTGGCGCGAATCAACTCTCTGCGTTCGCGATATTCGTCGTTCTTGGTTTGGATTCGCGGCCCGCCAGTAGCTACAGCTATCATTAGGTCTATTTGTGCTTCGATCAGGCGTTCGAGATCCGTTTTCTCGAACTCTTTCCTGTCAACGAGCAGCGGTTGCAGTGACATTCTGAAAACTTTGAACTCTACAGGAAGAACCGTCTCAATAGCTTGGCGTATTTTGTGTATTGCATCATAAACCGTCATCCGGTTCGAATTCGTCTCACCGGGCTTCGCTAGGTCATCGGCTCGGCACCTGAGCGTGACAGCCAAGAGTTCGCGGTCTCCCAACAACGCTCGCTGAACTACGCTTGCATCCCGCGCAGGCCCAATCTCGAGCACAGATCGGCTGAGGAGCTCAACTTCCTCTTGAGCGTCGAGCTGTCGCAGGCGAGCGATAGCACTCACGCGAATTGTTTCTGGATCAGGCGTCTTCATTTCCACATGTGCTAGGGTGCCTCTTGATAGAACTCGCTTTGTTTGTTCGAGCGCTTCTTCTTCCAGCGTGTTTGAAAGGCATGTCGCTGAAACTCGACCGAAGTGTAGCGTGCCTCGACATGAGCGCAACGGCAAAACGGAGTTGTGGAAGCGAGAGTTTTTGCGTCGCAACGCGCGCGTCGCCTATTTGAGCTTGCGTGCGTTGACTTCGCTGGCAGGATAGCGGCAGGTTCTGACCGAAGCAGGGAGTCGAATGCTGAAAGGACACGATCATGAAGAGAATGCTGATGTCAGTTGTGACGGCGTTATTGGCGGGCGGCGCGTTTGCGGCGCAGCCGGACGTGGCGCCGCCTTACCAGCCGACCGATTCGGAACTGGCGACGATTCGCGCCAAGCTCGATGAGTTTTACAAGGCATACAAGGCGCTGCCCATTGGCCGGCCAATCACCACGCTTGAAGCGATGACGAAGAAGGCGTTCCCGGTGGACGTGAGCCTGCTGCCTGACGTGGACGTTTACAGCAAGGCCGCCGAGTGGATGCTGCGCTATCCGAAAGAGGAGTTCTGGACGGCCGCCGACGTGAAGAACACACTCGAAACCCTTGAGTTGGGTCTGGCGCGCATCAAACAGATCGCCGAGGGCAAACCGGCGTGGCCAACCGCCAAGGGCTGCATCGTGCGCGGTTTTCGATCTCGGATTGACGGCAGCGTGCAGCCTTATGGGCTGAAGATTCCCGAAAGCTACGATCCGAAGAAGCCGATCCGGCTCGACGTGATCCTGCACGGATTTGGGCCGACCATGAACGAGGCCAACTTCATTGTCGCGCGCGACACCGGCAAGCCCGCCACGGCCGGCCAGGAATACATCCGGCTCGAAGTCTTCGGCAGGCTAAATAACGGCTATCGCTGGTGCGGCGAAACTGATGTGCTGGAGGCGATGGACTCGGTGCGGGCGCGTTACGCGATTGATCCTGACCGCATCGTGCTGCGCGGGTTTTCGATGGGCGGCGGGGGCGCGTGGGGCATGGGGCTGCACTACCCGGACATGTGGGCTGCGTTTGAGGCGGGCGGCAGCGGCGCGGGCGGTTCGTCGAGTGGATTCAAGAACGCCGCGCCGTCGTCCGCGTCGGATGCGGTCGGGCGGATTTACGGCACGGTCGGCTGGATGCTCAACGCGGCCAACGTGCCGACGGTCGGCTACTGCGGCGAGGAGGATTCGCCCTTCGGCGCGCTCAAGGCCAGCCGCGAGCACCTGGAAGGCGAAGGCTTCAAGTTTACGCCGGCCGGCCTCAACTGGACGACGACCGACATCCGCTGCGTGTTCCTCATCGGGGCGAAGACCGAGCACAAGTGGAATCCCGAAAGTCAGGCCGAATCCAACAAGTTCATAGACGAAGCCTGCGTCAAAGGCCGCCAAGCGCCGCCGCACATCCGGTTCGTCTCCTACTCGCTGCGCTACAACCACTGCTTCGACATCACGGTGGACGGCGTCGAGGCCAACTACTCGCGCACCGAGGTGGACGCGTTGACCAGCGCCGACAAGAAACAGCGGACCATCAAGACGAAGAACGTCACGCGCCTGATTCTGCCTTACCCCGTCGCGGGCCAGAGCCTCACACTCGATGGCCAGATGTTCCCGTTCGGGCCAATGCAGCAGCCGAGACTACAGGCACGCGTGCCTGCGTTTGGCGCGCGTCGCGCCGTCGCGCCACCTCCGCCGCCCGCGCCTCCGCAGGTTCTTTTTGAAAAGAAAAGTGGTAAGTGGGCGATGTCCTATGTCACCGATGCTCAACTCCAGGCCGACGCGACTCTGCGCAAGCGCCCCGGCCTGCAAGGTCCCATCAATGACTTCTTGATGGACTCCTTCGTTTGCGTGCGGCCGACCGGCACACCACAGCATCCGCTGGCGAACGACTACTCGAAAGCCGCGCTCGACCGCTTCGCAAAGTCGTTCTCGAAATGGCTCCGCGGCGACATCCGCATCAAGAACGACACCGAGGTCACCAAGGAAGATATCGCCAGCAGCCATCTCGTGGTGTTCGGCGACGCCGGCAGCAACCGGCTCCTCGCCCAAATCGCCGACAAGCTGCCGATCCATTGGGACAAGGCCAGCGTCCGCGTCGGCAAGAAGAGTTTCGACGCAAACGAGCACCTGCCGGCGTTCATCTGTCCGAACCCGTATAACCCGCGCCGCTACATGGTCGTCAACAGCGGCGACAACCTGCTCGGCACCCGTGAGCTTCGGAAAACCGTCGCACTCAACTGGCAGCAACTCGCCGATTACGACGTGCTGAAGCTGAGCAAGGAAACCTCCGGCGAAATCAAGGGAACGAGCGTCGCGCAGGGCCTGTTCGACGAACACTGGAAGGCGACGGAAAAGTAGGACAGGCGGGGCGCCTGTCCCACGTTGGCTCGGCACTGAAACGGAGTTCGTTATGAATAAACGCAATATACCCATCGCGCTGCTGGCTTTCTACATCTGCGCCTCCACCGGCACCGCAGCCGCAGCCTCGCGCAAACCGGCTCCTCCTTACCAGCCCACCGACGCCGAGAAGCAGCAGATCCGTGCCAAGGCCGACGAACTGGCTGTGGCATTGAAACAACTCGCCGCGAAGAAAACCGACGCGGCGCTGCTCGCCGACGTGGAGGTTTACCACAAAGCTGCCGACTGGATTCTTCGCTACGCCGACGAGGAGTTCTACGCGAAGCGTTACGTGGGTGACACGCTCGCCGCGCTCGACCGCGGGCTGGCTCGCGCAAAGGAACTCTCCGCAAACAAGCCGGCGTGGCCAGCGCAGAAGGGCCGGCTCGTGCGCGCGTATCGCTCGCGCGTGGACGGCAGCGTCCAGCCGTATGGACTGATCATTCCCGACGGCTACGACGGCAGGAAACCCGTCCGCCTCGACTTGGTCCTCCACGGTCGCGGCGGAACGCTGAACGAAGTCAGCTTCATCGCGTCGCACGATGCGAAGCCTGTAGCGCCGGCATCCTTGCCGGCGTCGTCAGGAGCAGCCCGTTCCAAGGACGCCGGCAAGGATGCCGGCGCTACGGGCGCGGACTACATCACGCTGGAGGTTTTCGGCCGCGTCAATAACGCCTACCGCTGGGCCGGCGAGACCGACGTTTTCGAGGCGCTCGCGTCGGTTCAGCAGCGATACAAGATTGACGCGAAGCGTATCGTCCTGCGCGGTTTCTCGATGGGCGGCGCGGGCGCGTGGCATCTCGGCCTGCATTATCCCGACAAATGGGCCGCCGTCGAAGCCGGCGCGGGTTTCACCGATACGAAGAAATACACGGCCGGCAGGCTCACCGACCTAAAACCGTGGCAAGAGACGACGCTCCACATCTACGACGCCGAGGACTACGCGCTCAACGCCTTCAACGTCCCCTGGGTCGCCTACGCGGGCGAGGATGATCCGGCCATCCGATGCACCATCGCCATGCGCGAGGCGTTGGAGCGCGAAGGTTTCAAGTTCAAACCCGATGGCCTGAACTGGCTCACGAGCGACCTGCGCACCATCTTCCTCATCGGCCCAAAGACGCCACATCGGTGGCATCCGGCGAGCAAGGCGGCGAGCGACAAGTTCATCAACGAGGTGGTGGCAAAAGGAAAGCAAGCGCCTAAGAACATCCGCTTCGTCACATACAGCGCCCGCTATAACCAATGTTTTTGGCTGACGGTGGAAGCATTGGAGAAGCACTACCAGCGTGCTGAAGTGGACGCTCGATCTGAGAACGGCCAGCATCAAATCGTCGTTAGAACGAAAAACATTGCACGGTTAATGTTGCCGCGTTTCCCAGAGGGTCAGACAATCACACTTGATGGTGTGCGATTTGCATGGCCATCGCAACCGTCTTCTGCGGCGGCGGCCTTACGGTTTGTGAAGCAGGATGGTGTGTGGAAACTACCCGCGGGCAAGAAAAACGTGCCGCTTCCAATACAAAAGTGCAGCGGCTTCCAAGGTCCGATAGACGACGCGTTCATGGAACCGTTCCTCTGCGTGCGGCCGACCGGTGCGCCGAACCACGCGCTCGCCAACGACAGCGCCAAGGGGCGGCTGGAACTGTTTACGAAAGAGTTCTCGAAATGGATGCGCGGCGATGTGCGATTGAAAGACGACGCAGCCGTGACGAACGACGATGTCGCCAACCACAACCTGATTCTCTTTGGCGACCCGGCGAGCAACCGGCTCATCGCTCAGATCACTCTCAAGTTGCCGATCCGGTGGACGAAGGACACGATTACTGTCGGCGGCAAGACGTTCTCCGCCACCGACCATGTGCTAGTGATGATCTATCCGAACCCGTTGAATCCGCGCCGCTATGTCGTCCTCAACAGCGGCCACACATTCGGCGAGAAGGAATTTCGCGGCACCAACGCGCTGCTCTTTCCGCGTCTTGGCGACTACGCAGTGATCAAGCTGGCGAAGACGCCTGCCGGCGGGTTGAGCGAAGAAGTGGTGCTGGCGGGGTTGTTCGACGACAAGTGGCAGCTCGCGAACAACGCGAGGTGAGCGACAGTCGCAGAGCAGACTTGCCGCTCGCGGCGGCGCGACGCATAGTGGCGGCGTGGCTGGATTGATTCCCGATCACGTGCTCGACCAGGTCCGTCACGCCAACGATATCGTTGACGTGATCGGCTCCTATCTGCCCAACCTCAAGCGCGCCGGTTCGACGTTCAAGACACTCTGCCCGTTCCACAAGGAGAAGACGCCATCGTTCAACGTCAACCCGCAGATGCAGCTCTTCAAATGCTTCGGTTGCGGCGTCGGCGGCGACGTTTTCAAGTTCGTCATGCTCTGGGACCGGCTGGAGTTCCGCGAAGCGGTGGAGTTGCTGGCCAAACGCGCGAACATTCCGCTGGAGATCGGTCCCGACCGCGACCGCGGCGCGGCGCCGCAGAAGGCGACGCTCTACAAGCTGCACGACGAGGCGGCGGACTTTTTCCACTGGCAGTTGATGAAGGAGCCGGCGGCGCAGATAGCGCGCGATTACCTGAAGAAGCGGAAGGTAACGATGGAGGCGGCGCGCGAGTTTATGCTTGGCTACGCGCCGGACGCCTGGGACGCGACGTTGCAGTGGGGCGCGTCGCGGAAACATCCACCGCAACTGCTGGCACTGGCCGGCTTGGTCGTCGAACGCGATGGCGGTGGCTACTATGACCGGTTTCGCGGGCGGCTGATGTTCCCGATTCGCGACGAGCAGGCGCGCGTCATCGGCTTCAGTGGTCGCGTGTTGTCCGGCGACGAGAAAACGGCGAAGTATGTAAACTCGCCGGAATCGCCGATCTTCACAAAAGGCCGCGTTCTCTACGGCCTCGACAAGACCAAGCGGGCGCTGGTGGACGCCAAACAGGCCATCGTTTGTGAAGGCCAGCTCGACCTGATCGCCTGCTACACCAACGGCGTGCAGAACATCGTCGCGCCGCAAGGCACGGCGTTCACGGGCGATCACGGGCGCATCCTGCGGCGCTACGTGGACGAGGTGGTGCTCTGCTTCGACTCCGATGCCGCCGGGCAGGGCGCGGCTGTGCGCAGCGTGGATGAGTTGCTCGCCGCCGGTCTCGTTGTGCGCGTCGCCACGATGCCTGCCGGGCACGATCCTGACAGCTTGGTGCGCGAGGAAGGTGCGGACAAGCTTCGTGCGGTGATCGCGGGGGCGCGGCCGTTCTTCGAGTTTCATCTCGACTACCTCTGCGCACGGCATAATCCGCAGTCGGACACCGGCAAGGTGCAGATCAGCCGCGGGCTGGCGGAGTCGCTGATGAAGGTTTCCAACGCCGTGCTGCGCGCCACCTACGTCCAACGTAGCGCCTCCCGGCTCGGCGTGCCGGAATCGGCGCTGCTGGAAGAAATGGGCAAGCTGCGTCGCAGTCGCGAGCGTGCCGTTGAGCCGTCGCCCGACACCGAAGCTTCGCCGGAACAGCCGTCCCGGCCAGCTCCGTTGCCGGCGGAAAAAATGTTGCTGCAACTCGTGCTCGGCTGCAATGGCATCGCCGCGCCGGCCTGCGAGGCGCTCGATCCTCAATGGCTCACGAGCAGCGCCGCCGGCGAGATGCTCACGGCGATTCAACAACTTCACACCGCCGGCCAATGGCGCGGGCCGGACCAGTTGCTGGACGAGTTTCCCGACGCGCAGGAGTTGCTGGCGGAACTGCTGGTGGGTTTCCGCGAACCTCCCTCGCCGCAACAGGCCGCGCTGGACTGCGCGCAGGCGCTGCGGCGACGCTGGACACAGGCCCGCATCGAGGTGCTCACCAACCATTTGCGACAGCCCGGTCTCACCTCTGAACAAATCCTCGGTATCCAGAAGCAAATCCTTGACTTGCGCAGGTGAGGCGTTCATATTGCGCGACTTTCGGCCCGCAAGGGCTTGACGTTTTTATAATGGGATAACTATGCCTAAAAAGAGCGCGACGACGCCAGATAACGCGGCAAAATCTGTTGTTCCTTCGAAGGAAGAACGGAACGAGAAAATCAAGGAGTTGGTCAAGCTGGCCCAGGAACAGGGTTACCTGACTTACGACGACATCAACGACGCGTTGCCCGACAGCATCATGACGGCGGAGGAACTGGACGCGATCCTGATCCTGCTGCGCGGCATGGACATCGAGATCATCGAGGCGTCGGAGGTGGACCGGTTCAAGCAGGAAGCGCCGGAGCCGGAAGAGGAAAAACCCACCGAGCGGCTCGACATCCTCGACGACCCGGTCCGCATGTATCTGAAGCAGATGGGCCAGGTGCCGTTGCTGACGCGTGAACAGGAGGTCGAGATTTCCAAGCGTATCGAGACCGCCGAGCTGAACATGACGAAGATTCTGCATCGGTTCGGCTTCATTGCGAAAGAGTATCTCTCCATCGCCTTGCGGCTGCTCGAAGGCCGGGAATACGACAAGATGCGCAGGCTCTACGTGAGCCTCCAATTCCCCGAACATTTGTTCGGCGGCGGCAAAGAGCGGTTCGACCGTGTGATTCTCGACAAGAAGATTGACAGCCGCGAGAAATACATGAAGACGCTGCCCAAGCTCGCCAGCGAGGTCGCCAAACTCGACCACGCGGTGGACAAGCGTTACCAGACAGCCATCAAGATCTCCGGTGCGGGTCGGAAGAAAGCCCTTCGCGGCGTCCAGGAGGCCGACAAAAAAGTTCAGGCCAAGTTCAAGGATTTCTTCTTCAAGCCGAAGGTGCTGGAGGAGTTCGTCGAGAAGGCCGACAAGTTCCGCGAAGAGACGGAGACATCGCTGTTCGAGTTGGAGCGACTCCGCGCCAACGGCCACGGCCACGACACGCGCGCGAAAGATCTGGAGCACAAGCTGCACGAGTTCGAACTGCAGGCGCGCATGTCCATCGAGGAAATTCCCAGCGCCCATACCGAGCTGAAGAGCTGGATGCGCAAGGCCATTCAGGCCAAGTCCGAAATGGTTGAGGCCAACCTGCGTCTCGTCATCAGCATCGCCAAGAAATACACCAACCGCGGCCTTTCCTTCCTCGACCTCATCCAGGAAGGCAACATGGGCCTGATGAAGGCGGTCGAAAAATTCGAGTATCGCCGCGGCTACAAGTTCTCCACTTACGCCACGTGGTGGATTCGCCAGGCCATCACCCGCAGCATTGCCGACCAGGCTCGCACCATCCGCATTCCGGTGCACATGATCGAGACAATCAACAAGCTGATGCGGGTGCAGAAGCAGCTCTTGCAGGAATTGGGCCGCGAGCCGGCTGCCGAGGAGGTTGCTGAGGAAATCCAGATGCCCGTGGACCGCGTGCGCGCCGTTCTCAAGATGGCGCAGCAGCCGATCTCGCTTCAGTCGCCCGTCGGCGACAGCGACGACACCAGCTTCGGCGATTTCATCGAGGATAAGACCGCCGAGAACCCGCTGGTGATGACGGCTTACGCGCTCTTGAAGGAGAAGCTTAACGACGTTCTCGACTCGCTGACCGGCCGCGAGCGCCGCGTGCTGGAACTGCGCTTCGGCCTCGCCGACGGCTACAGCCGCACGCTGGAGGAAGTCGGCAAGCAGTTCAAGGTCACCCGCGAACGCATCCGGCAGATTGAGGCGAAAGCGTTGCGCAAGATGCGCCATCCGACACGCATCCGGCAGCTCGAAGGCTTCCTCGACATGACACAAGAGTAGCCGCCTGCCGCCACGCGGTGGCCTCGATCGGGAAAGCGCAAGGTCCAGCTTATGCCATATCGAGTTCTCAGCCAGCAAGAGGTCGCGGATTACCTGCACCTGAGCGCGGCGAACATCGAACGGCTTGTGAAGGACCGCAACATCCCTTTTGAGATGCGCGGCAAACGCCTCGTGTTTCGCCAGCAGGAGATTGACGCGTGGGCTTCCCAGCGCATACTCAAGCTCGCCGACAAGCCGCTGGCCGAGTATCACCAGAAAACCACCCGCGACACTCAATCTGCGTTTCCGACCGCCGCCATCATGCCGGACATGACCCAGCCCGCGTTCATCGCGCCCGGGCTGACGGCCAAGACGAAAGCTTCCATCATCCGCGACATGGTCGCGCTCGCCGTGAACACCGGCAGGGTTTACGACTCGCACGCCCTGATCGCCAGCGTCGAAGAGCGTGAAGCACTCTGCCCCACGGCGTTTCCCGGCGGCTTGGCGTTGCTGCACTCGCGCTACCAGCAACCCGCCTTTTCCGAGGAACCGTTCATTGTCCTTGGCCGCGCCCTACAGCCCATCCACTTCGGCTCGCCCGACGGCCGCCCCACCGACCTCTTCTTCTTGGTCTGTTGCCAGGACGTAAAACTCCACCTCCACACCCTCGCGCGCATCTGTCTGATGGCGCAGAAATCGGCGTTGCTCGCCCATCTTCGCGAAGCCGATGACGCCACCTCCATGTATGACTGCCTCGTGAACGCCGAGAAGGAAGTGCTGGAGAAACAGAACGCCGCGGAGTGATTTGCAAACCGCTTGTTTTCGGTGGCAGAATTCATTGAAGTTCAAGTTCCACCTTGCGCTACGCATCGGGCAGCCTAAACGCTGAACTCCAACCGGTTCCACACTGGAAATCAAAACTCCCGGCCCCGTTTCGGTTTGACTTGTCGTTGGGGTTGGCTCCAATCCGTCACTGAATTGCGTCACAGCGGTTTTTCAAACTTAGCAGGTCGAAGGGCGCGGCGGAAGCAGTCGCACGCGTGACTCGGCTATCGCGTTGGTGTTATGATTTCAGCAGATTCAACTATGAAACGTTTCATCGCACTGGTGCTGGTTGTGATGGCGAACTTCTGCTGCGCCGCCGAAACCGAACTGGTTTTCAACGGATCGTTTGAGCAGGCCGGAAAATCCAACAACGCGCCCGATGGCTGGGCCGTGTCCGGCGACCGCATCGTCCATCAGCAATTGACATTCGATGCCGGCCGCGACGGGAAACGCTGCGCGAAACTCGAATGCACCGCCTTTGGCGGCGAAGGTCCGGCCAGCCATGCGATGATCGCTCAGACCAGCCGCGTCGCTGTCCGCCACGGCCAGTGGTATCGGCTCTCGTTCTGGGCGAAAGGGCAGGGCATCAAAGGCAGCTTCGTGGACGTCGCGCTGACCAACACATGGCGCTGGGAGAACGCCGGCTTGGCGGAGGCTTTCACCGTCCCGCCGAAATGGCAGCGGTTCGAGTTCCTGTTCCAAGCCAAGGACGACCTGCCCGCCGCCGCAAGCCGGCTCCAGTTCTGGTTCAAGGGCACCGGCACGCTCTGGCTCGACGACGTCTCGCTCACCGAGTCGGCGACCGGCCAGGAATGGTTTCCGCAGATCGCGACCGACGGCGTGAAGAACTTCGTCCCCAACAGCAGCTTCGAGTGCGGCGGCGCGAACTGGGGCAGCTACACTTACGGCCTCAGCGGCTGGGCCGGCAACCTCTACCGGCTCGAAGGCAACGCGGACGGCGCCGTCGCGCGCCACGGCGGCCACAGCCTCAAGATCGCGCTCTCGCCGAAAACGCAGCCGGTGTTCTGGTTCGACTACTACGAGCCGATCCGCCAGCCCGTCCGGCGCGTGCTCGCCACCAACCGTGGCTGGTTCCGCGTGACGCCGAAGGAGAAGCTGACGTTGTCGGCGTTCATGCGCGCGGACAGCGATGGCGTCGTAGCGCAACTGGTCGCCGTCGAAGCGCCGAGCCGCATGCTGCGGCAGGCGGTGACGGTCGGCAGGGAGTGGAAACGGTTTGAGTTCACCTTCGCGCCGCGCCAACCGTTCATCTTCATTGCCGCCGGCCTCGACCTCGACGAATCGAAGCGCGACGCCGCCACGCTCTGGCTCGACGCGGTGCAGTTGGAGCGCGGCGACCGTGCCACCGACTACGCGCCGCGCGCGGCGGTGGAGTCGTTCATCGAAACCGCGGCGGAAGGCAACACGTTCACAAAGCCCGCTGACGGCGCAACTGTGACGGTGCGCGCGTTCAACGCCAGCGATCGCGAGCAAACCGTGCGCGGCAAGCTCGCGATGACAGATTTCTTCGACAAGACGGCGTTCGAGAACCAGCCGGCTGTCGCGGTGCCGGCGCACTCCGGCACGAGCGTGGCGGTTCGCGGCGTCTGCAAAGGACGGCAGGGTTTCTTCCGAGCAAGTTGGGCCGCGGACCGCCGGCAGGATGCCGGCGCTACGCTTCGCATGGCGATCATCGAGCCGACTCCAAAGGATGCGAAAGATTCGCCGCTGGCATTCAACCACGCCTACCCGTGGCAGTTTCTTGTGAAGCTGGCGCGGCAGGCCGGCATCGTCTGGTGGCGCGACTGGTCGGCCAAGTGGCAAACCTGCGAGCCGGAGAAAGGCAGGTTCGACTGGAGCGTCGCCGACGAGCAAATCAATCGGGTGCTGGAACTGAACAGCGAGGTGGACGTGATGATTCCGTTCCCGTCGGCGCTCTGGAACTCCACCTCGGACCCGGAAAAGGTCGCGAAGGAAGCCGGCAAGAACAGCTACCTCAAGACGCGGCTGCCGGTGGCGTTCGCGCCGAAGGATTTCGATGACTTCGGTCGGTTTGCCGCCGACGTGGTGAAACACTACCGCGTCGCCAAACCGCGCACTGTGACGACCTACCAATTGCTCAACGAGTCGGTCTATACCAGCTACTCGCTCTCGCAGCGGTTCGGCTACACCGTTGATGACTACATTCGACTCGTCGGCATTGCCTATCGCGCGATGAAAGCCGCCGACCCGAAGTGTTGCGTCGTCACCGGCTGCGGCGCGAATCCGGCGTCGGTCCACACACGCGAGTTTATCGAGAAAGGCGGCCTCCAATTCGCCGACATCTTCGACGTCCACATGTATGACCCAACCGTGCCCGCCGAGACCTACGAGGAAACCTTCAGCAAGATCGAGGAACTCATGCGCGCCCATGGCGGGCCGAAACCCATCTGGATGACGGAGTGGGGTTGCTACGCAGACGACGATCCGCCGTCCGTGCCGTGGCTTGCCGGCGACACCTCGATGAACCGCTCCCGCTGGTCCAGCGAGCGCGCCGCCACCGAGCACATCGTGAAGTTCACCGCGGTGACGTTCGCCCACGGGATGCGGAAGATTTTCTTCCACGCCGGCACCTGCGGCCCGATCAACGGCTCCGACGCTGGTGGCGTGCTCTTCGAATATGGCGGCGCGCCGCGCAAGATGTTGCCCGGCGTTGCCGCGCTCACTCGCCTGCTCGGCGTGCCCGATGAATGCGTGAAGAAGATCGTCCGCGACGACCTGCGCGCCTACATCTTTCGCTCCAAAGGCCGCGCCGTCGCCATCACGTGGTGCGGAGAGAACCAATGCCGCCCGCTGGCGCTGGCCAAGAGCGTGCGCGCCTTCGACATCATGGGCAACGAATTGCCAGCCAGCCACGCCGCTTTGAGCGAGACGCCGGTCTATCTGGCGGGCAACGACGCGGAGTCAATCCTCCAGTCATTGCCGCGTTAATAGGCTTCGCGCCGGCGGCGTGACCCGGTATAATTCGCCCGCGTTCGAGCCATGAATGAGCCACTCGCCTATCTGAACGGTCAGTTCATCCCCAACAACCAGTGCGTCTTGCCCATCTACGACGCCGGGATCGTGCTCGGCGCGGCGGTGACGGATCTGCTGCGGACGTTCCGCGGGCGGTCTTTCGCGGCGAAGGAACACGTGCGGCGGTTCTTCGAGTCCGCGCGCTACGCCTACATTGACCTCAGCATGAGCGAGGCGGAGATGCTTGCCATCGTCGAGAGGATCATCACGCACAACGTCGAGGCGTGGCCGGGCCGCGAAGTGGCGCTGGTGTTCTACGCGACGGCGGGCCAGTTCCCCGTTTATGCTGGCGCGGCGGGCATGGCGGGCGAGATGCGCGCGACGGTCTGCCTGCATTGTTTTCCGCTCCCGCTGCAACTGTGGAAACACGCCATCGCCGAGGGCGTCCACGTCGTCACTCCGGCGCAACGACACATCCATCCCGCCACGCTCAACAGCAAGATCAAACATCGCAACCGCCTGCACATGTGGATCGGTGACCAGCAGGCAAAGTTGGCCGACCCCAAGGCCATCGGCCTCTATCTCGACCACGACGGCAACATCACCGAGACCGGCGGCTCGAACTTCCTCATCCTCAAGGACGGCACGATCCTCAGCCCGCGCCGCAACAACATCCTCTGGGGTGTGACGCTGGAAACCGTGCGGCGCTTGTGCGGGCCGCTGGGCTTGCAGTTCGCCGATCGCGACCTGCTGATTCACGATGTCGTCAACGCCGACGAAGCTTGGCTCTGCACCACGCCCTACTTCCTTGCTCCTGTAGTGAAAATCAACGGCATCTCCGTCGCCTCTGGCCAGCCTGGCGCAACGTGGCGTCGATTGATGGACGCCTTCAGCGCCGAGGTCGGCGTGGATGTCGCGCAGCAAATCCTCGACTCGCCATGAACACACCCATCCACAAACGCATCTGCATCCTCACACTGGCCGTGTTGTCCGCGACCACGTTCGCCGCGCCGCCAGAGACGCAGGAGCCGTCCAGTGACAACCTGCCGAACCGCCCCAAAGTCCCCGGCACGCTGCGGCTTCACCTGCGCGAGCGCAAGGAGACCTCGGCCGGCAGCAAGGAATTCAAGGTCGTCGAGCGCACGGCGGACTGGGAAGTTTCCAAGACCGCCATCGTCATCGTGGACATGTGGGACGGTCACTACTGCCGGTTGGCGGCGCAGCGGCTCGGCGTGATCGTGCCACGCATGAACGCCGCCGTCAGCGCCGCGCGCAGCCACGGCGTCCAGGTCATCCACGCGCCGAGCGGCGTGACCTATCTCTATGCCGACATGCCCTACCGCAAACGGATGCAGCAAGCGCCGGAGTCGAAGATGCCCGCGGATTGGAACCCGAAGAAATGGTGCGACCTCGACCCGTCGCGCGAGCCGCCGTTGCCGGTGGACACGAGCAAGTGCTCCAGTGACGACCCCATCGTCGGCGCGGCGGTGCAGCAGTTCACCCGGCAGCATCCCGGCCTCGACATCGTGGGCTACGACGGCGTCAGCGACAACGCGCAGGAGATCTTCAACTTCTGCGAAGCCAACGGCATCACCAACATCGTCATCATGGGCGTCCACACCAACATGTGCATTCTGGGCCGGCCGTTCGGCATCCGCGCGATGGTCCGCCTCGGCCGCAACGTGGTGCTCGCGCGCGACCTGACCGACGCGATGTATGACCCGCGCCACAACGACCTCACGCGCGTCGTGCCGGGATCTGCCGGGCCGTAGAGCCCATCACATGAAACCAACTGCTCTATTCTGCATAGTAATGGCGTTGTGGACGACGGACCTTTCCGCCGGGCCGCGAACGGAAGACGTGTCGTTCCGGGCGAACTGCGACGGCACGGAACAGGAATACGTCATCGTGTTCCCCGATGGCTTCTCTGTGAACAAGCCGGTCGCCTCCTTGATCGCACTACATGGACACGGCTCCGATCGTTGGCAGTTCGTGAAGGATATGCGAGGCGAGTGCCGCGCCGCGCGGGACGTGGCCGCCGCGCACGGCATGTTGTTTGTGTCGCCCGACTATCGCGCTAAGACATCGTGGATGGGGCCAAAGGCCGAGGCGGACATGGTCCAGATCATCGCGAAACTGAAGCAACGCTACCGCGTCACGAAAATCATCCTCTGCGGCGGCTCGATGGGCGGCACCGGCGCGCTGACGTTCACGGCGCTGCACCCCGATCTCGTGGACGGCGTTGTGTCGCTCAACGGCACGGCCAACCTCGCCGAGTTCGACAAGTTTCAAGATGCCATCGCAGCATCCTTTGGCGGCACAAAAACCCAAGCGCCCGATGAATATCGAAAACGGAGCGCTGAGTTCTGGCCGGAGCGTTTTACGATGCCCGTCGCCGCGACGACCGGCGGCAAGGACCGCGTGGTTCCGCCTGATAGTGTGAGGCGCTTGCTCGACGCCGTGAAGACGAAAAACGCCAACGTCCTGCTGCTCCACCGGCCCGATGGCGGCCACAGCACGAATTACGAGGACTCGAAGGCCGCGGTCGAGTTTGTGGTTTCCAAAGTTCAGAACTGACTATCCTGCTCCGCCTAACTACACTGCGGCGCAGTTTCGACCAGCACATGAAAGACGGCGCGCCTGAAAACACATGGGTCGCAAATCGGGTCGCCCTTTGGAGCTTCGCATCGTTGGCTATGGCATTCGCAGGAGCGATGACGGCGCCGGCTGTTCTCACCGTCGGCTGTAGCACACCGGCGAATCGAAGCCACGCTCCGGTGTTCAGCTTCCTACAGCTCAACGACACGCACGTGGACGCCGACGCAGGCAAGGACGGTTACGAGAAAGCCAACGAGAAAGCCCGCTGGCTCATCGAGGCCGCGGCTTCGGGACAATACTTCGCGCGGCCCGACTTCGTGGTCGGCGTTGGCGACCTTATCCATGGGGAGCGTATAGAGAACCTCGGACCCGATCTGCGGCTTTTCCGTGAGTTGCTCAAGCCGCTACGCGTCCCTTTCTATCCTGTCGTCGGCAACCACGAGGTGATCCAGCAAGAGGGAAGTCCGAAGCACGAGCAAGCCTACCGCGAGGTGTTCGGGGACAACCGGGTGAACTACACGTTCACGCATGGCGGCGTGCTCTTCATTGCGCTCAATAACGGCGGCGCGTGTTGCGTCGGGCCGGCCGTCGTCAAGGCGCGGAACGACTGGCTCCGTCACGAGTTGGAGCGCGCGCCCGGCGTTCCCAAAATCATCCTCTGCCACATCCCGCTCATCCCCTTGCGGGAAGAGCCGGTGTTGGCCAAGAGCTTCGGGTTCCGGAGCTACATGGACCGCGACGGCGGGACGCTGAAGATCGTCGAAGCGCACACCGACTCGGTGATTGCTGTGCTGTCGGGACACCTGCATTTGACGGGCGTCGTCCAACACAAAGGCATCTTTCACATCTCCATCGCAGGCACTGCGTCCTATCCTTGCGACTACGCGCTCTACACGGTCTTCGCCGACCGCATCGAGGTGAGTGTCCGCCAACTTCCCGCCAGGCTTGTGACGCCGAAGACGAACATCCACGGCAAGCCGCGCTACCGGCAGGATTTTGTTGACGAGAACCATAAAACCCCTTGGCAATACGTGGCAGGCCGTGCTAACGAGCGCGCCTTCATAATTTCGATGAAGAACAAACTCGCCACGAATGACACCAGAAAGAACCCATGAAGACACGAATCTCCCCACTGCGCCTTGCCACTCTGTTGCTGACTCCAGTGGCCACGCTTTACGCTGCCGACGCGCCGCTGGCCTTCAACGACCGCAAGCCGCAGCGATACGAACTCACCGCGCGGGCCAGCCAGATTGATCCCCGCGCCCGGCCGCATCCGGAGATTGATTTCGTCTTCGAGAAGGGCGGCAAGCCGGCCGACATCGAGAACGCGTCGGTGGACACGCGCGTCAAGCCGCAAGGCAAGCTGGTCATCTGGCTCATGGGTCACAGTGCGTCGTTGTTCGAGCAAGTGAACGGCTACGGCCTCCACGCCATCCGCGTGCATTATGCCAACGGCTGGTTCGGCAAGTTCGGCAACATGTCGCCGGGCGACGACGGCAAGCTTCTCGGCAAAATCCGGCTCGAAGCCGCGACCGGCGAGGATTTCAGCCCCCTCGTGAACATCCCCAAGCCCGACGGCATGATGGAGCGCGCGTTGCAGTTCGTGAAATGGCTCGCGAAGGAAAACCCGCCGGGCCGCTGGGAGTATTTCCTCACCAACGACAAGCAGGGGCTGCGCTGGGATCGCGTGATCATCTCTGGCAGCTCGCACGGCTCGACCACGTCGGCGCGGTTCGCGAAGCACCAGCGGGTGGATCGCGTGGTGATGTTTTGCGGCCCGCGCGACCAGCTTGAGACGTGGCAGGGGCTGCCCTCCGCCACGCCGGCGAACCGGTTCTTCGCCTTCAGCCACGTCCTCGACGGCGGCTGGACGGGCCATCATTATGATCGCTCGTGGGAGCTGCTGAGCCTGCATCAGTTCGGCCCGATCATGAACGTGGACAAAGCCGCGCCGCCTTACGGCAACAGCCGTCGTCTCATCACCGATGCTGACGTAAAGAACGATGCCCGCCGCGCCCACAGCTCCGTCGTCCCCGGCGGCGCCGCGGTGAAGGACGCCTCCGGCAAGTTCATCCACGAGGGCGTGTGGCGTTATCTCTTCACGCATCCCGTCGAGCAAGTCGGCAAGCCCGTGCCGCACGATCCGAACTGCCCAATGGACTTGCGATCATTGGCCGAGAAACCCGCAAAAAAGAACAAGTGAACTCAACCATGAAACGAAATCTGCTCATCCTCACATTCCTCCTGTTGGCTCCGCTGGCTTTGCTCCATGCGGCTGAACCGGTCACGCCGAAAGGTTTCCGCGCGATTTTCAATGGCCGGGACCTTGCGGGTTGGTATGGGCTGAATCCGCATTCGGTGGTCAAACTGCAAGGAGAGAAACGCGAGGCGCACCTGAAGAAGCAACGCGAGGAGTTCGCGAACCACTGGCGCGTGGAGAACGGCGAACTGGTCAACGCCGGCACCGGGCCTTACGCCACCACGGAGGAGGAGTTCGGCAACATCGAGCTTTTCATCGAATACAAAACGGTGCCCAAAGCCGATAGCGGCATCTATCTGCGCGGCACGCCGCAGGTGCAGATTTGGGACAAGAACCAGATCTTCGACCCCAAGAAGCCGACCCGCAAACCACATCTGGGTTCCGGCGGCCTGTTCAACAACACACCGGACGCGCCCGGACGCGACCCGCTCGTTTTGGCAGACAAGCCGTTTGGTGAATGGAACGCTTTCCGCATCCGCCAGGTTGGCGCGCGCACGTGGGTGTGGCTCAATAACAAGCTCGTGGTGGACGGCGCTGTGATGGAGAACTTCTGGGACCGCACCAAGCCGCTGCCCGCCAAGGGACCCATCATGCTCCAGACGCACGGCGGGGATATTCGCTGGCGGAATCTGTTCGTGCGCGACATCCCGGCCGACGAGGCCAGCCGTCTATTGCGCGAGGTTGAAGGTGCAAAGAAATAGGTTCAAACCATGAAACAATTCCAGTGCATCGCATGCGCCGCCTCTCTGCTGGCTGTGCTACCCGTGATGCACGCTGCCGATCTGGGTGGGGTCATTGTCCGGCTCGATGGCTACGACGGCCCCGCCTCCGTCTCAGCGCAACTCGTCGAACCTTTCAAGATGCAGATCACCGTGAATCCGGCCAACGAAACCAAATCGCTGGCGATTCGCGTCGAACTGCCCAACAGCGGTTCCCGTGCATGGCCTGCCGCCGATGTCGAAGTGCGTGACGCTCAGGGCAGGGCGCTCATGGTCCGGCGCGCCGGCATCGAATGGTCCAAGTTGCTGATTTCCGTGCCTGCGGTCGCGGGCAATTATTTTGTTCAGGCAGTCCACCCGGCAGGCGGGAAACCATCGCTGCCATCCGAAAAGGAGCGCGTGCTCGCGGACGACACCACTGGTCTCCGTCTGGGCATCGCGAAGTGGCATGATGGACGCAAGGCCGCCCTCAGCATCCGGTTTGATGACTCCCATCCCACGCATTTGACCAAGGCCATGCCCATCCTTCGCGAGTATGGCTTCCGCGGCACCTTTATGATCAACCCCGGCGCTTCGGAGCCGGGTGGCCGGCGTCGTTCAGGCTTCGAGGCGCATCAGGCAGAATGGCAGGCCGCCGCGCGCCAAGGGGATCACGAGTTCGCCAATCACTCGGCACACCATCGTGGCGCCGTCGGCGATGACGACATGGAGGCTGAAATCGGCGAGGCCGCGCAGGCCATCTGGAAGCTGACGCCAGGCAAGAGCAAACTCATGGCGCTGAACCTCGGTGGTGGCACCCGTTGGGAAACCACGCGGACCTTGCGCTACTATTTGGAGAAATACCACCAGTTCGACGCCTCGCAGAACTCCACTGGCATGGACGACTCGTATGGCAATCGCGTCGCCAACTTCCGCCGCATTCTGGAGCAGCATCTTTCACGCGGTCTCTGGTGCCGCATCCACTACCACTGCATCGGTGACGGCGGGGCCAGCAGCGAAGCGAACTTCCGCGCCGCGTTGGATGTCGCCAAAGAGCACCAGTCGAAGCTCTGGATTGCCGGCATGGCGGACATCCACAAATATCAATCGGAGCGCAGCGCCTCGAAACTGAAGCTTCAGCAATCAGATTCCAAGCGCCTCACCTTTGAGTTCATCTGTCAGACTGACGCCGCACTCTTTGACCAACCGCTCACCCTTGAAGTCACGCATCCGCAATCGTTGGATGCCAGCCGTCTCAAAGTCAAAGATGCCCAAGGCAACGTCATTCCGCTGCGCACCGCGCCGGTGGAAGGCGGATCCGTGTTGCGCTTCGACGTAGCACCGCGCACTGCCGTGTATTCCATCGAGATGACGCGATGAGCCAAGACATATCCATGAAACACACCGCGCTGTCCCTCCTTGCCGCACTGTTGCTGTTTCCGCTCGCTGCATCGCAGGCTGCGGAACTCAAAGCGGGGGCCGCAGTCGCGGTTGTTGACATCGCGCAGGCGCAGACGCACGAGCAGCGGACGCATGCTCCGTCGGTCGCTGACTATCCTTCGATTCAAGAGGCCATCCGCGCCAACCCCGGACGGATGGTTTATGTGCCAGCCGGGGATTATGCGATTTCGGGGAAGATTCACATCGGTCGGCAGGGCGGAGGGCTTTTTGGGCCTGGCCGCATCCGGCAGACCAATCCCGGACAGCCGATCCTCGTCATCGAGGGCGCGACAGGGGCGCAAATCCGCGATCTCACCTTGATGCGGCCCGAAGGCAAGACCGACACGCTGACCGAAGGTGTGCTGGCGATCAACTGCCGCGATCTGGTGCTGGAAAACCTGCAAGTGCTCGACAACCGCACCCGCACGGCCGCCATCGAACTGCGCGACTGCTACGCGAGTCAGGTTTACAACTGTCTGGTTCGGAATTACCAGTGCGTCTCGGTTGACGACCGAACGAGCGAGAAAGACAACGCGGGCTACGCGTTCAAGTGCCTCATCGGCACGGGTATTACCCTCAAGGACTGCCGCGGCACCCTGATCCAGGGCAATCGCGTGATCGAGCAGCATCTCTTCCCGACCCCCGAGGCCAAGAAGACTTTCCACCTCGGCGACTTCACCAAGAAGAACCGCGTGAGGGGCCGCTTCGCCAAACAAGAGGACTGGGACCGCGACTATACCGACAACTGGCACCAGGCGACCGGCATCCACGTCGCTTGCCCGACAACCACGGATTTTACGCAAGTGCTCGGTAACTACGTGGAAAACTCGGGACAGGGATTCGACATCCACGCCGATCACGTAATCGTCGCGCAGAACATCGTCAAGGATACCATGGTCGGTATGAAGGCCATGCACGGGTCACGGAACGTCCTCATCGTAGGCAATCAGTTTTCACAGAACGACCTGTGGAGCATCCTCCTCCAGCCCGGCGCCGCCTCGCACGCGGCCTCGCCAGCGCAAGACAGCAAGCAGGCAGCGGAGGCCAACGTGGACGGTGGCTCGATAGTTGCCAATAATATCATTTCGGATTTTGGCTATGGTCGCTGCCATTGGATGAGGGCCGGCGACGCCCACGGCATCCCGATTCGCTTTGAAGCCGGCCAGACGGAGAAGAACCCACCGCTAACCGATGTCATCATCCAAGGCAACCTCGTCTATAATTCCGGCCGCGACGGAGTCCTGATGGATGGCGCAGTCAAAGTCCTTCCACCGCGCTACACCTACGCTGTGCATGTTGCGACCGAAGGTTACGCTCCGCCGAAGGGACTGCATTTTTCCAACAACCTCCTGCACCCGGGAACGAAGGGTGTCTCCAACGTGGATCTCAAGCCATAGCATCCGCACGGAAAACAAACTTACCCTCTGGAGACGGATTCCGTGCTTGAGGCTGCGGGAGGCAGTGCTACGCTGCGGCGAGGACTTCAACAATCTATGAAGACACGAATCACTCTACTCATGCTGGCCTCCCTGCTGTTGTCTCCGCTCGCTCCACTGCACGCCGCCGAATTCAAGGCGGGCGCCGCCGTTATTGACATCACACCGCCGAAGCTGCCGGTGTTGGTCAATGGCGGCATGACCAGCCGTTCCGTGGACAAGATCAAGACGCCCATCCATGCGCGAGCCATCGCACTGAGCGACGGCAAGGAGCAGATCGCCATCGTCGTTGTTGACACCTGCATGATGCCACGACCATTGCTGGATGAAGCAAAGGCCATTGCCGAGAAACGGACCGGCATTCCGGCGAACCGCATGTTGATCTCGGCCGTCCACGCACACAGCACGCCGTCGTCCATGGGCTGCCTCGGCACGGATGCCGACGAAAACTACGTGCCGTTCCTGCGCGACAAGCTCGTCGAGGCCATCGTGGCGGCGCAGGCCGCGCTGGTGCCGGCACGCGTCGGTTTCGCCAAGGGCAATGCGGCGGAGTTCACCGCGTTGCGGCAGTGGATTCGTCGGCCGGACCGTATCAAGGAGGATCCATTCGGAAACATGACGGTCCGCGCGAACATGCACGCAGGAGCGAACTGGGACGATGCCACGGGCGAGGCGGGGCCGGAAGATCCAGACCTCTCGCTCATCTCGTTCCAAGCGCGCGACGGCCGGCCACTTGCCGTGCTCGCGAATTTCTCCATGCACTACTTTGGCGACAAGGACATCAGCGCGGATTACTTCGGCCTGTTCTGCGAAGATCTGAAACAACGCATCGCGCCCGAAACCGCGCCGGGGAAGGCGGCGTTCGTCGGTATCATGTCGCATGGTTGCAGCGGCGATATCTGGCGGCGCGATTACACGAGACCGGAGAGCTGGGACGCGAAGCTGACGATTGATGACTACGCGAAGGGGCTGGTGGACATTGCGATGACCGCCTACAAGGGCATTCGCTATCGCGATGACGTGAGCCTCGCGATGGCCGAGCGGCGGATGACCTTGAATCTGCGCGTGCCCGACAAGCAGCGCCTCGAATGGGCGCAGCGCATTGTCGCCGCGATGGGCGACCGCTTGCCGAAGACGTTGCCGGAAGTCTATGCGCGCGAGCAGATTTTCCTGCACGAGAAGCAGAAGACGGAGGTCGTGACGCAGGCGTTGCGCATCGGCGACATCGGCGTTGCCACCACGTCGTGTGAGACCTACGCCATCACGGGCCTGAAAATCAAAGCCGCCAGCCCGCTGCCGCACAACATGGTGTTTGAGTTGGCCAACGGCGGCGACGGCTACATCCCGCCGCCGGAGCAATATCTTTTCGGTGGCTACAACACCTGGCCTGCGCGTTCCGCCGGTCTCGAAGTCATGGCCGAGCCGAAAATCGCCGAAGCCGCCATCAGTCTGCTGGAGAAGGTCAGCGGTCAGCCGCGTCGTGAATGGAAGCTCAGCGACGGTCCCGCCGCGCGCGCGATTCTGGCGCTGAAACCCGCCGCCTACTGGCGCATGAACGAGTTCACCAGTCCGCACGCCGCCGACGCCACGGGCCACGGTCACGACGCAGTCTATGAGCGCGAGATTACCTACTACCTCGAAGGCCCGCACTCAAAGAGCTTTTGCGGCGAAGGCGAAGTGAACCGTGCGCCGCATTTCGTCGGTGGCCGGCTGCGCGCGCGGCTCGGTAGTCTCGGCGACCGTTACTCCGTCTCGATGTGGCTGTGGAACGGCATGCCGAACGACGGACGCGACGTCAGCGGCTGGTTCTTCTCCCGCGACCACGATCAAGGTCTCGGCGCGTTCGGCGACCATCTCGGCATCGGCGGCAAGAGCGGCAACACCGGGCGGCTCGTGTTCTTCCACGGCGGCGACCCGGCCACCGCGACCGCAGGCAACACCGTCATCCCCCGCTGGCAATGGCAGCACGTCGTCCTCGTCCGCGACGGCCAAGCCGTGCGCGTCTGGCTCAACGGCCAGCTTGAGATCGAAGCGAAAGCCGCCGCGAACTTCCCTGCCGGCCTCGACCAGTGTTTCTTCGGCGGCCGCAGCGATAACGACTCCAACTGGGAAGGCCGCCTCGACGAAATCGCGGTTTTCAACCGCGCCCTGAGCGCCAAGGAAGTTGCGCGGTTGCTGGTGAAGTGATTCATCATGTGTTCGGCAGGACGCGTGTGCCGTTTTTTCCGTGCGATCACGGCACGGAACCGCTGGCCAGAAAGAAGCGTCTGGCCTACGATGGCGACATTGAGGTGCATGAACATGAAACGAAACGTTCTCCTGCTTCCTGATGCTTCCCTGTTACTGCCTCCGCTGGCCACGACACTTCTCGTCGCAGGCATCGCTGTCTGGTTCGCCATGCCAGCCCGGTGCGACTCGCCCGCGCCGGCGTTGCAGACACAGGCCATCCTGGTGCTACCGACCCCCAAGCAGGTCCAGTTGCGAGCGGGGCGTGTGCTGCTCACACGCCGCGAATCCACCGGGCAACGGGGATGTTGCATCGTGGCGGGACCGGAGGCAGGTTTCGCAGCCGAAGTGCTCGCGCAACGACTCGGAGCGCCGGTAATGGTTACTCGCGCCCCGGAGAGCCTCGCGGTGAAGCTGCGTTTGGATTCCGATGCGCCGTTTGCAGCCAAGCTCGGCCGCGATGCTCGTGCGGAGGCCTATCGCTTGGAAGTGAGCAGCGGGGGCGTGGAAATCATCGCCGTGGAACCTGAAGGTTTGTTGCGCGCGGCGGCGACGCTCTTGCAAATCCTCCATGTGGAGAAGGACGCAGTGTTTGTGCCTGAACTCACAATCACCGACTGGCCCACCTTCCGCTACCGCTGCGCCTCCGATTGGCTGATCAATGTAGAAATCAATCGCTGGTCTTACGACTGGGGTGATGGACGCCAGGCCTATCTCACCCGAATCAAGCGCAAGCTGGACCTGTGCTTCACTTACAAGATCAATGAGGTTTGGTTCGACGGATTCGGTTGGGACACGCAACGCAGCGAGGGCTACGCGGATCTCATGCGAGAGTGCACCGGATACGCCCGGCAGCGTGGCATCAAGCTGACCTTCGCCGGTTACGGAGGCGGCTACGGGACTTCCTATCAAAAGTCGGAACTCTACCGCTACGGCTACTTTGGCCGGGCGCTGGTCAATCGGCGCCCCTATCCTGATGGTGTCGAGTATCTCTGCCGCGGCATGAGGCAAATCGAGCAAAGCCGGCGCTACGGCACCTGCCTGTCGAATGAAGCACTCCAGCAGGCGAAGCTGGATGAGATGAAGCGCTTCGTCGCCGCGGTCGAGCCGGGTTTCCTCTACATTCATGACATCGACACAGGGACGTATGCAGACAGCCAGAACAGTTGGCTCATGCGTTGTGACGAGTGTCGCAAACGATGGCCCAGTGACGAACTCACCGATCCACGGGGCCAGGCCGGCGCCATGGCGGACTGGTGTCGTCAGATTCGCCGCACGCTCGACAGCGTCACGACCCGGCGTGGATACCGCGCAGCACGGGATCTCACGTTGATATTCACTTCTCCCCTTTACACGGAGTATTACGAAAAGGGACCGCCGGACCTTTGGCAGCGGGAGACGGACTACTTTTGTCTCATGAGCCGGCTGCTGGGGCCGGCGGCCGGCGTGGAGTTCGGGTTGCGTGAGCAGTTCTACCGGCCGGACGGCGGCAAGAAGATCGCTCATCTTCGAGCCGCTCTCGACCGGGTCGGCGCGGGACACGGCATTCACGTCATCGCGTTTGGTGGCGGCGACCACTACCTGAGCGATGACCTGGCCAATATCTCCGGCGCGATGGCCCATTTCTACGACGGTGCAGAGGCTGTGTGCCTTTCCAACGGCGGTGTGCATGAGGAGCCAGTCCAGATTCTCAATGCCGAACAGCTTTGGGCCGGCAGCCTAGCCGGCTATCGCGAGGACCCGCCCGACGAAGCATCAGCCCAGAATCTCTTCCGCCGCATGGCCGCAGGGAAATACCGGCCAGCGGCTCTTTTTGGACCGGGCAGGCTCTTCGATCAAATCTGTCGCCGCCTCTGGGGCGAGACCGCCGGTCGTGCGATGTTCGATGCCTACATGACGGCCGGCGAAACCGGCGACGGCCCTGTCAGCCGCGTGTGGTGGACGGTGACAAAAGAGGTGGCCAGGCTCCAAGCCACATCGACGCCCAAGGGGTTCCGCTGGGAAGACGAGCATGCCCGCTGGTTGCGGCGCTTGGCGACCACGGAGCAGGCGCTGGCCCATGCCCGGCGGGCTGCCGCGATGAGCGATCACGAGGATGTCCGCTGGTTTGCCCGTTGCCTGCTCGTGGGCGCGCATTTCTCCAAGTGTATGGCGTTATCCGTTCAGTTGCGTGTCCACGAGGAGGCCGCCACCCGTGCTCAACTGGCCAAGTCGCTGACCGAACTGGAGTCGCAGGTTGCTGCCGGCGGCGGCCTCGTCAAAACCGATCCCCTCGGCGGTGATCCCGGTTGCTGGATGGAAACGATCTCCAACTTGAGAAAGCTCAATGGGATCTGAGATCCACCATCAACGCAGGCATGTCCGCTTCGACGAAGAAAAAACTGTCGAAGATCCCATCATGATCATGAAATCACTCTGTCTTCTCTCACTGGTTCTGTTGTCCGCGCTGACTGCGATGGCGGCAACTCCAACCAAAACACCATCTGTGCCTGAGTTGCCGAAAGTGGCTCTCATCGACGATTCGCTCACGGCTAGCTACGCGCCGCTCGTAACGAAGCGGTTGGCGGGCAAGGCTGTCGTCGTCAGCCCTGCGGCGAGCGGCGGAGATAGCGCGCAGGTGTTGGCGCATTTGGAGGAATGGCTCAAACGCGAGAAACCGTCCGTCGTGCATTTTAGTTGCAGGCCGGACGACCTCGCTCAGTATGAATCGAATCTCCGACAGATTGTCGCGCGCTTGCGGCGAGAGCCTTCCATCGCGGTGGTGTTCGCCAACACGTCGGAGGGCCGCCACGCCGACGTGAAGCGCTGCAACGCCATCGCCACCGCTGTGATGCACGAGGCAAACATCCCGGTCCATGATTTGTCCGGCGCCGACCCCGAACGTCTCACCGAGGCCGTCGCGGATTGCGTGATGCGGCAATGGAGCGTGCTGCATTACTCAAAGTGGAATCCGTCGCACCCCGGCGGTCCCGAAGCCGCGGCAAAGTATCGCAAGGAAGAGGCTGAGCACGATGCGGAGGTGCCGGCGGCTTACAAGAATCTGCCGATTGGAAAGTTCAACGTGCCGGAAGACGCTGCGGCGTGGAGGAAACAGCGTCCGGCGGTGCTGCGCGCCGTGGTGGATTCGCTCGGCGACCTGCCGCCGCGACCCGCGAAGACCACGGCGCGCGTGGTGAGCCGCGAGTTGCGCCGCGGCTACACGCTCGAACGCGTCTCCATAGACAACGGCGTCGGCAACGACGTCAGCGCGCTGGTGCTGGTGCCGCAGAAGCGCCAGCGGCCCGCGCCCGCAATTCTCTGGCTGCATTCCTCCACGCCCGACAAGAACGCGCTCATCACGCCCGGCAGCGATCCGGAGAGCATCGGCGAGGCGTTCGTCCGCAACGGCTACGTCGTGGTCGCGCCCGACGCGTGGTATTACGGCGACCGCGCCGAGAACGTCCCCAGCGGCCCGCGCGACATCTATCGCCGTGGCGTCATTCCCCACGCGGACATCACGCAGAACAGCCTCTTGAAACTGAACCTGTGGCTGGGCCGCACGGTCTGGGGCATGATGGTGCGCGACGACCAGATCGCGCTCGATTACCTGATCCAGCGCCCCGAGGTGGACCCGAAGCGCATCGGCGCCACCGGCATGAGCATGGGCAGCACGCGCTCGTGGTGGCTCGCCGCCGTGGACGAGCGCGTCGCCGCCACCGTCGGCGTCGCCTGCCTGACGCGCTACGAAAACCTCATCCTCCACGGCAACCTGAAGGCGCACGGCCTCTACTACTTCACCTACGGCCTGCTGAAACACTTCGACACCGAGGGCGTCCTCGCGCTGCTGGCCCCGCGTCCGTTCCTCGCGCTGACCGGCGACATGGATTACGGCTCGCCCGTGGACGGCATCCGGGTCATCGAGGAAAAAGTCAGCCGCGTCTATCGCGCCGTCGGCGCGCCCGACCGGTTCAAGAGCATCGTCTATCGCGACACCGGCCACGTCTATACGCCGGAGATGCGCGCCGAAATGCTCGCGTGGTTCGAGCGGTGGCTGAAACCGGGCAATGCGAAATGAACCGGCTGCATGAATTCCATACGCTCATGGCTCTGGGCGCGGCAAAATCTCCGTGACCCGCATCCTCCATGCGCTTAAACTGCGCGGCATGGCTAAGAAAGTGTCGCCATATCGTCCCGGCAAAAGACAAACTCACTTTGTCCTTTCGCCGGTTGATATGCGGCCCCTTGGCCCGCCCAACCCGCGCGCTGTCAATCACAACCGTCCAAGCCGTCCCGTTGGTCCTTTGCCGGCCAGTTTCGGTGAACAAGAATGTTAGGCCACTCGCCTCTCACAACTATGTTTGGCATCTTCAAAAAGCAAAAGACCAAGCCCTACAACTGGAAGAAGGAGCACACTCGGCTATGGGAGTCGCTCGTTCCGGCCGAGGGGCAGGCTGATACTTTGCAGGGGGAGCTTATCCGCATTGCAGGCAAGCTGACCGACCAGGCATTCCGAAACGGCAACATGAATTGGGACGCAGACCATGAGAAGTTGTGGCGATTTGTAGGCAGGCATCTGGACGACCCGCAGACATTCAGCGAGGAGGAGCGGCGAATTATCCGAGACAAGATTGACGAGATCATCCGAGACAACGAAGCACCGGACGTGAGTGGTGATGGATGCTGCTACTACATTATCAGCGAGCGAGTCGTGGACTGGTGCATGGCACATCCGACACCCATTCCACACCAGAAAGACCCGAACTTGATTCGATGACGACGCGGCCTAACGAACATGCGCTGCAGCGAACCCGGCGCGAGCGGCGCGGCTGCAATCCGTGCGTCCCGTGCGCCGGGTCGTTGAGCTTGGGTCGTTCGGCCGACCTCTGCACGCGCTATGACAACGTCACGATTCTGTGAGTGGTTTGCCTTCGGCGCGCTTGCGTGTTGGATGGGTCTCGGCCTGATGCGCGCTCTCATGTTGCGGGCGCGCGGAGTGCCGGTCTTCGTGGTGGATCGGCAGCGGACCGGCGGGCAGATGCTGGCCGATACGGTGATGTTTGCATGTCTGCTGGCCTTCGGCTACGAGATCATTGCGTATGCGTGGCAGCTTCGTTTTCACATTGGACCCTCGGTTCTGGAAAGGTCGGTGGTTGATGGGCCAGCCAGCCAGGCGTTGGGTGCCCTGATCGTGACCGGGGCAGTGATACTCTACGTCATTGCGCTCCGCGACCTCGGGGTGTCGTGGCGGCTGGGTTTGGACCGGAGTGCGCCCGGACCTTTGGTCACGGGAGGCGTCTATCGCTGGACACGGCATCCCATATACATCGCCTTCGACCTCTGGTTTATGGGGACGTTCCTGCTGATCGGTCGGCTATCGTTCTTGGTGCTCGCCTTGGTTTGTGTGCCGCTGCTACATGCAATCATGGATCGAGAGGAGCGGTTTCTCACGCGACTTTACGGTGATGCTTATCGAGATTACTCCAGACGCGTCGGGCGTTATTTCTTCAGGCAACGACATGAATGAGAACCATACGCGACCGAACAAGATCGCTGCACCGAATGGCGGCCCCGGCACGCAGCTTGGCAATTCGGCAGTCGCGAAGGGGCCGCCATCGGTGAGTTGAAATCGTTCTGCAACCGACCGGAACAGCAAGATGACAGACTACGAAATCGTTGACACCAACGCCGGGAACATCAGCAGTTGCAGCTTCTGTGGCTACAAAGACGCCAACAACCTGGGACATCGTCGGAAAACGGAGTGGCTGAAGGAGCGCTACGCGGAAGGCTTGAGGTTCAAGGTGCTACGCTCACGGAGATTCGGTGATATTGGGTGGATCGAATACGCCCCTGGCAATCGCGCATGGAGGCCGGTGGAGGCGGAGGGCTACCTCGTCATCCATTGCCTGATGGTCCTCGGCAAGCATACAGGGAAGGGGCTGGGCACTCTGCTGTTGGACAGTTGTCTCAAGGACGCAAAGAAGAGCAAGTGCCGAGGGGTCGCCGTGGTGACCAGTTCCGATGCTCTCATGGCACGAAGGAATCTCTTCATCAAGGCGGGTTTTGTCCCGGTGGAGAGCTGCCCGCCTTACGAGTTGCTCGTCAAGAAGCTCAAGAGAACCGCCCCGAATCCTCGTTTCATCGTCCAGCGGGAGCGACTATTGAAGAGGCACAAGAAGGGTCTCACGATCCTGGCTGCGGATCAGTGCCCTATGGTTCCAAAGTGCGTGGCGGAGATTGCGGAGATGTCCAGAGCCTTGGGGCTGGAACCGAAAGTGGTTCGAGTCAGGAGCGCCAAGGCGTCAAGGGAGATCCCGACGCCCTATGGCATGTTCAGTATCATCTACGATGGGAAGCTGATCGCAGGCCGTCCTGTCAGCGCAACGAGATTCTCGAACATGATGAGCAAGACACTGTCATGCTTCAGACGGAATTGGAAAAATTGGCGGTCTGAGATAGAGAGTGGGGCTTCAAAAGCCAGTGGAGCGGCCGGCTGATCGCCGCCGCTCACCGGCAACGTTCGTCAAATAGTCGCTGACCGTGAGGCCGAGCGGTTGCACGGCGCTGGTGTGGCGACGGGAAACGCGGGCACGGATTTTCTTGTGGCGCACAGTTGGCGGCTGGTGGCACGCTGCGGCTTGCCATGAAGAAGCTCAGCATCCTCACCCTCTCCGTTCTGCTGCTGCCTCCGCTAGCCATTCTCCACGCCGCCGAACCGGCTCCGGTGGAGTTCACCGTGAAGCTGGAGACGGTGATGAAGCATGACGACGGGAAGTTCCTCTGGTTTCATCCGCGCGCGGCGGCGATTCCGGGACGAGGCGAGGGCGGGCCGGCGGTGGTGATGACGATCCAGAAACACCTGAAGATATCGGACTACTACTCCGGCCTCCATGTGATGATGCGCCCGTCGCCGCCGGCGACGTGGACGGGGCCGGTGCTGCCGCCGGAACTGGATTGGCGTCCGCAGCCGGACGGCGTCACCATCAGCGTCGCCGATGTCACGCCCGGCTGGCACGCGC
This sequence comes from Verrucomicrobiota bacterium, assembly GCA_026397915.1. GTDB lineage: Bacteria > Verrucomicrobiota > Verrucomicrobiia > CAIQCK01 > CAIQCK01 > CAIQCK01. The sequence goes on from JAPLTX010000059.1 coordinate 197,781, forward strand.
CGACGGGGAAGCTGCTCACCATCGGCTGCCAGGTCCGCTACAGCCCGAAGGGCACACAACTCGACGACGTGAAGCGCGCGCACCAGACGGTCTATGCGGTGTTCGACCCGAAGACGGAGCGTTGGACGCCGTGGCAAGTGCTAGAGATGCCGCCGGACGAGGAGTTTGATTTCGCGCGCAATGCCTGTTCGCAATGGCTCGTCCGGCCCGACGGCCGGTTGCTCGTGCCGCTCTACATTGGGCGCAATTCCAAAGTGCCCGCCAGCGTGACGGTCGCCGAATGTAGTTTCGACGGCGCGAAGCTGGCCTACGTGCGACACGGCACCGTGCTGCGGCTGAACGTCGTGCGGGGGCTTTGCGAGCCATCGCTGGTCGCGTTTCGAGGGCGTTACTACCTCACGCTCCGCAATGACCTGCGCGGCTACGTGAGCGTGAGCGACGACGGCCTGCGGTTCCCCGAACAGCAGCCGTGGCTCTTTGACGATGGCGCGGAACTGGGCAGCTACAACACGCAACAGCATTGGCTCGCGCACAGCGACGGGTTGTTCCTCGTCTATACCCGGCGTGGCGCGAACAATGACCACATCGTCCGCCACCGCGCGCCGCTGTTCATGGCACAGGTGGACCCGGCGACGTTGCGGGTGTTGCGCCGCACGGAGAAGGTCGTCGTGCCGGAGCGCGGCGCGGAGATGGGCAACTTCGGCGCGTGCGCGATCAGCAAGACGGAATCGTGGGTGACCGTCTCCGAAGGCATGTTCATGAAGGACTCGCGCCAGCGCGGCGCCGAGGGCGCGACCTTCGTCGCGCGCGTGCTTTGGGCCAAACCGAACAGGCTGGTGGCGCAGGATCAAGCCACGCCGGATTGGGTGCTCGAAACCAAGGCCGCGGGCTGGCAACCGCGGGATTCGCAGGGCGAGTTTGTGTTCCGCGATAAGCTCTGGATCATGGGTGGCTGGTTCAACTCGACCTCAGCACCACCGCGCGACGTGTGGTCTTCGGCTGACGGGCGCGACTGGAAGCTCGTCACGAAAAGCGCGCCGTGGATTCACAGCGATCTGCCGATGAACGTCGTCTTCAAGAACCGCATGTGGGTGATGGGCGGCTGGTATAACGGCCGGCTGCCGGGCCACTCGGCGGGCAATCAGGTCTGGTGGTCCACCGACGGCGCGAACTGGCAGCAGGCCACGGCCGCCGCCGGCTGGTCGCCACGCATCGCCGCCGCCACCGTGGAGTTCCGCGGCCGCATGTGGATACTCGGCGGAACGGAGAACTACTACTTCGGCGACGACCGCAGCCTGAAGAACGACGTGTGGTCCTCCGCCGACGGCAAGGAATGGAAACTGGAAACGGCGAAGGCCGGTTGGTCGCCGCGCGCGTATCATCAAGCCGTCGTGCTCAACGGCAGAATTTACGTCTTCGGCGGCGGCAACTACGTCCCATCCTACCACGCGAAGAACGACGTGTGGTCGTCCAGCGACGGCATAAATTGGCGTTGCGAGACGGAAGCCGCCCCGTGGCATCCGCGCCTGTGGTTTTCTTCCGCCGTCTATCGCGGCCGCATGTGGGTGCTCGGCGGCTGGGCGAAGGAGAAGGACAACTTCGGCGATGTCTGGCATTCCGCCGACGGCAAGACGTGGCAGCGGCTTGAAACCAAAACCTGCTGGAAGTCGCGGCACGAGCATTCCGTCTTCGTTTTCAAAGACAAACTCTGGATCGCCGCCGGCCACGCCCGGCCGCTAAACAGCGAAGTGTGGTCACTGCATCTGCCGGTGGATTTCTTTGGAAAGGAATAATGTTCGCCGCGCGCCAACCGCCTTCCCCCGCGAACCCGAGCATGAACTTGCAGCCCTGATTTCATTCCCTCGCACCACCATGAACTCCTTCCCACACAACCCCGTGCCGAAGTCCACGCGCGCCACACTCTGGCTGACGGCGGTTTGCATCTTGGCAGGCTGCGCGGTGGCCGGCGCTGCGCAGAGCGAAGACGGCGTCTTTCACACGACCATTTCGCCAGTGACTGAGGCTCAGCATGGCCAATGGAACGTGGCGCTGGCGGAGTTTTCAGGCGGACGCGTGCTCGCGATTTGGGAAGCGGGTCACACGGAGGTGAAAACCCCCAACGTGATAATGTCGTCTCTGTCGGAAGATGGAGGCCGAACCTGGAGCGAGCGGCGCGAGTTCTACCGGCGTCCCGGAATGCGCTGCACCCCGTGTGGTTTCTACCGTGTGAAAGACTTGCTGCACTGTGTGCACGCGGAGTTGCCCGTGGCGGGCGGCAAAGAACCTTGCCGGGTGTTGGTTCGAGCCTCGTCCGACGGGGGCGCCAGTTGGAGTGAAGCGCGGGAGATTTGGCGCACGCAGTTTGGCGTGGCCATGCAGCCCGTTGTGCTGCGCGATGGACGGATCGCGCTGCCGGTCTATTACCGAGGCGTCAACTCCAGCGGCACGGTCACTTCGATTTCGCGGGTTCTTGTATCGAAGGATGACGGGGCGACGTGGCAGGAGGGCGCGAACATTCCCGCCGATCTGCCGGGCGGTGCCATGGAGCCTGCTCTGGCCGAGACCTCCGAAGGCGACTGGTTGTGCATCATCCGAACGCGCGGCACCGGATGGCTCTACGCTTCGCGATCGAAGGACAGCGGGCTGACTTGGGCAACGCCAGCGCCGTTGCCGTTGGAATCGCCGGAGTCCATCGCGCGCCTGCAGCGGCTCGACAATGGCAGTCTGCTCGTCGTCTGGAACGGGGTGGCCTCCAAGACGCAAGGCCCGCGCAATCGCCTGACAGTCGCGCGCTCTGTGGATGGCGGACGGACGTGGCCGCAGCGCCGCGACCTCGTGCAGGGCGGACCCGTATTCAGCAACCACGGCGTGATGCAGACAAGCGATGGCCGGATTCTTGTCGGTTACCAGAACTTTCATCGTGATCCCGTGCGCGCCCCGGAAAGGAGCGGCGTGGACTCGGTAGAGATCGCCAGTTTCGATCTGCCTTGGCTGGCCGCGCGAGTCGAGATGGCATACGCCGTGGATCGCAACAGCCAGCGGCCTGTGCCGGTTGTCACGGCGCACGGCCATTGCGCGTGGCCAAATCTAAAACTGCTTAAGGACAGGCGCACGCTGGCGGCGTTGATTTTCAATGACGAGAGCCACGGTCATCATCCGGGCGACATCGAGTGCTGGCTCAGCAGCGACGGCGGCGCGACGTGGAAGTTTGGGAGTGCCGCGACGCAACACGAGCCGGACACCATCCGCATGAACCACGCCGCCGGACTCGCGGCCAACGGCGACCTCATCGTGCTGACTTCCGGCTGGTCGAACCGCTGGCCGCCGAACGTGCCGCGGGCGCGCGGAAGTTTTCGCTACGAAGTGCTTGGCCCATGGTTGAGCCGCTCGCCGGATGGCGGCAAGTCGTGGTGGGTGAGCAAGGATGCCTTTCCGCAAACAGTGCCGAGCGGCCAGCCGGCGGTGCCGTTTGGCGACGTGCAGATCGCGCAGAACGGCGACCTCTGCGTGGCCGTTTATTCGACGCAGGGGCCGTGGGAAAAATACGAGGAGCGCAAATTCCGCTCGTGGCTCTACCGCAGCAAAGACGACGGCAAAACGTGGGGCGAGCCGGTCGTCATCGGCCCCGACGCGAACGAGACGACCCCATTGCACGTCGGCAACGGACGCTGGCTCGCTGCGGCGCGCATCGGCAGCGGCGTCGAGAAGAAAGACCAGATGCTGCTCTACGCTTCGACCGATGACGGTCGCACCTGGACGTTCAAGCGCACGATGACCGGCTTTCAGCGCGTCAACGGTCACCTCGCGAAGCTCCGCGACGGCCGCGTGCTGTTCAGTTGCGGCGACCGCGCCTCCGACTTCGGCAAGAAGGGTCTCGAAGCAATGATGAGCGCCGACGGCGGCGAGACGTGGACTGAGCCGGTGCGCCTCATTGACTGGAACGGTCTCGACTGCGGCTACCCGTCGTCCGTTCAACGCGCTGACGGCCAGATCGTCACCGCTTACTACGCATCCGCATTACCCGGCGACCCGCCCAATTCCTACAAGAACTACCACATGGCCGCCATTGTGTGGGATCCGGATCGGACGTTCCCGAAGCGATGAAGGAGAAAGCTTTGACGCTTGCAGCAGGCCCACAAGAGACTACGATGCCGGCAAACCAACGGAGGACATCCCTATGACGATAACAAGAGCGTGGATCGCAGGCGCGGCAGTTTTCGCGGCTGCACAGGTCGTTAGCGCGGTTGAACTGCCGTTTCCGTTGACCATCGGAGGCCACCCGGCCAAGGACGAAGGCCGGCTCGATGCGGCCCCGGTCGTCAAGGAGGCGGTTGACCCCAATGCCGAGGTCGTCATCAAGGCCCAGACGGAGATGATCATCCTGAACATCTCCTCCGCCAACGACGATGGCAGCGTCAAGCCACGCTCGCGCACCGCGATTGTCATGGCGCAGGGCACCAACAAGGTTCGTCTGGATCAGACCCTGGACAAAAAGCCTTTGGCGGCGGGCCTGTATCGGATGACCGCGACGGCGGCCGACGCGACTGCCATTGTGCTCTTCCGCATCGGCGAAGGCGCCGTGGGAGTTGGCGGCAAGACGACGGCGCAAGTGGAACAGGAGGCGGAAAAGAAAGCCGCGGAGGCCACGCAGAAGGCCATGACGGATTTGAAGAAGTCCAAGGAGGAAGAAGCCGCCCGCGCCAAGCAGGCCGCCATGCCCAAACCCACCGAGAAGCTCACGGACGAAGAAGCATCCATCCGGCTCACCTACGCCTCCCAATACGGCGAGGCGGACAAGGTCAAGGCGCTGCTCGCTTCCAACCCGAAGATCGTCAACATGAACGACAGCCAGGCGTTTCAGGCCGCGCTGTCGCTGCAAAAAGGGCCGGAGATCGTCAAAGCGTTTCTCGACGCCGGCGCCGATGCGAAGATAAAGCAGAAGGAATCCGGCTGCAGCACGATCATCCTCGCCATTGACGGCGCCAAGCCGAGCGACGAACTAACCGCCGTCGTGAAAATGCTCGTCGAGAAAGGCGCGGATGTGAACTGCGCGCGGCCCAAAGAAGGCTTCACCGCCCTTCACCTCGCCGCCCGCCAGGGAATGAAGGACGTGATGGCGGTGCTGCTGTCGGCAAAGAACGTGGATGTGAACCAGCGCTGCAATGACCTGCCCACCACATCAACGACCGACGACGCATGGCCGCCGCTCTTTTACGCCGTCTCGCGAGGCGATGAAGGGCAACCGGACGACTTGAAGGTGGTCGAGATGCTCTTGGCCAAAGGCGCTGATGTGAAGGCAGCGACCCGGGAGAACCTCACAGCCCTGCATTTGGTAGCGAAAAGCGGGCGCGATCGCCGGGACATCGCCGAGCTTCTGGTCGCCAAAGGCGCCGCAATGGACCCCGTATCCCGGCCGTTCCGCCTGACACCGCTGCACGACGCCCTAATGAAAGACAATCCCGAAATCTGCAAGTTGTTGCTGGAGCGGGGTGCCAACGTCAACATCCCCAACGATCAAGGCGTCACCATCATCCAGCACGCGCACGGTTACTACGTGGACTGGAAGGCAGGCAAGGTCATCCAGCAAGGGGCAAGAGGCTCGCAGCGTTAAAAGCTCCTTTTGCTAGTCAGTAATCCAAGTTTTCATTTTCGTTTGTGACAGCACTCCCGCAACCATGAACAGCAAGTTTCTCCGACATCATTTCTCCCTAACAGCCTTGGTCGTCGTGGCGTTGGTGGGGCTGTGTGGCATCGCGCAGTTCAGCAACGCTGCCGATGTGACGACCGCCAAAATCCCTGTCATTCTCGACGCGGACATCGGCGATGACATTGATGACACGTGGGCGTTGGGATTGCTTCTGAAGTCGCCCGAACTCGACGTGAAGCTCGTGGTGGGGGATTACGGGCGGGCCGAGTATCGCGCGCGGTTGCTGGCAAAGTTTCTGGAGCGCGCCGGCCGCAGCGACGTGGCGGTGGGCGTGGGACTCGACATCGGCCCCAAAGGCGACGGCCGACAGGCCGGCTGGCTCAAGGACTACAGCCTCAAGTCTTATCCGGGCAAAGTCTATGCTGACGGCGTGCAGGCGTTGATTGACACGATCATGAAGTCGGAGCGACCGATGACGCTCATCTGCATCGGTCCCGTGCCGAACATCGCCGAGGCGCTCCGGCGCGAGCCGCGCATCGCCGAGCGCGCCCGCTTTGTCGGCATGCACGGGAGCGTGCGCGTTGGCTACGGCGGCAGCCAGAAAATCGCCGCGGAATGGAACGTCAAGGCCGACCCGAAGTCCTGCCAGAAGGTTTTCACCGCGCCGTGGGAGATGACGATCACGCCGTTGGACACTTGCGGTCTGATTCACCTGACCGGCGAGAAGTATCGCAAGGTCCGCGACTCCAAAGCCCCGGTGGCCGCCGCCATCATTGAGAACTACCGTCTCTGGGCCGCCGCGCAGAAGAAGAAGGACCAACCCAGCGCAGCCGAGTCGCGCAGCAGCACCCTATTCGACACCGTGGCGGTTTATCTGGTGTTCGCGCAGCAGTTCTGTGCGATGGAGACAATCGGTCTGCGCGTGAGCGATGATGGGTTCACGCTGATCGAGCCGGGCGCAAAGCAGGTCCGGTTTGCAGCGAGTTGGAAGGACTTGGGCGCGTTCGAGGATCTGCTCGTCGAACGCCTCACGAAGCCGTGAAGCACTACGAACGCTGATTTCGTCCGTGCAATCGGCGGAATCCGTGGTGAAATAGCGGGCATGAAGACATCTGCCCGTTGGCTCTCCATTCTCTCCTCTCTCATCATTCTCTGCGGCGCTTCCTTTGCGGGCGATGCTCCGGGGTTCGACATCCAACTCGACACGATCAGTTCCGGATTCGACAAGAAGACCTGCTGGGTGCATCCGCGCGCGGGGGCGATTCCCGGCAAGACGCCGAAGGTCGTGCTGACGATGCAGAAGCTGCTGCTGACCGGCAGCGATGTGTTTTTCGCCCTCAACGAGATGCGCACGGACGATCTCGGCAAGACGTGGCGCGGCCCGACCGAGCACACCGAGACGCTCGGCCGGCGCGAGGAGCCGGGCGGGGTCATCGTCGCGGTCTGCGACTTCTGGCCAAAGTGGCATGCGAAGTCCGGCAAGCTCCTCGGCACCGGTCACACCGTCCGTTACATGGACAACAAGGTCATGCCCATCCGCCGGCGCGAGACGCCCTACTCGATCTATGACCCGGAGAAACGGACATGGACGGCGTGGGAAACGGTCCCGATGCCGGACGAGAAGAAGTTCTACAACGCTGGCGCGGGTTGCGTGCAACGCCTCGACCTGTCCAACGGCGACATCTTGCTGCCGATCTATTACAAGGCTGACACGGAAACGTTTTCGAAGGTCACGGTGCTGCGATGCAAGTTCGACGGCTCCAAGCTGACGTATGTCGAGCACGGTAATGAACTGACGTTGGAGACTGACCGCGGATTGGGCGAGCCGTCGCTAACGCGGTTCCGCGGGCGTTACTACCTCACGCTGCGCCACGACAAGGCCGGCTACGTCTCCACAAGCGACGACGGGCTGCATTTCACTGAGCCGAAGAAGTGGATATGGGACGACGGCAGCGACCTGGGCAACTACAACACACAGCAACACTGGGTGACGCACGACGACGCGCTGTTCCTCGTCTATACGCGACGCGGCGCAAACAACGATCACATCATGCGGCATCGCGCGCCGCTGTTCATCGGCCAGGTGGACCCTGAGAAGCTTTGCGTCCTCCGCGCCACCGAGCGGGTGCTGGTGCCACAGCGCGGCGCGCGGCTTGGCAACTTCGGCGTCACGGAAATCAACGAGAACGAAACGTGGGTGACCGTCGCCGAGTGGATGCAAACCACGCCGCCAAATCCCTACGACTTCACGAAGTGCATGAAGTATGGCTCCGACAACGCCGTCTTCGCCGCCCGCATCAAGTGGAAGACGCCGAACACGAGTTGGAACCAGCGTTGATATGCGAACCGACGTCATCAGCCCTGCGGGCCTGCGCGTCAGCCGGATCGGCCTCGGCTGCGTGACGTTCGGCCGGGAGATTGACGAAGCTGCCGCGCGTGTCCTGCTCGACCACGCGCATGCACTTGGAGTCACTTTCTTCGACACGGCGTCCGCCTATTCGCAGGGCGCGTCGGAAAGCATCATCGGCCGATGGATGGCTTCGCGCCGTCCTGCCGCCCGCTCGGTGACTGTCGCCACCAAGATTCTGCCGCCGTATGAACCGGCGCGCATCGCCGAGGCCGTGGACGCGAGTTTGCAGAGACTTGGCCTCGCGGCGGTTGACCTGCTTTACCTCCATCGTTGGGATGCAACGGCGGAATCGCCGGCGGCACTCGCTGCACTCGACGCTCTTGTGCGGTCAAGCAAAGTCCGCGCGCTGGGCGCAAGCAACTACAACCTGCCGCAACTCGAAACCGCGCTGGCGTTGCAGGAGCAGCACAAGCTCGAACGCTTCAGCGTGGTGCAGAACAACCACAACCTCGCCGTGCGCGATATGAGTGCGGAGCTTCGGCAGTTCTGCGCCGTGCGGAAGATCGCCATCGTCACCTACAGTCCGCTCGGGGCCGGCTTTCTGACCGGCAAGCACCAGCATGGCGTGCAACCCGGCTCGCGCTTCGACCTGGTGCCGGGCCATCAGGATGTCTATTTCCACAAGCAGGCGTATCACCGCCTCGCGCGATTGGAGTCGGTGGCCGCTCGCACCGGCCACAGTCAGGCGCACCTCGCGCTTGCCTGGGCATTGCATCAGCCGGGCGTTGCTTCGGTGCTCGTCGGTGGACGGACACCGGCGCATCTCGATCAAGCACTGGCAGCGCAGACGCTTGATGATCCGGCACTTTTCGCAGAGCTTGCGGCTGATAACTTATAGCGCTCGATTCACCGTTATATCCCAAAAACTCTTGCGCCTTGATCCTCATGAACCAACCACTCATTGACTTCGTTCGCGACGCGCTGCTTCGTGGTGTGTCGCGCGCCGACATCGCCAATGCCTTGGAAAAGGGCGGCTGGTCGGCGAAGGAAATCCAGGCGGCGCTCGACGCGTTCGCCGACACCAACCTGCCCGTGCCCGTGCCGCGCAAGCGCGCGTCCAGTTCGCCGAAGGAGGCGTTCTTCTTCCTGGTGATGTTCTCGACGCTTTACGGGGCCGCGTTTGCATTCGGCGCGATGCTGTTCGATTTGATCAACCTGACGCTGTCGCAACCGGGCGAAACAGTGTCGTGGTGGATTCAGTCGCTGCGGTTCGGCATCGCGTGGACCGTCGTGGCCTTCCCGATCTTCCTGTGGATGAGCGGGCTGATCGCTCGCGAGACGGTGCGCAACCCCGGCCAGAGAATCTCGCCAATCCGCCGCTGGCTGACCTACCTGACATTGTTTGTCGCGGCGACGGCCATCGTCGCCGATCTGATCACGCTGATCGTGACGTTCCTCGAAGGCGACATCACGCTGCGGTTTGGCTTGAAGGCCACCGTGGTGGCGATCCTCGCGGGCGGAACCTTCCTTCACTACCTGCGCGATTTGCGTCGCGATGAGGTTGCCCCGTCGGCCGCTGCGCCCGGCAGGGCGAGTGCGGGCGCGAAGGTCGCGTTCGCGGGCCTCGTCGCCGCGGTGGTCGCGGTGGTCGCGATGGGCGTGTGGTTTGCCGGCAGCCCGATGCGGGCGCGGTTGTTGGCCCAGGACCGCCAGCGCGTGCAGGACATGCAAACGATCCACTGGCGCGTCGAGCAACACTACCGGGACAAGGGCCAGTTGCCCGCGTCGCTGGCCGCGTGCGACATCAACCCCTCCACATTCATTGAGCGCAAGAAAGACCGCGTCACGGGCGAACCGTATGTCTATCGCGTCGTGGACGCGACGCACTTCGAGGTTGGCGCGACATTCGCGCTGGCCAGCGCGCCCGAGGAATCCGCGCGCCGGCGCTACAGCATCGGCGGGCCTGAAAGCGATGGGTTCTGGCGGCATGACGCGGGTCGGCGGGTGTTCCGGATAGACGTGGCGCGGAAGAAGCGATAGAGACGGCTGCTCAGACGCCAAGACTCCGCGCTTGCCAGTGCGCGGCCATGCGCCTAGCCTGCGGGTTGTCTTGGCGTCATGAAAACGACAACCGACCTCGCCCACCACATCCAGACCACGCCGCTGGCCGACACGCATGACCATCAAGCCACCGAGAGCGATTACGTCGAGCGCGGGCCGGATGTGTTGCAGGACCTCTTCCAGAACTACGTCACCGCTGATCTCACCGTCGCCGGCGCGTCGCCACAGGCCATTGGCCGGCTGCTGAACGCGAACGACCCCGACCTCGGCGCGCGATTTCGCGGCGTGCAGGAAGCTTGGGCGCGCACCCGCCACACCGGCTACGGCGAAGCGGTGCGGCTCATCGCCAAACACGTCTATGGCATGGACGAGATCACGCCCGCCGGTCTCGAAGCCGCGCGTGACCGCAACCGCCAACTGCGCCAGCCCGGCGAACGGCTCCGCATCCTGCGCGACGTCGCGAATCTCGATCACGTTCAAATTGACCACTTCGGCTGGTCCTGCCGAACCGATCCGTCGAGGCCGGACTTTTTTCTCTACGACCTGTCGTGGGCGGGGTTTTGCAGCGGCCAACTCGGCACGAAGGGCGCGGCTGACAGCGCGAAGACGATCTTCGACGAGACCGGCGTCGAGGTCACCGGCATCGCGTCGTTGCGCCAAGCCATGCAGGCGCTCTTCGCCAAATACGCGCCGTGCGCCGTCGCCGTCAAAGCCCAGCACGCCTACAACCGCACACTCCACTGGCAGGAGCGCACCGACGCCGACGCCGACCGCGCGTTGCAGAAAAAACTCCGCGGCGAGAAACTCGCGGAGGACGAGCGGCTCTGTCTCGGCGACTGGGGTTGGGCGCGCGGCGTCGAACTGGCCATCGAGCACAACCTGCCGTTCAAGATCCACACCGGCCACTACGCCGGCCACAGCGCGATGAACCCCGACTTCATCCGCAGCGGCCTGCTCGTGCCGATCCTCAAGAAGTATCCGCGCGCCCGGTTCGTGCTGATGCACGTCGCCTATCCTTACACCGACGAATTGGTCGCGCTGGGCAAGAGTTTCCCGAACGCTTATGTGGACCTCTGCTGGGGCTGGAGCATTGACCCGTTCACGACGTGCGACTTTGTGCGCCGGATGATCCACGCCGCGCCCGCAAATAAACTCTTCGCCTTCGGCGCCGACACGCGCTGGCCCAACGCCGCGGTGGCCTACGCCATCCAAGCGCGCCGCTGGCTCACGCGAGCGTTGCAGGCAGAGGTGGACGACGGGTTGATGACCGAGCACGAGGCGTTCACATTCGCGACGCGCATCATGCTCGCCAACCAAGAGGAATGTTTCAACCTCGCCGCCAAGCGCGCCGCCGTCGCCGCGCTCGCCAAGACAAAAGCATAGAACCCAAACCGAAGGACACCTAGATGAACCAAGACAAGATCACGCGAAGAGAATGGCTGCGAACCTCAGCCGCGGCTGGAATCGCGGCGCTCTGTGGTCCCGAGTTGTCGTCGCCAACGCGGGCCGCCGAAAGCAAGGCGGGTGCCGCCATCAATATCGGCTCGCGACGCGAGTTGTTTGTGGATGATTTCCTCATCCAGAAGCTCGCGGGAAAGGCGGAGTTTCAGTTGCATCATCCTGAGCCGCGAGAGATCGCACTGGTGCATGACGCGCCGTGGGAGGGCAGCGGCAGCGGCTATCACAGCGTCTTTCAGGACGGCAAGCTCTACCGGATGTATTATAAGGCGTGGCATCTCGACGTGCAGCCGCCGGGCAAGGTCAATACCGGCTCGCACCCGCTCTTCTGCTGCTACGCCGAGAGCGACGACGGCATCCACTGGCGCAAACCGGAGCTGGGCCTGCACGAGTTCAAAGGCTCCAAGAAGAACAACATCGTCATGGTGCCTAGCAAAGCCGGCTCCGCCACCTCCGATCCCGGCCATCCGGCGGTATTCAAGGACGAGAACCCCGACGCGCCCGCCGACGCGCGCTACAAGGCCATCATCCGCTCCGCCAAACCGCACGGCCTCCTCGCATTCAAGTCGCCCGACGGCCTGCGCTGGACGCCGATGAGCGACGGGCCAGTCATCACCAAGGGCGCGTTCGACTCGCAGAACCTTGCTTTCTTCGACCCGGTGCGCGGCGAGTATCGCGCCTACTGGCGCATCTTCACGGCCGGCGTCGCGGACGGGAAGACTTGGAAACCCTCTGGCGTCCGCGCCATCCGCACGGCGACCTCGAAGGATTTCCTGAACTGGGACCAACAAGCCGACGTAAAGTATGTGGACTCACCGCCGGAGCACCTCTACACGAACCAGATCAAACCCTACCATCGAGCGCCGCACATCTTCATCGGCTTCCCGACGCGCTACATCGAGCGCGGCTGGTCGGACTCGATGAAGGCGTTGCCCGAACTGGAACATCGCGAATGGCGCGCGAAGGCCAGCCTGCGCTACGGCACGGCGATCACCGAAGGCTTGATGATGACGAGTCGCGACGGCGTGAAGTTCAAGCGCTGGAACGAAGCGTTCTTGCGTCCCGGCGTCGAGCGGCCAGGCACATGGAACTACGGCCACCAATACATCGGCTGGCATATCGTCGAAACCAAGTCCGCGCTGGCCGGTGCGCCGAACGAACTCTCGCTCTATGCCGGCGAAAGTTACTGGACCGGCAACAGCAGCGAACTGCGTCGCTACACGCTGCGCCTCGACGGCTTCGTCTCCGTCAGCGCGCCGATGAGCGGCGGCGAGCTCGTCACCAAGCCCTTCAAGTTCACGGGCAGCAAGCTCACGCTGAACTTCGCAACCTCCGCCGCCGGCGACGTTCGCGTGGAAATCCAAGACGCGAGCGGCAAACCGTTGCCCGGCTTCAAGCTCGACGATTGCCCGCCGATCTTCGGCGACGCCATCGAGCGCACGGTCACGTGGAAGAACGGTGGCGACGCGAGTAGTCTCGCCGGCAAGCCGGTGCGGCTGCGGTTCGTGCTGAAGGACGCGGATTTGTTTTCGATGAAGTTCAATCCGTGACCCACAACACGAAGAAGAAACGCAGCGGCTGACGCATATCTGTGTGTCCTGCGACACCACAAAACATGCATTTGTCATCCAATGACCTCACGTGAACGCATGCAGGCCGTGTTGACCGGGCAGATGCCCGACCGCGTCCCTTTCTTCCCATGCATCTATCTCGACCACGCGAGTCATTGCACCGGACATACATTCGAGGAGGCGCTGGCCGACCCGCGGCAGGGACTGCACTGGATGCTGGAGGCAAACCGGCTCTACCGTAGCGATGTTGTCCGGGTGCTGCTGACTCCGCCGCACCACTGGTTTCGCGACAAGGAGGTGCGACGTGATGGCGAGCGACTCGTGCAGGTGGATCGGCGCAGCGGTCGCGTGGATGGAGAGTTCGACGTGCAAGGCGGCGGCATGCTCGTGCCGGCCCAGCCGCCGACGCCAGTGCGCACACTCGAACAGGCTGAAGCCATCCGCTTTCAGTCGGCGGACGAGCTTCTGGAAACCGGTTGTCTGGACACAGCGAAGGAAGTTACCGACCGCGCTCATGAGGAAGGCTTTTTCGTTGTCGGCATGGCCGGCGGGCAGACACTCAATTTCCTCTGCAAACAGGTTGGCGATTCGCAAGAGGCGCTGTTGATGATGTCGGACCAGCCCGACCTGACCCGCAAGATTCTCGACAAGGGCACTAACGCCTCGATCGAGGCAGGCAAGGCGTTTGCCCGTATCGGCGTGGATTGTCTCTACATTGGCGATTCGTGGGCGTCGGGCAGCGTCATTTCACCACAGACGTATGCGGAGTTTTGCACGCCCTGCTACCGTCGCGCGGCCGACGCGGCGCGTGCCAACGGGTTGCTGGTCTATAAGCACTGCTGCGGCAACTACAACCCACTCTTGGAAGCAGTGAAAGAGGATCATCTGGATGGCATCGAAGGCATGGACCCCACCAGCGGCATGTCGGTGGCGCGCACGCGCGAAGTCATCGGCGACGCGCTCTGCCTCATCGGCGGCGTGAGTTGCCTGACACTGCTGCGCGGCACGCCTGAGCAGGTTCGTCGCGAGGCGGAGGCGTGCATTCGCGATGGCGGCCCGCGCTACGTGTTGGGCACTGCGTGCGCTGTGCCGCGGTTCACGCCGGTGGAAAACATGCACGCGTTGGCCAGTGCCGTCAGAAGTGGGCACGCTTACCACGCGGTCCAGCCGCCGTCCACGGCGAGGTTGTGGCCGGTGACGTAACTCGCCGCGTCACTCAGGAGGAACGCCACCGCGCCCGCGATTTCACACGACTGACCGATGCGGCCCATTGGCGACTTCGCGGCGAGCCGCTTGACGAAGGCAGGATTGTCGCGCTGGATGTTTGGATTCGGGAACGGGCCGGGCGAGAGACTGTTGACGCGCACGCCGCTGCGACCCCAATGCACCGACAGGTAACGCGCCATTTGTTGGACGCCCGCCTTGCCGACGCCGTATTCGACCGGGTTTGGGTTCGCTGGCGGCTCGTAAACATTCGGGTCGGGCGACGTCGAACCATACATGCTGGAGAAGAGCACGATGCTGCCGCTGCCGCGCGCGGCCATCGCGTTGCCCACCTCGCGCGCGAGCAAGAAGGTCGCGGTGAGATTGCCGTGGTTGGCGGCGTCGAAGTCGGCCTCCGTCAGATCATCGAGACGTTTGCCGGTGGAGGCGTAGGTCATGTTGACCAAACCGTGTGGCACGTCGCGCTGCTGGAGGTGGGCTGAAACAAAAGCCTTCGTCGCCGCCGCGTCCCGCACGTCGAGCGCAGCAGGCGTGACGGCGCTCGCAAGCGACTTGGTCGAGACAAACGCCTCCGCGCGCCCGGCGAGATCCACGCAGAGCACGCGCGCACCGAGCTTCGCGAGCAGTTCCACCGTCGGCTGGCCGAGGTAGCCCGCGCCGCCAAAGACCCAGACGTCGCGACCGGAAAAATCGAATGGTATGAAGCTCATGAACCGCGAGCTAACGTCCGCCCGACGGCCAAGTCAAGTCTCCGCGACGTTGGCAAGAAATCGCGAGAAGGCGCGACTACTTTCCACATTCACGAACCAACCGCCGCGCTTCGGCGCGCGACCCGTTCCAGTTCCGCCAATCATCGTTTACATGAAACCATTTCCGGCGGAGGGCCGCAACAACCGCGTTCTGCTCCGCGGTCTTCAAGTCCGGCAACGCCGTCAGCAACGCCGGCACCGCGTCCGCGCTCAGCGACGCCGCGTAGGCCGCATCGAACGGCCGGCCCGCCTGCGCGCGGGCGGTGTTCACGCGGACAATGAGCGCGTCGGGGTTGGCCGTATGGAGCGCCACGACTGCCACGGCGCCCGCCGCCACCGCGCCGCACAAGAACCGCTCGCGCCGGCCGCGCAACACCGTCGCCGCGAACCAGACGAAGACCATTGCCAACCACGCCATGAACGCCGTTGTGTAGAACCGCAGTTCCGTCAGGCCATACTCCTGCTGATAAAGGCGCATCCGTTCCAACGCCGACGCCATGACCACGAAGAGCATTGCCACCAGCGCGCCCGCGAGCACGCGAAACGCGGCCTTGCGCACCTGCCGCCGCAAGAGCCAGTCCGCGCCCAGCAGCAGCGGCAACACGAGCGCCGCCACCCAAACCAGTTCAAAAAAACCGCGCCGCGCATACACGGCGTAGGAGAGGCCCGGCATCACTTGCACATGTTCCGCACCACCAAACAAGTTGCGGAACTGCACCACGATGAACGCCAGGAACAACAGGTTCAGGCAGGCCAACACCGTGCAGGTTTCTACATAGCCAAGAGCGAGCGTCGAGTCAGCCGTCTGCGGAGGCGTCTCCGGGCGGGTTTTGAGCAACAGCGCGCGCAAGTAACCGCCCGCCAGCCATGCCAGCACCGCCGTGAGGAGCAAGTGCTCCAAGATGAGAGCAAAGTTTATGTCCAGTATCACCAGCAACAGCCGCTCAAAGACCGCGTCCGCGGACGACAGCAACGCGCCGAACCCCGCCAACAGCGGCAGAGCGATCAGAAATCCCACCGCCACCGACGCCGCGTGCCGCCAGTGTCGTCCGGGCAGCTTTGCCCACGCGACATCACGCCACGCCAGCCTGGCCGCTCCCCCCAACGTTCCAAATACCGCGTCCCCAACGCCGCCGATGTAAGCGGTGAGGCTGGCCATCGCCAACGAGCCGCCTTGCGCGTGCCACACGGCCAGCGCCAGCGCCAGCAGCACTGTGGCCACGTCGAGCGCCTTCAGGGTCCCGGAATCGCGCCACGCGCAGCCCCATGCGAACAGCACGGCCACCGCCAGCAGAGCGAGATCGTTCCGCAACGGCTCGAAACGCCACCGCAGCGCCGCCGCCACCACCGCGCCAGCCGTGACGCAAAGCGCCGCGTTCAGCCCCCACGGTATCGCCCGCAACAGCGCATCGCCCAACGCGCCCAACGCCACCGCTACCACCAACACCACCAGCGCCCGCTGGGATTTCACGTCATCATGGTTCAGGCACATAATTCCTCTTCTGTTAATTCGATCGCACGACGCCACAGTTGCCGCGTGACATCCACAGCGGGCGCGGCCAGCAACGCCAGCGCCACGCCAAAGAGCGGCCAGTTGAACTTCACCGGCAGGACGTTGCACAACGCCTCAATGCCGCCGTTGGCGACGCGCATCGCGTCCGCCATGAACACCGCCAAAGCCAGCGCCGCGCCGGCCGCAGCTGTCGCCCAGACCGGCCAGTGCGAACGCAACGGGCGGTCGGCCGTGTCGTTAAGCGCGACCAGCGTTCCCCACGCGATCATCAACGTCGCGATCAGCATTGGCGCGATGACCGGTCCCCACCACGGCAGCGGGATCAGGAACAGCACGTCCCAGTCGAACAGTGTCCGTGGCCAACCGCAGATGATTCGCAGGAAAATGTAGTAGAAGACATCCCACACGCCGAACGCTAGGCAGGCGAATGCCCACCGCGCCCGCCGCGTGTCGCCCGCGAACCAGCCGACCGCCCAGAGCATCACCATCGTGGCCGCCTCGCGCACCAGTTCCGTCGGGCCAAGCTCGGCCATGAACGGCAACGGGTTGGGTTGATACGGCTCCAGCCGCCCTACCAGCAAGCGCCCGTAAAGCACGATGGCCGATTCCAGCCAGGCCATCGCCGTCGCAAACAACACCACCATCCGCCAACGTTTCACGGTTCTCATCGGTCGCTCCTTTCCGCCAACTCGCGTGCGCGGCTCTCCACCACGTCAATTACCGCGTCCGGCGTGGACGTGCCCGCCGTGATGCCTGCTGTCGCCGCGTCCGAAAACCATGCGGCTTGCAGATCGTCCGGCGTTTGCACGTGATGCACCCGCTCACAAAACCGGCGGCAGGTCGCGACCAGTTCTCGCGTGTTGTTGCTCTGCTCGCTGCCAACGACGATGACCACGTCCGACTGCCGCGCGAGTTCGGCCGCGGCGGCCTGGCGCCGCTTCGTCGGCTGGCAAACCGTATCCGCGAAACGCACGTCGGCCCGCGGAAACCGCGCGCGCATCAACGCCACGAGCCGTTTCACCCGCTCTACCGGCTGCGTGGTCTGCGCCACGACGCCGAAGCGCGTCCGCTCCATCAGCCCCATCACATCGCTTTCGGCCAGCACCACGTCGAACTCATCGAGGTCTTCGATCATGCCGCGCACTTCCACATGAAATCGCTGGCCGATGATGACCGGGTGACAGCCCGCCGCCACCAGTTCGTGCACGCAGCGGTGCGCGCGCTGCACGAGCGGGCAGGTTGCCTCCAGCACGCGCAGGCCGCGTTCGCGCACCTGCTGCATGGCTCGCTGCGACGCGCCATGTGCGGTAATCATGACGGTGGGCGTCGCCACCGCTGTCGCGTCGCGCTCGATAACGACGCCGCGCCGCCGCAAATCGGCAAGGATAGTCTCGTTGTGGACCAGATCACCGAGCACTGTCAGTGGCGCGACAGCGGCCTCCCGGCAGGCCAACGCAATGGCACTGCGGACGCCGAAGCACATGCCGAGGTGCGTGGCTCTCAGGATTTGGACGGGCCGAGGCGGAGCGAGCGTAGCGCAGACACTTTCACTTTGTATTGCAAAGTATGCAGGCATAATCGTTCTCCTTTGATTGCTGGCGGTAGTTTCTAGGGTTTGGCCCGCTGGACGATTTGTTCCAGCAGGTTGATGTAGTTGGCGAAGGCTTTCCGGCCCGACTCCGTCAACGCGCAGGTTGTCAGCGGCCGGCTACCTTCAAAGCTCTTTGTCACCGAGACGTAGCCCGCTTCCTGAAGCGTGCGGATGTGGGTGGTGATGTTGCCGTCGGTCATGTTAAGCGTGTCGCGGAGTTCCGTGAACGACAGTTTCGGCGCGGCGGCCAGCAGCGACATGATCGCCAGCCGCCCTTTTTCGTGGATCACCCGGTCCAGTTGCAGAGACGGTTCCAGACTCACGCAACGTCTTTCTGTTTCTCGGTAAAGTGGAGATACGTGCCGTAAACCAAATGCACGACGCCGAAGAAGATGCCCATGACAATGTTGGCCGCGGCTGCATTCCGCAGCGGTTCGGGGGAGAACAGCGTGCAAAACACGCCGCATGCACAAAGGATAAAGAACCACCCGAGCAGCCTGACACCTTGCGGCGCAAAGAAGCCCGCCGCGTGCAGTGCGCAGCCGTAGCACAACATCCACACAACCGGCAGCGCTACGTCGGCCTTGTCCTGGCTCGACGCGCCGGCGATTGAAATCGCACTCACCAGCAGTCCTACCGTCAACGGCGCCATCAACGCCTGCGCCACCCGGCGCGTGGGTGGTGACCAGAACGGCTCCCTGTCCTTCAGCGATTGACGGCGCGCCAGCAGGAACGCGCCCGCGACGGCGATCACAGCCACGCCCAGCCAGAACGTGCCGAAGGCATGGAGAGTCTCAACGTGAAGGGAGAACGCCACGATGCCGGCCAGCACGCCAACGCCGCCGGTAAAGAGCGTGATGGGCGCAAGCGCCCGGCGGTAGAGAGCCGCGCGTTCCATCAAGGTTCGAATCACCTGCAAGTGTTCCGCCGCCGCATTGGAGTTCATGGCATATACTTTGCCATACAAAGTAAATATGTCAAGTCTTGCTTTGGCCGTCACGGCAAAGCCGCAGCCGTTACGCGTCCATGCTCACACATTTTTGGCTTGCGGATTGATTCGGAAGAAAGCGAAATGGGCGCACCATGAGCAACCAAACCGCTTCGCAACTTCCCGACTACATCACGAGCGCCAAGCCCAATTCGCAGGGCAATCGCGCGCCCTGGTATAAGAACACCGCGCCGACCTACGCGGGCATCTTCCTGTGGTTCGTGTTCTGGCAGGACGCGGCCAAGGCTGCCAACCTCGGAGGCACACTCGCGCAGGGACTCGGCGTGGCGCTCGGCGGCTTGGTGGTCTCGGCGCTGATCTGTCACTACCTGTTCTACCTCGTGCCGGGGCTGCTCGGCATGAAGACCGGCCTGCCACTCTACATCGTCGGCACCTCGACGTTCGGCGCCAAGGGCGGCTTCTTCATGCCCGGTTTCCTGATGGGCGTCTTGCAATTCGGATGGTTGGGCGTAAACACGTATTTTGCATCGCTCGCGCTGGCGGAAGTGATTCCCGTGCCGGCCCAGGCGCTCATGGTGATCTGGGGTTTGCTGGCGGCGTTCGTCGGGCTGAAAGGCATCCAGTATGTTGCCAAAGTCGCGACATTCTTGCCGCTGATCCCGCTCATCACACTGCTCCTGCTGCTGGCCAAGACCGCAGGCAGCATCGGCAGCTTCGATCCCGCCAAACTTATCGCGCTCCAGCAAGTGGCAGCGCCAACCACGCCGTCCGCCTTGGGCGTGTGCAGCGTGGTGGCTGTGATCATGACCTACGTAGTCGGCTTCTTCGCCACCGCCGGCGCGGCGGGCGTGGACTTCGGCACCAACAGCCGCGACAAGAAGGACGTCAGCATGGGCGGCTTGATCGGCGTCGCGCTGGCCATCGTGTTCACGGCGGGCATCTCGATGCTGGTCGTTGCGGGCGTTTACGGTTCGCCCGAACTGAGCGCCAAAGCCGTCGCGGCGGGCGCGGAAAAGAAGAGCTTCATTCTCGACTCGTTCAACCTCATCCCCGTGGTGCTGGGCGCGGAAGCGGCCAAATGGATCATGTTCGCGTTGGCTGTGGCGGCATTCCCGCCGGCGTGCTTCTCGTCGTTCATCGCTGCCAACAGCTTCAAGACAACGCTGCCCAAGGTGAATCCGTTCATCTCGGTAGGCATCGGCGCGGCCGTCAGCATCGTCCTGGCCGTTACCAAACTGGCGGGCGACGCGATCGGCGTGTTCGTGATCATCGGCGCCTCCTTCGGCCCAATCTGCGGCGCGATGATGGTGGACTACCTGCTCAGCGGCGGCAAGTGGAGCGGCCCGCGCGCGGGCTTCAACCCGGCGGGCTGGATCGCGTGGTTGCTGGGCTTCATTGTCGGCATCCTGCCGAACATGGGCGTGCATGTGCCCGCGGCGCCTGTGACAGCGTTCATCATCGGCTCGGTGGTCTATTTCGTTTGTGCCAAGGTGGGTCTGCAATCAGCCGTGGTGCCGCTGCCGGCGAAGCGGTAACGGTCGCAAACAAAACGATGGTTGTTGCGAAGGGCGGTTCCACAAAGAACCGCCCTTCGTCGTTGTGAACATGGCGCGTTTCTACTCCATCATGGCTGACGCAATGCTGGTGGCGCACTTTGCCTACGTAGCGTTTGTCGTCGTCGGCTTGATGGTGATCTGGACCGGGTATTTTTGTCGCTGGAGTTTCGTGCGGAACTTCTGGTTCCGCCTCGCGCACTTGAGCTGCATGGGCGTGGTCGTGGTGGAGTCGGTGTTCGGCGTAACGTGTCCTCTGACGACTTGGGAACTACAACTGCGACTGCTCGCAGGTAGCGGGCAATATTATCAAGGCTCCTTCATTCAACACTGGGTTCAGCGCGTTCTTTTCTACAGCGCCGGTGAAGGAGTTTTTCTGGCCATCTACGTCGGTTTCTTCGCCTTGCTCCTGCTCAGCCTCTGGGTCGTCAAGCCGCGCCGGCCGGGCCGCAGCGAGTCGTTGACGGGGCTGCGAAAACCATCCCGCCGGTGTTTCTCCAAAACCCATCGGTCACTTCGGTCGCGTGAGATACATCGCGGCTCCGACCAGCAGTGAAACCAAGAGAACGGCGATGACACCGCAGCCTGCCAAACGTGCGGATGCCGATGCACCGGCAAGCCAGACATCGAGGGCAGGCAACCACCGGTGCGCCAACGGCATGACCCACGACTGCCCCGTGAAGAACACGACACCCATGAATGCGATGATGATGGTGTAATCCGTGCGAGCTGCTCCAAGTGCCCGAGATAGGACTCCGCAATCAGTGCTGAAATTCTTGTTCATGCAAAGTAGGGTGGATGCAACATGCACGTCGTGCCTCAAAAGTCACTTTTTTTGGTTCAACGGTGACGGACTGCAGCATCGCTCATCGCCACCTTCACGGTTGGACGCGGGAAGCTCGAAAAGTATAGCTCGACGACCTCGTGACGGCACCGTCAACCTTGCTCTGCGAGGAAATCGTTCCTTTGATCTCGTTGCCGAGCACTTCGATGGAGATTGTCTCGCTGCCTGCAGGAAGAGAATAACTACTGGAGAGAGAATTCCCGTTGGCCTTCAGGTTCCAATGACCATCGAGTTGAGATGCGTTCAGTTTGCTTCGATCAGAACTGATGTCCAAACCCCAATACGTGCCCGTAGGATGTAGGCGGATCGTAAACGATGCAGGGCAGGGGCCTCCATTTGCGACGTTGGCTCCATTTACGCTTCCGCTTACCAACGTCACATCTCCCTTGAATGTGCCTGCGAACGCACCGGGGTTATTCATCGGAACGATAGCGGCGGCGGGTTTCTCCGGTGGTGGGGCGGCAGGCATGGCTCCAGAGACGGGGATGTTCACGAGTTTGTTCTCCGGCGGCGGCTGTCCGGAGGCAGGTGACTGGGTGGCGACTTTGCCGACATCTGGTGCATCCTTGGGAACCGCCGCTGCGCCACCTTGAGCCGCCGCCTTCTGATACCACCCGAGGGCGGCGGCGGGGTCCTTTGTCACGCCGTCGCCCTTCTCATACATCGCGCCGAGCAAGGTCATCGCCGCCGGCAGACCCTGAGATGCGGCGAGACCGAGAAATTTGACGCCTTCACCCGGATTCGCCTGCACGCCCTCGCCAGCGAGCAGCATGCGACCGAAAAGGAACTCCCCCTGCCTATCGCCCTGCTCCGCCGCAAGCCGGGCGAAGTGTGCCGCTTGCTGCAAGTCGCCCTGCGAATAAAAATAACCTGCGAGAGCGGTCTGCGAAATTGCGTCGCCGCGCGTTGCCGCGCGCCGGAACCACTCGATTCCCTTCGCAAGCGCGCCTGGATCGTTTTGGTCATTGTAGTGGATGATCGCGAGCGCCCGTTGCGCCATCCGCAGTTCTTGCTCGGCGGCACGAGTGAGCCACTTCATGCCCTCGGCGGCGTTCGCGGGTGATCCTCCGTAGCCCGCCATGAGCCTGCCGCCATACACCATCTGTGCGGCGGCATCTCCCGCCTCGGCGGATGCGCGGATCTTCTCGGCAAACTCCGCGTCGGTGATCGGCGGCGCAAGGGTGACTTCCTTCGCATAGACCAGAAGGTTGCGGACGACGGCGAACGCGAGCTTTGTGCCCGGCTGTCGCGTGCGGGTCAGCCGCTCGATGTCGCCCAAGCGCACGATGTCGCCGCCAATCTCGCTGATGATGTCGTTCTTCTGCAGCCCCGCCAGCGCCGCCGGGCTGCCGGGCACGATGCCGATGATCTGCGCGCCGCTGCGTGGCCTCAATTGCAGCGCGCGAATCATCTCCACCGGCACGCTATCGGTGATGAGACCCAGCCATGAGATAAAAGGAGACGCGCCCCGCTGGACGTTGAGCGCCGGCGCAGGCGGCGCGCCGGCCTTGCGCGGCGCGGCGGAGTGAATGCGCGCGAGCTGCCCGGCCTGAGGCTTGCCGGTTCCCTTCTCGAATTTCACGGTCGCCGTTTTCCCATCGGCGCTCTGCACGGTCCCGCTGCCGACCGACACTTCATCGTCGAGACCGGGAATCTTGAAAAAGAAGTCCACCTTGTCGGCTGCGTTCGGCAAAAGGTCGCCCGTGAGGGTGAGTTTCACTTCTCCGTCAGCGATGCCGGTAACCGTTCCCTCGATTGTCGCCGCTGCGGCGGACCAACCCGTGGTGAGACAGATGAGATAGCAAAGAATTTGGCGCATGGTTAGCGGTAGGCGTGGAGGGTGTAGGTTCCGAACGAAGGCCGGCCGGCTCGGCGATAACTGAGGTCTTCCTTGTATGCCGTGCCCGTCAACTGGCCGTTCTCGAGGACGATTTCCCAGACCCAGTGGCGACTGCTGTTCTTGATTTCCTGTCGCAGCGATTGGCCTTTAACAACCAGACCTCCCGATGTTGTGAGGATGCCAAAGTGCGTGTTGCCGCCTTCCGCCGGAGCGACATCCACCGTCCAATCGTTGCCTGTCTTCGTAATGGTGACCGTTGCTTCCTTCGCGGTGGTGTCCGCATTTTGATAACTATCTCCGGTTTTCTGGACGAGTTGGAAAGTGCCCCGATAAGTGCCCACGAGCTTCTCCGAATCCCGGGCTGCGGCGGCATTCATGCCAAGATCAGGGGCATTGTTGTCGGAGCCGGCGCGCGCGAGCGGCGCATAGACAACAATGCTCACGAGCTTGTCAGCCGGGATTGGCTGGCCCGCAGCGGGCGTTTGCCGGAGGACGGTGTCCGCCTTGTCCTGTTTGTCTTTCGGCAGCGCTAGTGTTTCCATGCCGCCGATTTGAAGATCCTTGCCGCGGATGATCCCGAGCGCGACGTCCGTCGTGCGGCCCACGACGTCGGGCACCGTGTTTGCGGGTGGTTCACCGAATTTCGGGTAGATGGTCAGCGTCACGACTTCGCCGAGCTTGAGCTTTGCGCCCTTTTGGTGGCTCTGCGTCTGCACTGTGTATTCGCGCGCGGCATCCGGTGGAGGATCTGCTGAAACCTGGAGTGCCGTCTTGAGCTTCACCCCTTCGATTTGCAGTTTGGCCTCCGCGACCTTCAGCCCGCGCACGCCGGGCACGATGGCTTCGTCGGGTCTTGGAAAAACGTAGAGCGTCACTGTGGTCGAGGCGTCGTGCTCGGTTCCGGCGGCAGGCCTGTGCTGCTCGACGGTGCCGCCCTTGCCGTCGGGAGTCTGAGTGTTGGCTCCGACGATTCCAATGCTGGTGAAGCCAGCGGTGGTGAGCCTGGCCCTGGCCTCGTCCTCGGTGAGGCCGACGAGCCCGTCCGGCACGCGCAGTTTGTTGGGATCGCTGCTGCGGTTCATGCGGCTGGCATCAGCGAAGACGGCGAGTGTGATGGCGGCGCTGCGGGGAGCCTTCACTCCGGCGGCGGGCTGCTGGGACTCGATGGTGAATGACTCCGCATCACTGGCAGGGGCACGGCTGGCGGCGGTGAGTGAGATTTTTGAGAAGCCTGCGGCCATGAGGCCGGCCTTGGCCTCCGGGGCACGAGTGCCGGTGACGCCAGGAACAATGGCGGCCCAGTTGCGCGCTTTTCCTTCCAGCCCTGCACTGGCGTTGAGACGTCGGAGAGCCAGCGTGTAAGCAGTGTCTGCGCGCTTGGCGGCGTCTCGGGCGGACTCGATCTTGATGTCGGCGGGAATCTTTGCCAGAAGACTTTTTATCTTCGCGATCGCCGCGCGGGCGGCAATGATCTTGTCGAAGCCCGTCTCGATCATCGCGACCACGGCCCCCACGTCCCCGGCGGGCTTCCAATCGGCGAGGCGATTGGCCCGGTCGCGCAATGCTTCGAAGCCAGCGATGACACCTGCCGCGTCCGCCGGGAAGAGAGCCTGAACTTTAGGCACGTCGGCACGAATGGCGGCCACGCCGCTGTCATACGTCTGACGCAGAGATTTGCTGGCATCAAAATGCGTCCTCATGTCGGCGATCTGATTGGATGCCTCGTCAAAAGATGCGCCGTCCTTTACCCGGGCCAGGATGCCGCGAATATCGGCCATCTTGTCCTGCAATGCCTTCGCGCCTGAGGCTGCCTTGTCTAGCCCGGCGGCAATGACTGCCGACTGGGTGCTCGCGACGCCTGTATCCACGGCGAGTGACTTCGCCTGCTGGAAGGCGGCAAGAACCTTGTCCGCGCCTGCCTGTGTCGTGATGTTCTCCGCGTCGGCATCGGCGGCATCGAGGATGCGCTCGACATCTTTTTCCTTCTTTTCCGCGTCAGTCGCAAGGGCCTCCGCCGCTTGCTTCTTGCTGACGGATGTCTCGGCTGCAGCGAGCACGGCGGCGGCATCGAGTTGCAAATCCACGCGCAGATCGTTCGCCAAAGTAAGAATGTTGCTTGCGGAATCTCGCGCCCGCTGCGCCGCCGCACGCTCCTGGTTGATCTGGGTTTGCATGGCCTCCAGCGCGGCGATCTTCCCTCTCAAAGAGGCGAGGACATCAGGGAGCCGTGGGAGGTTCGCATCCACCGATGCCTGATGCACGGCATCTGCACGCTGCTGGCCCACGGTGGAAGCATTGGTGAACCGGTTCACCAGCGCGTAGGTGCCGTAGGCGGTCGCTCCGACCGCGACAGCCACTGGCAAAGCGGCCCCGGCAGCAGTCAAGCCTGCGGCAGTAGCAGCACTATAGCCAAATGCTGTGGCAGCCAAGCCGGCGGCAGTGAGGCCTTCGGATGCAACAAAAACCACTGCGCTGAAGTAGGAGCCCATGCGGATCCCATTGATGACATCGCGGGCAATGTCCAGATTGCTGGCACCCTCCTCGGCGGACGCCACAAGTGTGGCTGCAATGCCAGCGGCGGCAAGCGATGTGCCGGCGATCCGGGTGCCGCTGTCCAGCAATTCACCGGCCCTTGATCCCGAACTCGCGTCGGGTCGGGGAACTTGCACGGTGCTGCCCGGCGGCAGCTCGGGATTGGGACGCGAAGGCGTGCCACCTCCCACGGGCTTCGAGACGGATGTTTCAACTGTGGGCTTGGGCACAGGGGCCGCCACGGCGGGTTTGGGAACGGGAGTCTCCACCGTTGGATTGGGTGCTGGAGTTCGTGATGCTGCTGCTGCCGGGCCAGGCCCGTTGACTGCGGCGTCCAACCGTCCGAGGGCTCCTTGCAATCTCCCCTTGTCGCCCCCTAACGCTCCGAACTCTTTCACAATGCGGTTGATCTCGGGATGGTCGGGGCTCATGCCACTGCGAACCAGAGCCTGTGCCGCCACCTGCCTGCCGATGCGCTCCTCCTGAGCCACGGCACCTGGAGGTTTGAGCCACCGGTTCCACAATAACTCGCGCTCGCCCGCATTCACGGATGCGGCCGGCCGGTTGTTGGCCGCAGCCACGCGGTTCACATACTGCTCGAACCGCCCCTGATGCGCTGTCTGTTCATGGTGCAGCACACCAATGCGGATGCGCGGATCGCCAATCATCGCGTCGCGGTAAATCTCCACAGGACCATTCGCTCCTGCTGATCCCCGGACCGGGTTGCCATTGCGCGGATTGATGCCCCAGGCATCCACGAAACGGTTGTTGGCCTGCCGGATTTGCTCGCGCACCCAAGCAGCCTGGTCCGACTTCGCACCCAATGGATCGAGTCTGGTGAGCGGCCCGTTGCTCACATACGCATAAGCATTGAGCGTTAGTGGCTCCGCCGCATCACCCGGCAATGGATCGCGGCTCAGGAAGCGGCCCAACATCGGATCATACCAGCGGGCACGGAAGAAATAGAGCTTCGTGTCCGCGTCCCACTCGCGTGCGGTGAAGGTGAAGCGATCCCGCGCGACGCCCTCGCGTTTGAGCAGATTGCCGAAGGCGTCGAAGACATTGTGCGCGACGACTTGCTGACGTTCATCCGTGAGGTGGGTCACACTGCCGAGCACATCCACATGGCAGCAGAAGGTGTGGCCCGGCTCCACCAGCAGCAGCGGCGTGTCGATCCCATCAGCATGCACGTAGCTCGACAGTGTTTTGAAGTCGGCGCCGAGGTCGGCGACGACGTTCAAGCCATCGGTAAGGAACCACACGCGGCCCGAGGCATCCTGACGCCAGATGCGCTGGCCATCGGGGGCGTAGCCATATTCGATGCGTTTTCCATCCGGCAGGGTGACACTCGTGAGATGATCCTCACAGTCATAGTCAAACCGTGTCGTGCCTTCAGGTGCCGTCCGCTCGATGACATTTCCGTTCGCGTCGTAGCGGTAGGCAGCGTTCCCCGCGCGGGTGAGTTGGTCCGCAGCATCCGTGGCAGAATCAAGCGCGGCACCGCCACGCTCGACGCGTTTGCGGTTGCCACCAGGGCCATAAGTGTAGCGGACCACGGACCGCGAGCCGTTTTTTTCTTCGAGCAACTGCCCGGCGGCATCATGCCGGTAGGTGGTGGATGCACCGGCGAGAGGGGTGGTCGAGGTGCGGTTGCCCACCGCGTCGTGAGTGTAGTCCCAGCCGCCGATGGTCTGCTTCGCCGCAGGATTCAGGTAGCTGACATGCACAAGCCGTCCCTCCGTGTCATAGCGCCGCGTGCCAGTGATGCCGTTCGGATAAGTGATGGAGACAGGACGGCTTGCCGGATCGTGGCCCAGGCGGACCTCTCCGCCGGGCGCCGCCTTCACGCTTACGAGGCGGCCAAAGTCATCGTAGCCATGCTCGACCACCTGACCGCCGGAGTCCTCCATGCGCGTGCGGTTGCCGAGCTTGTCATAGCTGAACGACAAGGTGCGTTTCAGCGCGGGCAGTTGCAGCTTGAGCACGCGACCGGAAGCATCGCGCTCGTAGCGGATGGGGAACTGCCCGTCATCCACTCCCGCAGTGTAACCGTTCGCATCATACGAGTAACGGACGATGCGGCCATCCGCGAGGTGCCGTTCCAGCCAGCGGCCCTGAGCGTCGTAGCTGAAGGTGGTGCTTTGCCCTTTCGCATCGGTGAGGCGGATGAGACGTCCCCGCTTGTCGTATTCCATCCTCCTTGTCTGACCGAGGGGATCGGTGATGGACTGCATCCGGCTGCCGCCACCGTAGCTGAGCGTCACCGCACCGCCGCTAGGCAACTGCCGCTTCACGAGGCGTCCGCCGGTGTCGTAATCGAACTTCGCCACGTCTCCGTTCGGGGCGGTGACCTGGAGCACATCGCCCACCGCATTGCGCTGAAACTTGGTAGCCGCTCCCGATGGATCGGTCAGGCGTGCCAGCCAGCCATTGGAGTCCTGCTCCACGGTTGTCCGCCCACCGACCGAATCGGTAAGGATTTGGCGTCTCGACCCATCATCGAACACCACCGAGAGACGTCCGCCTGTGCTGTCAGACACATCCACCAACCGGCCCCGCGCGTCAAAGTTCTGCCGTATCGTAAGGCCGGTAGCGTGCTGCTCGGTGATCCGTCTGCCGCCATCCTCAACGCGGCGTGTGACCAGTTCACGGCCGTCCCGTGCGTAGCGCACCCGGTTGCCCGCAGAATCATAAGCAAACTCTTCAGCGACACCCTGCACAGGCTTTACCGAGGCCAGTTTCCCCTCCGCCGTGTAGCTGTAGGTTACAGATTCACCACTCGGTGCCGTGCTCCCTGTCAAGCGACCTTGCGCATCCCAAACATACTTCGTGACCGCGCCATCCGCTTCCGACATGCTGCTCAAGCGCCCCTGTCCGTCGTAGGTGAATTTCGTCACGCCCGGCCCCGGCTCATTCACTTCAATGACCCGGCCTTGCGCGTCGTGTTTGAGTTCCGTGGTGTTGCCGAGTTCATCCGTTGCAGCCGAGACCCGCCCGTCGGCTCCATAGGTGTAACTTTCCGAAGTGCCATCGGGCGCGGTCACCTTTGCCACGGAACCATCCGCATGATAATCGAAACGGGCCGCGCGCCCCGCTGCATCCGTTTGCGAAAGCACCTGCCCGCGAGCACCGAACTCGTAAGCGCTGTCATCCTTGACAATGCGGGCCAGCGCTCCGGTCGGACTATAGGACACGCTCGTCGCACTGCCATCAGGCCGGGTTTCGCCTGTGACTTGGCCTTGGGTGTTATAGCTCCAGCGGGTCACGTCGGCTCCGTTCACCTGCCGTGCGATCCTGCGTCCACGCTCATCATAAGAGAATGACTCCTTGTGCCCTCGGTCATCGGTGATGGAAAGCAAACGCCCCTGCGCATCCCGCGCATACGTCCGCGTGACGCCATCCTTGCCACGTAACGTGCTGACCCGCCCTGTTTCGTCATAGCCCAGCAGCATTCCGCCGACAGACTGCAACCGGCCGCGATCATCGTAACCCAACCGTTGTGTGCCCTGTGCGTTGGTGACACTCTTGAGCAACGCGGTGTCGCCTTCATACTCGAAGCGTGTTTCACCTTGCACCGGATCCTTCATGAAAACGAGCCTGCCGCGATCATCGTGGCGGAACTCCGCGCGTCCTCCTGGTCCCGTGACCGCCACTGCGCGGCCCGCAGCATCGAACTCCGTGACCATCTTGCTGCCGACGGCATCCGTCACGCTCATCTGGCGGTCATCCTTGCTCCACGTGATGGTCGTGATCTTGCCCGCGACATTGGTGTGCCTCACAGTGCGGTGCGCATCGTCATAAACATAAGCCTCAGCGGTCTTGTCATCCCAGGCGCGCGATACAACGCGTCCTCGCGCATCACGCATCAAGGCCACTGACCGCAGTCCCGCATGGGTGTGAGTCACAAGCATCCCGCCATCATCGTATTCGTATGCCCGCAAACCGGGTCCGGGGACAGGCAGCGGATCCTCCGTTCCATCCGCTCTATACCCGTAGCGCACTTGCGCACCATCCGAGCCTGTCGCCTCGCTTATCCTGCCTGCGGGCGAGAAGACAAATCTCACTCCGCGCCCCTGAGATCCCCTGATCTCCGCAAGTCTGTCGCCGGCATCGTAGTGCAGCGTGACGACGTTTCCGTTGCGGTCACGACGCTCCCTTAACATTCCATGGTCATCGAATGTGTCGGTGCTCTTGTCCGGCTTCGTGTGCTTCAGCGTCTGACCTTCGGTGACAAGCGTTTCGCCGGAGGAGGAGACGAACTCACCGGCCTTCGATGACATCTGAAAGGTCGTCATTCCGCCTGGCTCATCTATCAGCACAAAATCACCAGCGCGAGACAGCCTCACCTCCCAGTTCAACCGCCATTTCGCGCCCAACACGCCATGCCAGCGCGACTCGTCAACATACGTGCGGTGTAATTCAATACGCAACGCACCTGCACGCTGCACGAGATCAACGGCATCCACTCCCACCGTCCCGCGCCATGGATGCACCACCTCCGCACCAGGTTGCGGAACTCCGGAAGTGACCACCCAACGGAGCACCGGGGCCTGTGAATGGTTTGCCGGTGAAGCGCCGCCCGATTCCGTCACGCCTGACGCCTGACGGCAAGCGGCTACGCAGAGGGCGGCAATCAGCGACGGCGCCACTCGCAAACGTGAAAGAAAAAAGGATAGGAGTTTTGATTCTGGCCGCTTGAAGGAGCGGCGCAGGGTTCCACCAAGGCAAAGTGCTCCCGCGTCGCGTTCGGATTGCGCTCCAGGTGTTGCCAGCGTGCCGTTCTTCATGGGCTGATTGACAACGTAGCAGCGGCTCGCGTGTGCGCAAGTGCAAACCCCTCGCTCTGAATCGCTGATCGGATCGGGCAACGGGCAACGCGTTCGCCCAAGCTCACGGTTCTTCGGGCGCGGGCCGGCGCGCAACGTCTGCTCGGCCGCAGCGGCCATGTCGGACTGGGCGCTTGGATCGTCAAGAAATCGCGTTACCGGGATAGGTGTCAACATCCACCACCACTTGCTCGCCGTGTGACTCGACGAGGTAGAGAAGACAGGTGCTGCCGCCTCCTGCGTTGTTGTAGCGCCAGATCATGTAATCCTGCCCGACGGCGATGCGCGGAGCGCGGGGACCAAACCAATGCTGTGGGATGATGCGCCCGTCATGCTGCCGGACGTAGCCTCGATACATGCTGTCCTCTTCCGCCGCCCACTTGTCGCCCGTAGCGCAGAGGTCCGGTCGTCCCAGCTCCTGCTCCAATCGCGTGGCGGACCAACCGATGAGATCCAGTTTGTTCTTCGGAAAGCGCGCCGCGCCTGGGTGCTCGGACGGCTGCGGTCGCTCTGGAAAGGGAAGGGGCATCGTGAGTGAGTGATTGATTTCAGTTCTCGTCAACTCAGCCGCGCGGATGAAAGGGCACGCCATTGGACGAATTCAGCTTCGTCATGTTTTGATCATAGAACTCGATGCCCATGAGGCAGTCAGCGTCAGGAAACAATTCAACGGCACGGCCAAGCGCAGACCGTCAAGCTGCGTATCCTGCGGCATGTCGTTGCCGCCATCGTGCTCATCTGCGTGGCTCGTCTAAACTTCGGCGGCATTGTAGGCAGTAGCAACCGGTGCGCAAGCGCAAAGCCTCCCCGACGCGATTGGCAAACCGCTCATCGCGGATTTCAACCCCGAACTCCGATAGTCATCGCGAGCTGGCGCTTTCGGGGTCAACGTCACTCTTCGGGCGCGGACTGGTAGTCGGGATCGGCTTCGTAACGCAGCTTCAGCGGTGTTTGCACCCGGCCTGCCTGGCGCGACGGCTGCGGCGCAGACAGGTGTCGGCGGAGCACGGGCCGGCGCGCGCGGCCAACGGGTCTTGCACGGGATTTGCTGGAGGCGTTGTCTCTGGCAGGAGCGTTTTCTCCTTTCAGCAATTGAAAAACAACACAGTGACAACCGGCCGGAACCACGGCATGATGCCCTCCCAAGGGAAACCATGAAACCATGAGTCAAGCATTCCATCGCCAATTCAGAGCCGTGCTGACGGCCCTCGCCTTCACGACCTTTCTCGTTCTGCTGGGTGGGAACGTGTGGTCGCAAAATGCGCCTTCCACGGATCCTGGACTGATCCGCCGGGAATGGCGGCTGGTGGGGGTTTATCTGGGAGAAACTTGGCGGAAGCGTGACAACCTGGGGGCGAATGGATTCATCGAGATCACGGGGGCGAACACCAAGAGCGGGACGGCAAAAATTGAGGTCCGCGGCACCCGCGGCATTTTGTTCCGCCAGCGGTTCAGTTGGATTTTTCTTCAGGACATGAGCGTGGTGCACGCGGATCAGCGCTGCGGTGTGCAGTTCCGACTCGAAGGCGAACGCGCGACCACCAATGGGAACATGGCGGAGTTCCGTTTTAGTGAGGGTGCGGAGCCAGGCCTCTGGAAGCTCTACTTCCCTGAGATACTTAAGGGACCGTGGATGGTCTCCCGAGGCAACTACTCGGACAAGGGGAACCGTGTCGCTTTTGGCCCTGAACCATATGCTACGATCCCATCCTCACAAGCGGAGTTTTGGATCCCGGGAGAAAATGCCGATTCCGCCAGTGTTTCACGTTTCGCAGATATCTGATTTTATGTCGCCAATGCCAACGGCGACTACCGTGGGATGGACCTCGTTGAGATCCACTATCTCTTCGTGGCCGCAGCCAAAACGGCTGACGGGGCATCTGCGGCACCGCCGAACCTGACTCCGCCGACAACCGGACTTCCCGCAGGCGTGACCTTCCTGCCGCCATCCAGCGGGCCAGGGACAACGCCGCCCCCCGTTCCGCCGACGACAACAGGCACTCCTCCGGTTACACCACCGGTCACTCCGCCGCATACTCCACCACCTCCCGCTCCACCTACTGGTCCTGGTTCGGTTCCCGCGTTGCCGCCAGGCGAGCCGTTTGCCACTCCACAGGGGCAGCGTTGCATCCAAGAATGGTTGGACTTGGCGGCGCGGATTCTCAACGAGCGTCTGCCCGACCGCGGGCCGTGGAGGTTCAATCAATACGGCATCTTGGAAAACCGTTCGGTAACCAGCGCCATGTCACCGGACGGCTGGATGGCCACGTATCAGGGGAACCGCTATCTCTATGTCTGGGTGAATTGGGAGCGGGCGCACGAGAGCCTCGATTACGGCGGTCGGCTGCCTCAGCTTCATGCCTATGTCACCGACTGCGTCAGCCGCAGATTTCCCGGCAGACCGGGTAGTGATGTGATCATTGACCGACGGCCCGGGGCCAACAGCACGCCACCCAACTCATCGGGCGGCACTACCGCCGGCCCAAGACAGAACGAGCCTTTCGAGGCAGACCGCATGACCTTGCAGGCCGGCCGGCGCACTATGAGAGAAGGGGAGACCTTGATGGTGCCGGTCTGGCTGATCAAGGCGTCCGGTGTGGCCGACATGAACTTCAACGTTCACTATGACCCGGCCGTCGCCCGCGCCAAGGATCCCGCAAGCAAGGGTAATCTCCTCGATCGCGCGAGCTTCGAGTGCAACACCGCGGAATCGGGGCTCGTGAGGGTAGGATTTGCCCAAACGGCGGACCTGGGTGGAACGGGCACCGTCGTCCAGATTCCGTTCACTGCCACTGGTGCAGTTGGTTCGCGCACCGCGCTCAGGCTCGAAGTCACCACAATCTCGAACACGCGGAATCAGCGACCGGCCATCGCAACGATTGACGGCGAGATTGTCGTGGTCGGACCCTTGGGCCGACTCCCAGGCGACAGTGACGGAGACAACGATCTCACGGCGCGCGACTACGCCAACGCGCTCAAGATGTCCGTGCGCCTCATTCCGGTCGATTTGGTATGCGATATGGACAAGGACGGACAGGTGACCTCCACCGACGCACGACTCATCGCCGCCGCGATTCTCAATGCCCGCTAAACCTGGAGATCCGCTGTTTATGACCTCGCTTGCCCGCATCTTCGCACTACTTCTCTTCGCTCACTGTGCCCACGCAGCGTCCGTGACTCTTTCCTTGCCAGCCGTTTCGGGCAGCAGCGGCTTCACCATTCCAGTGACGCTCTCGGTTCGCGATGCGCAAGGCATGGGTGCGTTCCAGTGCGATGTTCTTTATCCGCCGAACCTTCTCGAAGCGACGGGTGTGGATCCCGGCACCCTCCCGACCGGTCTGTTCAACCACAACGTGGTGGAGCCGGGTCGGCTCCGCATCGTGATGGCCGGCGATCCGCAGAATCCCGTGAAGGGATCAGGAACGCTGTTCAATCTGCAATTCAAGGTGCTGCATGGCGAAACTGGTGCCCCAATGCCTCTCATTCTCGATCGCGCCCGGGCCTGGGAGCAAACCAAGGACAGCCTCGAAATGCGCGTGACCACGGAGAACGGATCGTTCCAGGTTGGCTTCGGGCTTGGCCAGCACAAATGGCTGATCATTGGTGCGGTCGCGACCGTGATCCTGCTGCTGGTGATCCTCGCGTGGAAGAAAAAGCCCCGCCAGGCTCCGATGCGCGCGCCGGAGTGTGAGAGATCTGCACAGACTAAGGCATTTTGATTCTACGCCACCAAAGTTGAGGCACTGGGGGTATTTCTCCTTGCCACGCCGCGCGCCGTTGGCCTAACCTCGCGGCCAGTTCACAGTCCCCGCCGGACCGGCGTGGACAAGCCGCAACCGTCTGCAAGGAGAGAATTGATGAGCACGACACTGTATCTGCAACTGAGCGCGTTGATGTTCATGGAGTATGCGGTATGGGCCGCGTGGATGCCCGTCCTGGCGGCGCGGCTGCTCGGCCCGCTCCAGATGACCGGCAAACAAACCGGATGGATTTACGCGACCCTGCCGCTCGCTAGCATGATCTCTCCGCTTTTCGCCGGCCAACTCGCCGACAAATACGTGGACACCGGCTACATCCTCGCCTTTTGCCACGGCGTCGGCATCGTGCTGCTGTTCCTCGCGGCGCGCACCAAGAAGTTCGCGCCGTTGTTCGGGGTGATGCTGGCTTACTCGATGTTGTATGGCGCGACGATCCCGCTGGTGAACTCGCTGATGTTCAGCCATCTCACCGATGCGGGCCAACAAGCGGCGGGCATCTTCATCTGGGCGCCGGTGGCATGGACGTTGATCGGCGTGATGCTCACAGGATGGCGCAACCTTCGCAAGGCCGAGGGCGACGGCAGCGACTGTCTGAAGTTCGCCGCGCTGCTTTCCATCATCATGACAGTGGTTTGCCTCTTGCAGCCCGCGACGCCTCCGAAGGGCGGCGGGGCCGGCTCGCCGATCCTGCAGGCGATTGGAATGATGTCGGACCCGCATTTTGCGGTGTTCATTATCGTGTCGCTGGTGGTGGCGGGCATGATGCAGTTCTACTTCCTTGGCACGGCGCGGTTCCTGACCGATCTTGGCGTTTCAGGGAAGAACATCCCGGCCATCATGGGCATCGCGCAGGCAGCGCAGGCGCTGGCGACGCTCTTCCTGCTCGGCCTGTTGTTCGACGAGAAGGTGCTCGGCCCGAAGTGGACGATCACGATTGGCGCGATAAGTTGGATGGTGCTCTATCTGATTTACGTCCTGAAGATGCCAAAGATCGTGGTAATCGTTTCACAGGTGTTTCACGGCCTAGCTTACGTCTTCTTCATGATCGCCGGCCAGATGTATGTCGGCAAAGTGGCACCGAAGGAGATCGCCGGATCGGCGCAGGCGTTGATCATTCTTGTGACCGTCGGCATCGGGTTGTTCCTCGGCACACAGTTGGCGGGCGTGGTGATGGACCGTTTCTCGGCGGGCGGGAAATTCAACTGGAGCAAGGTCTTTCTGGTGCCGATGCTCTTGACACTGGCGGGTGTGATCGCGCTGGCGCTTGCGTTCTGAGGCGCTTCCGCCGGGCTGGCGTTTGGGTTGTTTGAAGCTGATTGCGCTGTCAGGTGCGCAGTCACAGATCGTTTTCCATGAACCATATCCTTGTCCTCTACGATTCCAAAACGGGTAACACCGCAAAGATGGCCAAGCTTGTCGGCGAAGGTGCGGCGTCCGTTCCCGACACCGAGGTGCGGTTGCGTTCGGTAGATGAGGCGAAGGCCGAAGACGTATTTTGGTGCGACGGCTTGGCGCTGGGCAGTCCGACCAACATGGGGCTGCTGTCGTGGAAGATGAAGCGATTTTGGGATGAAACCATGGCCGAACACTGGATGAAACTCGACGGTAAGATCGCGTGCGTGTTCAGTTCGTCGGGCGGCTGGGGCGGTGGAGCGGAAATTGCCTGTC
This sequence comes from Verrucomicrobiota bacterium, assembly GCA_026397915.1. Lineage (GTDB taxonomy): Bacteria > Verrucomicrobiota > Verrucomicrobiia > CAIQCK01 > CAIQCK01 > CAIQCK01. The sequence goes on from JAPLTX010000059.1 coordinate 233,915, forward strand.
AGTCTCTCCTAACGGTGCTGATGAATTTTGGTTTCCTGGTTTTTGGCGTGACGGACTACGCAACGAAGCTGACCACATGCCACTACGGCGCGGTGACGGCGCGCGAGCCGCGCACCGAAGACGCGCAGGCCGCCTGCCGGCTGCTCGGCAAGCGGCTTGCGGAGTGGACGGCGGTGTTCGTTCACGGCCGCAAAGACCAACATCCCTCCAACAAGATGTCCGAGCGAAAGATGCCGGCGTAGCGGCGCGGTCTCGCTGGTGAGAAAGGTTTCGGCTTTTCTTGGACGCAGTTGACGACTAAAGTTTCGCCATCGCCAGAGGACCGCATGATTCGTTCATTTGCTTTTACAACGCAGGGCAGATTGCACAGCAAGGATCTGGAACCGTTCTTGATTCCGTCGTTGCTGACCGACACCAATTTGTTCTTCTGGCTGGATCTTGAGAATCCGACGGCGGCAGAAACCAAGTTCTATCTCGAAGACGTTTTCCATTTCCATCCGCTCTCAATCGAGGACTGCGTCACCGAAAGCCCCCTGCCCAAGGTTGAGGAGTATCAGCCCAAGGAAGAGGACCTGTTCACACCCTATCTGTTTATGGTAATCCACGCGGTGGACTACAGCCGCAAGGACGGCGTGTTTGCGACGAGCGAGATGAACTTTTTTCTCGGCAAGAACTTCCTGGTCACCTACCACACGGTGCCGCTGAAGAACGTTGAGACCGTCGCGGAGATGGCCGTGAAGAGCAACGTCCACATCGCCCGCGCGCCCGACCGCGTGGCGTATGCGCTGCTCGACGCGCTGGTGGACAATTACAAGCCGGCGCTCGACGAGCTTTCGCTGGAGATCGCAGGCTTGGAAAATCAGGTGCTGCAGCATCACGGCAAGGAGATCCTCAACAAGATCGTCCAAACCAAAAAAGAGGTGCTGCACTTGCGGCAGATCATCGGGCCGCAGATGGGAGTGCTGGCGCGGTTTGCGCACGGGGAGTTCAAGATCATCCGCGGTCATATCGTGCCTTATTACCGCAATGTTTATGACGCCCTGTTCCACATCTCCGAACTGGCGCAAAACTACGCCGACGCGCTGACGGGCATCCTACAGGTTTACCTAAACATCTCCTCCAATCAAACCGGCGAAGTGGTGAAGTTCCTTACCTTGATCACTGTAGTCACCACACCCGTCATGATCGTCGGCACGTGGTATGGCATGAACTACGTGGAGCAGATACCGGAGTTGCATTCCCGCTACGGTTATTACTGGGCCATCAGCCTCACCGTGGTCTCCACGCTGGCCACGGTTTGGTGGATGAAGAAGAAGCGTTGGATCTAGATCGTTGGCCCGACGGAAATCAGGCAACTCACCTCGTGACGCGCGCCATGAGGAACGACGAGGGATGACCATGAGCGAAATCAAAGTTGAGCACAATCCAGACGAAGATCGGCTTAGCGCGGAAGGTGTTCGGAGTTGGCCAATCTGGGAAAAGGAACCGTCGGAGTTCCCGTGGCATTACGACGAGACGGAAACGTGCTACTTGCTTGAAGGTGACGTGGTGGTGACACCCGCTGGCGGCAAACCCGTGCGCTTTGGCCAGAGCGATCTGGTAACGTTCCCCGCCGGCATGTCCTGCACTTGGAAGGTCATCAAGGCCGTGCGCAAGCATTACCGGTTCGGTTGAACCGTTCGCGCCGTTGATCCATCGGACAACATCTGAACGGCATCAACGCTCCACGCTTCACGCTTCACGCCCCACGCCTTCCTCCTCCGGCTCCATGTCGCGCATGAAGAACCGGCGCCAGAAGAAGCCGTAGCACATGATCGCGGCAAAACACGCCAGCGGCATCAGGAAACCCACGCCCATCGAGTAATGGTCCGCCAGCCAGCCCATCAGGATCGGCATGATTGAGCCGCCAACAATGGCCGTGACCATGAACGACGAGCCGAGCTTTGTTCGTTCGCCGAGACCGCGGATGGCGAGCGCGAAGTGCGTCGGATACATGATGGACATGAAGAAGAAGCTCATCACAAGCGCGCCAACGGAAACCCAACCGAGACCCAACCAGACTAGAAACATCATCACGACATTCGCCAGCGCGTAGAAGCCGAGTGTGATGTGCGGTGTCGCGAAACGCAGGATGGCGCTGCCGGAAAAGCGTCCGACGGTGAAGAAGCCAAACGCCACTGAGAGCATCATCCCGGCGCCGTATTCGGTCATGTGCCACGCGCCTCCGTGAAGATACTTCATGTCCTGCGGCAAGAGGTCAGCCATCCATGCCGCGAGCGGTGGCATATAGGTGGGGTCTTTGACGTAGTTGATGAAGAAGCTGAAGATGCCCGTCTGCGCGGCGCAGTAAAGGAACTGCGAGACGATGGCCAGCACGAAGTGCCATTCTTTGAACAGCGGCCGTTCGTGTTGCGTCGGGCGCGAGGCGGACTTCGCTTCCTGCTCCGCGTGCAGATCTGGCACCGGCGCGAGGATGAAAACGACCACCAGCACTACCACGATGCCGGCGACGAGCAGGTATGGCAGGTAGAGCGCCTCGTTGCTGCGATTGACGTGTTCGGTTTTGGAAAGGATGAACGTGCTGCCGATGATGGGGCCAAGGATCCAGCCGACGGCGTTGCAGCTCTGCGCGAGGTTGATGCGCGAGACGCCCGACTCCACCGGGCCGAGCACGGTTGTGTAGGGATTGGCCACCGTTTCCAGAAACGTCAGGCCGGAACCGACGACGAAGAGCGCGCCAAGGAACGCCGCGAACATCATCGCCTGCGACGCCTGGAGTTTCGCCACCGGAACGAACAGTAGCGAGCCGGCGATGACGATGCTGAGTCCCGCCAAAATGCCGCCGCGATAGCCGAACCGCCGCGCGACCCAGCCCGACGGCAGCGCCATCAGGAAGTAAGCGGCATACCATGCGCCTTGGACGAATGCCGATTGCGCCTTCGAGACGCCGAGCGAGTTCTGGAAGTGTTTGTTCAGCACGTCAATCATCCCGTTGCAGAGGCCCCAGAGCAGGAAGAGGCTGCATACGAGCGCGAACGTGAGCAGATGGTTCGTGCCGTCCGGCGTGCGGAACATGCTGGTGAGCTTCTTCATCGGTTCTTCTCCTGCGGTCGCCGCGCCTTTGTATCAGCCGAACACCGCGCTTGCCAGAGCAACCTTCGACGCGCAAAATGCCGCCATGACCTCGCAACGCATTCGCTCCATCCTCCTGTCACTGCTCAGCCTGCTTGCCTTGTTTGCGGCGATCTCCGCTGCCGCGGCAGCCGGTTCTTCCGCGCCGTTTCGCGCCGGCGCGGCCACGAGTAACATCACGCCGGCTATCGGCGGCAACATCATCGGCGGGTTTCATCCGTTCCCGTCCAAACACGTTCACGACGACCTCCACGCGCGCTGTCTCGTCCTCGACAACGGCGAGACACGGTTGGCGTTCGTCGTGTGCGACTTGATCGGCTTGTCGCGCTACTTGTGTGACGAAGCGCGGCGGCTGGTCCACGAGGAAACCGGGTTGTCCGCCGCCAACCTGCTGATATCGGGCACGCATACGCACTCGGCCACCAGCGCGCTGGGCGAACGTTTCTCGACCAAGCCGGAACTGGACGATTACCAAAAGTTCGTCGCGCGACGCATCGCCGACGTGGTGCGCTGCGCCATCAACAACCTCGGCCCCGCGCGCATCGGCTGGGCGACCAGCTCCGAGCCGCGCCACGTGTTCAACCGACGCTGGTTCATGAAACCCGGCACGGTTCCCGTCACGCCGTTCGGCGGCACCAACGACCTTGTGAAGATGAACCCTCCGCGCGCCAGCAAAGACCTCGTCAAACCTGCCGGCCCGACCGACCCGGAGATCAGCCTCATCGCTGTCCAATCGTCCGAGGGCCGGCCCATTGCGTTGCTAGCCAACTATTCGCTCCACTACGTCGGCGGCGTGCGCGGCGCGGACATCTCGGCGGATTATTACGGCATGTTCTGCGACCGGATGCAGCAGTTGCTCGGCGCCGACCGGCAGGAGCCGCCGTTCGTGGCGATGATGAGCAACGGCACCAGCGGCAACATCAACAACATTGATTTCACGAAGCCCGGCGAAAAGATGGCGTCCTATGAGAAAATGCGACTGGTCGCTGACGACGTTGCGCAGGCGGCGTTCAAGGCATACAAAACCATTCAGTGGCGCGACGCCGTGCCGCTGGGCGCGGCGTTCCAGGACATGGAGATCGGTTTCCGCCATCCGACGCCGGCGCAACTGGAGCGCGCAAAAGGCGTTCTCGCCAAGATCAAACCCGGCATGAAACCGAACACGCTGGAGGAGATTTACGCCGACCGCACATTGAATGTGAACAACTATCCGCAACGCGGCAACATCCCGCTGCAAGCGTTGCGCGTCGGCGACGTCGGCATTGGCACGATCCCAACCGAGGTGTTTGTCGAGATCGGCCTCGAAATGAAGAAGCGCAGCCCGTTCAAGCAGGCGTTCATCGTGTCGCTCGCTCACGGCTACTTCGGCTACCTGCCGACGCCGGAGCAGCACAAGCTCGGCGGCTATGAAACGTGGCTCGGCACCAACCGCCTCGAAGTGGACGCCTCGACGAAGATCGTCACGGCGCTGCTGGAGATGTTGGAACGGTTGCGCTAATGCGCCGTCATGCCGGCGAGGCCGATCGGCTTCGCTGCACAAGGGGTCGAGTCGTCTCACCTGAAAATCACATAGAGCGCCACCATTGTGCCGAAGAGCACGCCGGCCAGCACGCGGTAGTTGCCGATGCCGGGCCACGCGTCGCCCTTGAGTGCGTCAAGCGGATGCGCCCATGTCAACGCCTCCCGCTCGGCCGACGGCGCGTCCGGCCGGAGCCGCGAGACGACGTGGAGGATGATGCTGCAAATCACAAACAGCACGAACGACATCACCATGTAGTTGATGTAGTAGCCCTTGACGACGCGATCGTCGAACCACGTCAGCAGGTTTAGCCAGTCCGCGCAGCCAAGTGCCTTGGCCCAGTCCGCTGGCGCATAGAAGAGCAGGAAGGTCGTCAAGCAGAGAACGAAGCCGCCCCAAAGTGTCGCCATCGCGCCGCGATAGCTCGCGCCTTTCCAGAAGACGCCCCAGAAAAACACCGTCGAGACCGGCGGCGCGATGAAACACAGCAGCATCACGATGCCGTCGAAGATCGTCTTAAAGTTGGCGACGAGCGGTGTCCAGACAATGGCGAGGACGATGCCGAAGGCGGTGGCGATGCGGCCAACGTGGATGGTCTCGCGCTCCGATGCCTGCGGGCGCACGCGTCGGTAGAGGTCGTAGCTGAACAGCGTTGCCATCGAGTTGAGCGAGCCGGAGATCGGCCCCATCAATGCCGCCAGCAGCGCCGCCGCGATGACGCCCCGCAGGCCCAGCGGCAGCAGGTCCTGGATCATCGTCGCATAAACCTCGTCGGTCTTCGCCACGGGATGCTGGTAGGTAAGGCCGAGGTAAATCAGGCCCGGCAGCACGAAGACAAAGACCGGCAGTATCTTGATGAAACCGGCAAAGAGCGCGCCGTTACGCGCGTCGTTCTCGGACTTCGCGCCGAGCACACGCTGCACGATCGTCTGGTCGGCGCACCAATACCAGATGCTGATGACCGGATAGCCGAGCATCATGGCGAACCACGGCATTCCCGACGGGTCGCCCGCCGGCCGCAGCACGGAGGTCGTCGCCGCGGGAAAATGCTTGCCCGCCTCGCCGATGAGCCGCCACGTCTCGCCGAGGCCGCCGCATTTGATGACGCCGAAGAGCGTGATGAGGAACGATCCGGCGAGCAACACGACCGTGCCGACCGATTCCGTCATCACCACCGCCGTCAGGCCGCCGACCGCCGCGTAGAGGCCGGTGAGCACCGTGATGGTGATAACCGAGACCCAGACGTTGATGCCGAACAGCGCGTGCAGGATCAGCGCGCCGGCGTAAAGCGAGAAGCCGATGTGAAGGAAGATGGCGTTGAGGATCGAGATGACGGCGAGGAAATCGCGGCATCCGCGCCCGTAACGCCGTTCGAGGAAGTCCGGCAGCGTCGGCACGCGTGTTTTGATGTAGAACGGCGCGAAGAAGAACGCCAGCGCGATGAGCGTGAAAGCCGCCATCCACTCAAAGTTTCCATAGACCAGCCCGTTGATGTAACCCTGCTGCGCAAGCGAGACGAGGTGCAGCGCGGAGATGTTGGTTGAGAACAGCGCCAGCCCGATGGTGAACCAGCTCAGGGAATGGCCCGCGAGGAAGTAGCCCTCGCCGGTGCGCGAGCGCTGCCGTTGCCGCCAGCCCATGTAGAGGCCGAACGCCACTACGCCCACCAGATAAAGGACCAGCACAGTCAAGTCCACCGCACCGAATTTCACTTGCTTGTCCATGCTCAAACTCCCCGTTGCTTATACACGCCGAACTCCGCCACCGTGTCAAACATCGCCATCACATTCTCCACCGGCGTTTCTTCGAGGATGTAATCGTGGCTCGCGCCGGCGATGTAGCCGCCGCCGGGCATCATGATCGCCAGCACTTCGCGCGTGCGCTGCCGCACCGTTTCCGGCGTGCCCTCGATCAGCACGTGATGCGAATCAATTGCGCCGTTGAAAAGAATCTTGCCGCCGTAGTTCGCCTTGAGCTTCGCGAGATCCATCCCGCCGCAGCACGGCTGGATGGCGTGCAGGCCGTCGAGGCCTGCCGCGATCATCGCCGGCATCAGCGGTTCGAAGCCGCCACAGCAGTGCAACTGGACCTTGAGCTTGTAAGCATGGCCGAGGTCAATCAGCCGTTTCAGGTGTGGCAGCATGAATCTCTCGAACTGTGCCGGGCTAAGCAACGGCCCCGTCTGGCCGCCGAAATCGTTGCCGATGAAACACACGTCGAGCGCGTCTGCCGCCGCGTCGAAAATGCGCCGGCTCACCTCAGCGTAGAAATCCACGACATGCTGCACGATCGTGTCCACCAACTCCGGCTCGTCATACATTTTCAGGTAGAGGTTCTCCATGCCGAGGAGGTCAATCGCGTCGTGCCAGAACGGCGACCAATCGCCGCCGAGGATCGCGTAACGCCGGCCCCACGCCAGCGCCTCGGTGCGGATGCGCGAGACATCCATCCACTTCGGGTCAGGCCACGGGTAATCGTGAACCTGCTTCAGCGTCGCGTCCGCGAGCGGATGGCTTGTCGGCTGGCCGTAGCCCAAGCCGTGGCGCTCCACGCCGAACACGCTGCGATAGGTCGCGCCAGCCGACAAATCAGCGTCCGGACTGAATTCCTTCGGCCCGGCGTAGCGCGCGAACACGCGCCGGAAATCGTCTCCGAAGCGGACGAAAAGCTGCTCGGAGGCGTCAATGCCAAGCTGATGTTTGGCCTTTGCGATGAACTCCGGCGACGCGCCGCACCAGCGCGGCACGCGGTCGGGCTCCTGGTGAGCAAAGGCCGTGAGGACTCGCTCGCGTGAGGTCATGTTCATGGCAGGTAATACACTTCGGTCATGTCGCTCCAAATTTTTCCCTTCGCAGCCGCGTCGGGCAGCGGAAGCTGGCACGGATCGGTTTTCTTCCACCAACGCTGCGTTTCCGGATCGTCGCCCATCTTCTTCATGTCGGCGTCGAAGTCCTTGCCGGTGTATTCGAGGTAGGCGAAGAGGTAGAGCTTGCCTTCGATCTCGCATTGGTGGATCGAGAAGTTCTGGATGTGGCACTCCTTCAGCCTCCGATCCACCGTCGGCCACGGATGTGCGTGCAGGTCGCGATAGCGCGCCGCCATCTCCGGTTTGAGGCCGGTGATCCAAGCGTGACGTTGCGGTTGTGAAGCGGCGCAGCCGGCGAACAGCACAGCTATGAGCAGGACGAGGCAGGTTCTCATTTGTGTGTCCCAGAGGATTCGGTTTACGGTGTCGCTTTCCGCGCGGCGGGCGCAAAGAGTTGGAACTCGAAGATGGTCGGGCCGCTCTGACCTTCGGTGATGTTGAGGCGGACGATGCGCGCGGTCACCGGGACAAACTTCACTTCGAGGTTCTTGCCGATGCCTTTGCCGCTGTGAAAGGTCTTCCACGCGTCGCCGTCCTTGTATTGCAACTCGAAGACTTTCACCCGCACGCCGTAGTCCACGCACTCCTGGATCATCGCGCGGTCGAAGGTCTGCGGCTTGCCGAGGTCCACTTCGAGCCAGCATGAGCCGGTCTTGGCGTCCGTGGCCCAGCGCGTTTGGTCGTCGCCGTCCACGGCCATCGCGGCAGCGTAGTGGGCGTTCTTCTGGTAAACGTTGGAGACGGTGGTTTTCTTTCCTTCGGTCAACGATTGGCCGATGGAACTAACACTGATCGGCTCGATCTCGATGGCGGGCTTGTCGAGTTCGAGCGCGACGATGGTGTCAATCTCCCGCCGGTCGGATTTCGGCACAGCGATTTCTATGCCGGCGGCCGTTTGTTTCACGACCGCCTCGCCACCGGTGAGCACGTTGCTCTTGACGATCTTCGCGGGCAGCGCGGGAAGTTTCAGCACTTCTTCGGGCCACGCGAGGATGTGCAGGTAGATGGTGTTGCCTTTGCGCGTGGAGGCAACGTGTTTGGCCGGCTTGAACGGGCCGCCGCGCGTCGCGTAGATGCTCTCGCCGTGTTTCGCCAGCCACGCGCCCATTTTCTTGAGCCGCTCGATCTGGCGTGCTTCAATCTCACCATTGGCCATCGGGCCGACGTTAAAAAGCAGGTTGCCATCGCCGGCCGTGGTGCGGATGAGCGTCTGCAAACACTCCGGCAGCGTTTTCATCTTGTCGTCCGGTTTCCACGACCACTGGCGACAGATGGTCATGCATGTTTCCCACGGCCGTTGCATCTGGAAGCCGCCAACGCGCTGCTCGGGCGTGTCGTAATCGCCGCAGCCACCGCCAGCGCGGTTATTGACGAGTATGTCGGGCTGGAGCGCGCGGCAGAGGCGGACGTTCTCCGAGCCTTCCGCGCGGTCGAACTGCTGCGGCACGTCGAACCACATCGTGATCAACGGCCCGTAGTTCTTGATCAACTCGCTGGTCTGCGCGCGCAGGTAGCGGCGGTAGGCGGCGATGTCGGATTTGTCGCGCTTGACCTTGCCGCCGGGGCTGGTGAGCGGGAAATCGGGATGATACCAGTCGCAGACCGAATGGTAAGTGCCGAAGGCGATACCGCTGCGCCTGCAGGCCTCGGCGAGTTCCTTCGTCACGTCGCGACCGAACGGCGAGCACATGATGTTGAAGTCGGTCTGCTTCGTGTCGAAGAGACAGAACCCGTCATGATGCTTGGTGGTCAGCACCATGTATTTCATGCCGGCGGCTTTCGCGGTGGCGACCCATTCGTCGGCGTTGAACTTCGTCGGGTTGAACTCCTTGTAGAGGTTGTCGTATTTCTCGATCGGCGTCTGCGCGCCGCGCGACCAGCCAATCTCGTGACCGGTGAGGCTGACGGGACCCCAGTGGATGAACATGCCGAAGCGCATTTCCTGCCAGCGTTGCATGGCCGCAGGGTCGGGTTTCAACCACGGCGGCTTGGCGTCGGCAACGAGAAGCGGTTGCGCCGACAAGACGAGCACGAGCGCGGCGGCGAGATGAAAACATTGTCGGCGTGTCATGGCTTGAATCCTTTCCGTTGGATATTGAACGCCGTTTCTACCAGAACCGCGACTCCGAAAGCTTGCGTTTATCGCCGCCGTTGAATATTGAACATGCTTCGTGAAGCGACCAACGCCCCAACACAGCCGCTATGTCATTGACTCCTGCGCACCGCAAAAGCAGGCGGTCGCGTCCGGCAAGATTCAGCTCCATGCGCTGACGCACGGGCATTATCCGGGCCGACTGCTTCCGCCGCGCGTGCTGCCTGGCCTCAGCAGCCTCGGTTTTTGGGACGCTTCCGGCGAGCAGGATTGGGGCCTCGATCCGCACCGCAACGAAGGCATTGAGATCGTCTTCCTCGAAACCGGCCACGTCACATTCCTCGTGGACGACCACCGCTATCCGCTCTCGCCCGGCGCAGTGACCGTCACGCGGCCATGGCAGCTCCATTGCCTGGGCGATCCCGAAATCGGACCGGGGCGGCTGCACTGGTTGATTCTCGATGTCGGCATGCGGCGTCCGAATCAGCCGTGGCATTGGCCGCCGTGGATCGTCCTCGCGCCGGAAGACCTCCACGAACTGACGCGCAAACTGCGCCACAACGAGCATCCGGTCTGGCGCAGCACGCCCGACATCGAGCACGCCTTTCGCGAACTAGCGGCGTGTATCAAAACCGCGCACCGGCGCGTTGAAGTCTCGCGTATCATCATTCACATCAACCACCTACTGTTGAGCCTGCTCAGCGCGTTACAGCAGCAGTGCCGCGTTGAAGATGCCCGGCTGACCTCGCGCCGGCGGAGTGTGGAACTTTTCCTTCAGAGCCTCCGGCACGATGCCGCACACGCTGCGAAACCGTGGACGCTGCCGACAATGGCTGCCGAATGTTGCATGGGCACGACCGCGTTCACCCAATACTGCCGCCAGATCACCAACCAAAGTCCCACCGAGCACCTCAACCGTTGCCGTCTCGACCACGCCGCGCGCCGGCTGCGCACCGAACCGGCCACGCCGGTCACGACCATCGCGATGGATTGCGGTTTCGCGTCCAGCCAATACTTCGCCACCTGTTTCCAGCGCCAGTTCGCCCGCACCCCGCGCGATTACCGTTGCGCCAAATCAAGCTGATACTGGAGACTCAATGGTTTGGCGGCAGCCCGCGAGACGTGGCGTCCACCGCCAGCACCGTCATGCCGGCGAGGCCGATGACGGCTTCGCTGCATGTCGCGCGAAGCTCTACCGACTCCAGCACGCGCTGCGCGTCGCAAACAATCTCCAGTGCGTCGGCGTGGGCGCTCGCCAGACCGCGATGAATCGGCGTCCAGCCCGTCGGCCACGGTCCCAACTGACCCATCGGCACCGGCACACCTTCGCGGCTGAAATGCTGGAAGTAGCAATCGAGGTTGAACGGCGGGATGAGTGACGTGACCGCGCGCTTACCGTCCGCGTAGCGCAGCACCACCTCGCCGTTGGGCAGGTAGTTCTTCATCGGGTGGACGTAGCTCTGCAACAGCAGCCACAGCCGCTCGCAACGTTGGCCGACGGGAATCGTCGCGCCACCGGGCAATGGATGCGGCTGCCAACTCGCCAGCGCCAGCAGGTTCTTTGGCGTCGCGCCGAGACCGGGACGTGGCCGGCCGGCGGTCAGGAACTGCACGCCGTTGGTAGCGCCGAGCACGCGCGGCGACGGCGGCTGCGTGAGCATCGGATTGCCCCACCAACGCGACAGTGGCATCGGCGAGCCGGTGTAGTCGAACGCGAACTTCGTGGCGACGAACTCCTCGCTGGTGACGTTGCACGCCGGCGAAAGGTCGAACAGCATCAGCCGACTGCGTTCCGCGGCGGTCAGGGGCTTCGGCGTCGCCGGTGGTTGTTCGTCAACAAGAATCGTTGGCTCTTTTGCAGGTTCCAGCGGCGGGGCGGCAGGACCGGCTTTCACGCTGACAACCGACTCGGTTTCTGATGGCGTCACGACCTCCTCACCGCCGAGACTGGCGCGCACGCGCTTCACGACCGGTTTCGGCGTGCGGATGCGGAACGTCGCGCGGTCGCCGTCACGCTTCCATTCATAGCTTGCGTCGGGCGTGCGGATGCTCGCCTCGCGCCAGTCGGACGGGAACGCCGGACAGATATCCAGCCGCCCCTCATGCAGCGCCGGTTCGATGCCGAACAGCCCGCGCACGGCGACGTGCATGTGCGGATCGTCCGAATCCACGTCCTCGCGGTCTCCGCCACCCGCGCCGGCGTTGGAGATGCCCATGTTGATGCCGGGAAACTCGCTGCGGAACGCCGAGCCGACGACGGTCTTCAAATACGGCCACCACAAATCCGTGTCGCCGCTCTTTATGCCCGCGAGCACGGCCAGGCACGTGTCGCCTGTCGGAACCCACTGGCAACTCCAGCGAATCGGCCACCAGTCGCTGCACGCGAGCAACTTCACGCCCGGCTGCGGCTTGAAGCCGTAGTGCGACGCGATCCAGCGCATCGCGCGGCGGCCTTGGTCGGCGTTGAGCAAGCCGGCGTTGATGGCGAGATATTCCTCCCAAGTTTGCGGATGGCCGCGCCAGATGCCGTCGCTACCAATGCAGCCGAGCCGCCCCTCCTTCTGGTTCCACAGTTCGCGGAAAATTGCGGCGCGTGTCTTTTCCGCCAACGCGCGGTATTCCGCCTCGGCCTGCGCGTCGCCGACCACCGCAGCCATCCGCGCGGCGCGGTCGAGCATCGCCCAACTCATCGCGCTCGGCGCAGCCGACTTCGGGCCTTTGCCGTTGGAGTCGCAGTTCCAATACTCGTAGCTGTCGCGGAACAAACCGTCGCCGTCGGGATCGTTGGTGGCGCGCATCCACGCCACGGCCTTGCGCACTGCTGGCCAGAGGTCGCGCACAAACTGCCGGTCGCCGGTCCATGTGTAGTGCCGCCAGACTTGGTCCACCCAGTAGGGCGTGTTGTTCTCGGCGTTGAACGCCACCAGCGACGGCGAAATCCACCGCACGAAACCGTTCTCGCCCTGCATCGCGCCGTAGAAGCGCAGGCACTCCTCCATGACCGCGTGGTCGCCGGCCCATTGCTTGCCATACCAGCCGGTGGAGATGTGCGAATACATCTGCCATGTCTGGCCGCCGAGCACGAGGCCGGGGCCTTGGCGATGGTATTCGCTGATGCAGTGCGCCCAGTTGATGAGCGCATTGAGGCGCGCGTCGGGCGTGCGAATCTGGAACTCGGCGCGGCGTTTGTCCCACGAGTCGCGCGTGCGGCGCAGTTCGCCGGCGGGTGATCGTAACCCGCCACTCCGTGGCGGGTTTCCCGCGACGGAGTCGCGGGCTACGAGCCGGCGGATGTTCTTCTCCGGCTCCAGCGCGCGGCCAATATGGCAGTCAAACCACAGCTTCTTCAGTTGGTCGCGCTTCTCCGGCCACGCGGCGGCGTTGGGCGTGTCGAGGCGGGCCATCGTCTTGCGGGCGCGTTCCTCGTCGTAGCGCGTGACGCCCCACGTTGCGACGATGTGATAAACGCGGCGCGGCTGTTTCGAGACGAACTCCGCCTGCTGGCCGAACGCAGCCGTCACGGTCCGCGCCTCGCTCTGCACGTCGCACGTTGCGAGCACGAGACCGTTCGGCAGGTTCGGCTCGGTGATGCGCGCGATGCCCTCGGCGAACTCGACGCGGTTGCTGTTTGCCTCGTTGGACTGCCACCAGATGCCGCCGTATTGCCAGAGCAGCAGCGTTTCCTTGTCGAACTCGACGCGGCAAACGAGGCCGTGGAAGTCCAGGGCAGGCGCGACGGTGATGCGCGCGCCCGGAAGTTGGTAGTCCGTATAGCCAGGCCGGAATGTTGCCGTGATGCCCGTCTGTTCATCGAGCCAGTTGGTCTTGCCGCCCGCGGTGGGCACGCCGAGCCGCAGCGTGCCCATGCTGGGAACGACCCCGCCGATGTGGGCGTCGGGCCTCGCCCACAAGGGGAACACACGCTCATCGCGCGCGTAGCTGCCGATGCCGGTCACCGTGTCCATGCGGAAGACCGGCACGTCGCCGGTCCAGACGCGGTTCTGGCCGTGGACGATGGGGCGGTTCAACTTGCGCTTGCTGTTGCTGATCCGAAAGCCACCGTCCTCGACCGGCTCATACACCGGCGTGATGTCGCCTTTGCCGTCGCCCGGCGCCATGAACGGCGAGCGGCCCAGCAGCACGCTCTGGTCAATGTTGGTCGCCACCAGCGGCGTCAGCGGCGCGGGCAGCAGCTTCACGTCCGGCTTGATGACGCGCAGGCCGGCCATCATCTCGCGGTCTTTGCGCTCGACCGCTTCTTGTTCGGTGCGGCGCGCGGCGACGAATTGCGCCATCGGCTTCTCGCGCCGCGTCAGCGTCAGTCCGAGCGCCTTGACCGTCACGCGTTCGCCGATGATGGCCGTCTCCTTCACATCGGCTTCGACACTGACAGCTGTCTTCTCGCCGCTGGCGGCCGCTGACAGCTCGACCGGCTTGTCCGTCAGCAGGAACGGCAGGCCCATGCGGCGCTCATAACGGTTCTTGCCCGGCGGCGTGACCAGCCGCGCGCGGTTGGCATTCTTGCCGGCGAGATAACGCAGCAGGTTGCCGAAGAGGCGTTCGAGATTCGGCCGGTGCGCGTCCGGCACCGTCGTGAAGTCCGGCAGCCGCCAGCCGACAAAGATGACGCGGCCCGCACCGACGGTGTATTCGACCAGCGGTCGTTCGCCGGGACCGCCGCCGTTGGCTAGCAATTCGCCATGCGGCCCGTCCGTGCCGTGGAAGTCCGCCAGCGCGTTGCCACCTTTCGTGGTGAGCATGATCGGCCGTGTCGAGTCAAAGCCCGCGAACGCCGGATGACCGCGATGTTTCTCAATCACGCGAATGCCGCTGATGTGTGCAACCTCGGTTGCCCCCAGCACGCGCAACGGCGTCGGCTCGATGCAGAGATCGTTGAGCAACCGGCCGGCCGCACCTGAGAGCAGCAACGAGCCGCCGCCTTCAAGCCACGCCATTAAGTCCGCGCCCGCAGCGGTGTCGAGCTTCGCAGCGGCGAGATCGTCGCCTTGGTGAAACCAGACGACGTCGAATTCCTCCGGCGCGCGAATCCGCCCGTCCGCCGCGAGCCAGCCACCTGCCGTCTGCCACGCGAGCCGTGCGACCTCGCCCTGCGACTGCGCGAACGCCAGCGCGGCGGCGTTGCGCACGGGTGGATTCTTCGGCAGCGCGGGATCAACGAATCCGATGTGGAGCGACATCTGGCCAGCGGCGGCGGTCACGGTGGCCAGAGCCAACAGCAGGCTCACGACTGTTTTCATTACGGCTTGGGCGTCGCAGACTTCACGGCCTTATACAGCAACGCGCCACGATCGTCGTAGAAGCTGAACTCTGCCGTCTTGTCCGGCGTGACCGTCACTTGCAGGAACCCGCCGGACTTCTCGGTCTGGGCATAGGGTTGCTTGATAAGACCCTTGGGGTCGGTGGACGCGGGATTGCCCGGCTTGGGGCCGAGGCGCGAGTTTTCGTCGTTGAGCGCTCCGCAGCAAAACTCTTCGTAGCCGCTCGGATGGATGGAGTGGTATTGCCAGTGGCGGTCGCCGCAAAGGATGAAGACGTTCTTCATGCCTCGCTCCTTGAGCCACGCGAAGAAGGCGTCGCCTTCCTTGCGGAAGCCATCGGGGTTGGTGTGGTTGTCGCGCTTCGTCCCGTCGTCGGGGCCGATCATCGGCGTGGGCGAGATAATCAGCCTGAACGTCGCATCACTGTTGCGCAGGGACTGCATCAACCACGCCCTCTGGTTGGCGCCCCAGATGGATTTCTGCGGGCCATCAGTCATTGAGTTTGCGCTGCGATAGTCGCGGCCTTCGAGCATCCAGACCTGGAGGAACTTGCTGACGCGGTAGGTGCGGTAGGTGATCGGCTTCTTTTCGGCCGGGTCCACGACCGGAACCTGTTCGAGGAATGTGCTGATGCCGAGCGAGTGAGACGGCGCCTTGTCGCCGGTGGGGTCGGCGTCGTTGTAGCGGTAATCGTGGTCGTCCTTGAGCCAGTAGGCCGGCACATCGCCGAGGAGCGAGACGAGCCGCAGCTGGACGAACTGCTCGTGCCACTTGCGCCGCATCTCCGGCTGCGTTGTGGCGGCCTTCGCCGCAGGATGATCGTAGTAAACACTGTCGCCGGCCCCGACGAAGAAGTCCGGTTGCAGTTTTCGGATCGCCTCCATCGAGGGATAACCCAGCTTCCTGTCCTCGGCCGGGGCCGCGCCTTCGCCGGTGCCTTTCGGGCCTTTGTGAAAAAAGGCGTAGTTCATGCAGTTGCCGATGACGAACTTCACCGCGGTCTCCGCGTCGGTCGCCGGCAGTGTCTTGAAGCTGTGCACTGAGCCGGGCTTCGCGGACTCGCGGGTCTCGCCGAAACTCAGCCGGTAGAAATACTTCGTGCCGGGCTGCAAGCCGGTGACTTTCGTCTTCACGATGAAATCGCGCTCCTCTGTCGCTTCGAGCCACTCAGTCCGGACCATCTCACGAAACTCCGCCTCCTTCGCCAACTCAAAGCACGCCCAGCCTGGCGCGCCGGGCACGTCGCCATCTTTCAAGCCGTCGGTGGCGGTGAGGCGTGATTGCAGAATAACAGTCGCCTGTGTCGGCTCGCCGGCCATCTCGCCTTGGGCGTGGAACAGTGGCTGGGCTGCGCTCTCGACAGCGATCATCAACACGGTGGTCAGAACAGTGGTAATAATGGTCTTCATATTTCGTTCCTACTTCAGTGACTCGTGCGACAACTCCATCGCGATACGCGCCCAATCCCAGAGCCGTTCCGGGTGGTAGCGCACGGTGGAAATGTCCTTCATGATAAACTCAACATGCGCGCCAACGGCGCGAGCCTTCTCGGCCACGCGCGCCATCTCGGCGCGGGCCAGTTCCGGCCGCCAGCCGTCCTCGGCCAGCACAGCAGGATTCGGCTTGTAACTCCAGACGAAATTCGAGCCGATGTCGCTCGCGACGCGGTCGAGGTTGCAGCGGTAGTTGACGGAAATCTTCCGCAGGTTCGGGATGCGGCGGAGGATTTCCATCTTCTTGTCGAGCGGCTCACAACAGCCGTAATAGGTCAGGCCGAATCGCTTCAGCCAGCGCAGGTCATGCTTCACGGCAAACTCCCAATGCATCTCCGGCGACACCTCCGAGAAAATCTGCGCGTTGGAGCAGCCCCACATGTTGTGCGGCTTGACGTAGTGCAGATTGAAGTCTTCGCCGGGCAACTCGCGTGTATAACCGTAGCCGCCGGAGCCGATGCGGGTGTTGTCGCAGTCGAGCGATAGCAGGTTCATCGCAACGAACTGGTCGAGTTCCGTCATCCACGCGTCGGTCATGCGCTCGACGGCGGCGTTGACGAGGTCGGGCCGCTCATAGAGATCGAGCATCGCTTCCTCGATGCCCCACCAACGGATAAGCCAGTCCCACGGCGTGAACCAGATGTGCGTCTGGCCGACTTTCTTCACCGGCAGGATACTGGCATAAACGTCGTTCATCGCCGCGAACCGAAACGCCGTCGCCTGCTCGTTGTGCGTGATGACCGGCATCTTGATCTTGTCGAGGTCAGCGAAGTCACTGATCTGGATGTGGTAGTGGCGTGAGACAACGTCGTTGGCTTCGTCGGTCTTGACGACATCCACCTGCTCCATGATGCCGAAGTCGCTGCTGTGGATGGCGAGCGGACAGGCGAGAAAGTCGCTGATGATCATATCGCCTGGCAGATGATACCACTGGTAAAGCGTCCGGCGCAATTCGACCTCCTGCTCGCGCGCCCAAGGATGCTCGCACTGGAGCGTCAACTCATCGCCGACGTTCATCTCGTGCCAGCAGACCTCGTTAATCCAAACCATCGGCCGCACCGACTGGAGGTCGTTAAGTTTCTGCCAGAGCATGGCTTTCTCGCGATGGACGGGCAGCGCGGCGATGGCGGCGAGTTCACCGGCGAGGCGGCGGAGGATGTCCTTATCGCGTGAGCCGAGTTTGATCTCCTCGGCCAGTGGCATCGGTGTGTGGTGGCTCGGATCGTGAAGCATGCCGTCTCTTTCTACTCCATTGGTGCGAACAACTGAAACTCCCAAATTGAAGGCCCTTCGATAGTCTTCAGCAGGTTCAGCCGGACATGCCGGCCGACCACGGGGGCAAACTTGATGTTCAGGTCTTCGCCGATGGTTGTGCCGCGATGAAAGGTCTTCCAGTCGCCGTTGGTTTTCACCTGCAACTCGAACTCCTTTACCCGGCCATAAGGCTCGCTGATCGCCGCGCGGTCGAAAGTTTTCGGCTCGCCGAGGTCCACTTCCAGCCAGCAGGAGTGCGTGCCATAGTCGCAACCCCAGCGCGTGTCGAGGTCACCATCCACGGCCTTGTCGGGTGCGTAGGTTTCGCTCTTTCGGAACCAGTTCGAGGCGGTAGCTTTCTTGCCGGTAGTCAACGATGGCGCGGTGGTGTTCTTCGGTTTGATAACGGGGATGTCTTTGGCGGGACCGTCGAGTTCGAGCTTCACGATGGTGTCAACCGCGTCGCGCTGTGCGGCAGGGACGCTGACTTCGATGCCGGCGTCGGTTTGCTTCACCGTCGCCTTGCCGCCGGTGAGGACGGTGTATTTCACGATGCGCGGCTTTATCGGCGGCAGCGTGATCGTGTTTGCGGGCCAACGGAAGATGTGGAGATAGATGGCGTTGTCTTTGCGCGTCGAGCCGCCCCACCAAGCGCCGCCTGGCATCTGGAAACGCGTGCGGTCGTGTCCGAACTGCCGTCTGCCCATGTCCGGCGCCACGAACGGTCCGCCGCGCGTCGCGTAGATGCTCTCGCCGTATTTCCGCAGCCACTGGCCGATCTTGCGGAAACTCTCGACCTGGCGCGGTTCGATCCGGCCATCGGGCATCGGATTGGTATTGAGCGCGAGATTGCCGTCGCCCACCGCGCACGCCACGAGCATCTGGATGCCGTCGGTGTAGGGTTTCAGCTTGTCATCAGGCTTCCACGACCACTGCGTGCCGAGCGTGATGCAACTCTCCCACGGCTGGTCGAACTGGCAACGCCCGACGTATTGCTCCGGCGTGACGTAGTCACCGGAAATTCCGCAGCGGTTGTTGATGATCAGGTGCGGCTGGATCGAGCGCGCCATCTTGAACAGATTCTCCGCGTCCCATTGCTTCGCCGTGCCGCCGAGACCGTCGAACCACAGGCCGTCAATGCGCCCGTAGTTTGTCAGCAGTTCGCGAATCTGGCCGTGGAGGTAGGCGATATAACGCTCGTGGTGTCCGCCGCAGAAGTCGGGATGATGCCAGTCGGGCTGCGAGTAATAGACGATGAGTTTCATGCCCGTATCGTGGCAGGCGTCAGCGATCTCCTTCATCACGTCCACTTTCCACGCCGACTCCGGCCCGGTGCTCTTGTAGTCGGTCAGCTTCGTGTCGAAGAGACAGAAACCGTCGTGATGCTTGATGAGGAAGACAAGGTATCGCGCGCCGGTGTCCTGCGCGATCTTCACCCATTCGCGGGCGTTGAACTTGTCCGGCTTCCACTTCTTGTAGAGGTTGTCATAAACCGCCGCCGGTGTCGGCCCCTTGCCGCCGCGCACGCCGGCTCTCATGCCCCACGTCGGCACGCCGCGTGACCAACCAATCTCCAGCCCCGTCAGCGAAACTGGCCCCCAGCAGATGAACATCCCGAACCGCATGTCCTTCCACGCTTCGACAACTTCAGGCTTGGACTTGAGCATGTCCCAGCCGACGTCGGCTGCCGTGCAGCAACCGCCAGCCAGCAGCCATGCGAGCGTCAGCAGGAATTTTTTCACGGTTTTGCTCCTTTCAACACAACCGTCGCAACCGGATTGGGGAGGACGGTGAAACCAAGCCGCCCGTCCTTCTCCTTGAGTGCAAGCGTTTTGTCGCCACCGGCAAGCATCGCCTGTCGCACGCCACCGAGTCGTTGTGCTGCCAGCGAAACTTCGACCGGCTTCGGCCGGTAATCCTTCGCCGGCACGGCAGCGTCAATCACGTGCAGCACGCGTGATTCGCCGACGCGCGTCAAAATGAAGCGGAAGCGGCGCGCGTCGTCCGCGCTAACGGTGAGCGACGGCTCGCCGAGCGCAGTGCGGCACAGGGCGGCCCAGAATGGTGAGTTTTCGCTGAGGGTGGTTGACGGGGCGAGATAGGCACGGCCCTTGCCGAAACGGTTGCACAGCAGGGCGGGAGATTTGTCGGGATTCTCGAAGCGGGCAAGAACCTCGGCAGTCGTTGGCTCGACGGCAACGGCGGGTGGCGGCAGCGACAGGCCTTTCAAGTTATGGAGTGATGCGAATTCGATGCGCACCGGCTCGAACTTGCCGCTGGCGTAGTTGCGGCCGGAGCGGTCGAGGATGCGGATGCCTTCCACGTCGGCGTGCTGGCGGTCGTCGCCGTTGAATAGCTCGCGCAGGATTTTCACGCGGACGCGGCTGGTCTTTACCGGCGCGTCCAGCTTCGCAACGATCTTGCGTTCCTTCGCGCCGCGGATGGATTTCGCCACGCGCCAACCGCTGCCATCGGGCAACTCGATGTCCGCGTCGCTCACCAGATACGAGTCTGGGCGGCTGATGAGTTCGACTGTTTCCACCTCGACTGGTTCCGGCAGCGTGACTTCCGCCCAATGCGGCATCGGTGTGCCAGTGGACGCCCAGGCGGTGCGCGGGTCATCGTCGAGCAGGTTGGCAGCGGCGAACTGGTCGCTGTATTCGGAGTCCACCTTGACCGTCGCGCCTTGCAGCTTCTTCGCGAAGCGAACAGCGCCTTTGACGTTCGCACCGAAAACCTCCGCTAGCGGACCGACGTTGCCGAACGCGATAAGGGTGCCGCCGGCCTTCACGTAGTCGCGCAACCGTTCGTCCAGACGGCTTTGCGGCGGCACAAGGATGGCGGGAAGCGCCGGCGGCGACTGATCCGCGGCGATCCATTGGCTGAACACGCCCGCCTTTGCCAGCGCGTCGCTGGCGGCGTTGGCGCCAGAGCCATGAATGATGCCCACGTCGGCGGCCGGCTGCGCGCCTTCGAGCCACGGCTGCACTTTGCGGAACCATGCGCCGACGGCTTTCGCACGTTGCACATCCTCGCCAAATCTTCCGTCGTGGCCGGGCGTGAGCGCGAAATTCACGCCCGCGCCCTGGCAGACGGCAATGGCGGTGGCGGCGATGGCTTGCTCGACGGTGAGGCTCGCGGGCGGCGGCGCATCCTCCAGCGGCGTGAACCACGAGCTGACGAGCAGCAGGTTGATGTCGAGCGGCTTCGGCAACGCCCACGCCATGCGCGCGAGCTTCTCGTTGTGCGCGAAACTGTGGCCTTCGTTGAAAAGGTATTGCAGCCGCGAGCCGACCTGTTCGGTCCAGACGCCGCCGCCGAGGAACGAACTGCCGGAACCGTTGGAGGTAAACACGCACCGGTACTGCCGCCGCTCGCGCCGGATCGCCTCAGCCTCATCCAGATAACCGGCCAGCGTGCGCGCGTTGAACTCGGCGAGCTGCGGCGGCGTAGCTTTATCGAACGGCTCGCCGAACATCTTCTGGTAGCCGCGCGCGGTCCATTCGCTGGTCGTGTTGAACCGCTCGTGAAAGATGTCGTGCCAGATGCCGTGGATGGGACCGTAGTTGCCGAGGATTTCGCGCACCTGATCCAGGCACTTCGCGCGGAACGGCGAGTGGAGCGTCTGGTAGCGTGTCGGCCAGCGCGCGCCGAAGACGATCGGTTTGCCGTCGAGGCCAATGAGCGACCACGGGTCGAACTCCGGGTTGCCGTCGCTGACGGCGTTGAAGTAGAGCACGAGCGGCAACCCGCCGCGTTGGCAAGCCGCGGCCAATTCGCGCACGAAGTCGCGCTTGGTCTTGAAGTTCGTCGTTTTGGTGTCGTGGAAGACCAGCCCGTCAATCCACTTGTCGTAAAAGACGAGGTGGCTGGCGCCAACCTCCTTGAAATCCTTCACCCACTGGTCGGCGTCGAACCGGTTGCCGAGGTTTTTCATCCACTGCTGGATGGTGTAAGGCTTCAGCGGCTCGTAGATGAAGCCAGTCATGACGCTGAGAGTCGGCGCCGTGTGCCAACAGGGACGGGAAACAGCGGCGTGAGGTTTGGTGGCAAAGTCAAAAGGCTTGCCGGTGAAATAGCGCGCCAGCGTGGCGATACCGCGGTCGTTGCCTTTGAAAGACTCGATGGGCTGGCTCAGATACGTTGGCACCGGCAGCGGCAGCGAGTCGGGACTGGGTCGGCTGAAACCGTAGATGCCATAGGCGGTCATCGCGGGATCCGAGAGAATCTCGCGCGTCTTGTGCCGGTCGCCCCAGCCCGTGAGACACAGCAACTGTCGCGTGCGCGGGCCGAACATCGGCGCGACCTCCTTCATCGCCGCGGGCGTGCCGGCTTCGTCCATCATCCAGTCCACCTCCTTCAGCATCGGTGAATTGGCGATAGCGGCGTCGTGGACTTTGTTGCATGAGAGCCAGATGACACACGCAGGGTTGGCGCTTTTGGCCGCGTTGCGGATGCGCGTCCAGCAGCGGTCAATCGCCTTGCGCTCGTAGGTGAGCTTGTCATCCAGCGTCAGCTTGTCTTCGCCGGGAAACGGCTTGGCGAGCAGCTGTTCATAGAGCTTCTTTTCCGCCTCCAACCATTTGCCGCCGGTCGC
This sequence comes from Verrucomicrobiota bacterium, assembly GCA_026397915.1. Classification (GTDB taxonomy): domain Bacteria; phylum Verrucomicrobiota; class Verrucomicrobiia; order CAIQCK01; family CAIQCK01; genus CAIQCK01. The sequence goes on from JAPLTX010000059.1 coordinate 256,147, forward strand.
TTTCTTGCGGACGGCGTCGGTCGGGCACCACACCCAGTCAATCATGAAGCCGTCCATGCCGCTCTTGCGCAGCGCGTCCTCGATGGAGGCAGCGAGATAATCGAGATAGGAGTCCGTGAACGGAATGTGGTAGGCGCTGGGGAAATCGTAGCTAAGGTCGGGATGTTGCTGGCCCCAGAGCGTGTTCGCGCCGACGCAAAAGTAGCCCATCACCAGCATCCGCTTCGCGTGGCCGAGCTTGACGACCTCGCGCAGGAAGTCGTGCTTCAGGCTCGGTTGTTCCGGAACGACGCCGTTACGATACCACGCGTAACCATTGCAGGAGACCGCGAACGTCTGGATGACGTTGCAACCGAGTTGCTCATACCACGCGACATGCTCGACCGGGTCGGCATTGGCCCAGAGTCCCGGTTTCGCAAACCCATTCGGCCCGCCCGGTCCCCAGTTAAAGTCCACGCAGAACGCCTTGATCGGGGGCTGTGCCTCTGGTGGTTCGGGCGCGCGGCTGCGGATCATCTCGCCGACCTTGCGCAGCGTCCGCACGTCAATCTCGCGCAGCCGGCCGGCGTAGTCGGGGCCGACATCGAGCGCGAACACGTTGCCGAACTTTACCGCGCCGAGGTAGTCGCGATAGAGTTTTTCGGCGGGAAGACAGAGGCCGTCGTGAATCGGCAGCGAGTAGAACCACATCGCGCCGCCCTTGTGCGGCGGCAGGATCGGATAGGTGAACTCCGCGAGCCGGTAGCTCTTGCTCGGCGCGTCCTTCATGTGCGGCCCGGCCGCGGTGTGATCGTCGAGCGGGCCGGGCCGGCCCATCTCGCCGAGCCGGATGTCAGCGCCAGCTTGGTCGCCGTGGTTGAAGCCGACAAAGCAGCCGGGCTGAAGCGATTTGCAGAACGCGATTGTCTCCGCGTGGCTCAAGCCACCGTCGCCGACGGCGTGGTCGAACCAGATGTATTCGACCGAGCCGTATTGCGTGAGCAGTTCCTTGAGCTGCGCCTTTTTTATCTCCGGGTTTCTGCCAACACCGGCTTTCCAACCTTTGCCGTCGGCCGCGCCCGGCCACGTCCAATCGCCCTCCGAGAAATACAGCGCCAGCTTGATGCCGTGCTTGTCGCAGGACTTCTTCAACTCGGCGAGCACGTCGCGGCCAAGCGGCGACTTCGTCACTTTTCTATCCGTCGTCTTCGTGTCCCAGAGACAGAAGCCGTCGTGGTGCTTCGTGAGAAACAGGATGTAGCCCATGCCGGCTTCCTTCGCCGTGCGCGCCCACTGGTCGGTATCGCAGCCTGTGGCCTTGAAGAAGCTCACGTCGGTGACGCCCGGCGTCCATTCCTTGCCGGAGAAGGTGCTGAACGACCAGCAGATGAACATGCCCCACTTCAGCGTCTTCAATTCCTCGGCGCGCTTGGCCATGTCCATCGCCCCCGCCGTAAGAACTGGTGATCCCGATCCAACAACAAGACATGCCAACAGGGTGACAAGGATTCTCTTCATGGTGTTCCTTTCGCGAACCGGACACTCAGACGAGCACGGATGCTACTGCAATCAGTCGCACGGGTCTATGTCTGTTCCTCCTTTTCCTGTATCCTTTTCGCCGCAGTGCCGGGCGCGACATTCGCGTTGACACGCGCCAGCCAGACAACTTGAATGCCCGCGATGTCCTTTTCTTCAACACGCCGCACCAACACCGGCGCCTACACAACGCCGTTTTCGAATACGGGCATCGAGTTCTTCCCGCTCGGCGTGCTGCCGGGACACTCCGGCGTCGTGCTGCACGAGAGCGGTTGCCTGCGCTGCAACCGCGACTGGAACTTCCCAAACATGTTCAGCCCGTTCTGGCGGCTGATCTACGACTTCCGGCGCGGCCACAAGATTGTCTTCCCCGACCGCGAGGTGGCACTCGGTCCCGACCGGATCGTGTTGTTGCCGGACCATCATCGCTGCCATTTCCGAGAGACGCGACCGACGCCAACGTTCTGGCTGCATTTCAGCCACCCACGCCGGCCCGTGCCACGCCAGCCGCTCCCGATTGAACTCACGCCGTCGCGCACGGAGATGAACTTGATTGACGACCTCGTGGCGTTGTTCGGCGGTCGCCACAACGAAGAGAACCGCGAGCGGACTTTCCGGCTCAGCATCGCGCTGTTACAGGTTGTTCTGAGCCGACCGGAGATTCGATGGTTGAAGGAAAAGCCGGAAAGCCTGTTGCAGACGGTGCGCTTCATCGAGCAGCATCACGCCGAGCCAATCTACAACCCGCAACTGGCGCGGCTGGCAAACATGTCCACCACAAGCTTCGTGGAAGAATTCCGCCACTGCCAGGGTGTGACGCCGGCGCGCTTCATCGCCCAAGTGCGCATCCGCGAAACGTGCAACCTGCTCGCCAACACCGCGCTGAGCCTCGATGAGATCGCTGAAAAGACCGGCTTCCCGAACCGCGCCTATCTCTCCCGCGTCTTCAAGCGCGTCACGGGCGAGTCCCCCGCCCACTTCCGCCGCGACCACGCCGTCTCGGTCATCAGCGGCTGATGCAACGGGCGAAGTTCGCGGCTTGGCGCTTGGCCTGCCAGTCGCAGATTTCACGCAAGTCGCTCACCGGCACATCGGTGAACGGCAGGGTGTGGAGGTAAAGCGGCGGGCCAAATTCCGGCGTCAGCGTGGAGGTTTTGTCGCCGCGCTTCGCTTGCACCTTCCAGACGATGCGCCACCAGCGTTCATGGGCGATGAGATGCCGCTGGTATTCTGGCGCGCGCGGGTCGGACACTTGGGGGCCTTCCTCGTAGCCGACGCGGGCGTGGAGGTGGATGCAACGGGCGGCGCACTGGCGGATGATGGCAAGTTCGTCATCAATCAGCCGTTCGCAGACACAGACCCAGTGGCTGAAGTCGCAGCAGAGCTTCAACCCGTCAAATTGCTTCAGCAGCCGGCTCGTGATCCACGGATTAAACAGGATGCGGCCGCGATGGGTTTCGTGGGCGACGGCTACGCCGGCCTCCGCCTCAATCTTGAGCGCGGCGGCAAAGAACCGCTCGCTCTCGGCTTCGGTGAAGGCGTCGCGTCCGCTGTGCGCATTGATGAACCGAGGTCGCAACGCCGCCGCCTCGGCGACTTGGACGCGGAAAGACTCGACGTGCTCGGCCACGGTGCGGCCCTGCGTGAAGATCTGAGGGATGTAGTCGAAGCCGTGGGCCGCGAGCAACGCGCGGAACCGTCTGCGCTCGGCGGGCAGCGGCAGTTTGCTTTCGATACCGTGGTAGCCGGCCTTCTTGAATTGCGGGAAGACTTGCTCCCACGCGCCGTCAACGCCCCAGAGGTGGCGGAAAAGAATAAGTTTCATTTCAATCCAACAGTATGAACACCTGCCCGGCCTCGACTTTCACCGAATAGGTCTTGAGGTTGATGCAAGCGGGCGCGCCTTTGGCCTCGCCAGTCGCGAAGTCGAAGCGGCCGTTGTGCTTCGGGCACTCGATGATCGTGTCCATAACAAAGCCCTGTGCGAGGTGGACCTTCCCGTGCGTGCAGAGGCCCTCGGTCGCGAAGAACTTGTCGTCTGCGGTCCGATAGATGGCAAACGTCCGCTCGTCGTGATCGAAACGAAACACGTCCTCCGCGCCAACATCGTCTGTCTTGCAGGCAAGAATCCAACCGGTGCTCATGCCATTCCTCCTTGGAGGGCCATGTGGGTCGGCAGCGGACGCTTCACGTAGTAAGCCGGGTCCTTTGACTGCCGCAGCAGTGTGGGAATGATTTCGCGGTAGGTCTCCCACAATCCGCGATACGCCGGCGGCATGTCTGCCTTCAGCGCCTCGTGCAGCGAGGGCAGCGCATGGTAGGGCACCAGCGGAAACATGTGGTGCTCGATGTGATAGTTCATGTTCCAGTAGAGGTAACGGAAGACCGGGGTCATATAAACCGTGCGACAGTTGAGGCGGTGATCAAGCACGTCCTCGGCAAGGCCGGCGTGTTGCGTGAGTCCAAACACAACCATCAACCACGCGCCGTAGAACGAGGGCAAGCCCACGAGCATCAGCGGCAGGATGCTGCGTGTGGCCACGGCGCACGCGATGGTCGCGGCATAGATCGCAACGTAAACCCGCGCTTCGAGGAAAACTCTTGGCCGTTCCGACTCAGGAATGTAGTCCGCTTCCACAGCGTTCAGCCGGCCAAAGCAGTGCCGGAATATCTTTGCCAACTCGCGCAGACCACCGGGCAACGCAAAAAACTTCAGGCAGACCGCGAACAAATTGGGCGGGCGTGGCACGGCAATCTCCGGGTCGCGACCAACGATGATCGTGTCGGTGTGGTGCCGGGTGTGACTCCACCGCCATGCGGTTGCCTCGCGCAGGACCATGAACGAGGCGATGTAGTAAACGACATCGTTCATCCACACCGTCTTGAACGCGGTGCGGTGGCCGCACTCGTGCCAGCGTGAATCGGAGGTCGAGCCATAGAGTGTCCCGTAAACGAAAAACGCCGGAACGCACCACCACGTCCCCCACGTCAAACAGGCTGTGGCGCCGGAAGCGACGATCAGGGCAAACCACAACAGCGTGTCGCGGATGGCGGGGCCGTCCTTGCGCCGCATCAACTCTTTCATACGCGGGCGTGGAATCGGGCTGGCATACCACGAGGCAGAGACCAAGCCCTTCTCGTAGGCCCGTTGGGTTTCAGGCCCGACGAGGCTGTAATCGCGTTTCGTGCTCGGCATCGTCATTCGTTCATTTTCACAGCCATGCTGGTCTTGGTTCGAGCGGTAACTTAGAAAGCCCCAGCGACATGTCAAGGGGCGGCACAAAAGGAGGATTGCCTTTGACGGCGACGCTGTTATCGAACACAGGCCCGGATTCTTCCCGCTCGGCATCAGTGGTCGAGCAAGCCCTGCTGTCCGCTCCAAGGATCACCGCACGAGCGTCGCGAAATCCATCCACGGCGGCAGGCCCAGGAGGGGAGGCACCATTTCGCCGCGGGCCTGTCTGTCGGCTTCCTGATAAGCGCCAAAGAAGTTGCTGTTGCAGTCGAGCCAGAGGGTGATGCGATGCAAGTCGGCGGGGGAGAGTTTGACGTCGTGGTGGCCGCCGGCCAGCAGCATGTAGAGCTTGGAGACGCGCGCGCCTTCCTTGCCGGGGATGGAGTATTGGCGTTCCTTCAACGCGACGCCGTTGCCGCCGCTCATGCCCCAGGCGCGCCCGCGCAACGATTCGAACGCCTCGGAGCGGCCGGTCTTGGCGATGCGGTCGCCGTGAAGCTTCGGCGCCTTTTTCTCGCGGTCGTGGCAGGCCACACAGTTCGCGTCGAGCACGGGCTGCACGAGGCGCGCGAAACTCAGCGGATATGATCCCGGCGTCTCCGGTTTCAGCGACGATGGCGACCGGCGCAACGCGAGCGGCGTCTTCTTGCCGGGCTGCGGCGGCGAGGCTTGCGGCGATGCGTGGCAGCCAACGCAGGTGAGTTGCTCGCCCGGATGCACGTAGGTGTCCGAACGCATCGTCTGCACCATCATTCCCTTCTCGTCGAGCAGTTGGAAATAAACCGGCGCGCCAGCGGGCATCTTGAAATGGACGCTACCGTCCGCCTCGACCGGCACGGTGCCGAGCACGCCGCGGCAAAGCGATTGCGCCGCAGCGCCGACCTCAGGCGCGTCGGAGACGGCGCTGTCTTTCGGGAAGATGTTGACGACGCGCAGATCCTTGATCCGCACGCCTTCAGGCCACGGCTGGCGGCTTTCATAGACGTTCATCACGGCGACGGTGCCGGTGGCGGGCGCGGGGCCGCCGCCGCGATCGGCCTTCGCCTGCGCGGTAGCAACGGGAATTACCGGCGGGCGCGGGCGCGCGCGAAGCGGGATCGGGTCGAGACACGCGATGGCGGGGTCGCGATAAAGCAGTTCGCGGTTACCGAAGCTGTCGAGCAGGTAGAGACCGTAGTTGCGCTGGCCGTTGTCATAGACGCAGAGGTAGAAGTCCTCGCTCAACGGCCACGGCGTGCCATAGACCTCGGCCTTCGGCGTGTGCTTGCCGCGGCCGATGTGGGCTTTGCCGGGCGCGCTCTCGGATTCGGGGAGAGGCACCTCCGGCGTGACGCGGCGGAGTTGGCCGGTGCTGTTGTCCTCGCGCTGCCGCAAATCCACCAGCACCAGCGAGCCGTAAGCCTCCCCGTGATGAGGCGCGGAGACAGCGACATATTTCGTCGAGCCGGGAACGGCGCGGATGGACATCTCCATCCACGGCCGCGATTCGCGCACGTTGGGATAGTTGCCGTGCGGGCTGCGCGGGTCGCGTCCGTCGGGATAACAACGCCAGAGATGATGCGCCACGTCGGAGTCGCGGTCCACGTAATCCCAGCGCGTATAGACGAGCATGCCGTTGTTGTCCACGCTCGGATGCCACTCATTGGTGTCGTGCCAGCTCAGTTGGATGATGTCACTGCCGTCGGGCATCATGCCATGCAGCGTGTAGGTCGGCACCGGCCGCCCGCCGCAACGACACTGGCCGCCAGCGCGCGTCGAGATGAACGCAACGCGACCGCTCGGCAGGAAGCAGGGATCGAAGTCGTTGAACGCGCCATCCGTGAGCTGCGTTAGGCCGCTGCCGTCGGCGCGCGCCTTGAAGACGTGGTAGCAGTTGTCCGGCCGGAAGACGTAGTGCGCCGGCGACTGGATGACCCGCTTGCGCCGCATGTCGGCGTCGGTCCAATACGTCTTCTCCTGCGTGCCGGCGGCCACCTCCCACTCCGCCTCCGTGAACGCAAACAGGATGCTCTGCCCGTCGTAGTCGAGGTCGAGCGCGATGAATCCGCCGCTATTCTCCAGCGACCTGCCCTTGAGCCGGCCGTTCCCGACCTTCGAGCTGGCGAGCAGGCTGCGCACGACCGGCTTCTCGGTGAACGGTTTCTCCAGCGCGAAAACGCCGCCGGCTTTCTCGGCGTTGAAGCCGAGATACTGGTCCACCATGTGGATGTCGCCACGGGCCTCTTTGTTGTGCTTGAGGAAAACAATGGAGTCAAAATCGAGCAGCGGGTTCTTGAACGCCACGCGGCGGCGGATCTTTGCGATCTTGTCGAACACCTCGCGCTGTTGCGACTCGGCGGCGGAGCGCACGGCGGTTACCTGTTTTCGCAGCGCCGTCAGCTCCGCGGCCTCGGCAACGAGCAAGGGCGCATTCGGCAGCCTCTGCAGATGATCCAACAACGCGTTCGTGCGCCGCCAGATCACATCCGCCGGCGTCGCGTCGGCCGTGAAAAACAGCGCCTCCGGCCGCAATGCCTCCTTCTCCAGCCGCGCCGTGTTCCACCGCGACCGTTCGGCCATCTGCCGTTTCAGTTCCGCAAACTCATCCAGCGGCTTCGCGGGCGCCGCCGTTTTTGCCGCGACGACGGGCGCGAACTTCGTCAGTCCCTTGATTTCCTTCGCGGCAAGAATCGCGCCCCAACGGTCGCACGCCGGCAACGAGAGCGTTTGGCCTTCGCGGAGGTCGGCTTGAAAGACGTTCCACGGAAACTTTTTGCCGGTGGCTTCCGCGTTCATCCTGCCAGCGGGCTGCCAGTCGGCCGCCTTCAAGCCGAGCGTGTCGAACTTCGTCTCAGCCCAGAGACAGAGATAAACGTGACCGCCCGTCTTCACCGTGCAGGTGATCGCGGCTGGATTCTTGTGCGCGTGCGCGGTGAACTGCAATCCCGTCAGAGACGCCGGCGCGTCGGCGAAAACGTAATTGCGGTTCGGATGGATGATCGCCGGTTTGGAAAACTTGCCGAGCGCCAGCGGTTTGCTGCCCTTGACCTCCAGCGTGGCCAGTGGAACCTCGGCCCCGGCGGGCCGCAGAGCGAGAAGCGCCACAGCCAGTGTTGCCCAACTTATCGCTTTGGTTTTCATGGTCTGTCTTCTCACGCGACGGGCCTTCTTTACCAGATTCCGAACCGCTGTGTCACTCGCGAATCCTGCTTGCGCAAGCGCGCCGAGTGTTGGACGATTCGCGCCAATGAGCAAGCTGGCATTACATGGCGGCAAACCGGTGCGGGCAAAACCGTTTCCGGGCTGGCCGATTTTTTCCGAGGCGGACGCGCAGGCGGTGGCGCGCGTCGTTTTGAGCGGCGTCTGGGGCTGCACCACGGGCAAGATCGCGGGACAGTTTGAGGAGACATTCGCGAAGTTCCAGGGCGCGCGCTACGGCGTCGCGCTGACCAACGGCACGACGGCGCTGCGGCTGGCGTTGCTGGCGGTCGGCATCGAGGAGGGCGACGAGGTGATCGTGCCGCCCTACACGTTCCTGGCGACGGCGACGGCGGTGGTGGAGTGCAACGCCGTGCCGGTGTTCGTAGACGTTGACCCGGAGACCTACAACCTCGACCCGCGCCTGATCGAGGCGGCGATCACGCCGCGGACGCGGGCGATCATCCCGGTGCATTTCGCCGGGCAGGCGTGCGACATGGGCCGCATCCTCGCCATCGCGAAGAAACACAAGCTAAAGGTCGTTGAGGACGCCTGCCACGGTTGGAACGGCCGCTGGAAGGACAAGGGCCTCGGTTGCATCGGCGACCTCGGCGCGATCAGTTTTCAGGCGTCGAAGAACCTCACGGCGGGAGAAGGCGGGTTCCTCACGACCAACAGCGAGGAGCTTTACGCCATCGTGAAGTCGCTGCACAACTGCGGCCGGCTCAAGCCGCGCCCCGACGGCACGCTGCCCGGCCGACTCGCTGTGCATGAGAAGGCGGCGGGCAATTGGTATGCCCATTTCCTCATTGGCGGCAACCATCGCATGACGGAAATGCAAGCTGCGCTGCTGCTCTCGCAGTTGAAGCGGGTAAGGAAACAAACCGACCGCCGCGAAGCCAATGCCTTTTACCTCGATCGCGAGCTGGCGAAGATCCCCGGCATCCGACCGATGCGCCGCGACGCCTTCGCGACGCGCGTGACCGCCCATCTTTATATGTTCCGCTACGACGCGGCGGCCTTCAGCGACAAGCCGCGCCAACGATTCCTGGCGGCGCTGAAAGCCGAAGGCGTCGCTGCTTCCGCCGGCTATCCGATGCCTCTCTACAAGCAGCCGCTGTTTCTGGAAAAGAACTTCGGCCCCTACACGGGTTGGAGGCGTTCGCGACCGGACTTGGATTACGGTCGCGTGAGTTGCCCGGCGTGCGAGACGGCTTGCGCCGGCGAAGCCGTCTGGCTGGGCCAGTCTACGCTGCTCGGTGCGCGTCGGGACATGGACGACATCGTCGAAGCCGTGGCCAAGGTGCAGCAGTGCGCCATCGAGATCTGAGCTATTGCGAGGTTCCGAGGACACGCGCTGCCAGCCTGCGATTTCGTGGTTGCAACGCGGCCCGCTGTTTTCCAGAATGGCGGCCATGAACTCTTCTCTCGAATCCTCCTTGGAAAACCAGTCCACCACCTCCATCTCGCGCCGCCGGTTTCTCGCGCAGACCGGCCTCGGCCTCGCAACGGCCTCCGCTCTCAGCGCGCGCCCGACAATCGCCGCCGACGCCGGCGCCAAGGTCCGCCTCGGTGTAATCGGCTGCGGCGGACGCGGCTCGTGGATCGCCAATCTGTTTGCCGAACACGGCGGCTACGAAATCGTTGGCGTGGCGGATTTCTTCCAAGACCGCGTAGAGACCGTCGCCACGAAGCTTCAACTGAAGCCGGAGCAGACGTTCACGGGACTGAAATGCGCCGAGAAGCTCATCGCCAAGGGCGGCCTCGACGCGGTGGCGATCATCAGCCCGCCGTATTTCCATCCCGAACAGGCGCGCACGGCGGTCGAAGCGGGTTTGAACGTCTATGTCGCCAAGCCGATCGCGGTGGACGTGCCGGGTGCCAAGTCCATCGAGGAGAGCGGCAAGCTCGCAACGAAAAAGGGACTGGTCTTCCAGGTGGATTTCCAGACGCGCGCCAACGAGTTTTTCATCGAGGCGATGAAGCGCGTGCACGCGGGCGCTATCGGCGAGATCGTGTTTGGCGAATCGAGCTACCAGTGCGGCCGGCTCGGCCTGAAAGGGCCGATCGGCACCACGCCGGAAGCGCGGCTGCGCAACTGGGCGTTCGACATTGCGTTGTCGGGTGACATCATCGTCGAACAGAACATCCACACGCTCGACGTGATGAACTGGGCGATGAACCACGTGCCGCCCGTGCGTTGCACAGGCACCGGCGGGCGCAAGGTCCGCGTGGACGTGGGCGACTGCTGGGACAACTTCCAGCTCACCTACGAATACCCGAACAAGGTCGGCATCGCGTTTAATTCGCGGCAGTTCGATTGCGACGCGCCCGGCGGCATCATCAACAAGATGTATGGCTCCAAGGGCGCGCTGCTGACCGAATACGGCGGCAACGTCATGATCCGCGGCGCAGGCGACACGTTCTATCGCGGCGGCCGCACCAACGCCATCTACAAGGAAGGCACGCAGACCAATATCAAGACCTTCCACGAAAAGATCGGCAAGAAGGATGTCTCCAACTCCACCGTGCCCGTCAGCGTCCGGAGCAACCTCATCGCCATCATGGGCCGCATGGCCGCCTACACCGGCCACACGGTGACGTGGGACGACGTGATGAAGTCCAAGGAGAAGCTCGACGCCCACCTCGGCGGCATGAAGGCGTAAAGACGGCCGAGATCAAAACTAGACCGCGCCCGACTGCACGAGTTGGGCGAAGCGCTCGAAGCTGCGGTCGTAGGTGCGCTCCTGCTCGTCCGGGAAACAACAAGCGGGAAGCTGCCGCATGTCGAGATGGTAGCGCAGGCAGTCGCAGCAAGCCCCTTTCTTGGAACAGCCAGGGTAGCTGCAATTGCAGCGGCGGGCGTTCGTCTGCTTTTTGCATTCCATGGTTGCACTCCTTAAACAAAGGCGCCGATGTCGGCGACGGTGGCGACACCGGTGGTGCCCAGTTGATGGATGACGACAGAGGAAGCAATGGCGGCCATCTCCAGCGATTCGCGTAGCGTCGCGCCGGCGGCCAACGAGGCGGTCAGGTTCGCCGTGACAGAATCGCCCGCGCCGACGATGTCAATCTCACCGCGCACCGGCAGCGCGGGAACATGCGCCACCTGTCCCGTGGGTGTCGCGCCGAGGAGACCGCGCTCGGCGAGCGTGACGAACACGCCGCGACCGTGACGCCGCGCGACCGATCCGGCCAGCAACTCGATCTCCTCGATGGCCAATTTGTTCGCCGCGCCGGTCAGCGCGCTTAATTCGGCGGCGTTCATCTTGAACGTGACGGGCGGGTAGCCTTTCAACCCGCGCCGACTGTCGGCGATGATGAGCAGGCCGGGGCGCGTTGCGGCGATGTCCGCGATGGCTGCCAGCAACTTCGCGGTTACGACGCCGGTTTCGGCCACGTCCACCTGGTCCATGAGGATGATGGCGTCCGCGTTTTCGGCGAGGGCGCGGACGGACTTGATGAGCTGGTCTTGGACGCCGGCAGGCGTGGGCGTCCAGTTCTTGCTGTCGAGCCGGTTCAGTTCCACCGGCGGCTGGCCGGCTTCGAGCACGAGCGGTTTGCAATAGGTAAACGTGCGGCGCTCTGCGGTCTGGAGGAAATGGTCGAGCTTGACGCCAGTCTTGGTGTGCAGCGCGCGCCGCAACTCGAAGCCTTCGCCATCGTCACCGATGAAGCCAACAGGGAAAATCTCACCGATGCCAAGCGCAACGAGGTTGTTGAGAATCGTGCCGGCTGCGCCGGGTTGACTGCGGACGTTGACAACGTTGTGGACGGCGAGACCCGTTTCGAGCGAGGTTTCGCTCCGCGCCGGGTCAATCTCCATGTAGCGGTCGAGGCAGAAATCGCCGACGATGGCGATGCGGAGCTTGGGATAGAGAGCCGTGATGTCTTGGAAGCGTTGCCGGTTCATGAGCGTCGCAGTTGGTGCAGGAGATGGTGGAGAAAGGCGACGTTGTCGCACTGGACGTAGTGCATCGCGCCACCCATGCGCGAAAAGCTCTTGCAGAAGCGAAGGTAGTAGGCCGGGCTGGTCCGGGGCGGCTCGCCGCGCGTCCAATCCCAGTTGCCGCCATCCTGCAGGTCCACGACGTGGATCGCGTGGTTGCGAACGATGGGCCGGCCGGCTTGGAGGCGGAGGTTGTTGACGCAGCTCAGGCTTTTCTCGAACACCTGCGGCGCCATGATCGCTGAGCCGACGGACAGGGTGACGCCGCCATCGAGTCCGTCCACCGCGCGGCCAAAGAGCCGGAAATCCATCGCCGCCGCGCGGCCGATGACCGCGCCGTTGAACATCGGGTGGTTGGTGATGATGTCGTAGCCGATGCCGGGATGGACGGTCATCGGGACGCCGTGGCGGAAAGCGTTGGCAAGGATGGAGGTGTGTTTCCACGGATGCTTCACCTCGATGCGGCCGGCGGCAAGGCCGTGCTGCCGCATCGCCACAAGCAGGTCGGCGCACGCCGACGAGAGCGGATGCGCCGGATCGTTCCGCAACGCCTGTTCCAAAGACCCCATGGTCGGCAGCGCAACGCCGTCCTCGTGAATAAACCGCCCCAGCGCCGCGCCGTAGCCTTCGCTGCGCAACGCACCCGCCAGCAGCGCGAGCTGGACGTTGCGGCCGGTTTCGTCCCACGTGCCGAACGTGCCGGTGGCGACGTTTTCGCGCACGCTTTCGGTGGACCACGATTGGAACGCAAACTCCCAGTCGTGGATTGTGCCAGCGCCGTTGGTGGCGAGGTGCGTGACCCATCCGCCGGCCAGCAGCCGCTCGACGATGGCCGCGCCGCCGTTCTTCACCAAGTGCGCGCCATACATCAAGATAACGCTGGCATTTTTCTTGCGCGCCGCAGCGATTTCTTCCGAGCAGCGCCGGCAAGCCGCAGCGATTACGTCGGAACAGGCCGGCGGCGCGGTGTCGGGGTTCACCAGGATGTCATGAATCTGGCTCAGGCTTTTCCGCTGGGCCAGCGGATAGACTTTCAACTTCGTCAGATCAAGTGGGATTGGCAGGTTCATTTTTCAAAAATACGTTCGAGCAGCGCGTCGGCGTCGCGGAAGTCGGGAATGACGACATCCGCACCGACGCCAATCAGCCGGCGACGTTTCCATTCGTCCATGCGGCCGGAACCATTGTTGGCCTCGTCGCTGGCGACGGCGACCGCAAGGCCGCCGACTTCCTTCGTGTTCTCGATCTCGACATAGCCGTCGCCGAAGGAGAGCAGGCGAGCACCGGGAATCTTGTTCTCACGCAGGATGCGCTCGATCACCATTTTCTTCGAGAAGGTTTTGTAGTCATCCTGCGCGCCGTAAATGTGCCGGCCGAAATAGCGCGTCAAGTCGAGCAGTTTGGACTCGGCTTTCACAAACGGCTCGTCGGTGCCGCTCGCCAAGTAGAGCGCCAAGCCGCGCTGTCGCAGTTTCTCCAACAGCGGGCGCGTGCCATATACCAGAAAATCATCCGGCCGCGCCACGTCGCTACGGAGCGCCTCGGCGCGCGAGCTGATGCGCTCGTCGAGGCGGCGGAGGTATTCGTGTTTATACCAGAGCGGCTCGCGCGGCTGGCCGCCGCGTTCCTTGATACGCTCCGCGAGCTGGATCATCTGATAGATGGTCTGTTTGCCGTTGAGCCGCATGATGTCGTCGGTAACGAGCTGCCGCGCGGCCTCATCGGTTTCGCCAGGCAGGCGCGGCAGCATCTCAACAAACATCGGCACCATTACCTCCGGCCACCCCTGCCGGATCAGTGATAGCGTGCCGTCAAAGTCGAACACGACATGGCTGACCTCCGGTCGCGGACCGAAGGACGGCATGAACTCGACCAAACCGCTGAATGTTTTTGCAGAAGACATTGGCGATGAGTAAAAGGCTTCGGGAAACAAAAATCAACTTCGGCCGGGGCGCTGTCTGGCTTATAATGCGCGCCGCTATGAAATTCCACACCGAATATCTCTGGTTCCAGACCCAGAAGCACCGCGAATACGTGCGGATCACCGATACGGTGGAAGCCGCCGTGCGCAAGAGCGGCATCCGCGAAGGGATGGTGCTGGTGTCGGCGATGCACATCACAGCCGGCATGGTGGTGAACGACAACGAGCCGGGCATCTGGCGTGACATTGACAAATGGCTGGAGTCGCTCGCGCCGTTCCGCGAGGACTACGAACACCACCGCACCGGCGAAACCAACGGCGACAGCCACCTCAAGAACATCCTCGTCCACCATCAGGTGATCGTGCCGGTAACGGACGGGAAGCTCGACCTCGGCCCGTGGCAGGAGGTGTTTTATTGCGAGTTCGACGGCCAGCGCCGGAAGCGCGCCATCATCAAGGTCATGGGCGAGTAGCACCGCGGAGTCGGCGAGGCCGCTTCAGCGTCTCACTGCACAGCCACTTCACATTCCGCAACTTTCTCGCCGTAGAAATCGTCGGTGATCAGCCCCTCGTCAAAGAGATACCTGATTTGCTGTATGCGACCGGCCACCTGTCTCTTGCTGAACTTCTGACCTTTGGCTTGCAACTCCGCGGCTTTCGATTTTGCCTGAGCCATTACCTCGGACGAGATTTCGCGCGGCTCGCGTTTGGACGGCGGCTGGGAGGACGAATCGAAAACAAAAACCTTCAGATCCTGAGCAGGCACGAGATGCCGCCACAGGAATGCCTGCATCTTGTCCTCCGCCGCCACTGCTGGATGGACAACCTTTTTGTCCCCGATCTTCGCGCTGCCCTGAATGATCAGGTTGATGGGGCCCTCGGTGGCTGCGGACGCCTTGAAGCTGAAGCGGGTGATGTTCTGATTGCCGCCCATGGTAACAGGATAGGCGCTGAATCCGGCGGGAGGATCCTTCAGATTGATGTTGATGGGGCCGTCGAAACCGTCTTTGCGCATGGCATAGATGGTAAAGCCAGTGCTGTTGTATTGCCGGACGCTGGCGCTGCTGGCCACGACGCGCAGTTCGAAATCGGGCTGCGGCGCGCTGATGCGGAGACGGTAGCCGTATTCCTCGCCGCCTTTGCGCCCGGTGTCGCCGATGTGGACGTAGTAGGTGCCGTCGGCGGGAAGCTTGGTCATGAAGTAGGAATCCGCATGGTGCGTGTTGACGCCCGCGCCGAGGTCTTCGCGGTCGTCACTGAACGCGAGCAGTTGACCCTTCGTATCAGTCAGCTTGATCTCGGAATCCACCGGGGAATCAAGCCGACGCGCATAGACCTCCGCGACGATGGTCTCGCCTGCCTTGCCAGTGAACTGGAACACGTCCCAATCGTCCGCTTTGTCAATGCGGCCGTTGATGATGACGGGCAGTGTCACCTTTTGTGCGCGCCCGATGGTGTTGTTGGGTTCCTTGTCGAAAGTTTCCGGCAACGTGTCGAGGGCGAAGGGCACACGGTTAGAGATGAATCCGTCCCTGTCAGCAGCGATCTGCTGAATGCCCACCTCGGCGTCTTTGGCGGGCGGCTGCAACACGGCGTTTCCAAGATTGACACCTTTCATTTTGATCGGGTGCGACTCCCCGACGCGGCCGCCCAACGGGAAGATGTTCGTGATGAGCGGCAACTCGCCAATGGTGACGCGATAGACAAAATCTTCGCGTCCACGGTAGATGGCGTCGGTGATGGTGAACACGTATTCGCCGTCCTTGGGAATCTGATAGACGATCGTTGGATCGGGCTTGAACCGATAGTCATCGTCATACGCCACTTCTTTCCCGTCCGCATCGTAGAGGACCAGCACGGGCTGGAACCAACCGGGGACGGCGTCTGCAAGATAGGGAATCAACTGTCGCGCCAGGGTGGTGATGACCAGCCGCTGGCCCTTGCGCGCGTCGAAGCGATAACTGTTGATTTCGCCGGACGCGATCTGGCCGTTGACGGTGCAGGGAATACTAATGCGATCCTCGATCTCGTTTTCGGGCCGCTTACGAAGAGCCAGTTGCTCCTTGCCAAGCACTTGGAAGGGCGCGGTGCCCATCGGCTTCCGGGAGTATTCAGACAGTTCGCCAACATGGAACGGAAGAGGGTTCGACGCGCCGCCGCGGAAGGTCACCAGCCGCAACTCCCGTTCGCCAGGCGCCGCGTCGGGAGCAATCGTGACCTCCAAGTAAGCGATGCTGGCCAGCGAAGTGCTGGCGGGCCGTAGCACGTATTCGCGCATCCGGGTCTGAATCCGCTCCATGAGCTTCTGCGTGGCCTCATCCTTCGCGCCCGCCGAAGATTTTCCCGTCGCAGCCCCCGAGGACATCATCATCTCGTCATCGGACGATTTCTTCCTCCACGCCCCCTTCGTTTTCGTCTTCCTCAACTCTGACAGTTGCTGACTCAACAACTGCATATCCTGCGGGTTGAGTTTCCTCTGATACTCCACCAGCCGGGCTGAAACGCCGGAGCCGCTGATGATCGCTCCCGTGATGCCGTCCATGGCCTGTCCGCCCAGCTTGACCCGAAACGTTGTTCCTTGCTGGCCGCCGGCGGGATAGACGAAACCGGCATACGGCCTCGCCTGCTGCGCCCGCGCCGCCGGTGCCATCGCCACCAAGCCGGCCAAGCCTAAAACTGCAAGCCATTGAACTTTGCTCATATGCCGCTCCAGTAATTTTTCATTTACACGAAATGCCTGTGCTGTGCGTCTCCCAACCGCCGGCTCCGTTGATGACGACATGGGGATCTCACTGCGCGGCGCATTCGCACTCTGCAATTCTTTCGCCGTAGAAATCGTCTGTGAGCAGCCCCTCTTCAAAGAGATACTTGAGCTGTCGCACGCGGCCGGCCGCCTGCCCTTTGGTGAACTTCTGCCCTTTGGCCTGCATTTCAGCAGCCTTGACCTTCGCTCGGACCAGCATATCGGGCGGAATCTCCCGCGGCTGGCGCACGGGCGGTGGTTCGTAGGAACCATCGTAAACGAGAACCTTCAGATCTTGAGCAGGCACGAGATGCCGCCACAAGAAAGCTTGCATCCGGTCTTCCGAGGGAACGCCCGCATGGGTGATTTCCTGGTCTCCGATCTTTGCGGTGCCGATGACGGTGAGGTTGACGGAGCCTTTGGTGATGAGGTCTGTCTTGAAGCTGACTGACGCGATGTTCTTGCCGGCCGGCAGCATGGAAACATAGGGAGTGATCCCAATGGGCGGATCTTTCAGGGTGATCTTGATGGGGCCGTCGAAGCCGTCCTTGCGCTGGGCGAAGACGGTGAAGGCCGTGCTGCTCTTCTGTCGGACGCTGATACTGCTGGGCATAATGCGGAGGGCAAAATCAGGCCGTGGCGCGCTGATGCGCAAGCGGTAGCCGTATTCTTCGCCGCCCTTGCGCCCTGTGTCGCCGATGTGGACGTAGTAAGTGCCGTCGGCGGGTAACTTGGCCATGAAGTAGGAATCCGCATGGTGCGTGTTGATGCCCGCGCCGAGGTCTTCGCGGTCGTCGTTGAACGCAATCAGTTGGCCGTTGGCGTCGGTGAGTTTGATCGCGGAGTCCACCGGAGAATCGAGCCGGCGCGCGAAAACTTCCGCAACGACGGAGTCGCCAGCCAGACCGGTGAACTGGAACACATCCCAGTCGTCTTCCTTGTCAATGCGCCCGTTGACGATGACGGGCAACGTCACCTTCTGCGCGTGCGCCAGGGTGTTATTGGGCTCCTTGTCGAACACTTCTGGCAACGTGTCCAAGGCGAACGGCGCGGGGTTGGAGACGAATCCATCTCTATTCGCAACGACCTGATGAATGCCCGGCTCGGCATCTTTGCCTGGCAACACCGGTTCGACATCGCCCAGATGCAAGCCTTTCATTTTGACCGAGGCCTGCTCGCCCACCCGGCCGCCCAGCGGGAAGATGCTCGTGATGAACGGCGTCTCGCCGATAGTGACGCGATAAACAAAATCCTCGCGGCCGCGATAGATGGCGTCATTGATGACCAACACATACTCGCCATCCTGGGGGATTCTATAAACAATGATCGGATCCGGCTTGAAGCGGTAATCATCGTCGTAGGCCAATTCCTTGCCGTTGGCATCGTAGAGCGTCAGCACGGGCTGAAACCAACCAGGCACGGCGTCGGCAAGATACGGGATCAACTGCCGTGCCAGGGTGGTGATGACCAATTGCTGGCCCTTGTGCGCCTCGAACCGATAGCGGTTGAGTTCGCCGGAAGCGATCTGGCCATTCATGGAGCAGGGGATGGCCACGCGGTCCTCGATCTCGTTGTCCGGCCGCTTGCGGAGAGCGAGATACTCTTTGCCGAGCACCTGATAATCAGCGGTTTTCATCGGCTTCCGGCAGTATTCGGGCAGTTGGCCGACATAGAATGGGAGCGGGTTCGACGTGCCGCCACGCAGGGTCGCCACCCGCAACTCCCGCTCGCCGGGGGCCGCGTCAGGAGAAATCGTGATCTCGACATATAGAAGGGACGAGATCGAGCGACAGGCTGGCGTGTTGCAGTAATCGCGAATCCTCTTCTCAAGTTTGGCGATCAGCTTGTCGGTGACCACACTGTTCTCCACCACTGCGGTCTTCGCCGCAGCTTTTTGCGAGGACATCATCTCATCTCCCGATGCCATTATCGGCTCTCCGGATCCTGTCCCCGTTTTCGCCGCGGTTTTTTGTGAGGACATCATCGCATCCCCAGACGCCATCATCGGCTCTCCGGAGCTTGTCGTAGCCGCCGCCGAGGCAAGCAAGGTTTTTGCCTTCCTCAAATCCCTCAGTTGTTCGCTCAGCAAGCTCATGTCAATCGGCCCCAGCCCGGGGTGATACTGGATCACTCTGGCAGTCACGCCCGATCCGGAAACCACCACACCGTCAACGCCCGTCATGCCTTGTCCGCCAAGCTTGAGTTGAAACGTCGTGCCCTGCTGGCCGCCGGCGGGATATACGAAGCCGACATACGGTCTCTGCGCCCATGCCGACGGGGCCATCGCCACAACGCTGGCTATTCCAAGAACCGCGAGCCATTTCACTTTGTCCATAAGCCGATCCTCACTTGCGCACAAAAAGAACCACGGAATGCACAGAATGCACGAAACGAAACTGCTGTCTTTCGTGTCCTTCCGTGCATTCCGTGGTTGCCGCAACTTGCTACATGATCTCTGTCAAAAGTCCGTTCGACTTCACGCCTTCTGCGGCGGAGGGCAACACGTGGGCCTCCAGGCCCATCGGGTGGGGCAACTTCGCATTGGCGTCAATGCCCGCCAACTGGTAGATGCTGCCGAGGAGGTCCACCGGATACACAGGACGATCTTTGGGTTCTTCGCCCTTCGAGTCGGAGGCACCGACGATGTGGCCGCCTTTGAAGCCGCCGCCCGCAACCAACACAGAGAACACATTGCCGTAGTGGTTGCGACCACCATTCCACGGTGGCTGCCAGTCCACTTTGGGGCCACGGCCGAATTCGCCAGTGCACCACACAATGGTGGTCTCGAGCAAACCGCGATCCTTCAAGTCTTGCAGCAGCATCGCTAGACCTTGGTCCAGATTGGGGCACTGCCGCCGCATGGTCGCGAAGTGGTTGCTGTGCGTGTCCCAACCGCCGGGATAGTTGATGACGACATAAGGAACACCCGCTTCGACCAGCCGACGTGCCGCCAGACACTCCTGTCCGAAGGTGTGGCGGCCATACTTGTCCCGCAACTCTTGTTTCTCGATGGAGAGATCGAACACCTCTTTGCCTTTGCCCAGAATCAAGTCATACGCCGCTTTCTTGGATTCCTCCGCGGCGGTCATCTGCGGACTGGCGGCCATTGCTTTGCCCATCGTGTTCATCTTACCGAGCAACTCGCGACGGTTCTTCTGCCGGTCGTCTGTGATCGCACGGGCAACGACACCTTCCACTTCGAAGCGATTCGCGTTCGGGTCGCCGCCAGTGGCAAAGGGCTTATACTTCGGTCCCAAGAAGCCCTCTTCGGAGAACCGCCCTTGCGCCTGGGTCATCACCACGTAGGGTGGAATGATGCCTTTGTATTCCTTTTTGAACAGCGCGAAGATGGCGCCAATGCTCGGATACGCCAGCCGCTCGCCGGGCGTGTGGCCGGTCTGCATCAAGTAAGCCGCGGTCTCGTGGCCATTGTTGCGGTGCGTCATGCTGCGGATGAGGGAGAACTTGTCCATCTGCTTCGCGAGCATGGGGAACAACTCGCCGAGTTGGATGCCGTCCACGTTGGTGGGGATGGCTTTGGCGAACTCGCCCATGTATTCGTAGCCCGCCTCCGGTTTCGGATCCCACGTGTCGTTGTGCGACATGCCGCCCCAGAGGAAAACCTGGATGACCGACTTGGCCTTGGCCTTGGTCTTGGTAACGGCTGGCGCAGATGGCGAGGCCACCGCGAATGCTTGAGGCCCCAAACGGTCGGCTACCATCAATCCGGCCGTCGCATAAAGACCCCGGCGCACTGCTTCACGTCGGGAAATTTGATTTCCGTTCTTTGAATTCTGGCTCGTGCTCATATTTTCAACTTCCTTTCATCTCATCCGGATCGGCCGGAAAATTTATCATACTTTGTGACAGACTCCGCGAAAAATCAGTGCCGATAGAGAAACTCCGCGCTGTTGATCAGCGCCCAGGCTATGTCCACCCAATCGTCGCGCCGCTTCACCACGATAGTCTTGTCAGGCTGTTTGACCGACTTGCCATTCTTCATCACTGGCGGCTGCCTGACCGTCTGCGTCGTGCCATACTCTTCCAGATTCTTCACCTCGTCGGCAGTCGGCAGACGTGACAGGGTGGTCAGGTAAAGCTCCTCGATGATTTCCTGCGGTTTGCGTCCGGAATCGAGGATCGCCCTCATCTTGGGACCCTCGTTAATCTTGCGATAAATGTGGCTCGAATTCAGCATGTGCAGCCACTGGCTGGGGACCGGCTTGTTATTGCGCTCGTTCTCCATGCCGGTGGCGCGCGCCGTGCGTCCAAACAAGGTCAGGAAAGGGCTGGTGATGCTACCGTCCGCGATCGCAACAGCCGACTTGCCCTCCGGGATGTAGGTAAACGGTTCAGGAATGGGGCTGGTGTAAAGGTCCGTCGCGCCAGTGATCTTGTTGATGACATCAATCAACACCTCCGCATCCAAACGGCGCAGCGAGTAGCTCGCAAAGTTGGCCTCGGCTTCAGGCGTAGTGACCTTGGGCATGGCGGAGAATTGATACGTCTTGGAATTCAGGATCAGCCGGTAGAGTTTCTTCAGATCGTAGCGTGCGGTGATGAGTTCCTTCTCCAGATAGGCCAAGAGCGCCGGATTACTCGGCGGGTTGTCGTCCCGGATGTCGTCCGGCTCGTGGATGATGCCGCGCCCCATCAGCCAACCCCAGACGCGGTTCACGATGGCGCGCGTGAACCAGGAATTTCTTGGCGTGACCAGCCAATTGGCGAAGACCTCCCGCGGATCCTTGTTTGGAGACAACTTGACTTTGGTTCCGTCCGGGAAGATTCCCACCAGTGCTCCGTGGTTGGCCTCCGCTGGATCGAACGTTTGCGCGACGGTGTTGGTAGGTTGCGCAATGGAGGCGATGGTGGCTTTGCCAGGCACGCTGCTGGCGATCACGACGTTGGAACCGAGAGGATTCCAGAAGACATGCTCCTCCTTCCACTCGCTGGTGGGCTTGTAACTGATCTGCGAGAAAAACACCGCCATGCCTTCCAGCTTGTTCGTCGGCCAGTTATCGGTGCGCGTTCCCATGAACGTCAGGGCCACGGCGCCAGCAATGCCATCCGGTATCCGGTTCTGGATGGCGCGGTAGAAGTTGACCGGTCCGACACGGAAGTTACTGCCGCTGGAAGTGAGCATCTCGTTCACGAACTGGTCATACGGCTTGTTCTCAACAAGCGAAGCCCGCACCCAGCGATGAAACGCCTGTGCTGCATTGGGCCAGAGATTGACCGGGAACTCCGCCTTGATCCGCAGGATGTCACCCCACCGCATCGCCCAGTAATCGGCGTATTCATCCCGCTCCAGCAAATGGTCAATCAACAGGCGGCGCTTGTTCTTCGTGTCCTGATCCTCAATGAACTCCTTGGCTTCCTTTGCCGTGGGCAGCGTGCCGATGATGTCGAGGTAGGCGCGCCGGACAAACACCGCATCGGTGCAGAGCGTGGGCTGGATCTTCAACGACGAGAGTTTCGCAAAAACGATCTTGTCAATCTGGCCTTCAGGCGTCGGCGCGGCGGAACTTTCAAAGACATTTGGCTCGGTCTCCGATGTTACAGCGCCACTCGCACCCACCACGAAAACAACCATCGCCAACAACACCGTCTTCGCCAAGTTTGCTGCTTCAACCGACACATCAAAACGCATGAGCTTAACGCCTTTCGTTCATTCACCGATCGGAACATCCCGAACCATTGCCGTTGGAACGCTATTTAAATCCGGCCGCTTCTACAACGCCCATCATCCAGCTATCATCATGCTCTGGGCTGCCACCATCCACAATGACCCAAAAGTATCATTGGCCACTTGGAGCGCACGCCCAGGCTACCGTCTCGCAACGGCAAGCCGTGGCCGCCCACGGGACGATGGAGCAGCCTTGGGGGTTGCAAGCGGACGCGGAAGTGGCTTAACTGCTGTTTATCGCTGTGAACTGGCTGAGCAAAACGAAGTGGGCTGGGAGCTGCCTGATAGCGGCTTCCTTGCTGGCGTGGCCGTCGGGCTCGCCGGCCCAGAGCGTGTTGTCAACGGTCCCCACTTTGTCGGTGCTGACCAACGTTGTGCAGGTGAAACGGCTCTCGCCCAAAGAGACCGAGCGGCATCATCCAGTGCGGTTGCGCGGAGTGGTGACTTACTTTGAGTGGAATCCGGACTGGCAGCTTTACATGGCGAACTTGCAGGACGAGACGGGCGGCATCTCGTTCTCGCCGGGCCGGACGGCAGTGGATGCGCTGAAACTAAAACCGGGGCAACTCGTCGAGATCGAAGGCGTCTCCGCGCAAGGTCCGTTCGCGCCGGAGGTCCACGGGCCCGGAAAGTTCGGCAGCCCGGTCCGTGCAAAGGTGCTTGGCGCCGCGCCAGACCCGGAACCGCAGGTGCTCACACCCGAACAGATGGCCAACCCGTTTAACCAGGACGAATGGGTCGAGGTAAAGGGCGTGGTGCGGCGGGTGACAACACGCGCCGGACCCAAAGCCAAGGGCCGCATTATGGTGGACTTCAGCACCGCCAGCGGAACATTCCGCGCCACAGTGCCCACGCAGGCGACGCCGATCAAGACACCCTCCCACCTCGTCGGCGCGGCGGTGGCAGTGCGCGGTGTGTTTGCCGGCATCTACAATCAGAAGCGCCGGATTGTCGGCGCACACATCATGGTGTCGGCGCTGGATCACATCATCGTGGACGAGGCGGGTGCTGACGCGGCGTTCAAGCTGCCGCGGCTGACGGCTTCTTCGTTGATGCAATTCCGCCCGGACATGGCCTCGCGCGTGCATGTCAGCGGCGTGGTCACGCTGTTCGAGTCGGGAAGCCATCTCTACCTGCGCGACAACACCGGCGCGCTGCGCATCGAAACGCCGGAGACTAATCCTTTCCGGCCGGGCGATCGCGTCGAAGTGGTCGGGTTTCCCGCCTTCAGCGACGGCGCGCCGTTGCTGCTGAACGCGTTTGTGAAAAAAACCGGCGGCGGTCCTCCGCCCCAACCCAGAAACATCACCGTCACACAAGCAAGCAGCGGCGAATTTGACGGCGAGTTGGTGCGACTGGACGGCGTGCTGCTGGATCAACTGAAGCGGCCCGAAAACGTGATCCTGATGCTGCAAAGCGGTGACACGGTATTCTCGGCGCACTTTGCCGAAGGCGAGGCGAAAACCAACGCGCCGTCGCTGATGTTGAACAGTTGGGTGCAGATTTCCGGCGTCTGCCTCAATCAGTTCCGTTACTCACCCGAACCACGCCCCAAGCCTCCCCAATGGCGACCGGTGTCGTTTCACGTCGTCCTGCGCAGCCCGCGCGACGTCGTGCTGCTGCGTGAACCACCGTGGTGGACGCCGCAGCGAATCCTCTGGGCAATGAGCCTCTTGGCGGCGGCAATTTTTGTGGTCCTGGTCTGGGTGGTGTTATTGCGCCGACAGGTGGCGGTGCAGACGCGCGTCATCCAGCGGAAGGTCCAACGTGAGGTGCTGATGGAAGAGCGCTCGCGCATCGCGCGCGACCTGCACGACACCCTGGAGCAACAACTGGCGCTGATCGGCGTGCAGATTGACTCCTCGCTGGCGCGGCTCGCCAAATCGCCGGAGTTGGCGCGGAAGTCACTCGAACTGGCGCTGGCCGTCGTGCGCCACACGCACGAGGAGGCGCGACGGTCGGTCTGGGACCTGCGCTCGGTGGCGCTGGAACAAGGCGGTCTGGTCGAGGCATTGCCACAACTGGCCGCGGCCGACCATGCGACGCGGCACAAAGTCGAGGTCATCACCACCGGCCAGACGCGGCGCTTGCCGGCGCTGGTGGAGACCAACCTGATGCGCATCGCGCAAGAGGCTGTCACCAACGCCATCAAACACAGTAGCTGCTCCCGCATTGAAGTGAACCTGGATTATGGCCAGCGCGAGGTAACGTTGTGCGTGCGCGACAACGGCCGTGGGTTTGACCCGGAGAAGGTCATGCCGGCCAGTAGCGGCCGGTTTGGCCTGATGGGTATGCGCGAACGCGCCGAGAAGATGAACGCCGTGTTTTCGTTATCGAGCCGGCCCGGAGAGGCTACGGAAATCAAAATCACTGTGCCGCTGCCCGACGGCGCGGCGGAAAACGCAACCCAAATGTCATGAAGCCCGAACGCAAACTCCGCCTCCTGCTGGTGGATGATCATGCGGTCATCCGCATGGGACTAACCGGCTCGCTGAACCTTGAACCCGACCTGACGGTGATCGGAGAGGCAGGCAAGGGCGGTCAAGCCATCGAACTGCATCGCAAACTCCGGCCCGACGTGGTGTTGATGGATTTTCGGTTACCTGACATGACCGGCGTCGAGGCAACCAAGACAATCTGCCGCGAGTTCCCCGACGCGCGCGTGCTCATGCTGACGGTGCATGAAGGCGAAGAGGACGTTTACCAAGCCATGCAGGCTGGCGCGCTCGGCTATGTGCAAAAATCCATCGGCTGGCGCGAACTGCTGGCGGCCATCCGCAGCGTGGCCGCGGGCGAGCGTTACCTGCCGCCCGAGCTTGCTGCGCGGTTGAAAGAGCGCCTCAGCCGCGAGGCGTTGAGCGAACGCGAACTGGAAGTGCTCCACCTGATCGTGCGTGGCCAGTCCAACAAGGAAATCGGCGTTTCGTTGAACATCTCCGATGTGACTGTCAAACGCCACATCACGCATATCCTGGAAAAACTCCACGTCCTTGACCGCACCCAAGCCGCCATCGCCGCCATCCAGCGCGGCATTGTGCATCTGGATTGAACTAATAAACCCAGCCGTCCGCGGCGCGACGCCGGGCAGCAAATCGGAGCTTCCATCCGGCGAGGCATCGCTGTAAGAATCCGCCTCGCCATGAAAACATGCTTCTGCCTCCTGGTTTCTCTCTCTCTCACTTGCGCAACGCCCGCCTTCGCGGCCGACGCGCCGACGAGTCTGCAACTCCTCCTTCAACACCCCATCCTCGGCACGAATGTCCCGATGGCCGAGGTGCAGGCGTTCACCGAAACGCGCGTGCCGCGGATGCCGGCGGTGAAGTCGGCGGCAGAATGGCAGAAGATCGCCGACCGGTTGCGGCGCGAGATGTTCGAGCGCGTGGTGTTTCGCGGCGAGGCGGCGGTGTGGCGCGACGCGAAGACGAAGGTGGAGTGGCTGGATACAATCGAGGGCGGGCCGGGCTACAAGATTCGGAAGTTGCGTTACGAGGCGCTGCCGGGGTTGTGGATACCGGCGCTGCTCTATCTGCCGGACAATCTTTCCGGCAAGGTGCCCGTGATGCTCGCCGTCAACGGCCACGACGGCAACGGCAAGGCCGCGCCCTACAAACAGATTCGCTGCATCAATCTCGCCAAGCGCGGCATGATCTCGCTCAACGTCGAGTGGTTCGGCATGGGCCAACTGCGCACGCCAGGTTTCACGCACTCGCGCATGAACCAACTCGACCTCTGTGGCACCAGCGGCGTGTCGCCGTTTTACCTGGCAATGAAACGCGGGCTGGATGTGCTGCTGTCGCTGGAGAACGCCGACGCGAGCCGCGTGGCCGTGTCGGGTGTATCGGGCGGCGGCTGGCAGTCTATCTTCATCAGCTCGCTCGATACGCGTATCACGCTCTCCAACCCGGTGGCGGGCTACTCCAGCTTCCGCACGCGCGCGCGGTATCTCACCGACCTCGGCGATTCCGAGCAGACGCCGTGCGACATGGCGACCGTGGCCGATTACACACACCTGACGGCGATGCGCGCGCCGCGGCCAACGCTGCTGACCTACAACGCGAAGGACCACTGCTGCTTCGCCGCCCCGCACGCGTTACCGCCGTTGCTCGACGCGGTCCAGCCGATCTACACGATGTTCGGCCAGACCTCGGCGCTGCGCTCGCACATCAACTACGTGCCGGGCAATCACAACTTCGAGCGGGACAACCGTGAGGCGTTCTACGGCATGGTCGGCGATTTCTTCAGCGGCGACCCGAAGTTTGACGCGGTGGAGATTTTCAGCGAGTCCGAGGTGAAGACCAACACGGTGCTGGCCGTCGAGCTGCCCGCCGACAACGCGGACTTCAACACGCTGGCGCGGGCGTTGAGCCGGAATCTGCCGCGCCATCCGGAAATCCCGACGGCGAAGGCGGCGTTGAACCGCTGGCAGCAGACCAACCGCGCCAAGCTGCGCGAGGTCGTTCACGCCAAGGACTACGCGGTCGTCGCAGAGCGTGTCGGCGGCGAGGAGAAGGACGGTGTGAAGGCGACGTTTTGGAAACTTAAGCTGAGCGGCGTCTGGACGGTGGCCGCGGTCGAGCTGACTCGCGGCGCAGCGAGGGAGACGGTGATTCTCACCGCCGACGAAGGCCGGAAGAGCGCCGCCGCTGAGGTTGAGCGGCTGCTCGCAGCCGGCAAGCGCGTGTTGGCGGTGGACCCGTTCTATTTCGGTGAGTCGAGGATTGCGGCGCGGGATTATCTCTTTGCGTTGCTCGTGGCAGGCGTGGGCGAGCGTCCGCTCGGTTTGCAAGCGAGCCAACTCGCCGCCATCGCCCGTTGGTCGCAGCGCGAACTCAAGACCGGCCCAGTGACGCTCACCGCCTGCGGTCCGCGTTCGAGCACGTTCTCGCTGATCGCCGCCGCGTTGGAGGAGAAAGCCGTCTCCGGCGTCGAGCTTCGAGGCGCGCTCGGCAGCTTAAAGGAAGTCATCGAGAAGGATTGGACGGTGGACAAGACGCCGGAGATGTTCTGCTTCGGTCTGCTGGAGGCGTTCGACGTCCCGCAACTCACCGCGCTGGTTGCGCCGCGCAAGGTCAGATAGTAGTCATCACGCTCCGCGTGATGCGTCATTACAAAAATCCTCACGCGGAGCGTGAGGACTACTATAGAATCGTCGCGCCCGCGCCGGGGCGGGAAACGAACAGCGTCGCTTCGATGCCCGTGCGCTTGCGATACGCTTCGCCGATCTTCCGCGAGATGTCGGCGACGGACGCTGTCTTCACCAAACTCACCGTGCAGCCACCGAAACCACCGCCAGTCATGCGCGAACCGATGACGCCGCCAGCGTCGCCAATCTCCTGCGCGATCTCCACCGCTGCGTCGAGTTCGGCGCAACTGACTTCGTAGTCGTCCCGCAACGCCGCGTGGCTGGCATACATGAGCCGCCCCGCCGTCGGCCAGTCGCCGGTTTGAATCGCGCGCGCGGCAGCCGGCGTGCGCTCAATCTCGCCAATAACATGGCGGGCGCGGCGGAAGACAGTTGCATCCATTTTGGCGCGGGCATTCTCCAACATCGCGGCGTCGGCATCGCGGAGCGACGGCACGCCGAGAATGCGCGCGGCTTCCTCGCACTGCTTCCGGCGCTGGGCATAGCCGCCGCCGGTCAACTCGTGCTTCACGTTGGTGTTGACGATGAGAACCTCGACAGCGGGATCGTTCATCGGCACCAGCTCGGTCTTACGCGAGCGGCAATCAAGCAGCAGCAAGTGGTCCTTCCGGCCGAGCGCGGAGATGAACTGGTCCATGATGCCGCAAGGCATGCCGGCATAGTCGTGCTCCGCTTTCTGGCAAAGCAACGCCTTCTCAACCGGGTCGAGCTTGTGGCCGGTGACCGTCTCGATCAGCGTGGCGGTGGCGACTTCGAGCGCAGCGCTACTGGAGAGGCCGCCGCCGAGCGGCACCGTCGAAAGCATCAGCGCGTCGAGCGGGCCGGTGTCCACGCCGCGTTGCTGGAAACCGGCGAAGACGCCGCGTATGTAGTTGGTCCAATGTTTTGGCTCGCCCTTCGGAACCGGCTTGCTGAGCGGGAAGCTGGCGCTCTGGTTGGTGCGCGCGCAATGCCAGGTGATTTGCTGGCTCGCGCCGGCCGGCCGGTCCGCCGCGATGACCGTGTAACGCTCGATGGCCATCGGAAAGACGAAGCCGTCGTTGTAATCGGTGTGCTCGCCAATGATGTTCACGCGGCCCGGCGCGGCGGCAATCCAGCGCGGCGCGCGCCCGTAGCGCAGTTGGAATTGTTTCGCCGTCTCGTCGCCGAGTTGCTGCAAAGAAATCGTCTGGTCGCTCATGAATCCGGAGAGTATGAGGAAGTCCAACGAACGGCAATAACGATTCAGCCACTACCAGATGGCCCCAACACTACACGGTCTTCATCAACGCGAGGGCGAGGTCTTGGCCGATGCCGCCTGACTGTCCGCGACTCCCTTTCGTTTCGCCACGGCTTGTTTCAGCAGGTATTCGATCTGCCCGTTGACGCTACGCAGTTCGTCCTGCGCCCAGGATTCCAACTCGGCCCAGAGCGCGGGATCCATCCGCAGCAGAAACGATTTTCGCGATTCCATTCAGCGATCAGTTGTAGAGCGTGCCGGTGTTGACGACGGGGTGCACCTCGGACTCGCCGCAAAGCACAACCATGAGATTGCTCACCATCGCCGCCTTGCGTTCGTCATCCAGTTGCACAACTTTCTTTTCGGCCAGTTCGCGCAGCGCCATTTCCACCATGCTGACAGCACCATGCACGATCTTCTGGCGCGCGGCAATCACGGCCTCCGCCTGTTGCCGGCGCAGCATCGCCTGCGCGATCTCCGGCGCGTAGGCCAGATGCGTCAGCCGAGCTTCATCCACCTGCACACCTGCCTTCGCCAGCCGCTCTTGGAGTTCCGCGCGCAGCGCCTGTGAAACCTCGTCCACGGCGCTGCGCAACGTCACTTCGTTTTCTTCGCCGTGATCGTAGGCATAGGCGCTGGCCAAATGACGCAGCGCGGACTCGCTCTGGATGCGCACGTAGTTCTCGTAATCGTCCACATCGAATACCGCCTGCGCAGTGTCCCGCACACGCCACACGATCACCGCTGCGATCTCGATGGGATTGCCGCGCTTGTCGTTGACCTTGAGCTTGTCGCCATTGAGATTGCGCGCGCGCAGCGAAATTTTGTGTCGCGAAGGGGTCTTCGGCTGCGGTGCCGCCGTCCCAACCTTGGCGGCGTTGATCTGGGTCTGCATCTCCGCCATCCGCGCGGCAAAGCCGCCTCGCTGGCCGCCGTTGGAATAGAAGGGATTTCCCCAATGGAAACCGCTGACTCGCACCGTGCCGCGATAGGCGCCGAACAGAATCAAGACCCGCGCCTCATTCGGTTGGAGGGTGAAGAAGCCACAGAACATGATGATGGCCGTGGGGATCAGCAGCAGTCCCGGCACGAACAGGCTCCACACCGGCGGTCCCATCCTTTCGACCCCTAAAACAATCGAAAAAACGATCATACCGATGCCACCCAACAACAGCGCGATGACGACCGGCAACATGAGCCAGCCGTTGAACACCTGCACTTCCCGTTCCTTGTTTACCGTCAATGATTCCGCATTCATCTGGACTTTCCTTTCATTCAACCACACTTCCGTTTGTTATCAGTATGATATCATACTGAAATCACACGGTTCTGCAACAAAAAATTTCCTTTTGCCGTCCGATGACGGGACAAGGCGGAGTGTTTGCCTTGCCTTGCTTCTGGACGTTCGAACGGTTTGAAATCGCCTTCTTACCGACGCAGCGCGGAAGGATCCGAACGTGGAAAAATCATTGACCGTCACTCTGCGGGGGCGCATTGTATGCGACGGTCGAAGGCCGGTTATACATTTGTGGCCGAGGCGGACGACGGCAGTTAATTCTGGAGATTGTCATGCGATTTTCGTTGAGAGTGTTTACACGGAACGTCGGAGTGTTCCTGCAAGCTGTCTTCTGCGCGCTGGTCGTGCCGTGCGCCGTGCAGGCGGGATTCGATTTCGACCAAAACGGCAACGTGTTCGGCACCGGCCAGGCCGTCATTTCTTTCAAACCGGGGACGACTCTCATCACCATGAAGTCTATCCTCGCGCGATACGGCGCGGACCCCAGTAAGATTCAATTTGTGGACGGACGGTCGGCATTGGTCAGGTTTGACGAAAGAAAAGACGTGTTGAGCTTCTGTCAGCAAATGGCCGGCACCGGTTGGGCGACCGCATCCTGCCCCAATTACATGCACCGTTTTGCCGGTATTCCCAACGATACGCATTACTCGCTCCAGTGGGGCTTAAAACCCGGAACCAGCGGAGCAACCCCCACGATCGGCGCTGATTTTCAAGGCGCGTGGAGTTATGTGAATACCACCCGAGGCAGCGGGGTGAAGGTGGGCGTTCTTGATAGCGGGATTGATCTGAATGCTCATCCTGATTTGCTGGCATTGCCGAATGGCCCGGTCGTGCCCAGTGTTGGCTTGTTCTACAGAGCCATGACCATAGTTCCTGCCGTGCCAGGAGGGCCTTCCACCTTCGTTCCCTATGTTTTTGCAACCAATGCTCCGAACGACGATGTCGGCCACGGCACTCACGTTGCCGGCATCATTGCCGCTGCGACGAGCAACGGCAAGGGCGTGGCTGGGGGAGCGCCGGGTTCCATCATTTACCCAATCAAGATTGGCAACAGGTTAGGATGGCCTAGCCAAGTCATTTTTGATACCGATGTTTCCCTAGGCATCCTGTTTGCGGCTACCAACGGCTGTCGGGTCATCAACATGAGCTTCGGTGGAACCGCGACGGGTAATGTTGTAACGCAAGCTGTCCTGTTCGCGCAGACTCAGACTGTGGATAGAACTGTTGTTCCCAATGTCACATTCAAAGGCGTCGTTTGCGTTGCCGCCATGGGCAATGATGGCGCCCAAGTTGTCGAATACCCAGCCGCTCTTCCGGGTGTGGTGGCCGTCGGAGCACATGGCCCCAGCGGCGCGCTTGCCGTGTTTTCGACAACCGGCCCGTGGATCACGCTCGTCGCGCCCGGCGGAGATGGCGGGGCGGGCGGGGGCGGCAACGCGGACAACTCTGGGCAGATTTTCTCCACTTACCCGACCTACAATGTTTCCTTGGGTCCGCCCATCATTCCAAAGCCCACCTATACGAATTACTCCTACATGTCCGGCACTTCGATGGCTACGCCGTATGTGGTGGCGGCGGCGGCCTTGCTGCTGCAGAAGAAACCCTATCTCAGCCAGGCTCAGGTCAGGGCACAACTCGCCCTCTTCTCCACACACACAGCCCCCATCAATGCCGTCACCAGCGCAACCGGTGTGATTACAACATTACCGGACACGGCGTTTGACTCGCGGTTTGGTTATGGTTATCTGAACGCCAACTCGTTGGTCCAAGGCATACAACCCACGCTTGGCAAGACTACGGGTATTCCGCATGCCTTCCCGGTAAGCCCGCGCAATGAGTTCACATATCCCCCTGGTCAAACCATCCCGATCACTTACTGGTTTGGTCCGACCGGCATAGAGGTGGTTGATGTAGTGCGAGGGAACGCAACCAATACCTTCAGGGTCACCGTCGTGGATGACAGAGGCGAGCGGATACCAAGCGCGCAGGTGACGGCGCGTTTTACGCTCCTCAACGGGTATGGGTCACCCTTGGGTTGGCCAACGACGAACGTGAGTGACAGCGTGCTGCTGGACAACGGCACGGCCGCCCAGGATGATCTTCTCAACCAGGATGCTGTTTACGGCTGCAAGGTATTCTTTCCAGGTTCTCTCTCGAACTGCTATTACGAGGTGAGATATATCGTCACCGCCTCCGGCATGAAGGCCAACACGAACACTGTTGTAAACATCATCGTTCAGTAAGCCGAACAACGGATTTCGGATTCGGGTAGTGTCCGGGCCGGTTTTGTTTGCAAACCAACCCGAATCGTCTATTTTCCTTCCCAATGAACGGTTCGTTCGATCCGCTTCTGCGGCTGCTTGGTTCCCTGAAAACCGCCGTCGTCACGCTCACAGCGCTGGCGGTCGCGCTGGCTTGGGGCACCATTCATGAGTCAGTCCACGGCACGCCTGCCGCGCAGCGCGATTTCTACTACGCGGGCTGGTTCAGCGCGCTGCTGGGACTGCTCGCCGTCAACGTCGCCGCTGCCGCGCTCCTTCGTTATCCGTGGAAACGACAGCAGACCGGTCTGGTTGTCACACATCTCGGCATCATCATCCTGCTTGTCGGCGCGATGGTTGGCTTCCGGTTCGGCGTGGACGGCCATATCACGCTGACGGAGGGTGCCAGCGCCAACACCGTTGTCGTGGATCAGGAAACTTTGCGCGTCGCCGATCCACAAGACGCAACGCTGCGCAGGATCGTTCTCGATCTCGAGCGCTCGCCCGTGCCAGCTGGCGGGGCGCGCTACCGGCTCGGCGGCGGCCTGGAACTCGAAATCCAACAAGCGCACGCCAACACTCGCGAATCGCTCGTCGTCGAGCGCGGCGCTGGCGAAGCCAACCCGGCGCTCCACGTAAAACTCACCAGTGCCGCGATGGGCAGCGTCGCCGCGTTCGATGAATGGCTGTTGCCGCGCGATCCCAACCGCGCCGAGGTCGGCGTTGGCCCCGCCGTGCTGAGGGTCGCTGAAGCCCGGACACCGCAGGAACTGGCCGCATTGACAGCGCCGCCCAACCCCACCGAGCAAAGCAGCAAGGGCGCGCTCTCGTTGGACGTTGCAGGCAAACACTTCGATTTCAAACTCGACGATGTGTTGGGCAAGAAGATCCCGATGGGCGCGACCGGCTTCACGGCGGACGTGCGCGAGTATTTCCCCGACTTCCGTCTCGACAGCGAAACCAACAAGCCCATCTCGGTCAGCGACCAGCCGAACAATCCCGCCGTGCTGATGGTCGTGACCGGTCCCAACACGGAGATCCGGTTCTTCCTCTTCGCCAACCATCCCGGCATGAACATCGGCCGCCCGACCAAAGGCGATGGGAAAAACGTGGCCGCCAACTACAGTTTCGGCAATGCATCGCGCGGCGCGCAACTCATCGTGATCGCCGGGCCTGCGAATCAACTGCACTACGCCAGCCACAACGGCAAAGGCCAGTTCAAGACCGGCAAATTGACCAAGGAAGCCGCCATTGAAACCGGCCTCGCCGACTGGTCGCTTCAGGTGCTCGACTTTGTGCCCGACGCGAAGCTGCGCACGGAACTCCAGCCCGCGCCGTTCAATCCTGACGACACCCGCCGCTCGCCCGCGCTGCGGGTCGTGCTGCGCAAGGACGGTCTCGCCTCGCCGCCGACATGGGTGCGATGGGGTCTGCCGACACCGCTGACCGCCGGCGACGCGCGCGTAACGTTGAGCTACGGCTGGGAGGCGCATCCGCTCGGCTTCACGGTCAAACTGGACAAGTTCCGGGCCAAGCGTTACGAGGGCACCGACATGCCGGCGGACTTCCGCAGTTTCATCACCATCGAGGACAACGCGCGCGGCGTCACCAAGCAGCGCGAGGTCTGGATGAACAACCCAGCCACGTATCCGGCTGATTGGCTCGGCGTGCGCGGATTCAAGTTCTCGCAGGCCAGTTACCGCGAGGGACATGCGGGCGAGCCAAACGAAACCACGCTGGGCGTCGTGTGGGATCCGGGCTGGCCGCTGAAATTCCTCGGCTTCTGGACCATCTGCGCAGGCATCTTCATCATGTATTACATGCGGACCTATTTCTTCAATGCGCGTCCAACAGCAAACAAGCGGTGAGCACATCATGAGAAACCGGATAGCAGTCATTTTGATCGGGCTGGCCGCCGTGGCGTGCGCGGCGCAGGCGCAAACGGATTTCACCGCCGCTGGCCGGCTCGCCATCCAGGAGGGCGGCCGCAAGAAACCGCTCGACACGTTTGCGCGAGAGATCGTGCAGCGCGTCACCGGCAAGGCGCGCTTCAACAATCGCGATCCGATTGACGTGGTGTTCTCGCTGGCGTTTACCCAGGGCAATGCGGAGTGGACCGGCCAGAAACTCATCCGGCTCGGTTACCAGCCGCTGAAAACACGGCTCGACTTGCCCAAGACGGACAGCTACTTCAGCTACCGCGAACTCGCCGACAACCCGAAGATCCGGACGCTCTTCGACGAGTTGAACAGGTCACAGGCAGCGGAAGGCAAACGGGCCAAGAACCCCCTTCAGGATGAGGTCAACACGCTCGCAACCAAGCTCCACGACCTTGAGTCGCTCGTGGACAGCAGCGCGCTGACGCTGGTGCCGCATCCAAACGATCCTGATGCCCCTTGGATTTCGCCCGCCGACGACGCGAAGATGACGAGCTACTGGCCGAACGACGCGAAGAAGATTCGCGACCAGTTCCTCGCCATCGGCAAGACGTATCGGGAAGGCGACGCGACGGCCTTGACGCGCAACTGCGAGGCGTTTGCCACGTTGTTGCGTCAGCTCAGCCCGAAGGTTTATCCGGCCCCGACGGCGCTGGAACAGGAGATCACTTACAACCATCTGCGGCCGTTCCGCTGGTCGTGGATGCTGTTCTTGGTGTCACTGCTGGTGCTGGTGACGACCACCAAACTGCGCAGTCCGGTCTTCTACTGGGGCGGCTTGGCGCTTTTTGCCGCCGGCCTCGGCCTGTTGATTGCCGGTTTCGTCTATCGCTGTCTGATTGCCGGCCGGCCGCCGGTGACCAACATGTATGAATCGGTGATCTGGGTTGGCTTCGGCGCGGCGTTGTTTGCGCTGGTGTTCGAACTGATGTATCGCTCGCGCTACTTTGCGGCATCGGCGGCGGGATTCGTTGTGCTCACGCTGTTGCTGGCCGACCAGTTTCCCAATGTGCTTGACCCAAATATCCGGCCGCTGACACCGGTGCTGCGCGACAATTTCTGGCTCACCACGCACGTGCTGACGATCACGCTCGGCTACGCGGCATTCGGGTTGACCTATGCACTCGGCCACGTCTCGCTCGTTTTCCATCTCTGGCGGCCCTCGGCGCGTCCGCAACTCGACGCGCTCACGCAATACACCTACCGCGCCATGCAGGTCGGCGTGCTGCTGCTGGCCGTCGGCACGGGCCTCGGCGGATTGTGGGCGAACTACTCCTGGGGCCGCTTCTGGGGCTGGGATCCGAAGGAAACGTGGTCGCTCATCGCGCTGTTGAGCTACCTCATCGTGCTCCACGGCCGTTACAGTGGTTGGCTGACGAACTTCTCGCTCAACGTCGCCGCGTGCGTCTGCTTCAACTCCGTGCTGATGGCGTGGTATGGCGTCAACTTCGTGCTCGGCACCGGCCTGCACTCCTACGGCTTCGGCAGCGGCGGCCTCGGCTATGTCGCGGCGTTCGTGCTGGCGGACATGGCGTTCGTCGCTTTCGCCGCGTGGCGCTTCAAGAGCGCCGCCACTGTTTCAAGCTGAGCCAAGATCGTAGCCCGCGACTCCGTCGCAGGAATTACACAATGTCCCGCCACCGAGTGGCGGGCTACGGTTTGCACCAACGGCTACTCATACTCATACCCGACCTGGAACGTCACGCGGCCATCGTCAAGCTGGCGGATGCGCGTGATGTGGACAGGCAGGCCGCCGCCGAGTTGCGCGCGACTGGAGGGCGTCGTGTAGGGCGTGAAAGCATTGTTGGAAGCGCTGGGATACGGCACTGAGCGCAGATACACGCGCGGCCCCATCGGTCCCTCGACGCCGTGCGATTCCTCCACAAATGGCCTCTCACGAACCACGCGCCAGATGATCAGCCCCTCG
Organism: Verrucomicrobiota bacterium; assembly: GCA_026397915.1. Lineage (GTDB taxonomy): Bacteria > Verrucomicrobiota > Verrucomicrobiia > CAIQCK01 > CAIQCK01 > CAIQCK01. Next base: position 292,157 of record JAPLTX010000059.1, read on the forward strand.
CCAGGCAGGTTTTGATCAAAACCTTTGCGTCGGCGGTTCTCCAACAGGAAGTATTCGCTGCCATCCGGTCGGGCCAGCACTTTGAAGCACTCGTTCGTTGAGCCTTCCGCCGGCGCAAGAATCAGCTTCTGTTTCATCGTCGGGTCAATGACCGCCGGTTTCAGCCATCCAAGCTGCTCCTTGCACCACGCGGAGAAATGTTGCGGCCGGCCACCCGTGATCTGGTTCGACATCGCGCACCACACCCAGGCGCCTTCGGAGCCGGGATTCTCCGGCCGCGCATAGAGATCCGGCAGGCCGAGCAAGTGACCAAACTCGTGGCCGAACAAGCTGACGGAACTCATGAACGACCCGCCTTCGGGACAGATGACGTAAGGCAATTGTTTGCCGCGATAGCGCGTGTTGCCGCGGTGCGGCCAGTAGAGGCTGCCCCGGCTCGCTTGCGCGACGCGGCCACCGGCGTAGAGGAACAACAGCCCATCAAACCCTGCCAGCGTGTTCGTGCCTTCTCGCGCCAGCAACGCGTCGAGGATCTCCGTGTAGAATGCCGTCTTGGTTGCCAACGAAGTGCCGGGCATATAGTCGTCGCGCTTCTTGCCCGCCTGCACCGCACCGAAGATCTTTCCCTCGAACTTGAACGCGCCGCCGGACATCTCGCGGTAGTAGTCGTTTACGCTGCCGAACACCAACTGCCCCGTCGCGTTGGTGCAGTTTGCATACGTGCCGACACTGAACAACGACTCGCTCCAGTCGCGCGCCGTGATCTTGGGATTGCGTTTCACGTCGGGAAACTCAACCGGCACCACCGCCAGCCGATAGCGGTACTGCTTCCAGAATTTCCGGTTATACCAAGCGAGATCGTCTGGACTTACCGAGGGGTCGGGAGCCAATTCGAGCGTCTTTTCCATCTCAACGCCGCGCCGGCGCACCGTCACCGTCAGCCGATCACCCGGCGACTTGTCCGCCACCATGTCGGACAAATCCGAAGCGCGCAGAAACGGCATGCCGTTCATCCTCACGATGGTATCACCCACCTTCAAGCCAACCTTCGACGCAGGCAGTCCGTCCACAATGCGCGTGATCACCCCGCCATCGCCCTCCTTCGCGTTGGCGACACGCACGCCGAGCAGCACGCGCTGGCCGCTCAGCTTCAACGGCCGGCTCGCCGCCGCCAGCGTCGCGACAAGCTCCAGTCGCCGGCTGCCGCGCGTGACGGTGAGTTTGATGTCGTCGCCGGGCGATTTGGATTCGAGCAGGTCGCGCAGCTCCTCGGCGTTCGACGGTGAACGGCCGTTGGCTTTGAGCAAAACGTCACCCCGTCGCAACCCGACCTTGGCCGCGGGCGAATCGGGTTCAATCTCCACAACCGCCAGCTTCCCGGCTTTTCCGGGCGCGACACTCACTCCGAGATAACCCGTTTGCCCCACGAGCGCCGTGCGGGCCTTGGTGACAATCTGTGTCGTGGCCGCCGTGGCAACGGTTCGAAACTCCGAGAGGTCGGGCGGTGGTTCGGCTGCGGCCGCCGGGTTGAGACAAAACCATGCGGCTAACAATATCGTAAGTATGAACAGGCGGTAGATTCCAGTCTTCACGCCTGAAGAATTAACCCGCCACCGTTCCGCCGTCGAGTTTCAAAAACTCGCGGACAATGCCTCACAACACTAGCTGAACTCGCGCGTTTCAACCCGCGAGTCCGCGGAACAACTCGTGGAGCTGTTGCGTGACCAGGCCGGGCTTGCCGGCGCCAACAGGACGGTCGTTGACCTTGACGATGGATAGGACCTCAACGGTCGTGCCGGTCAGGAAAACTTCGTCGGCGGCGAGCAACTCATCGAGCGTGACGCGGCGCTCTTGCATCGGCACGCCGTTCTTGTGGGCAAGGGCGATCACTTCCTCGCGTGTGATGCCGCTGAGGATGCGCAAACCCAGCGGGGGCGTGGCGACGACGCCGGCGGCGACGATGAAGATGTTGGCGGAGGCGCATTCGTTGATCGTGCCGTCTTTCTCCACAAAGAGCGCCTCGAAGCAACCCGCCGCTTTGGCTTGCTGGGAAACCAGCACGTTCGGCAACAGGCAGACGGTCTTGATGTCGCAGCGCTGCCAACGGATATCGTCAGCGGTCAGGATGGCGACGCCCTGCTCGCGCATCGCAGCCGACGGCAACTCCAGTTTGCGCACAGTGATCACCAGCGTCGGTTCGGTGTCTTTGGGAAACTCCTTGGCCCTCTTCGTCGCGCCGCGCGTAATCTGGAGATAAACGAGTGAGTCGGCGAAACCGGCGCGCTTCACGGCCTCGACGATGATTCCCTCCAACCCGGCGGCGGTGAACGAGTGCTTCAACCCGATGGCGTCGAGGCTGCGGAAAAGGCGGCGCATGTGCTCCTCCACGGCGTGCAGCCGGCCGCGGTAGGTGCGCAACACCTCGTAGATACCGTCGCCGAGTTGGAAACCGCGGTCCTCGACGGACACGACGGCGTCTTCGATGGGGAAAAACTTGCCGTTGACGTAAGCGATGGCTGGCATGGGAGGAAGCGAAACGTAAAACGTAATGTCGTGCAGTGCGTCAGTAGCTCAGCGCGGCAAACATCGGATACTTGGCGAGCTTCGCGGCGCCGGAAAGGAATTTCAGCTCGATGAGGAAATCGCACTCCGCGACCTTGCCGCCGAGTTGTTCAACGAGTTTCGCGGCGGCGGCAGCAGTGCCTCCGGTTGCAAGCAAGTCGTCCACGATGACGACCCGCTCACCCGGTTTGACGGCGTCAATGTGCATCGAAAGCGTCTCCCGACCGTATTCCAACTCATAGCTCGTCTCGATGGTCTTGTAGGGCAGCTTGCCTTTCTTGCGCACGGGCACGAAGGCAACGCCAAGCTGATAGGCGACCGCGGCGGCGAAGATGAAACCGCGCGCGTCAATACCAATAATCGCATCGGGTTTGTGGCCGCTGTGACGGTCCACGAAAACGTCCACGGCGGCACGGAACAGTCTCGGCTGCTGCAACACCGGCGTGATGTCTTTGAAAATGACGGGCGGCTTCGGGAAGTTCGGCACGTCGCGGATGGCGGCCTTGATTTCAGCAATGGTAGCGGCAGACATGATGGCTATTTGGTCCGTTTGGGTTTTTCCTGTTTCTCCATCATCTTGCGGAGTTTCCGCAAGGCGATGTTCTGGATCTGGCGGATGCGCTCGCGGGTGACGCCCAGCGCCGCGCCGATTTCTTCCAGCGTTTGTTCCTTGCCGCCGTCGAGGGCGAAGCGGTGCCGGAGGATCAACTGCTCCCGCTCGTCGAGCTTGTGCAGCAAGGCGGTGACATCCTGTTTGGTGGACTTGTCCTTAAGCGTCTCAAACGGGTCGAGCGCGCTTTCGTCGCCGATGATCTCGCCGAACTCGGTGGTTTCGTCCTCGCCGATCGGCGCTTCGAGCGACGCGGGCCGGATGCTGACCGTGCGTAGTTCGGAAACTTTCGCCGACGAGATGCCCAGTTCTTTCCCCAACTCCACGTCGGTTGGATCGCGGCCGAGTTTCTCGCTGAGCTTGATGGCGGCGCGGCGCATCTTGCCGATCTTGTCCACCAAGTGCACCGGCAGGCGGATTGTCTTGGATTGGTTCGCCAGCGCCCGCTTCATGGACTGCTTGATCCACCATGAAGCGTAGGTGGAAAGCTTGCCGCCTTTGCGCGGATCAAACCGCTCGACGGCCTTCATCAAGCCGATGTTGCCTTCGCTGATCAGGTCGAGCAACGGCAGACCGAGGCCGGAATAGTCGTGCGCGATTTTGACGACAAGACGCAGGTTGGACCGGATCATCCTGTCGCGGGCGGCCCTGTCACCTTTCTTGATCAGCTTGGAAAGGTCCACCTCGTCTTTGCGAGTGAGCAAAGGGGTTTGCCCGATCTCCCGCAGGTAGATCTTGATGCCGCCTTCGCTCTCCGTTCGGTCGAATCGCATGGTTGCACCGCCTCCTCACGGGGCGCCGGGGAATTGCCCCAGCGCCCACATGCTGAATTAGACTGCAATGAACTGCTTACTGTTCAAGCGCCGCTTGCGCCGCCGCCAGGTTGGCGATCGGCACGCGGAACGGCGAGCAGCTTACATACGTCAGGCCGATCCGGTGGCAGAACTTCACGCTCTCCGGGTCGCCGCCGTGTTCGCCGCAAATGCCGAGCTTGATGTCGGGGCGCGTCTTGTGCGCCTTCTCGATCGCGATCTGCATGAGCTGGCCGACGCCCGTCTGGTCAATGGACGCAAACGGGTTGGACTTGATGATCTCGTTCTCGGCGTAGGCCGGCAGGAACGAGCCGCTGTCGTCGCGGCTCATGCCCAGCGTGGTCTGCGTCAGGTCGTTGGTGCCGAAGCTGAAGAACTGCGCGTCCTTCGCGATCAAGTCGGCGGCAAGAGCGCCGCGTGGAATCTCGATCATCGTGCCAACCATGTATTCCACCTTGGTCTTCTGTTCCTGCATGACCTGCTTGGCCACGCGATGAACGATTTCCAACTGGAGTTGCAGCTCCTTCGGGAAACCGATGAGCACGATCATGATCTCCGGTTTGACCTTGATGCCTTCCTTCTTCACCAGGATGGCGGCCTCGATGATGGCGCGCGTCTGCATTTCGGTGATCTCGGGATAGACGATGCCGAGACGGCAGCCGCGGAAGCCGAGCATCGGGTTGGCCTCGTGCAACTGCGCGACACGGGCGGCGACCTTCTCCGGCGCGACGCCAAGCTTATGGGCCGTCGAGCGCTGCGTCTCGTTGTCGTGCGGCAGGAACTCGTGCAAGGGCGGATCGAGCGTGCGAATGGTTACCGGCAGACCTTTCATCTCGCGGAAGATTCCGGCAAAGTCCTCGCGCTGGAACGGCAGCAGCTTGGCCAGCGCGGCTTTGCGGGCTTCCACGGTCTCGGCGAGAATCATCTCGCGCATCGGGTAGATGCGGTCGCCGCTGAAGAACATGTGCTCGGTGCGGCAGAGACCGATGCCCTGGGCGCCGAACGCGATGGCGTTGGCGGCCTGGTCGGGCTGGTCCGCGTTGGTGCGGATGCCGAGCCGGCGCAGCTTGTTGCACCAGCTCATGAGCTTGGCGAACTGCTGATAGGTGCGGCTCTGCTTCGGGTCGAGCGACTTGTTCACCAACACTTGCACGACCTCGCTGGGCGCGGTCTTGACTTCGCCCTCGAACACTTCGCCGGCGGTGCCGTCAATGGAGATATAGTCGCCTTCCTTCAGCGTGCGGCCCTTCACCTGCATGACGCGAGCCGTGTAATCAATCACGATGTCCGCCGCGCCGCAGACGCAAACCTTGCCCATCTGGCGGGCAACGAGCGCCGCGTGGCTGCTGACGCCACCGCGCGCGGTGAGGATGCCCTCGGCGGCGATCATGCCGCGCAAGTCCTCGGGCGTGGTTTCGGTGCGGACGAGCAGCACGCGGCTGCCCTTGTGCGCTTCGGACACGGCGTCCTCGGCGTTGAATACGATTCTGCCGGAAGCCGCGCCAGGACCGGCGGGCAGGCCTTTGCAGAGCAGGCGGCCGGCCTTCTCGGCTGCGGCGCGATCCGTGCGATTGAAGATCGGCGCCAACACGTGGGACAGCGAATCCGCCGGGATGCGCTTCACCGCGCTCTTCCAGTCAATGAGCTTCTCCTCAACCATCTCCACGGCGATGCGCACGGCGGCGAAGCCGGTGCGTTTGCCATTGCGGGTCTGGAGCATATAGAGCTTCTTGTCCTCGATGGTGAACTCGAAATCCTGCATGTCCTTGAAATGCTTCTCGAGTTTCTGGCGGACCACTTCGAGTTCCGCGTGCGCGGCGGGCATTTCCTCCGCGAGCTTGGCGATCGGGTTCGGCGTGCGGATGCCCGCGACGACGTCCTCGCCCTGCGCGTTGATCAGATACTCGCCGTAGAACACCTTCTCGCCGGAGGCCGGGTCGCGCGTGAACGCAACGCCCGTGGCGCTGGTGTCGCCGAGATTGCCGAACACCATCGTCTGGACGTTGACGGCCGTCCCCCACTCGTGCGGGATGTTGTATTTGCGACGATAGACGATCGCGCGGTCGTTGTTCCAGGAACCGAACACGGCGCCAACCGATCCCCACATCTGTTCGAGCGGGTTCTGCGGAAATTCCTGACCGGTCCGCTTCTTGATAAGGTCCTTGAAACGCTTGACGAGTTCCTGGAGGTTTGCGGCGCTGAGCTTGGTGTCTTCCGTGACGCCGACCTCTTCCTTGAGGTGATCCATCACCTCGTCGAACGGCTCGTGGTCGTCCTTGCCCTGCTTCTGCACGCCCATGACGACGTCGCCATACATCTGGACGAACCGACGGTAGCAATCCCACGCCCAACGCGGGTTGCCGCTCTTCTTGGCGACGACCAACACGGTTTCGTCGTTGAGGCCAAGGTTAAGGATCGTGTCCATCATGCCCGGCATCGAGTCGCGCGCGCCGGAGCGGACGCTGACCAGCAGCGGGTTCTCCTTGTCGCCGAACTTCTTGCCGAGGAGCGTTTCGAGTTTGACGATGGCAGCGTTGACCTGATCCTTGAGAACCTTCGGGTAAACCCGCTTGTTGTCGTAGTAGTAGGTGCAGACCTCGGTGGTGATGGTGAATCCCGGAGGCACCGGCAGGCCGATGCGCATCATTTCCGCGAGATTGGCGCCTTTGCCGCCGAGCAGCGCGCGCATCTTGCCGTCGCCGTCGGCCTTGCCGTCGCCGAAGAAGTAAACGTATTTGGGGGCCTTGCCACCTTTGGCGGCCTTTGAAACTCTCGTTTTAGCCATGATAATTAGTCCTGATTCTTGGGTTTTTAACCTTAGACGGCGAATCTCCGCCGTCAAAGAAATGGCGAGTCTAGTGAAATGCCGCCGCCTGTCAAGGCCGCAACAGGACAAAAACCACCCACATTTTGCGCGCCTCGATCCATTCGGTGTTTGACAAGAGCGGCTCATGATCGCGCTGGAAATGCGGACGGGGACCGGCCATAAATGGCCGCGCATTGCAATTTGTGAAGAGTCCCGACATAACCGAAACCGTGTCCGCAAACAGCCGCGGCGGCGCTTGGTGGATGGCGCTGTGCTTGGCGGCAGTGACGCTTGCGATTTTCTGGCGGGCAACGCAGTGCGACTTCGTCAATTACGATGATCCCGATTACGTCACGAAGAACAGCGACGTGCAAAAAGGTCTGACAGCAGAAAGCGTCCGATGGGCGTTCACCGCCAACTACGAGAACCTCTGGATGCCATTGACATGGCTTTCGCACATGGCGGACTGGCAGATTTACCAAAACAACGCATGGGGACATCACCTGACCAACCTCTTGCTTCATGCCTCCAACACAGTGCTTCTGTTTCTTCTGCTGCGTTTCATGACAGGCAGCCTATGGCGAAGCGCGTTCGTCGCCGCGCTGTTCGCACTGCATCCGCTCCACGTTGAATCGGCGGCGTGGGTGTCGGAACGAAAGGGCGTGCTGAGCACGTTCTTCTGGCTGCTGACGCTCTGGGCTTACGCGCGGTATGCGCGATTCAAAGTCGAAGGTTTGAAGACTCGAGCGGGAAGCAGTTACACGCTGGCACTGTTGTTTTTCGCCTGCGGCCTGATGACCAAGCCAATTGCGGTGACGCTGCCTTTTGTGCTGTTGTTGCTGGACTACTGGCCACTGGAACGGTGGAAGCAGGCGGTGGAGGAGCAGAAGACCTGGACTTTAGAACGCTGGCGGTGGCTGATTCTGGAGAAGATACCGTTTCTCTTTCTGGCCGGTATTTGCAGCGTGGTGACGTTCTGTGGGGCGCCAGCGGGCGATTTCTCGGCGGGCCAGCGCATCAGCAACGCGCTGATCTCCTACCCGCGTTATCTGGGCAAGACAATCTGGCCTTTTGATCTTGCCATTCCGTATCCACATCCAAGCAACTGGCCGGCTTGGGAAACGATACTGGCCGCCGCGTTTTTGACTGTGGTAACCGGCTTCGTCATCCAGCAGGCGCGACGGCGGCCTTATCTGGCGATGGGCTGGTTCTGGTTTCTCGGCACGCTGGTGCCTGTTCTCGGTCTGGTGCGAATGGGGTTTTACTCGATCGCTGATCGCTACACCTACGTCTCTCTGATCGGGATTTTTGTGATGATGGCTTGGGCAGCGGGCGAAGTCTCGTCGCGATGGAACAAGTGGAAACACCCGGCCACCGCGTTCGCGATGCTGTCGCTATGCTTGTGCACATGGCGCGCAAATGACCAACTCCGATGCTGGCAGAACAGTGACACGTTATTCTCTCACGCGCTCCAAGCGACGAAGAACAACTTTCTCGCCCACAACAATCTCGGCTCTCACCTCTACAGTCATGGCTGTTATGACGCAGCGATGAAACACTACATCGAGGCGGTGAAGATCTATCCACAATACAACATCACTTGGGAGAACGTTTTTTGCGCACTGGCTGACAAGAAACTCGATCAGAAGGCCATCGCTCATTACGCGCAAGCACTCAAAGCGAAGCCCAATATAGCCGACGCGCCTCGAAGCAACTGGAACACGATGGGGCTTATGACATTGGGAGTAGCGATCGGAGTCCTGTTGCTGAAGACAATAAGGCAAACAACAAGAGTAATCCGCTTGCCTGATCTTGACCGCTCGAAGGACGGCAACCAACGGAAAGAGTAATGCCTGGTTCCGCCGTGCCGGCTCAGGTGTGCATCGTCAGCAAAAACTCGGCGTTGCTCTTGGTCTTCTTGAGACGTTCGAGGACAAGTTCCATCGCTTCCACCGGCGGCACACCGGAAAGAGCGCGGCGCAGGATGTAGATACGGCTCATCTCGTCGGGATGATAGAGCAACTCCTCCTTGCGCGTGCCGCTCTTCTCGATATTGATGGCCGGGAAGACGCGCTTGTCCACAAGGTGGCGGTCGAGGCACAGTTCCATGTTGCCGGTGCCCTTGAACTCCTCGAAGATGACCTCGTCCATGCGTGAGCCGGTGTCAATCAACGCGGTGGCGATGATCGTCAGAGAGCCGCCTTCCTCGATGTTGCGCGCGGCGCCGAAGAATCGCTTCGGTTTGTGGAGCGCGTTGGCGTCCACGCCGCCGGAGAGAATCTTGCCGGAATGCGGCTGGAGCGTGTTGTAGGCGCGCGCAAGACGCGTGATGGAGTCGAGCAAGATAACCACGTCCCTCTTGTGCTCAACGAGGCGCTTAGCTTTCTCGATGACCATCTCGGCGACCTGCGCGTGGCGCTCGGGCGGCTCGTCGAAGCAGGAACTGACAACCTCGCCCTTGACGGTGCGCTCCATGTCGGTGACCTCCTCCGGGCGCTCGTCAATGAGCAGGACAATGAGGAAAATGTCAGGATGGTTGGTGGCAATGGAGTTGGCAAGTTTCTGGAGCAGGATAGTCTTGCCGGTGCGCGGCGGGGCGACGATCAGGCCACGTTGTCCCATGCCAATGGGCACCAACATGTCCATTGCCCGCATCGCAATTTCGTCCGGTTTGCTGGTGATTTCGAGCTGGATGCGCCGAGTAGGGAACAGCGGCGTAAGGTTGTCGAAGAGGACCTTGTCCTTGGCCTTCTCCGGGTCTTCACCGAAGACGCCTTCGAGTTTCAGCAGCGCAAAGAACTTCTCTTTGTCTTTCGGCGGGCGGATCTGGCCGGAGATCAAATCGCCATTAGCGAGATCGAAACGGCGGATTTGTGACGGCGAGACGTAGATGTCTTCGGGACAAGGCAGGTAGTTGTAGCTCGGCGATCGCAGGAAACCAAAGCCGTCGGGCAGGATTTCGAGCACGCCTTCGCCAATCATGATGACGTTGGACTTGACGGCGGTCGCTTCGAGAATCTTGAAGATAACCTCGTGTTTCTTGAGGACACCGACGCCCTCGATGTTCAGTTCGCGCGCCAGCTTGTTGAGTTGCGGCACGACGATCTTCTGCAGGTCGGAGAGGTAGATGTTGCCACCATCGGCGATTACCTTGCGAACGCGCTCTTCGCTGGCAGCCGAGACACTGGCATGCACTTCGGGCGAACTCTTTCTGATAGCCCTCTCTTCGGAGGCGATCGTTTCACCAGCGGCCGCCGCTTTTTTTGATGTTCTAGCCATAATTGTTTCCTCTCAATTTGAAATGTTGCCGCCCGCTGGTGCCAAGGATTCCAATCGTTTCCAAATCCTAGTCATTTGCTGTTCCAGCACCGCCTGCGAGCATTCGTTCCATGCCACAAAATCCGCGCGCTCCACTTTCACCGGCATCGGCAACTGGGCGCGAATCCGCGCGTCGGCCTGCGCTTCGTTGAGGCCGCGCTCGTGCAACCGCCGCCGCTGCGTAGTCTCGGCGCATCCGACTGCGATCACCGCGTCGAACCAATCTTGCACGGCCACTTCGTAAAGCAACGGAATCACCACCACCACCACGCCGCGCCAGCCGGCACGCTTCAACTCGATCAGTTCGCCCTGCCACGCCGCGCGAACCTCCGGATGAACGATGTCGTTCAACCGCTGCCGCTGCCGCGAGTCGGCAAACACGATATTGCCGAGCCGCTCGCGGTCTATCGCGCCGTCGGCCTTCAAAATCTCCCGGCCAAAAACGCGCACTGTCGCCTCGAACGCAGGCTCGCCCGGATCGAGCGCGCGGCGCGCCAACTCATCCGTGTCTATGACATGCGCGCCCAGCGCCGCCAGCGTTGCCGCTGCCGTTGTCTTGCCGGAGGCGATGCCGCCTGTCAAACCCACTTGAATCAACTTGTCCATCGGCCACCTAGCGAGTGGCATCGCTCGATGGCACTCAAAAAGGGGATTAGTTTCACTGCCGAACGCGCTGGCGTTGCAACTTCGGAAGGCAAGCCATTCCTGAAGGGTGCTGAACTTTAGCGCACCGTCCGACGATGTCAAGCCGCCGTCAACCCAACGGCAACTGTCCTTGCGGCGACTGCTGTGCTTGCCGCCGCGTTTCTTCAAACAGCGACTTGAATCCAAACCGCTCGAACAATATCGCCAGCCGCTCACGATCCGGTTCGACGCGGCGCAACCGGTCCCATTCGACCAGCACCGGCAGTGTTGCGTTCAACGTCATCAACACGCGATTCTGCCGGATTCGCTCGCCACACTGCTCGATCGCCACGCGCAGCTTCGCGTTGGTGATTTCGCCGCTGCGCGCCAGAACCGCTTCCGCGCCGCCGAACTGCGCCAGCAACTGCCGCGCGGTTTTCTCACCGACGCCCGGCACACCGGGAATGTTGTCAGAACTGTCGCCGGTCAGGCAGAGCAGGTCCAACATTTGCTCTGGCGGCACGCCGTAACGTTCGCGCACGCCGTCGCGGTCCACGAGCACGTTGCCCTTGGGCAGCAACCGCACGCCGGCGACTCGGTCGTTGACCAACTGCATCAAATCCTTGTCGGCGGTGGCGATCAGCACGCGCGCGTCGCCCGCCTGCCTGCACACGGAGGCAATGACATCGTCCGCCTCGCAGCCCTGCTGTTCCAGCGACACGACGCGCATAGCCTCAAGCACGTCGCGAATGGCGGGCAACTGGACGCGCAAGTCGTCGGGCATCGGCTTGCGCTGGGCTTTGTAAGTTTCCAGCACTTTCAGCCGTTCCTCCGGCAGGCCGGCGTCCCATGCAATGGTCCAGTGGGTCGGCTGGAAGTCGTCGGCCATCTTGCGCAGCATTTTCAGGAAGCCGAAAACAGCGTTGGTCGGTTCGCCACGCGCGTTGGTCAACTTGGGAATGGCAAAGAACGCGCGGTAAGCGTAGCTATGGCCGTCAACGATGAGCAAGGTTTTGTCAGCCATGCGCGTAGCACCAGCAGTGGCAGCCGGCAACGCCGATATGCTTCCGGATCAAACTGAATGCAAACACTCAGGGTCGTGGGGCGACCGCAACAGGCGCGGTTTCCACAGACGATCCGCCCACTTTCGGCATCGGGTCGCCGTAAGGATCAATCAACCGGGCGGTGACAAACACCATCAGGTTCTTCTTGATGGTATTCTCAAGTTCATTTCTGAACA
>JAPLTX010000059.1:304147-314033 GCA_026397915.1 Verrucomicrobiota bacterium
CACCTTGTCCGTAATCTTGGTGGCGTCTTCCCGCATCAAGCCGCCGAGCACGACCGTCGAGCCGTCGAAAACCATGACGCTGGTGGTGACACGCCGCGTGGAGAAGATCGGCTGGGGGAATGGGAAGTCCAAGGCAAACGTATTTGCGGATTGCGTATTGCCCGCAATGGTCCGGCTGCCGTAATCAACAAAGCCGTCGAAATCACTGACTTCAGGGATCAACGTCAAGTTAATCAAACCGGTTTCACCAATCTGCGGGGTCACGTTCAGTGTCACACCGAGATTGCGTGTCTGGAAACCGCCAGGAGTCGGAGGTGAAATCATGGGCGCGTTACTCGCTGCCCCGCTGCCGCCGGATGCAGTAGCCACGCGGGGCGGTTCAAACTCGGTCGGGTAGATGAACTCCCGCACGACCTCGATCTTGGCCTGCTGGCCGCTGATCGTGGTCACTTTCGGCGCACAGAGCAGATCAACATTCTTGCGCTGAGACAGAGCACGCAGAATGACTTGGAACTGGGGATTGGTCAGCAAACCAGTCATTCGCGCCACGGCGTCTTGGACACCCGTGGCGTTGACTGTGCCACCGGCTAACAGCGAGTCCAATTTATTGCCTGACAACACACCCGCTTGGGATGCGAACCGATTCCCTTGGGTGATTTTTTCCGTGGCGGTGGCTGCCGGAGTCTGGTCGCTTGTATAAACCGGGAAGGTGGGGCCAAAGGAACTGTTGGCCGTGCCGCCTCCCATGCTGAACGCTGGGTTCACGCTCGACTCTGATCCGTGAATGCTGCCAAAACCCCAATCTCCCATGATCCAGTCGAAGCCCAGTTCGCGCAAATCAGTCTGTTGGATCTCGATGAACTTCGCCTCAATGGTCACCTGAATGCCACCGGCGCGCCGCAAGGTGTTCAGAATGCTTTCGATGGTATCCAGGTTATCCGGCGTGTTCGTCACGAAGAGCCGGCTGGTCGCCTGTTGATAAGTCACCGAGGCTCCCGTATCAAATTTCACGCCGGCATCCGTGAAGAATTTCTTGATGTCTTCGCTCGACACACCCGTGCCACCACCAGCCGTCGGTGTGGCGGCGGGCATTGGAGCGGCAGGGGCCGCGCCGCCTGGAGCACCACCTGCGGGGGCCCCGCCCGGCGCGTTGCCCGTCATGACAGTGGTAAAGATGCCAGGCGGCACCTGAAAATCGCGTGTCTGCAAGGCACCCTGCTGGACGTAGGTAGGCGGCACAATGAGGACAGCATACTTGTCCACAATAAACTTCAGGCCGGCAATATCGGTCACGTAACGCAACGCATCGCGCAACGGCACATCCAGCAGGTTCAGAGTGATCGCAGGCGTGCCGCCAACGGGCGCAGCGGCTGGCGCAGCAGGCAAGGGTGCCGCCGGCATTGCGGCCGGCAGGGGCGCAGGAACAGGCTCAGCTCCCGGCACCGGCGCCGCTCCCGGCGCTCCCGGCACAGCGCCCGGCACCGGCGCGGCCGCGGGACCAGGGGCGGGAAGGGGCGCGGCAACTGCAGGCGCCGCTTCAGGCGCAGCAGCAGATCCACCACCTCCCAAGCCACCACCGAAGACGATGTTCACACCACTGCCGCCTTGTTGCTTATCAATTATACGACTCTGGTCAGCCAGGAAATTGACAACGTCAACAATGTTCGCCTCTCTGAACTCAATCTTCGGGAGACGAATCGTGTCGAGCTTGCGGTCGAGCATCTCTTTCTCTTTCGAGATAACCGTGGTCGGCGCTTGGGACTGTCTGGGCGACGTGCGCGGCGCTCTCACCGGTGGCGCCCATGCCTCGAGAGTTTCAGCGGCGTATTGCGTGCGCACGCGAGTCATATCCACCTGGGCGGTGTGGTAGCGCTGTTCGTTGATCTGCCGCAACAAAACGCGGGCTTCTTCGTTGTAGCGATCCAGCGCCATTGCCGCATTGACCTTCTCTGCCGCCAAGTCGAGTTGGTTGCTCTGGAAAGCCAGCCGCGCGTCACGCAGAAGCTGGGTCGTCTGATTCTGCGCCTTCCGGAACTCTGGCGCCTCGTCCACCGAGGGAATGGTTCGTGGCACAGTGTCAAGGTCGGCCGCGGCACCAGCGGTCTTGGGCTTTGGCCCCTCAGGCGATGTGGCGGCGCGTTGTTCAGCGGTCTTGATGATGTTCTTGGCCGCAGCGTTGGCGGGATCGAGCTTCAGCACTTCGTCCGCCGCCTTGCGCGCTTCCTCGTAGTTCTTTGTCCGAATGGAAGCCTTGCCCTTGTTGACGTAAGCGGCAATCACGCCGGCCTTGGCGGCGGCCATTTCCTTGGCGGCCACAGGACCTTTGGGCAGTGTGCGAATGGCTTGCGTATAAGCCTCGGCCGCCTCATCGAACTTGCCGGCCTTCATGGCGGCCTCGGCATCGGCAAACGCCTTCTGGCCGCGAATGAGCTGTTCCTTGCGGCGGATGATCTCCTGCTCGCTAAGCTCTTCGGGCGTGGCCAAAGCCGCGGCGCCGACGCTGGCCAGCGGATTCTCCGTCTGAGCGCGCAAGGGCGCGGCCCACAGCCCCAAGGCCAAGCTGCCACACAACAGTGCGGGTAAAAATTGGTCGGCTTTCTTCATGCTTCCTTTCAGGCTCACAGCGCATTTCGCGCCCACAATCAGGGCCGAGCCACAGCTCAGCCATCTCGACTTGTTCGTCCAGACATCTTCCAGAAACGCTCAAAACCTCTGAACAACTCGGGGGCGTCTCCTGTATTCCTTCTGAGTTTGAACGTCTTTGAATATCAGTTGAGGTGGATTGATGTCAAGGCGAACGAGTTCATATGTTTTTCCTTTGTAGTTGAATTTCGAGCCTTTCTTCAACTCGTTGCTCTGCTCGCCGGTAACGCTGGAGTGGTAACGGGCCACAGGCTCGCTCTCCAAGACCTGCTTGCCGATGGCCAATGGGATCTCCTTGGTGACACCGGCGGACTTCCGCTGCAACGTGAGCACCGAAACATCCGTCACTGTCTTGGCGCCTATGGCAGGATTGAACCACTCCACCTTCTTCTCTTCGTAGCGGAGCACCGTGAACTCCTCCATTGTGCCGTAGATGAGCTGCCTGATGGGAGGATCGCCGATCCTGACGAACCGGGTGCCCCCCGCGCCGGGGTTAATCGCGAACACTTTGTTCGTGCCGACCCCGGTGGCGACGGACATGAACTTCATCGGGAAGGTGCGGGAAGCCATCCACCATTGGAGTTCGTCGGCCGGGTCACCAGCGACCACAGGCGTCGGCGGCGGCTCGTTGTTCGGAAACAGTTCCTTGCCGTTCCAGTTCCACGGTTCGGGAATGAACGGCCGCGGGCCGTCGTTGGTCCGCCACGACGGCGGATTTTTCAGCAGCGTCGCGATCTGCATCAGTTCGTTGGTGTCCAGCGGCTTGGCGGCCGAACGGTTTGTTTTTATGTCGGGAGGCTCCGACCCGTCAAAACCCAGCCGGCCCAC
This sequence comes from Verrucomicrobiota bacterium, assembly GCA_026397915.1. Taxonomy (GTDB): domain Bacteria; phylum Verrucomicrobiota; class Verrucomicrobiia; order CAIQCK01; family CAIQCK01; genus CAIQCK01. The sequence continues at coordinate 307,619 of JAPLTX010000059.1, forward strand.
CAACGTCAGCGCGGTGGCGATCATCATCAGTGAGACAACCGCCAACGCAATCTTCTCGTAATGTTTCTTCAAAAACTCCATGACACTCCAGCCTGTGGGCCCGCGCCTTACTTGCCGCCCGGCGGATTGGCGCCCGATGACGACGGCTCTCGAAACTCCACCAGGTCCACGCGCATTTTTACTTGGATTTTTTCCAGACCGAAAACCGTGACCGGCTCTGCAAGCTTGCTGGCCTCGCCCCGCGACGACGCCGGACGCCCGCCGGGCGCTCCGGGAACTGGCGCTTCAGGGGCGGGCGGCGGTTCCGCCGAGGCATCGGCCGCCGTTGGCGTCCTGCCCATCGCTTCGGATCGGCCGCCGGCCAGCATCTCGTTGGCGCGCGTGTTAAGGACTGCTATCGAGCGAACAATGAAGAACCGCGCTGACGATTCCAGCGCGCTCAGAATGCCGCGCAAACCTTGCGTGTCGCAGGTGAACTCCAGTTCGAAGGGCAGCGCGCGCGCGATTTCGCTGGGGTCATCTCGCATGGCCGTGCCGAAAAACTCGTCACTGCCCGCTCGCACCGTCGGCATCGCCATGCCCGCCACACCGGGATCCTTCGGAATCTCCGCGCCGACCGGCGCGCGACGGATTGCTGCAATCGAGACAATGCGATTGGTGAAGAGGATGTCCGCGAGCGTCTCGACTGTGTTCCACTGCGTCAGCAATGTGTTGATCTCGTTGGTGTCGTTGGCAGGCGGCGTGCCGTGGGTAACGTAGCGACCGAAGCCGAAACCGAACTCCTGCGGCACCGTGACGCCGTATTTCTTGGCCCCCGCCATCAACTTGTTCTTCTGCTGCACCAGCATCGGATTGAACGCGGAGGGCCGGATGTTTCGCAGCGGGGGATTGACGCTGGCCAGGTTGGTCAGCCACCGGGCCACGCTAAGGTTGGGGTCAGCGCCGGAAAGCGCGACAACGGTGTTCGAAAGGATGACCACGTTCTCGGCGTGCGGGAAGGGTTTCCGGCGCAGCAACGAATCCAATTCGCCACGCTTTTGCTCCAGCTTGGCGGCCACTTCCTCTTCCTTGGCGTAGTTCGTGTAGACTTCAAAGTAATAGATACAGCCCAGCACGCCGAGGCTGATGATCGCGCCCACGGTCAAACCGATGTTGTCTTTGAGCCAGGAGAGCAGGTTTTTCATAACGCAATCGGCACCTTCAGTTGCGCCGTGATGCTGAAGGTGAAATCCATGTCACCTTCCTTGGGTGTGGGGCCCTTGGTGATATTCGTGGTCTTCTCGTCAAAGTGGGAACTCTCGCGCAGCTTGGCCAGAAACTCGGTCGGTTTTTGCAGCCGCTCCGGCTCGTTCGGCTTGTTGATGCTGCCGGCAACAATGATCAACTCGGTAATCTGTGGTTCTTTGCGCGTGCCCGGCTTCTGCGCATCGGGCTGGCCGCCTGGCGGCATGATCTCGGCTGGCGGCGGCGCCATTTCCATCCCGCCCGTAATTCCTCCAATGGGCACGCCTTTGGCCGCCGGCTGAAGCTGGATGATCCAAGTGTCCGCAGGCAGCCGCAGTGTGAGGTCATCGAGAATCTGATGCCAACGAACGCGCGCTTCGGCCAGTTTCTTGATCTGGTCTTTGATCTGGCCGTAGCGTTCCACGTTTCTCTGCTGGCGAGTGATCTGGCTTTCAAGCTGGCGCAACGCGCGGATTCCAGGCTCCGTTTCGTTGTCCAAGAGCTTCTGTTCGACCTCCGCGCGCTGGTTGAAGTAGTAGCCCCAACTGGCGCCGACCAGCGCCAGACCGACTGCGCAGCCGGTAAAGTAGATTTTCTTCTTGTTGAACTCGCGCCGCTCGATGACGTAAGGCGGCAACAGGTTCACTTCGATGGGACACTCGCCCGCAGCCAACCGCAATCCCAACCCGACCGCGCCGCCGTAGCCGCAGGCCTCCGCCGCCAGTTTGTCGCGGTCAATGTTCGGCGCGAGCGCGACGTTGCGGAACGGGTTGAAAAACTCGACGGGGATCTGGAGCTTCTCGTTGAAGAAATGGTCCGTGTAAGGCAGCGCGACCGAGCCGCCCGTCAACAACAATTTGGTCGGCTGCTGGCCGCCTTGCTGCGTGCGGTAAAAAATCACCGAGCGCGTCACGTCAGCGTGGATGCGGGTCATGACGTTGCGGATGACCTTGCAGAGTCGCGCCGTCAACTGGTCTTCGGGTTCTTCGTAGGCGCCGCCCAGCCCGACGAAGCCTTTCTTGCGTTTCAATTCCTCGGCCTGCGCAAAGGTGATTTTCTTGTCTTCAAACTCGCGCACGATCTCCTGCGTGATCGTGTTGCCGCCGATCGGCACGGCGCGCGTGAAAATCTTCTCCTTCTCGATGAAGATCAGGTTGGTCGTCTTGGCGCCGATGTCCGCCACCAAAGTGCAGCCCTCTTCGACTTCGTAATTGTAGCGGACGGCGTTGTAGAGGGCCAGCGAGCTGACATCCACCAGCTCCACATGCAGGCCGGCGCCGTCCACCGCCTTGGCCAGCGACTCGATGATGTCGCTCTTGATGGCGACCAACACCACCTCGTATTCACCCTTCTCCGACGCGCCGCCGATGAGTTGATAACCCCACACCACCTCGGACATCGGGAACGGGACGTTCTGCTGCGCCTCGAAGCCGACCATGCGCTCGATGTTCTCAGGCGTCGCCGCGGGCAGTTTCACGAAACGCGTGAACACCGACTGGCCCGCCACCGAAATGACCGCGCGACTCTTGCGCACGCCGTGCTCGCGCAACATCTGTCTGAGAGTGGCGGTGATAACTCCGCTGCGGTCGGCTTCCTGGCCGGAATCCCCAGGCAAATCCGTGACGCCGTATTTGAGCAGCCGCACGCCGCCGGACTTCTCACGCTCCAGCTCCACCAGTTTGACGGACGCCGCGCCGATGTCCAGTCCTAGAACTCGATTTGCTTTCAAGGCGATTTGAATTGACTGACTAATTTTGAGGCGATAACCGGCCGGCCTGATCGTGCCGTTGCCGGTTGCCGCAACGGTTACTGTTTTTTACTGGTCGTGAACTTCGACCACGCGTAGTCGGCGTAGAGCGTCGGCGCGAAAGGCGACTCGTCAATGCGCATCAACAGCCCCGGTTGCGGTGTAAACCGCTGCCACCACTGCTGACGAGTATGCTTGGTGTCGTCGAAGCTACACAACCGGCCCTGAACCCATATTTCCACACCCACGTCCATCGCGGTTTGAACAGTGGTGCCCATCCACTTTTCCATCACCAAGGGATGCATGAACATTGCCGCCACGTGCCGGCGGCCTTTCTTCACATAGATATAGGTGTCGCTGCCAGTGGCCAGCGTCTGCTGTCTGCCGCCCATCAGCACATACCATTTGACCTCAACGTCATCCGCCCACTCCGGCTGGCTGTCAAATTCGCACTCGAACAACTTCCACGGCACTCGCCCCGCCTCGTTGCCGCCGCGGCCGCTCTCACCGCCACCGCTTCGCGGATTGTAACTGCGAACTTCAATCCGCTTGATCTGGAAGTCCGCTTTCGGACCGGCGGTAGGCCGCGCTTGCGCGAACGCTCCGCTTGCGCCTGATACCAGCAGCGCCATGATCGCTGGCGCCAACCATTGCAACGATTTCAAATAGATTCTCATCGCGATCTCCATTTCCTCGCCCGTCGAGATTCCTTACACCATCTGATTCAACGGAAGGTTTTTAACCGTTCGCGCACCTTACTGAAAACGCCACATACGGTCAACAAGAACAATTCCGGCTCAGAAAGAGAGCGCCAGGATTTCGCGCAGTTCGGACTGACTGAGCGGGATGGGGTTGCCTTTCATGCTGCTAGCGGCGGCGGCTTTTTCAACCAACGCCGTAAAATGGCCCGATTTGACGCCGTAGGAGCGCAGCGGTTCGATCCCCAACGCCTCGCACAACTCGCTCACCCACGCCACGCCGTCGTCTGCCGTCGCGCGCGGACTGCCAGTGAGAAGCTGTGCCACTTCGTCGTAGCGACGCAGCGTCTCGCTGCCGGGCCGGCGTCCACGCAACGCACAAATGTTCACCTCCATCACGCGCGGCAGCAACCTCGCACAAACCGCACCGTGCGGTGCCGTGAACATGCCGCCGAGCGGCGCCGCAAAACCGTGCACTGCGCCGAGACCGGCGTTCGCCAACGCCAGCCCGCCGAGCAGGCTGGCCAGCGACATGTCTTCGCGCGCTGCCGCGTCGTCGCCGTGCTCACAGGCGCGGCGCAGCGATTGCGCCACCAGCCGCATGCCCGCGCGGCAAAACGCGTCGGTCATCGGGTTGGCTTTCGCCGATACGAATGGCTCGATGAGCTGGCTCAACGCGTCGAGGCCGGAGTTGGCGGTGGCCTGGCGCGGCAGACGGTGCGTGAGGGTCGGGTCCACGATGGCGACGCGCGGCAGAATGAATGGGCTGCGGAGGCTGACCTTGACGCGGTGTCGCGGTGAGCCGATGACGGCGTTGCGCGTGACTTCCGCGCCGCTGCCGGCCGTCGTCGGGATGGTGATGCACGGCGCGGACGGCACGGCGATCGGTTTGCCGCGCCCAATGACTTCGAGATAGTCCAGCAGATCGCCGCCGTTGGTAAGCAGCGCGGCAATGGCCTTGGCCGCGTCGAGCGCGCTGCCGCCGCCGAAACCGATGACCGTGTCGCAACGTTCGTCGCGGGCGCGCTGAGTGCCCTCGCGCACTGAGACCGTCGTCGGCTCACCGGCAATGGAAAACGTGGCGCATTTGACGCCCGCCGCGCGCAACGCTGAGAGCAAAGGCTTGGCGCGCTGCGCTGTTCGCCCGGTCACGACCAGCGCGCGCTGGCCGAACGCTTTCGCGATTGGCCCAACCTCGCGCAGCGTGCCGGGGCCGAAAATGATGCGGGTAGCGGTGGCGAATTCAAAGTTCATGGCAGGTCACCAGCCGGCATCGGGCGGAAAAACATTGGCGAACTTCACGCTCGTGCGCGGCTCGGCCATCATCGGCGCCACCGCGTCGCGCCATGCGGCGTAGTGAGAGGTTTCCTTGTGTCTGGTCGGCGCGTCCGGCGTGCGATAAACTTCCACCAAAATGAATCGCGTCGGGTCGTCAGCTTGCTGGCAGACATCGAATCGCGCGATGCCCGGTTCTTGGACGCTGTTGCGGGCGTTTTCCAGCGAGACTTGCTTGAAGACTTCGACGCACTCGGGTTTCACGTGGACGTGGACATGAACAATCAGCATGCTCATGGCCGACAGGTTAGCAAAGTCCGTGCAGTCGGGCAAGCTTCATGGGCCAACATGGGCCGGCGTGTCATGGGCAGGCGGTCGCAACACGGTCGCAACACAGTGTTGCCAGCCGGCGGTTGACCAAGTAATCTGCCGCAGCACAGGAATTACCGATGACTTCCTTGGAACACTCGTATCGTCACTGCCAGCACGTCGCCTCCAAGCAGGCGAAGAATTTTTACTATTCCTTTTACGCGCTGCCCAAGGAGAAGCGCGATGCGATGTGCGCCATCTACGCGTTCTTCCGCTACTGCGACGACCTGAGCGATCACGCGTCGAGCGTCGAGGTGGCGCGAGTCAACCTGCGCCGGTGGCGGGCAGTGCTCGACGAGGCCTATGCGGGCGGGACCGCGACCGCGGTAGCGCATTCGGCGTTGGAGGTAACGGCGCGCGCGATGCTGCCGGCGTTTGCCGACACGGTGCGGCGCTACCAAATTCCGAAGGATTACTTTGCCGACCTGATCAGCGGCGCGGAGATGGATCTGGACAAGACGCGCTACGCGACGTTCGATGAGCTTTACCGCTACTGCTACCGCGTCGCGTCGTGCGTGGGACTGACGGTGATCCACGTGTTCGGGTTCACCGACGAGAAGGCAAAGCAATACGCCGAATGGTGCGGCATCGCCTTCCAGCTCACCAACATCCTCCGCGACGTGCGTGAGGACGCACAGATGGGGCGGATTTACCTGCCGCTCGAGGACCTCAACCGCTTTGGCGTGACGGAGGAACAGATCCTGAAGTGCCAGCCGCCGCCAGCGTTCGTGGACTTGATGAAGTTCGAGTCCGATCGGGCGCACGACTACTACGACAAGGCCCACCCGCTGCTGTCGCTGATCCATGCCGACAGTCGTGCCACGTTGGTGGCGTTGATGGAAATTTACCGCGGGCTGCTGAAAAAGATCGAGCATCACGAGTTCGATGTTTTTTCAGGAAGAATCTCGCTGCCGACATGGAAGAAGTTGCTGATCGCGGCAAAGAGCTTGCTGAACCGCTAAGGAACCGCTGATTAAAGGGGCTGGGGCACAGAAGACTTTGGTGTGAATGATTTCGACGACGGGATTGTAGAGATGGCTGAGAATCTGGGAGCATGAGACACCGCACGGAGCGAGGGAAGCGATGGATGCGAGGTGATTGC
>JAPLTX010000018.1 GCA_026397915.1 Verrucomicrobiota bacterium
ACTCAATCTTATGACACGACACACTTTGCTCACTCTCTGTCTGGCAGCCGGCGTCACGCTGGCCGCCGATGCGCCGCCGATGCCCGCCGAACTCGATAGTTATCTCAAGACCGAGGACATTGACCTCGGCAAGAATCCCCCGAAGCCGAAGATCGAGAAGCTGCCCGACGGCAAGGTCCGCATCGGCGTCATGACGCTCGACCCGGTCAAGCGCCAGATCGTCATGCCCGGCGTGATTGCGACGTGGGAGCGCAACATCGAGGTGCTCATCGCCTCGCCGCGCGGCCGAGGTTACGAGTCGCTGCTCGTCGCGCCGGTGCGGCCGTTCCATTTCCAGCTGGCGCTGCTGGCCCTCGGCCTCAATGCCGGCAAGCCCGCCGACATCGTCGGCAGCGGCAAAGCACCCGTCGGCGATCCGGTCGTGGTTTACGTGGACTACGAAGACCCAAAGACTCACGCCAAGAAGCACGTTCGCGTCGAGGAACTCCTTTTCGACGAGCAGACCAAGAAGCCGATGAAGGAACATCACTGGGTCTTCGTCGGCTCGCGGCTCCTTGATGGACGCTACATGGGCGACGTGCTCGGCGATCTCATCGTCACCATGCACCACCCCGACGCCATCGTGGACAACGGAATGGCCGACGGCACCAACGATTACATTTACAACGTCAACGACAAGGTCTGCCCCAAACCCGGCACCAAAGTCACCATCACCATCCAAGCCACCGCCAAACCCAAATCATGAGCCAGCCAACCACCCCCACGATTCCGCCCGACGACGTTGCCGCCGTCGCCCGCCTCAAGGACGCCTACAACCAGATCCGCGCCGAACTCGCCAAAGTCATCGTCGGCCAGGACGATGTGATCGAGGAACTGCTGGTCACGCTGTTCGCGCGCGGCCACTGCCTGCTCGTCGGCGTGCCCGGCCTCGCCAAGACGTTGCTGATCAACTCGCTCAGCCGCGTCCTCTCGCTGAGCTTCAAGCGCATCCAGTTCACGCCCGACCTCATGCCGAGCGACATCACCGGCACCGACATCATCCAGGAAGACCCCGAAACCGGCCGGCGCAAGTTTCAGTTCCTGCCCGGCCCCGTCTTCGCCAACATGCTCCTCGCCGACGAAATCAACCGCACGCCGCCGAAGACCCAGGCCGCGCTGCTCGAAGCGATGCAGGAACACAAAGTCACCGCCGGCGGCCGCACTTACACGCTCGAGGAACCGTTCTTCGTCATGGCCACGCAAAACCCGATCGAGCAGGAAGGCACCTATCCCCTGCCCGAAGCGCAACTCGACCGGTTCATGTTTGAGATTCGGATTGATTACCCGACCGAAACCGAAGAACTCGATATCCTCAAGCGCACCACCTCCAGCTACGCCAGCGAACTCAGCCACGCGCTCAGCGGCGCGGACATCATCCAGATTCAGCAACTCGTCCGCCGCGTGCCCGTCGCCGATCACGTCTATCGCTACGCGATGAACATCGCCCGCAGCACGCGCGTCAGCGGCAACGCCGAAGGCGCACCCGATTTCGTCCGAGAGTGGATCGCCTGGGGCGCCGGTCCGCGCGCCAGCCAGTATCTGGTGCTCGGCGGCAAGGCCCGCGCCATTCTCACCGGCCGTTTCTACGTGACCACGGAGGACATCCAGGCCTGCGCGCTGCCCGTCCTCCGACACCGTCTCGTCACCAACTTCAACGCCGAAAGCCAGGGCGTCACGACAGACTCGATTGTGAAGAAGTTATTGGAGACGATTAAGCCAACCGAATCGGTGTAATCAGTTGTTGCAACAAATAACGGCCATGGGATTCCGTTGGCTTCCACTTTTGGTTTGTGTGCTACTGATAGCCGCTTGTGCGTTCTTGCCCCATGTTTGTGCGGCGGCGCAATGGGTATGTCCCGCGCTGTTTCTCCTTCTGTTTGGCGTATTGTATTCGTTCTCTAACGGTGACAGACGAATATGGTGGCTGTTGATCTTGGGTCTATTGAGTTTCTTACCAGCACTCCAGACTGCTTTTGTCTATCTCTGTTGGAGCGTCAACGGATTTGCACCATGACCGCTACCGCCTTGCCAACCAAACTCGACCCCGCGGCGCTCGCGAAACTCTCCCGCCTCGAAGTCATCGCCCGCCTCGTCGTTGAGGGTTTCATCACCGGCCTGCACAAGTCGCCGCACAAGGGCTTCAGCGTCGAGTTCGCCGAGCACCGCCAATACGTCATTGGCGACAACATCAAGGACATTGACTGGAAACTCTTCGGCAAGTCCGACCGCTTCTACATCAAGCAATACGAGGAAGAAACCAACCTTCGCGCCTACCTACTCGTGGACGCCAGCGGCTCCATGAACTACGCGCCGGATTCCAAGCCGCCGCGCCCGACCAAGTTCCGCTACGCGAGCTGCGTCGCCGCCGCGCTCAGTTACCTGATGCTCCAGCAGCGCGACGCCGTCGGCCTCGTCACGTTCGACAGCCGCGTGCGCCGCTACATCCCGCCGCGCGCCAAGGCCGCTCACCTCCGCGGTATTTTCGAGGAACTTGACCGCACGCAGCCCGGCGCCGACACCAACCTCAGCGCCATCTTCCACGACCTCGCCGAGCGGTTCCGCAAACGCGGTCTCATCATCGTGCTCAGCGATTTGTTCGACGACCCGGAGCGCCTCGCCAGCGCGCTCCAGCATTTCCGCCACAAGAAACACGAGGTCATCGTCTTCCACCTGCTCGACGAGGATGAGCTGAGTTTTCCGTTCACGCAGCTCACGCAATTCGAGGACATGGAAATCGCCGACACCCGGCTTCTGATCGAGCCGCGCCAGTTGCGCGACGAGTATCTGGCGCAGGTCAACGCCTTCATCGAGCGCGTCCGCCGCCTCTGCTGGCAGTTCCAGATTGATTACGTGCCAATGAAGACCCACGAACCATTCGACGCCGCGCTGGCCGCCTATCTGGCGAGACGGATGGAGTTGAGATAGGAACCAAGACCATGAAGACCATAGCGTTGTTGGTGCTGCTGATGTCAGAAATTGTGGTTGCTAATGCGGCTGACAATACTAAGCACACTTATAAGCCGAAAGAAGGATACGTGCCGAATGAAAAGACGGCGATGGCGATTGCTGCGGCGGTGTGGGCACCGATTTACGGTGAAGGCGTAATTGTTGGGGCGAGACCATATCGTGCCAAGTTGAAACATGGTGTTTGGCTTGTCGAAGCAACATTCCCAAAAGGCTACGCTAGTGGGGTTGTGATAGCCGAGATTTCAAAGGATGACGGGCGAATTCTCCGAATCAGCCCTGAAAAATAGTTAATGTCTCCGCTTTCTTTCCTAAACCCCCTGATGCTCGCCGGCCTGGCTGCGATCGCCGCGCCGATCATCCTGCATCTGCTGAACCGACAGCGGTTCCGCATCGTGCCTTGGGGGGCGATGATGTTCCTGCGCCAGTCGCTCGCAAAGGCCAAGCGCCGGCTCCGATTCCAACACCTGCTCTTGATGCTCATCCGCATCTGCATCCTCGCGTTCCTCGCGCTGGCGCTGGCCCGGCCGCTGGTGAAGACTGCGTTCACCGCCTACCTCGGCCACTCGCGGACCGATCTCGTGCTGGTGCTCGACAACTCGTTCAGCACCACTTACGGCGGCGGCGAAACCAGTGACTTCGAGAGCATCCGCCGCACCGCGCTCAGTCTGATTGATACGCTCCGCCAAGGCGACACCGTCTCGGTGATCGTCGCAGGCGACGCCTCGCGACCACTCTCCTCCGATCCAAGCTTCGAGCTGCAACGAACCAAGCAATTGGTCGTCACGCTTCAGCCGCAGCCGCGCCCGGCCAACCTGCTGCGCGCGGCGGAAGAAGCCGGCGCGTGGTTGTCCAAGCTACGGAATCCCAACCACGAGGTTTACATCATCACTGACGGCGCTTCGCACGGTTGGAGCACCGACCGCGCCGCCGACTGGGAACGCGTGGCTGCTGTGTTCGCCAAGAGGCAGCCGAAGCCGACCGTCCGCGTCCTCACCGTCGGCGCTGCCGAACGTCCCAACCTCGCCATCGTGGACCTCAACGTGCAACCCCGCATTGTCGCCGCCTCCAGCACCGCGCGCATCACCGGCCGCATCGCCAACTACAGTGCCGCTGCGCGTGACATCTCCGCCGCGCTCAGCCTCGACGGCATCCAGAAGGCGACGAAGGACGCCCATCTCGAACCCGGCGAGACCGCGACCGTCACGTTCAACATCCAGTTCCCCGAACCCGGCCCGCACCGCGCCGCGCTCGACATCGGCGCGGATGCATTGACGCTAGACAACCGCCGTTATCTCGCGCTCGACGCGCTGGAAACCTTGCCGGTGCTCATCGCCGACGGCTCGCCCTCACCCAACGCGTTCCGCAGCGGCAGCGGCTTCCTCGCCGCCGCGCTACAACCCGGCGACGAGAGCGTGGTCAAGCCGACGGTGATTGACGCCCACGCGCTGCCGGCAACCGACCTCGCGCCCTATCGCGTGCTGGTGCTCGCCAACGTCGCGCGCATGGATCACGTGCTCGCCGAGAAACTGGAGCGTTACGTCGCCTCCGGCCGCGGCCTGCTCGTTGCGCCCGGCAGCCTCGCCGAAGCCAGCGACTACAACGCCGCGCTCTTTCAGGAAGGCCGCTACCTGTTGCCGGCGAAACTTCTCTCGGTCTCCCGCGCGCAACAGAACGCGCCCAACCGCGTCGCCGCCAACGCCACTTGGCGACCGGAACTGGCCGAGCTGGTCCAGGCGCAGGTGCAATCGTGGTGGCGTCTCAATCCCGGCGCAGGCACGTTCACGCTGGCAACGTTCGCCAACGGCGACCCGCTGCTCGTCGCCCGCCGCCTCGGCGACGGCCGCGTGTTGCAGACGGCGCTGCCGCTCGACAACAGCTGGAGCGACCTGCCCATTCATCCCGTCTTCGTGCCACTTGCGCACGAGATGATCTACGAACTCGCAGTCTCCACGCAAGCATCGCGCAACCTCGCTGTCGGCGAGCCGTCGCCCGCGCGCGACGTGAAAACTGACGAACCGGGCGTCTTCGCCAGCGGCGGCCGCGCCCTCGCCATCAATCTTGACGCAACCGAGTCCGACCTCTCGCCGCTCTCGCCCCCCCAACGCGATCTCATCGCGCGCTGGCTCGGCGCAACTTTCCCGGAGAACTGGCGCGAATTGCCTTCGCGCATCAGCAATGAACGGTTCGGCATGCAACTCTGGCGCGAGTTGGTTGCGCTGGCATTGCTCCTGGCCGTGGTCGAAACCCTGCTGACTTCACTCTGGAGCGCGCGCCGCTCGCCCGGCGAAGTGGCCGCGCCGAAGATGGTGATGAACCGATGATCGCCACCCTCATCTTCGCCAATCCGTGGCCTTGGTGGTTCACCGTGCCACTGCTCTCCGGCGTCGGCGTGCTGCTCGCATGGCTTTACCGCCGCGAGCGCAAACAGGTCTCACCTCGCATCGGCCTGCTGCTGACAACGCTACGCATCGCGCTGGTCGTAATGCTCTTTCTCACGCTGCTCGCGCCGGTGATAAGCACACAGATCACCCGCACCATGAAGGACACACTGTTGCTGCTGGTGGACCAGTCGCGCAGCATGGCCATCCGAGACGATCCGCGCGGCCCGACGCGCGCTGAGCAGGTCCGCAAAGTCTTCGACACCGTCCTGCTGAACAAGCTGCAAACCACGTCGCAACTGCGCGCCTATCGTTTCGCCGCGAGCGCCACCGCGTTCGACACGCGCGAACCGTGGGCCGGGCCTGATGGCGACGCAACTGACCTCGGCCGTCCCGCTGTGACTGCGTTGACGGACCTGGCGACGGAGCGCGTCGGCGCAGTCGTGATGGTCTCCGACGGCGGCCACAACCGCGGCCCGAATCCGCTGGAAGCCGCTGCGAAGATCGCCGAGCGGCAGGCGAAGCTTTTTACCATCGGCATTGGCCCGACCACGCCGCCCAAGGACATCGCCGTCACCGAGGTTGCCTCCAGCGGACTTGTCTTCTCCGGCGACGAGGTTTCGGCGACAGTGGCTGTCGCGTCGAGTGGCTACCGCGGCCAACGCGTGCCGGTTCGCGTTCTTCAAAACGGCAAGGCCATCGGCGAATCCTACGTCACGCCCGGCGCGGATCCATCGTGCGACACCGCCATCATCAGTTTCCGGCCGCAGGGCGAAGGCAGCCAGTTGCTGACCGTCGAGGTTCCGACGCAGCCCGGCGAGGCGAACGCCGAGAACAACGCGCGCGTGTTCCGCGTGCAGGTGCTCAAGGACAAGCTTCGGATTCTGTTGATCGAAAGCCAGCCGCGCTGGGAATTCCGCTACCTCAAGAACGACCTGCTCCGCGACAAGCCGGTGGAACTCACCACCATCCTGCTCGCCGAGCCGAACCATCCGCCGCTGCCGTCGTCGCGGCAGGAGTGGTTCAAATACAGCGTCATCATCCTCGGCGACCTCACGCCCGACCAGCTCACGCCTGCCTCCGAGCAACAACTGGAGAGTTTCGTCGCCGACAACGGCGGCACGCTCATCGCCATCGCCGGCCGCCGCGGGATGCCCGCCGCATGGCGCAACCAACGTCTCGCCGATTTGCTGCCCATAGTTCCAGCCACCGAAGCGTCCGAGGGCAAAGAACTTCACCTCCAGCTTTCGCCCGCCGGCCGCGAACATCCGATCACACACCTCGTGCCCGATCCTGTCGCCAACGAGAAACTCTGGACGGAACTGCCGCCGTTCTACTGGCAGTGGCCTGCCGCCAGCACCAAGCCCGCGGCGACGGCGCTACTCACAACCGCGGTGTCGCCGTTGCTGGTGACGCAATACTACGGCATCGGCAAGGTGCTCTTCCTTGGCAGCGACAACACCTGGCGCTGGCGGTTCAAGGTCGCCGACGAGAACTTCCACCGCTTCTGGGGCCAGATCATCCGCTGGGCCGCGCGCTCGCCGTTCAGCGCGCGCGACCAACACGTCATGATCGGCACCGCGCGCGACGAGTTCGGCGAAGGCGACCCCGTCAAAGTCGAAGCGCGCGTGCTGGGCGCGGACTTCTCGCCACTCAACGACAGCGAGGTGACCGCTGTCGTTTACCAAGACAACAAGCCGCTCCGCCGCGTCCGAATGGAACACGTCGCCGGCAGCGGCGGCCTCTACCGTTGCGCCATCAGCGACCTGCCACGCGGCGAATACGCGTTGCGCCTCGAAGTTCCCGCCCTGCCCCAGAAACTCAGCCAGGCCACCGCGCTCTTCGGCGTGCGCGACCTGCCATCTCAGGAAACACAGGCCGTCGCAATGAACGAACCCCTGCTCAGGGAAATGGCCGCGCTCACCGGCGGGAAGTTCCTTCACCTCAACGAAGCCAGCCGCCTGCCGGACGAACTGAAGTTCCTCGAACGCCGCGAGAAGGTGTCGCTGGAGTTGGAGTTGTGGGACACACCGTGGTGGTTCGCCGTCTTCTGCCTCCTCATCATCACCGAATGGTCCCTGCGGAAATGGAACGGGCTGGCGTAGGTGCGGATTTGAGACGGCGGCCTTGCTCCCCCGCCTCGCGTAGCAGGCGCAACCGGGCAAGCCCACCAAAAGTGACGCAGGCTCCGGTGAAGCCGAAGGCCCTGGACTGCTGTAGGAACTACAGCTTTCGGGACGCTTGCCGGGCGTTCAAAGCGGCAAACTCGGCCGCAAGAGTTGCGATGCTCGCAGCAGTCCAGAGCCTTCGGCTTCATCCGCGGAAGCGGAAACTCTCTTCGTGTCGCGGTCCCCACACATGAGAAGCCGAAAGCGGGCAGGATGCCCGCGCTCCCAGCCGAAGAACAAGCGCACTGCACTTCAACAGTTTGAAAATGGTTTTTGACACCACGCACTCTTTGTTGTATTGAACGTTCGTTCTAAACGAACGTTCAATAAATGAAAGCATCAACTCAAACTCAAGACAGCCAGACCAGCATCCTGGACGCGGCTGAGAGAGCGTTTGCGGACTACGGCTTCGATGGCGCTTCGCTCCGGCACATTGTCGAAGAGGCCAAAGCCAATCTCGCGACCGTCTATTACCACTTCGGCTCGAAAGAAGGCCTGATGGAGGCCGTCTTCAGCCGCCGTTTCGGACCGATCCATGAGGAGCATTTCCAGATGCTGCGAGAGCTGGAGACAAAATATAAAGGCGCGGCAATTCCGCTGGAGAAACTTCTGGAAGCGATGCTGATGCCGCCGTTGCGCATGGCCACCACCCCGGGCAAGGGCGAAACGGTCATGTGTTTGATCGGCCGCGTTGTCACCGATCCGAACCCGCAAGTCCAGGAACTGCTGCGCCGCCAGCACCGCGACGTGCGCACGGTTTACCTCGATGCCTTTCAGCGCAGCGTGCCGCGTCTGCCCAAGGCCGATCTCTTGTGGCGCTTCGAGTTCGTCTGGGGCGCGTTCGTGTTTGTTCTCTGCAACCCCTCGCGCATTGAGAAGATCACCGGCGGCGTCTGCCATCCCAGCGACACCGACGCTTTACTGAGCCAAATGATCGCCGTGTTTTCCGCAGGTTTTCGCGCGCCGGCCGTCTCCAAGTCTGACCGCTCCCCCGCCCGACCAGCCACACGACGCAACGCGTAGCTCAATCCCTTTCCAAGACACCATGAAAGCTTCACTCCTTTTTTTCTCCACGCTCATTGTTGCCGCGCTAGCCGCCTGCTCGCCACAGCAAGCGCCGCAGCAACTTCCGCCACCCAAAGTCACCGTCACCCATCCGCAGACGATGACCGTCACCAACTGGGACGAATATCCCGGCCACCTCGAAGCGGTGGAGATGGTCGAGGTCAGGCCGCGCGTTCACGGCCAGATCGAGTCCATCCACTTCCAGGACGGCGCGGAGGTGAAGGCCGGCGATTTGCTCTTCGTGATTGACCCGCGTCCCTACCAAGCCGACCTGGACCGCGCCTGCGCCGAGCGCCAGCGCGCCGAGACGCACTTGGAACTCGCCAAGAACGATCTCAAGCGCGCCGAAAGCCTGCGCAGCACGAAGGCGATTTCTGAAGAAGAATACGACAGTCGCAGCAAGGCCGCGCATGAGGCCGATGCCGCCCTCGCTGCAGCGCGCGCCGCCGAAGCTTCCGCCAAACTCAATCTGGATTACACCCGCATCACCGCTCCGATCAGTGGCAAGATCGGACGCCGCTATGTTACCGCCGGCAATCTGGTCCAACTCCAAGGCAGCGGCGGAGCGGCGACCATGTTGGCGACGATCGTTTCCATGGATCCGATCTATTGCAACTTCGACGCCGACGAAGCCGCGTTCCTGAAATACAGGAGCAGCGGCAGCGTCGGAAACGGTTTGGGACAAAAAGGCGGTTCTCTTGCGTGCGAGCTGGCGCTGGTGAACGAGCAGAACCATCCGCACAAGGGCCGCGTGGACTTCTTCGACAACAAGGTGAACGAGAAGACTGGCACCATCCGTCTGCGCGCCGTGTTTCCCAACACCGACCGGTCAATGGTTTCGGGCATGTTCGCCACGGTGCGCGTGCCAGCCGGCCCGCCCGTGCAGGCGCTCGCGGTGCCTGCGGTTGCGATCGGCTCCGACCAGGGGACGAAGCTCGTGATGATCGTCAACAAGGACGGTGTGGTCGAGCCGCGGCCGGTCGAAGTGGACCGCCAGCACGGCGCGATGCGCATCGTGACGAAGGGCCTGACGCCGCAAGACCATGTGATCGTCAACGGCCTGATGATGGCGCGCCCCGGCGCGAGGGTCCAAATCGTGGACACGCCGACCAACGGAAACACGCCAGCCGCCGCACAGCGATAACAACTCCTTACGTTTTACGCATTACGCCTGTGAAATTTTCCCACTTCTTCATCCGCCGGCCGATCTTCGCCGCCGTGCTCTCCATCATCACAGTGGTGCTGGGGTTGGTGGCGGTCTTGGAACTGCCGATCTCCCAGTATCCCGAAGTGACGCCGCCGACGGTGTTCGTCATGGCCAACTATCCCGGCGCGAGCGCCGAAACCGTCGCCTCGACCGTCGCGACGCCGCTGGAACAGGAGATCAACGGCGTCGAGGGGATGCTCTATATGTCGTCCGCGTGCGGCAGCGACGGGCAGTTGCGGCTCGGCGTGACCTTCCAGACCGGCACCGACCTGAACATGGCGCAGGTGCAGGTCCAAAACCGCGTCTCCACCGCCCTGCCCCGCTTGCCGGAGGAGGTCCGCCGCCTCGGCGTCACGACCATGAAGCGCGCGCCCAGCATCACGGTGATGGTCAACCTCATCTCGCCCAACGGCAAATACGACGACCTCTACATGGGCAACTACGCGTTCCTGCACGTGAAGGACCGCCTCGCGCGCCTGCCGGGCGTCGGCGACGTGCGCATCTTCGGCGTCAGCGAATACTCCATGCGCGTCTGGATTGACCCAAACAAAGCCTCCTCGCGCAACCTCACCGCCTCGGAGATCGTCCAGGCCATCCGCGAGCAGAACGTGCAGGTTGCGGCCGGCGTTTTCGGCCAGCCGCCGCAGCCCTCCGACAACCTTTTCCAGATCACCGCGCAGACCAAGGGCCGCTTCTCCACGCCGGAGGAGTTTGGCGCGGTCATCCTCAAAACCGGCTCCGATGGACAGGTGACGCGGCTCCGCGACGTCGCCCGCATCGAACTCGGCGCGAACGACTACAACCTCCGCGATTACCTCGACGGCCAGCCGTCGGTCGTCGTTGCCATCTTCCAGTTGCCCGGTTCCAACGCCATCGAGACGCGCGACGCCGTCGCGGCGACGATGGACGACATGGCAAAGGATTTTCCGCCGGGGCTGGAATACCGGATGGAGTTCGACACCACGACCTTCATCCGCGAGTCCATCCACGCCGTCATCGAAACGCTCCTGGGCGCGATCGTTCTCGTCGTGTTCGTCGTGGTGCTCTTCCTGCAAAACTGGCGCGCGTCGCTCATCCCGGTGCTCGCCGTGCCGGTCTCGCTCATCGGCACGTTCGCGGCGATGGCGATGATGGGCTTCTCGCTAAACAACCTCTCGCTCTTCGGCCTCGTGCTCGCCATCGGCATCGTCGTGGACGACGCCATCGTCGTTGTCGAGAACGTCGAGCGCAACATCGCGCTCGGCCTCTCGCCAATAGATGCCACGCACAAGGCGATGGACGAAGTCAGCAGCGCGGTCATCGCCATCGGCCTCGTGCTGGCGGCGGTCTTCATCCCGACGGCGTTCCTGAGCGGACTCACCGGCCAGTTCTACCGGCAGTTCGCGCTGACCATCGCCGTCTCGACGCTGATCTCGGCGTTCAACTCCCTCACCCTCAGCCCGGCGCTCGCCGCGTTGCTGCTGAAGCCGCATCACGAGGAAAAGGACTTCATCGGCAAACTCATCCACTACACGGTCGGCATGGTCTTCACTGCCTTCAACCGCATCTTCGACGCCAGCCGCAACGCCTACATCGCGGTGCTGGGTCGTTTGCTGCGGCATTGCAGCGTCGGCCTCGTCCTTTACGCCGGCCTGATTGCGCTGACATGGGTCGGCTTCCAACACGTGCCGACCGGCTTTGTGCCGCCGCAGGACAAAGGCTACCTCATCGCCTTCGTCCAGTTGCCCGACGGCGCGTCCGTGCAGCGCACCAAGGTCGTCGCCGACCGCATGGCGCAGATCATGCGTGAGACGCCGGGCGTCGGCCACGTCATCGAGATCGTCGGCCTCTCGTTCGTCACGCTCGGCACACAGCCTAACACAGCGAGCTTCTTCGTCACGCTGGAGCCGTTCTCCAAGCGCGTAAAGCAGGGCACCACCGGCGAGAAGATCGTGGCGGACTTGAAGAAGAAGTTCGCGAGCATCCAGGACGGTTTCATCGGCGTCTTCGGGCCGCCGCCGGTGGACGGCCTCGGCATGGTCGGTGGCTTCAAACTCCAGGTGCAGGACCGCAATGAAGCCGGCTTCCCCGCGCTCCAAGCCGCCACCTACCAGCTCATGGGCGCAGCCAACCAGGACAAGCGCATCGCCGGCGCGATCTCCACCTTCCGCGCCAATGTCCCGCAGGTTTTCCTCGACGTGGACCGCGCCAAGGCCAAGATGATGCACGTCCCGCTCGACAACGTCTGGGACACGCTCCAAATCTACCTCGGCTCGCTCTACGTCAACGATTTCAATGCCTTCGGCCGCCCCTACCGCGTCACCGCACAGGCGGACGCGCCGTTCCGCGTCAAAGCCGCCGACGTCGCCAACCTCAAGACCCGCAACGCCGCCGGCGAGATGGTCCCGCTCGGCACTGTCGTCACCACCCGCGACGTCGTCGCACCCGTCTCCATCATCCGCTACAACATGTATAACGCCGCCGAGATCACCGGCGCGCCCGCGCCCGGCGTCAGCACCGGCGACGCCATCAAAGTCATGAACAGCCTCGCGGAAAAACTCCTCCCGCCCGGCTTCCGCATCGAGTGGACCGAGATCAGCCTCCTGCAAATCATGGCGGGCAACACCGCCGTCTTCATCTTCCCGTTCTGCGTGCTGATGGTCTTCCTCGTGCTCGCCGCGCAATACGAAAGCTGGTCGCTCCCGCTGGCCATCATCCTCATCGTTCCCATGTGCCTGCTCTTCGCCATCCTCGGCACCTGGGCGCGCGGCTTCGACAACAACCTCTTCACTCAAATCGGCCTCGTCGCGCTGATGGGCCTCGCGTGCAAAAACGCCATCCTCATCGTCGAGTTCGCCAAACAAATCCAGGACAGCGGCAAGGGCAGAGTCGAGGCCGCGCTCGAAGCCTCGCGCCTCCGCTTGCGGCCAATCCTGATGACCTCGCTGGCGTTCGCGTTCGGCGTGCTGCCGATGATGCTCGCCCGCGGCGCTGGCGCGGAGATGCGCACGTCCATCGGCACGGCGGTCTTTTATGGAATGCTGGGCGTCACCTTCTTCGGCATCTTCCTCACGCCCGTCTTCTACGTCGTCATCCGCGCGGTCGTTGAGCGGAAAAAGAAGCGCGCCGGCGGAGGCACGCCATCGCATGGCGTGGCGACGCTGCTCATCGTCGGCCTGCTGACTGGCTCACTACTCACCGGCTGCGCCGTCGGGCCGAACCACCAGCAGCCCGAAACCAAGACCAACGCCACCTTCGGCAACGCCACCCAGCCGAACGTCTCCACCAACCAGACCGCCATCACCTGGTGGCGCGGCTTCAACGACGTCAAGCTCAACGCCCTCGTTGACGCCGTCCTCGTCGCCAACCACGACCTCCGCATCGCCACCGCCCGCGTCCTCGAAGCCCGCGCGCTCCGCACCCAGTCCATTCTGGATCTCGCCCCCATTGTCCACTCCGATGCGAGCTACAACCGCTCCCTTTCCAGCAAAGACTCCATCAACATGCCGCTCTCCCGCGACCAGCGCGAACTCTCCCTCTTCAATGGCGGCTTCGACGCCACGTGGGAACTCGACATCTTCGGCCGCCTCCGCCGTTCCGTCGAGGCCAGCACCGCCGTCGTCGCCGAGACCGAGGCCCAGCGCCGCGACGTGCTCGTCACTCTCACCGCCGAGCTGGCCCGCAACTACTTCGAGTTGCGCGGCGCGCAACACCAGTTGAGCGTCATCCGCCGCAACGCCGAAACCCAGCGCGAGACCCTCGACCTCACCCTCTCCAAGCTCCGCGCCGGCCGCTCCACCGAACTCGACGCCGCCCGCGCCCGCACCCAACTCAACGCCACCCTCGCCATCGTTCCGCCGTTCGAGGCCGCCGTGAAACACGCCATCCACCGCCTCGGCGTCCTCACCGGCCGCCAGCCCACCGCGCTCGACGCCGACCTGATCCAAGCTGCTCCCCTGCCCCCGCTGCCCGCCCTCGTCAACATCGCCAGCCCGTCCGAACTCCTGCGCCGCCGGCCCGACATCCGCGCCGCCGAACGCGCCCTCGCCGCCGCCACCGCCCGCATCGGTGTCGAGATCGCCGACCTCTTCCCCCGCGTCACCTTCAACGGCAACGTCGCCCTCGAATCCGGTCATCTCGCTGGCATCGCCGCTGGCGGCGCCGACACCTACTCCTTCGGCCCGCGCCTCTCCTGGGCCGCCCTCGACCTTGGCCGCGTTCGCGCGCGCATCAAAGCCGCCCGCGCCCGCGCCGACGGTGAGCTGGCCGCCTACGAAAAAACCGTCCTCCTCGCCCTCGAAGAAACCGAGAACGCGCTCGTCACCTTTGGCCGCGAACGCGCCCGCCGTGACTACCTCGGCGCCTCCGCGCGCGACGCCGGCAGCGCGTTCGTCCTGGCCCGCCAACGCTACGACGGCGGCATCACCGACTTCCTCGTCGTCCTCGACGCCGAGCGCACCCAGCTCGAAATCCAAGCCCAACTGGCCCAGAGCGAGACTCGCACCGCCACCGCCCTCGTCGCCATCTACAAATCCCTCGGCGGCGGCTGGGAAATCGAACTGTCGCACGCCAAGCCTGCAGCGAAGTGATTCCGGCCATCGTAGCCCGCCACTCCGTGGCGGGAATAATGATGATGTCCCGCGACGGAGTCGCGGACTACGAACTGCGACATTCTTCCTCGGCGTCTCTGCGTTGAAATAGCGGTCCTAAACGCAGTTTCGTTGTAGGCCACGTCCCCGACGTGGCGGCGATCGTCATCATTTCGCCAGGTCGGGGACCTGACCTACATCTGTAGCGGCGGTGTGTCACCGCCGGTTGGCTCTTCTTCTTTTCCTAACTAAACCAATCGCCGACTCCCAATAACTTCCATCCGCCGTCCTGCAATTTGACCCTGATACTCTGGCCTGCACCTTCGCGCCTCTCAGTGAAGATCTCGAATGATCCAAGACCCGCTTCCTTAACAGACAGAATCCGGTAAATCCCACAAACAGGTTCCGTCAAACGTTTCGTTTCACGGTATCCTTCCGCTGTCCGTTGCGTATTCACTGTTTTCACGGGTTCACGCGGGCTGGTTCTGATGAAATCAACCAAGTCTACCAAATCCTCGTCGCGAATTCTCCCTGTGACCCAAAACGGCCTATCTGCTGCACCCGGCAAGGTGAACTCCGATGCAAAAGGCTTATCCTTCGGCGAGACTTGGGCATAGTGTTGCTTCTTCTCGCCCAGACTCCAACTTCTTGCTTCCTGCCCCGGGCGTTTCTCATCAAAACAGAGAACCACCTGCCCTCTGCGCAATCGAGGTGTAGATACGAATGGCTTTAGATAAACTGAAACACGCAATGGAAGAGACCTGACCCATTTCATCTTTCCCACCTCCAACAGCCATGGACTGGAGTCTTTCGTAGTCGTCAGCTTCATGATCTCCACAACGTCCTTGGTCTGAAGGTCCGCCGAAGCGTCGCCACCGACTAGAGGCAAACCTTTTTGTTCGGCCCGTGCAGACGTCAGGCTTATGAAGAGCACGCCTACACCAACTACGATTGCTTTTCTCATAACAATCCTCTCCTTCACGATTCGTCGGTCACCGCCGCTTGTCTAGGAGCCCGTGAGACTCATCTTAATCTCTCACTGCTTCCGAATCTTTGCAGCGAGGTCGGTCTTGAGTTCGCCGGGCAACAGCGTCAGTTTGCCGCCCCACGCGGTCACTTTCTCGGTGCGCACACGCTTGCCCTTCCACGTCTCCCACCACTCCACCGCGTAGGCACCGTCGGCGAAGCCGTCGAGCGTGATGCGCGAGGGCGGCACGGGCGACACGGCGGATTTCTGGTGGTTGAACCAGTCGCTCTCCTGATTCTGCATCCAGACGATGCAAGGGCCGCCGACGGCCCGCAACGCCGCGACGAGCAGGTTCGGTCGGTCGAGGACTTTGCAGCCGGTGAAGGTATAGCGGGTGATGCGCATCCAGTCCCCGCCGAGGTTGTCCACGCGGATGCGATGTTTGCCCGCGGGCACGTCCACGGCCACGTCTTCGTCATAGACGGATTCCCACAGTTTCCACTTCAGCTGGTAGGTCCATTGTTTGCCGATCTTCTCGCCGCAGGGGAACTCGCGGTTGAGTTTCTGTTCGTCGTCCACCCAGACGCGCAGGAGGCCGCTGCGGGAGACGCGCCCGACGGTGATGATGAACTTGCCCGCGCGCGGGAACTCCACAACGAAGGTGGGCGGGTTGATGAGGTCGCGGTGGCCCATGCCGTGCAGGAGCTCGCGAATCTCCGACGGGTCGTTGACGGTGCCGTCGCGCTGGACGCGGAATTCGTTGACGGCGGGCTTGCCCCATTTGCTGACGGGCGCGAGGACGATGTCGCGTGTGATGGGCGATGCGGGCGGGTTCACATACTCGGTGGCGGCGACGGGGACTTGTTCCCATCGCGCGGTGCCGAATGGCAGGCCTTTGGCGAAGTTGGCGATGGCGGTGAAGTGAAAGTAAAGGTTCAGCGGCTCGATGTAGTTCTCGTGCCACCACGGCATCGGGATACCGCAGCAGCCGCTGCAAAGCGCGGCCCAGAAGGCGTTGTGCAGGCCCCAGCCCTTGGGGTCCTTGTCGGCGGTCGAGGCATGGCTGCGGATGCCGAACTCGCCGAAGAGGTGCGGCTTCGCGAAGTTGGTCCACTGTTCGAGACAGTAGCGGCGCACCTGCTCGGCGACGTTGCCGTCGTTGTTCGTGTAGCAATGAGTCTGCACGATGTCCATCCGCGGAATCCGCCAGCACGCCTCCGGACCGGTCTTGCTCCACCAACTCGTGGTGATGAGGTGCCGATACGGGTCGAGCGCCGCGAGGTAATCGGACATCTCGCGGTGCCACGCGTTCTTCGTCTCCTCGGTCGTGTCGGGCCATCCCTCGAATTCGTTGCCAAACTCCCAGCAGAGGATCTGCGGCGAGTAACCCCAGCGCGCGACGGTGTAGCGCAGCCGTTTCTTGTAGAACGCGCGCGACGGCTCGCCGGTGAACCACTCGCTGACCTTCTCGCAGGGGCCGCCGTTGGCTCTGTTGAATGGATTCGCCCGCCAACCGCCCTCGCGGAAATCCTGGTGCGTGTCCATGCAGAGCATGTAGTAGAAGTCGAGTTTCGCGCCGAGGTCGAGCAGGCCATCGAGCCGCGCCGCCTGCGCCTGACGATACCAACCAAGCCGATCCTCCCATTCGATGCCGAGGCTGGAACTGGACATCCACCAACGGTTGTAGTTCTCGCCCTTCGACGCCATCTTGCGAATCGCATCCAAGCCGGTCTGGCCGGCGGTGTGATAGCCGGGCAGGTTGTGGCCGATCGGCAGGAACGACGCGCCGGAGTCGAACTGGAGATAATGCGGGTCCACGCGGCTCTGGCGCAGGAACCCCTTCCCCGCCGACGTCTTCACGGTGAACTCGCCGGCATCCTTGCTGACGCTGCCGCTGCGGTCCTTCGCCGTGAGCTTCACGCGCAGTGGCCCCGGCTCGACGCAGGCGACGCGCACGCACCAGCGACCTTCGCCGACCGGTGTCATCGCCTCCACGCCATCGCGCACCTCGCGCCGATCATCCACCATGAAGAAGCCCGGCTGCGTAAACTGCCGGCCCGACGCCGTCGTCACCGTCGCATCGAGCGCGATCTGGTCCGGGTCGAACGGGTTCTCCCACGTGCCGAGCAAATCCACGCTCAACTCCAGCTTGCCGAACCGCGGCACCGCCGCAGCGGTCGTGCTGACTTTCCCGATGGCGAGCGGCTCCCGATGCGGCGCAATGTCGCCCGCGAACTTCTCCGGCAGCGTGTCGAAGCCAATCTTCAACGACATGACCGCTTTCTTGCCGACGGGGAAATCTCCGGGGCGCAGGTTCATCTCGAATCCCTGCGTCGTCTCGTTCACACGGCAGCGCAGCTCGCGGAATCCCTCGCCCGCGAACGCAACCGCCCGACCGTTGTCCATCTCCACCAGCAACGCCTCGCAGTCGCCGGAGACATTGCCGCCTACCTTGCCGTGCGCCACCGGACGCGCAAAGAGCCGTCGCCCGGCAAACGCCTTCCGGTCAAACGAGATCGTCGTCCACAGACCGGCCGTGAGCGTCAGCGGCGCTGTCTTCTCCGTTTCCAAATGCAGCACCGCGCCCTTCGCCGTCGGTTCCAACGCCAGTGAGTAGCGCATCGGCGCAGCCCCTTCGCGCGTCACCCAAGTCCCGCTCTGCCGCAGCCAGCCTTTGCGGTCCAGCGCCGGCCCGTTCTCGATCTTGCCCGCGTCGAGCCGTTCATGAATCCACGCGTCGTGCCAAAGCGTGATGCTCAACCTCACCTCCGGCCCGCCCGGACGCCTCACGGTCAGCGTGCCTGGCGCGCGATAAACGATCTCATGTCCATCGGCAGCCAGCACAAACTCCTTGCCCCTGCTCTCCCAGCGTTGCGCAAACGAGGGGGAGACGAACGATAAGAATGCAACCAATACGGCGGCGTAAGAGGAGGTCTTCATAGCAACAGCCGACGAAACTAGCCGTTACCTGCGGCGACTCAAGGGCAAAGTTAAAACCAAAGTAGGACAGGCATCTTGCCTGTCCCGCCATTGCGACAACGAAGAGACAGGCGGAACGCCTGTCCTACCATCTACTTCTTCGGCGCGGTCAGCATTGGGAAGTCGTCCGTGCGGAACGGCGACGCGGGCAGGCCCACCTTGTTCCAGAGGTTGACGACAGGAAAGTTGGCCCATCCGTAACGCACGGCGACGGGCTTGACCACCTTGTCGCTGCACACGACGATCTGATTGCCCTGAATCTCGGCCTGCGCATTGACGAACTTCTTGTCCGCACCGGCGATGGTGAAGCCTTTGAGCGCGCCGCCCTTCGCAACGAGACCGCCACCAAGGCGCATGAAGCTGAGGATGACTTTGTTGCCCTGCACTTTCATGCCGGCATAGGCCGGGCCGGAGAACTCGATCTTCTCGCCGTAAGCGACCGCCCGCGCGGCGAGGGCCAATCGCGCGCCAACCGGGTCTTTCTGCTTCGGATGAACGTCATTCTCGTCGCCGACGTCGGTGATAACAGCTTGCGCGGTCTTCGGGACATGCAGCGCGGCGAGCAGTTGCGCTTCGCGCAGTTCCGCCCAACCACTCTCCTTCGGCTCGGCCTCGATCTTCATAAACGGCGCGAGTTGGACGAAGAGGAACGGGAAGTCGCCCTGCTTCCAGTCGTCACGCCAGCACTTGATCATCGAGGGGAACAGCTTGCGATACTCAAAGGCGCGGCCGGCGTTGGACTCGCCCTGATACCAGATGGCGCCCTTGATCGCATACGACAGCAGCGGCGCGATCATGGCGTTGTAGAGGCCGCACGGGCGCTTGGAACTGGTGACGGGGTTCTCCGGCACGCGCTTCATCGCTTGGGGAATCTCCTTGCCGGCCTTCTTCAAGTCCGTGATAGCCTTGTTGTATCGCTCCAGCGTCTGCGGGAAGTCTTTGATGGCCGTGGCGTGACGCGTGAAGACATCGGGAAATTCCTTCTCCAATACCGCGCGGCTCGTCCATGCCTCGGCGGGCGTGCCGCCGACGTTGGAACTGATGAGGCCCACTGGCACCTTCAGCGCCGCGCGGAGGTGTTTACCGAAGAAGTAACCAACCGAACTGAAATCCGGCAGCGTTTCCGGCGCGCACTCCTGCCACAACACCGGCTTCTGCGCGGCGGGCAAATCCAACTGCGGCTCGTCCTTGCCGCCGCGCGGGATCGTGATGAGCCGCACCATCGGGTCTTTGCATTGCGCGATGACCCTCTCCGCGTCGGTGCTGCCCCTCACCGTCCACTGCATATTCGACTGGCCACTGCAAATCCAGACTTCGCCAATGAGAACGTTCTTTAGTTCGACAGAGTTCTTGCCGCAGATGGTCATCTTGAACGGCCCGCCCGCCTTCAGCGGCTTCAACCAGACCTTCCACTTCCCGCCCTTGGCGACCGTGGAGACTTCCTGACCGCAGAACTTCACCGTGACCTTCTCACCATCATCGGCCGTGCCCCAGACAGGCACCTTCTGACCTTGCTGTAGCACCGCATTGTCCGTGAAAAGCCCGTGCGGCTTCACCGCGGCAAACGCCGCCGTCGCCAGCATCAGCGCGAGGGTGGAAACTGCGACCAGACAAACTCGATTGAACCGCTGCATTATCATCTCCTTGGTTGAATTCTCAGTCAGGGAACGGGCGATGGTTTTACCGGCTCCCGCGCGGATAGCAAGCCGGATTTCTGCCGTTTAGCGGCTTGGAACGGCGGCTTGTTCCATGTAGATTTCATCATCTTCATGAACCGAACACGTTCTTCCATCGGGATCGGCCAGTATCTGATCGAGCAACTCCATGGGCGCGGCGTGCGCCACGTCTTCGGCGTGCCGGGCGATTACGTGCTGGGCTTCTACGACATGATCCAGCACAGCCAACTGCGCATCGTCAACACCTGCGACGAGCAGGGCGCGGGCTTTGCCGCCGACGCCTACGCGCGCCTGAACGGCCTTGGCGTGGTGTGCGTCACCTATTGCGTCGGCGGGCTGAAGGTAGCCAACTCAACCGCGGAGGCGTTTGCGGAGAAATCGCCCGTGGTCGTCATCAGCGGCGCGCCGGGCATCGGCGAGCGCAGGAAGAATCCCCTGCTTCACCACAAGGTGCGCGAGTTCGACACGCAGAAGAAGGTGTTCGAGCAGATCACGGTCGCATCCACCGTGTTGAGCGATCCCCAGACGGCGTTGCAGGAGATTGACCGCGTGCTCTACGCCGCCGAGCGCTACAAGCGGCCGGTCTATATCGAGCTTCCCCGCGACATGGTGAGCGTGCCGGGCATTCCGCATCACACGCCGCTCGAACTCCACGAGCCGAGCGACGCGCACTCGCTCAAGGCCTCGATGGAAGAGGCCGTCGCGATGATCAACGCCGCCAAGAAGCCGGTGATCCTCGCAGACGTGGAGGTGCACCGGTTCGGCCTGCAAGCGGAAGTGGTCCGCCTCGCCAAGAAGACGAACATCCCCGTCGCGGCCACCATCCTCGGCAAATCAGTCATCGGTGAGAACCACCCGTTCTACCTCGGCGTCTATGAGGGTGCGATGGGCCGGGACGACGTGCGCGCTTACGTCGAGTCCAGCGACTGCGTCATCATGCTCGGCGCGTTCATGACCGACGTGAACCTCGGCATCTTCACCGCGCGGCTCGACCAGGGCCGCTCCATCTACGCCACCAGCGAGAAGATCGCGGTGCGCTACCACAACTACGAGAACGTGCGGTTCGAGGACTTCCTGCGCGGCCTCACGCGCGCCAAACTGCGCCGCCGCGCGCTTGGCAGAATTCCAAACCCGCAACCGCCCGCCGCCTTCGTGCCGACGAAAGGGAAGCTGACCGTCAAGCGCCTCTTCCAGCGGATCAACGCGCACCTCACGGAGAACACCATCGTCATCGCGGATGCCGGCGACGCGTTGTTCGGCGCGGCCGACCTTTACATCCATCACAGCACCGAGTTCATCGGCTCGGCCTACTACGCCTCGCTGGGCTTCGCGGTGCCGGCGGCCATCGGCGCGCAACTGGCCAACCGCAAGCTGCGCCCGCTGGTGCTCGTCGGCGATGGCGCGTTCCAGATGACCGGTATGGAGCTGGCGACCGCCGCCCGTTTCGGCCTTAACCCCATCGTCGTCGTCCTGAACAACTTCGGCTACGGCACCGAGCGCCCCATGCAAGACGGCCCCTACAACGACGTGTTGCCGTGGAACTACAGCCGCTTGCCCGAGTTCCTCGGCGCAGGCCGCGGTTTCCTTGTTCACACGGAAGAGGAACTCGACCACGCCCTCACCGCCGCCGACCAGCACACCGACAGCTTCAGCATCATCGAGGCGCGACTCGATCCCGCCGACTGTTCCCCTGCCCTGCGCCGCCTCACCGAGCGGCTGGCCAAGAGGGTCAAGGGCCAGACAGCATAAGAGACCCTGCCAAACGCCCCCGGCTTGCAGGTTAGTTTCCGGTTGAAACCCACCCTGTCCCGCGCAATAGTCGCCATCAAACACCATGCGCATCATCGAACCCCATATCCACTGCTACTCACGCACCACCGACGACTACGAGAAAATGACCCTCGCCGGCATCGAGGCCGTCATCGAGCCGGCCTTCTGGCTCGGCGGGCCGCGCACCACCGTCGGCACCTTCACGGACTACTTCGAGCACCTCCTCGGCTTCGAGCGCCAACGCGCCGCCAGCTACGGCATCGCCCACTTCTCCACCCTCTCCGTCAACCCCAAGGAGGCCAACACCCGACCCGTCGCCGACCAGGTCGTCGAGCTGCTGCCGGCCTACCTCCAGCGCGACGGCTGCGTCGGCCTCGGCGAAGTCGGCTTTGACCGCATCACCCCCGACGAAGAGGAAATCCTCCGCCGCTAACTCCGCATCGCACGGCAGCTCAACTGCCCCGTCATCGTCCACAGCCCGCACCAACACAAGAAGATCGGCACCGAGCGCATCCTCACCATCATTGACGAGGAGAAACTCGACCACAACCTCGTGGACCTCGACCATTGCACCGAGGAGACCCTGCCCCTGTTCGGGCAGCACACGCGCATGTGGCGCGGCATCACCGTCTATCCCATCACCAAACTCTCCGTCGAGCGCGCCGCCAACATCGTCCAGCAATACGGTGTGGACCACCTCCTCATCAACTCCTCCGCCGACTGGGGCGTCTCCGACCCCCTGAGCGTCCCCCGCGTCGTCCGCGAACTCGAGCGCCGCTCCGTCCCCCGCGACCAGATCGAGCAACTCGTCTTCCTCAACCCGCTGGAGTTCTACAGCCAGTCGCCAAGGTTTACGTTTAAGAAGTGATGCTGTCGTAGAACGATGAGTCAACTGCCCACAGAGATTCCCAGATGTCTCAACAGAGTCTATCACTTACCGCGTTGAGGATCTTTGGGGATTCCCTTATCCCTGAGGAGATTTCTAACATCCTTGGTTGTGCGCCGTCTGTGAGCTTTATCAAAGGCCAAACACAACAGTCTCGGCAGCATGTCATAATCCGCAAGACTGGAACATGGCAACTTGAGGCGGCTAAGAAAGAACCTGCGGATCTCGATGCTCAGATTGCTGAAATACTATCGCGGTTGCCCAAAGACATGGCCGTGTGGATAGACTTGGGGAACAAATACGAGATTGACCTCTTCTGTGGGTATTTTATGAAGGGATGGGACGAGGGGTTAGATATTTCTGCGAAGACGCTTAAGGCGCTAGGCGACCGCCGTATCAAGCTCTCAGTTTGCCTTTACAAACCCGATGCAGAAGAATCGGATGACGCACCCAAGCCCGCTTCCTCCTGAGTATCATCTCCCATCTCCCATCTCCCATCTCCCATCTCCCATCTCCCATCTCCCATCTCCCATCTTCCATCTCCCAACTCCCCTCCTCCCCCTCCTCCTCCGCCGCTGCCCGCCCGCCACCACTCCGTCACATGCCAAGCGTCACGCAACCTGGATGCTTCAATTGCGGCGACGCAAGAAGATGTTTCATGGTTGATGACGGTCGCATCCAACTGTTACCCTTTCCGCGGTTTCAACCAGCGTTGAAAGCTCGGGAACACGGAGACAAGGATCATGAAGAGTTCGACATCCGCCTTCTGGCTGACGGGACTTGTTTTGCTATGGGCCTTTGGCACCCCCGTGGTTGAAGGGGGCTGAGGCCCTCCCTCAAGCGCCGCAGTGATGGCCCGCGTCATCCCGAACACCAAACCCGTCGTGGTGACTCATGTGATTCCGCGTGGCCCATTCCTGAGCGGCGTGGTGGTCAGTTTGACCCCCAGATGGCGCACCCTGAGTGTTAGACCTACCGATGCGGCCATTGCCCGCATGCTCAACCCCGCTGTCTTTTTCATCGGCCCGGATGCGATGCTCGATCGGAACGGAAAGGTTTGTGAACTCCAGGACATCCAACCCGGCGATCCGATTCGCGTGGCGTTCAGGATAGAACCGGGTCCAACGACTCATGTGACCGGACTCGAAGCCGGCGATCCCGGCCTCGCCAACGCCGGTCTCGCATTGCCAGTGACTTCGTCACAGTGCATCGGGGGTGGCATCGCTTTGGCGGTTATGCTTCTCTTTTTTCTTGCGGTGAGGGGAGTGTGGAGGAGCTTCTCCAGCTAGACGGCCGCCGCGCAAGTTCATCGCGCACGCAAAGCGTCTGACGGCTTTCCTTCCTTCCTTCCACCGCCGCTGCCCGCCCGCCGGCTCATTTTCTGGCTTGACGGTTTCCGGGTCTTCCGGTAAATCCCGCGTCCACTGGAGTAGCACTCGTGCAACCCATTCGCGCCACCTGCGCCATTGATAGCGATGAGAACTCTACGATGGGATTCGGGACGACCCGAAGATCGTATGGACAACCCCAACTGCCGTTGGGGCGACCCCTCCTACATTCTCGAACCCGGCGATCCCGGCTACGTGCCGTGGCCGCCGGGTCCGCAGCCGAAACCACCAACCAAGCACAAGCAGTATGCGCCGGCGTTTGTCCCGGCCAAAGTCGAAGGGAGTAATACTATGAGCACGTTCCAGTTCGTCATCCTGCCGAATCCCCGCAACACCCAGCGCCCGTTCCGCGCGCGGCCCGACCTCGGCGAGGCTGTGCCACAGGACGACTACCTCAACGCCGTCGCCACCGACGCGGGCGTCGCCCGTCCCGACGTGGAGAAGGTCATCCGCTCCCTCTTCAAAGTCATGGTCGGCTACCTGCGCCTCACGCGGCCCATCGGCCCCGTGCTCGACCTCTTCCGCGCGTTCCCATCCATCACCGGCAGCTTTGCCACCAACACCCCCGTGGACTCCGAGCTGAAGGCCGGCATCGGCTTCACCATCGCTCCCACGCCCGAGGCGCAAGCCGCCATGACCACCGACCTCAGCGTCGAGAAGGTGGATGAACACGGCACCATCAAACCGGTCATAGACAGCATCCAACTCAGCCCCGGCGGCCAGATGAGCGTCTATTCCACCACCGCCGCCTTCCAAATCTCCGGCGACCACTTCCGCGGCTCCGGCCAAAACCAGCCCTGGCCCAAGGTCTATCTGCTCGACTCGAACATGGGCACGCCCGCCCAACTCTCCGTCTTCGCCTGCTCGCAGACCGAGCTCCTCGTCCAGCCCGTCCCCACCGGCACCACCGGCACGCGCTACCTGAAGATCGTCGCCGGCTGGGACGAGACCCTCTTCACCGTCTCCGAGGAGTTGACGCTGGCGACATAGGCGAAGGACAGGATGAACAAGATGAACAGGATGGAAGCCCCATCCTGCCAATCCTGTGAATCCTGTCTCTTTTCCGTAGAACCCGCCTATTTCCAAGCTCTTGCCCTGTCCCCAAGCCCGTCGAGGGGTGGGTGCAAGCGCTCCTTGGGGTGGGTGCGAGCGCTTCTTGGGGTGGGTGCGAGCACTTCTTGGGGTGGGTGCAAGCGCTTCTTGGGGTGGGTGCGAGCACTTCTTGGGGTGGGTGC
>JAPLTX010000052.1 GCA_026397915.1 Verrucomicrobiota bacterium
CTCCCAGATTCTCAGCCATCTCTACAATCCCGTCGTCGAAATCATTCACACCGAAGTCTTCTGTGCCCCAGCCCCTTTAATCAGCGGTTCCCTAGGTGAAACTCAGTCCTTCAGCGCGCAAACCGTGCATGTGCTCATTAACACCACTTTCTGCTAATGGTAGAGGTGTGTTGAAATTTTGGAAAAAGTGTGTGGGTGGATGTGTGGGTTTTTGTTCGTTAAATTTCAGGATGTTCGGGGTGTTTCATCAAAGAAGACAAAATTTGTGGAAAGTGCAGAATCACCCACAAAAACAAGGCCCCGGACACTTGTCCGGGGCCTTAAATTGGTTGCGGGGCCTGGATTTGAACCAGGGACCTTCAGGTTATGAGCCTGACGAGCTACCAGGCTGCTCTACCCCGCGATCCAAATTGCGCGCGCACTGTAGCCACCCACCTCGGCCCGGTCAAGGGTTTCTCGGCGGCGGGGCGTTATTTCCATGCTCAAAACGAAATACCGTCTCGCCGGGCTTGGCCAGCTTCAGTCTTTCTCTCGCGGCACGCTCCACCTCGCGCGGGTCGTTGGTCAACGCCTGCTGGCGGGCCAGCAAACGGTTGTATTCCGCCTCCTGTTCGCGCAGTTGTTCGTCGAGTTTGTATTTCTCCACTCGAAGATGCTGCGCCTCCCGCAGCCTTGGGATATACGTCACCAAGAAGGCTGTGAGCGCCAGAATGAACAGCGCCAGCCAGATCACGCCGCGGGTGGATGTTCGCGCGGGCTGACTCATCGTTAGCGAAGCCGCAGCTTGCCGCCATAAACAGCGTTCGCGCCCAGTTCCTGCTCGATGCGCAGGAGTTGGTTGTATTTCGCGACGCGGTCGGTGCGGCACATGCTGCCGGTCTTGATCTGGCCCGCGTTGGTGGCGACGGCGATGTCGGCGATCGTCGCGTCCTCGGTTTCGCCGCTGCGATGGCTGATGACGGCGGTGTAACGCGCCTCTTTGGCCATCTCGACAGCGTCGAACGTCTCCGTCAGCGAGCCGATTTGATTCACCTTCACAAGAATGGAGTTTGCGACGCCCTCGGTGATGCCGCGCTTGAGGAACTTGACGTTGGTGACGAACAGGTCGTCGCCGACGAGTTGAACCTTGTTGCCGAGCTTGTCGGTCAGCAGTTTCCAGCCTTCCCAGTCGTTCTCGGCCAGACCGTCTTCGATGGAAACGATCGGCCATCGTTTGCACCAGTCAGCCCAGAACTCCACCATCTGCGCGCTGGTCCGCTCGCTCTTGTCGGACTTCTTGAAGACGTAGCGCTTCTTGTCCTTGTCGTAGAACTCGCTCGAAGCGGGGTCGAGCGCAATGAAGATGTCCTTGCCGAACTTGTAACCGGCAGCTTTGACGGCCTCAGCGATGACTTCCAGCGCGTGCTCGTTGTTCTTCAGGGCTGGCGCGAAACCACCCTCATCGCCGACGGCGGTGGAGAGGCCGGCCTTCTTGAGCACGCCCTTGAGAGCGTGGAACGTTTCCGCGCCCATGCGCAGCGCCTCGCTGAACGTCGGCGCGCCTGCGGGCATGATCATGAACTCTTGAACGTCCACTGGCGCGTCCGAGTGGGCGCCGCCGTTGAGGATGTTCATCATAGGCACTGGCAAGACGTGCGCATTGGTGCCGCCGAGGTAACGGTAAAGTGGTTGGCGCTTCACGATGGCTGCGGCCTTGGCGGCAGCCATTGAGACGGCGAGAATGGCGTTGGCGCCGAGCTTGGCCTTGGTCTCGGTGCCGTCGAGCGCGAGCATGGCCTTGTCGAGTCCGACCTGGTTGGCGACGCAACGGCCTTTGAGCGCAGGGGCAATTTTGTCCTGGATATTGGCGACGGCCTTCAGGACACCCTTGCCGAGATAGCGTTTCTTGTCGCCATCGCGCAGTTCGAGCGCCTCATTTTCGCCGGTTGAAGCGCCGCTGGGAACGGCAGCGCGCCCAAGCGTGCCGCATTCCAGTATCACGTCGGCTTCGACGGTGGGGTTGCCACGGGAATCAATAATCTCTCTCGCAATAATAGATGTAATCTTTGTCATTCTTAATCCTTTCAGGAAATCCCGCCCATTCTAGGGTGAGTCGGAGTGCTGTCAAGCATCGCATCACTGGGGACGCAAAAACATCCATTGCGTGGCAGTGTAACGCGGCTAATATGGGCGCGTGAAAAAAAGCATTATACTGCCGCAATGGATCGTTGTGCGCCTTGGCAACGACATGAACTGGTGGGTGGAGAAGACCAGCGATGAGATTTACTGGCCGCGCGAGGGATTGAGCGTGCTCGACCCGCGCCAGTTCCGCGACATCGCGGAACGGCTGGGGGAGTATTATGCCATCGGGTTTCAGCGGACGATGTTTGCGAAGGCGTTTGCCTTGTTTACCGCGGAGTCAGAGATGGATGAAGGCCGGTTGCGGCTGAAGATCGCTCTACGGCCGGGCGAAGACCCCGGAGACAAGCTGTTCGCGCTGCCGTTGTTCGTGGACGAGGAGCAGAGCAGTTATCGTGAGTTGGTGGACAATCTCATTGAGCTGCGGGTGAAGCTCCTGAACAAGACGCATCATTACACACACGCCGTGGATGATCTGGAGTTGGAAGAGGAGTTGGTGGCGAAACTCAACGACCGTTATTTCAATGGCAGCAGCCTCCACTGCTACGACGAGATCAACGAAATCCTTTCTTGGTCACCCGCCGAGTGGGACGGCAGTGATGAAGCTGGCGACAAGCTGCGCGCTGTCCAGGAAGAGGACGAGGAGGAAGATCAGGGTTAGCGGGCGACGATGACTTCGATGCGCTGCTTTTGCAGCATGGCAATTTGGTCGCGCGGGGTGGCCTTGTCGGTAATGACGGTGTGAATCTTCTCCAGCGGCGCGGCGAAAGAGAGTGCGTGCCGCCCGAACTTGGTGTGATCCAGACAGAGGATGACGCGACTGGCGGCGGCCATCATCTTCTGTTGCACCGCGACGATCAGGTTGTTGGAGTTGGTGATGCCTTCGCTGGTGATACCGCCGGCGCTCATGATCGCGACATCGGCGTGGAGTTTTGAGAAAGATTCTTCTGCGAGCGGCCCCAGCAGCACACCAATGCGGGGGAAGATGAACCCGCCGCACATGATCGTCTCCACCATGCTGGAGTTGCTAAACTGGTTGGCGACTGGGAGCGAATTGGTGATGACTTGGATGCGCTTGCCGCCAAGATGCTTGGCGACGTGGTAGGTGGTGGTGCCGCCGTCAATGATCACCGACATGCCGTTCTCCACCAGCGCCGCCGTGGCGCGTCCGATCAGGTCTTTCTCATCCGCTTGGCGGGTGTCGCGGACCACGAAATTCAGCTCGTCTGTCTTGTGCTCGACGGCCATTGCCCCGCCGTGTGTGCGCTTGAGGGCACCCTTGGCGGCGAGTTGGTCGAGGTCTCGGCGGATGGTAGATTCTGACGCTTTCAGGTCGCGAGCCAGTGTGGCAAGGTCGAGGAACTCATGCTGACCGAGCAAGTCCTGAATTCGTCGGAATCGTTCGGGCGCTTTCACGGCTAGAATTTGGCACCGGCGGAAAAAATATGCAAGAAGTTGTTGACAGATATTGGTAAATCCGTTATTTATCTTGCTCGGTTTTGGAAGATATTGATTGAATCTGGAATAGCCATGAGTGCTCCTCAAATCCAGCGGTCCACGGTCGAGCAAATCGTGCGGGAAGCGGTTTACGCGCGGTTCCGTCCCACGGCGCCGGTGCCGAAAGCGCCGCCGAATCCGCTGGTCGTCAACGTCAGCGCGCGGCATTGTCACCTGACGCAAGAGGCGGTGGAGGCGCTATTCGGCAAAGGGGCGCAGCTCAAGCCGATGAAGATGCTCTATCAGGAGGGGCAGTATGCGGCCGAGCAGATGGTGACGCTGATTGGGCCGCGAAGCCGCGTCATATCGAACCTGCGCATTCTTGGTCCCTGCCGCACGTTGAACCAGGTGGAGTTGGCGTTCACGGATTCCATCATGCTTGGTTTTGACGTGCCGGTGCGGATGAGCGGCAACATCAAGGGCACGCCGGGGTGCATGTTGATGGGGCCAAAGGGATTTTTTGAGGTGGAGGAGGGCGTGATCCGCGCGTTGCGGCACGTGCACATGAACCTTGAGGACGCGGCGTTTTATGGCGTCAAGCATGGTGACAGGATGAAATTGCGCGTCGGCGGCGAATGCGGCGCGGTTTTCGAGGACTTGGTCGTCCGCGTGGACAAGTCGTTCAAGCTCGAGGTGCACATAGACACCGACGAGGGGAACGCCTGTGGCTTGCGGCCGGACAGCAGAGTAGAGTTGTTGAAGTAAGGACGGCCCTGTTGGCCGCCCGGAAAAACGATAGGAGAAAAATGAACGAAGGTATTGGCATCATAGAAACGAAAGGTTACGTCGGCGCGGTTGAGGCCAGCGACGCGGCGGTGAAAGCCGCCAACGTCTCGCTGATCAAGACCATCCAGATCGGCGGCGGCTACGTCACCGTCCTGTTGAAGGGCGATGTCGGCAGCGTGAAGGCCGCAGTGGACGCGGGTTCGGCAGCGGCGGGCAAGGTGGGCGAACTGGTCGCCAGCCACGTCATTCCGCGCCCCAGCCCGGAACTATTGAAGTCATTCATTGGTTAAGGAGACGAACATGGCACTGCAAGCAATTGGTATGATTGAAACGAAGGGCCTCACGGCGTTGCTCGAAGGATGCGACGCGGCGCTGAAGGCCGCCAACGTCCAACTCACCGGCTGGGAAAAAGTCGGTTCGGGTTTGGTCGCGGCATTCTTCAAGGGCGACGTGGCAGCGGTGAAAGCCGCTGTGGACGCCGGCGCGGCTGCGGCAGCCCAGGTGGGCGAAGTCGTCAGCGTGCACGTTATTCCGCGCCCGCACGAGGAGTTGCCCGGACTCGGCAAGTGGATTTCAGCGTAAGGCTTGACGACGTTAGAGGAAGCGCGGCGTTGTGAAGATCACGGCGCCAGGTGTCTTTCGCGTTCAGGAGCAATGAAAATCCTCATCGCCAACATCGGCTCGACCTCCTTCAAGTATCGTCTGCTCGACATGACGACGGAGGCGACGCTGGCCAAGGGCGGCTTCGAGCGCGTCACCGATTACGGCGACGCGATCGAGAAGTCGCTCGCGGAAATGAAAGCCAGCGGCGTGCTCCCGCGCTTGGAGGAGTTGACGGCAGTTGGTTTCAAGACCGTGCTGGCCAAGGGCGTTCTCGGTTGCGCAGAGCTGACGGAGGACGTGCTAAAGGCGATGGAGGAGATGAACGAGGTGGCGCCGTCGCATAACCCGCCTTACATCGCCGGTATCCGCAAGTTCCGTGAGAAGCTGCCGCGAACGCCGATGGTTGGGTTGTTTGAGACAGCGTGGTGGGTCAATGCTCCGGAGGCGGCGATGCGTTATGCCGTGCCGCAGCAATGGACCGATTGGGGCGTGCGGCCCTACGGGTTCCACGGCGCGAGTCATCGCTACATCGCCGAGCGCGTTGCAAAACTGCTCGGTGGCAGCGACCTCCGCGTGATCTCGTGTCACCTCGGCGGCAGCAACAGCATCGGCGCGACGCACGGCAACCGCGGCGTCGGCAACTCGCTCGGCATGAGCCCGCAGTCCGGCCTGCCGCATAACAACCGCGTGGGCGAGTTGGACGCGTTCGCGATTCCGTTCCTGATGAAGACGCACGGGCTGACGATTGACCAGATCGTGCGTTCGATGAACAAGGAAGGCGGATTGCTTGGCATTAGTGGTGTGTCGAATGACGTGCGCGATATCGCGACCGCCGCCGAGCAAGGTAACGCGCGGGCGAAGTTAGCGATGGAAGTGTTTGCGCACAGCATCCGGCACTGGATCGGGGCTTACCTCGTCCAGCTCAACGGCGCCGATGCCATCGTGTTCACGGCCGGCATTGGTGAGAACCAGGCGCAGTTGCGCGAGATGGTTTGCGCCAACCTTGATTGGTTCGGCATCAAGCTCGATCCGGCAAAGAACGCGGCTCATCAGCGAGGACAGGAAACAGTCATCAGCGCGACCGATTCGCGCGCGAAGATCATGGTTGTGCCGACGAACGAGGAAATCGTCGTGGCGCGAGAAGTGAAGAAACTTTTGGAAAGCAGGAAGTAGCCAAAGAAAGATAGAACAGGAGAACGAACATGGCAGATGCAATTGGAATGATTGAAACAAAGGGCTTGGTGGCGCTCGTCGAGGCGACGGACGCAATGCTCAAGGCCGCCAACGTCAAACTCGTCGGCATGGAAAAGGTCGGCAGCGGCCTCGTGACCGCCGTTGTGGTTGGCGATGTTGCCGCTGTCAAAGCGGCGACCGACGCAGGCGCTCAAGCGGCCAAGGCCATTGGCCAGGTCGTCAGCGTCCACGTCATCGCTCGTCCGCACGAGGAAACAAGCGTGGTGCTGCCGAAGATCGCGGCATCATCGAAGAAGTAAAGCGTGATACGTAACGAGTAACGCGTAAGGCAAAGCTTACGTATTACGAATTACGTATTAACCCGGAGGCCTTATGTTCCTGGCTAAAGTTGAAGGCTCGGTTGTCGCCACGAAGAAGGACCCGAAGATGCTCGGCCGCAAGCTGCTCATCCTTCGGCCCATGCTTGTGGATGACAAGGACCACACGAAGCTCAAGGCCGGCGTGAACACCATTGTTGCGGTGGACAGCGTCGGCGCGGGCGAGGACGAGATGGTGATGTTTTGCCAGGGCAGTTCCGCCCGGCTCGCCAACGGTCTGAAGGACGCGCCGGTGGACGCTGTCGTTGTCGGCATCGTGGATGCCGTGGACGTTGGTGGGAAGATTATCTTCAAAACTGGCAAGTGACTGAAAGCACATGAGCGCACCTGCAATTAACGAACAACAGATACGCGATCTGGTTCAGGACGTCATCGCCCGCCTGAAGCAGCCGACGTCCGCAGCGCCTGCTCCAGCCTCGCACGGCCCGTCCGCGCGGAAGGCCGGCGCGCCGAATCGCTTTGGCATTTTCGCCGACGCGAACGAAGCTTGTGAAGCCGCTGCGCATGCGCAGAAGCAGCTCGCAAAGGCCGGCGTCGAAGGCCGCCGCAAGGTGGAGGAGATCGTCAAGACGCTCTGCGAGAAGAACGCGGAGTCCTGGGGCCGGATCGAGTTGGAAGAAACGAAGATCGGCCGGCTCGACCACAAGATCGAGAAGTTGAAGGTGCTGAAGAAAGTCCCCGGCGTGGATTTTCTGCGCCGCGTCGCCATGACGGGCGACAACGGTGCGACGATTGACGAGTGCGCGCCGTTCGGCGTCATCGGCGCAATCACGCCCTCGACTCACTCGATCCCGACGCTCGGTTGCAACGCCATCAACATGGTCGCTGCCGGCAATGCGGTGGTGTTCAACACGCATCCGGCCGCCAGCAAATGCGCGGCGATGGCGGTGCGCGCCTTCAACGAGGCGATTCACGGCGCGCTCGGCATCGAGAACCTCCTTTGCACGGCGGAACCGCCGACGATGGAGAGCTTCAAGGCGATTTGCACTAACTCGAACATCGCGCTGCTGTGCGTCACCGGCGGCCCGGCGGTTGTGAAAGCTGCGATGGCGTCCGGCAAGCGCGCGATCTGTGCCGGCCCCGGCAATCCGCCCGTCGTGGTGGATGAGACGGCCGATTTCGACAACGCCGCGAAGGGCATCATCGCCGGCGGCGGCTACGACAACAACCTGCTCTGCATCGGTGAGAAGGAAATCTTCGTCACAGACAAGGCGTGGAACGGTTTCATTGCGGCGTTCAAGAAAGCCGGCGCGTTCGAGTTAAACCGGCAGCAAATCGAGGCGCTGACGAAGGACGCCTTCACTTTTGAAAAAGGCCAGGGCGCGGGCTGTCCGCATCCGGTGCTGAACAAGAAGCTGGTCGGCAAGGACGTGAGTGTGCTGGCGCAGTCCGCCGGCGCGAACGTGCCGAGCGGGTGCGAGTTGCTCTTCGGCGAGACGGACGCGGAGCACGCGTTCGTTGAGGAAGAGCAGATGATGCCGTTCGTGCCAGTCGTGCGTGTGCGCGACGCGGCCGAGGGCATTGAGCGGTCGAAGCACGCCGAGCACAACTACCGCCACACGGCGATCATCCACTCGCGCAATCTCGA
Source organism: Verrucomicrobiota bacterium (assembly GCA_026397915.1). Lineage (GTDB taxonomy): Bacteria > Verrucomicrobiota > Verrucomicrobiia > CAIQCK01 > CAIQCK01 > CAIQCK01. Next base: position 8,104 of record JAPLTX010000052.1, read on the forward strand.
CACGATTACCGAAATGGCGCGCGTGATGAACACGACGATCTTTGTCGCGAACGGCCCCTGCACGGCGGGCCTCGGCGGCGGTGGCGAGGGCTACCTGAGCTACTCCATCGCGACGCCAACCGGCGAAGGCATTACGACGCCGCTGACTTACACCCGGTTCCGCCGGCTGACGATGTCCGGTTCGTTGAGGATTTACTAAACCATGATGCTCTGTCGCGTAGATGGCAATGTGACGGCCACTGTGAAGCACAAGAGTGCGCACGGATGGCGGTTCGTGATTTGCCAGCCTATCACGGCGGACGGCGTGGAAATCGGCTCGCCGACGATAGCGATTGACCCGCTCGGCTCGGGCCTTCACTCGCGCGTCATGGTGACGACCGACGGCAAACACGCGACGGAGCTGTTGAACTGCCGCAAGACGCCAATTCGGAACAGCGTTATTGGGATCATAGACACATGAAACTCGGCAAGGTCATCGGCAAAGTGACGCTGTCACGGCAGGTGGATTCGTTCACCGGCGGCCGCTGGCTCGTCGTGCAGCCGTTGAATCGCGAGGCGCTTGCGGGTAAGGGCCAGCCAACGGAGCCGTCGCTGGTGTGTTACGACAACCTCGGCGCGGGCGTTGGCAACATCATCGGTTACGTCGAGGGTCGCGAAGCCGCGCAGCCATTTGAACAAGAAAGCCCGATTGACGCTTACAACGCGCTTATCGTGGACACAATCAATTACATGCCGCCAAAGAAATCATGAAACAAGTTATCGCACTCAAAGATGTCACCCACCTGAAAGCGAGCGGAGCGAGGACGTTCGCCGCTCCGACCGACGCCATTGTTACGCCTTCGGCGAAGGATTTTCTGCGCAGCATCGGCGTCACGATCCAGTTTGACGGCACCTCTGCTTCCGCGAACGGCGGCGGCTCGAATGGCGGCGATCCTTACGGTGCGCCTGCGCCCGCGGCTGCCACGCCGAAATGGAAAGCGGAGCACGTCAAGCTGTTCAATTCGCCGGAGGCTCAGCGTATCAAGGAGCACATCGTCAGCGTCTCGCACCGGCTCTGGAAGCGCGAATACGTGGACGGCAACGGCGGCAACGTCAGCTACCGCATCGGCCCGAACGAAGTGCTCTGCACGCCGACGCTGGTGAGCAAGGGCATCATGCGCGTCGAGGACATCTGCATGGTGGACCTCGCCGGCAACCAGATCGCCGGCACGGCCAAGCGCACCAGCGAGATTTTCCTGCACCTCGAAGCGATGAAGGCGCAGCCGAAAGCCCGCGCCTGCGTCCACGCGCACCCGCCGCACGCGACGGCGTTCGCGATCACCGGCGCCGAAGTGCCGCGCTGCATGATTCCTGAGATGGAGGTGCTCGTCGGCACGGTCGCCAAGGCAAAATACGAGACGCCGGGCACACAGGCGTTCGCCGAGACGGTGCTGCCGTATTGCAAGGACCACAACTGCATCCTGCTGCAGAACCACGGCGTCCTCACCTGGAACGAGGACTTGGAGAAGGCCTACTGGTTCATGGAGATCGTGGACGCGTATTGCCGGACGGTCGTCATCGCGTCGCATCTCGGCGCGGCGTTCACGCAGATTCCGAGCAGCAAGATTGGCGATCTGTTGAAGATTAAACAGGGCCTCGGTTTGCCTGACGAGCGCACTGGTTTGAAGGAAGCGGACTACTGCGCATGCGAGTTCAGGCCCGGCGTGGTTTGCGCAAATCCCGGCGAAGGATCGGCGCAGTCGCCGGATTTGGATTCGATCGTGAAGATCGTGACCGAAGAGGTGATGAAGGCGCTGAACAAGTAAGGATGATTGTGGCTCGCGATACGTGATTTGTGATTCGAGCGGTGGCGGTTGTCAGGGCCACGGGTTACAAATTGCGAATCGCGAGTCACGGTTCCCAAATGCAAAAATCACTCGATACCAAGCTGGCGGAAATCCGCCGCAACCCGCAGACGCGGACGTTCATCATCGCCGACGCCAAGGATCCCGACATGGCGCGTGGCGTCGAATCGTTCGGCCGCCTCAGTCCGAGCGACCCGCGCATGCGCGCGCTGAAGTCGCCGGAAGCGTTCCGCGCCGACGAGGCGAAATATCGGACGGTGGAGGATTTCTGCGAACTGATCCGCGAAGTGACGCGGCAGGGGCTGATTGACATTATGTTGATGTCAGCCTCAACCAACGAGCGGCTCACTATCAAGGAGCGCCTTTTCGACAACAGCCACATCACGCCGGCGGCGCGCGCCAACGATACCACGGATATCTGGGTTGTGCGCGGCGGTCGTTACGCAGGCGAGGCGTCGCGGCCGTTTCGCAGTGCGACGATTGACCACATCCAGTGCGGTAAGGTCGAGTGCGAGCCGAAGGAGCGCGTCCTTGGCGCGAACCTCGGCCTTTACTCCGTCACCTTCGTCAACTGCATCCACCGCGACATGCAGTCGCTGCGCGAGTTCAAGGAGTTCCGCGAAGAGGCGGAGCGGAAGGGCTTCCGTTACTTCCTCGAAATCTTCGACCCGAATGTGGACAGTGGCCTTGCGGCCGAGAAACTCGGCGCGTTCGTCAACGACAGCATCGTGCGCTCGCTGGCGGGCGTCACGGAGCGTGGTCGACCGGTGTTTCTGAAGATGGTCTATCACGGTCCGAAGCTCACCGAGGAACTGGCTGCCTACGATCCGAGCCTGCCGGTGGGAATCCTCGGCGGCGGCGCGGGCACGACCTACGACGCTTTCAAGCTCATCGCCGAGGCGCAGAAATACGGCGCACGCGTCGCATTGTTCGGCCGGAAGATCAACAACGCCGAGCACCAACTCGCCTTCATCGAGATGCTGCGGCGGATTGTGGACGGCCAGGTGCAGCCTGAGGAAGCGGTCCGCGCCTACCACGGCGTGCTGCAAGGGCTTGGCATCAAGCCGCAGCGGCCGTTGGACGAGGACATGCAACTCACCGACACCTCGATGAGCTATGCCGGCCCGACGACCATCACCGTCTCGAAGAAAGCGGGGACGACCGGCGGTCACAGACCGCCGCTACAGCGTGAGACGGCGAAGGCGAGTGTGTATGCGCCGCCCGCGGCCGTCACCTCATGGCCGATGTTCCCTGACGGCTCACCCGACTTTGGCCGCATGAGCAACGCCGAGCGCGTCGCCTACCACAAAGCCCGGTTGAACAACAAACTCGGTTGGACGAAGTGACCGGGTCTTCCGGTTCTGGCAGAGTTTGCTTTCGCTAAACGGGTGGGGAACCGGCGTGGGCGAGCATTTTCCGCAAGACGCCGAGAACGGATTCCACAGCAATATCTCCAATGGGGCCGCGGCTTGCCAGCACGCGAACTTTCGGTCCCCTCGGCGACCATATCTCCGGTGATGTTGGGCCGAAAAGCGCGAGCGTCGGGATGCCGACGGCGGCGGCCAGATGAGTGATGCCGCTGTCGTGACCGGCGAAGAGCGCGCAGCGTTCGAGGACGGCGGCGAGTTGGGGCAGGGGAAGATTCCACGCGACGGGCAGGTTGAACGGCGCGAGCGCGCGGCGCGCGGCATCGTCGGCTTCGCCACCGATGAGGAGGATGTCGCGACCGTGTTGCTCGCGCAGCCAGCGGATGACGGCGGCCCAGCGGTCGGCGGGCCAGACTTTGTGTTCGCCGCCGCTGCCGGGATGGAGGGCGACCAGCGAGTGAGCAGTGGACAGTGGACAGTGGACAGTGAAGAATTGTTCGGCGAAGGCGCGGTCGGCGGCATTGGGGAAGATGCGCGGATGCGGTGGTTCGACACTGAGGCCGAGTTCGGCGAGCGGACGGGCGAAGTGCGTGGCGGCGTGTTCGCGATCGGGTTTGGCCGAGGCGCGGAAAAGATGGGGAACGCCGGCGCGGGCGAGGTTGGCGCTGAAGATGTCGTCGGGGTCGTAGAGGTAGGAGAGGACGAGGTCGAAGCTGGCGAAGTAATCGCTGAGCGGCGGGTCGAGGTCGGCTTCCGGCACGAAGAAGCGCGCCATCGCGGCGGCGTCAATCGAGCGAACGGCGTCCGCGTAGTAGCGTCCGTCGGCAAGCGCGGCGATGCGCGGGTAGCCGAGAATTTCCAGCCGCGCGGACGGCCAGCGTTGGCGCAGCGCCCCGATGGCCGGGAGTGTTAGGATGAAATCGCCAATCGCGCCGCCGCGAATCACCAGAATGCGGGGATTGTCGGGGAGGGAGAGCATTCGCTATCAATACACGAACAGGCCGAGGGCGATGAGGAACAGGCCGAACACGCAGCCGATGGCGGAGAGCGTGCGCAGTCGCCCGTCGGTGACGGTGGCCCATTCGATCAGGTCGCGCATCCGGTAGGGCGAGACGGTGAACCATGTGCCGGCGATGGCCCAGACGTAGGCGATGACGGTCATCACGAGCCGCCAGGGAGTTTCGAGTTGGTTGGCGGAATCCACGACGACCTTTGCGATCATCAGCAGCAGGATCGAGAGACCGCGCACTGCGAGGAAGTCGAACTTCAACACAATGAGGCCGGCGTAAACGCCGATGAGGAACAGATAGACGACGTGTTTTGGCACGGCCATGCCGTCCTCGCGGGCACCGTTGACGATGAACAGGCACCAGACCAGCGCGATGCTCAGGAAGACGATGCCGGGCGCGACGGCGCGCGGGAACTTGCGCAGCCAGGCGCGGTAGGCCTCCGGCTTCAGCACGCCTGGCAGACGCGTTGCGATGATGGCGGTGCCGACGGCGATGGCGACGGCTTTGAGGGGAATGAAGTGATACATGGCAGTGGTTAATGGGCAGTGGACTGTGGACTGTGGACGGCGGGTTCCCCATAGAGTGTGTGGGATTTGGCGCGGGTGATGCGAACGTCGAGTAACTGGCCGCGATGGCAGCCGGTGCCGGGGAAATAGACCAGACGGTTGCAGCGCGTGCGGCCAAAGAGGCGGCCTTCGACTTTCTTGGTTTCTGGTTCACCTTCGACAAGCACCTGCGCAACGCGGGAAACGAGTTGTGCGTTACGGCGGGCTGCGTGTGTTTCGGTCAGCTTCCAAAGGTGATGGTGACGGCGGACGACTTCCTCCTGCGGAATCTGGCCCGGCATTGCTGCGGCGGGCGTGCCGGAGCGGTTGGAGTATTTGAAAAGGAAGACGTTGTCGTATTGCATCTCTTCGCAAAGGCTCACAGTGGCGGCGAAGTCGGCGTCAGTTTCGCCGGGAAAGCCGACGATGATGTCGGTGGAAAGCGCGATGTTGGGCACGCGGGTGCGAAGCTTCTCGATGATGCGCCGGTATGTGTCCACGCTGTAGGTGCGGCACATGGCCTTCAGGATACGGTCGCTGCCGCTTTGGACGGGCAAATGAACATACTCGCAAAGTCTCTCCAGCCGGCCAAAGCAACGGATCAGATCATCGCGGAAACCTTGCGGATGCGCTGAGGAGAAGCGGATGCGTTCAAGACCTGGCACGGCGTTGACGTTTTCGAGCAATTGGACGAAGGGCAAGTTGCTGTCGCTGATCGGAATCAGGCCGCGGCCATAGCTGGTGACGATCTGGCCGAGCAGGGTGACTTCCTTGACGCCGTTGGCGACGAGGGCGCGGACCTCGGCGAGAATGTCCTCGATGGAACGACTGCGCTCGGCTCCGCGCGTGGCGGGGACGATGCAAAAGCTGCACTGCATGTCGCAGCCTTGCATGATGGAGACAAACGCCGTGGGCCGCGCGGCGGGAGCGGCGTGGTCGCAAATGGCGTTCTGGCTGCCTGCTTCCTTGGCGATGTCGCTGATGGGGTGGTGGCCGTTGTTGAGAAAGCGGTCGAGGTGGTCGGGGATGCGGTGGAGTTTCTGCGTGCCGATGACGAGGTCCACCTTGGGCAGGCGGTCTAGCAACTGCGGGCCGAGCCGCTGCGCCATGCAGCCCATAAAGCCGAGGACGAGATCGCTGCGACGGCGTTTCATACGGGTCAGGAGACCCATCTTGCCGATCGCTTTCTGTTCGGCGAGGTCGCGGACGGAGCAGGTGTTAAGAAGGATGACATCGGCATCGCGCTCGGATGTGGCGAGAGTGTAACCGCGGTCACAAAGCATGGCTGCAACGGCGTCGCTGTCGCGCTCGTTCATCTGGCAGCCATAGGTTTTGATAAAGACCTTTTTCACGAAACGCGATAACGGCTGTGCGGGAGGCGACAACGCTACGGCGTCATCAGCCGGCCGTAGATGAGCGACATGATCTCTGTGCGGCTGGTGATCCGCTTGCGGAAGTCGCCGCGCATGGCGCTGGTGACGACGGAACTACCGGCCTTCTTGACGCCGCGCATGGTCATGCAGGTGTGAATGGCCTCGATAATGACCGCGACGCCGTTGGGGTGGAGCATCTCGGTGATGATGTCGGCGATCTGGCTGGTCATTCTCTCCTGCACCTGCGGTCGGCGGGCGTAAGCTTCGACGACGCGCGCCAGCTTGGAGATGCCGACAATCTTGCCGTGGGGGATGTAGGCGACGTGCGCCTTGCCAAAGAACGGCATGAAATGGTGCTCGCACATCGAGTAAAACGGGATGTCTTTCACCAGTACGACTTCGTGGTGGTCCTCCTTGAAGGTGGTGCTCAACGCCTTGCGCGGGTCTTCTTCGCCGTGGCCGAAGATCTCTGCATACATCCGCGCGACGCGCGCAGGCGTCTCCCGCAGGCCCTCGCGGTCAGGATCTTCGCCTACGGCTTCGAGAATCTGACGAACGGCCTTTTCAATCTTCTGTTGGTCCACCTGACGGATCATGAATGTTCCAGTGTTTAACGAGGCGGCAGCATAGACCAGACCCCGCTGGCGGTCAACTGGCGGTCGGCGGTGTGTCGGGCGGTGCGATACGTTGAGAGCTTTCGGTTTTGGGCGCGGGGCAAAAACCAGTGCCGCCGCGCAGGAACCAAACACCGGTGGGCGCGACGGCGGCCGACTAGGATCAAAGTTGGCGGGTTACTGTTTGGGCTTGGTTGCCACGTCGTGGAAGAACGACTCGAAAGCGAGGCTGGCCTGTTTCGGCGTCAGCAACTGAACATGACCGTCCACAAAGATCACGTTGGCCTTGCCACCCAAGAGCGTAAACGGATCGGCGTTGTGGTAGGAGCCGGGTTGTTCGCGATGGGGGTCTTCGTGCGCAAAAAAACCGTCGTTTAGGAAGGTGCGGCCATCTTCGGGCGGAAAACCGGGAGGATTCTCCTCGGTCAGTAACAGCGTTTGCGCCGGACGCTCGGCTTCTATGAATTTTTGCGCCCGGGCGTGGACAACTCTGTCAAATGCGGGCGTTGGTTTCGTCTTCACGTCGTCGGCGCCGCTGAAGTAACTGGCCATCGAATAACTGCGGACGTAATCCTTGTTGGGGCGCGACGGGCAGCGATAGACGCGGGCGTCGTTCACGTAACGCCAGAGACTTCCCTGGGTGATCGAGAGAATGCCGTTGGTAGCAACAAGGTCGGAGCCTGCAATCCAATTTGGTTTGTTGGGAACGCCGAACATTGTGGAGGCAGTGTCGTTCTCGTTCATCGGGCAGCGGCCTTCATTTTCCGTGGCAAACGCCATCAAGCCATTAAAAAGCTGTTTGAGATTGCTGGTGCAAAGCACGACGTTGGCTTTCTCTTTCATGCCTGTGATTGCTGGGAAAACAAGGGCAACCAGAATGGAGATGATGACCATGACGACCAGCAACTCCACGAGCGTAAATGCGGCGTGCCGACGCTGGGACCTAGGTCGGACGGAGAAACAAGAGAGTGGAAGCGTGTTCATTGTTCAGGCAGTCTCTAGCATTTGACTGCACACTACACCGGGTCTGCTCTCAAGGTCAACTCCCGGCGGGCGCATTGGCAGTGTTCCGGGTTGCGTTGGCGGGGTGGGGCGGCTACACATTTGACACGGCTCATGGTTAGACAGCTCGATCTTGCGGCGTTCTATCGGCAGTTGGCGGCGATGCTGAACGCCGGCGTGTCCATGGAGCGCGCGCTGCAATCGCTGAAGCGTGCCGCGCCTGGTGGGCGGCTGCGCAGGGTGAGCGCGGCAGTCGGGGAACATATTCGAGTTGGTGGCGACTTGGCGGAAGCGATGGGCGAGCACGAATGGGTGTTTCCGCAGCTCCATCGCGAGTTGGTCCGCATTGGCGAGCGGACGGGCACGGTGGATCGCGCGCTACGACAGTTGGCGGAGATGATGGAGCAGATGGCGGCGATTCGGAAGGAAGTCTGGGCACAGATGCTCTACCCGCTGTTGTTACTGCATCTGTCGGTGGTTTTGGGACCGCTGCCAATGTTGGTATTCACTCGCGACTATAGCGCTTACGGACGGGCGATCCTGTCGTCGCTGGCTTTTCTCTATGTGGTAGCGGTAATAATCTGGTGGATCATACGGCGGGTTTCAAAAAACCGCTCCAAGCTCGCCTTCGCCGACCGCTTGGTGCTCGTGGTGCCGGTGGTGGGAAAAATTCACCGTGACCTTTCGCTGGCACGGCTATTCTCCGCGCTGAAAGCGTTGCTGAACGCCGGTATTGGCATTCTGGAAGCCATGCCGCGGGCGGGCGCGGCATCCGGCAGCGCAACGCTGGCGGCGGCGGCGTGCGCAGCGGTGCCGGAGCTGAAGCGGGGTGAATCGTTGGTGACCGCGATGGGAGGAGCATTGCCACCGAACGCGCTTGGTCTGATCGCGACAGGACAGGAGAGTGGAAAGCTCGACGACATGCTTGACCATCTGGAGCGGCATTTCTTTGAGGAGAGCCGGCGGAGATTGCGCGCGATGGCAGAGTGGCTGCCGAAATTGATCTACGTAAGCATCGTGTTCTGGGTTGGCTGGCAGATCCTGCAGATGGGGTGTGGTTACGGTCGGATGTTGTCGGGTGTGTTGAACAAGTGAATCAGGCGCGGTGGTTGGATCACACGACAGCGACAACCGGCCGAAGCAGGGACTCCAACTCTCAACTGCCTCGGTTGTGTTTCATCGAGGTTCGGAGTCCCGGCTTCAGCCGGCGTAGAGAGGGCGACGCGCGGGCTACGAAAGCCGCTGGGCAGCGTTCGGACTGGCGCTGGCGGCGACGATTTCGCCAAAATAAACGCGGTGGTTGGCGCCGAGCGATCGAATGTCGGGCGTCAGGTTCTCGGCAATCACGTCGTTCTTATGGACGATGCGGCACTCGTAATGCACGACGGCTTCCGCGATGAGCGGCGCCTTGACAGCCTGTGCGGGCGCTGGGGTGAGTTTGGACTTGGCAAATTTATCTTCGGTGGCGCCGGAGGCGGTGCCCAAGTATAGCAGTGCGTCGGTGAACTCTGGGGGCAGGACGTTGACGGTGAACTGATTGGTCAACTCGATGTTGTTGAAGCTGTGACGATTGGTGCGGACCAGCACAGTGATAATCGGCCGACCCCAAATCAGGCCGCCCGTCAGCCATGCGACGTTCATCGCGTTTGGCTTGCCGTCCTTGTCCGAAGTGCAGAGCAGCACTCCGAACCGGCCCATCACGTGCATTGTTTCTTTCCAGAGATCGAACGCCTTGATGTCATGCTTCTTCATAATTATCACTTTCGCACTTGTTCGTCGTGAACGAGGTCAGTTAATGGACGCCGTTCGCGCGGCTTGGCCGCTTCCGCAGGGTGTCCGATAGACAACAGCGCCACCGGACACCATGAAGGCGGCGCGCCAAGCAGTTCACTCACCGCCTTCTGCCCATAAGCTGCAATCCAGCAACTTCCCAGACCGAGCGCCGCTGCGGCAAGATGCGCATAGTCGCACGCGATGGTCGCGTCCTCGTGACTATAGACTGCCGCGCCGGTTTCGCCAATTTTTTCGCGGTTGCGGTCGGGATTGGCGAAAAACACCAGCATCAGCGGCGCTTGGGCCGCGAACGTCTGGTTGAAACATGCCTTGGCGAGCTGTTCCTTCTGCGCTAGGTCGCGCACCACGACAACCTCGTAGGCCTGCGCATTGAACGCCGACGGCGCGCCGTTGACCGCTTCCAAAATGGCCCGCAACGCGTCGTCGTCCACCGGCTTGTTCTGATACGACCGCACGGAGAACCGTGCTCGCATGACATCAAAGAATTCCATCGAGATAGTTCCTTTCACTGGAAAGACTGTTAGCGAATCGTGGCCCTGGCGTCCAGCATACAAACATTTGCGGCGGACGCATTCAGTCCGCGAAGACCAGCGCGGCGGCATCGGTGGCGGCTTTGACGGCGTCGGCGAATTTGCGCTTGGACATTTGCGGGTGCTTGAGTCGGGCGATAACGGCCGGCTGCGATTCCAGCAATGCCAGCGCGTAGGCGCTCTTGACGGCAAAGTTGACGTTCTGCGGAAGCGCGCCGGTCCGTTGGTAGGCGACAGACTCGGTCATGCGCAGAGTGATGACGCCGATGACGTTGCCGCGTTCATTGACGAGCGCACCGCCGGAGTTGCCGGGCTGGATGGCAACGTTGACTTGGAAGAAACGCGGATCGTCTTCCAAGCCGACGATGCTGCTGATCTTACCGTCAGTGAGCTTCGGCGCGGTGCCTTGCATGTGGATGTTCGGAAAACCGACGGTGAAAACGGCGTCGCCGAGCTTGGTGTCGCGGCTGGAGGAGAGCGGCAGCGACTTGAACGCCCCGTCGGTCTTTAGCAGCGCGAGATCGTTGACCTTGTCGGCGGCCACCAATTGCGCCGGAAGGTTGCCGGCGTCGGTGCGGATGATGATACGCGTGGCGTCACGGACAACGTGGAAGTTGGTGATGAAGAAACCGTCCTCGGTGACGAAGAAGCCAGAGCCAGAAGCGCGCGTCGGCTCGCCGCGGCTCTTGCGGAATTCGTCTGCACGTCGGCGGGCCTCGGCGATTTCATCGGCGGTCATGCGAAGTGAGATTTCCCGGATGCCATCGCGTGCATGCGCATTGCCTTGGATGACGGCGAGGCGGAGCCACTTGTAGGCTTCGACGTAGTCCTGTTTGACGCCGCGTCCTTGGGCAAGAGCGTTGCCGAAGTTGCGTTGAGCGACAGACAAGCCTTGCTCCGCGGCTTGGCGAAACCACTTGGCAGTTTCGACGAGGTTTTGCGAAACGCCGCGGCCCTGGTCATACATGGAACCGACGTTGTTCAGACCCAGTGGCAAGCCTTGATCCGCAGCCTTGCGATACCATTTCATGGCTTCGTCGAAGTTGACGATGGTGCCGTGGCCCTGCTCGTGCATATAGCCGAGTTCGGACTGCGCTGGCGCAAAGCCCTGCTCGGCGGCTTTCTGAAACCACTTAAGAGCCTCGGAGTAGTTTTGCGGCACGGCTTCGCCGTAATGATAACGCACGCCGAGTTTGAACTGCGCCTCGGCGTTGCCCTGCGCGGCCTTGGCGGACAGTTCTGCAAAATCGGAGAGCTGTGCGCGAGCGGCGAAAGATGGCGCGATGAGGACCGCAAGAAGGACCGAAAGCAGGCGCCGTATGCTGTTCATGGCGACAGTGTATCAACGCGGTGGGTTGATCGCCACGGCTGGCGCAGGAGCGGGCGCTTGGCTTGCAGCGGTCTGCATCGTTTCGAGCCGCTTGAGCAGTTCAGCAGCGCGGCTGCGGGCTTGTTCCATCTTCGGGTAGCGCACATCGCGATATCCGGTGACTTGCGAGGGGAGGCGCAGAAGTTCGAGCCAGGTCTTGTAGGTCTCCGGGTCATGATAGAAAAACTTGGCGCAGAGGTCGCAATACCAGTCGCGGAAATCCTTCTCACGCTTGTGCCATCGAGGCAGGATGCGGCGCAGGACTTTAAGGTGGCGCATGGCGCGCATCTGCCACTGTTTGCCACGCATGTCGAACTCGATTTGAAGGCCGAGCACGTCGAAGTGCGGCCGGTTAATGTGGCTGTAGCGTATGTGGTCGCCGCGCGTCGGATCCACGTCGTAACGGGCGCGGTCGCGACGGTGTTTTTCTTCGCTGGTTAGAAGGTGGGCGACGTAAATCTCGTCCTTGATGACCATCGCGCGGTGCAGGTTCGAGATGGCGGTTTTGGTGGCTTCGAAGGCGTGCTCGGCCTTGTCGAGCATGTGGATCGCCTTGATCTGCTCGATGAATTTCTTCGCGTAGCCGATGCCGTCATACTGAATAAGGTCATAAATGCGAAGCGCCAGGTCGCGCAACGAGTCCACGTCGAGACGGATGTGTTCAACGGCGCGGTGGACGAGGTCGCGGTAGGCGTCGGCGAGCGAAACGCCGCTGCGCTTGGTGTGGGTGAGAATGTCGGCTTTGTCGGCGACGACTTGCTCATAGGTGGCGTTCTTCTCGACGTCGGCGAACTGGCCGGTGGCGGCGGCCACTTCGGCGGGGGCGACGACGATCTTGCGGCCGACGTTGAAGGCTTTGATGTTGTCATCGCCGGCGCCGCCGACCGTGGCGCGGATGGCCCAGTCAATGTTCTCCATCGTCAGCGGCAGCAGGCTGCGCTGAAAAGCGATGCCGAGCATGATGACGTTGGCGTAGATCTGGGTGCCAAACAGGCGCTCGCTGACTTCGCTGGCGTTGAAGCCGAAGTAAGCGTCGCCTCGTGTGTAACGGCGGATGATTTCCTCCAGTTGGGCCGGATCGAAGTCATCGCGGCCGAGCAGCGTCTGGATTGTGGGCTGTTTGTGAGTATTGACGATGGCGGTGGTGTAGTCAGGGCTGCCGACGCGTTGCGGGACTTTCGGGTCCAGCGAGCGCACCGCCTCCAGGATGTCCACGCTAATGATGACGTCGGCCTTGCCGTAGGGGATGATGTTGGAACTGTGATTGGAGCCGCGCGGTTTGAAGGTGATTTGCGAATAGACGCCGCCGTTGCGGATGGCGAGGCCTTTCTTGTCGCAGAACAGCACATCGTAACCTTGCTTGTAGGCAGCGCGAACGAGCGTGGCTGTGGCGAGGCCAATGCCCATGCCGCCGATGCCGGCCAGATAAATGCGATACGGGCGGCTCAGCGCCGGCAACGAGGGCGAGGGGATGTCCTGGAGATTAAGGTGGTCAAGGCGCGACGCGGGCTTTTGCCGGCGCAGGATGGTGACTTCCTCGAATGACGGGCACACTTTGATCTTGGTGCAAGCGCCGTCGGAGACGCACCAGGAAAAATCGGTCTGCACCTTGGTGCCGTAAGGCGTGTCGGTGAGTGTCAGGCCGGGACAACCGGTGGATTGGGTGCATTCGAGACAGAATTCGCAGACCTCATGCGTGACGTTGATGAAACTCTTGCGTGGAAGGAACCCCTTCTTACGGAGCGTTGCGCGTTCCTTGCTGGCCTCGCGGCGATGGAAGGTGATGCCGCACTCTTTGTCGGCAATGACGACCTTGACGCCGGGTTTGAGGATGGTTTCCTCCAGCAGTTCCCTCCATTGCGAGCGGTAGGCGGGGTTGGCTCGCACGACCTCGGCGTGGCCGTCGCGGCCCGACAACAAGCCCTCCACGATGCGGTCAATGCTTTGCTGGAATGTCTCGTCGCCCATCAATCCGCGCGACTGGCCCGGCGTGGTTTGGTGGCCGGTCATGCCGGTGGTTTCGTTGTCGAGAATGATGTAAGTGATGTCCTGGCCGTTTTTGAGCGAGTTGGAGATGGCGGTGACGCCGCTGTGGAAAAACGTCGAGTCGCCCATGAAGACAACCTGCTTGTTCGTGATGAACGGATCAATGCCCGCGCCTGTGGCGCCGCCGAGGCCCATGCCGCTGTAGTTGTGCATCAGCTCGCTGGTCGGCTCGAACATCAGCATCGTGTAGCAGCCGGTGTCACCATGAAACACCAGGTCCACAGGCTGGCTGCCATGCTTGCGATCCATGTAGGCGGCGTCGCGAAATTGCCTCTTCACCTCCATCAGCACGCTGGCCGAGTCGCGGTGGGGACAGCCGGGGCAGAACGTCGGCGAGCGCGGAATGATGTTAATGTCGAACGCCGCCGTGCGGCGCAGCAGGTTGAGTTCAGCCTCGACCTTCGCGCGGTTCACGCGGACGGCCGGGTCGTCCAGTTTCAGCAGGACCGGGGCGAGTTTTTCAAGAACAATGGAAGGATTGAGGCCGCGAATGACCGGCATGCCGTCGCCGTGCGGAAACTTCTTCCCCCAAACCGCCGGCGGCAGGAACGCGGCGTCCTGTTGCGCCACTTCAGTAAGAATGGCGGCAATTTGCTCTTCGATGAAACCTCGCCGCTCCTCGACGACGAAGATGTTCTTCACTTGTTTTGCGAACTCGACCACCAGGTTGGCGTCGAGCGGATACGTGAGGCCGAGCTTGAGAATCGGCATCTGGTCGGCAACGCCGAGGTCTTCCAACGCGTGCTGGAGGTAGTTGTAGGATTGGCCGGCGCTGACGAAACCAATGTCGTAGCGGCCGCGCGGATGCGGGCCGGGCGAGAGGATGCGGTTCACGCCGTGGCGGCGCGCGCTTTGCAGCAGGCGCTGGACACGGAACGGCATGTCCTTTTCCTTGTTCCATGTCCGCGGCGGCAGCAGGACCATGTCCTGGACGCGCAATTTCGAGGAGTCGAGTTGGGTGCGGTGATGGGTGTTGGTTTCCGGGAAACGGTTTGGCCGCGTCTCCACCAGGCCGCCGCCGTCCATCTGGTTGGTGGTGACGAGGTAGGCGACGTAAAGCTCCGCTTCGCGCGAGAGCTTGAACGCCAGGTCAATCCAGTCCTTCTGTTCCTGCACCGTGGCTGGTTCCAGCACCGGCGTCATCAAGTGTTTGCAGATGAAGCGCGAGTCCGTTGGCACTTGGGTGGATTCGCTCCACGGATCGTCGCCGATGACGACCACCGCGCCGCCTTCAGGGTGCGCGCCGGCCATATTGCCGAGTGCGAGCGCGTCGCTGGCGACATGGGCGCCGACACTCTTGAAAGCGGCGATGGCGCGCAGGCCGGCCATCTGCGAACCGTTGATCATCGCGACCGCGTGGGCTTCGTTGTTGGCGATGGTGGCGCGGACGCCGTGCTCGCGGAGAAGTTCGCTGATCGCCTCGGCCGCGTCGAAAAAGCTGGCGACGGGCGAGCCGGGATAACCGGTCAACAGATGGGTGCCGCCCTCCACTTCGAGGCAGCCCTTCACCAGAAGTTCGTTGCCGGTAAAAATCTCGTCGCCACTCTCCCTCAAAAAGCGGGGGTCAGCTTTCATGCGATGCCAGACCTTATCAGCGTGCCGGTTGGTCCGCCAGCTTTTGTTGAAACTATTGGCGATCTGGGGGAAGTGAGAAGATTGTGACAGCGCGGAACGCCACTCGGAACTTGTCGCGGCGGCGTTGTCGCAGTAAAACAACCGGCGTCATTCGAATGAAACCTCATCGCGGAAACTTGGTTTTGATGATCGGCCTTCTGAGCTTGGCCTTGGTGGTTGGCAGTCTGGTGTTGTCTGCGCTGGTTGTGATTGTCTTCTGCAACCCGGCGAAACCAGCCGGCAGCGGGAGCTTGTTCCTTCATTCGTTGGAGGTGAGCGTTATCGGTTTTGTGTTTGGTTTTATCGCGCGGTGGATGGCGAAGATAGACCTGCACAAGATGCATGTAGGAAGGATGAATCGCTCTGGCCGGGCGCGCACAAATGGCGGTTGCATCTGTGGGATTATCGCCATGGCAGTGGCAATCGCAAACATCGCCCTTACGACAATCCTGTGGCTGCTGATTGACACGCCGGGATCGAATGGCGTGGCAAGTTGGTTCAGGTAGTCGCAGGCGGGTGCTTTCGCGATGCCTCGGGGATGATGCATGGACTGCGCCGGATTACTTGAAGAGTGGGGCGCGGTGCGGCGCGGTGGGAGGTGGGAGGCCTTTCAGGCTGAGGTCGCCGCGGCGTGAGATGTTTACGTGAACGGACTGGCCCTGGTCTTTCGCGTAGATGACGCTCTCGATGCGGTAGGTCGCGCGTTTGGAGGTGATGACGTCGGCGACTCTCTTGACCATGCCGAGGTTGCTCAAGCGGATTTTTACCGTCTGGATGCCTTCGGAGAGGCGCGGGATAGTCATGGTCTCGTTGCTGACCCCGCTGCCGATGTAGCGCAGGTTGAGGTAGATCTTGTGCGCCCCGCCTTCGATTGTCAGCGGCTCGGCGAGTCGGTTTTGGATGCGGAAGCTGAAGACGGCGGAGGTTTCCAGCACGGTGATGCCTTCGAGATGGAGGTCAACGAGCCTCAGGCCCACGTTCTCCTCGACCCGGTTGGTGGCGCACGCGCCAAGGAGGCAGGCGAGCGCTGTGGAGAGCAGGAACATGGGGATGAGTCTGCGTTTACAGTTCATGGCAATGTGAGTGCTGGGGAGAATGATGCGGATGGCGAGCCGCGACAACCGTTTTCTTGCGCGCGCAGCGCGGCCATTCGGTGCTTGCAGTGGTAGCGGTGGCGCAGTAGAAACGCGCAACGGAATCACACCTATGAAACCTCATCGCGGAACTCTCATCATGGTCTTCGGCATCCTCAGCCTCGTGCTTTGCGCGCCGCTGGGCATCGCCGCATGGATCATGGGCAACGGCGACCTCAAACAAATGGACGCGGGCACGATGGATCCGAGTGGTCGCAGCAACACCAGTGCTGGCCGCATCTGTGGCATCATTGGCACCGTCCTGTTGATCATCGGTGTTGTGTTTGGCATCATAACGATGAGTATCGCGATATTCGCCGCCGTGGCCGCACATCATTGATGCGACGGGGTCGCGGGAACTTTTTCAGCAAGTGGGGACGTAAGGTGAGGGAGCGGCAGGAAAAGCCGCTCCCTCGCTTATTTCAAAGCGGCGACGAAAGGGCGGGGGACGTTAACCAGTTCACGGCAGCATTTCCCGCACGGGGTTACTTCAATGGCATTGGCTGGCAGTGCCGATAGCGGTCACGCACTGCTGGAGCAATCAGGCGCTCTTAGCTGTTCCAGCCTTTTTGCTTTTGTCGCTCTTGAACGAACTGTTGGGCAAATTCACGGAAGCTGCGGCGCGACAGATACCAGATGGAGATGGTGTTCATCGTGATCAGGATGAATGGGAATACGAGTCCAATTCGTATTTCCAAATCACGGCGCACCACGGGAACATTTAGCGCTGTCCATAATGTGGTCGTGAACATGAAAGCTGACCAAGCGGTCAGGCAAACAAGCAGTGCAATGCAAACCCATCTTGGAATTGGGTTCAGTTTCATCAGCCCGATGATCAGCCATGCGGCTGGCAATGCCACAACAATCAGGGCGCACAATACCCATGTTTCTTCAATAACGCCGGCCGGCAGGGAGTGGAAAGCAAAACCCAGTATCCCGAAGTAAATCGCAAAGAGACACCACGCCGCCACGAAGTAGAGACCGATGGGGCGTTTCATGGTGATCGTTGTCAGTTCGATGGCGCGCGTGGCCGCTCCAGCTTCTGCTTCTGCCGCTCCTCAACGAACTGCCGGGCAAACTCACGGAAGCTGCGGCGCGAAAGATACCAAATGGAGAGAACGCTTGGGGTCAAGGCGAGTATGGATCCGGCTGCGACAGCGATTAGTGCGAGTGTGCGGTGTCTGAACTCGGGAGTGTGCAGGATCATTGATGCAGAATCTATGCCCGCCAAGAGTGTCATGGCGATCGGGTAACTAAGAAATACCACGCATATCCATCGAGAGATCGGCTTGAGTTGTATGAGGCCAATAACCAACCATGCGCTTAGTGCGAACGACGCAACTTCCAATAAAATGAACTCCTCTTTTTGGTGAAGGATTGCTATTTGACCGAGTAGAAAGAAGGAATACCACGCCGCCGCGAGGTAGAGACCGATAGGGCGTTTCATCGGTGGGAAAAAACAGAGGGGCGGCATGAGGCCGCCCCTCTGCTCGACGACAACTTCGTTAGATGCTCTTCGGCATCGCGGTCCACGCGCTCTTGGCGGCGTTGCTCTTGATGCACGTCTCGATGAACGCTAGACCCATCCAGCCGTCCTCGACGTTGGCATACTTCGCGCCGTCGCACTTGAACGACTTGCCGGCCTTCCATGCGCGCACGTCGGCTTCGAAGCAGCGGTGCAGACGCGCGAACGCATCGTGGAACGCCTCCGGGTGGCCGCTGGGGATCGTCGGCTCGGCCATGAGATCGGCGGGCATGTCTTTCGGCAGGAAGCCGTCGCCGGGCGTGACCGCGCCGCGGTAATAGATGCGGTCGGGTTGGTTGGGCAGGCAGATGGTGATGGACTCCGGGGCCTCCTGACGCCACTGGAGCGTGCCCTTGGTGCCGGCGACGAGGATGCCGAGGTCGTTCTTCTTGCCGATGCAAATCTGCGAGGCGCGGACGAGGGCTTTGCCGCCGTTGCTGAGTTTGCAGTAGATGGTGAAATGATCGTCAATCGGCCGGCCTTCGACGAACATCTCCAGATGCGCCGCGATGTCGGTGACGTTCAGGCCGGTGACGTAGCGGAGCTGCATCAACGCGTGCGTGCCGATGTCGCCGCCGCAGCCGGAGCCGCCCGCGAGCTTCGGGTTGGTGCGCCATGCGGCTTGCATTTGGCCGGTGGCTTCGAGTTTCGTCGCGAGCCAGCCTTGGATGTAATAGCTGTCCACCCAGCGCACGTCGCCGAGCAGACCGCTGCGGACGATGTAGCGCGCGAGGCGGCTGGTCCAGTGGCCGAGGTAGGTGTGGGCGACGCAGAAGGGGATGTTGAGCTTGCGGGAGGTGGCGACGAGTTCCTCGGCCTCCTTGAGGTTCATGCAGAGCGGCTTCTCGCAGAAGACCGCGATGCCCGCTTTCATCGCTTTCATCGCCGGGTCGAAGTGGACGAAGTTCGGCGTGACGATGAGGATGTAGTCGAGCTTCTGGTCCGCTGGGAGCGTCGCGTTGGCGGCGATCATCTCGTCGTAGGAGCCGTAACCCTTGATGGGGTAGGGCCAGTTGGCGGCTTCTTCGAGCGCGACCTTGGGGTCGGGGAAGAGCGCGGCGGCCGTGACACGGCGAGTGCCGTCAAAGTGAATGGCTTTCTGGTGGGGCTGGACGATGAACGCGCCTTTGCCGCCGCCTACCAAACCGACGTTAAGAGGTCTTTGTGACATGATGTTTCCTTTCGTGTTGTTGATTCGTTTGTTTCAGATGAAAGCGTTGTTCGCTCAGATAAATTCGTTGATCAGGTTCTCCAGATACTCTTGCCGGCCGCTAACGCACGGCGCGGCGTCGCCCTTCTTGAGAATGTAGTCTTCAAGTTCCTTGAAGCCGGCCTTGCCGGCCTCGACCTTCGCGCCGATGCCACTGTCCCACGAGGCGTAGCGATGTTTGACGAAACCGGCAAGCCGGCCGTCCTTGCGGATGGCGGTGGCGATCTTCAGGCCGCGCGCAAAGGCGTCCATGCCGCCGATGTGCGCGTGGAAGAGATCCACCGGCTCGAAGCTCTCGCGGCGGACCTTGGCGTCGAAGTTCAGGCCGCCGGTGGTGAAGCCGCCCATCTTGAGCACGACGAGCATGATCTGCGTGGTCAGGTAGATGTCGGTGGGGAACTGGTCGGTGTCCCAGCCGAGCATCGGGTCGCCGACGTTGGCATCAATCGAGCCGAGCGCGCCCGCGGCGGCGGCGGTCTCCAGATCGTGCTGCACGGTGTGGCCGGCGAGCGTGGCGT
This sequence comes from Verrucomicrobiota bacterium, assembly GCA_026397915.1. Lineage (GTDB taxonomy): Bacteria > Verrucomicrobiota > Verrucomicrobiia > CAIQCK01 > CAIQCK01 > CAIQCK01. The sequence continues at coordinate 27,598 of JAPLTX010000052.1, forward strand.
GGTTGGTCTCGATGTTCAGCTTGAAATGCGACAGTAGGTCGTATTGCCGAAGGAAGTTCAGGCAGGCAGCGGCGTCGGAGTCGTATTGGTGCTTCGTCGGCTCCTTCGGCTTCGGCTCGATGTAGAACTGGCCCTTGAAGCCGATCTCCTTCTTGTAGTCCACCGCCATGTGCAGGAGCTTCGCGAGATGGTCCAATTCGCGCTTCATGTCGGTGTTCAGCAGCGTCGAGTAACCTTCGCGACCGCCCCAGAAAACGTAGCCCTGGCCGCCGAGTTCCATCGTCACCTCCATCGCCTTCTTCACCTGCGCCGCGGCGAAAGCAAAGACGTCGGCGTTGCAACTGGTGCCCGCGCCGTGGACGAAGCGGGGATTGGAGAAGAGATTCGCCGTGCCCCAGAGGAGCTTGATGCCGGTGCGTTTCTGTTCCTCCTTGAGCACGCGCACGACAGCGTTGAGGTTCTTGTTCGACTCTTGCAGCGTGGCGCCTTCGGGGGCGACGTCGCGGTCATGGAAGCAGTAGAAGGGCGCGCCGAGCTTCTCGATGAACTCGAACGCAACGTGAGCGCGCTTGATGGCGTTGGCGACGGAGTTGGTGCCGTCGTCCCAAGGTCGCAGCGCCGTGCCGGGGCCGAACGGGTCGCCGCCGGTGCCGCGCATCGTGTGCCAGTAAGCAACGCCGAAGCGCAGGTGATCACGCATCGTTTTGCCGTCAACCTTCTCGGCGGCGTTGTAGTGCTTGAAAGCGAGCGGGTTCTTGGAGATTGGCCCCTCGAACTTGATGGCGGAGACGTCCGGGAATGCAGCAGCAGCCATAGTTTGATTCTCTCGTTTTTCAGCAGTTGATGTTTCGGTGCCTTGAGCGCGGATAGATAAGCCAATCGGTGCGCGGCAGGCAATGCAGAAATGAGGTGCGATCGTTATTTCGCGGCGACCTTCTTGATATTGGCCTCGCAGGCAACGCGACGAACAAGCAGCCGACAGGAACGACACACGGGCGTTTCATGCGAGAATTCATTCGGACAGTGGCGCGACATTCTAGTTGAAAACGTCGCGCGCTCAATACAATGTTTGCAGCCATGTTAGTGACTTTGCTTAAATCTAAGATTCATCGCGCCACCGTGAGCGGATCGAGCGCGGATTACGAGGGCAGCCTGACGATTGATTTGGAGTTGATGGAGAAGGTCGGACTGGTGCCGTATGAACGTATTCTGGCCAGCAACATGGCCAACGGCGCGCGGTTCGAAACCTACGCCATCCCGGGGGAGCGCGGCAAACGACAGATCGTGCTTAACGGCGCCACCGCGCATCTCGGCAAGGCCGGCGATTTGCTCACGATCATGAGTTTCATCGAGGTCGAGCCGAAACTGGCGCGCGACTGGAAACCGAAAGTGGTCGTCCTCGGCAAGGCTAACGGCATCGTTACCGAGCGCGGAATCTGAGCGGTGGCGGTCGGTCGGATCTGCAAGAGTTACTTGCTTGGCGCCGCGTCGGCCCAGCGTTTGCGGTCGCAGAAGAAGAGCATGTTGATGCCTTCAAACCGCTCGGGCGGGATGGCTTCCTTGAGCGGAAAATCCTGGGGAACTTTCAGGAACCTCAAGACGTCGGCCCACGGCCACCATTCGTCAAACATGATCTCCGACAGAAACCGACGATTCAGCGTGATCGGCGTCAACAGCAGTGCGGCAACGTGTTGGTGCAGGTCGTTGATGTCGTAGAACTGCTTCCGATGCATGGGAAGCCAGAAGCAACGGCGGTTTCCATACCAAGCCACGGCCCAAGGTTGATCGCTCGCCATGAATTCTTTCAGGTCGAGATAACCAGCGGCCTCAGCGATCTTCGGCGGGTGATACGGTGGGTAGGCATACCGATCCGCTGTCGGGCCGATCAGCCGCAGGCCGACCGGAAGCGCCGTCGCCGCGACAAATAAGGCGACAACGCAACCGCGCCAGAGCGGGATGAAAATCTGCAGCCGGTCCAGCATGGTGAAGAAGATCGCCGTGCCATACATCGTGATGAGCGGTATGGCCAGCACAAGCAGATTACCTTCCTGGGCCAGACAGTGTGGCGGACGCGGCTGAAGGCCGAGGACGCATGTAACCAGGAAGAACACCCCGGCGCTGCCGACGGCGAACCACTTGAACCGGTTGACGGAAAGGCGGCGGAATCGGTAGAACAGGGCTGCGGCGAAGAACGCCATGATGACGCCGCCGCCGCTGGTCCACGGGCTGTCGGTCCAGATTTCTCTCGCATTAATGCCGGTCTTCATGGCGATCATCTTAAGCGTCGCTGCGCCGAAATTCGGATCCAGCGAACGTTCCAGATTGTCGCGGAGGAGAGAGGGGACTTTTTCGTAGATACCGGTCGTGGCCAGACCGAGCGGGTTGTTACACATCCAGTAGTTTCGCGCCATCCACGGAGCCGCCAAGGTCAGAAACATCGCAATCATGCCGAGGGCCACCCAGCCGCCGCGCACCAGACCCCACATTCGCCAGGCCAGGATGCACGCGGGAAGGAGTAGCCAGCCGGCGGAGTATTTCACCAGAAACGCCATGCCAATAATGGCGCCGGCGAGCAGCGTCAGCAACAGCGCGATCACAGGGCGGCGCTCCTGCGCACGCAGATCGTTGGCGACCACCAGCGCGAATGTCGCCAAGCCCAGCCACATCATCGCGAACATCACGTTCAAGCCGGAGATGGCGTATTGGCAAATGGTTTCGGACAGGACAAACAACGCGGCGGCTGTGACCCCTACGCGACGGTCAAACAACCGGCGGGCAATGAAGTAGATGAGCCAGCCGTTGATCAGCGTCAACGGTATGCCGAGTCCGTAAACAATCCACCGATCCGGCCCAAAGCCCGTTGCCGCCTGCTCGGGTCCGACTTTGAACGAAGTGGCCGGCGCCCAGAACAAGGCGAACAGCATCAAGCAGAACAGAATGCCAACGCCGTGCCACGGCAGTTCGCCCTTGCGGAGTTTCATTCTCAACCCCCTTGGCACGACCCAGAACAGCAGCCATGCGCCGGCAATCCCCGACAAGGTCCACGTCCAGTAAGGCCAACTCATCAACTCGAACAGACGTTGCCGCTTTGTTTGCGGCTCGCCCCATTTCCATGACGGCGGTGGCTCGTCACCGGGCCACAGGTTGCCTTTTTGCACCATGTAGAACAAAGTGCCGATCAACACCGGATACGCCGGCGGATTCATCAGGTCCGGATGCTTCTCCAGCATCGCGTTACGCCAGCGCGGACAGTGCAATTGTTGCCACATACTCAACGGTCGGATGAACTGGGTCGTGTAGCCGTCGCCGCGCAGCAGATTGCGGCCGAGCTGGGCCTGGTCCATCGCCTCCGGATACCGCAAGCTGGAGAACTGATTGCCCGCATAAAGGAGCAGCATCGTGCCGAGCGCCACCGCCAGCAACACGCCGCGCAACACGCGCTGGCCGATGCCGATGTCCAGCGAATGAACCGTGTCCTGAATCGCGGCCTGTATCGGCCGCAGTTTTTCTTCTTCCGGGGTGCTCACAGGTCTTCCAGCTTATAGTCGTGCAGCTTTCGATGCAAGGTGCGTCGGCTGATGCCGAGCCGGCGCGCGGATTCGCTGCGATTGCCTTCGGTGGCTTTCAGCGCATTGATAATCATCAGCCGCTCCACTTCGTCCAGGGTGAGACCGCTCTTGGCCAGTTGCTCCGGTGGCACGTCGCCTTGCTCGTGCGCTGTCTCAACCATGGCGCTCACGGCGGGCGGCAGATCACGCGCACCGATCTTGTCGCTACGGGCCAGCACCACCGCGCGCTCAATGGCGGTGCGCAATTCGCGGACATTGCCGGGCCATGGATAGAGTTGCAAGGCGTTCATCGCTTCGGGTGTGATTTCGGTGATGGCCTTGTTGTTCTCGCGCGCATACTCCCGCAGGAACGCGTTCGCCAGTAGCACGACATCCTCGGCCCGCTGCCGCAAGGGCGGCAGAGTGATGGTGACGACTTGCAAACGGTAGAAAAGGTCGTCGCGGAACTTGCCAGCCTTGACCAGCTCCTCCAGGTTGCGGTTGGTGGCGGCTACGAGCCTCACGTCCACGGACAGCGTCTTGTTGCCGCCGACGCGCTCAAACTGGCGCTCGCCAAGCACGCGCAAAATCTTTACTTGCACCGACGGATCAATCTCGCCGATCTCATCAAGGAAAAGCGTCCCGCCGTCGGCCTCCTCGAAGCGGCCGATCCGCCGCTCTAGCGCGCCGGTGAACGCGCCTCTCTCGTGGCCGAAGAGTTCGCTCTCCAGCAGGTTTTGCGACAGCGCGGCGCAATGCACGGCCAGAAACGGCCCGTTGCGCCGCGGGCTGAGTTGGTGAACAGCGCGGGCAACCACTTCCTTGCCGGTGCCGCTCTCACCTTGGATCAACACCGTGGCGCGGCTCGGCGCGACCTGGCGGACCGTGTCGAGCACCTCAACCATCGGCGCGGATTGGCCGATGATGTTCTCCATACCATAGCGTTTGTCGAGTTGCTGGCGCAGCGTGACGTTCTCCGCCTCCAGTCGCTGGCTTTTCAGCGCGCGCGCCAGCACCAGTTCGAGCCGGTCGAGGTCAATCGGCTTGGTCAAATAATCGTGCGCGCCCCGGCGCATCGCCTCGACGGCGTTCTCGACGGTGCCATAGGCCGTCATGACGATGCAGACCGGTGGGCGCGCGACCGACTGCGCGCGTTGCACCAGTTGCAGACCGTCGAAGTCCGGCATCCGCAGGTCGGTCAGGAGGATGTCGAAACTTTCGCCTTCCAGCAGCCGCATCGCCGCCGCGCCGTCCTCGGCGATGGTGATGGCGTAATCTTTCTCCAGCGCGCGGCGCAGGCCCTCGCGCGTGTGCTTTTCGTCGTCAACGATCAGCACGCTCGGTTTCGATGACGAATTCACGGTTTCCATAATCAACTTCCCACGGCTGCTTCCAGTTGCTTGACCGCCGAGCCGGGCGGCGCTTCCAACACGCGGGCGCGTTTCTCCCGCGTCGGCAGGCGGACGCGGAACGCGGTGCCTTTGCCGACGGCGCTGTCCACATCAATGGCGCCGCCGTGCTGCTGGACAATCCGCCGCACGATCATCAAGCCCAGGCCAGAGCCGCCTTGCTTGGTGCTTTCATACGGCTCAAAGATTCTTCCGATGAGGTTGGGCGGAAGGCCGACGCCGGTGTCGGTAACGTTCACAACGACATAATCGTCCGTGCGCTCGGTTGCGATGGTCAGTTTGCCGCCGGGTTTCATTGCTTGCAGGGCGTTCTTGATGAGGTTGATGAAAACCTGTTTCATCTGGTCATGGTCGATCCAGACACGCGGCAGTCCCCGGCTCAGGTTGACTTCTGTCACGATGCCGGCGTCTTGAATCTCCGCGCTCATGAATTGAAGTGTGTCCTCGACGACGGAGTTCAAAGATTCCAGCTCCATGCGCGGCAGGGCAGGGCGGGCGGCGCGCAGAAAGTCCGAGATGATCTTGTCCATCCGGGCCACCTCGACCTTGGCGACACGCACGGATTCCTTCAACGTGGCGCGCTTGTCGGCAGGCAGATGGCGCAATTCGCGGTCGAGAAGTTGCAGGTGGATGGTCAACGAGTTCAGCGGGTTGCCGATCTCGTGCGCGACGCCAGCGGCCAGCAACGATACAGCCTCGTTGCGCTCGCTGGCAATGGCATCGGCGGTTCGCCTGCGCGCGGTTGTGACGTCGCGCAGGATCAACACCGTGCCGCCGCCTGCGGTCGTCAACGGCACCGCGTGGAGATGCAGATAGCGTTGCTGCGGATAGAAGACCTCGATTTCGCGGCTGAAGACGCGCGGACGGCCGTTGCCCGCCACGTCCCATTTCAGGTCGGGTAAATAGCGCCTCAATAGCAGCCCGATCGCCGTCTCCTGCGGAACACCGAGCAACTCCGTTGCGGCCTGGTTGAGGTAGGAGATTCGGCCTTCAGCGTCGGTGACGATGACGCCTTCGGCCAGCGAGTTGAACACTGCCTCGAAGAAACCTTTCTCACCCGCAAGCTGGCCGAAGTAATCCTGCACCCGCTCGGTGTCGAGCCAGTTCAGTTTCCCCAGCAGTTTTTGTCGAAACTTGGGTTTCATTGATACAACTCGTCACACCTCGCGCGGCGCGCGGGCGCTCGCCCGGTGCTGGGGCAATCCTGCTCACCTACAACCAAAGTCCTGCGCGAATCATTCATTTCACCTGATTTCCCAGCGCAGAATCTACCATAGGCGGCGGGAGAGCTTCAAGCACGGTCTTCGAGCGGCTGCGGCTGTTTTTGCTTGCGGAGGTAGCTCGAATCGTTAGATTCGCCACTGTCATTGGCACAAAGGGACCATAAATGGAATTGCCTGTCATCACCATGCCGCGTTCGGGAGCTTCGGGACGCATTCGCCTGCTTGTGGTGGATGACGACACCGACATCTTCGACTACTTCCGGGAGATTTGCCCTCCATCGCAATTCATCATCGCCACGGCCACGGACGGGCTGACGGCGGAACAGCTGGCGCTGAGGGAGACTTTTAACGTGGCGTTTGTGGATTACTTCATGGAGGGGATGAATGGCCCGGAGGCGGCGCAGCTCTTGCATAAAGCGCAGCCGGCGCTGCCGGTGGTTTTGATGAGCGGGTTTTTTGCCGGGGACCGCGCGAAAGTAATGGAGGCGGCGGGAGCCAGCGAGTTCTTGGTGAAGCCGATCACCGCTGAGAACGCGCATGCAATTATCGAGCGGCTGGTTGGAAGATAAAGATCCCGTGCGGAAGTCATGACGACGATGGAGGCGCGGGGCTGTGTAGCGGAGGCGTCCCTGCCTTCATTCCTTTGTCTGCATTCCCCTCTCTGAAGTCACCGGCGGGTGTAGCACGTCCTTTGGCTCTTCATCGTGTTGTTAAGCCCGTCATAGCCTTGGTGGAGGCGCTTCAAACGCGGTCTGCAGGTGTGGTGGTTTCTGGGTTGCAGGAGCTTGCGGTCTGGTTAGCGCGCGGCGGAATTGTGCCGCCGAGGCTCGAATTCTTTCCAGAGGCCGGTCGCCGTCACTTCAGCGGTTTGCCGTCAAGGTCGCCGGTCAACGTGCCGAGGAACTTGACCATCAATTGCACATCGCTGTCAGGGATGTCGGCCTGAAGTTGATGCCTGCCCATCAACTTGACGACTTTGGCAAGATCGCTGGTGGAGCCGTCATGGAGATAGGGGAATGTGAGAGCGATGTTGCGCAGCGTCGGCACCTTGAATTTGTGGCGGTCGGATTCTTTTTTGGTGACACTGAACCGGCCGTCGTCGGCGGGCGTGCGGCTGCCGCGATCGGCATAGTAATCGCCATGCAGGCCGAATTTCTCGAAAGACTTACCGCCCATGGCTTGGCCGACGTGACATTTGTAGCAGCCGTCGTCCAGAAAGAGCCGGTAGCCGTCCTGCTCATCCGCCGTCAGCGCGTCGGCTTTGCCGAGCAGGAACTGGTCGAACCGTGAGTTGACGGTGACGAGCGACTTCTCGAAGGTGGCGATGGCGTCGGTGATGCTGGCTTTGGTGATGCCTTCGGGATAAAGCTTGGCGAAAGCGTCCACATACTCTTTGTCCGGCTTCAGCTTCGCGGGCACATCCTCCCATTTGGCGCCCATCTCGACCGGATTGGCAACGGGGCCGGCCGCTTGTTCTTGGAGGTCGGCGGCACGTCCATCCCAGAACTGGACGAAGGCATGGGTGGCGTTGAAGACAGTTGGCGCATTGATGCCGCCCTTCTGGCCCTTGATGCCGGTGGAGAATTGCGCTTGGTCGGTGCCGCCTTTTCTCAAGTCGTGGCAGGATGCGCATGAGAGGGTGTTGTCGCCGGAGAGGCGTGTGTCGTGGTAGAGCTTGCGACCCAGAGCTACCTTGTCTGCATTAAGACCGGCCGGCGCGGCGAGCGGCAGCAACGCTCTGGCATAGATCGGGTCACGTGCATCCACCGCGCCGTTGGCCTTGGCGCGGGTAGCGCGAATCCACGCCATCAACGCCGCTTTGTCACCGCCGGTCAGGCCACTGCCCCAGTGCATGAGGCGGTAGTCATCCGGAGGCATGGAGCCAAGTTCGATCACTCGCTGAATTTTCGCCAGCGCTGCTTCGGAGGCGGGCACCGGGCCGAAGCACTCCAGCGGCGCATTGAGCCGCTCGGTGCCGAGCTCGATGTCTTTGGCAATGATGGAGGAAGCGATCGGCAGCTTTGCGTAGAACGGCAGCACCGCCTTGTCGGAATGGCAGTCGAGGCATTTTTGCTCGAAGATCGAAACCACCTTTTCAAGCAGCGGATCTTTGACGTGCGCCCTCAATGCCGGGTCGGGAGCGCGCTTGATGAAAAGGTTGGAAACCGGGAACGCCAACGCGATGGCGAACAGCAGAACGATCCAGAGCAGTTTCTTCATAGTTATATCCTTCCACCTTCCTTGAAAGGTGCCTAACTCAGATACCGAAACCGGCGCGGATATTACAGCAAGCAGCGGGCTGGCGCAAGTTTGGCGGCGCGAAACGTCTTCGGAGAGATTTTCCCCTTTGACGCGCCCGCCAAGTTTCAGCAATATCGCGGCCCATGAATCTAGACCAAGTTTACGCCAAGTTGCAGGAACCCTCCGACAAAACCATTTGCTTGCTCGTGCTGGACGGCGTCGGCGACATCGCCGTCGAAGCCAACGGCTGGAAGACGCCGCTGGAAGCCGCGCGCACGCCGAACCTCGACGCGCTCGCCAAACGCAGCGCGCTCGGCCGGCTCACGCCCGTCGCGCCCGGCATTACGCCCGGCAGCGGCCCCGGCCACCTCGGCCTCTTCGGCTACGACCCGCTGGAGTTTGAAGTCGGTCGCGGCGTCATCGAGGCGCTCGGCCTCGGCATGGATCTCAAGCACGGCGACGTCTGCGCCCGCGCAAACTTCTGCACGCTCGATGGCAAGGGCATTGTTACCGACCGCCGCGCCGGCCGCGTCGCCACGGAAATCACCGAGGAGCAGTGCGCGTTGCTCGGCAGCAAGATCAAGAAGATCGGCGACACGCAGGTCATCATCAAGGCGGGGAAGGGCCACCGTTTCGTCGTCGTCTTCCGCGGCAAGGGACTCGAAGGCCCGCTCACCGACACCGATCCCGGCCACGAAGGCATGGCCATCGCCACCGCCAAGCCCGCGGGCAACACCGCCGGCCAGAAGAAGGTGGCGAAGCTGATCGCGGAGTTCTACAAGCTGGCGTTGCCGATTCTCAAGGGCCGCAAGCCCGCCAACGGTTTCCTCATGCGCGGCATCGCCCACCAGCCGGCCATCCCGACGTTCGATGAGCGTTACGCGCTCAAGGCCGCATGCGTCGCCATCTACCCGATGTATAAGGGCCTCGCCCAGCTCGTCGGCATGACGAAGATCGAGGGCGCGCACGACATCAAGGAAGAGTTCGACCTCGCCATCAAGGCCAAGAGCGACTTCAACTACGTCTTCGTCCATTACAAGCCCACCGATGCCTACGGCGAGGACGGCAACTTTCCGGCAAAGGTCAAGGCCATCGAGGAACTCGACGCCGCGCTGCCGATGCTGCTCGCGGCCAAGTTCGACGTGCTCGCCATTACCGGCGACCACTCGACGCCCTGCCCGGTGAAGGGCCACTCCTGGCATCCGCAGCCGGTGCTCATCCACAGCGCCATCAGCGGCAGCGACGGCTTGGAGCGTCTCACAGAGAAATGCGCCAACAGCGGCTCACTCGGCATCATGGAGGCGAAGTATCTCATCCGCCACATGCAAGCCAACGCGAAGATGTTTGCCAAGTTCGGCGCGTAGGCGCTTGCGCGGCTTTTGTTCCGGCGTAAGAACGAGAAGGACAGGCGAGTAGCCTGTCCTTCTCTGTTTCGGATTGTGAAGTGTGAAGCGCTTTAACCGTTGAGCGTCCAGCCAGCGCGATACTTGCGGCCCAGGTATTGGTTCGCTTCGGCGCAGTTGGTGACCTTGCCGGCGGCGCCGTCATACTGGAGCTTCTTGCCCACGCGGTAGGCGACGAGGCCGAGCAGCAACTGCTCGATCATGTTGCCGCTGTATTCGAAGTCGCACGCGGTCTTGAGGCTGGGGTTCTTGCACGCCTCGATCCACTGTTTTTGGAAGTGGCCGAGCGGCGGCAATACCGTCTCCGCCGTCGGTGACTTGTAGTAAGTCATGTCCGCAGTGTCGCCGACGGGGATGAGCAGGCGCTTCTGGAAGTCGCAGACGAGGACGCCCTTGGAGCCTTTGAACATCGCGCCGTGGTCAATCTTGGTGAGGTCGAGCCAGGAGACGGGCGACTTGGGCATCACGCGGCCTTGATACCAGCCGATGCGGACGGGGCCGCGCCAGTCGTTGGCGGGATGCTCGAAGTGGGAGGCGCACTTGATGGGGGTGATGGCGGCGTTGAACGGATCGCCCTTGGCCTCGGCGGAGGTGGGCAGGGTGGCGTCCACGCAGTTCCAGAGCAGGTCCATCGTGTGGCTGCCCATGTCGCCGATCTGGCCCGCGCCGAAATCCCAAAACATATTCCATGAGAGACAATTGGCTCCGGCGCCGAGCGCGAAGTATCCGGGGTTGTATGAATGGAACTGCGACGGGCCAATCCACAGGTCATAGTTGAGACCCTTCGGCGGCGCGCCAGCGTCGGGCAGGTAGCCGGCGGGGACGCCGGGCTTGTCTTTGAAGAAGACGATGCCCGTCTTGTCGTCGTATTCGTCCGGATGACTGTAGTCGCAGCCGAACGGTTTGACCTGGCGGTTGCCCCAGGCGTAGGCGGCCTCGAGGTTGCCGACCGCGCCGCCGCGGATGAGTTCGCGGGTGCGGTTGAAGTTGGGGTTGGCGTGGCGCTGCATACCGACCTGGGTGGCGAGCTTGGACTTCCTCTTCAGCCAGTTGGCCCGCACGACGCGCGCCTCCTCGACGGAGATAGCGAGCGGCTTCTCGCAATAGACGTGCAGGTCGCGGTTCAACGCCCAGTTGGCGATGAAGGCGTGCGTGTGGTCGGCCGTGCAGATGACGACGGCGTCGAGCTTGAGCGCCTTGTGGTCGTCGAGCATCTTCCGCCAGTCCACGTAGGTCTTGGCGCCGGGGAACTTCTTGAGCGCTTCGGGGAAACGTTCCTCGTTGATGTCGCAGAGGGCGACGACGTTCTCGTCCTTGAGCGAATCGGTGTGCGCGAGGCCGCGGCCCCAGACGCCGACGAGGGCGATGTTGAGTTTGTTGCCGGGGGCGTTCTTGCCCGCTCGGGCGCCGCTGGGAAGCAGGAGCCATCCGGCTCCGACGGCTGCGGTGGTCTTGAAGAAGTGGCGACGGTTCATGAATGAGTTCTCCTGTAGCTTGTATGTGGTCGGTTTCAAAGCTGCGCCCATCCTAGCAACGAAATCGGCGCGGTAAACAACTTTTTCGAGGCTAGGATGAATCAGTCTTCCTTTTTCAAACAGAGCAAGCTGCCGTCTTCCAACGCGACGAGCAACCGGCCGCTGGCGGCAATCATGCCGTCAAAGACAGGCGGCGCGTTCAGCGGGAGTTCTGCGAGCTTCTTGCCGTCCTTGGCTGACACGGCGACGAGGCTCGCGCCTTTGCGGCCCTCAAACGCGGCGTAGGGATCTTTCTCATCGAGCGCGTCGGGCGGGCCGGCCGCGAAGATCGTGTCGCCCGCTTTCACCATCGCTCGGATGCGCACCGGCAGCCAGAGCTTCCAGAGCGGCGGCTCGGCTCGCGTATAGCCGATCATTTTGTCGAGGCCGAACGCCGGATCGTCGAGCTTCGCGACACCGCGACCACGGCCGCGATCATAGTCCGACTGCGGCAGCCACTCTACCGGCTTGCGCGCGCCCGCGTCGCCGACGATTTGTGGCTCGGTTGTGTTCTTGTCGGCGAAGAGCAGGTAGCCCTCCTTGGCGGGGAAGAACATCGTCGTGTGAACATTCCGGCGATAGAAAACGCTCACACTGTAGGTGGTCGCGTCATCCACAACGAGCAACTGGCCGCTCTTGGACGCCTGGTTGGCGAGCTGGAAGCCGGGCCAGCGTTTGGCATACATCCAGAACGTGCGGTTATACCACGACGCGTCGAGCAACCCGGCGGTCGAGAATACGTGCAAGCCCACATCCTTCTCGCCCTTGGTGGACAGTTCTTCGACGGACTGCTCCTGCAAGGCGGGCGTCAATTTCTTCTGGCGCATGTAAACGTAGCCGCCCTCGCTGACCAGCACGTCAGAGTTCGCTCCGGAAATGAAGAACGATACTTCGCGCATCGTCTTTCCGTCTGGGAACGGTCCGCTGAGCGTCGTCTGCCGCAGCAGCTTGCCTGTCGCGGGATCCAGGGCATAAACGCGAATGCCACTATCGAGGTAGGTCGAGCGGCCCGCGGTGAGATAGGCCACGCCATCGTTCACGAGCACGCTGCCATGCACAGGCCAGACGGATTCGAGTTGGTCGTTCACCACGATGCGCCGTTCGCAAGGCGCGGCCAGAAACCGCCACGCCAGCGTCCCATCGCTCGCGCGCAAGCAATAGACATAACCGTCGGCGCTGCCGAAGAGCGCCAGCCCGTTCACGAGAGTCGGCGGCGAATCAATCCGTCCGCCTGCCACGAACGTCCACACTGTCTTGCCGCTATTCAGTTCGAGCGCATGGAGCGTGTGCGTGTCGCGTGACACGACATAAGCGCGGTCGCCAACGGCGACGGGCTGCGTCAGGCCGCCGCCGAGTTTCACGCGCCAGCTTTCGCCAAGCGGCGTCGCGACGGAGGACGGAGTGGCGCCGTGGCGTGCGGCGTCGTGGCGGAACGTGGGCCAGTCTTCAGGATCTTGGATCTTGGATCTTGGATTTTGGATTTGCGCACCGTAGGCAGGGCCACGTTCCAGCCGCTGGCCGTCTGGCACTGGTTGCATCGTCGCGGCCGGGCCAATGGCCGTGAAACCGAGCAGCTTCGCGCCGGGGTCGCAGAAGCACTGGTCGGGCGGCACATAGAGCATCCCGTTGCACGGCATCACGCCGAGCTTGCACGCGCCGCGCACAAAGTTGTTCTGCGAGTGCTGCATGCCGCAAACGTCGAGGAGCTCCAAGCCCTCCATCGAACTGATGATGAACCGCTCTGTGGCCTTGTTGCGGTAGCAGCGGTGATGATGCTCCGGGCTGCGGAGGTTTTTCACGAAGAGGCGCTTCTTCTCCGCGCCGGTGCGCAGGTCGTAGCCGATGGCCAACACGTTCGGGCTTTTGCCGCCCGGGTTTTGCTCGTCGTCCACCGAGAGCATATCGGGCCAGACGACGCCATTGATGACGTAGAGTCCCTCGCTGCCGAGGCCGTGGGCGAGATGAACTTCCTTGCTCCAGAGCAGCTTGCCGGTCGCTCCGTCGTGAGCCTCCAAACTTTTACCGCCGAGTAGCGCGAGGACGCCGTCGTGGGCCACGAGAGTCTGAATGTTCGCCTCGGCAACTTCGGCCTGCCAGCGTTCTTCGCCTGTCTTCAGGTCGAAAGCGCTCAACGTCTTCGCTCGCAGATACACCACGCGCCCGCCATCAACCGCCAGCGAGAGCGCATGCAGCGCGGGAATCTGTTTTCGCCACAACACTTTGCCCGTCGCGCCCTCGACGGCGATCAACGCGCTGGGCGGGCCTTCCTTGCCCTTGCCTTTCCCTTTGCCTTTTCGTTTCACCGGTTCCGTCTCCGGCTTCGCGTCCTGCGAATAAACCACCGCCACGCCGTCCGCCGCGATGATCTGTCGGACGGGCGCGGTCTCTGGGATGGTCGCAAGCGTCTTGCCGGTCGTCGCGTCGAGGATGGATAACGGCGCGCGGTAGTTCACCGTCGCGTAGAGCCGGTCGCCATCCACCACAAGCCGGCGCTGATTCTCATCGGGCACAACCGTCCGGCCGCCGGTGATCGTCGTCCAGTCGCTGGTAAACTTGTCCGTCGCCCACTCCGGCCAGCCCCATTTCTCAATCGGCCGTCGCCAGAGCAGCTTGCCGTTGAACGCATCGCGGCAGAGCAGCGCCCAACGCTCCGGCAGCCGCTGGCCGGTGATGCCAACCAGCCCTTCGTCGAAAATATAGAACAACCGTCCGCCGCCGCAGACCATCGCTTGGATGCCCGAGGGTGTTTCGTGGCTGCGCAGCCAAAGCGGTGGTGCGCTCCACTGCAACGACCGCGGCGCGGCGACGCGTGTGTCGCGCGCCACGGCGTTGTTGCCCGCGTCGTGGAGGAAGTGCGTCCACTCGTCAATGTCGGACGGTCGTTGTTTGACGAGCTTCTTGCCGCCGACGAGCGCAACCCCGTTTGGCGCGAGCACGCGCGTGATCTCGTCGCGTGTCACTCGGCACTCGTCGCTTGTGACGACGACGTTGACGAGATTGTCGGCGTAGGGCAACTGCTTGCCATTGAATTGCTCGATTGCCACCTTGCCATACAGGTCGAGCGACTGAATGTGCCTCCGCGCTTCCTCGACGTTCTTAGCGTTGCTGTCCAGGCCGTGGACGATGAAGCTGTCGTTTGCGCGCAAGGTGGCGGTCAGTCTGCCGTCGCCGCAGCCAACGTGGACGACAAGGCCGCCTTTGACGGCGGCAGTATCTAGAATCTGGCGGGCTTGCATGGCTTCATCGCCGGCGGGGCATGAAAGGATGCTCGCAACCAGAGCGAGTGGCAGGGTGCTTGTCAGTCGCTTCATGAAACGGAATTCCTTGCTTGTCACTTGGCACTCGTCACTTCGACCGCGCCGAAATCCACCGTGGCATTGTTGGTGCAGTAGCCGATATGCGTGATGCTCTTCATCGGGTTGGCCAGCTTTGCTGTCACGGTCGCTGGGCCGCTCCTGAACGTCACCGCGCCGGAGGCAAGATCCAGGACAACCAGAAGATCGTGGATCTTCTCATCGCTCATTTCATACTTCTCGGTCGCGCCCTTGTTCTTACTGAGTGGACCTTGAATGATGGCGGCGTTTTTCATGGCGAAGCGCAGTCCGCATTTCACGAGCTTCGCCTCGTCAGAGCTGTCGCCGAAAGCAAGGTAGCCGTTGCGCAACCCTGCGGCACCAGTGAATTGCAGTTTGCACTTGAGTGTCACCTTGCCGGTCAGCGGCGCGTCGAGTTTCTTCAGGGCCATGCCAATCGTTTTTGTCTCTGCGGCGACGCGGTAGCCGAGTTCGGCTTCGTAGACGTGCGATTGTTCCAGTTTGGCGAAGTCCGCATCCTTGGACGGCAGTTTGATATCGGTTGCCTTCACACTGATGTCGAGCGGGGCAAACTGCGCGTCGGGCGCGGGTTTCAGCGCAGCACCTTCGGCAGCAAGGCAAACAACTTTGCCGTCAGTGCTAGCGTAGAACAGTTTGCTGTTCGCTGCGGCCATGCCGTCGAACACGGGCATCGAATCGAGTTGCCACGCGGCGAGCTTGCGGCCGTCGTCAGCTGAGAATACCCACAGCAACGCGCCGCGTTTACCTTCGAGCGCGGCGGCTTGTTCGGCAAGTTTCGCCTTGATGGCCGGATCGTCCTGGTTCTTGAATGCCTGCTCCTCGTTGACGAGATCGGGCGGGCCGGCGATGAACAGCGCGCCGCCCGCGAGCACCATGCCGCGTGCCTGCAATGGCATGTCGCCTTCGGCCCACTTGTAACCAGCGGCGGTCAGCTCTGAGATCGAGAACTTTCGGCGCGCGGCCCAGTCGGAAGAGATCGCGGACCGTTTGGTGGAAGCCGCGTTGATTTTCTTGATGGCGGCCGAGACGCGCTGGATGCGATCCGCCTGCGTTCGTTTGTCGGCGCCATAGATGAAGTATTCGTAGATCGAGGCATTGCACATGAACTCCGGTTTGCGGTCGAAGCCATAGACCAGCTTGTCGTCGAAAACCATCAGCCGGCCGGCGGGCGCGTAGTTCGCGGGCTGATACCAGCCACCGTAGCCGGAAAAAACGCCCTTGCCATACATCCAGAACGACCGGTGCCACCAATCGCCGTCGAGAAAACCGCTCCGCGAAAACAGATGCACGCCCTCACCGGTCTGCTCCTTCGGATCCATCGGTGCGAACTCGCGGCGCGTGCCCTTGAGGTCGAACGCTTGGGCGCGCATGTAGATTGAACGGCCGTCGCTGGAGAGGATGTCCGGCAATGCTGTCGGCATATCGAGCTGCTTCACAAAGTTCTGCAACGGCTCACCGGTCTTCGGGTCGCGGTCGTTGAGGATGGTTTCGTGAACTTTCTGCCCCGTCTTCGCGTCGAGACCGAGCAGCCTCATGCCGCCGTCGAGGAACGATGAGCGTCCCGCAACGCAATGCACGACGCCATCCAGCACGAGCACGCTTCCGGAGACCGGCCACGACGACTCCAGTTGTTCGAACGATATCATGCGCTGGTCAACCGGCGCGGCGCGGAACCGCCACACGAGCACACCATCGTCCGCTCGCAGGCAGTAGACACACCCGTCTGCCGAGCCGAAGATCGCGCGCCCTTGCCAGATGGTAGGCGGCGAGTCCACGCGCGCGCCGGTCGTGAAATTCCACAGCTTCTTACCTGTGGCCGCGTCGAGCGCGTGGACGACGTGCGCATCAATCGAAGCGACGAACAGCTTCCCGTCGGCGACCACGACGCTGCTGAGTTTGCCGCCGAGGTTAGTTTGCCATGCGTGCTTCAGTTCGACCGGCACCTTTGTTTTCGACGAGCCACTGCGGGTCGCGTCGGCACGGTAGGTGGGCCAGTCGCCATCTGGGGTTTGAGATTTGGAATCTGAGACTCTAAATGCGGGTCCGCGCTCCAAACGCTCCACGCTCGACGCGTCATGCTCCACGCTTTTCCGCGCAGGCGCGAGGGCGTTGAAGCCGAAGAGCTTTGATTCAAGGTAGCAGCCGCAGGGATGCGGGGCGTTATAGACCATCCCATTAGCCGGCATGATGCCGTAGAGGCATGCGCCGCGGACCCAGTGGTTGATGTCCCACGTTTTTGCAGCGAGATTCACGAACTCCGAGCCGGTGCGCGAGCAGATGATGAAACGGTCGGTTGCCTTGGCGCGATAGCAGCGATGGTGGAACCAGTAGTTTGTCGCGCTGGGCATGAACTCAACCTTGATCTCACCTGTGTGCAGGTCACGTGCGGTGAACAGGCCATCGTCCTTGCCATCGGCGACGCGACCGCACCAAACAAGGTTATTGATGACGAACAGATCGTCCGGTGACGCGTGGCCCCCGCGATAGTGCGCTGACGACCAGAGCGTCTTGCCTGTAGCCGCGTCGAGCGCGGTCATGGACTTTTGCTCAACCGACAGCATCACGACGTTCTGTTGCACGACCAGCGTCGGCCCATAACCGGTAGGGAACGGTTGCTTGTGCATGATCGACTCCGACGCCCACGCCGGCGCGCCGTTCTTGCGGTTGAGGGCAACGACCTTTTCGCCGTCGTAGGCGTAAACGCGTTCGCGGTCCACCGTCAGCGTCAGTGGTGCCACCCGCTGCTGCTTCCTCCACAGCACATGACCACTGGCGGCGTCCATCGCCACGATGTGGCGCGTTTCCTGGTCCCAAGCCCACTCCTTGTTCGCGCGGCGCGTATTATCCCAAACGTAGGTTTGCGTATGCCGGTAAGTCTGCCACTTGTTGGGCGACTGACCGACGAGGAGGAAAAGAGTGCCGTCGGCGAGCAGGATTTCGTCAGTGCAAGCAGTGCCATCGTAGGTGCACACCGTCTCGCCCGTTGCTGCATCGAGCGCGGTCACGGGCACGTTGATGCCGAGCGTGACGTAAACGCAGTCGCCGACCGCCACGAGCCGGCGCGGGAGCTGATTTGGCCCGCTCTTCAGCGGCCAGACCTGGGTGTTCCACTCCGTAATGGGCCGCCGCCAGAGGATTGTGCCGTTGAAGGCATCGCGAGCGACCACCGACCATTGTGAAGGCAGCCAGATGGCCGCGCGCGGGCCTTCATCAATGATTGAGAATATGCGGCCGTTGGCCGTCACCACGGCGCTAACGCTGGACATGTGGTCGTGATGCCGCGACCAGCGCGGGCTCGCGATCCACTGCATGTGGCGCGGTGGAGCAACCAGCGTGTCATGCGAGACGGCGTTGTTGCTCGGATCGTGGAGATAGTGCGTCCATTCGTCCATCTCCTTTGAACGCGGCTTCACCGTTTTCTTGCCTGCGATGCAAGCGACGCCGTTGGGCACGAGCACGCGCATGACTTCGTCCGTGCTGACGTCGTCGAGGCGCTCTGCGACGACAAGGTTGACGAGATTCTCGATGTAAGGCAGTCGTTTGCCGTCCCACTGCTCGACGGAAACCTTGCCGTAAAGGCCGAGCGACTGGATATGCTGTCGCGCCACCTCAACATTCTTCATGTCGGTATCAAGCCCGTGCACGACGAAGCGGTCGTTGGCGCGCAGCGCCGCCGTGAGTCTTCCGTTGCCGCAGCCGACATGGACGATGAGACCGCCTTTGATGCCGGCTGTTTCGAGAATCTGCCGCGCCTCCTGCGCAGAAGCGCCGGCAACCAACACAATGCTAAGGACCCATACGAAAATCGTCCGTTTGCTCATTTTACAGTCTCCTGCTTCTCTTGACGGCGGCCCATGCATACCAGTTTGCCGTCGGTCGTGGCGACAAACAACCGGCCACCGGCGGCGGCAATACCGTTGAGCACCGGTGGCGCGTCGAGTTTCAGTTCGGCGAGCTTCTTGCCGGTGGCTGAATCCACCGCATACAACAGGCCGCCCAACCGGCCTTCGAACGAGCCGAGCGGATCCTTGGCGTCCACGACATCGGGCGGGCCGGCGACAAACAGCCGGTCGCGCGTTTGCGCCATCGCCTGCACGCGCACCGGCACGCGCAACGACCAAGTATCTTTCTTCGCGCCGACGTTCTTTGCGAATAGCAGGTAGCCTTTCGCGCCGGGTGTGAAAAAGACGGTTGGGTCGAGGCCCTTCAGCGAATCGAATTGGCGGACGAAATAGACCGACTGCTTGTCGTGGACCAGCAGCGAGCCGTAGTTCTGGTTCGCACCAAACGACCATGGCGTTCGTTTGAAATAGGTGTCGTCGAGGTAACCGCTGCGCGGCAGCAGGTCGGGCTTGCCGCGCTGTGGTTTCAACTCTGCATCGAACGCCGTGGCGCGCATGTAGATGCGGGCGCCGTCGCTCATCATCACATCGGAGAGCGCGCCCATTGGCAGCTTATGGTTCGTGTCGAATTCAGTTGGACCGTCCTTGGGCTGCGGGCGCATGGCCAGCTTGCCGGCGGCGTTGACGGCGTAGTCGGGACCTTCGAGCTTGGTCTGGTGCAGTAGTTGGCCCGTGGCGGCGTCGAGCGCGTAAAGGTGAATGCCGCCGTCAAGCTCGGAGCTGCGTCCGGCTGCGAAATAAGCCTTGCCGTCCTGCACCAACACGCTGCCGTGGACCGGCCACACCGATTCGAGCTGGCCGAACGCTCCGATCAACCGTTCCTCCGGCGCAGCACGGAACCGCCACGCCAACACGCCGTCGCTGGCACGGACGCAATAAGCCCAACCGTCCGCTGAGCCGAAGAGAAGGGTGCCGTTGTGCCAGGTCGGCGGCGAATCAATCCGCCCGCCGGTAGCGAACTCCCAAAGCTTCTTGCCGTCGCGTGCGTCAAGGCAGACGACGTAATGTTCATCCGTCAGCGCGGCAAAGACGCGGTTGCCCACCGCGATGGGCGGCGTCACATCGCTGCCGACCTTGACGCTCCACAACGGCACGGCGTCATCAGGCACCTGCGTGTTCACCGAACCGGTGCGCGCGGAGTCGTGGCGGAAGGCAGGCCAGTCGGAGAGATTTTGGATTTTGGATTTTGGATTTTGGATTTCCGCATAAGCGGGGCCGTGTTGGAGACGCTCAACACTCGACGCTCCACGCTTTACGTTCGACGGCCGTTCCGGCGCGAGCGCGAGGAAGCCGTTGAGCTTCTCTTCGATGTAGCACGCGCAGGGGTGCGGCGGGACGTATTGCAGACCGTTGGCGGGCATCATGCCGACATGGCAGGTGCCGCGAACCCAATTGTGGACGGTGTGGTTACCGGTTTCCAAGTCCACATATTCGGTCCCGCGCCGGCTGGCGAGAATGTAGCGGACGGTCGCCTTGTTCCGGTAGCAACGGTGATGGTGATAAGCCTTGAAGATTGGGCCGGTCGGCACCTCCTTCCTCAGCGCGCCGGTCTTGAGGTCGTAGCCGTTCACCGCCTTGGGGAAGGCTGCACGCTGTTTTCCCTTTGGCCCGCCCTCAAACGTCTCGCTGTCCAGTTCCGCGCTCCACGTCCACACGAGGTCGCCGATGACGAAGACTTCCTTCCACTCATACCAGAGGTGGCCGATATATTTCTTCGGCTGGCTCCAGAGCAGCTTGCCTGTGTCGGCCGAGAACGCGGCGAGCTTGCCTGGACTCGCGTTGAGGACAACATCATCTCGCACGATCAATGCGCCAACCCACAAATCTCCGCTACCTCCAGCGTTGCCAGCCTTTTTGTCGTCTTCGGCCGCTGGAAACGCTGTGCGCCATTTCTCGGCGCCGCTGCGCGCGTCCAGGCAGACGATCTCCGGCCCGTCAATCAATGCCACCGTTCGCCCGTCGGTTGCGATGTTCAGCGCGGGATCGAGCTTGGGAATTGTCGGGCTAACCGGCGTGATAACCCATTTGATGTAGTCGGTTGTGGTGCCTTTGAAACGCTTTGCCGTCGTCCAGAGTGTTTTGCCGCTTGCGGCATCCACCGCCATGACTTTGACTTGGTCGCCAGTGAGCACGGAGAGAAACAACGTGCCGTTGTGGTAGAGGATTTCGTTTGTGCGCTCCGTGCCGGCATAGGTCTTGAGTATCTCGCCCGTGCGCGCGTCGAGTTGCGAGACTGGCGCCTGGTAGCCGAGCGTCACATAGACCTTGTCGCCGACGGCTACGAGCCGCTTTTGAATGTTGAGCGGGATGTCGCCAGGGCGGCTGTTGAACCACGTGTCTTTCCACTCGCGCCACCCCCATCGGCGGATTGGCACCTTCCACAGCGGGACACCGTTGAACGCATCCCGAGCCACGAGAAACCATTTGTCCGGCAGCGAATGCTGACCGACGAGGCTGATGGGCGCTTCGTCCATGATGGCGAACAACCGGCCTTGCGCGGTCACTAGCGTGCTGACGCTCGAATCAGTTTCGTGACTGCGCAGCCACATCGGGCCAGTAATCCATTGATAGTGGCGTGGCGGGCCGACGACGCGGTCGTTGGCGACGGCGTTTCCGTCCGGGCCGTGCAGGTAGTGTGTCCACTCGTCAATGTCCTTCGGCCAAGGTTTTACCAATTGTGGAGTTTGGATTTTGGATTTTGGATTTGCAGAGAGCGCGATACCACGAGGGACCAACACGCGCAGCAATTCGTCCTTTGGAATGCTGCTCTCGTCGTTGATCACAAGCAGGTTCACTAGATTGTTGGTGTAAGGCAGCCGGTCGCCGCTGAGCACGTCTGCGGAGACGGTGCCATACAGGCCACTGGCGCGAATGGCCTTGCGCATCGCGTCGCAAGTCTTCGCGTCTGGCGCAAGACAGTGAACGACGAAGCTGCCCTGCTTGGCTAATTCCAACGCGAGGCTGGCATCCGCGCCACCGACGACCGCACAAACGCCGCCGGACACGCCGCTGATACGCATCATTTGGGCCGCGGTGTCTGAAACACCCCCCCGCGCGCTCGTCAGCAGCAGGCACGCAAAGGCGATGATTGTTCCTGTGAGCTTCATTGGCATTGCCTGGCGATCTCCTTTTCCGACAGAGAGGCGTCGAATTGTTTCACTTCATCAATGACGCCCTCGAATGCGTCGGTGATCTCAACGGCGCTGTTACCCACGTCGAAACCAATTTCCATTCCCTGGCCGCCGTTTCCGGGCAGCAAACCGCCGCATTTTGTCGTGCCGGCCAGCTTGCCGTTGACGTAAAGCTCCAGCCGGTCTTCGTGGACGACGCCCGCCAGATGAGTCCAATCGCTGCCGACTTTCTCGCGGCCCGCGACAACGTCCGCCGCAGTCGTCTGCGACCGGCGGATGCCAAATTTGGGAAGACCGTCCTTGATGTAGAGAGAGAACCCGCACGCTGCACCGCCGCGCGCCACGACCACGCCGGTGGGCGCGTCCGCTTTGATCCACGCCATGATCGTAAAGGGCGTCTTCGCAACCGACGGTTTCGTTGCCCGGCCCAATTCGATAAATTTGCCTTTGCCGAATCGCAGCGCCGCGCCGACTTTGCCGTCCGCGACGGTGCAGCCTTTGATCTCGCCGTCCGCTGCGCGGCCGCTGATGTCGTTTGCAACCGTGGTGCTCTTGTCGTCGAAGCTCCAGTGCGCGGCCAGCGCCTCCGACCGCGTCATCTTTGCAACAGCCTTTTCAGCAATCGCATGCACGCCAGGGTCTTGTTCACGCGCCAGCAGTTCCGTCAGCGGTTGCTCGATGCGCTCGCCACCGATTCTGAGCAATCCTTCGACAGCCGCACGGCGGATGCCGGCGTCGCTGTCCTTTAGCGCACTGACAAGGGGATCAATACCTGGCGGAACGCGAAGCTCGCTGAGTGCGCTCACGGCCCGCATCCGAGTTTCCGTCTCGCGGTCCACGAGCAGCGCGGCGAGCGGCCCGACGGACTGCTTGCCACCCGTCTGTTGCAACAGCCACACGATGTGCGCCACAGGCGCGTTCTTTTCCTTCAACATCGCTGCGAGGGGGATCGTGATACTTGCATCGCCGATCTGGCGCAGCGCCCATGCCGCCTCATCGCGCACGCACCATTCGAGGTCGCACAATGCGGTCAGCAGCGCGTCGGTAGCCTTCGGGTCGGCGATCTCTCCCAGCGCGTGAGCGGCGTAGAATCGGACGTTGTTGTTATTGTCGGCGAGAGCATTGGCCAGAGCGGGCACAGCGCGCGAGGCGCGGAGGCTGCCCAACGCTTTGGCGGCTGCGCAGCGCACACTCTTCTCCGAATCCTTCAGCGTCACGATGAGCGCGGGCACCACTGACTTCTCCCCGGCGCGACCGAGAGCGGCTGCGGCGTTTGCGCGCACCGCAGGAACGCTAGATTGAAGATCAGCAGCGTGGGCTTGGGTCGGAGAAGGGATCGGATGGCCCGCCACATTTACGAGGGCAGCGGCGGCGAATGCGAGGGAGGGAATCAAACGTGCAATCATCCGTGTGTTCCCGACCTGCATTTTCAGGTGTTGCTGCAATTTCATCGGCGACACGCTCGGGTCTGGCCGACTTCGTAGATGGTTCGTCAAGCAGACCATGTATGCACAATATTGTGCCGTCTCTCGTAGCGAGATTCAACTGTTCATGTGCGGCGGGGGGCCGCTGAAGGCGTGCTGAGGAGGGCGGCTGTTGCAACACTCAGCCGGTCAGACCCGCATATTTCTGCTTCCACGCCTCGCCGAGTTTCACAAGCGACTTGTTTTGGAGGACCTGGTCAATCAGCGGGAACACCGTTTGCTCCTCGTAACGAAAGTGTTCGCGAGACATGATCATCGCCGACTGCATGAGTTGCCGCGCTTCCGCAAGATCGTTCGCCATGCACACCTGCTCCATGCGTGCGTCCATCTCCCGGTGGTCGGAGTATAGCCGGCTGAGGTGACCCTTCTCCTTCAGCATGTGATCCAGGACCGCATACGCCAAATCCTGTTCCGACTCACCGTGGCTGTGCAACAGCTTTTCCGCCAACCGGGCGAGCAGTTTGATTTCGGCGGCAGTCTTCAAACCGGGCAGGGCACGTTCTGCCTGGTCGAAGAAGGTCCGGAAGACCGTGTGTTCTACCGTCAGAATGTCCGTGATTTTCATGGCGCTACACTACAACAGCGCGTCAGAAACACAAATGTCCGTGTCTCATCGCGCGGTGGCTTGCGTTGGGAAGGCGGTTTCGCTACAACCTTGGCGCAACATGACTCAGAACGAGATGCTCAGCGATTCAACCAGCGCTAATCACATGAAGCACTCACACATGTTGGCTCGCACCCGCCACTGGCTTTGCCTGTTTGCGCATCTGCTCGTCGCGCTTTGCGTTGTTCCCGTTCCAGCGTGGACGGCCGGGCCGCTGAAGAAAATCGCGACGGTCTTGCAACCGTTCGTGGACAGCCGCGTGCTCGCCGGCGCGGTGACGCTCGTTGCGGACAAGGACAAGGTGCTCGACCTCGAAGCGGTTGGTTGGATGGACATCGCCAAGAAGAGGAAGATGCAGACGGATTGCTTGTTCTGGATCGCGTCGCAGTCCAAGCCCATCACCGCCGCCGCGCTGATGATCCTCGTGGACGAAGGCAAGGTGAGCGTGGACGACCCGGTGGAGAAATATCTGCCGGAGTTCAAGGATCAGTGGCTGGCGGTGGAGCAGGACGAAGATCACGTGCTGCTGAAGAAGCCGAAGCATTCTATCACGGTCAAGAACATCCTGAGCCACACCAGCGGCATGGCTTTCAAGTCCGCGCTGGAGCAGCCGACGCTTGACCTGTTTCCGCTGGCGGTGCGCGTGGGTAGCTATGCAATGACGCCGTTGCAGTTCGAGCCGGACACGAAATACCAATACTCCAACGCCGGCATCAACACCGCCGGCCGCATCATCGAGGTCGTCAGCGGCATGAAGTATGAAACGTTCCTCGACCAGCGCCTGTTCAAGCCGCTCGGCATGAAGGACACCACCTCATGGCCCAGCGGCGCGCGGCTCAAGCGGCTCGCGAAAGCCTACAAGCCCGCGAAGGACGGCTTGGAGGAATGCCCCATTGCGCAACTCAAGTATCCCCTCAACGACCGCGACCGTCAGCCGATGCCGGCGGGCGGGTGTTTCTCGACGGCGACCGACCTCTCGCTCTTCTACCGGATGCTGGCCAACAACGGCACGTTCGCGGGCAAGCGCATCCTCTCCGAGCAAGCCGTGCAACAGATGACCTCGAAGCAAACCGGCGACCTGGCGACGCCGTATGGTTTCGGTTTGAGCGTTGGCGGCGGCAAGATCGGTCACGGCGGCGCTTACAGAACCAATTCGAGCTACGACCGCGAGCGCAATCTCATAACGATCTTTTTGGTGCAGCACGCCGGTTGGGCGAAGGAAGGAAAGAACATTCATCCCGCGTTTCAAAAGGCCGCGACGGATGCGTTTGGGAAGTGAACGCCAACGAGGTTGAAAATGACATCACGCGAACGAGTCAGCAAAGCCGTCAATCACCAGGTTCCTGATCGTGTGCCGATTGATCTCGGCGGCATGAAAGCTTCCACCATCGCCGTCAGCGCCTATGACAAGGTGAAGCGGGAGCTTGGCATCAACACGCCCACGAAAGTCCTTGATCCGCGTTTCATGATTGCGGCGCTCGAAGACGAAGTGTTGCGCAGGCTTCACGCGGATGTGGTGCCGCTGGATTTGTCCTGCGTGCTGCCAATGTCCCGCCCGAACAAGGAGTGGATTCCACGGCAGCTCTTCGACGGCACGAAGGTGCTCTTCCCGCCGGACACGCGCATCGGCGAGGATGCTGCCGGCAACTGGCTGCTGCTCAACGCAGACGGTTCGCCCACGTCGTTCCAGATGCCGAAGGGCGGCTATTACTTCGATGACGTTTCGTTCAACCAAGGTGACCGGATTGACCCGAAGAAGTTCCGTCCCATCTCCGACATTACGGACGAGCATCTGGAGTTGATGCGCCATTACGGCGGTTCGCTACACCGGAACACCGACTACGCCATCCTCGGCTGGGGTTTTGGCGTTTGCTTCCTCGGCCTGAGCCTGATCACCGACCGGAGCAGCAACGTCACGCAAGCTCTCACCGACGAGTGGATGATGATGCTGATGACGGAGAAGGAGACCTGCCACGAGATGATGGACCGCTCCGTGGAGGCGACGATCAAGTGCCTCAAGCTCGCGAACGAGGCGGTCGGCGACTGTTGCTTTGCGTGGGGCGTTGCGGCAGACGACAGCGGCACGCAGCGCGGCGAGTTCATCCGACCGGAGCTTTGGGCCGAGATGCTCAAGCCGCACTACAAGAAGCTGAGCGACTGGATTCACACCAACACGCCTTGGAAGGTTTTCCTGCACTCGTGCGGCTCGATCTACAACCTCATCCCGCATTTTATCGAGGCTGGCATAGACATCCTCAATCCCGTCCAGACCTCCGCCGCGAACATGGACCCGGCACGGCTCAAGCGGGAGTTCGGCGACAAGCTGGTGTTCTGGGGCGGCGGCTGCGACACGCAGAGCGTGCTCGGCAAGGCCACGCTGCAGGAAATCCGCCAGCATGTGAAGGAGCGGCTGCAAATCTTCAGTCCCGGCGGCGGCTTCGTCTTCAACCAGATTCACAACATCCAGGCAAACGTTCCGCCGGAGAACATCATTGCGATGTTCGACGCAGCTTACGAGTTCGGAGCATACGCATGAGAAGCACCCGCCGGACTTTTCTGAAGTCCGCAGCCGCGCTCGTCACGCCCTGCATCATCCCCGCTGCTGTGCTTGGTAAAGACGGCGCGGTGGCTCCAAGCAACCGGCTAGCGCTGGGCGTCATCGGCCTCGGCAACCGCAATACGAGCAACCTCGGCCACTTTCTCAAGCAGGATGACGTGCGATGCGTCACCGTCTGCGACTGCTTTGCCGACCGGCGTGCGCGCGGCAAGAAGATGGTGGACGAGTTCTACGGCAACCAGGATTGCGTCGCCACGCGCTTCCATGAAGAGGTGTTCGCGCGCAAGGACATTGACGCCGTGTTGATCGGCACCGGCGACCGTTGGCACGCGGTGCTCTCCATGCTCGCCGCGCGGGCCGGCAAGGATGTGTATTGCGAGAAACCGTTCACGCTGACTGTCGGCGAGGGACGGATGCTGGTGGAGACGATGAACCGCTACGGCACCGTCTGGCAGTGCGGCACGCAGCGGCGTTCGAACGGCGCCTACCGTTTCGTCGCCGAGGGCGTCAAGGGCGGCATGATCGGCCGGCTGCGCACGATCACGATGTCGTTTGGTAAATGGGGTGGCAATGGCGTCGCCACTCCGGAGGCCGCGCCCGACCCGGAGGTGTTCGACTACGACCGCTGGCTGGGACAGGCGCCGTGGGCGCCGTATTCCAAGGTGCGCGTCGCGCTTTGGCGCAACAACTGGGACACGAGCGCCGGGCCGATCGTGGACATGGGGCCGCACTACCTCGACATCGCGCAGTGGGCGCACAACAGTGAGTTCTCCGGCCCGGTCGAGTTCGAAGGCGAGGCGACGTGGCCGGAGCCGGGCGGCTTCGCCAACGTGCCGTTCGTTGTCAACGTGCAGGCCCGTTACGCCGACGGCGTCCGCATCGTTATGGATTCCGGCGACAAGGGCGTCCGTTTCGACGGTGACGAAGGCTGGGTGAAGATATCCGATGCGGGCGAGATAACCGCGGAGCCGCTGTCCATTCTTCGCGCGAAAGCCGCGCCACGGGTGGATTGGGCCAACATGAACGACCACGTGCGGAACTTCCTCGACTGCATCAAGTCGCGGCGGCTGACGGCGTCGCATTCTGAACTGGCCCAGCGCTGCCACACGGCGGCGCATTGCGCCAACCTCTGCCTGCGGCTCGGTCGCAAGCTCCACTGGGATCCGGCGCGCGAGCGTTTCATCAACGACGACACCGCGAACCGTTTCCTTTCCCGCGTCATGCGCGTGCCGTGGAATGTGTAACCCAACAAGGAGATTGCTTATGAACAGAAGAACACGCTTCGCCTCGAAGTTGGTGATGGCCGCTGTCTGCTTGTGCCTGACTGCCCAGCTTTCAGCCGGTGACGACACGAAAACTCCGCCTCCGCCGAAAGGGCTGCGCGTCTTCACGTGCGGTCACAGTTTCCATGTCTGGGTGGTTCGCATTCTGGACGAGATGGCCAAGGCGGCCGGCATTGACCACGAGGTGGCCGGCGTGTCGAGCATCGGTGGCTCGCGCGTTATCCAGCATTGGGACGTGGCGGAAGAGAAGAACAAGGCCAAGGAAGCCCTGCGCGCCGGCAAGGTGGACGTGCTCACGCTCTCGCCCATCTGGGTGGTTCCGGCGAAGGATCTCAAGGCCGTGACGCCCGTGCCGGGGGACAAGCGCGAGATCACTTGGCTGCCCGATGATGGGATCGAGAAATTCGCCCGGCTGGGTGTCGAGCATAACCCGAATATTCGGATCACGGTCCAGGAATACTGGCTGCCCAACGACGAGTATGTGCCCGTCTATCCGCTCCAGACGAAGAAGATGTTTGACCACGACGCCACGAATCTCGCGGAGTTGCGGAAGAGCCAGGCGCGCTACGACCACGATGTGGATGAATTTGTTCGCGCCATCAACAAACGGCTCGGCAAGGACGTGATCGTCACCGTGCCCGCCGGGCAGGCGGTGCTGGCGCTGCGGGAGAAGGTCGTCGCTGGGAAAGTGCCCGGCCTGAAAACGCAGTCGGAGCTTTTCCGCGACTCGTGGGGCCACCCCACGCCGCCGGCGCAGGTGCTGGCGACCTACTGCCATTTTGCCATCATTTATCGCCGCAGTCCCGTCGGCTTGCCGCTGCCGTCCATTCTCGCGAAGAACCCAGCTTGGGATGACAAGCTGAACCGTCTCTTGCAGGAACTGGCATGGGACGCTGTCTGCAAACACCGGATGAGCGGCGTTCGGGCGAAAGGTGGTCAGCCGGCAAAATGATCCGGCGATTTCCCTACCGCTGGATAATCGCCGGCGTCCTCTTGTTCGCCTACAGCATCCA
The DNA here is from genome assembly GCA_026397915.1 of Verrucomicrobiota bacterium. Taxonomy (GTDB): domain Bacteria; phylum Verrucomicrobiota; class Verrucomicrobiia; order CAIQCK01; family CAIQCK01; genus CAIQCK01. The sequence continues at coordinate 56,245 of JAPLTX010000052.1, forward strand.
ATATCTGGATCGCGTCATCGCGACCGTGTTGACGCCGCGTTTTGCGGGGGACATTGGGCTGACGACGGCGGACATCGGCACGGGCGCGGTCTTGATGATGATCTTCTACGCGCCCGCGCAGGTCATCTCCGGGATTTTGACCGACCGGTTCGGGGCGAAGCGGCTGTTGCTGATTTCAATCGTCACATGGTCGTTGATGGCCGCATGGATGGGGATGATCAAATCGCCGTCGGAGTATTTCTATCGCATGGCGCTCTTCGGCCTGCTGATCGGCACGGAACTGGTCCCGTCGGCGAGAATCCTGATGCGTTGGTTCAACAAGGAAGGCCGCGCGCGGGCGCAGTCGCTGCTCTCGCTGGCGTGGATTCTGACGCCGGCTTGGGCGAGCATTGTGGCGACGCAGCTCACGGTTTGTCTTGGCGACTGGCGGCCGGTGTTCTTCCTCTGCGCTGCCGCCGGTGTTGTGCCGCTGATACTGATCGCGCTCTTCGTTTTCGACCGGCCTGAAGACTACAAGCACATTACTCGCGAGGAACTGGAACACTCGTATCGGGATGAGTTGGAGGCGGGGATTCTCAAGGGCGGCGATTTCAAGAACGCCCAGCAGCAGATCAAGGCCAGCAAGAGCTTTAGTTTCCTCGACCTCTTCAAGAGCCGCAGCTACATCGCGTTGGTGGTCGTGGACATTGTCATCCAAGTCGCCTACTGGGGGACGCTGGTTTGGATTCCGCTCTATCTGTCGGACACGTTCGGCTTCAAGCTGAGCACGATGGGTTGGTGGAACTCGCTCTACTTCGTCGCGGCGGCGGTGGGGAGTGTCGCGTCCTCGTGGCTTTCGGACAAACTCTTCCGAAACAACCGCCGCGTCATGATTATCGTTTGCTTCGTCGGGCTGATACCGTTCGTGCTGCTGCTTGCTTCGCTCAAGACCGTCGCGCCCGGCCTGCTGGTGCTGGCGTTGTGCGGCATGGGCTTCTTCGCCAACATGGCCTGGGGGCCGATCCTCGCCGTGCCGGCGGAGATTTTCTCGCCGGAGGTCTATGGCAGGGCAATGGGCTTCGTGAACTGCTGCGGTTACATCGCGGCGGCGTTCGCCACCAAGATTTTCAGCGCGCTGGTCATTGTGAAGGACGGCACGAAGGACTACACGCCGGGCTGGCTGTTCATCGCGATCTGCGCCGTGGTGGGAATCGTGGCGGCTTGCTTCATCAAGACTCACGCTTCGCCGAAACCCGATTGCAGTTGTGCCTGATGAACACTCCAGTTCCTTCCCAAGATTCTTCCGCCATCGAGCGCAACCTGGGCGAGCAGCCGATCACGCGGCTCATGCAGGAGCACGGCCTGAAGGCGCACGATCTCGTGACGGCCTCGACGGAGCAGATCACGCACAAGATGGTCGCCCGCGCCTGCAAGGGAAGGAAGTTGACGCTGAACACGCAGTCGAAAGTGTTGCGCGCGCTCAACCACGCCACCGGGAAGAGTTTCTCGCTGGGCGATCTCTTCAACTACCAGCCATAGAGCGCCGGAACTCCCGCGGCGTCTGGCCCACGTAGCGGCGGAAGTGCTCCGTGAAAGAACTTTGGTCGTAGAAGCCGCAATCGCCCGCGATGTCGGCCAGGGGCGCGCCGCTCTGGCGCAGCGCGTGGCAGGCGGCCAGCACGCGGGTCTTGATGAGAAACTCCTGCGGCGACACGCCGAGGATGTCGTGGAACTTCCGCTCAAGCTGTCGTGGCGACATGCCCGTGAGTTTCGCGAGATCGGCGACGTTCACCGGCCCGCGGAACTTCTCCCGGATGCAGCGCACCGCCGCGTCAATCTCCCGCCACGGCATCGCCAGGTGCACGCCGCCTTCGTAGCGTTGCAGCACGCCCATGATGCCGATGATCGCGCCGCGCCGTGAGCGGATCGGCAGTTTCGTCACCTGATACCAGTCCGGGATGCCCCGCGCGTCCCACCACAGCTCCACGCGCCGCAACACCGGTTCGCCCGTGCGGTAAATCCGCGCGTCGTCGGCCACGTAGCCCTTCGCCATGACCGGCGGGTTTAGGTCGAAGTCGGTCAGCCCGATGACATCCGCTTCCTCGCGCAGCCCGTAGAGCTTGCGGACGCTGCTGCTCGCGAACATTGTCTCGCCACGCCGATTCTTCGCGAAAAAGTGCAGCCCGGGCAGGTGGTCGAACAGCGCGTGGAAAAGGCTCGTTGGCGCGATCTGCCGCAACCACGCCTCGCGTTGTGCCAACCGCTTCGTGTTCTTGGAGTTGGCCTTGGGCATAAACAATGTCGCGACGGGACAGTCTTATCCTCACAGCACATCGATGGACGGGAAGAGAATCCCCATGAGGATATATGCTATTCCCAAGCAGATGCCGAATATCGCGAAAGTCAGACCGAAGAGTCTCCCGTGAGTTCTCATGATTGCAGCCACTGCCACAATGCCAGAACCTATGGCGCTCCAGCTCGAGATTGTGATCATTGGAGGCACAAGCAGATCTATACACTCCTTGAAGGCATGCGGTATGAACATAGTGATGTTGGCGATGACAATCAGGAAGGCGGGAAGAACTCCAAAAATGAAGCTTGTCACGGCTAGTCGCGACCTCTTTCGTGCCGGTGGCACCGGTGGATTGTTCGATGGCGTGGTCATTTCGTTTACCGCACAGCTTGTGCCTCAGCCTCTCCGCATCCGCCGCCCAGCCGCGTGGGCCGCATCTGTCGCTTCGTGGTCATGGAGGTCGGCTTTGGCATAAACAGTGTCGCGTTGCGCCAATACTCAATCCGATGGACACCTTACGGTCAAGGCTCCGAAAAAGTTATGTCGCGCAAGCACCGCTGAGATTACACTGGCCGCCAACGAAAAAGGACAACCAACCATGAACCAACCTGATTCCGCTCTCTCCCGCCGCAGCTTCCTTCAGCGCACCGCTGTGGCTTTTGCCACGGTTCAAGTTCTGCCGGGCTACGTGCTCGGCCTTAACGGTCAGACCCCTCCGAGCCGCAGGCTCAACATCGCCGGCGTCGGCGTCGGTGGCATGGGCGGCAACAACATCAAACGTTGCTCGGAGACGGAGAACATCGTCGCGCTCTGTGACATTGATCCGAACTACGCGGGCAAGACCTTCAAGGCGCATCCCGGCGCGAAGGTCTATAACGACTTTCACGAGATGCTGGAGAAGCAGAAGGACATCGAGGCGGTGGTTATCGCCACGCCCGACCACAATCACGCTGTGGTCGCGATGGCCTGCATGAAGGCCGGCAAACACGTTTACGTCCAGAAGCCTCTGGCGCATTCGGTCAACGAAGTTCGCGCGATGACGGAGGCCGCCCGCCAATACAAAGTCATCACACAGATGGGCAACCAGGGCCGCTCCGGCGAGGGCGCGCGGATGGTCTGCGAATGGCTCTGGGCCGGCGCCATCGGCAACGTGCGCGAGATTCACGCCTGGACCAATCGCCCCGTCTGGCCGCAAGGCATCGAGGTCGGCCGGCCCGAGGCGGAGCCTGTGCCGGCGGGCATGGATTGGGACAAATGGATCGGCCCCGCGCCGTTCCGCCCGTTCAATCACGCCTACCATCCCGGCAACTGGCGCGCGTGGTGCGACTTTGGCACCGGCTCCCTCGGCGACCTCGGCTGCCACATCCTCGATTGCGTCTTCTGGTCCATGAAACTGAAGTATCCCACCAGCGTCGAAGGCTGCATCTCCACCTACTGGCGCGACCTTTGGAAAGTCGTCGAGCCGAAGAACGAGAACTTCCCGCGCTCCACCATCGTGCGCTACGCGTTCCCGAAACGCGGCTCCATGCCGGCGCTAAGCCTCACTTGGTGGGACGGCGGCATGTTGCCCCCGCGGCCCGCGGAGCTGGAGGAAGGCCGCCAGATGGGCGACTCCGACGGCGGCGTGCTGTTCATCGGCGACAAGGGCAAGCTGAGTTGCGGCTGTTATGGCAAGAGTCCACGGCTGATGCCCGACGCGAAGATGAAGACGTTCAAGCGCCCGGAGAAGGCACTGGAGCGCGTTCCCGGCGGTGAGCAGGGGCACGAGAAGGATTGGATCCGCGCCTGCAAGGACGGCAAGCCCGCGTGCTCGAACTTCGACTTCTCCGGCCCGCTCTCCGAGATGGTGCTGATGGGCAACCTCGCCGTGCGTTACCCCAACCGCCGCCTCCTCTGGGACGGCGAGAAGATGGAAGTGACCAACGACAAGGAAGCCACAAGGAAGCCAACGGCTACGTCAAGCGCACCTACCGCGAAGGCTGGACGCTGTGAAGCGAAGACTATGACGACGACAAGTCGTGAAGATCGCGTCCGCCGCGCGATTGAGTTTCGCCGGCCGGATCGCGTGCCGATCGTGTTCTGGAACCGCGACCAGACGGAGGGCGATGTGCTTCTCTATCACCTCGCGCTTGGCGCGCCAGGCGACGGCTCGGCCAACGCGTGGGATTGGTCGGTGAACGAGTGGGGTTATCATCTGGTGAAATCCGGCGACGGCACGATGGGCCATCCCGTCGAACCGGTCTATCGCGAGTTGCCGCGCGCTGAGGAGATTCGCGTGCCGGCGTTGCGCGAGGAGGAGCGGATGTCTGCCGCGCCGGCGTTCTTCGAGAAGTGCGAGGATCGCTACCGGCTGGCGAGCTTCGACCTGAGCGGCTTCACGGTCTATACGTTCCTGCGCGGCTTTGAGAATGCGATGCAGGATTTCCTGCTGGAGCCGGAGGGCTTCGCGGCGTTGATGGACCGGATCGTGGAGTTCGAGTGCGACCTCATGCGGATGGCGGCGCGGCACGGGTTCCACGGGATTCATTTCGCCGACGACTGGGGAACGCAGTCGGGGATGATGATCTCGCCGCCATTGTGGCGGGAGTTGTTCAAGCCGCGCTACGCCCGGCAGTTTGCGCTCGCCCGCGAACTCGGCCTGCACACGTGGTATCACTGCTGCGGCGAGTTTCTGCCGATCATGGAGGACTTCCGCGAAGTTGGCGTGGACGTGCTGAATATCGCGCAGCCGAACGTGAACGACATCGCCGAGGTGGGCGGGCGGTTGCGCGGCCGGCAAGCGTTCATGATGCCGATCAGCTACCAGACCGTCTCGATCAGCGGCATCGTGGAAGAAATTTACGCGGAAGCAGAACGCTTGCACCGGCTGCTCGGCACGCCCGAAGGCGGCTTCATCGGCTACGTCGAGGAATACAGCGTGATGGGCATGTCAGAGCGGAACTATTGCGCCTGTGGCGAAGCGTTTCGCAGACTGAGGTTTTAACAATCAACGAATCACCAAGCTCCCAGCCATGAAACTCTTCACCTTGCTTGCCTTCTCGTTTTGGTTTGCCATTGATCAAACACCGACCTGCGGCGCAGCCACCGGCAAGCCCAACATTCTCGTTATTCTTGCCGACGATCTCGGCCGCGGTGATTACTCGGCGTTTGGGACGAAGGACATCCGCACGCCGAACATTGACCGGCTTAGCCGCGAGGGGATGACGTTCCAGAACTTCTATGCGAACTCCTGCGTCTGCTCGCCCACGCGCGCGGCGCTGCTCACGGGCTGTCACCCGGATCGCGTCGGCGTGCCGGGCGTAATTCGCGAGGAGTCGCCGCTGAACTCGTGGGGCTATCTGTCGGCACGGGCCACGCTGCTGCCGCAGGCGCTCAAGCGCGCCGGTTATCACAGTGCCATCGTCGGGAAGTGGCACCTTGGCATCGGCTCGCCCAACACACCGACCGAGCGCGGCTTCGATTGTTTCCATGGCTTCCTCGGCGACATGATGGACGACTATTGGACGCACCTGCGCAACAAGCAGAACTTCATGCGCTGTAACCGCGAAGTAATAGACCCGAAAGGCCACGCCACAGACCTCTTCACCGAATGGACCTGTGACTACCTCCACGAGCGCGCGAAGTCGCGGAAGCCGTTCTTCCTCTACCTCGCCTACAACGCGCCGCATGACCCGATTCAGCCGCCGCCGGAGTGGTTCACAAAAGTTCAACAGCGCGAGTCGTCTGCTGACCCAAAGCGCCAGAAGCTCGTCGCTCTCATCGAACACATGGACAGCGGCATCGGCAAGGTGCTCGACACACTCGATCTCCTGAAGCTTGCCGACAACACACTGGTCATCTTCACCTCCGACAACGGCGGCCTGCTCTTGAGCGGTGCCAACAACGGATTGTGGCGCAGCGGCAAGACGCACATGTATGAAGGCGGCTTGCGTGTGCCCGGCATCGCGCGCTGGCCCGCCCGGATCAAACCCGCCAGCAACACCGAACACATCGCGCTTTCGATGGACATCTTCGCGACGAGCTGCGAGGCGGCGGGCGTCAAGCCGGCGGCTGACATTGACGGTGTGAGTTTCCTGCCGACACTGCTTGGCCAGCCGCAGCCGGAGGCGAAACGCGACCTCTACTTCTGCCGTCGCGAAGGCGGCCCCCAATACTGCGGCAAGACCATCGAGGCGTTGATTCGCGGCGAGTGGAAGCTGGTGCTCGACAGCCCGTTCGCACCGATGGAACTCTACAACCTCAAGCGCGACCCGCAGGAAACCACCGACCTCGCAGCGAAGGAGAAGGTCGTCGTTCGCGATCTGACGGCGGCGTTGCGCCAGCAAATCCAGCGCGGCGGTGGCGTGCCGTGGCAACCAGCAATGAGATAGGGAGTCGCCATGACATCTGCATGAAAGATCATGCCAACCTTCACGATCTGTGCCGGCTGCGCTCGACGCTCGATGCGTTCGCGGTGCGGCGATGGCGGAAGAGCGGAGGGCGTGAGCGCGTCGGCGGTGAACTGCGGCGTCTGCTCGGCAAGCTGAAGCGGTTCGCGGCGCAGGGAGATTACACAGCGTTTCACAAGGCGGATCAGGAGTTTCACCGGGCGATGGTTGCTGTGGCCGGTCTGGAGCCGCTGCTGAGGAGTTGGGAGATTGTGACCGCGGACCTCGATGAATGGATTCTCAGGGTCAAGCAATCCTACTGGCCTAACTTGATGGCGCTCTATCGGGAGCATGAGTTGCTGCTCGCCGCATGGCGGTCGGAAGATGATTGGGTGGCGGAACAGGCCACGCATCAGCACGTGGAGGCCGGCTGGTATCGGCTGAGGATGGCGAAGGGGCAGCGTGCTGAGGACCTCGACCCGGTTCAGCGGGCGGTGTTGTTCATCGCCACGCATTTCAACAGTCATTTGAATGTGGCTTGGGTGGCACGCCATGTCAGCTTCGTGAGTGCGAGTCATCTGGCGCGGCTGTTTCGCAGCAGACTTGGAATCTCCCCGCTTCGCCACTTGAAACAGGTGCGCTTGGAACGAGCCGCGCAACTGCTGCGCTCCAGCGCGGACGCCGTGGTGACCATTGCGCGCCGCGTCGGCTACCGGAACTCGTCGCATTTCGTCCGCGACTTCAGGCGGAAGTTCGGCGTCACGCCGCTCAATTGCCGGCGGCGTGGGAAAGCTTGACCGTCCGGCGGGCCGGAAATGTTCTGTTTCGTGCGCGACGGTGTGACGCCGCGCGCAAGAAGAGCTTGGGGCGCTTGAATCCGATTGCCAAACCGCGTGTTGACGCGGTTAGCTGTCAGTCATGAACGCGCTTCTTTCTCTTCTGTTGGCTCTTGCGACTAACACATCCCTCGTCCCGCCCGGCTGGGATCCCGCGCTCGCTGGCGATGAGGTGATGGCGAGGCTAATCCGGGTCACCGCGCCGCACGTGAAGGGGGCACATGATGCGGAGTTCGTATGCGTGGGCGACAATACCTTCATCGTCGAGCATGACAATGACGTGCGACCGGGGCATGGTGCGGGCGCGGCGCAGTATTGCGTGCTGTCGGTGGTGAATCTGAAGACGCTCGCTGTTGAGAAAGTCATCCCGATGGCGAAGTCGGAGCAGGCGTTCGAGAACGTGACGCTGGCGGCGGGCATGTGCTTTGTGCCGCGCATCATCAGGTCGGGCGAGCACACTTTGCGCTGCTACTTTGCCAGTCAGCCGGCGAAGGAACAGGCGCTCACCTGGTATCGCGACTTTGATTTGCGCACGATGAGCTTCGAGAGTCGCATCCACAAAACGAGGCTCAAGACTGCTGCCGGTGTGTTCGACATGGAGCCG
>JAPLTX010000011.1 GCA_026397915.1 Verrucomicrobiota bacterium
CCAAGATCGACTTGCCCCCATCGGCCTCTCGCAAGATCCGAATCTTGTCTTCCGTCGTATACCGCTTGCCTTTCATCTGGGTCCTTTCTCTAGGCCCAGACTAACACATCACCTGGCTCGAAAAAGCGAAGTCACGCCAGCGGCGCTAAAAGGATTGGGGCAGATCAATGTGCTCTGCGGTGCCAATAATAGCGGCAAAACGACTGTTCTCGAATGTATCGCAAACAAAACCCTCCGGTTCCATGGCAAGCCACTCAACGAAGAAGCAATACAGCGCATCGACGAAGGGAGCATGAAAGGAATGCATTGGAATGCTCCCCACTATGCGAAGATCTACAGGGATGCCATCGTGCAATCGGCGAGGAAATCCGATGTTTGGTTCGAGGATGGCTGCAAAGAGCTTTTGTCAAGCATTGAACATATCTCACGTAGCGCTGGGTTGGGCGGATTGAATACGCAGGACGAGTTTAGTCGGGCATATCTTTCAGAAGTTTCCCTTAGTCCTTCAGTGGTGCTGATTCCAGCTAAGCGTCGATTGGATTCTTCAGTCACAGTTGAAAGTTCACAGGAGGTTAAACCTGACGGGTTTGGTGTGCTCAACTTTTTGTTTTTTGCTAAGAACCAAGATGGAGTTTCGCCAGCGAGGCAATCGTTCGACAAGATTTCTGATGGTTTCAAAAGCATTACGAGCGGCTACGATTTTGACGTGTTTCTACAGAGCGGCAATAAGATTGAACTACGATTCCGTTGTCGAGAGGCGAAGTGGTTTCAGGCGGACGATTGTGGCCTTGGACTTCGAGATTTGCTAATCATGCTTTATTTCGCAGTCGCTCCAGAGCACGAAGTGGTTTTAATCGAAGAACCGGAGAATCACTTGCATCCGGAATTTCAACATCGCTTGATCAAGTTTCTTCGAGACACTTCCAACAAACAATTTTTCATTACGACACATTCAAATGTATTTCTAAGCACTCATTTTGCAGACCAAGTATTCATGTGTCGTTTGTCAGATTCGGTTCAGGTCGAGAACACAACTAGCCGAGCTGCCATGTTGACAGAACTCGGATATTCGATTTCGGACAATCTGGTGTCTGACTTGGTGGTTCTCTGCGAAGGACCGACGGATAAGCTTGTGTTGGAGGAGTTCTTCCAAAAAAAGGGCTTCACTGAAAAGTTCAGTATTAAGGTTTGGCCACTTGGCGGGGATATTATGGATCAGCTCGATCTCTCAGTGTTTGGAATAAGCTACCAAGTTATTGCTTTGATTGATGGCGACCCAGGCAGCTCGAAGATTAGAAGAAGGTTCATCGAGAAATGCAACGAACTGAAACTGCCAGTCCACCAACTGCGACGATATGCATTGGAGAACTATCTCAGCATTCGAGCCATAGGTGCTGTTATGGGCGCGCAGATGCCTCCAAACATAACTGAACTCCATCCGAACAAACGCGTTTCAGATCAACTAGGCTTTGAGGTGAAGAAGAATGGTCTTCGCATCGCTAAAGAAATGACCCTCGAAGATATCAAGGGCACAGATTTCGAAGAGTTCCTTGTCCAAGTCGAAAAAATGGCTAGCCAAGGTCGTGTCAGTTCATAACTGCTTATGCTTCCGAAGGGGTGGCAGCAGTGAAGATATCAAAGCAGCAGAAGAACCGAAGGGGAGATGGCAGGAAAGCTGTTGAGGCAGGCAAAAGCCACCGTCTTTTCCCCCAGCTAGAATGCGTTTTCCTGTGGAAACTTGAAGATTCTGTCCAGGCGGAGTGTCGGAGGTGGTTGGAGAATTATTCTTTGACCGGTGCCGGATGCCGGCAAGGGTCGGAGAATTCTTCCGCAACCGTGTCGGACGACCGGGAAGGGTTGGAGAATTCTCCTCCGGTCATGCCGGATGACCGGAACCCCTCGGAGAAATCTTCTCTGAGCGCGCCGGACAACCGGAACAAGCCGCGCCACTCCGCAATCGCCGTGTCGGATGGTCGGAACCTGCCGGAGAATTATTCTTTGGGCGTGTCGGATGGCCCGCACACGTTGGAGAAATCTTCTCCGGGCATGTCGGATGACCCGGATCGGCTGGAGAATTATTCTCCGGGGGTGCCGGACAATCCGAACCGGCCGGAGAAATCTTCTCCGATGGTCTCCGACATCCCGCACCGAAAAAAGATCTGTTCTGCGGAGGTGGCCGAAATCCGGCGCCGGAAGGAGAATTGTGGCTTGGGAGTGGCGGACAACCGGGCTGGAAAAAGGAAAGGCGGTAGGGACAGCGCGCTGCGCCGACCAGAATCCTAACAAAAGAGCGGCGCGCCCGGCGGTCGCGCCCTACCTGTCTCTGATTGTCCGTGCCGGATTGGAACCACGGAATGCGCTGAATGCACGGAAGGCGGAAGGGATAGATGAACCGGGAAGGCGAAAATCGCCGGGCAGGTTCATTTCCTTTTCACGCGATACGACACGCCTGCTTCCCTGACGTGAAAGCCGATTTCCCGAGGCGACTTGGCGGGCGGGGCTGCGAGTTCGCGGATGGCGTTGAAGAGCGTGCGGATACTGGTGTCGTGGCCCTCAATCTTGCGCTCCAGTTCGGCCAGCTTGCGGGCGAGTTCCTTGTGCAAGGAGAGTGTCTCCCGCAGACGCACGAACACCCGCATGATGGCGATGTTGACCTGGATGGCGCGCGGACTCCGCAGCACGCTCGACAGCATGGCGACGCCTTCCTGCGTGAAGACGCGCGGCAAATACTTGAAGTGCTGGCCGCGCTTTAAGGTTCCAAATTGGAACCTTAAACCATCCGCCTCATCCGCAGTGAGTTGGAACATGAAATCCGCCGGAAAGCGGTCAAGGTTGCGTTGGACTGCTTTGTTGAGGTTCTTGGTTTCAACGCCATAGAGCGCGGCCAGATCGCGGTCCAGCATCACCCTTTGACCGCGAATCAACAGGATCACCTGCTCGATTTGTTCCACCTGAATCAGCGATGTCGTGTCGTTCATGGTGTGGCTCTCAAAATGTGTCCAATGGCCTTTTTCATCGCCGCCTTGCCGTTATCTGTAGCTGCTTTGCCGACAGCATGGAAGCCGATTTCGCGCCTAGGCTTGGCGGGCGCCGCGTCGGTCAAGTGGCCGCCTCACGGCTTGGCGAGGTTCTGGACGGCCCAGAGGTAGTTCTTGGAGGAGATGTAGAGGGTGCCGTTGGCGGCCACGGGGGAGGTCCAGATCGGGGCGCCGAGGTTCATCTTGTTGAGCACCTTCAGTTCCTTTCCCGCAGCGAGCACCCAGAGATTTTTTTCGGTGGGATAGTAAATCTTGCCGTCGGTCACCAGCGTTGAGGAAAAGGTGCGGGCGTGTCCGTCGTGAACCCAGTGACACTGGCCGGTGGCCACGTCCAGACAGTGCAACTGGCCCGCCACGTCGCCGACGTAGAGCAATCCGTCCGCGATGGAGACGGTGGCGAGGGAGCGGTCGAGTCCCTGATAACACCAGATGCGGCCGCTCTTGGTGATGTCGCCGGTCTGGGTGGCGTCAATGCAGTGCATCGCGCCCCGACCGCGCCCGTGCTCCGGGTCGCGTCCGATGGGAATGTAAACGCGGTTGTTCAGGAAGACCGGCGTGGCGATGATCTCGCTCTCGCCGACGAAGGTGCCGTCGTTGCTTTTGTTGAACGCCTTCTTGTTGCGCTTGTCGCCGAGGAAATAATGGTTGGCCCAGTCCAGCCCGCCGAACTCCTTGTATTCCGGCGGCACGCAGTCATACCACCAGACGGTCTTGAGCTTGACGGGCGCCGACGGTTTCGCGGTGAGCGCCTCGAACGCGTAGCAGACGCCGTCGCCGCCGCCGAAGAAGACCAGCTTGCGGCCGTTCACGTTGCCGAGCGAAACCGACGACCACTGGCCGTGGAGCATGTGGACCGCGATGGGCGCCTCATCGCGCGCGAGCAGCCGTCCGGTTTTCTTGTCGAGCACGATCACGTTCGGCGCCTGTGGGAACGGCGTCTTGTGGTTCTCCTGGTCCGGCTCGTTCGGGGCGCGGTCCACGCCGTTGGAGGTGGAGACGTAGAGGAAATCGCCGTCCACCACCGGTGAGCCGTTGGCGGCGTCCGATGGCAGGACCTGCAGTTCCTTCCAGAGGTCATAGGTCCAGAGCACGCGCGCCTGGCCGGCCTCCGCGCCGCTCTTGCCGTTCACGTCGAGGCAGATCACCTCGAAGCGATGCGTGACGAAGTAAAGCCGGTCGCCGTCCACCGCGGGCGAGGAGCAGACGCCGAGCGATTTGGGGACATGATTGATGCTGATCTCCCATTTCCAGCCGTCAATCTTGATCTTCTCGCGCAGCGGCGCGCGCCACTGCCAGAGTTCGCGGCCGGTCTTCTCGTCCAGACAGCGCAACACGCCGTCCTCGCCGTCCAGGCAACCGACGAAAACCTTGCCGCGGGAAATGACCGGCGTGCCGCAGGTGTGCCGGCCGCTCTTGATGACCCACTTCACGTTCCGGGTGGTCTCCATCTGGACGCCGCCGCCCTGCGGATCCTTCTCGCCCGGCGCGAAAGAGTCCGGCAATCCCTTCTCCTCGGCGACCATGTTCTTGCCGTCGCTGCCGCACCATTGCGGCCAGTCGCGCGCGTCGGCGTTCCCGCCGGGAAGACACGCGGCGGCCAGAGCGATTCCCACCCACAGCGACGGATGCATGTTCATTTTCATAGCAGCGATCTTTCGTCGGTCAGCCCTCTCAGTATGCCGCGAGCTTTGCCGGTGTCGAGAACCTCTTCGGCACCAACCGCTCGAAACGGAGGACTGCCGGGTTGGCGACGGTCGCAAGGATGAGGCTTTCCAAGGCGGCGGGTTTGCGCTAGAAGCTGCGGGTCATGAAGGCCTTCCATTTGCTCTCCGTGTGCGTTGCGGCGTTGTGGTCGTGCGCCGCGCTCGCTGCCGAATCCTCCGAGTCGGAGTCGTTGCTCTGCCGCCATTGCGCCGCGCTCGCGGCGGGGGCGGAGTCCACCGGCGACATCAAATACGCTCCCGACCGCAAGGTGGATATCCGCCATGTCGCGCTCGACGTGACGCCGGATTTCCAGAAGCGCACGGTGCGCGGCGAGGCGACGTTCACATTCAAGCCGATCGCCAAACCACTCGACGAGCTGCGGCTCGATGCGGTGGACCTCACGGTGAGCGCGGTAACGTGCACCGCGAAGCTCGCGGGCTATCAGGTGACGGACAAGGAGATCGTGGTGACATTTGCACCGCCGGTGCCACCGGGGCGCGAGACGAAGCTGACGATCCGTTACTCGGCGCAACCGGTGAAGGGGCTTTATTTCCGCACGCCTGCGACCGGCTATCCCGAGGGCGACTCGCACGTCTGGACGCAGGGCGAGCCGGACGAGGCGCGGCATTGGTTCCCGTGCTACGACTTTCCGAACGCGAAGTTCACCACGGAGATCACCTGCCGCGTGCCGGAGGGCATGATGGTGCTCTCCAACGGCCGGCAGATTTCCTCGACCAAGGACGCGGCGAGCGGGCTGGTGGCGGTGCGGTGGTTGCAGGACAAGCCGCACGGCACACACCTCATCACACTCGCGGCCGGCCGCTTCACGAAACTGGAGGACAAGTATCGCGACGTGCCGTTGAAGTTCTACACGCCGCCGAGCGACGCAGCGGAGGCGGCGCTGACGTTCGCCGATACGAAGCCGGCGATGGAGTTCTTCGAGCGCGAGATCGGCGTGCCGTATCCGTGGGCGCAATACGGCCAGGTGGTGGTGCGCGACTTCCATTGGGGCGGCATGGAGAACACGACGTTGACGACGCTCACCGACCGCACGCTGCACCGCGCCGACACCGAGACGCTCTCGTCGAGCGAAGGGCTGGTGTCGCACGAACTGGCGCACCAATGGTTCGGCAACCTCGTCACCTGCAAGGACTGGAGCCACCTCTGGCTCAACGAAGGTTTCGCCACCTACTACGCCAACCTTTTCATGGGCGACCGGCACGGCCGCGACGAGTTGCTCTACGGTCTCTACAAGGACGCGCAAACCGTGCTGGGGAAAACCAACTCGCCGCCGCGCGCGATCCAGTTCCGTCGCTACGACACGCCGTATGAGCAGTTCGACTACCGCGCCTACCCGAAAGGCGGCTGGGTGCTCCACATGCTCCGCAGCCAGCTCGGCGATGAACTCTTCCGCCGCTGCATTAAGACCTACGTCGAGCGGCACACGTTCGGCATCGTCGTCACCGAAGACCTCAACGCCGTCATCGAGGAACTCTCCGGCCGCTCTTTCGACCGCTTCTTCGACCAGTGGGTCTATCACGCGCTCCAGCCGCAACTGGAGGTCAGTTACAGTTGGGATGAGAAGACCAAGCTCGCGAAGGTCAGCGTCCGCCAGACGCAGGCGGTCAACGACAACGTCATGCTCTTCCAATTCCCGCTGACGCTGAGGTTCAAGTCCAAGGCCGGCACGGTGGACCATCGCGTCCACGTGAAGGAGAAGGAGGAGGACTTCTACGTGCCGCTTCGGCAGGCACCGGAGATCGTGCGCGTGGATCCGGAGTTTACGCTGCTGGCAAAGATCAACTTCAAACCGCCGACCGCGATGCTCTACGCGCAGCTCGTCGACAAGACCGACATGATCGGCCGGCTCCTCGCCGCCGAGCAGCTCGCCGACAAGAAGGATTCCGCCACCGTTGCCAAACTCAAGGCCGCGCTGAACTCCGACGCGTTCCACGGCGTGCGCGCCAAAGCCTCCGAGAGCCTGCGCAAGATCCACAGTGATGAGGCGCTCGACGCGCTGGCCGCCTCGGTGAAGCAACCCGACGCCCGCGCCCGCAACGCCGTCGTCGGTGACATCGCCGGCTTCTTCCATCCGAACGCGCTGGAGGCGCTGCAAGCCTGCCTCGAGACCGAGCGCAATCCCGTCGTCCTGGCCGCAACCATCAAGGGACTTGGCTCATATCACCAGCCCGCCGGGCGCAACGCGCTGCTCCGTTTCCTCAACGGCGACTCCTACCGCAACCGGCTCGCCGAAGCCGCCATTGCCGCGATGCGCGCGCAGGACGATCCCGCGTTCATCGCGCCGCTGCGCGAGACGCTCTCCAAGCGCGAGGCGGCGTTCATGAGTTTCGATTTCGGCCACGCGTTGGACGCACTGGCGTTCCTGGCACGGAACGAGAAGTCGCGCGACGGCGTGCGCGATTTCCTCGCGGGCTTCCTCAACCACAAGCGCGAGCATTTCCAAGTCACGGCGATAAAGGCGCTCGGCACGCTCGAAGACCCGAAGGCGATTGCATTGCTGGAAACCTTCGCCTCCGCTTCCAAGGAAACGGCGCAACAAAAAGAAGCCGAGAAAGCCATCGCCGCGTTGCGCGCCGTCAACAAACCGTCTGACAACTTGAAGGATCTGCGTCAGGACGTGCTCGACGTGAAGAAGGAGAACCAGCGGTTGAGCAAGGAGCTGGCAGAGGTGAAGAAGAAGCTCGACGCCGGTGCGGCGAAGGAACCTGAGAAGAAGGCGGAGAAGAAAGCGACGAAGTAAGTTTTTCGCGACGACATCTGTCCGGATCGCTATTTCCGTATCCGGAGCGTCTCCAGATCAATGTCCACCCACACCGCCGCGTCATGGTTGCCCTTTGGAACCTCGTGATAGACAAAGTTCTTCTTCCCCTTCATCGCCACCGCGATCTTGCGCGTCTCCGCCACGGGAATCAGCGCGTCGTTCTCGCCCATCGTCAGGATGATTGGCATCGTCAACCGGTCGGCGTGCGCCAGCACTGAGCGCGCCCGGTAGAGGTCCGGCTTCTCCTCCGGCGTGCCGCCATACGCGGCGAACACCGTCTTCGCGAGCTTCTGGAGCACCGGCTGGTTGCTCCTCCGTGCGAACTCCAGTCGCGCGAAGATGTCGCACATCCCCATCGCCACGACCCCGTGGATCTTCTCCGGATGCAACACCGCGTAAGCCATCGCGCTCGACGCCCCGCCCGATCCGCCCAGCAACACAAACCGCCCGCAGCCGAGTTTGTCCCGGCAGTAGTCGAGCAATTCCGTGAGGTCCGCCGTGGCCGCCGGACTCATGTAGGACGTGCCACGCATGTTGACCGATAGCAACGGATGCCGCCCCTCCAGAATCCTGGTCAGCCAGAACTTGCGAACGTCCTTCCGCGCGAAAATCTGGTCCGCATAGGAAAACGAGCCGTGCAGATAGACGACCGTGCTCCTCCGCACATCGCCCGGCAGGAACAGCGCCCAATCCTCCGCGCCGTCGAACGCGCTGGTGAAGTTGATTCGCATCGTCCCCGGCGGATACTCGCTGCCGCGCGCCGGCGTCACCGACGTAACCGTCATACACTTCGGCTTCACGGCCCCGCCAGACACGGAACACTCAGTCGAGAACGAGACGGGAACCGCGGCGCAGAGCGCCAATGCCAAGAACGCCGCCCCGACCATCCGCCGTGTTGTTTTTCTCTCAGTCATGCCAAGCTTGATTCCAAGCGGTGCCCAAAGGAGGTGTATGAAAGTTTTGGAAGAGGCACGCCTGTTCATTTTTCGATTCGCCCTCCGCCTGCTGAATGAACATTCAGCGACCTTCGACAGTCTTCAGGAGTTTCCAGCCAGACTTGGTGACAGCCAGGGCGCTGTGGCCGCGGTGCTGGTCATAGACGCGCTCCATTTCCCCAATGGAATCGAAGTAGCCGACGATGAAAGCGGCGCTGAAGGTGCCGCCCGGCTGGATGGGGCGTTCGCCAAACTCGTGAATGAAGCAAACGTAGCCGCGCTGGTGGCACCACGCCTCGGAGGTGTCGGCCGGATTCAACGTCATGCCGGCCAGCCACGGGCCGTCCTTGCCCGTTTTAGGATCGCGGATGCGGTAGGCGCGGATCATCCGCTGCGGGACGCCGTCGCGGTCGCGGCGGTAGTGGAACTTCTCGTCGGGCGCGAAGTCCCAGCGGAACTCTTTGGGAGAAATGCGTCCGCGATAGCTGAGGTAGATTTCGCTGAAGCTGTCGCCGGCCTTGTGCTTGAGGTGGCCCGGCATGTCTATGCGCAGGAACATGGCCTCGCTGGCGTTGCGCGCGTGAATCTCGTCGGTGGAGATGAAGTAACGGCAGCCTTTGGGGAAAACGATCTTCTGCCGCCACTCGGAGCCGGTTTGCTTGCCGGGCGCAGCGACGCGGTAACGCCAGCTTTGCTCGATGGCGACAAAGTCCCGGCCCTCGATGATGCGCGGCGCGAGTTCCCTGGCTTGGGTGCAGATTTGCGGTCCCTCGATGGAACGCTTCTGGCCGCGACCGTGGTAGAGGTTGCCGGTCAGGTAGGGCAGGTCGGCGGGAAGCTGGTTGCGGTAGGCTTCGTCGCTGCCCGGTTCCATGATCCAGTCCGCGATGTCGAGGCCAAAGCCGAGGTCGCGAGCGCCGGTTTTCTTGTCGAGCAGGCTGCCTGCGCGGACGCCGCTCACGTAGCCCTTCTTGCGGATAGCCGCGTCGAGCGTGGCACTGCTGAGTTGAATCTCGTCCGCCATCTCCGTGATGATGAAGCCGTGGCTGGCGGGTTTCCCTTCGTCGGCGAAGGACGGACTACAGCAGAGCGCCAGACATGCGAGACTGAGCAGCAGGAAGGTTTTCATGATCAAAGAATCTCCCGTGGATAGTTGCCGGTGGCCCAGACGGCCTCGGCGTATTTGACGCCGCTGGCGAGGCCGCGATAACGGGCCAGTATTTCCTTCGCGTTGTGAGCGCCGTCGGGCGACTGCGGGTCGTAGGGCTTCTGGCGGACGAACGCCATCAACTGGCCCAGCCATTCCATCGCCGCCGGCCATTCAGGGGTCACGTCCACAAACGTGTTCGGCTCGAAGCCGATGGTGTGGCCCGGGCCGTTGTCGTAGGCGTAGATGCGCCCGGCGCCCCGCACGCCGTCACGACCGAGGATCATGCCCGGCTGGCGCAACGCCATAGCGCTGAGCGTGGCGGCGACCTCGTGATCGGGATGGCGGTCGCGGTTCCACAACATGAACGCGACGTCCGGCTTCACGTCGGCGACCACCTCGGCCATGGCGCGCTTGGTTTCGGCATTCACATCGAACTGCATCGAGGCGTAATTGAGGAACCGTGTCTCGATGCCACGCTCCTTCGCGAGGCGAACGCTCTGCTCGATCAACTGCGGCGCGCGGCCCTTGACGGGCGCCCAGCCGGAGTAGTCGCCGATGATGTTGAGGATGACGACGCGGTAGTGTCTGCGCAGCGCCAGTAACAGGATGCCCGGAATGCCAAACACGCAATCGTCGTAGTGTGCGCCGATGGCCAGCAAGGTTTTGTTCATGGTCGTGGGGGGCGAAGCCGCGGAGGCGTCCGGACGCTTTGTTTCGAGATCGGTAACATCATCTCTGTCCTCTGGGCGAAGAACGTAGTCGAAACCCGGCACAACAGCAAGACCGGCGGCGGACAGTCGAGCCTGTAGCGCCGGCATCTTTGCCGGCGTTCTTCTCGCCAAGCGTCGGCACATCGCCGGCAGGGATGCCGGCGCTACAGCAGCGCGGCCGGGATTTCCAGTTTGATTTCGGCGGGCCGCGCTTCTACGTTGCTGGCTACGACATGAGAATCTGCTGGGGATCGAACAAGATTAACGGTGACTGGGAATCTCTCTTCCAGTCCTACCGGAGGTTCGTCAAACCTTCGCACGTGGTGCTGGAGATCGGCGCGTCCGTGGTCGAGCGCACGCGTGAAATCAGCCGCCATTGCGCGCGCGTCATCGGCGTGGAACTGATGCCGGAGCGCAAGCCGGCGGACTACGGCAACATTCATTACGTGCTGGGTAACTGGGAAGAGTTGACAGCGGTGCTGGAGCCGGAAAGCGTGGACGTGGCCATCAGCAGCCACGTCATCGAACATGTGCCCGACGATCTCAAAGCCCTCAACGAACTCCATCGTGTCTTGAAACACGGCGGCGTCGCCGTCATCAACACGCCCAACCGCCGGCGTCTGACCCGCCGCATTGCCGAACTGTTCACCGGCGAGCGCAAGTTTCCCTACTGGGAGCATCAGCGCGAATACATCGAAGCGGACCTGCAACGGCTACTGGCGGCGTCCGACTTCAAACGCTACGAGATTATTCCCCTCGTCTTCGGCCTGCACGGCGGCCGTGTATTCTGCTACGCGAGAAAAGTCCCCCGCTTCCTGCGCTCAATGGCGAACTATTGGGAAATCCATCTGTTCAAAAACTGAGCGGCGCGTCGGTTCTTGCTCGTCCAGCTCGCTCAGAACTCCACCTTCATCCCGTCGCGCGCGATGACCAGCTTGTCGGCCAGACCGTAGTCCTTGGCCATCGCCGGCAGGTCTTCTTTCTTGGCCCATAACTGGCGATGGAGATGGGTCAGCGCCACACGCGTGACCGGCTTGTCGCGAAGCGTTTCGAAGAGCGACTGCGGCGAGAAATGCGCGCATTCGGTGACGAGCAGGTCGAGCGGACGGTCGAGCACCGACAGGAGGTCGCCAGCCTCGCCCAAGTCGCCGCTGTAGGCGATGCGCTTGCCGTTGGCAGCCAGTTCGTAGAGGAACGGTTCGCAAGCGATGCCGTGCTTGTCGCCGGCAATGCGGCGGATGGAGTCGAGGTGCGTGGTCCGGTGCGGCGTCACCTGGACCAGGCCGACGGCGAATGTCCGGCCGTCGCTCAGCGGCCGGAAGTCCACATTGAACTTGATCAACTCCGGAAACAGGTAGGTGGTGAGGATGAGTTTGCGAAATGTCTCAATGCCCTCGGCCGGCATGAACACGGGGATGTCGCGCGTGCGTTTCGCTTCGAGCCACATGCCGATGATGACCTGCGGCAAACCGGCGACGTGGTCCGGGTGCAGATGTGACAAGAGGATCGCGTCAATGCCGCCGAAGTTCACACACTCGAAGGCGAGGTTCTTGGCGCACGGCTCGCCGCAATCAAGCAGGATCGTCTGGCCCGCCATGTGCGCCACTAACGAGGCGTGCGACCGTTCCCAACTCGGCACGGCATCGCTGGTGCCGAGAAATGTAATGATGTCCGTTGGCATGGCCTGTTCCGAGACGGGCTAGATAGTGCGGCAGTAATCCTTCAGTTTCAACCTCCAAACCGGCACGCCGCAGAATCGCGGCCCCTCCGGACACACCGGCCGCTGACCCGCGAGGTCGCGCAGTCCGCACGGCGGCAACAGGTAGCGGGCGATGCGCGGGTTGACGGTGCGGACCTGCTCGGCCTCGTCCACGCTCGCGCGCCAGATTTCTTCCTGCGCATTGTAGCAGAGACGCATCCGGCATTTGTGCCAGAGGGCCGCGAGGTCCGCGGACTCGGTGTAGCGGATGCTGACGGCGTTCGGCAACAGATACGCCGCGTGCTCGTCCGGCGCGCCGAGCGAGCGCAATCGGCCGACGCCATCCCACGTCGCCTCCATCGTCTCGCGGTAAAGTTGGTTCGCCGCCTCCGCGCCGTCGAGCGTCAACAGCGTCGGCGTGATGAAATCCGGCTCGTCGGTCAGGTAGGCGCGCAACGCCGGCCGTGACGCGGGCGTCATCCGGTGGCGCTGGTCCTGGCAGTCGGCGCTGTGGCTGAGCTTGCGGCGGAACGTGTAATGCGGATGCGCCATCGCCCGCATCATCTTCACGTGCGTGGCCAGGTTCATCTCGTCGCCGAGATAGCGGTTCTGCGCCGGGTTCATCGTCCAGTCAATCGCCTCGTCGTCGCCAAGCTCGGCGCGCGTCAGGCCGAACACCTCGCGCACCGCGTCAGCCAGCAGCCGCTCGTTGTCGCGCTTGAAGTCCACCAGCTTCGACACGCGCCCGCCCAGTTCGCGGTCGAACTCCTCGCGGAACTGCCGTGCCCGCGCCGGCGTTGCGCGAGGACCGCTGTCTTTCAGCGCAGCTAGGAACTGGTGCTCCATCGTCTCGTCGGGCGGGATCGGCTCGTTGAGGACGACCTTGTATTCCGGCGCGACATGCAGCAGTTCCGCCACCATCTTGCCAACGACGACCCGCTGTTCCAACGGCGTGTCGGGCTGGTTGATCAGCCGGTGGTAACGCAACAGCGTGACGCCGTTGACGGTGTGATAGAGAAACGTGAACGTCCCCACTGGCAGGACGTAGCGTGCCACCTCCATGCACCGTTTGTGAATCTCCTTCTCATAGAGCGCCGCCGCGCCCTTGCGGCCGCGGAACCGCGCAAAATACTCGCGGCTGGCGACCGGGAACAGCAGTTCGCAGAGCCGGTCGTAGGCGTCGAACTGCCGCCGCATCGTCTCGCGATACACCGCCAGCGCCTCGGCCGCCAGCGGCGGCACCGCGCAGACGCTCGGCTTGACCGCCACGTAACGCTGGCTCACTTGCTCGCTATTATAGAAGGGGTGGCTGTGCAGGAAGTTCCAGACGAAATGCCGGCTGACGTTGCTCAGCGCGAACTGGAAATGCGCGTGCTGGAAGACAGTGTGATGGCCCGCTTGGAACAGCGACGCGCCGAGTTCATCGCGCTGCTTGAGCCGCTTCGCGCGCGTGGTTTCTTCGGTCGCGTCGAGCGCGGCGACCTGCTCGGCGGTGATGATGCCCTTGGCGCTGTAGCAGGTGCGCGCCGTGGCAATGGCGTTGTCGAACGGCCGCGCGAAGCTGTTCACCAGCTTCACCTCCGGCTCGGCGCTCAAGAATCGTTCCGTCGTTTCGTTTGCCATTCGATTTCAATCTATCAGCCGACCGGGCGATTGCCAGCAAACTTCTGGCGGGCCGTCCGCTCGTTTGCTAACGTCACCGGCCCGATGCAATCAGCGGAACGAAAAACCTGGCGATGGATCGCGCTCGCGGCGGCGTATTTCGCGGCGTTGACCGCCCTCGTCCAGTCGCACGCGCTGCACCGCTTCGATTACCACACTACCTTCTGGCTGAACTCCCATGGCAACCGGTTCATGGACTGGGTCATGAGCCTGTTCACGGCCACCGCCACACCGGAACTGAGCATGGCGTTGTGCGGGGCGCTCGTGATTTTTCTGTGGTGGCGGTTTGGCTGGCGGCCGGCGGCGTGTTTGTTAGTCGCGTTCGTGGGCGGGACAATGCTGGAGGTCGTCCTCAAGAACTGCATCACGCAGCCCGGAACCCGCGGCCTGATCAACCGCTACGTGTTCGGCGAGGGCTGGATTCACATCACGCTGCCTTATGCTTTCCCCAGCGGCCACGCGTTGCGCGCCTTCCTGCTTATCGGCGTAATCGCGTTGTGGGTGATGCCGCGCGCGGCCGTCTTCTGGTGGGCGCTTGCCGGACTGGCAAGCGTCAGCCGCCTTTACCTTGGCCATCACTGGACGACTGATGTGATGGGCGGAGCGTTGCTGGCAACGGTGTTGTTGATGATCATCGGCACGCAAATCAAACCGCGCGAGACGGCGGCTTGCTGACCGCACCAATCTGCTCCAGCGCCCACGCGGCGTGTTCGCGAACCAACGGTTCCACGTCCTCCAACGCCCGCGTCAGCGCCGGCACGGCGCGCGAGTCGCCTGCGTTGCCGAGCGCGACGCAAACGTTCCGCAACAAGCCACGGCGCTTGGCGCGCAGGATCGGGCTGCCGACAAACCGCCGCTGAAACTCCTCTTCGTCCAACTCCAGCAAGTCGAGCAGCTCTGGCGTCGTGAGGTCGGCGCGTGGCGAGAAGCCCGGCTCGCGCGCCTGTTGCGCGAAGCGGTTCCACGGACAGACTTCGAGGCAATCATCGCAGCCAAAAACGTGGTTGCCGATGAGCGGACGCAACTCCGGCGGAATCGGGCCTTTCAACTCGATGGTGAGGTAGGAGATACAGCGGCGCGCGTCCAGTTCGTGCGGCGCCACGATGGCGAGCGTCGGACAAGCGGCGATGCAGCGCGTGCAACGTCCGCAACGGTCCCGCGTCTCCGGCGCGTCTGGCCGCAGCGCCACATCGAGCAGAATCTCGCCGAGGAAAAGCCATTGGCCGAAACGGCGGTTGAGCAACATCGTGTTCTTGCCAATCCAGCCGAGGCCCGCGCGTTGCGCCATCTCGCGCTCCAGCACCGGTGCCGTGTCCACGCACGCCTTCGCCTGCGCGCCCGGCGTGAGCGATCGAATCACCTCGATCAGCGCCGCGAGTTTCTTGCCGATGATCTCGTGATAATCGTGGCCGAGCGCGTAGCGCGCAACCCTGCCCTGACGCGGGCCGGGCGCGGCGTCGGTGGCGTGGTAGTTGCACGCGACGACGACGACGGACTTCGCGCCGGGCAGCAACCGCTGCGGATCGGCGCGTCGCTCGACATTGCGCGCGAGGTAGCTCATCTCGCCGTGCCGTCCCTCGGCAAGCCAGCGCTCGAACCATGCGAAGCTCTTGGACGGTTCGGCGGCGGCGATGCCAACAAGGTCGAAGCCGAGCGCGAGCGCGTTGCTTTTGATTTGCTCTTCGAGAGTCACAAGCTTTGAACCGCCGATAACAAATAGCTCGCCACGAACGCCGTAGCAAGCCGGCGCCCGCCCAAACATCTGGCGGGCGGGCAGCCCGTTTGGTAATGTCCCCGACCTGATGCAATTGGCGAAACGAAAAACCTGGCGATGGAGCGCGCTGGCGGCGGCGTGCGGTGCGGCGGCGTTGTTGTCTGCGCAGGCGGAGGCGTTGGACCGGCCATCGTGGATGGATGACGATGGGATCATGATGGCGGAAAGCTGGCGGTCGCCGGCGCATCGCGCGCGGACGCTGGGAAAGATGGATTTGATCCTGCCGGCCAGCGAGGAGGAGGGTTTCCGGCGCGAGCACAGTCCGGAGATGATGGAGGAACTGAAGAAGCTCGGCGTCACGACGGTGTTGCTCCACTACTACGAGGGGTTCGGTTACAAAGCGGAAGAAGCGGGGATGAGGGACGCGCGCACTCTCGCCGGGATGGCGCGCAAGGCGGGGCTGCGCGTCGGCGCTTACATCGGCGGCACGCTGGGCTGGGAGTCGTTGTTCAAGGAAGTGCATGAGGCTGGCGAGTGGCAGGCGGCGACGCCGGATGGCCAGCCGATGCTTGAGGACACCAAGGAGCCGTTCCGGCGAGTGGCGGCGTTTTTGCGGCCGGGTTACAACGATCATCTGGAGCGCGCGCTCCGCCGCATGGCGGCGGAGATGCAGCCGGATCTGGTTTACTTCGACCACATCGGCCTCGGCAACGACAGTTGGGACAGGTTCACCGCCGCGCAATTCCAGGATTTTCTGACGGAGCGCGGTTTCAAGGAGACCATCCGCGTCAAGTTGCCGCCGCCCGCCAAGCCAGACGATCCCCTGAGCCGGGCGTGGGTGGATTTCCGCATCAAGAGCACGGCGGAGCATTTTCGTCGGCTGTCGCGGCTTGTGAGGAGCCTCAATCCGCAATGCGCCGTGGCGTGCAACGCGGGCGGCGTGGACAGCGACAGCGCGGCAAACCGCGGCGTGGATCACCCGCAACTCCTCGCGTTCAGCCACGCCTTCCGAGCCGAGGCGGGCAAGCCGGGCTGGAGCAACAACCGCGCGGCGACGCGTATCCGCTCGCTGAAGACCGGCCAGGCGTTCAGCAACACGACATTGCTCGATTGCGAAACGCCGCTGGAATTAGCCGAGAGCATGGCGTTCAATCTGCACAGCCTCGGCAACATCGCGTGGTTCGAAAACGGCCATCTGCTGCCGCCGCGCGCGCGCATGGGTCGCATCAGCCCGTTCCTAAGATCGTATCTGGATTTTTTCCAGGCGCACGCGGAGTTTTATCGCAGCGCGTCGAGGGCGACGGACGTGGCAGTGCTGCGGACGTATGAAACTTTCGCGCACGGCGCCGAGCCAAAACGCCGGGCCGTCAGCGCCGCCGAGCAGGCGCTGATCGAATCGCAAACACCGTTCGCGATCCTGTTCGACCAGAACTGGGACAGCTTGGACGCACATCAAACGGTCGTGACACCCGACGAAAGCGACCTGAGCGCAGCCCAGCGCAAATTGCTCGACGCCTACAAGGCGCGCGGCGGCGAGGTGATTCCGGCGGCGACGTTCCAGGGTGACCCTCAGCGCGCGCGCGAACGGCTGCGCGAGCGGTTGCGCGTGCAGGTGACAGCGCCGCCGGCCGTGGCGGTGGAGGTGACCGAGCGGCGCGGTTTGCCGCAGTTGCTCGTGCATCTGGTCAACTACCGCATCGAACAACCGGTGAAGAACATCCCGGTGACGATCCATGCCAGCCGGCTGTTGAGTCCGCTGCGAGCTGAATATTGGAATCCTCTGAATCCCAAGCCGACACCGCTGAAGCTGACGCGCACTGGCAACCAATTGCAGTTGATAGTGCCGCAGGTGGATATCTATGGGCTGATCGTGCTCACTGGCACGATGCTGTGAACGGAGTGGCGGCGAGGCGGTCAAATGACCGTTTGACTTCCCGGCGACCGTGTCGTTACATCCCACGGCGAAAAATACGGGTGAACGTTTGCGGCGTTTTCGGAAAACAAGGCGCTTCACCCAGCAACTCCAGATTCTTTATGCCAACCGAAGATCAAGTGCACGAGGCGTTGAAGCAGGTGAAGTATCCTGGCTTCACGCGGGATATTGTTTCCTTTGGCATCGTCAAACACATCGCCGTCAGCGGCAGTGACGTGGCGGTGACGATGCAGTTGACGACTTCCGACCCGAAGGTTGGCAACCAGATCCGCGCCGACGCGGAGCAGGCGCTGCGGCAGTTGCCGGGCGTGAGCCGCGTAAACATCGAACTGAATGTTCAGGCGGCATCCCAAGCTCCCGTCGGCCACAGCGCAATCGAGAAGCGGCGCGTGCCGGGCGTGAAGAAGATCGTCGCGGTGGCCAGCGGCAAAGGCGGTGTTGGCAAGAGCACAGTGGCGGTGAATCTCGCCTGCGCGCTGGCCCAAACGGGACTGAAGGTCGGGCTGATGGATTGCGATATCTATGGGCCTAGCGTGCCGCTGATGATGAACGTCCACGAGCGCCCCACCGCCAGCGACGACGAACACATCAACCCGCTGACAAACTACGGCGTGAAGCTGATGAGCATGGGCTTCCTGGTCGAGGGCGACACGCCGGTAATCTGGCGCGGGCCGATGATCATGAAGGCCGTGCAGCAGTTCA
Source organism: Verrucomicrobiota bacterium (assembly GCA_026397915.1). Lineage (GTDB taxonomy): Bacteria > Verrucomicrobiota > Verrucomicrobiia > CAIQCK01 > CAIQCK01 > CAIQCK01. The sequence continues at coordinate 18,030 of JAPLTX010000011.1, forward strand.
TCCACAACGTGAACTGGGCGCCGTTGGACGTGTTGCTGGTGGACCTGCCGCCGGGCACGGGCGACGCGCAGCTTTCCCTGGCGCAAGTGACCGAGCTGGACGGCGGCGTCATCGTGACCACGCCGCAGGACGCCTCGCTCGGCGTGGTGCGCAAGGGCATCGGCATGTTCCAGAAGGTCAACGTGCCGATCATCGGTATCATCGAGAACATGAGCTACTTCGTCTGCCCACACTGTAACACGCGCGCGGAAATCTTCGCGCACGGCGGTGGCCGGCGTGAGGCGGAGCGGCAGAACGTGCCATTCCTGGGCGAGGTGCCAATCTATCCTGAAATCCGCGCCGGTGGCGACACGGGTCAGCCGGTGGTGGTCTCCACGCCGCAATCGCCCGCCGCCAAAGCGTTCACCGACATCGCCCACGCGCTGTTGGAGAAAATTAAGTAGTCATCACGCTCCGCGTGATGTCTTCGGGAACAATCCTCACGCGGAGCGTGAGGACTACTTTTCCATCGGCCAGCCGCGTTGTTTCCACTCGTCCCAGCCGTGATAGAAAATCTTCACGCTGCGATAACCCAACTGGGCCAGTAGGCCGGCAACTTGACGGCTCAACTCACAACGTTTGCTGTCGCAGTAGATCAGAATCTCGGTCTCACGCGGCAGCATCGGCGCGAATTCCGCGAACCGCTTCGTGAATTCCTCCGCCGGAAGATTCAGCGCTCCTGCGATGTGGCCGCCGCCGAACAGTTTCGCCCGGCGCACATCGAGGAAGATCGTCTGCCCCGCGTCGAACCGCGTGCGCGTCTCCTCGGCGGTGAGGTAGCGCGCGTCGAGTTCGCGCAGCGTCAACGGTCGCGTGATGGCGATGCCGCGCGGCGAGAGCGCGTTGACCACCAGGCCGAGCGCGCCCGCCGCCACCAGGATTGCCACAACTTCCGCGCCCAGCCGCCGTGCGATGCCGGCCTTCACTTTGCGCCCGCCTTCCCGTTTGTGCGGACGATGCCGCTGAGCGACACCTCCAGCGGCGCGTCCGAGTCGCTGGTAAAGATGTGCAACGTGCGGCGCATCCAACCAGACGGCGGTGCCTGCTGCGTTGTCAGCTCGACGGTGAACTCGCGGCCCGGCGCATTCGTCGTCACCATTGCCTTCAGCGCGGGGTCGCCGGGGTTTACCGATTTGATTTCCACCGGCTTCGGCCCGGTATTTTGCACCGTCAGCTTCTTCGGTGGAAATTTTTCGCCCGGCCCGACCAGACCGAGGAAGATCGCCGTCGGCGACACGCGCATCGGGCCGACAACGGTGCCGATGACGAGCAACAGCGGCTTGCCTGCGACCTTGCGGTCCGTCATCACTTCAAGATTTCCGACGAGCGGCCCCGTGCGGCTCTGCGGAGCCAATGCGACCTTGAGCCGATACGTCGAGCCGTCGCGACCGACCGGCACAACCTCGGCGGCCAGGTTGGTCAATGAACTGGTAACACTCCTGATCGCGAATGGCCGGCCTTTCGCGTCGCCAAGCGTCACCTCGCGCGTCACAGCCTGGCCGCGCTCGAACTGGCCGAGGTCCAGCACCGCCGGCGTGAAGATGAACACCGGCTGCACGTCGGCGCGGAGTTCGAGCGTCATCATCGGCCGGTTCGGATCGTTGGATTGAACCGTCATCGTCTTGAACACCGGGCCGTTGAAGTTACCGCTGTGGAACGTCGCCAGCAGCCGCGCGGAACCGCCGGGCGGGATTTCGCTCGCGTCCAGTTCCGTTGCCGCGCAACTACAGCCCGGAAACACCTGCAGGATGTGCAGCACGCCTGCGCCGGTGTTGCGGATGGTGAAGACGTGCGACGCCTCCGTCTGCTGGTCCATCACGCCGAAGTTAAACCCCGGCTCGTCGAACGCGATGCGCCCCGCCGGAGTCGCCTCCGGCGCGGCGGCCCGTGCAGCGACCACCGCAAACAACAGCCACGCGCCGATAACGGATGCGTTCCAGAAGCCAGTCGCCGTTGGTTGCCATTGGTTCATCGTCGTTTGGAAAACCGACGGCATCTTACGCTTGTAAACCCGCGGCGACAATCGCAACAGCGAGCGGCATCCGACGACCCGGTGGAAGACGGCCGGAATCCTCCTGCCCGAGTTCGTTTAGTCAAAAAGATTTGGGTCAAAAACATTCAGCAACTTTTTATGACCTCAATCTTCTTGACCTGAATTCCGGTCGCCCAAACTCCCCTTGGCGTCTTCGCGGCGTTGCGTGAGCGCTCAGCAATCGGACTTGCCAGATATGTTTACAAGCCGGAGGCCTGTTATCAGCCATAGGTGAATTCTTAACTCTTCACTCTCAACTCTCAATTCCTTTCCGCCTTCTCCGCTTCCCCGTCCCTGCTCCTCAGCGAAATCTTTTGCCGACGTGCCTCCCGTAAATGTGGAAGATTCCAGTAACAGTCCGAGATATATCCGGGCGACAGTTCTCGATGTTATGCCTTTGTTCGTTAGGCACCCAAACACGGCAATTGAAACTTTGATATAGCCGCGGTGTCGATTCGAACGACGGCATGTGCGAGAAAATCAATGCCATCGTTGACGTCGTCAAACTCAAGTTCTAGTAGAACACCTATTTCAAGGGGACATTCGGGAACGAGTTTCTTGAAGAGACGATTTACCACTCCGCGGTTATGGGCAATGAGGTTTCTCTGGGCGACCAGAATAGAGCCACGACGTAGATCTTCCGGTTTCTCGAAGAGCACGATTCCATGTTGTTGGTCGAGAGTATGGACCAAGTCCTCTAGACTACTATAGGAGAGACGATGAATTTTTCTTTCCGCGAGATTTGAAACCAAGTCGTCCATCGATGAAAAATCGAGGATCTCTTTGTAGGCAATTTTTTCGTCAGTCCGCAACATTTCTGGGCGTGTGAGGTAGGCGAGAGCCAGAAGCTCGCTAAGATAAGCAAGGAAGCTCTCGACCTGACGTGCAAGAAGAATCTGATTCAGTAAAGGAAAGAACCGTTGAACGGTGCGGTTGGCACCGGCGCCGTTCTTCGCCTTTTCTGCAAGTTTGTCGCCGGTGGTGCCGCCTAAATGAAGAAGAGCCTCTGCGGCGCGCTTGACCGAACGGTCAAGCTTCATAGCCATCTCCAGGATAAAGACGAAGAACTCGTAGTGCTCTGCGTGTGCCTCGAAGAAGCGGTCGCACGGTGCCGTTCTACGAGCGGGTCTTTGTGCATGAGTGCAGGTGTCGCCGCCGTGGTGATTCATTAAAGAAATGAAGTAGATGGTTTTAGGTCAGGTCCCAACATCACATAACCGCTCACGCCTTCTTCACCAACTCCGCGCTGTGGGCCTGGATCTTGCGGATGGCGGTGAGGATGTGGTCCATGGCGCTGCGGTCGGCCATGAGCAGGCCGTGGGAAAAGCAGACGACCGTCTCGCAGGCCCGTTTGGTGCCTTTCAGTTCGTTGAAGCTCTCCCGATACGCCTTCAGCCGGTCGGCGCTCCAGAGTCG
>JAPLTX010000030.1 GCA_026397915.1 Verrucomicrobiota bacterium
TCACAACGATGGGGGAGATGGGACCAGGGCAAAATGGCAAACACCGCAAACCCGTCATCTACAGCAACGCCACCAGCAACGACTCGTCAGTGGGGAATTCTAATTGTCGTTGCTGCGGAAAAGTAATTGTCGTTGACGGGTTCAGCCCATCGCATAACGTGCCTGCAATAGATGGATAAAACCAACTTCGCCTTCTGGATGACTGTGACTGGAACCCTTTGCTGGGTTGTTTGCTTTTGGTGGATGTATCGGATTTCAACCAAACAGGATGCCTTTTTGAGGCAACTTCACGCGCAGGGCAAACGCATCGAAACGTTATCCAAGCTCGAACATGACCTCATCAAGGAAGTGCATCCACAGGTCGGCGAGATTAAGGAGGGGATGGACACGATGGTTGCCGCCGCGAAGGAAACTGCTGAAAACAATTCTCGTGTGTCCAAACACAAGTAGGGGCATCCATATGTTCGAGTGTAGTAAGTGACGTTGGTGCGGTGAGGTGGAATTCCCGCGCGTGATTTCCAACACGCGGATTTTGCACACTATTTGTGCCTGGCGTGCGGTCGATTGACTTCGCCAAACAAAACCAACGAGGGGCAGGATGGAAAGTATCACCGGGGTTGGGAGCGCCGAGTTTCTAGGGTGATTCTGGGTGAAAATAGGGAACGCAGTAATTTCACCCTTCCACTGAACGCCTCTAGGGTCTGGTGTGATGAAACAGACCCCAACCACACCGCCCGTTCCCGACAACTTCCCCCGACCGCTGCGCACGTTGGTGGTGGATGATTCCGTCCTATTGATGAAGAGCTTGTGCGCTTACCTAAGGACGCAACCGTTGTTTGAAGTCGTCGGGACCGCAGTGGATGGCAAGGAAGCGCTGCGCATGGCGGAATGGCTCCAACCGGACCTGGTCTTGATGGATCTGCACATGCCGGTCATGAACGGCTTGCAAGCGACGGCGATTCTGCGCCGCCGCATGCACAACATGCGGATTATCATCATGACGATGGAGGACTCGGCCACAACCGAGGCGGAGGCACGGGCGCATGGCGCACACGGCTTTATTGGGAAACCACGGATCATAGACGATCATCTGATGGCCGAGGTTCGCCGGGCATTTTACCCGGACTACACGAAGGACGATCAAAGCAGTTCCTGGGCATACCCTAATTGCGTTGGTCTAAACGCCAGTCATAACATGTCCGCCCATGAATTGTCGCACCGAATCAAGAGAGCGGAAACCAACGGATGACCTGTCCCTCAAATAAATGATACCGACCAGAAATAATGCCGACGCTGCCCATGCGTCTCTGCATCCAAGGGACACGGTTGAGCAAACGGTTGGCTGCCGCCACACACAACCTGCGGTTTGCTCCAAGAACAGTATGCCAAAAGTCTGTGTGTTTGTTCGTCAAGACGGCATGTGTTTGTCACCGCCCATGTCCTGGCCCAAACAATTCAAGAAACTGAAGCAGAACGGCTCGAAGATGTGAATGGGTGACGCTTCACTTGCCATTCCGTTTGAACAGACGCGATTCTCTTGTCGTCTAAGAAAATGGCGGGCAGTGTTGGACAGGGTGGAGCGGTCCCGGTGAAATGAGGGTTGAGGCGACACTGGATGCGGTGTTGATATTTGATATTCAGCTTTTGTGGGAGGTGATTCCTCAGGCGATCGGCCTACTCGGAGGTTTGGTCGCTCCCCTTGTGACCAAGGGGCCTCCCAATTCCCCTTTTACTGCCATTGCTGCGAAGCCCTTGCGAAGCGACGCAGAGGTGGCATATTGATTCAGCACAGCGTGAGAGAAAAGTTACCTGATGTGAAAGTCAGAACAAAAACTCGAACGATGTGCTGCTTTTTTACGTGGCTGGCTCAACGCAACGAATTGACATGAGGACAGCAGCCAGCCGTGAGTGATCGCTTACATAGCCGGAAGGAGAAAGCATCATGAAACGCACTGTAATCCTGGGAAGCCTCGCGGTTCTGACATTGATCATCCCGCCAACGATTCACTCCGCCGATGATGCCGGGAAGGCAAAGAGACCGTGGAGCAATTCGTTCTCGCCAGACAAGGCGGACCTTGCTGCCATCGGCAAGAACACCTACTTCATTCTGCTGCCAAGCTACCGATTGTTTCTTGAACATGGGAAGCATTCACTCGTCATCCACGTTTTGAATGAAACCAAGGTGGTTGACGGGGTGGAAACCCGGGTGGTGGAGGAGCGGGAAACGAAGGATGGCAAGTTGGTCGAGGTCTCCAGGAATTACTACGCCATCAGCAAGACGACGGGCGATGTGTATTACTTCGGCGAAGATGTGGACACCTATAAGGACGGCAAGGTCACAGGCCACGAAGGATCGTGGCTGGCGGGAGAGAATGGCGCCAAGTTGGGTTTGATGATGCCCGGCAGACCCAGAGTGGGACAGAGATATTACCATGAACTTGCCCCGGGAGTTGCGATGGATCGCGCGGAAATCACCGGTCGCGACGTTACCTTCAAGACTCACATGGGAACATTCGAAAAATGCCTTCGCACCCGGGAGACGAGCGATCTGAATAGCGGCAGCGAGGAAAAGCTGTATGGCATGGATACGGGGCTGATCAAGGACGGGGACCTGGTTCTGGTGAACGTGTTTTGCCCGCCCAAGGGCACGATTGTGCCATAGACAGATTCCATTGAAGTGCTGCCGTTGCTGAACCCGCATCCTGCAGGGCCGATGTCATTTCACCCAGCAAGCCAGAGCGTCAATTCACCGGCGAACGACGCAGCCCATTGTTTGATCCCTGCTGTGCCTCTTGCGGAATGATCCAATGGTGGCATATTGATCCAATACGAAGAGGCGCCTTGTTGGGCTCAATTGCCGCCGGGTTCCGACAGGCGCCATAACATGGAGAGACACAATTATGGCTAAACTTGTTTACCTGATCATCATCGTCGCCATTCTGGCCGGCTTCTGGAAGGTTTTCGAAAAAGCGGGCAAGCCAGGGTGGGCTGCGATCATTCCCATCTATAACTTGATCATCTTGCTCGAAATTGCGGGCAAGCCGCTGTGGTGGATCGTTCTCTCGCTGATTCCGGTCGTCAATATCATCGTTGCAATTCTAGTCGGCATCGCGGTCGCCAAGAACTTTGGCAAGAGCGACGCGTTTGGCGTTGGCTTGGGCCTGCTCGGGTTTGTTTTTTACCCGATCCTCGGTTTTGGCGATGCTCAGTATCAAAGCACCCCACCCGCCGTTTCAAAATGAACTGATCGGGCAGGGCGGCAGGTTCACCGACCAACGGTTCGCCCGACTGTTTGATTGCCACCTCAAGATGTGGTGGATCAGGCAGCCGCTCTGCCCGTGAAATGGTTGATGCGACTGTTCAATACTTTTCTGGCGCTTGTCGGACGTTGAGAATGTTGGTGTGTCGCAGCGTGCAGTGTTTTCAACTCTTTACGCGTGGCTGCCATCAACAGCGACTCGGCTTCAAACCAGTGGTTCATGTCGCAACCCTGAGGCCGTCCCTCCTTTTCCCAGATCAAGTAGGCCAGACGGGCGATTTCTTCGGAGGTGGGATTCAAGGGGTGAGTATTCTTTTGCATGGACCGATCTCCTTCCTTCTGAAAACTCCAGCGTCAACTTCTCCGCGTTCTCATGAGACCCTATCAGGCAGTCTAATAATCTACCCCCGAACCCAATGCTGTCAAATGAAGCGCGGTGAACTGTTTCAACCGCCCATGCCAACAACCTGCCGGGGGCCAGCGACCCAGAAACCCATACACTGATACCGCTATGTTCATCATTGCAGTCTCCTGTTTGTTGTGGGTTTGATCCGTCTTTCTGATGCCGGGTCATCTCCAGAATCATCCTCCCGAGTTCATCTTGCCTCGGAGATGAACTGCACGCCCTCCCAGCAACACTCCGAGCAACTTTACCGCAGTCGCGCGATTCGGCGTGACATCGAAGGCCAATGTCACCAACTCACCCAAAGTCCACGGGCTGTGAACGCCATGTGCCGAGCTTTTCATTCTTTTCATAACCATCTCCTGTTCGTTGTTAATCTGTTTCGCGTCGGTTCTTGTATGGGCAGGTTGAATGCCAGGCTGTTTCAAGCTCAGAAAGGGCATCCGACGTTGGTTTTTATAGGCAGCGTGTTCTCTTTTTGACCTGTGACTGTTGAATTGTTGTCAGCAGACCACGTGCTGACGCGGCCCACTTGACAGCCGCATATCCCAGCTTAAGGTTGTGCAACTTCGTGTGAGAGTGAGTGTTTTATGGACGTGAGTAGCCAACAAGCAAAACCCAGGGGCGAAGACAGTGGCTGGTCGCTGTTCGTTAAGCTTTTTTGGAGTGTTGCCAACGTGCTCGGATGGGCAGGCCTTCAGATGATCAAGTGGGAGTAACATCTCACCGGGTCGCAACGGCGCAGGATGGCAACCAACTTCTGGACAGACAGGGGCGGTGTTGGCCGCGTCAACTGGCCGAAACAAGCGCGATGCCTGCGCTGATCAGGCCAATGCCAATGCAGGACTGCAACGTGAGTTTTTCCTTCAAGAAAAGCCACGCACCGAACAGCATCAGTGCCGGCCCCATGCCTCCACAAGGGTAGATGTAACTTAAGTCCTTCCTTTGGAGCAGCCCGCCCCAGAGAAAAAACCAGCCGCTGAGTATGGCAATGCCGAGCGAAAACAGCCTGACCACCCGCCACCAAGGGATTGGCGCCAGGTTCGTTTGAGTCATGGCATGCTTCAAGAGCAACTGGCCCGTCACCAGGCAGAGTTGCGAGGCCAGGCAAAGCAGGAGGATGTCCGGTGTCACAGTTGTTCCTCGGCTTTCATCGCCGGCCCGGCTACCACGAAGATGCCAGCCAGGACGATCAATACCCCAACCCAGCGGCACGGGCTGATGTGTTCGCTGCCAAACCACCATGCGCCCAGCGGCACGAGCACCTGGGTGATGCTCATGATGCTGAACGCGACATGCAGCGGCACGCGCCGCAGCGCGTTAAGCCAAAAAAGAAAACTGGCGATGTAAGGCACGATGCCAAACCAGGTCCAGACCGAGCCGAGGACGGACAGGCCGATGATGCCCAATGGCGCCGGGTCGTTGGCTGTCGCCATCGCGCCCCGCTTGAACAACAGTTCCGCCGCTGTCACACAGAATGCAGCCACGATGATCTGCAAGTAAGGATGCAACCGTGGCTGGCGACCGCCCAAAGCCACGGGTGGTGATTCTCTTCTATCAGCGTTGTTGCGGTTCGTGGACATCTGAATGGACGACTAATCCTTGTAAGAAGCAGAATGGCCTACTGTGCGTTGCCGAAGCGGGCAAAGGCATTGATGACCCGGATACCGACTTGGTTGGCTGCCTCAACGACGGCGATGATCATATCAAGCGTAATAAACAAGCTGCCTTCGCACCCGCCATTCAAAGTTACCCGAATAATTTGACGTCAGAGTAATCGCAAAACCACCCATGCGCCACTGCATTTCACGGACACGGTCAGGCAAACAATTGACTGCCGTAACGCGCCGCCTGAAGTTTGCGGCAGGAACCGTATGCCGGATGTCTGCGCCTCTGCTCATCAAGACGACATGTGTTTGTTACCACCCATGTCATGGCCCAGGCAATTCAAGAAGCTGAAGCAGAAGGTGTGAAGAGGTGGATGCGTGCAAGCCCCATGTTTGCCTTCTATTTTACCTATTTTGCCTGACTTCAACATTGCCGCCGTCACGACGATTGAATATCCTTCGTTTAACCAGCAACCCCTATTCCGGAGGTCAAACATGATGCCTCGCCCAACAAACGTCAGTGTCATAGACCCGATCAGTCCGGCTATCGAGCGGGTAAAGAACATGCTGTTTCGGCCGTTTGACTTGGCCAAGTGGATGACCATCGGGTTTTGTGCATGGTTGGCCACCCTTGGTGAAGGCGGTTACGGCGGCAATTTCAATTTTCCTTCCTCAGGGCATTCAGGAAAGAGTCTTCACCAGGAGATCGAACAAGCCAAAGCGTTCGTGATGAACAATCTCAACTGGATCATCCCGCTGACGGTTGTGCTGATTACCTTTTGCTTCGTATTGGGACTGGTGTTCCTCTGGCTCAACAGCCGGGGACAATTTATGTTCCTGCACTGCGTGGCCCTCAATGTGGCGGAGGTCCACGTGCCTTGGAACAAATTCAAGACCCAAGGCAACAGCCTGTTTTGGTTTCGATTCGTGGTGCACATGATCGGAACCGTTCTGACATTGCCACTGCTCATCATGTGCTGCTTTCCCATCTACAGGATGTTCTCCGCCAGAAAGTTCATTGCCGGGGACATCCAGGAACTGGTCTGCTTGTTTATCGTGTTGATGGTCCTGGGTTGCATTGCCCTGGTCATTGTAACCCTCACCACGGAGTTCGTCGTGCCGATCATGTTCCTGCGGGGTAACAAGTGTGTGGCGGCCTGGCGGGAGTTTCTTTCTCTCATCTCCCTCAACATTGGCCGCTTCGTTCTGTATCTGCTGTTCCAAGTCTTCCTGCAGATTGCGATTGGCATAACCGTCCTGCTCATTCTGGTCTTCACCTGTTGCCTTTGCTTCGTCGGCTGTTGCCTGTTGATCATTCCTTACATCGGCACAGTGATGTGTTTGCCCATTCTGGTCTTCGACCGGTCCTACTCGCTTTATTACCTCCAGCAATACGGCAGTGACTTCGACGTGTTCAAGCCGGCTGCCTCACCCGTGGTTGCCTCACCAGCGCAGGTGATTCGTTGATGGGGCTACGCTTTCGTCATGATTTCCAATGTGCGGTCTTCGGTATTTGTATTCGCACCGGAAGTTTTCAATCACCACACGCGCTTCTGTCAGCGTCCAGAGCTGCTCGCGATTCAAGCATCAAGCTTGCTCACGAAGGGGCGTTCGGGAGGACGGATTACGCGCGACGTTTCGACGCCGTAAACCCGGGGATGCGGCGCAGGGGATCCGGGAAATCGCGGCGCAGCATTGATCTCTCGTTCTGGTGCCCGTAGCCGTCCAACTCGCTGAAGCGCTCGATCAAAATCTCCTGAAAGTGCAGTTCCCGGACGGCCTGAATGTGGAGGTGCGGATGCCAGTTTCCGTTGTGCGGGTGACCTCCGACTTCGGCGAAAACGGCGCCGGGCGCCAGCCGGTCCCCTGGTTTGACACGCACCGCCTGGAGATGGGCGAAGATCTGCACTATTCTCGACCGGCGTGTAGTTGATAGCTTGAGGAAGACACGCGGGCCCCAGCCACCGTCGAAGTCGGTGTCCTCATCCACCAGCATCACGAGGGAATCCTCAACCACGGCCACCCGGGTGCCCTGCGGCACGTTAAAATCAACGCCCAAGTGCAAGTAGGTGCCTTTGGCTGAGAGATACGACCCCCGCCAGAGGTGGCACCGGTCCTCGAGGTAGCCGCCATACGACCAATCCACGCCATGGGCGTCGTGGGTCTCACTCACCATCTGCTGGCAGACGCGTGGGTCGAGCAGTGGATTGACCGCTGGGTTACCAAAGAGTTCCGGGTGGCGTTGCGCGAAGGCGAATTGCTCGGCATCCAGATTGACCTGCGCCAGCGTTGTGCCCTTCAGGTCCGGAAAGAGCAGGCAACCGCACCGGCTCTCATAGCGAAGCGTTCGGGTCGTGTGCGCGGATGTATCCAAGCAACTCCTTGGCCATGTCGGAGTAGGCCGCAATCTTCTCATAGGCAAGATCAACGTTGTTCAAATACTGGAGGATCAGCGTATCCCCGATCCGCCCGCAGGGCAGAACACCGGCGAAGAAGAACCCCAGCTTCTCGAACTCCGCGGTCATGGTTTGGGTGGCGGGGTCTTCAAGGTTCAAGAACAGGTTGATGCAAGCGATCTGCTGAAGGCAGAAGCAGCGCAGATGCTTGCGGACTTCGCGGACGACATCCTGGCCATACCGTTTGACGAAGATCTCGGCGCAGCTTTCGGACTGGTTGATGTCGGTCAGGATTTCCGAGCCTGATTCGGGAAGCGGCGCGGGCGTGGCAGGTGGCGCGCCCCAATCAGGGGTCGCTCCCAGGTTTTTGTAGAGCTTGGCAATCATCTCGCGATGGTGCGCCGAGACATAAAGCGTGATCGGCTTGGGCTTGTCCATGTATCTGAAAGCCAAGATGACAGTAATGCGCTGTGTCGCATCACCGGGGATGCCCTTGAATTTCCAGGTTCGCGGACTCGTCGCGAGCAGTATGCCGCAATCATTGATGCCGTAGCGTGCCAGGGTCTTTTGCGTGAAGACGTGGTTCGCGACCGCATAGGCGTAAATGCCCGCGCACTCGCGCTTCTTGGGCGTTTGCATGAGGAACTCGTTGAGCCGGTTGAAGGCGCCCTGGCCGCGATACTCGACGTTGACGAACACGAAGGTCAGCTCCGGTATGCGGTCTTCCGGGTGCTGGTATAGCAGGGCCGCGTGCCCCATAAAGACGTTGTCCTTGGTGACGGCCACAGCCGAGATCATCGTGCCGTTCTGGTTCAGCTCGACGAGACGCTCCGGGTAGTAGATGTGGTCATCGAAGAAGCTGTATCCGTGTGATTTGAAGGCGCACTTGGAGACCTCAATGGCTTCGTTCTCAGCCATCAATCGAACGTCATACGCGATTTTTTCCTGAATCACCTGCGGCTCGGTGGCGGTTGGGGTGGCCGGACCGCTGGTTTGCGCGGCGCCAGGCGCGTTCTTGAACAACTTCAACATGCGCGTCTCCTTGCCTTCGGGGCCGAGGTTGATGAGCTGGATGTCGTCCATCATAGACTTCATCAAGTGGAATCCCATGCCGGCTGTCGAACTTTCGAGGTCCAGCCGTTCGGGCTTGTAGTGGGGTATGAGTTTTGGGTCGAAGGGAATTCCCTTCTCTCGCAGAACGATTTGCATGCCTTCCGCAAGGCATTTGCAGACGATGTCAAAGGTTGGATTCTCTTCGACATCGTAGGCGTGCTTCATCACATTGGTCGCCGCTTCTTCGACGGCAACCTCAATCTCGCTCAGAGCCGCGTCATCGAATCCGCAGCTCCGCGCCGCCTCTCGCACCACAGCCTGCGCCATCGGCAGGTAGGAAAGTTGGTTGGGCAGGGTTAATTCTATGGTCTCATTCGTATTCACGAGGGGTCCTCCAACTAATAAATCAGGCTATTTGACGGCTGCATCAACCGAATCGAAGACGGGGAAAATGGATGTAAAGCCGGCCGCGGCGAACACCTGCTTCACGATGCCACCCAGGCAACAGATGCGCAGCGAACCACCCGTTTCCTTGAGGCGGTTGCCCAGCACCAGAAGAGACCGAAGCCCGGCGCTCGAAATATAACTGAGCGATTCCAAATCAATCACGAGCAGTTTCTCACCTTCCTGGATAAGACGGTCGCACGACTTCTCAAAATCAGGGCCGGATTGGGCATCCAGCCGGTCTGTGACTTTGATGACAGACGCGGCGCCCGATTTGGAACAGGTCAGTTTCATAGCGTTTGATCTCCACTCGTTTTGCAGTGGTGGGCTGCAAAACCGGTTTTCATGACAATCTCCTTTATGATTTCACGACCGGCGCCGATTGTCTGCCGGTCATTCGTTCCAGTTTGCCACTTCGCCCGGCGTTGTCACGACCAAACACCGCTGTCTGCGAGAGTTGTTTCGGGGCGGGGTCGAAATCACGAAGGATTCGCCGTGTTACAAGCTGCTCGATTTGATCCGGGCGGGTTGTTTTTACGGTCGGACGGGTGAGGTTCCTGCAACCGGCGAGTGAAGGCCCAAGCACCGTCAGCTTGCCAACGCCATCCATCGGCTCAATACTTGGTCCGCGCAGAACAATCACTTTGATAACTGACAACATGAAACGAAGAGACTTTTTCTCCATCGCAGGGACAGCAGGAGTGGGAACGATTGTGGCAGGAATGAGTGGCTTGAGTGCCGCCGCTCTGGCCGCCCAGAAAACTGCCCGCTCCAAGCCGTCGCTCATGAAGGTCGGCACCCAGCAAGGGCCGGTCACGGATGCCATGCTCCAGTATTTTAAGCGGCACGGTGTCAGCCATATTTGCGCTACCGTGCCACGCGCCAAAGATGCCAAGGATGGCTGGCAGATTGAGGACCTGTTTCGCTTGCGCGAGTTGGTCGAAACTCACGGTCTTCAGCTTGCGATGCTGGCCTTGCCGATGGGCAGCGTCGAAGCCTCACGCGCCGAGAATCCCAATATCATGTTGGGCAAGAATCCCGACCGGGACCGGGAGATTGACCGTCTTTGCGAGATGATCCGCATGACGGCGCGCGCCGGAATTCACGCGCTGAAATACAACCTGACCCTGCTCGGCGTGCTCCGCACGGAGTCCACGCCGGGCCGTGGTGGTTCGCGTTATTCGACCTGGGCGCTCGCCGATGCGAAGCAAGAACCGCCCCTGACGATTGCCGGGGTCGTTGGCGCGGACGAAATGTGGGAACGGATCACTTACTTCCTTAAACGTGTGGTTCCGGTCGCGGAGGAATGCAAAGTCCGGCTGGCTTGCCACCCGCACGATCCGGGTGTTGCGCCGAAAGGCTTTCGTGGGGTGGTGCGTGTGCTGGGCACGGTGGAAGGTCTGAAACGTTTTGTCTCCATCCAGGAAAGCCCCTGCCACGGCCTGAATTTCTGTCAGGGAACTGTTGCCGAATTGCTGGCTGATCCAGGGCGGGAAATTTATGAAGCCATTCGTTACTTCGGCAGCCGGGGAAAGATTTTCAACGTTCATTTCCGGAACATTCGCGGTCGGCGTGACAAGTTTCAGGAAGTGTATCCGGACGAAGGCGACGTGGACATGGTTCGCGCCATGCGGATTTATCGGGAGGTCGGCTACGACGGTATGATCATGCCTGACCACATGCCAAGTCATGCGGATGATCCTCGGAGCTTGCAGGCCTTTGCTTTTGGCTATGGTTACATCAAGGCACTGATCCAAGCAGTTGCCACCGAAGTTTAGGTTCCATAAGCGCGAACTTGCCCCTGTCTTAGTTCGGACGGCGGAAGAAGATGGCGTTGGAGGTTTGCAGCCAGTCCCTCCTGCAAGAAGAAAACGCGGATCAGAATTCCCAGACCGCTACTGACTCAGTCAGGGGGCGGTGCGTTTGACCAGTTGGCCGGTCTTCTCGACGATTGTCTCCTCGACGGCTTCACTGAACGGGCCGGTGCGCCCGAAATAGATCATGGCCTCGCCACCTTCGTAACCGCCCTCTTTCAACACCCGGACGGAAGGAATATAGGCAAGGATGTCATTGCAGTAACTCGCGATCCATGTGGAGTCCCAACCGTGTTGCGCCTTCAGCCGCAGCGAGTAGTCCACGACCACCTCGCCGGCTAGCGCAATGAGTTTCAGTTTTGTGCCGAACTGCCATACTTGGATCGGATAAGGGTAGCTGGGAGGAAGCTTGCCTTCCCGGTCGAGGGTATCGAGCAGGCGGCGGGCGTGATCACGGCGATAGACGTTCTTGTCTTTCAATCGAGTTTCGAGTTCCCCACGTGTCGGCGGCGTTTGGAAAGCGACATCCACGCATTCGAAAGCGGTCTTCATCGGGCCGCTGAGCGGCGTCATCGGGCGGCCCAGCACTTCTTCGACCGCTGCGGCGAGGATCTGGCCGTATTTCACGGCAAGCTCTACTGTCCGGCGGGGCAGGGGATTGCTGTCGGCCCCACAACCTTGCACGAAGAGGGCGGTCGCGCCGGGATGGGCTTTTTCGATCTCTTCCTGCGCGTAGCCCGGCCAGTCGCCGTTGATCTGGAGATCACTGAGGCAGGTGGCGTGGCACGCATAACCCACCACGACGGCGCGCAGGGTTCCGGCGGGGTCGCTGACCTTCAGCACGGGAACGTCGTGGTCCACCGGTCCCGGCAGGGAGCGGTTTGACACGCGCCGGCGGTTCACGGCGAAGCCCGCCAACCCCTGCTTGAACTCCAAGGTGGCCGGGGCAAGGTTCTGAAGCGAAGTTCCAAGCACGCCGACAACTTTGTTGATCAACCCGTCGGTATAACGGCGCACCACGTCGCGTTGTTCAGCCGTCAGTTTGTAAAGCGGCATCAGCGACAAGCCGGCCACCGGCCCGCTGTGTGTGTGCGAGATGTTCAGCAGCAGCCTGTCTCGCGTGATGCCGTATTGCTTCAAACACCGCCCGGCAATCACGTTTGCCATCTCTCGCTCGATACCCACGAGGTCCAGCGTGACCAGGACGGAAGGCTTGCCGGTGTCGTCCTGCACGGCCAGCGCCTTTGCATACAAGTCCTGACGGACGCCCTCGGAGGGTTTGTCACGCGAAGCGTAACCCGCCATCCAAATAGGCTCGCCCGGTGTGATCTTCACTTTGGCCACGCCGGCCTTCCACGCGCTCTGGGCACCGGACGCCGTGCCGCAAAGCCACGCTGCCAGTCCGAATAGAACGAGATGCTTGATGCTGGTTTTCATGTGTTTACACTGCGTGATCAACTCATGCCGCCGGTATTCTGGATTTGCCGTAACTGTCGGCCATCAGCATGGCATTGAGAACTTTCTGCGGGGTAATGACGCTAGCTTCGTGATGGATGGCTTCCGCGGGCGCGCAGGCTTTCTCAGCCGCTTTCTTCAGTTTGTTCCGGTCAGGGTTTTTGACGCCGATACGAGCCAGGGTCGTTGGCAGACCGATTTGCTCGCAGAACTTATACACCTCATCAATCTCCTCCGGCGCAGCATCTGTGAGAAAGAGTCCGGCCAATACGCCAAAGGCCACCTTTTCTCCGTGGTAGAAAGAGTGCGTTTCATCCAGGGCCGTCAGGCCGTTGTGAATGGAGTGGGCTGATGCCAATCCCGAGCTTTCAAACCCCAGCCCGCTCAGGAGGATATTGGCCTCGATGATATGGTCCAACGCCGGCGTGACCAGATGTTGGTCACAGGCAATCTTTGCGCTCACGCCATGCGCAAGCAATGTGTCGTAGCAGAGCCGGGCAAGCTGGACAGCAGCGAGCGTGCTGAGGCCGCCGCATTCATTGCGGGACTGCGTCTCCTTGCAGGACCTCCCTTCGAACCACGTGGACAGGGCGTCGCCCATGCCGGCCACAAGAAAACGGCTGGGCGCGTGGGCAATGATACGAGTATCCACCAGCACGACTTGGGGGTTCATTTTCTGGTAGAAGACGCACTCAAACACCCCGCCCTCGGAATAGATGATAGCACAACCGCTGCAGGGAGCATCGGTGGAGGCGATCGTGGGAACGATGATGACAGGTATGCCAGCGCGGTCCGCGGTGATTTTGGCCGTATCAATCACCTTGCCACCGCCCATGCCAATGAGGATGTCCACCTTTTCACGGCTGACCAGTTTCGCAAGGCGGTTCAATTCCTTTTCACAACATTCCCCATTGAAACGTTCGGCCGGTATCGGAGTTCCTTTCCACGTTTTCGCGTATTGAGGGAGAATGGTGTCCAGTCCCGTCGGGGAAGTCAGAATCAGCCCCTTTTTCCCCAACAAAGTCACCAGTTGTGGCAGCTCACTCAAAGCTCCCTCGCCCTGAATGTATTTTCCTGGAAAAACTGCTTTTTGATACATGGTATTTTCCTCCGTTCTTCTATTTGTCGGTTTGCTTGATCTTGTTATCCCGCGATGACCTCATTTTGCTTCAGCGTCGGTCCTATGCGGACCCGAGAAGTCGCGTTGCGTTGTTGCGAAAGATGTCGGCCCGTGTGCCGGCGTCGGCGATGCGTTCCAGCAGCGAGATCATGTTGCGGCCGAAGCAGCCGCCCTTCCAGTTTGCGCCGTTGCCGTTGTGGCAGGGGCAATCGGTGGCGAAAAGCAGTTTTCTGCGGTGACGGCGGACGAAGTCGGCGGCGAACGGCTCGTCGCGCGAGAGCGCGAGGTAGCCGGAACCGGCGGAGAGGTCGGCGTAGGTGTTTTCGTAGTCGGCAAGCAGGCGGTCGGTGAGGCCGCCGGGTTTCACGGGGCCTTTGGGATAAAGCGAGACCTCCGGCGGCGGCGCGTCCGCGCTGATGTGGCTCCACCACGACTGCGCGTGACCGATGAACTTCACGCGCCGAAACCGTTTCAGCAGCGCCTCCAGATGCTGTTCGATGCCTTGGTTGAAGCCTTTGGGACCGTCCTGAAAATGGAACGTGCAAGGCCAGCCGAACTCTGAGATGACCTCCAACATGCGCGCGATGCGGGAGTCGTTCAGCGGCAAGTGTTGCTTCTGCTCGCCGTAGCCGCGGCAGCCGGCGGCCGCGTAGGCGCGGATGCGTCGCTCGAAGTCGTCGCGCCGCAGATCCACCTGGCAGAAGGGGATCACACGCTGCGGGTATTGCCGGTGCGCGTCCAGCACTTCATCGGTCGTCAGCAACAAACCGCTGGCGATGTCCTCCAACGGCAGCAGCACGGCCTTCTCACAGCCAAGCCCTTCGATATGCGCGATCGTGGCTGGCAGGTTGCGGTTGAAATGCTTGATGTGGAGGTGAAAATCAATCATCGCCGCCGATTTCACGGCTGGTTTTTCGGCAGCGCCAGCCGCGCCATTCGGTGCGCGATCCAGTGCGACAGCCGCTGCCGTCGTGGTCATAAGAAACTGCCGGCGATCCATTTTCGTTTTCATGTATTACTCGTTGCTATGTGATGGGATTCTTCTGTGGCTCACGCCATGGACACGCGGCTTCCATCCGGGGGCGTGGAAGAAGGGGTTGATGAACCCGGTGCGGCACTGTTCTTCGTTGCAGTCGGCGGAGCGGTTGGCTTTGAATCGCTCGACCGGCACCAAGATCGGCGCGGGAATTGACATGCCCCGTTTGTAGCCGAAGCGGCGGGGGGACTCAAGCCGGCATCGGGGAGGTCAAGAGTCAGAAGTCAGAGGACAGGGGCGGTGGTCAGAAGTCAACGGTCAGCGGAGAATAGGGGCGGCGGTTAAAACGCGACCTTTGCGACTTGACCGGGCGAACGTCACGGGCGTAGGGTTCCGACCATCGCAGGAGCTACCGAAATGAAAACTCTGGGAAACCTCGTTGCACTGGCAGCCATGCTTTTGTTGGCCGTTTGCCCACAGGCCGCGGACAAAGCCCAAGTCGAGAGCTATCGCAAGGCCGCCGAGCAGGGCAGCATATTTGACCAAACCATGCTCGCCAGTTGTTACGAATATGGGAACGGTGTGACCAAGGATGCAACCGAGGCCGTCAAGTGGTATCGCAAAGCTGCTGAGAAAAGCTCCCAAACGGCGCAAATGTTGCTGGGTTTTTGCTACAAAAACGGGGAAGGCGTTGCGACGAACGAAGTCGAAGCCATCAAGTGGTTTCGCAAGGCCGCTGAGCATGGAGACCAGTCAGGCCAATACATGCTTGGCTTTTGCTACCAATACGGGAAAGGCGTGCAGTCAAATTACGTGGAAGCGCACAAGTGGTTTAACCTCGCAGCCGACCAGGACTACGAAATAGCAAAAAAAACCCGAGCCGAAGTCGGGCAGTTGATGACGAAAGAACAAATTGCCGAAGCGCAGCGGCTGGCTCGCGAGTTCAAGCCGCAGAAAACTCCGTAAGCCGTGGTCAGGGGGCTGGGGGCTGGGATCAGCGGTCAGAAGTCAGAAGCCAACTTTCAGCCACCCGAATCGGTGAAGGGAGAATCGGTGAAGCCGCTTGACTTGCCCCGGCGGCGGGTGCAAGTTCACCCCAAGGTTGGACCGAAACTGATTCAAATCCTTCGCAACACAATACAGGGTTGGTGTCACAAAAAAAGCGGCGTAACGAATCAAAATCCCACGGTGCCCAAGAATGCAACCGGGTGTTCATCATAAGCCGGCGGCGGACTTTCGCCAGATCCGCATGGTCATTGCCAAGGTGACCAGCAGTTGCAACCTGCGTTGCAGCTATTGCTGCACGGATGCCATCCCGATCACCCAGCCGGGCGCGACGATGACCATGGCTACGCACAAACGCGCCGCGTCGTTGCTCATCGGCAGCACCGAGTCGGAGGAGCTTCAGTGGATTTTCCACGGCGGCGAACCGATGCTGTTGCCGGTCCCTTGGTATGAGGAGGCCATTGAGCACTGCATTACCGTGGCCGAGGCCAATCCGCGCATCAAACGGTTGATGATCGGCATGCAGAGCAATCTGACGCGGCTCACGCCGGAGTATCTCTCGCTCATCAAGAAGTATCGCATCCAGGTCGGCACCAGCCTCGACGGGCCGCCCAAACTCAGCGACGTCCATCGTCAAGGCGGCAAGCGTGTCGAGGAGAACATTGAGCTGCTCGCCCGCGAGGGTGCTCCGGCGGGCGTCATCGCGCTGATCAACAAGAACACCATCCGCCATCTGGACGAAGTCGTGGATTACTTCGACCAAAAGGGTTTTGGCGTGACCTTCAACGCAACCTGCCCAACCGGGCGCGGCACCAACCTTGAGGATCTCACGGGCGAAGAACTGTGGGCCGCCAAGAGCGCGGTCCTTGCGCGCGCGGACAAGAGCGGCAACCTCCGGCTCCTCAGCCCGGACCTCATCAAACAGATTTTCTACTTCCACACCGGCGAGCGCGACATGACCGAGCGCACATGCCACAACTACAACTGCGGCGCCGGCGTCTCGTTGATCGGCATGGACCCCAACGGCGACCTCTGGCCCTGCGGCCGGTCGAGCGACGCAAGCATGGGGCGATTCGGCAACGTCAACGATCCCGGCACGCTGGCCGACTACCCGGCCACGCTGCGCAAGTTCCATGAAAAGGACCTGTGGTATGCGCGGTGTTTCGGTTGCCCGGCCAAGCTCGTTTGCATGTTCGGCTGCACCGCGTTCGACAAGGAATCCATCCCGACCCGCGAGATGGATTGCCGCGCCACGAAGCTGCTCTACCAGTATTTCTGCGAGCACAGCGATCTCATCGCGCGGCTGTTCGAGCGGATCCAGATAGATATGCAGAAGATGAAACAGGAGGTGGCCATCAAGAAGCCGGCACCGCCGTTCCTGCGACTGCACTCCGGCAGCCATCCGTGCGGCCGTGCTGATAACGGCGGCGCGTCATTGCCCGGCAGCCAGGCCGCGCCGATGACGGAACTTTCCGCCCATGTTGGTTTCAATCCGGTCCATCCGGACGGCGCCAACCCGGCGCGCGCCCCGCAAAGCATTGAAAGTGAATAGGAGAACCATGACAACGTCAAAGAGCAGGAAGATTTCAGGCAAGGCAAAGGCGGTTGCCCCGATGCCAGGACCAACAACTCAACCCCCCGAAGAAAGGAAAACACGCATGGCAATACTGCAAAGTATAGACGGTCGGTTCTACCAAGTCCCGGAAGACGAGGCTGAAAAGTTCCTCGTGCCGGCTGACAAGGTGGAAGAAACGCTGCGCGCTAGTGGCGCTGCACAACCACAAGCTGCTGCCGCGCCCGGACCCTGCGGCGCGCCCATGAGCACGGGCGGCTCGTCCCCGGTCATCATCTACATTGTGGGTGGTGGCGGACAAAGCGGCATGGAGCCGCAACCGATGGGTGCCGGCCCGCAGGGGCAACAGATGGGCGCTCCGATGGGACAGCAGGTGCAAGCCTACGCTCATCACGGTGGACATCACGGCGGACACTGGGGTGGCTGGGGTGGCGGCTGGGGTGGCTACTACAACAATTATTCCAACTACAGGAACTACAGCAACTATTACGGGTGGTGAACAGATCACTCAGAAAAAGGAAAAACAGACATGTCATTAATGAAAAGCATAGACGGCCGGCTCTACAATGTGCCGGATGAACAAGCGGCCAAATTCCTGATCCCCGCGGACAAGGTGGCTGACACACTGAAGGAAGCCGGCCTCCAAGCCCCGGCGGGCGCCGGGCAGGCATCGCAAGAAGCTGGCCAGGTCCAAGCCTACCACTGGAGCCATCATGGCGGGCATCATGGTGGTCATGGCGGCTGGGGTGGCGGCTGGGGTGGCTTCGTCGTGGCTCCCTACAGCAACTATTCCAACTACAGGAACTACAGCAACTATTACGGCTGGTAACATCGCACCACGGTGCTGATTCCTCCCCGGCACGCTGCCGGGGAGGAATCGCTCCGGCAGCCGGAACCGCCACGGCTGCGCGGAGCATGGGTATGGTTCTTGGCGGTTGTTCGACCCACAGACAAGAAAAGGAAACAGTCATGGCCATTCTGCAAAGCATCAACGGACAGTTCTACCAAGTGCCGGACGAGGACGCTGAAAAGTTCCTCGTGCCAGCCGACAAGGTGGAAGAAACCCTGCGCGTAGCGGGTGTTGCGCAGCAACAGCAGCAACCGCAACAACAGCAGCCGTGCTGCGCGCCCGGCGCGCCAGGCGGCGGGCCGATGACGATGGATGCGTCCACCGTGGTTATCTACGTCGGTGGTGGCGGGCCTCCCCGCATCATGCAGGCGGGCGCCGGTCCACAAGGCCAGGTGCAAGCTTATGCCGGGCACGGCGGACATGGTGGGCACGGCGGGCATGGCGGGCACGGCGGCGGCGGGTGGTGGGGATTTGGCGCCGGCATGGCATTGGGCGCGCTGGCTGCCGCTTCCTACAACAACTATTACAACTACCGGAACTACGCGAATTACTACGGCTACTAGCCACCCTGTCGCTGATTTCTCCCCGGTCGGGCCACGTGGCGCCGGCCGGGGAGGAACGGCGGCGAGCGCGCGCCGCATTCGAGACGCCCTTCACCGAGTTTCTTTCCCCTTGTTCCTGTGAATACTCCACAACCCGATCCATCGCCAAAACCACCGTCGCCCCGACGATCGCTCTCTTACTTTCTGCGCGGCTCGTGGGGGATGCTGACCCATGACGAGAAACGCGTCGTTCGTGTCACGATGTGGCAACTGCTCGCCGCGCGGCTTGTGGCCGGTGTCACGCTGGTCATCGTGGCGCGCCAGTCGGGCTTGCTGACGGGTGCCCTGATGCAGTCCAGCCCGTGGCTGACGGCTTTCTGCGTCTTCGTCGGGCTGACCTTGTTGAACGTGCCGCTGGAGTATTACCGGAATTACTGGGCCGAGGTGCTGCGCGAGCGGCTCAGCAAACTTTTCCAGTTCCGCGTCTTTGAATACATGCAGGCGCAGTCGGTGGACTTTTTCATGGGCCGCAACCCGGGCGAATTGATGCGCCAGTTGAGCAAGGCGGCCACCGCCGTCCAGTTCCTGCTCTGCGACACGGTCGTGTTGGCTCTCTCGGACATCATCTTTCTCCTGGCCTACGTCGCGTATCTCTTCTCGCTGAACTGGCAGCTCACGCTGTTGCTGCTGGCCGCGTGCAGCGCGATCCCGTTCATCATCGTCTGGCTCATCTACCCGACGCTGGAGCGCGTCTCGTTCGAGCGCAACGAGCTGGACAACGTCTATGGCGGCAAGATGTTCGAGGGCATCATTGGCGTGAAGGAGATCCAGCTCAACAACGCCCAGGGCTGGATCATCAGCGACATGCGCAAAATGACCGAAGAACTCATCGGGCGCGACCTGCGCGTGGAGCGCTGGGAAGGCATCAATCACCAGACCACCTCGCTCATCGGCACCATGACGCTGCTGGTCATCCTCGGCGCCGGGAGCTGGCTGGTGCAAACCGGCAAACTGGCCGGCGGCTGGCCGGAGTTGTTCGTGTTCTACACGCTGGTGCCGAGCGTCTTCTCGCTGCTGGTGTCGCTCTGCAGCACCTCCGCGCGCTACACCGAACTGCGGCCGCAGGTGGCCGAAGGCTTCGAAATCCTGGAGACGCCGCCGCGCGTGGTGGACCGGCCCGACGCGCAAGCCATGCCGCCATTGCATGACAAGATCGCATTCCGCAATGTCACTTTCGCCTACTCGCCCGACTCGTCGCCGGTGTTGCGTGAGCTGACCTTCGAAATCAAGGCGGGCCAGCGCGTCGCGCTCGTCGGCCGGCGCGGCTGCGGCAAGAGCACCATCTTCAACCTCCTCTGCCGGTTCCTCGAAACCGAGGACGGCCAGGGCGTCGTCGAACTCGACGGCGTGGACATCCGGAAATACACGATGGCCAGCCTGCGTGCGCAGTTTGGCATGGTCACGCAGAAGCCGTTCTTCAAACATGGCAGCGTGAAGGAGAACCTCCTGCTGGCCAAACCCGACGCCACCGACGAGCAGATCATCCGTGCCTGCCAGGACGCGCAGATTCACGACGTCATTGAGCGCAAGTCCGACGGCGACTGTTCCGGCTACGACACCAACGTCAACGCCTTCAGCGGCGGCGAGCAGATCAGCATCGCCATCGCCCGCTGCTACCTGCGCCAGCCCTCGATCATCTTGCTCGACGAGCCGTTGGCGAGCCTGAGCGCCGACGTCGCCAGCGACCTGCTGGTCAGCTTGAAAAAACTCATCGAGGGCCGCACGTGCATCATCATCTCCCACGCCCTGCAAGCCGTGGCGGACGTGGACCAGATCTTCGTGCTCGGTTACCAGGGCGACCGCCGCGGCCGGCTGGTGCAGCAAGGCACGCATCAGGAACTCAAAAACCAGCCCGGTTACTATCACGAGCTTTACGAGAAGCAAATCCTCAGCGTTTACTAACCGTCCGCGTTCGGCTATCAATCCACCCGTGAGCGATTGGATCAAGGCGTTCGTGCGGCTCGGTGGCGTCCTCATCGCCGCCGCGCTCGTGTCCGCCGGCTGCTCGAAGGCGCCGGAGCCAGCGCCGGAGCCGCGGCGCGCTCTCTATCGCGGCTACGGGTTCTGGTTCCAGGACCTCGCCGCGCGATTCCAGAAGGCCGTCAACCCGGCCGGCCAGCCGCCGCGCTACGAACTGATCCGTCTGCCCGATTTTGATCCGCTGGCCTCTGCGTTCTACCAGGAACTCGCCGTGACGTTGTCGTCGGTTTATCCGATGACAGCGTTGTCGTTCGGGGCCCGCGCCTCGGAGATGCTGCAACCGATGGACGTGGCGGTGTCCAACACGGCGTGGGTGGAGGAGTTTGCGCGCAACGGCTGGCTGGCGCCGTTCGACGAAGCCGTTGTCGGGCCGATGTTGCGCGAAGCGGGCGTCGAGCCGATCCGCGCGGTCGGCCCCGGTGACGATCCAAAGTCGCCGCGCATCTACGGCGTCCCGATCGCGCGCGCGGCGGACCTGCTCTTCTACCGCAAGAGCTACTTCAACAACGCCACCGAAGCTCGCCAAGCGTGGATGCAGCTCTTCCAATCCAAAATCCAAAGCCGAGTCCGCGAGACGAACGAAGTTAATCCAAAATCCAAAATCGTTTTGCCGTCGTCCATTGCCGCGGATGGACAGGAATTCTTCCGGTTCTTCCTGCCGCTGGTCTGGAGCTTGGAGCCGGGCTGGCCGCGACAAGCCGCTGGAACATTCGCGGCCGAGACGCCGCCGGCGCGGCAGGTGCTCGACGCGCTGGGCCGGCAGGTGCAGCTCGAAACCTGGCCGTCGGCGGCAGCCCGGATGGACTTCCTTGTGGATTTGAAGCGCCAGATGCTCCGCTTCGCGAGCGAGCCGTCGGCCGCGCAAACCAATGGCGCGTCGCCCTCGGCGTGGCTGTTCTCCACCTGGGCGCAACGTAACCTGATCACACCGTGGGGACCGCCCGCGCCGCTGGACGACATCGGCGTGATGCCGCTCTCGGTTTCCACCAACGCGGCCGCACCCGGTGTTTCATTGCTTGGCGGCAAGTGCGTCATCTGCAGCCGGCAGATCGCCTCGGACGATCCGGGCGCAGAGGCGGCCCGCGAGACGGTGCAGGAACTGGTGCGCTACCTGCTGTCGGAGGCCGGTCAGCGGACGATGTTCTTTGACCAGTTCGAGATCCCCGCGCGGCGCGGCCTGCTGCAATCGCTGAAGGAGCAGGATGTCGCCGCCGTGTTCGGCTCGCGCCGCGAATGGTGCAGTTATGAAGCCTACCTCGCCGAGGTCCGCGCCGGGACGCGCCGCATTGACGACCGGAGTTTGCAGTTCGCCCGCCAGACGCTGGCGATGCTGCGCGAGATCGAGGCGATCATGAACGACCCCGCGCGCCTCATCGTGCGGTCCAACCCGTTTTCGATCAGCCGCAGCTCGCTGCTGGACGGTTTCCTGCACAAAGCGCTCGCCCCGAAGCCGCCCATGCCCGGCGTCGAACTGCCGGGCCTGCCCGAGGCGGCGGTGGTGGTGGAAACAGGCGGCGCTTCGGCCAAGGGTTCGCTGGCGGGACTCCAGGTGTTGCTGGAGGCCGAACAGCGTTTCATGGTGCCGCGCGCCGCGCCGGACGTTTCCAAGGTTTCGCCATGACCGCGCCTTCCTCCCAACCCGATTCGTCCCCGCGGCCGGAAGCCTCGCTGAGCCGGCGGCTCTCACGCCATTTCATCGGGCTGAGCGTGATCTTCGGCGTGGCGGCGGCGCTGCTCATCTTCGTGGCGTTCGAGTTCTTTCGTCCGTTGATGACGAGAGTGAACGAGGACTGGACGGGCCGCGAACGCGCCGCGATCCGCTCGGTGGGTGGGTTGGACGCGGCGGTGCTGACGGCGCGGATGCTGAACTTGTTCGACCGCGCCGCCGAGCAGCAGGTGATGTTGTGGGCCGAGTTGCGCAAACGCCCCGAGCTGGCCTATGCGCGAATCTTCAATAACGTCAACGGCGAGATTGCCACCGTCTATCGCGACGGGCTGACGTTCCAGGACTTGCCCGAACCGCAGAAACTGGAGTGGGACCGCTCGGTCTATCCGCCCCGGCTGTTGGACCAGATGGCCTACGAGATGGTCCAACCGAAGACCGGCGCGCGGCAGACGTTCTACGAGCGGCGGCTGCTGCTCTACCGCGAGAGCTTCGGGCGGATTTTCCCGATCGGCGTCTTGACGGTGGCGTTTAACAAAATGCCGCCGTCCATTGAGGAAGCCGACCGCATCGCAGAGAGCTGCATCGGTCGGCAGATCGTCTCCGGCGCGAAGATCGCCGAGGGCTGGCCGTCCGGCCGCGTGCTGGCCGACAGCGCCCCGCTGGTGCGATACTCCTATGAGATGCGCGACACGGTGCTCTACCTGGCGGAGGTCAAGAAAGGCACCGTCAACCTCCTGAGCATCACCGTCTTTAACCAAAACGGCCTGCCGTTCCTGAGCGAACTGCAAACCAGTCCCGCGTTCCAGTTCACGCACGGGCTGAAAGGCGACCCGTCGCTGGTGCGCATGACGGCCCACGTCCGCCAGCGCGAGTTGTCTCCTGGCGGCAAGGTGGTGGAAACCTCTGCGCCGCAGGCCTACGAGGTGTTCACGCCGGTGTTTCATCATGGCGCGTTGCGCGGCATGGTCGCGTTCGGGCTGCGTGGCCAGGCGCCCCTGTTGAACGCCTTTCGCGAAACGATCCAGTCCGTCCGCTTCTTTATGACGCTGACCACCGTCGCGCTCACGACGGTGATGATCCTGGGCAGCGTGTTCATGGCCGTGCGGTTGCGCCGCCGCATCGCCCAACCGCTGGAACAGATCGCCCAGGCCGCGCTCGATTTCGTGCGCGGCATGCCCACCGATCCCTCCCACCGCGAGCGGGCCGAGAAGCTGGCCGCCGCGAAGCACTACTCGCGGGAATCACGCGAGCTGTCCTCGGCCTACTCGCAAATGGTTGGCGTCATCCAGCAAACGCTCAAGGAGAAGGACGACGCCTTTGCCGCGCTGGAGAGCAAGGACAAGCAACTCTTCGCTTCCCAACGCCAGTCCTTGCTTGGCGTGGTGGCCGCTGGCGTCGCCCACGAAATCAAGAACGCCCTCAACCCCGTCAAACTCCGCGCCGAGCGGATGATCATGGCGCACCAGATGAAGCGCGACCCCGGCCTTGAAGAGGGCCTCGGCCTCATCATCCAGAGCGTCGGCCGCTGCGCGGAGATCTCCAACAAACTCAGCACTTTTGCCCGGCCCGCCGATGTCGGCTCGTTCTTCCCGTTCGACCTCAACGACACGGTCCGCGACGCGCTGGCCATCAGTAACGACGTGCTCAGTAACGCCAAAATCAAAGTCGTCACTCAGCTCGGCGAACTGCCGCGGCTGAAAGGGAACCCAAAGGAAATCCAGCAGGCGCTCATGAACTTTTTGCTCAACGGCAAGGACGCCATCCTGGAAGTCTGCGTCAAGACCGGGCGCGAGGGTGGTAACATCACCCTCAGCACCGCCAGCGAGGGGCAGGTCATCATCCTGAGGATCACCGACGACGGCTGCGGCATGAGCGACGAGGTGAAGAAAAAAATGTTTGTCCCGTTCTTCACCACCAAGGAACCGGGGAAGGGCACCGGCCTCGGCATGGGCATCAGCCACAGCATCCTCCAGGCCCACGGCGCCGAACTGCGCCTCGAGAGCGAGGTTGGCAAAGGCACTGCCATCATCATTCGTTTTCCCGTCTCCGGACCGCCGGTGAAATCGCCCGCCACAACCACCGTCTTCGGGAGACCGATCATTAAGTAACTTTACGGGACTGGCGCTCCAAAACAGCGGTAATGGTCCAGTCATTGGCTCGACACGTGGGGCGGCAGTTGCCAATATGCCGGCGTTGACGGCTGGTGATCCGGCCGAGAGAGGTTCCTATGCCAAGCGACATCAAAATTCTGCTCGTGGACGACCAGCGCGAAAACCTGGTTGAATACGAGGGCATCATCAAACAGCTCACCGATTACCCCGTGCGCGCGGTGGA
>JAPLTX010000055.1 GCA_026397915.1 Verrucomicrobiota bacterium
GATCTCGCTGGTGCTGATCATGCCGATGTTGATGTGATTGGCCGCGAGCGTCTCGAACATGTCGGCGGCCACGCCCGGATGGCTGCGCATGCCGACGCCGATGATCGAAATCTTCGCGATGCCGTCCTGCGCGGTCACGCCGCTCGCGCCGACTTCCTTCGCCACCTTCTCCAGCGCGATCAGCGACTTCTTCAGGTCGTCGGTGCCGACGGTGAAGGTGATGTCGGTCGTGCCCTTCTCGGACACGTTCTGCACGATGACGTCCACATTGATGTTCGCGTCGGCCACGGCGCGGAAAATCCGCGACGCCACACCCGGCTTGTCCGGCACGTGAGCCACGGTAACTTTCGCCTGTTTCTTGTCCACCGCGACGCCGCGGATGACCATGTCTTCCATGTTGCGCGTTTCTTCTTTCACAATCGTCCCTGGGTTGTCGTTAAAACTGCTGCGAACCTCGAACACCACTTTGAATTTCTTGGCAAACTCCACCGACCGCGCCTGCATCACCTTCGAACCGAGCGCGGCCATCTCCAGCATTTCGTCGTAGCTGATCTCCGGAATCTTCCGCGCGTCCTTCACGATGCGCGGGTCGGCGGTATAGACGCCGTCCACGTCGGTGTAAATCTGGCAGATGTCGGCCTTCAACGCCGCGGCAATCGCGATCGCCGAAAGATCACTGCCGCCGCGGCCGAGCGTTGTGATCTGCTTGTCGGGCGTCTCGCCCTGAAAACCGGCAATGATAACGACGTTGCCGTCGTTGAGCAGTTCGTGCACGCGCTTGGGCGTGATGTTTGCGATCTTCGCCTTCGTATGAACGCGGTCGGTGACGATGCCGGCCTGCGCGCCAGTGAGGCTGGTGGCCTTCGCACCGAGGGCGTGCAGCGCCATCGCCAGCAACGCGATGGTCGTCTGCTCGCCCGTGGCCAGCAGCATGTCCATCTCGCGCTCGTTCGGCATGTCGTGGACTTCTTTCGCCAGCTTGATGAGATTGTCGGTGACGCCGCTCATCGCCGACACCACCACGACGACTTGGTTGCCGGCCTGCTGGGTGGCGAGGACGCGCCGCGCCACGTTCTTGATGCGGTCGGGGTTACCCACCGACGTGCCACCGTATTTTTGGACTACCAATGCCATTTTAGTATCCGTTATTCGTTATCTGTCGTTCGTTTGCGACTGTTTCTTAAAACTTTCCACTCGCACCGCCGCGCGGGCCGGCCGATGCCGGGCCGTTCCTGTTACACAAATAAAAAAACCCTCGATGGTCAACCGAGGGTGTGACGCGGCAAGCCGTTCACCCCGGTCAGGGGGTCACGATAATCGTCTTCACAACCTTGCCGCGCTTGCTGTTCATTGCGGGTTGGAAAGTCGCAAAAACGCGCCGGTGAATCAAGGACATTCCGTTCACATCGGCTGTATCAACCCCGCCTGCACCAACACCTTCAACAAATAAGCCACGAAGGCTCCGATGGCAGCCGACGCCGGCAATGTCAGCACCCACGCCAGCACAATCGAGCGCGTGATGCCCCAGCGCACCGCCTTGACCCGATAGGTCGCGCCAACGCCCATGATCGCCGAGGTGATGACGTGCGTCGTGGAAACCGGAAATCCAAGGTGGCCAGTCGCCAACAACACCGACGAAGCCGTCAGTTCGGCACCAAAACCGTCGGCATTACGCAACCGCGTGATGCGCATCCCCATGGTCTGGATGATGCGTTTGCCGCCGGACATCGTGCCCAAGGCCATGACAATGGCGCAGGTCAGTTTCACCCACAACGGCACGTCGGCAGTCTGCGGCAACTGGCCCGCCGCCACGAGCGCCAGCAAGATGATGCCCATCGTTTTCTGCGCGTCGTTCTGGCCGTGAGACAGCGCCAACAGCGCCGCCGAGAACGGCTGGATCGCCCGAAACCGTTTGTTCACCTTGCCATGCGGCACGCGCCGAAACATCCACGCCATCGCCATCGTCAGGAGGATGCCAATGACAAATCCGATCAGCGGCGACATTACGGTGGGGATGAGCACCTTTTCCACAATCACCAGCCATTGCACGCCGTGGCCGTAAGTGACCATTGTCGCACCGACGACACCGCCGATCAGGCAGTGCGACGAGCTCGACGGAATGCCGTAATACCACGTCAGCAGGTTCCACGAGGTCGCACCGATCAGACCGGCGAACACCGCCTGCAACGTGATGACGCTGGGGTCCACGATGCCCTTGGCGACCGTCGCCGCCACCGACGTGGACAAGAGTGCGCCAACAAAATTGAGCAAGCCGGCCATCCCTAGCGCCTGCCATGGACGCAGCGCGCGCGTGGAGATGGAAGTGGCGATGGCATTCGCCGCATCATGGAAGCCGTTCGTATATTCGAAGAACAACGCCGCGAGGATCACCACAATGATAACCGTGCTCATGCTTTGTGGGAGCGGAGAGTTAGCGTTACCACGGCACGAGCCTACGTGTGTTTCAACACGATCCGCACGATGATGTTGCCGGCGTCGCGAAATCGGTCGAGCGTTTTCTCCAGCAACTCGTAGATGTCCTTGCGCATGACGATTTCCTTCACGTTGTCCATTTCAAGGAACAGCTTTTGCATCAAGGTCAACATCAGCTTGTCACCCTCGCCTTCGAGCCATTGGAGAATCTGGTTCTTGGCGCGAATCTCCTCCGGGTTCTTCATCGTGCGCAGGCTGCGCACCATGAACAGCATCGTTTCCGTGGCCCGCTGCAAGAGTTGGCACTGCGAGTGAAAATCGTTCTGCCACGGCTCGAGCCGGTAGGCCAGCAACCGCTCGCCGATGCGCTCGATGTTCTTCGGAATCCTGTAGAGCGCCTCGGCCAGCGCCACGATGTCCTCGCGATCTATCGGCGTCACAAACGTCCGGCACAGCGCCTCCGTAATCTGCTGCGTGATCTGCTTGTCCTTGCGCCGGTGCGCCTCGAACTCATCGAGCGTCGCTGGCGGCAGCGACTTGTTCAGGCTCACCAACAGCTTCTCCAGCAGCTCCGCGCTGCCCTTCACTTCTCCAGCGCTCGCCTCCAGCAAGTCGTAGAACTTCTCGTCTTTCGGCAGAAATCGGGAAAGGTTCAACATAAGTTTTTCCAATAATCAGTTAATGGCTATTCCAACCGCACCGCCGCTTCGCCGCACCACGGCAACTAGCTCCGGTCATTGCCGCGAATCTGTAACATAACCGTTCCGTTGCCGCCACATTTCTGTTACAGAATCGAGGCTCGCTCAAAACCATTACCCTCTGCGTCGCTCGAATTGACGCCGGGATGCGGGTTTGACTTTCGCCCACCGCTCGCATAGACATTAGCCGTCATGCGATTCAGCAGCACCATCCGAATCATCCTGAGCACAGCCCTCAGCACGTTGCTGCTGTCCGCCCTCTTTGAATCGGCAACCTGCCTTTGCTCTGACGACGCCGACTGCTGCGGGCCGTGTATGCTCTGCCTTTGCACGCAGGCGCTTGAGGCGCCCGATGCGGTCGGCGCTGTCAGTCAACCCGTTTCGGTCCCAGTGATGCCGGTGATCGAACAGGACCAGTTCGTCTCCCTCACTTTCCGCCCTCCCACACCTCCGCCGCGAGCCTGATTCCTTATCCACGCCCGTAGTGTGTCTGCACGCCGCGATCCCGACGCCGAGGGACTCGTGTGCTTCCTGAAAGTCAGCGGAAGTTTGTATGAAACCAATTTTTGCCGTGCTCGCCGCCGGTTGCGTCGCCATTGCCGACGCGTCGGCCCAAACAACACTCGACCTGCCCGCCGCGCTCGCGGAGGCGGTCGCCAACAACCCCGAGTTGCACTCTACCCGCGCTCGCATCGAGGCCGTCACCGGCCGCGCCATCCAATCGCGCGTCTGGCCCAACCCAAGCCTGGAGTTCTCCGCCGAAGACATGCCTGTCAGCCGCGGCGGTTTCTCGCAATCCAAGAACCTCGGCGGCGTCGCGCAAACCGTGCCATTTCCCGGCAAGAAGGCGCTCGACGCGCAGATCGGCGCCAAGGAAGTCACTGCCGCCGAGTGGGACTACCTCGCCCGCGAGTTGGAACTCGTGCGCGACGTGAAGGTGATGTTCTGCCGCGCGCTCGCCGCGCAGAAGAAGCTCGAAGTGGCCTCGATGCTCGCCGACATGGCGCGTTCCACGGCCGGCGTCGTCCGCAAGCGCGTCGAGTTGGGCGCCGCGCCCGACCAAGAGCAGCTTCGCGCCGAGATCGAGCAGGAACGTGCCGTCGTCGAGCTGACCGCCGCGCAACGCGAGCTGGCCGAGTCGCAGAAGTCGCTCGCGCCTCTGCTCGGCCGCCGACCCGAGAACATAAGTGCTCTGGCGGGCGAGTTGAGCGAGCACGCTCAGCGCCCCGACCTCGACCAGGCACGGGACCGGATGCTGGCGCGCCATCCGTCCGTCCATGCGCTGCTCGCCAGTCGCGCGAAGGCGGAATTGGAACTGCGCCGTGCCAAGCTCGACCCGTTGCCCGACCCGACCTTCGGCATCGCAGCCGGCCGCGACAACGCCGCCGATGCAACCATCATGGAGTTCCGCGTCTCGCTGCCGCTGCCACTGTTCGACCGCGCCCAAGGTCGTCAGCGCGAGGCGCGCGCCCAGGCGGACATCGCGCGCTACGACCTTGGCGCGACGGAACTTCGCCTGTCGCGCGACCTAGCCGTGCTCGACGAGCGCCTGCGCGCGGCGGGCCGGCAGGTCGAGAGCTACCGCACGCGCATCCTGCCGAAGGCCGAGGGTGCGTTGCGGCTGGTCCGCACCGGCTACGAAGCCGGCAAGTTCGGCTTGCTTGACATCCTCGACACCCAACGCACCGCCACGGAGGTGCGCCTCGCCTACTATGACAAGCTGCTGGAGTTGAACACGGCGCAAGCCCAGATGGAGGCGCTGTTGATGAAGGATCTCCGTTCGCCCCTGCCGCAAAAGGAAACCAAACCATGAAAACCATTCTCACAACAAAGTCGCCGCTCCTGGTAATGCTCGCGGCGCTGCTTGTGGCTGCCATGACTGTCGTCGGCTGCTCCAAATCTGCCGAGCACGCGGACACCGATGAACACACCGGCCACGATCACGCTCACGCCAAACCCGCACCCCCTGACGCCACGCCCGGCGCTGCCGCCAAGCGGCTGATGTGCACCGAACACGGCGTGCCCGAAGACGAGTGCGGCATCTGCCATCCCGAACTCGCCGCGAAACTCAAGCCCGGCGAAGGAGTCAAGGTCCGCCTGCCCTCCGGCGAATCCGCCGCGATTGCCGGCGTGCAAACCGCGCACCCAACGACCGGGAAGATTTCCGACAGCATCGAGTGCTACGCCGAGATGGCCTTTGACCAAACCAAGCTCGCGCAAATCGTCGCGCCCGTCGGTGGCATCGTGCAGAGCGTGGCTGTGGACCTCGGCAACCGCGTGAAAGAAAAACAAACCGTGGCGCAAATCTGGTCCGCGAGCATCGCCGAGACCGTGGCCAAGGCGGTGTTGTCGCACCAGACGCTCGACCGTGAACGCAAGCTGCGGGCTGAGCGCGTCACGTCGGAGAAGGACTTGCAGGAAGCCGAGGCAACGCACCGCGCCGCATGCCAGCAACTGCGTCTGCTGGGCTTCACGGAAGAGCAGGTGGACGCGATGGGCCGGAAGCCGCAGGAGATGGTGCTGCTCGACGTTCGCGCGCCGTTCGCGGGAGAGATCGTCGAGCGCATGGCCGTGCGCGGCGCGATGATGGAGGCGGGCAAGCCGCTGTTCACGCTGGTAGATCGTTCCACGATGTGGGCCATGCTCAACATCGAGGAGCCGGACCTCGCCCGCGTGCGCGTCGGCCAGACGGTCGAGCTGCGCGTGGACTCGCTGGCCGGCAGGGTTTTCACGGGCAAGCTGACGTGGATTTCCGCCGAGGTGGACGAACGCAGCCGCATGGCCCGCGCGCGCGCCGAGGTGGCGAATCCCGACGGCCAGTTGCGGGCGAAAATGTTTGCCCAAGCGCGCATCCTCACCCGCAATGCCGAGGGCGCGCTGCTGCTGCCTTCGTCGGCCGTGCAGCGGATCGAGGGCAAGCCGCTCGTCTTCGTAAAGCTGGCCGACGATTTGTTCGAGGCGCGCGCAATCACGGTGGGTGCGACGTTCAACGGCCAGTTCGAAGTGGCCGCCGGCCTGAACTCGCAGGAGCAAGTCGCCGTGAACCACGGCTTCGTGCTGAAATCGCAACTGCTCATCTCCCGCCTCGGTGCGGGCTGCGCAGACGACTAGGAGAACCGCCATCATGCTCAACTGGCTCATCAACTTCTCCCTCAACAACCGTCTGCTCGTCTGCGTGCTGGCCCGTCTGCTCGTCTGCGTGCTGGCCGTGGTGCTGATGCTCGTCGGCGGACGCGCGGTGATGCGTCTGCCGGTGGACGCGTTTCCCGACACGACTCCGGTGCAGGTGCAGGTCAACACCACCGCGCCGTCGCTGAATCCTCAGGAGACCGAACAACAGATCACCATCCCGATCGAACTGGCCATCGGTGGTCTGCCGGGACTGGAGAACGTGCGTTCCATCTCCAAGTTCGGCCTCTCGCAAGTCGTCGCGACGTTTGACGATGACACGAGCATCTTCCGCGCGCGCCAGCTCGTCACCGAGCGGTTGCAAAGCATCGAACTGCCCACGGGTATCCAGCGACCGCAGCTTGGCCCAATCTCGACAGGCTTGGGCGAGGTGTTCCACTACGTCGTCCGCTCGGACAATCCGCAGCGCACGCTGACCCGCAGTTGCGCAAAGTGCGCGGCGTCGCCGAGGTCAACACGTGGGGCGGGTTCGAAAAACAATACCATGTCATCGTCGAGCCGGAGCGGCTTGTGAAGCACGGCATCACCTTGGAAACGCTGTTCGAGGCGCTGGAGGCCAACAACCAGAACGTCGGTGGCGGCCTGATCACGCGCAGCGGCGAGTCGTTGCTGGTGCACGGCATCGGCCTGACAACCAACGTGACCGAGATCAGCAACATCGTCGTCGCAGCGCACGACGGCCTGCCGGTGCACGTCCACGACGTGGCGACGGTCAAAGTGGACCACGAAATCCGCCGCGGCGCGGTCACCGGCGCGGGCAAGGGCGAGATCGTGCTCGGCCTTGGCTTCATGTTGATGGGGGAGAACAGCGCGGTGGTCACGCGAGCATTGAAGGAACGGCTCGCCGAAATCCAGAAGACACTGCCAAAGGACGTGGTCGTCGAGGTGCTTTACGACCGGACGGAGCTGGTGGACAAGGTCATCCGCACTGTCACGCACAACCTTCTCGCTGGCGCGCTGCTGGTAATCGCGGTGCTTTTCGCATTCCTCGGCAACCTGCGTGCTGGTCTGGTTGTGGCCGTAGCCATCCCGCTCTCGATGCTGTTCGCAGGCGACCTCATGCTGGAGGCGGGCATCGCGGCGAGCCTGCTCAGCCTCGGCGCGGTGGACTTCGGGTTGATCGTGGATGGCTCGGTCGTGATGATCGAGAACGCGATGCGCCGGTTGGCAGAGCTGCAGCGGAAACTTGGCCGCACGCTCACCGCCGATGAACGCCGCGAGGCACTGAAGCAAGCCCCGCTCGAAGTGGCGCGTCCCGTGGCGTTCGGCGTCGGCATCATACTCATCGTGTTCCTGCCGATTCTCGCCCTCGAAGGCGTCGAAGGAAAACTGTTCAAGCCGATGGCGCTGACGATGATCTTCGCGCTACTAGGGTCGCTGGTTCTGGCGTTGGTGTTGATGCCAGCGTTGGCAAGCCTCGTGCTACCACGGCAGGTGAAGGAAAAGGAGCCGTGGCTCGTGCGGCTGGCGCATCGGCTCTACGCACCGGTGCTGGACCTCGCGTTGAGGCTCCGCAAGACAACGCTGATCGCCGCGCTCGCGCTGCTGGCCGTGGGCTTCTGGATCGCGTCGCAGATGGGCGGCGAGTTCCTGCCGAAACTCGGCGAGCAAGCCATCGTCGGCACAAGCGTCCGGCTCGCCGGCGTGTCGGTCGAGGAAGCCGTGGCGTTGAACGACCGCGCCGAAAAGATGCTGCTGGCGGAGTTTCCCGACGAGATCGCCAACGTCTGGACGCGCCTCGGCACCGCCGAAGTCGCCACCGACCCGATGGGTGTCGAACTGGCCGACTTTTTCCTGGCGCTGAAGCCGCGCGAGCAATGGAAGAAGGCCGGCACGCAAACCGAACTCGTGGAAAAGATGCGCACACTGTTCAACAAACTTCCCGGACTGAAAGTGTCGTTCAGCCAGCCAATCGAGATGCGGATGAATGAGCTGATCGCCGGCATCCGCTCCGACATTGGTATCAAGATTTTTGGCGACGACTTGGAGATGCTGCGTCGCCTTTCCGACGACGTGCAGCGCGTCCTGCACGGCGTCCGTGGCGCGGGCGAGATCAGCGGCGAACAGCTCACCGGCCAGCCGGTATTGCAGGTGAAGGTGGATCCGCAGGCGGCCGAGCGTTTCGGCGTGCCAACGCGCAACGTGCTCAACGTTGTGGAAGCCGTGGGCACCAAGAAGGTCGGCGAAGTCCGCGAGGGCCAGCGCCGTTTCTCGCTGGTCGTGCGACTGCCCGACCGCCAGCGCACCGACCCCGACGCGCTGGCCAAGACACTCATCCCGACCGCGACTGGTTCGGTATTGCCGCTTCACCACGTTGCGCGCATCACCGAAACCGAAGGCCCGGCCTCCATCAACCGCGAATGGGGCCGGCGCCGCATCACCGTCCAGTGCAACGTCCGAAGCCGCGATGTCGCCGGCTTTGTGACGGAAGCGAAGGCAAGAATCGCAGCGGAGGTCACGCTGCCGGAAGGCTACACGATCGAGTGGGGCGGACAGTTTGAGAACATGGAGCGCGCCAACCGCACGCTGCGGTTCGTCGTGCCGATGGCGCTGGGATTGATCTTTGTGCTGCTCTACTTCAGCCTGAAGTCGTTTCGTGATGTGCTCATCGTGGCCACCGGCATCCCGCTCGGCGCGGTCGGCGGTGTGCTCGCGCTCTGGTTGCGCGCGATGCCGTTCACCGTCAGCGCTGCCGTCGGCTTCGTCGCTCTCAGCGGTGTCGCCATCCTCAACGGCCTCGTGCTGGTGACGTTCATCAAGCAAGAGTTGGCGGACGGCGCATCCCTGGAAACCGCTGTGCGTGAAGGCTGTCTCGTGCGCCTGCGTCCGGTGCTGATGACCGCGTTGGTGGCAGCGGTCGGTTTCATCCCGATGGCGTTCAACGTCGGCGTGGGCGGCGAAGTCCAGCGCCCGCTGGCCACCGTTGTCATTGGCGGCGTGCTCAGCAACACTCTGCTAACGATGGTGGTGCTGCCGGTGCTCTACATAATCGCAGGCCGGATGCGGAGGCCCGACGCATCAGCGGCCGCTTGACGTTGGCAACGCGGCCTGTTTTATTGCCACGCCTTGTGCGCAACAAAAGTTCGTAAGAAAGGAATTCGACCATGCCAGTTAAACCGAGTGAGAACGAAGAAAAGTATTTTCGCGATTTGGAACTGAAGGCGCGACTGGAGAAGCTGGCGAAGGAACAGCAAGCAACCGCTGAAGCCAAGAAACGCCGTTTGAAGGAACTGCACTGGCTGCATTGCCCGAAGTGCGGCCAGACACTCATCCAGGAACGCTACGGAAAAGTGGAAGTGGACGTTTGCGCCGGCTGCAAAGGACTGTGGCTCGATGCCAACGAACTGGAAACGATTCTGGAAGATGCCAAGGGCAGCAACCCGTTCCGGTCGTTCCTGAAAATCCTGGGCAAGTGACACCCGCCGGCTGTAACGGCCCACTTGGGCGGTTTGCCTTTGGCCGTGGCCGTGATAGGTTTGGCCCGCCACGGTCTGGACCGAGAGTGATTCGTGGGGTGAGTTGACGATGCGAATGGATTCGGAGAACAACATCTCCCAGACACCGCAGGATGACGGCAACATTCCGCCAGACACGCCTGCACCGCGGAAACAAATCACGCGACGCGACGCCATCCGCTACGGCGCCACCGGCGTGGCGTGCGCGGCAGGCGGCTATGCGGTAGTCAAATACGTTGTTGACGCCGTGCGCGAACTGACCGCCGAGGGCGTCTTCAAGGGCGACGCACCAAACGACCAAGTGTGGGAGTTGTGGCGTCAGCGCGGCTGGACTCACGAGGGCTATCATTACCTGAAGCTCGGCCGCAACGTGCAGTGCAAGATTTGCCCGAACAACTGCCTGATGGAGCCGGGCGACCGCAGCCATTGCCGCAACAAGATCAACCGCGACGGCACGCTCTACTCGCTGGCGTTCGCCAACCCCTGCTCGTTTCACGTGGACCCGGTCGAGAAGAAACCGCTGTTCCATTTCTTCCCCGGCAGTCTGTCGTTTTCGCTCGCCACCGCCGGCTGCGTGTTCCGTTGCCTGAACTGCCAGAACTGGGAGATTTCGCAGAAGAAGCCAGAGGAAACGAAAGACCCGCGCGGCCCGGAACTGCGGTTGCGCCCGCCCGTTGCCGGCCTCAGCACCGGGGATGTCGCCCGCCTGAGCATGTTCCAGGAGGATGTCGTCGCGCTGGCGCAGTGGACGAAGAGCACCTCCATCTCCTACACCTACTCCGAACCGACGGCGTTCTACGAATACACCTACGACACCTGCAAGCTCGCCCGCGAGCGGAAGATGAAGAACATCCTCGTCACCTGTGGCTCGATGGAGGAGCCGCCGATGCGCGACCTAGGCCAGTATCTCGACGCCGCACACGTGGACTTGAAGGGCTTCAACGAGGACATCTACTGGAAACTCAACGCCGGTCGCCTCCAGCCCGTCCTCAACACGCTCAAAACGCTCAAGAGCATGGGTATCTGGTTTGAGATCATCAACCTCGTCGTCCCCACCTATACCGACAAGCCGGACATGATCCGCCGGATGTGCGATTGGCTCGCCGCCAACATCGGCCCAGACCATCCGATTCACTTCTCGCGCTTCCACCCGCAGCATAAACTCCAGATGCTGCCGCTGACGCCGGTGGAAATCCTGCTGCAAGCTCAGTCCATCGCACGCTCCGCCGGCCTGCACTATGCCTACATCGGCAATGTGCCCGGACTGCGCGACGCGGAAACCACCTTCTGCCCCAACTGCAAGCGCGCCGTCATTGCGCGCGACGGATTCGCGATCACCGGCTACTACCTCAACGCCGGCAAATGCGGCTTCTGCCAGACGAAGATCGCTGGTGTTTGGGCGTAGTTCCTTCTCAACACTCCCTACCGCGACTTCCCCGCCGTCCAACGAATGGCTTGGGCAACGAGCTGGCGAAAGTTCGGGTTCTCGTAGGCGAAATGATCGTGGCCGAGTTGGAGATAGACGACGCGGGCTTTGCCATAGGTGTGCGTCCAGCCCAAGGTCGGGGAATTCAGCGGCTGGTCGGTGGTCAGCAACGGCTTCATGTCCGGGTGGATGTCGTAGCCCTTGTAGCTCTCGTCGTGAATATCGAAGTCCTTCAGACCGCGCGCGACCGGATGCTTCGGGTCGGCGATGCACACCTTCATGTCCACGCCGTGCTTCCACAGGCAGCGCGCCTTCTCGACGCCGTTGACGATGGTGGGCTTGAGGTAATAGCGCGCGCCGGAAATCTTCGGAAACTCCTCCCACTCCTGGTAGTTGGCGATGGCGTGATGCAACACCACGAGTCCCTTACCGCCTTTGATCAAAGCGACAAAGTCCGCCTTCGTCTCGTCATTGATCTTCTGCCACATGTCGTAGAGCACGATCACGTCATACGCTTTCGCCGCGTCGGGCCGGAGTTTCGTGGCCACAGGATCGGTTGTCGGCGCGTTCTTGTCCTTGGGGTTGGGATGCTCCACCGCCTCGAACGAGATCTCCGGGTTGTCCTCGAACACCTTGAAAAACTGCGGCCCTTCAAAAGCGTGCCCGCCCGTCACCAGCAGCACGCGAATTTTTTCGGGCACGGCTTTTTCTTCCGTTGTGCGCTGAGGAGTGGCGCAGGCCGCCAACAACACCGCCACAAGAACAAAGAGTATCTTTCGCATCGTTCGTTTTTCCTTTCTGTCAGCTTCGCTGAGTTTGCACGTTCGCGTCCAAACGGTCAACGTTTGCACACCAGCGTCGGCAAGTTGCCGACGTTCACCTTGTTGTCCACCGGCAACGGCCGCGTCACACCGGTCGCAAGATCCACCACTGTCGCGCCGGCGCGCTGAGCGCCGAGCGAAACGCGCACCGGGTTTCCGTCGGTCCAGAGTGCTTCAACGAACCGCGGCGCGGCTTCGAACCGCAGCCAGTGAATCGGCTCGTGCGAATCTATCGTCCGCCGCATCGGCTCGCTCATTGCCGTCGCGAGCGCTTGCAGCGCGCGGAACGCCGGCGTCGGGTCGCAGTTGTGGTCCAACAGCGCGCCGGAGTCGGCGGTGGCAGCCGGCAGGATGTTGACGATGACGCCGAGTCCGTAGGTGAGCAGGAATAACTGCGCAACCTGCGTGGGCGCGGCGGGAGGGTTGACGATGTCGAACCAGAACACCGTCCTCGGATGCTGCGCGCGAATCGTTTCAATCTGCCGCGCCAATTCGCGGCCAGTCTTGCCTTGGCCATCAAGAGCGACCGACACCCAGATCGGACCGGCCGCCACCGCGTCAGCGATCTTGTCCGGCGTCACCGGGCCGAGCATAAGCTGCGATTCTTTCGCACCGGCGCGCACAGCGGCGTTGAAAATTTCCGCGTTTGGCGTTTCCACCAACGCCGCCAGCCGGCCCACGGTGCGGATGGCGTCGCTTACGATGCGCGACTCCGGCGGCAGGCTCATCACCGGCCGCTGGCCGAGCCGACGCGACGCCGCCATTGCGCGCATGAAATCCTCCGTGTTGATCGCGCCGACAACGCGCACGTAACGCACACCGAGATCGGCCGTCTCCAGCAGCGGACTGTCGAGCCGTGTCGGCGCGCTGTCGCCCGCACTGGATGACGCGTGGACGGCGACGACACGGAGTTGTTGCTCGCCGTTAAACGCCTCGAACTCCACCAGTTGGAAAGCATACTTCGCCGGCTTGCCACCGTTTCCGGGCAGACGCGATGCGACAACGGCGATCGCCACCGCTTTCTGCGACGCGAAGTTCACCGTCAACGCCGCGTTCGCTTCGGGCCGGAAACCTGAGAACTGTTTCAGCGTCGTCCACGTCTTGCCGTCCTCCGTCGCTTGCACGACGAAGTCCGTCGGAAAATTCACGGTCGTGCCTTTGCCGTCAAACCGCGGCCACAGCACTACGCGGTCCGCGTTGACCGGCTCAGCGAACGTGAGTCGAATCCATTCCTGGCATTCGGGCTTGGCGGCGTAGGCGCTGCTCCAACCGCTGCGTTCCACCTCCGCCGCTGGCCGCGAGCTGCTCAGGCGATTGCCGTCCGCGACCAACTCCGGCGCCCATCGCGCCACGACAGCACGTGGTGCGGCCAACATCGTCGCCAGATGACATCGCGCGTTTTCCGCCGACTGCCGCGCCAACAACAAGCTCGCGCCGGCCGGTTGTTCCGCCGTGCGCGGGCGGAAGCGGTTGATGATCATGTCATCCTCGTAAACCCGCACCAGCAGCCAGCCGAGCTTCGACGGCTCGGTGTGGAGCGACTTGAGGCCCGGATAGAAACCGTAGGAGCAAGCGAACGACGTGGACGGCGCGGTCAGCAGCAACGCCTCGCTCCACGCGTTCACGATTGGCTGGTGCGCGTGGCCGGTGAACACGGCGCGCACCTTGTATTGCCGGACCAATTCCAGCAACTGCCCGCGCACCGGCTCGTCAATAAGATGATAGTTGCCCGGCCCCGGATCGTCCTGCCGGCACCAAAACAGCGGCATGTGGAAACCA
The DNA here is from genome assembly GCA_026397915.1 of Verrucomicrobiota bacterium. Classification (GTDB taxonomy): domain Bacteria; phylum Verrucomicrobiota; class Verrucomicrobiia; order CAIQCK01; family CAIQCK01; genus CAIQCK01. The sequence goes on from JAPLTX010000055.1 coordinate 13,802, forward strand.
AGGACGATCTTCGACCCCTTGGCGGCTTCGAGATCGCCGCGCAACCGATCCCACTGCGCGCGCTCGGCGGGCAGGCCGGTGTTGAACAGCAGGCAGTTCAGCAAAATCACGCGGCAGCCGGCGCGGTCAATGACATGGTAGTCGCTCTTGAACTGTTGTCGGAAAAGGTCGAGCCACTCCTGTCTCACGCGGTTGACAGCGACCGTCGGCGAGGTCAACGACGGTTTGTTGCCCACATCGTGGTTGCCGGGCACCGCGTAGATCGGCGCGCGCGACGCGGCGAATTGCTCGCGCGCCAGCTTCACTGCCACGGGCCACTGCGGGTCGGTCGGAAAATGGTTGAGGATGTCGCCGAGGTGGATGATGAAATCCACGCCGGATGTCTGCATTTCGGCGAGCGTTTGCTTCGCCAGCTTCGTGTAGATGTGTTCGCCTTGGCCGTCGGCGGGGAGGCCGAAGTGTGTATCGGTGACGACGGCGAACGTCGCCAGCGGCGGGCGCACGAACGCCAGGTCCAGCGCGCGGCGGATGGGCGCGACCGTTTCCGCGGCGCGGCCCACCCACGGCAGGCCGGCCAGCGACGCGGCGACGACGGAACTGCGTTGGACAAACTCGCGGCGGGTGACGGAAGTGTTCATGACGAGAATAACGTGGACATCGAATCTGCTTTCACTAGATTGCATCTCAGATTTCGCCAGCCATGCCAAACAAATTCCTGAGCCACGACCAGCAGCGCGCGCCCAAAGTGGAGCAACTCTTCACCCAACTGGCGCCACGCTACGATCTGGCCAACGACCTCCAGAGCTTCGGCCTGCACCGCCTCTGGAAGCGGCGCGTGGTTCGGCTAGCATTGGGCGGCGCGCCGGCGAATGCCCGTGTGCTGGACCTCTGCTGCGGCACCGGTGATATGACGTTCGAAGCGCGGCGGCAAGGCGCGGCGCTGACCGTGGGCGTGGACTTCGCACAAGCAATGCTGGACGTGGCGCGGCAGCGGCGCGACGCGGTGGGCGCTGAAGTATTCTTCGCTCGTGGCAACGCGCTACGGCTGCCATTTGCTGACGGGAGCTTCGATGCCGTCACCATCGGCTACGGCCTGCGGAACGTCGCCGACGTTGAGCAGTGCCTGCGCGAAATGCTCCGTGTGCTGCGGCCCAGCGGACGGCTCGTGATCCTCGATTTTGGCAAGCCCGCCAACTGGCTGGTGCGCACGCTCTACGCCGGCTACTTGCGGGCGGCGCTGCCACTGATGGGTTGGCTATTTCACCGCGACCCGCAGACCTATCTCTACATTATCGAGTCGTTACGAACATTTCCGGCGCAGCGCGGCATCGAGGCGATGATGCGTAGTGCGGGCATGACGAACGTGCGCGTGTTCGACCCACTGCTGGGAACGATGGGAATCAACTATGGCGAACGGGCTTGAGAAAGTAACCCCGGCCAAACGCTACGAGCGGCTCAAGCTCTGGCTGCACCTCGGCGAACTCGCATTCGTCGCCGTCGTGCTCGCCATCTTCTACTTTGCCGGCGGCTCGCGCTCGCTGGCCGAGTTCGCGCGGCAGCATGGCCGCAACGAGTGCGGCACGGTGGCGGTTTATGTTGCCGCGATGCTGGCGGGTGGCTCGCTGCTAACGTTGCCGTGGAGTTACTTCGGCGGTTTTCGACTGGAACACCGGTTCAATCTATCCAACCAAACGTTGGGCGGCTGGCTCTGGGATGACATCAAAGGCTTCGCGCTCATGCTCATATTCATAAGCATTGTTACCGAGGCGGTCTATGCGTTGCTGCGCGCGGCAGGCGCGTGGTGGTGGGCGTGGGCGGCGGGATTCATGACTGTGTTTTCGTTGCTGCTGAGTTTTATCCTGCCGGTGCTGATCGTTCCGATCTTCTACAAGCTGACGAAGCTCGAAGACGAATCGCTGGCAGCGAGGCTGCGCGCGATGGCCGAGCAGGTCGGCGCGCGCGTGGTCGGGGTGTTTCGCATTGCGCTCGGTGAGAAGACGAAGAAGGCCAACGCCGCCTTCGCCGGGCTCGGCCGAACGCGGCGAATATTACTCGGCGACACGTTGCTGGCGAGCTTCACCGCGCCGGAGATCGAGGTGGTGTTGGCACACGAGCTGGCGCATTTCCACTACCACGACATCTGGAAGAACATGGCGACCGGTTCGGCGCTGACTGCCGGTGGTTTGTGGCTCAGCGATCTCTGGCTGCGCGCGGTGGCGGGCGGCGATCTTGCCAACGTTGAGCATTTGCCGTTGCTGGCACTCGGCATGATGGCGTTCGGGCTGGTCACGTCGCCGCTGACGCACGCATGGTCGCGACGCGCCGAGTATCGGGCGGACTGGTTTGCGCTGGAGATAACACACGACGCGGCGGCGTTCGAATCGGCGATGCGCAAGCTGGCCGGCCAGAATCTCGCCGACATGGAGCCGCATCCGGCGGTGGAGTTTTTGTTTCACGACCACCCGGCGCTCTCGAAGCGGATTGCAAAGGCCGGCGAGTGGCGGCAAGCTGTTGGCCGATGAAGAAGACAGAAGACAGAAGTCAGAAGTCAGAAGCCGGAAGCTGGAAGCACGAAGCAGCATCGTCCCGCCGTGCTTTCTTCTGGCTCCTGACTTCTGGCTTCTGTCTTCTCTGCTCTGTTTTCTTTCTCGGCTGTGGGAAGGCCGAAACCACCACCGTGAACAAGTCGAAGTTGCCGGCGGATCTGGCGGGCCGGTTCGACACCGCGCGCGCGTGGCGCGACATGGAGCGCGTGGTCGGCTTCGGACCGCGACCTTCGGGGTCGGATGCGCTCGCACACACGCGAGCTTACATTATGGAGCAACTTCGCGCCGCGTCGTTGCAGGCGGAGGAACAGGTATTCACCACCAATACGCCGCGCGGGCCGATCACGTTCAGGAATATCATCGCCCGCACGCGGCCCAACTGCCCGCCGCGGTTCATCATCGGCGGTCACTACGACACGAAGTGGTTTCCGAAGATGAAGTTCGTCGGTGCGAATGACGGCGGTTCCAGCACGGCGGCGCTGCTGGAAATCTCGCGCGTGCTCGCCGGCCAGCCGGTGGACGCGTGGATCGTCTGGTTCGACGGCGAAGAGGCGGTGCAGGAATACAGCGACAAGGACGGTCTCTACGGCAGCGTTCACATGACGCGGGCGCTCTTCGCGCAGAACAAGCTCCGCGACATCCAGGCGGTGATCGTGCTGGACATGATCGGCGACAAACGGTTGCAACTGACAATCCCCGAACCCATGCGACCCAAGAAAACCGAACCGAACAGGTGGAGCGCGCCACTGGTGCAGCAGGCATTTGCTGCCGCGCACACGCTAGGCCTGCGCGACTACATCACGCTGCTCAACCACCCGATGGTGGACGACCACTCGCCATTCGACTGGAACCACGTGCCGGCAATGGATCTGATTGATTTCGACTACGGCAACATTCCGCGCGACAACAATTTCTGGCACACCGACCGCGACACGCTTGACAAGTGCGCGCCGGAAAGCCTGCGCATCGCCAGCCAGATCGCGCTGGAACTGTTGCGGCGGCTGGAATTCCTAAAATGGCCGCCGAAGTGAACCGGTAGTGGCCGTGAACGAACCACTTGGCTCGCGACGCGAACTTCCTTTTCATCCGATGAACACACACCGACACACTTCACGCCGCCAGTTCTTGAAGACCTCCGGTGCGGCCGTCGTGAGCGGAGCTTTCGCGGCTCCGGCCATCTGGAGCAACGTCAGCAGCGCAGCGGACGCGGGCAAAGCCGCGGCTTCGGGACGATTGAAACGTGACACGGTCCACTCGGCGACGGTGGAAAAGAACCGTGCGTTCATCGCCGAAGCGCCCCGCCGCACGCGCGTGGCGGCGGACGTGGACGTGCTGGTGGTCGGCGGCGGACCCGCCGGCATCGCGGCGGCGCTGGCAGCGGCCCAGCAGGGCGCGCGCGTGCTCGTCGTTGAGCGTCACGGCATGTTGGGCGGCGTCTGGACGGCTGGCTTGCTCAATCCCCTATTCGATCACGCGCGGAAAGGTTTCATCGTCGCGGAACTGATCCGACGGTTGCAGGCGGCCAACGCCTGGGTGCCGTGGACGATGAGCCACTGCTTCGACATTGAGGTGATGAAGCTCACGCTGGAAGCTTGGTGCGACGAGCGGAAGGTGGACTACTGGTATCACAGCGTCTGCGTTGGCGCGATTGTCGAGGACGGCGCAATGCGCGGGGCCATCGTGGAGGGCAAGTCCGGGCGCGAGGCGGTGCTGGCGCGGGTGTGCGTTGACGCGTCGGGCGACGGCGACCTCGCGGCGCACGCCGGCGCGGGTTACAAGTTCGGACGTGCGGTGGACGGGCTGGCGCAGCCGATGACAATGATGTTCGAGATCGATGGCGTGCCCGCCGGCTATCAGCAAAAGACGTCGGAGTCACTTTACGATGCGATGCAGGAGGCCATCCACCGGCGAAACCTGCCGTATCAACTTCCCATCGAGCGGGTCAACTACGCGCCGTGGATCATCAACCTGCCACGACCCGGCGCGGCCGTCGTGCAACACACGCACATCTACCGTAAGAGCGGGCTGGACACGCGGCAACTGTCGCGCGCCACGGCCGACGCGCGGCGGCTCGCGCGTGAAGCAGTGGAAATCCTGCGCGGCATTCCCGGCTTGGAAAACGTGCGGCTCGTCCAGACCGCGCCCGCCCTCGGCATCCGCGAAGCGCGGCGGGTGCGCGGCGATTATGTGCTGACACTCGAAGACCTACAGGGGGGCCGGCGTTTCCCCGACGCGGTGACTTTCGGCGCGTTCGGCGTGGACATCCACGAACCGGCGCCGGGTACGGGCGTTCCGAGCGGACATCACGCGCGCATGAAACCGTATGAGATTCCGTATCGCTGCCTGCTACCGGCCGGGCTGGAAGGTCTGCTGACGGCGGGCCGTTGCATCTCCGGCACGCACGAGGCGCACGCTTCGTATCGGGTGACAGGCACCTGCATGGGCATGGGCCAAGGTGCCGGCGTCGCAGCCGCATGGGCCGCGGCGGAAAACATCGCTCCTCGCCGGCTGGACGGCGCGAAGCTGCGGAAGCGGCTGGAAGAACTGAAGTGCGGTTTCCTTGCCTGACCTGAAACGTGATGGAAAAACCAGCGCCGATGTGATAGTGGAAAGAGCATGACTGCGAAAGACACGGGCTATCGAAACACTGGCGCCAAGATGGTTGTGAAAGTGCGCTGGCTCAAACCTTACGAGGGCGCGCAGAACCACATTTGCATCGGCGAGGTGCTGGTGGAGACGCCACAGTGCCTGAAGGTGCTTGGCAAGACTTATCACTTCCGCAAGCCACAAGGCAACATGCGCGCCGTGCAGACCTCCGCCATCAAGGTGCGCTGGATTCCCTGGAGCCGCATCGAGGTGGTGACGGAACTACACCCCGACACCGACTGGCGCAATCTCCAACTCAAGGTGGACAACAACAACCGCGTCAGCGTGACCGGCTCGGTGGCCCACGGCGAACTGGTGGCGGACTGATCAAACTTGAGAAGTCCGGCGCATCGAGGCGCGGAAACTTTGTGGGTCTCCGCGTTTGATTCGGCAGTGTTTGCTTCCAATTGCCACGGTTGATTGATAACGAGCCAAACATGAATCTGTCAGCGGCTTTCCGAAACCTCATTCTCGCCGCATGCTGCGCTGGCGTGGCGCTCGCTCAGACGCCGCCGGCGGTCGCGCCGGTCGTCACGCCAGCGCCGGTGTTTGGCCGGGGAGCGGCAGCCGGACAACCGTCGTTCGTCAACGCCGTCGGCATACGGATAGTGCTGATCCCGGCGAGTGAATTCGACATGGGCAGCCCAAAGAACGAAAGCTGGCGCTATTCGGAAGAGAACCTCCACCACGTCACGATCACCAAGCCGTTCTACCTCGGCGCCACCGAGGTGACGCAAGCGCAGTTCGCCGCCGTGATGAGGAAGTCGCCGAGCTACTACAAAGGTGCGGACTTGCCAGTGGAGCATGTGACGTGGTTTGACGCGCTGGAATTTTGTCGGCGGCTGAACTTCATGGACGGTCGCGCCTACCGGTTGCCGACGGAGGCTGAGTGGGAATATGCCTGCCGCGCCGGCACGGACGACAAGTTCTACAGCGGCGACAACGACGCGGACTTGTTCAAGGCAGCGTGGGTCGGCGGCGTCAGTAGCAGCCACACGCATCCGGTGGCAAAACTCGCGCCGAACAACTTCGGACTCTTCGACATGCTCGGCAACGTCTATGAATGGTGCGCCGACTATTACGACGCGAACTACTACTTCAAATCGCCCAAGACAAACCCGCCCGGTCCGTCGAAAGGCGTTGAGCGCGTGATTCGCGGCGGCGCTTACAACGAACCCGTGCAAAACGTCCGCTGCGCCTACCGCACGGGCAAAGACCCGATGAAGACGCAAGCCAACCTCGGCTTTCGCATCGCCTGTGACGTGCCGCCGCCAAGAGCAAGCGCGCCGCCCATTACGAAACCTTAGCGGTTATCAACACGAACACGCATCCCATCGCTGGCTTGCCGACCTGTATATGTTCGTTGTAAGGTTCGCGCCATGAAATCGAACTCCGCTTCCTCGACTCCTTCCCCTTCGTCTCATACCACCATGCCGCGCCGTGAGTTTCTCCGTTCGGCCGGCGCGATCGTCGGTGGCCTCGCGTTACCGACCGTGCTCGCTCCGGAGCTTCACGCCGCGCCGTTGAAGTCACCGATGAAACTCGGCCTCGCCACCAACGGTTTCAACAGCCTCACTAATGACGAGATGGCGCAGCTTGCCGCCGACGCCAAGCTCGACTGCGTGCAGTTGTTCTTCACGCAGAAGGACTCGAACTATTGGAAATACAACCGGCCCGTGGACGTTTCGGCGGTGACGGAAGCGGAGTGCCATCGGATTGCGAAGGCCTATCGCAGCCGCGGGCTGGAGATTCAGGCGCTGGGCGTCTATGCCAATCTGATCGAGCCTGACGAGGCCGAGCGCGAGAAGAACTTCCTGTATTTCGCCGACATGATGCGCATCGCCAAGACGATGAACGTGCGGATGCTGCTGAGCGAATGCGGCTCAATCATCGTGCCCGGCAAGGGTCGCGACCTGTCGGCCTCACTCGACGAGCGCACATGGCCGCGGCTGGTGGAGATGACGCGCAAGCTGATTCCGCTGGCCGAAAAACACAACGTGACCATTGCCATCGAGTCGTATTTTCAGGACCTGCTCGGTTCCGCCACCGCTGTGCGTTACTTCATGGAGGAGATCAACCACCCGTGCGTGCGCGCACTGCTCGATCCGGCGAACTTGCTGCCGCACAACACGCTGGAGGAAATGTTCAACGCACTCGCTCCTTACATCGTCGCGATGCACGCCAAGGACCGCAAGCTGCACATCACGCCGGGCGTCGCCGCCGGCAAAGGCGATCTCGATTACCGCAAGTATATCGCGCTGGCCCGGAAGCACTGCCCGAACCTGCCGCTGGTCCTGGAGTATGTCAGCCCGCAGAGCTATCAGGCCGCGCTCGCTCACGTGCGGTCGTTTCTGTGAGCGAAGCCTGCGTCACTTTTATTTGGCGGCTTCTTCCAGCTTCGTGCCTTCATACATCAGACGGCGCTTTACTGAACCGTCCTTGCAGCGACCGCGGGCAAACACCTGAGCGTCGCTTCGCAGCCCGGCGCATGAGACCGTCTCGGCGGCGGCGTTCGTGCGAAAGAGAACGACGTCCTCGGCACCGTCCGCTGTCCGCAGGCGGACGCCTACCGCACCGTCGCCTTGAACGAGTTCCGCCTTCGTCACCGGCGAGTCGCTGCCGACGCGATGCGGCGTCAGCACAGAGAGAAACTGTCCCGTGGCACTCGGCGCAGTCGTGGCGGCAGTCAGATGCCACGTGTTCTTGATCTCGCCGCGCTTCACCCGCTCAGGTTCCGGCTCGTATTTGTCGTTCTGCGAAAACGCCAGGCCCACGGGCAACAACAGGCGGATCTCCATCGTCGCCGGCTCGTGGCAAATCGTCAGAACCTGTTGTTGATCATCCACGCCGATTTTTTCGTGCGCGTGCAGCAGCCATTGGAACGTCGCCGGCTTCGTTGCCGCCAAGTCGTCGAAGATGACAAACACGCCCGACCGCACGTGCACCACGTGGCGGCGGAATCGCTTCAGCTTGTCGCCATACGCCGCTCCGGCCTCGCCCTCGGTGTAGTCGTAGCCCTCGCCGTGGAGGAACGCCGTGATCGAGCCCTTTGCCGCAGGGCTGCGTTGCACCTGGCCTTGGCCATCCACGAGGATGCTGTTCACCGCCCGCGTCGCCCGCGTCCACTGGCTGTGATGCGGTGAGCCATACCACGGATAATAACCCGTCGCGATGGCCAGCCCGCGGCCGAACGCCTCGACGACAAACGCGTTCTGGTCGGCGTGGCCGTGGCTCACGCTGCCAAACGGGCTGCTTCGCAGCAGAAAGCTGATGTCGCGTTCCTTGTCGCCGAGCGCCGTGTGCATCGAGACGAGGCCCGCGCCGGGAAACACATGCGCCTGCGGCAGCTCCAGCGGCGAGCGCGCCTTCAGCGCCGGGTCGTAGGTGGCGAGACTGAGCACATCGCTGCCCGGCTTGTAGCCCGCGGCGTCGGCATACCAGCGGAAGAACGGATTCTGCGTCAGCGACGAGAACGCATACATGATGGCTGCTTGGCCTCGCGGTGCCGCGTGCTGGTTGTCGCCAAACGGGCTGTTCTCGTGATACGGCGTGGCCGTGTAGAGACCGTAGTTTGGCGTGTTGCGGAAGAACGGCTTCAGCATCAGGTCCACGCCCGTCGCCTGCCGCAGTGCCACGACGAAGTGCGTCGCAAAGCCCATGTAGGCGCTCCAATAACTTGGCCCTTCCTGCCAGCCGCCGTCGTCGCCGCCCCACGCCGGATAGCCGGTCATGTAAATCATCGTCACGTATTCCAGCCACTCGCGCGCCTCCGGCCACTCGTGGATGAACGACAACGCGCACTCGCCCAAAAATCCCGGCAGCCGGCCCGCGTGGCTGTCGTAGGGATTGCTCTCGAAAGGCAGCCGCTGGAGCCGCTTCAGGAACTGCAACGCCCGCGCCTTCATGTTCGGCTCGATCTTTGCGCGCTCCTCCGGCGTGAAGAGGTCGTAGGTCCAGTCGTAGGCCCGCGTGCCGCGCATCATCACCCACATCGGCGGTTCGTCATAAGCGAAGAAACTCGTCGGCCCCTCCGGATCCCACGAGAAGAAATAGAGCAACCGCCGCTTCGCTTCGAGGCCGAGCCGCTTGTCGCCGGTCACCAGATACGCCAGCGCGCATTGCTCCATCTTGTCCATCGGCGGCCGCGTCGTGCTCATGATGCGGATGGCCCACGGTCCGCGCTTGCCCGGCTCCTTCGGCTGGTAATCCGGCTCCGGCACCAACTCCTCGCCGACAGCCTTCTCACACGACTTCACCAGATCCTGCACCGCGCCCTTTAGTTCCCCCTTCGCCGCCGCGCGGATTTTCGCGAGTTGATCGCCGCTCAGGAACAGCCGCGGATGCCCTACTGGCACGCTCTTGGCGACCTTGTCGAAATCCGGCAACGGAAACAGCCGCGCGTTCTTCGGCACCGAGAACAACCGCGCCCGCCCAAACACCGGCCCGTTCTTCGTCTCCACGCCGTAGCGCCAGAACCATCGCCCCGGCGACAGCGGCTCGCGCGACACGAACACCGCCCGCGTCAGCCCTGCAAACGTTCGTGTCTGCTCCGGCGGAAAGAACTCCGAGTGCGACAACTGCAACGCATACGTGGCGCTCCGTCCCGCCGGCACCCAAATGAACGCCGGCGGCGTCACTTCCATGATCTGGCCATCAGCCGGCTGGTAAGGCTTTTGCGTTGGGCTGGGCGTTGGATCGAGAACCGGTTTTGCTTCGCCCTTCGCTCGTTCGCCGGCGACCGCAGTGGAAGAAACCGGCGCGAAGCTGAAGAACATCACCAGAACAGGAATGATGGATCGGGTCATGGGCTTGATGGGTTTGGCAATTAGTGGCAGTTTCAAACACCACCATGCTACCGGGCCAGCCAAACGAAGCAAGGTTGTTTGTTCCTGCATGTTCCGGCAACACGCTGCTCGACGTATCATCCGCCTCTCCACTTTGGCGGTTACAGTTTGTAGTCGCGGCTGTTTGCTTTCACCTCCGGCAAATGTGATCTGATCTTGACAAATGCGATCTGAATTTAGGTTGACACACGCGAGGTGCAACTAGTAAGACTTAGTTACTGTTTGAAGAGGAAGAGCCTGTGGCCGAGAGACGCGCGCGGCAGTCCAACAGGAGTCGCGCGCGAACAAACTTAGATGTTTATGATAATGCGGGTAAGGAGAGTCTAGTGAATACACTTCGATCAAATCACAAGGCAACAAAGGCGGGGCGGAAGTGGAAACTGACATGCGGCCTATGGGCTTCCGTGCTTGCGGCGCTGATCGCCATACCGGTTATACCCATGGTTGCACAGGCACAAAATACTCAGCCGTCAAATGTGAACCAGGCTTTAGTTGGCAATACGGGCGGCGCAATGACGCTGGGTCAACTGGCGTTAAAGTTTGCCCGGAGTCTCACTCCACCTTTCCTCGGCACTAGACCGGCAGACGCGATTGCATGGTTACAGGGCAGCCAGATTGGAGAACAGGCGGGCCATCAACCGCCGCTTTCACCGCTCGGTGGATGGGGCGATCCTGGACGAGTCGCGAAGGTGGGCGACTTGACAGTGCTTTTGGCGCAACAGCTCGGAATTGCACCAACAGCGGCAGGAGGCGGACAGCCAACTGAACAGGATTACCAAAACGCGCTTGTGAGTTTTATTGGTAGCACAACCATGTCGACCTACACCGCAATTGCCAATATTTATAGCGGCTGGGTAAGCCCTACAATCAATCCATTGGGTCCCGCTCCGAGTTCGGGTGAGCAAACACGGTCGTCGCCGACCCCTTAGAGGCCCTGTGTTGCTGACAGCGAGAGTGACCCGTGCTGACTGAAGCATTCGATAGAGGAGAATAGACATGACTAAGCTGGTGGTGAAACTGGTTGTATTGAACGTGCTGATGGTCGTATGCACAGCATTGGCGCAAGACATCAAGCAGAACATGGACCAAAACAGACAGAACCTGGACCAGAATACGCCAGGTGTCGTGAGGCAGCGCGCTTTTGCATACGGACTGACGCTGCGCGAGGGATACGACAGCAACATTTACAGCCGGTCGGAGAACGTCAAAGGCAGCTTTAGCACCACCGCGTCGCCGGACTTCCAGTTTGGATGGAATAATGCGACTACAGATATCACGGCACACTACAGCTATTCGGCTGTTTATTACCAGAACCGTCCGGAGAAATCGTGGGATCAGTCTCACAGCCTTGATGTCAGTGTCGGCCACGAATTTACGCCGCGTTTGCGCGTCGTGTTCTCCGATCAGTTCGCTCCTGGGTTTGAGCCGGACATCGAAGAAGGCACGAGCCAGCGCAGTGCCAACTATATCCAAAACACCGCAGCGCTGACAGGCACCTATCAACTTAACAGCCGGTGGGATCTGTCCACGTCAGTAAGACACTATTTTATTAATTACGACGACAATTCAGTATTACCGGTTTTTCCGGGAGTTCCGACTTCACAAACAATGAATCGGCAATCTGTTGAAGTAAATGCCGCTGTTGATTACCAACCGGTATCCACAACGACAATAGGCATGTCCTTGGGCTACAACGCCATGTCCTATACTGGGAATGATCGCGATAACGCCGGACAGACTCTTGGCTTCCGTCTTCTGCATAGTTTCAACCCGCGCCTGTCCTGCGACGCGAACGCGGGAATACAGATGCAAACTTTCAATGCCGTCGGCGGCACGTCATTGAATCCAGACGTAAACATGGGCGTAAACTATCTGCTCACATCTCGCACGAGTGTGGGTGGCCGTTTTTCCACCCGCATGCAGCCCACGGAGGTGGCAACTTACCTTGAGCAGCAAACCTTCATGTTCAGCGGCAACGTTGTTCATCAGTTCACACCCAAATTTATGGGAGCCCTGAGTGCTATGTTTGTGCCGTCTGAATACAATGGCAGTTTGCTGATGCCGGGATCGCCCGCTACTGGCAATCAATCAGAAACTTCTCTCGCGGGATCTTTGATGCTGGGATATCAGTTCAATGTTCATCTCCGCGGCGAACTTGGCTATTCGTTTACTCACTTCAACTCCGACTTCGCATTTCGCAGTTACGACCGTCACATGACTTACTTGCAGGCACGTGTTGGTTTCTAAGGACTGCGACCTGATCCACCCAGTTCCGCATTTGGGGCCGGTGTCCGAGCAAGTGGATTTCCACTCCTAACATCCAGGTGCGATCCGTGTTCTCTCAGCGAGCTTCAAAACTGCTCTGACCCTGCCCTGCAGTCGCGCAGCGAATCAGTTGCCAACGGTTTCAGGACTTGCAACTTGGCACACATCACTTAGATTCCCCGCATGGTCGGATCAAAAGACAACCTGTTGGAACTCATTCGTCGCACATCCGCTGAGATGCCTGATGATGTCAGCCGCGCCTTGATCGAGGCGCTCAAGGCAGAGGAGAGGCGCACCACCGCGGAGTTCGCGCTCAAAACCATCCGCGCCAACATCGAACTGGCGGCGAAAAAAAGCCAGCCGATCTGTCAGGACACTGGCTCGATTCTTTTCTACGTTCACGGCCCCGTTGGCGGCGACCAACTCGCGTTTGAGGAGGCTGCGCGCGAGGCCGTTGCCGAGGCAACAAAGAAAGGTTTCCTGCGCCAAAACTCCGTGGACTCGCTGACGGGAAAGAACAGCGGCACCAATCTCGGCCCCGGCACGCCGACGTTTCATTTCACCCAGGTGCGCGGCGCGACCGCTCTCGACGTGCGGTTGATTCTGAAAGGCGGTGGGTGCGAGAACGTCGGCGCGCAGTATTCATTGCCCGACGCGCGCATCGGCGCCGACCGCGATCTTAAGGGTTGCCGACGCGCGATCCTCGACGCGGTGCTCCAGGCGCAAGGCAAAGGCTGCGGCCCCGGCGTGCTCGGCGTCTGCATCGGCGGCGACCGCGCCACCAGTTACGCATTCTCGAAGGAACAACTGTTGCGGACACTGGACGACCGCAACCCGAACCCGGAACTCGACGCGTTGGAGCAGGAGATCGTTGCCACCGCCAACAAACTCGGCATCGGCCCGATGGGTTTTGGCGGCAAGACCACGTTGCTCGGCTGCAAGATCGGCGTCGTCAACCGCCTACCGGCGTCCTATTTCGTCAGCATCAGCTATATGTGCTGGGCCTTCCGCAGACGAGGCATCGTGCTGAGCGCCGACGGCGGGAAGATTGAAAGATGGATTTACTAGACCGTGAAACGTAAAACGTGATTTCAGTTCACGTTTCACGTCTTACATTTCACCCCTAACGATCATGGAAATCAAAACGCCCATCTCCGAAGACGTCATCCGCTCATTGCACGTCGGCGATCTTGTTGAGATCACCGGCATCGTCCACACCGGCCGCGACGCGGTCCATAAATTCCTCCACGACGGCGGCACGCTGCCGGCGGACATGCGCGGCGGCGTTCTCTACCACTGTGGCCCTGTCATGATCAAAGAAGCTGGCCAGTGGGTCTGCAAAGCTGCCGGCCCGACCACCAGCGCGCGCGAGGAGCCGTATCAGGCCGAGGTCATCCAGAAACTCGGCCTCCGCGCCGTCATCGGCAAAGGCGGCATGGGCGACAAGACGCTGGCCGGGTGCAAGGAGTTCGGCTGCGTCTATCTCCATGCAGTCGGCGGCGCAGCGCAAGTTCTGGCCGAGTGCATCATGAAGGTCCGCGGCGTCTCCATGTTGGAGGAATTCGGCAGCCCCGAAGCCGTGTGGGAATTGGAAGTGGTCAAGTTCCCCTGCGTCGTCACGATGGACAGTCACGGCGACAGTCTGCACAAGGAAGTCTTTGCACGGTCGAAGGAAGCTCTGGCGAAGCTGCTGTAGCGCCGGCATCCTTGCCGACGTTACTTGACCGGCTTGATCACAAACGTCGCGCCGAATTTCAGCAGCGTCTCAGCGACGATCTCCGCCATCGTCGCGACCAGTTCCATACAGAACTTGTGGCGATTCTCGCCGGCGAAATCTCCCTGCGGGCCGGTGAGGTGATTGCAGATGACATCCAGCGTGCCATCGGGCCGGCGTCGGCCGCCCGGGCCGAGCGGCGCGCGCTTCTCCCACTGTGCCCGGAAGTAGGCCATCGCGGAGCGCAACTTCTGTGAAACCGGCCCGGTTGGGTTCGGATCACCGAAATACTGGCCGATCACCAGCTCGCCGCCTTTGATTGCGCCGCACTCGCCGTCGCCGGTAATGCCGCCGCGCCGCAACGCCTGATAGGGCGCGCTCGGCAGGTTGAACGTCTCAGCCATGCAGATGCCGCACGAATGATGCGGCACGAGCTTGCCTTCGTAGAGCGCGAGCGCCTTCTGACGCGCCGCGGCAATCAGTTCTTTTTCGTTTCGTGACATGGTCGTAAACCTGGTTCAACTCACGCCGCCGGCAAACTCTGCGCGGCCTTGACGACACTCTCCGCGGTGATGCCCAGCGTCTTCATCACCGTGCCGCCGGGCGCGCTGAGGCCAAATCGGTTCAAGCCGACAACCTTGCCATCGAGTCCGACGTAGCGATACCAGAGATCGGGCACACCTGCTTCGATGGCAACGCGACGGCGGCAGCCCGACGGCAGCACTTCCTCGCGGTAGGCGGCCGGCTGCCGCTCGAACCGCTCGAAGCACGGCAGCGACACAACGCGCACACCGTCGCCAAGTTGTTTGGCGGCGTCAAACGCGAGTTGCAGCTCGCTGCCGCAGGAGAGGATGATCAAATCCAGTTTGGATTTCTCCTTGAGAGCGATGTAGCCGCCGCGCAAGACGCCTTCGCGACGCTGCTGGACGGGAATCTGATTGAGCATCGGCACCGCCTGCCGCGTGAGGCTGAGCAACGTCGGGCCATTGATGCGCTCCAGCGCCGCGATAAACGCGCCCGCTGTCTCCTCCGGATCGGCCGGGCGGATCACGTCAAGGTTTGGTATCACGCGCAGGCCGCTGACGGTCTCCACCGGCTGGTGTGTCGGGCCGTCCTCGCCGACACCGATGGAGTCGTGCGTGAAAATATAGATCACCGGCAGCGACACGAGCGACGCGAGTCGGATCGAAGGCCGCGCGTAGTCGGCAAAGACCATGAACGTTGCTCCCGCTGGCCGGAACACGCCGTGATAGGCGATGCCGTTCAGGATGGCAGCCATGCCATGTTCGCGAATGCCGAAGCGGATGTTGCGACCGGACGGATTCTCGCGCGTAAAATCCTTGCTCGCGGCGATGTAGTTGAGCGTGGAGCCAAACAGGTCGGCGCTGCCGCTGATCAGCAACGGCATCGCTTCCGCCAGCGGCTGGAGCAGGTCGCTGCCCGCTTTGCGCGTCGCGATCTTTGAGTCAGCCGCGAACGGCGGAATCTTGGCAAGCAAGCCGGCAGGCACGGTGTTATTGAGACCGCTGTCAAGCAGCGCCGCCAGCGACGGGTTCGCCGCGCGCCACGCGTGGTAGATGACGTTCCATTTCTCGCCGTTTGCGGCGAGTTTCTTCTTGTGTGCGGCGAAATAGGCGCGCACGTCGTCGGAAACGTAAAAGTGCTCGTCGGGCAGGCCGAGACCTTTGCGCGCGGCGTCGGCGAATTTCGCGCCGCCTTCGCCGTGGGCTTTGCTGGTGCCGGCAACTTCGGGGATGCCTTTGCCAATGAGCGTCCTGGCGATGATGAACTGCGGCTTGCCGCTGGTGGCGTTCTTTGCCTTCGTCAGTGCGTCCACAAATGCGACGATGTCGTGGCCGTTGATGGTCTGCACGTCGAAGCCGTAAGCCTCGTAGCGCAGCGCCGCGTTCTCACTCTGCGTGGCCTTGGCCATCGCATCGAGCGTGACGTCGTTGGAATCGTAAATGAGGATCAGGTTGTCCAAGCCGAAATGGCCCGCGAACGCCGAGGCTTCCGCTGCGACGCCTTCCTGCAAACAACCGTCGCCAGCGAGGCAGATGACGTGGTGATCGAGGATGGTATGCGCCGGCGTGTTGAACTTCGCCGCGGCCATCTTGCTGGCAACGGCCATGCCGACGGCGTTGCCGACGCCTTGGCCGAGCGGCCCGCTCGTGGCCTCGACACCGGGCGTTTCGCGGAACTCCGGATGACCCGGCGTTCGGCTGTGAAGTTGGCGGAAGTTCTTGACCTCTTGCAGCGGCAGGTCGTAGCCAGAAAGATGGAGCCAGGAGTAGAGGAACATGCTGCCGTGGCCCGCCGAAAGCACGAAGCGGTCGCGGTTGATCCACTTCGGCTGGTCGGGGTTGTGTTGGAGCGCGTAACCGTAGAGGCCGGCGCCGATTTCAGCGCAGCCGAGCGGCAGGCCGAGGTGGCCGGAGTTGCAGGCGTGCACAGCGTCAATGGCCAGCCCGCGTGCCTGCGTTGCGGCGCGAGAGAGGATGTCAATTGGTATAGTCATGGTGTTGAGGCTGGCATGGTAGGATTCGGCGTCGCGAAGTCAAGCCAGCGGACCGTTTGCGGCAGCCGCTCCCTTCTACCAGTATTTCTCTGCGTGAACCTGGCCGGGCTTCTGGGGACTGTGCTCGATAAAGCCCTCTCCAGCGAGGAGCGAAGTGACAGATTCGATCATGGCTGGGTTGCCACAGAGAAAAATGTGAGTGTTCTCAGGGGTTGGGTGAAACCCCCAAGCCGTTCTTATAGCGCCGCCAGTCCAGAGGTCCTGAACGAAACCCGTGGGGCCTTTCCAAGGGGCGAGTTCGCCCTGCGGCCCATTGATAATGGGCAAATAGGCAAAGTTCCGGCAGAGACGCTGAAGGGTAAAAAGCTCGGTGCGGTAGCCAAGATCCCAGGAGTGGTAGGCGCCGTGCAACACGGCAAACTTCCTGGGTTTATCCGCCTCCAGATACGTCCGGAGCATGCTCATGTAAGGTGCGAGACCCGTGCCGGTGGCAATGAAAACCACGTGCTTGTCCTCCGGCACGTCCTTCAGTGTGAACATTCCCGTGGGTTTTGGCGACAGCCATAAGCGATCCCCAAGTTCCAGCGCGAACAGTCTTGGCGTAAGGGCGCCAGAACGCACCAGCGAAATGTAGAATTCCAGAAACTCCTTCTCGATGGAGGATGAAGCAATGGAGTAAGCGCGTCGGATGAGTTTCTGCGGGTCAGGCGCCTGCGCCTCGGCCTCGGCCCCTTCACACCGCTTGGCCAACCCCGGCAGCGCCAACACGCTGAACTGCCCCGGAGTGAATTCCGGCAGCGCCCAGCCTGCCGGGGACACTCTTAGGATCAGCAGGCCCGGACTGACTTCGGTCCTCTGTGTCACTCGCGCGTTCAAGGTTGCTTCAAGCATGAATAATCTCGCCATCTTCCTAGCCGATAGCACGACATAGCACAAACAAGTTTTGCGTTTGGGCTGGCGCGTCGTTTCGGTGCGGCAAGAATGCCCTGCCCGTGGCCATCGCGCCGCGCAAATAACCTTTGCCTCACGGGCCGCGCTTCGCGCAGAATGTGCGCGTGAGGCTAATCATCCTTGCAGTCATGTTGGCGGCGACCGCGACAGTGTGTGCACAGTCGTCGGTGATGGAAAAACAACTCCTCTTCGGTGGCGCGTCGGCCAAAGGCTGGTCACCGGCCGAATCCACCGTCGAAGTTTCCACAGCGCGACTGAAAGTGGGGCCGGCCGCCCTGCACTGGCACGTCACCGTGGATTACTACGCTGGCGAGAAGAACTATCCCATTGGCTGGCCGCGCTTCAGCCGCGCCATCCCCGAAGGCCCGCAGCGCGACTGGTCGGCATGGGACTACCTGCACGCCTGGATTTACACCGACACGACGCGCGCGGCGTTGCCGAAGGAAGCGGTTGGCCTTGGCATCCAGGCACCGGACAAAGCGACGACGTTCCACCGGCCGCTGGCGGAATTGAAGAAAGGCAAGTGGGTTGAGATCACGGTGCCGGTGTCGGCGCTGCCGCAGCCCGGCGATGTGCGGAACATCCAGTTCCACATCGCCGAGTCGAACTACAAGCACGCGGACCAGCTCGACCTGTTCATTGACGATCTCGCGCTGCTACGCTACGCGCAGCCGACGATCTTGGATTTCGCAGCGGAAACGGCGGTGATGTTCGCCGGCGCGCGGGTGCTGCCGGTAAACTTCAAGCTTGTGGGCGTCCAGCCCGGCCAGCGCGCAGAGTTGGTGTGTGAGCTTCGCCGGGACGGCCAGACCGTCGCCCAAGCCACTGCCTCCGCCGAGCGCGGCCCCCAGCGCATCGCGCTCGATCTTGGCGGCAAGAAATTGCCACTGGGCGACTACGAACTGGCCGCACGCGTTGCCGGCAATCTGCAACCAGCCACAGCCAAAGTCCGCCTCGTCGAATCGCCGTGGAGGAAATGATCATGCGCATTACGCATTACGCTTTACGCTTTGCCCCTACCCTCGCTCTCGCCATCACCGCCCACGCCGCGCCGTTGCTCTACGACATGGGCACGGAGAAATCCGAAGTCTGGAGTAGTTTTACGCAGGTCACGCCCAAGAGCGATGGCTGGCAGGCCAAGGACGGTCTTACCGCGTCGGCGCGTGCCTACCGCGAGATGGTCGAGGACAAGAGGCGTGGCCGTGAGGAACAGCCGCCGATCTGGACCAACCCGATCACCGAGGACGCCGTCATCGGTGAAACTGCGAACTCGTTCCTCATCAATGCGCCGCCGGGCGACTACAACCTCTACATCGTCTGCGGCACAAGCGATTCAAAGTATCGCGCGCAGTTCTTCGACTTCACCGTCCAGGTTGGCAAGCAGACGCAGCGCGTGCAGATCGAAGGCTGCTACCAGTTTCGCACGTTGCGGTTTCGCACCATCGCCGGCAAGGAACCGCTCGCCATCAAGTTCGCGCCGCGCAGCAAGTGGGTCGTCAACGCCATCATGGCATGGACCGATGCCGACGCGCCGCGCGTCGAGAAGGAGATCATCGCACCGTTCGAGGAATGGACCTTCCGCATGCCGCCGGAGCAATGGGCGAAGTGGAAGCAGGAGCCAGAACCACCGACCGGGCCAATGCCGAAACTAGGCCCTGCGGACGAGAAGCGCGGCTTCGCCGTCTGGTCGCGGCACTATCTGGAGTGCATCTATCCGCACACCAACCCGCGCGTCGAAGATCTCAACCCCGAACTGCGCGCGTTCGCGACGCCGGGTGAGTTCGAGCCGGTGAACTTTATCGTCCGGCCGTTACGCGACCTTGCCAACGCCAAGGTCAGCGTTAGCGCCATCGGCCCCGTGCCTGCGAAGAACATCGAGGTGCGTCGCGTCCGCTACATGCTCGCGCGACCAAACTACACGGTGCTCCATCGCTGCCGCGTCGTGCCCGACGTGTTGGAGCGGTTCGAAGGCGGCGACCTCAAGGCCGGCGAGAACGCGCGTTTCTGGCTGACCATCCGCGTGCCCGACAGCGCGCCGGCGGGCGAGTATCGCGGCAACGTCACGTTCACTTGCGCTGACGGCAAGGCCGTCGTGCCGGTCAAGCTGCGCGTGCTGCCATTCAAACTGCGTGAGGACCCAACGAAGATTTTTGGCATCTACTATCACCATCCGCTCGACCGTGCCGCCGAGGCGAAAGACGACGTTTCGCGCGAGTATTGGCGGCGCAAGGCTGATCTGGAGCACGCCGACATGGTCGCCCACGGCACGCGCAACGTGGTGCTCTCACTCTGGTGCCCCGCCGCCGACAAGGACGGGAAGTTCGACTTGAAGTGGGACACGCTCGCCGAGAAGGTCGCGATGTGGAAGAAGCACGGCTTCGTCGGGCCGATGGTCATGGGCATCAACAGCGGCGGCGTTTACGCCAAATACACGAAGGACTATCCCGGCTCGCACCTGCATGGCGTGAAGGACCCGCCGGAGGAGTTCAGCCGCGAGATAACGGCGATGGTCCGCGCCATCGAGGCCGGCCGGAAGGAGCGCGGCTGGCCGGAGTTCCTCTATTATCCGGTGGACGAGCCGGGCACGGACCCGGCATCGGTGAACTTCATGGTGAAGGTGCTGAAGGCATGCAAAGCGGCCGGCGTGCGGACCTACGTGACCGCCGACCCGACGCACGAGCAGTTCGAGCCGATGCGACCGTTCATTGACGTGTGGAGCACTCAACCGTTTGCGCCGGACCGCGAGACGATTCTCGCCGATATGAAGGCGCGGAAGGTGGAGTATTGGTGCTACCCCAACCACGTCAACGGCGAGAACGACCACACGCCGGTGACGGGCGCGCGTATGACCTACGGCTTCGGTTTCTGGCGCAGCGGATTCCTCACTCTCAACCCGTGGATTTACCAAGCCAGCGGCGGCGACCCCTTCAACTATCTGGACAGCTCCTCGATGGACTTCTTCAACCGCAGCGAGCAGGACGGCGCGCCGATCCCGGTGGCGATGTGGGAGGCGTATCGCGAAGGCTATGATGACTACCGCTACATCTACACGCTGGAGCAACTCATCGCCGAGGCGAAGAAGAGCGGCAAGTCGGCAGCGCAGGAGGCGGCGGCGAAGGCGGAGCAGGAACTGAAGTCCGTCTGGGATGCCATCCGCGTGCAGTTGAAATACAAGCACGACGATCTCTGGTCGCCGGCAGAGTTCGATGTTTATCGCTGGATCGTGGCGCGGCAGATTCTCGCCGTGCAAAACGCGCTACGCTGAAATCAACTCACCCGGTCGCCAATAACGCGGGTGGCGGATGCGTTGTAGCGATGACGCGCAAAGCACGCTGACAAACCCATCTTGAGAACAACTATGAAGACAACCCGCCGCTTGCTCATCCGCCTGGCTGCGCTACTCTCTCTGCTTGCCGTGACAACCGATGCTCAACAACCTCCGCGACACCGGCCCCAAGGGCCGCCGCCGTTGCCTGAAGGCGTGCGCGCGTTGCGCGACATCGAGTATGTCTCCGGCGGTGGCAAGGCCCAGTCGCTCGACCTTTACCTCCCGAAGAGCGACCGGCCGCTGCCGCTGATCATCTGGGTTCATGGTGGAGCGTTTCGCGCGGGTGACAAGGCGCAATGTCCCGCGATGGCTCTCACCCGTCGTGGTTACGCCGCCGCGAGCCTCAACTACCGGCTCAGCGGGCAGGCGATCTTTCCGGCCGCTATCGAAGACTGCAAGGCCGCCGTCCGCTGGCTGCGCGCGCACGCCAAGGAATACAACCTCGATCCCGATCACTTCGGCGCGTGGGGTTCGTCGGCCGGCGGTCATCTCGTCGCACTGCTCGGCACCAGCGGCGGCGTAAAAACTCTTGAAGGTAGCGGTGGCAATCTTGAGTTCAGCAGCCGCGTGCAGGCTGTCTGTGACTGGTTTGGACCGACGGATTTCCTGCAAATGGAGGCGCACGCGCTGACGCCGGGCAAGCCGTTCAGCCACGACGCGGCTGATTCGCCCGAGTCGCTGTTCATCGGCGGCGCGATTCAGGAAAACAAGGAGAAGGCCCAGCGCGCCAACCCGATCACCTACGCCACGCCCGACGACCCGCCGTTCCTCATCATGCACGGTGACCGCGACCCACTGGTGCCGCATCACCAGAGCGAACTGCTCGCAGCCGCGCTGAAAAAAGCCGGCGTCGAAGTCACGTTCCACACGGTAAAGGACGCCGGCCACGGCTTCGGCGGGCCGGAGATCATGCGGATGGTCGAAGAGTTCTTCGACAAGCACCTGAAGAAATCCGCCGCGCCATAAACCCGCGCAGGATTTCGCGCGCCAATTTCTTCTCCGCGTCCTTCGGTCCGGACGCTGTATTTCCATCGGCTTTCCCGCTTGCCCACCGTCCGCGTCAGAAGATCTGGGAGAGTTTGGTTGAGGGATGAGAGCGACTCGCGATTCGCGGCGAGAGGATATTGCGCTTGTATTGGCGAAACCCGCTGTGCAGGCTGCCGGCAGGTGATGGTGGATTTGTGAACATCGTGCTAGCAACTTCTCCCGCAGAGGAGGACAGACATGGCGTGCGGTCGCTGCCCCCTCTTTGTTTGGGGTATCTCGCCGCTTCCCTGAAAACACTGCCCGGCGTGAATGTCCGGATAGTAGACGCTTACGGGGAAGACCTGAGCACCGACGCGGCGGCGGCGAGGATTCTCGCTTTGCAGCCGGATGTGCTCGGCGTGTCATGCACGAGCTTTTGTTTCAAAGCCGGCTTGAGGCTTGTGAACAAGGTCAAGACCCAGAAGCGCGACATGTTGGCCATCATGGGCGGCTATCATCCCACCATGTTTGATGACCTCATGCTTAAAGAGGTTCCCCAGTTGGACATGGTCCTTCGTGGAGAAGCCGACAACAGTCTGCCGGAGTTGTGCTCGCGACTGTTGCGCGGGCAGTCCGTGGCAGGATCTTCCGGCCTCTCCTACCGATCGAACGGCCAAATCGTGAGAGGCATCCCTCAGCAGATTGACGACTTGGACAGTCTTCCTTTCCCGGACAGGGAAGCGATGGACTTCGCGGGCTACTTCTACCAGTTTGGCGGGTTTTATCTGCCCAAGATACCAGCGGCAGCCAATGTGGTTTCTTCCAGGTCCTGTCCGTTCAAATGCACCTTTTGTCCGAAGATGTTCCCCGAGTGGCGTTACAGGATCAGAAGTGCTGAGAATATCTTCCAAGAGCTTCTCGAACTTCGTTCGCGCGGAGCGGAAATCGTCTTCTTCCAGGATGAGAACTTCTCCCACGACGTGAAGAGGGTCGAAAAGCTCTGCCGGATGATCATCGAGCAACGTCTTAACATGCGGTTCGCGTTTCAGGGAACGATCCACCACCTGCCAGATCATGTCTTTCAACTCATGCAGGCTGCCGGGTTTGACGCGCTCTTTGTGGGCGTGGAAAGTGGCAGTGATGACCAGCTCAAGCGGTATCGAAAGCCGTCCCGAAGCGGCAACCTCGCCAGCGGCATCCTGCGGGCCAAGAAGGCTCATATGGCCGTGATCGCTTTTTTTATCCACGGCGGTTCCGGCGAAACCGCGGAGGACGCGCGGGCGACGCAGAAGTTCATTCGGGAGGTCCGGCCGCACGTCTGCGGCGCCAGCGAGCTGTCCGTCCAACCGGGCACGGTTTTATGGGATAAGCTGACGGAAAACGCGCCGCCACAAAACCTCGAAGCCTCGTGTCCTCGGAGAATCCACGAGTTTTCCGGACAACATACGGCCCAAGAGATAAGCCAGCGCAGAAAGGGTTTTCAGAAGGCGTTCGGCCAGTCGTGGACATCCTTTGGCCGAATCAAGGAAGCATTGGGCCTGCTCAGACACAATCGAACGCTCCAGAGAATCGCGAAAGACATGCTTTTAGATCCCAAGTCTTTCCTTCAGCTCATTCGGGGAGGACCACGGGCAAAAGATGATGCAAGGCTTCCCGTTTCGCGCCAGAACTCTTGAGCCGCCGAAGACCGGATCGCCCTGCTGCCTGCGGTTCTGCAAGGGCTGCGCGCGCATGGGCGTCCTGATGCACTACGCGCAAGAAGCTCACCCCTCAACCTGTCCCGCCAGCAGGGCGGTCATCGCCGAAGAGATTTCGCGTGCCAGCTCCCTCTCGACGTGATTAGGAATCGCCTTCATGACGGCGGCCATCCTCCGGTTGTCGCGCGCGCGACTGACTTCGGCGAAGATCGTGCGCAACGGGTCAGCTTCCAGCGCCTCGCTGTCCACCACGCGCGTCAAACCGCGCCGCATACACGCCGCAAGTGTGGCCTCCACCTGCGACTGGCTGCGCTCGCGCACGCAGACGAACGGCGTCCGGCACGCGACGGCGTCGTTCACCGTGCCGCCACCGGCCCGCGTGACGAGCAGGTCCACAAACGGAAACAGTTCCTGCGTCGTGCCGCCCGGCACCGGCGCGAAGGCGCGGACACGCGGACAACGACGGGCGACGACGGGATCGGCCAACCGCCGGACGTTACCGCGCCCGGCGAGTCGGCGCGGAATGTAGAACGCCACGTTCAATCGCCGCGCTTCGAGTTCGCTGCTGGCGTCGAGAAAAGCCGGCACGAGCCGTTGGAGAAGCGCGTCCCAAGCCGGCGTGTCGCCGCCTTGAATCATCACGATTCGGCCCGGCATGGCTAAACCGAGGTATTCCCGAGCCTGCTGCTTGTTCCACGCAGCCGTGCCACCGAGCACGCCGGAAAGCCGCCGCACCACCGCGCGCGGCGCGACACGTCGCCAATGGGCGCGGAATAGCGGTGGTGAGATGAACTCTGGAAAGAGAAACAGTTTCCGTGTTAACGACTCATCCCGGCGGATGGCGGCAATGAGAGAACGCCACTGTGTGCACTGGCGGGCCGTCAGCGGCTCCTTGGCATCGGCGAAGATCATGTCCAGCGTTCGCCCCCAAGCGTGGTCGCAGATGCTGACGCACGGGATGCCGTGCTTCGCCGCCCACCGCGCGGCGGCGGGGACACCGAACTCGACGACGAGGTCGAAGTCGTCAGGTCGCGCGTCAGCCGCGTAGCGGTCACTGGCGGCGCGGTAATCACCGATCAACGCAAGCGTGCCGGCGATGGAGACTTCGCCAGTGGACGCGTCTTTGGCGAGTTGGATGAGATTGTTGACCGGTTCGACGTTCACGCGACCGGTGGCGATGAGATCACGGCAGAGACTGCGATTGTAGTCAGCGCGCGCGCGATTCCAGATTGTCGCGTGGCTGCCGGGGCGTTGCGCGAGCAGTTCCTTCACAACATAAGAGAGCAGCGCGGAAGGACCGAATCCATCCTCGTTTGGCACGGCCAGGATGTGCAGGGGTGGTTTCATCACCGGTTCCCAGCACTACCAAGAACCGCCTGCCGTCGCCAGCAAATGCGCGGAAAAACTTTGCGGTGGCCGCGCCAGCTCGTTAAGGTTTCGCCATGAACGGTCGCGAACGAGTCCTCGCTCTATTGGAAGGCCGGCCCACAGACCGGCTGCCATTGATGCCCATCACCATGATGTTCGCCGGCGACCAGATCGGCGCGCGCTACGGCGATTACGCCCGCGACTACCGCGTCATGGTCGAGGCGCAGCTCCGCACCGCCGAGAAGTTCGACTTCGATTACGTCTCCGGCATCTCCGACCCCGCGCGTGAGGCGGCCGACTATGGCGCTAACATCGAGTATTTCGATAACCAGCCGCCCGCGATCAACGAGACCGACGCGCGGCTCGCCGACAAGACCGAACTGGCGCGCATGAAGTCGCCCGATCCGCTCGGCGGCGGCCGGATGCACGACCGCGTCAAGGCGATGGCGTTGTTCCGCGAGCGCGTCCGCGGCGAGAAGCTCATCGAAGGATGGGTTGAAGGCCCGTGCGCCGAAGGCTCCGACCTTCGCGGCATCAACACGCTGATGCTCGATTTCTTCGACGACGAGAAATTCATCCGCGACCTGTTCGAGTTCGTCGTCGCGACGGCGCTGCGTTTCGCCCGCGTGCAAGTGGAGGCTGGCGCGGACATCATCGGCGTCGGCGACGCGGCGGCGTCGCTGGTCGGACCGGAGATTTACAATGAGTTCGTCTGGCCCTACGAGAAGAAGCTCGTGGACGGCCTGCACGCGATGTGCACGCGCGTGCGCCTGCACATTTGCGGCAACACCAACGCCATCCTCGAAGGCATGGGCAAGCTCGGCTGCGAGATCGTGGACCTCGACTCGATGGTGCCCGTCTCCGCCGCGCGCGAGAAGATGGGGTTGCTGCAAACGCTGCTCGGCAACATCAATCCCGTCAGCGTGCTGCGCGACGGCACGCCGGAGTCGGTGACGGCGGCTATCGCCGAGTGTCATTGCCAAGGCATCCCCCGCTACATCGTCGGTGCTGGCTGCGAAGTCCCCCGCGACACGCCCGAAGCCAACGTCCGCGCGCTGACCAACTACGCTCGCTCGAATTGAACTACCGGTCCCGTCGCGAACAGAAGCTCGGCCTGAACAAGGTTGACCCGACGCTCGGCAGAAGACAACCTGTTTGGCCTAAAAACAGAGTCAAAGCCGGTTCATAAAAGCCTTCATTCCATCCAAAACGGGGTTTGATCGGCTTGAACCGGCCCTTATCCACGCCAAAACAGCCACGTTTTGCCTCAAAACAGCCTTGGTTTGACCCATTCCAACCTTGGTCCGGGCCATTCCAGCCTTGGAATGACGTATTTCAGCCTTGGAACGTGACAAACCAACCTTGAAATGAAGCAAAGCAACCATGCTTTACGACAAAACAACCTTGCTTTGAACCGTTGCAGCCTTGTTTTGCGTCAAAGCAACCTTGATCCAGCCCAAAGCAACCCTGCTTCATGACGGAACAGCCTTGCTTCATAACAAAGCAGCCTTGATTTGAGCCATTGCAGCCTTGCTCCGTGCCAAATCAACCTTGCTTCGCCGTAAAGCAAACCTGCTCCAAGCCGTTGCAGCCCTGCTTTACGTCAAAGCAACCCTGCTCCATGACAGAACAACCCTGCTTTGCGGCAAAGCGGCATTGTTTTGAGACGGAAACGGTCGTTTCCGAGTCGGACAAACCCTTGGCTGTGCCGAAAACGGCCTTCCGCCGGCCAAAAGAACCCGTCTGATCGGCAGAACAGGGATGTTGGAGAAAGCCGAAGACCGAAGGTGCTTGGCGGAGACAAGCCCAAAGCTCACCTAGGATTATCGTGCCGATGTCCCTCTACGGGAACAATGCGTGATCTGTCAGTCCCGTGTGGTAAGATGGTTTGTATGACAAACATTCCGAATGTTTTTCACCTCCAGTTCACGCCGGAACACTGGAGTCGGCTCGAACGGTTACGGAGCTTGCTTGGCGAACCGCTTCCCACCACACGCGACTGTTACGAGGCTTTAGATGCGTGTATCGGACATCTGCGCAAGTATCAAGTGTTCGAGCGAATTGCTGCGCGCATCGTTCCAAATCTCCCGAAAGATCGGGAGGAGCTTGAACACCGTGGTGGCTCGCGCAATATCCATTCGGAAGAATTTGGCGCACTGATCGAAGCCATGATTTGTGAGTTATACGCATCTCTCGACGGTCTGCGGCAGTTTCTTTGCGTTGTTTTCCCGAAGACACAGGGCATGCAGAAGAAATCCAACGAGAAACTTTTCAAACGGGCAAAGGAACAAGCCTACGGTGCAGACTTCCCAGAGCCGATGCGCGTTGCGCTGGCGGCGGCCTACGATGATTGGTTTCCGAAACTCCGCGACTTGCGGACTGAGATTTCTCACGGCACAGTCGGCTCCTTCCACCTCGACGCAAGGAGCAACAACGTTACCTATTTCAACCAAGGCTTGGGTTCCCCACATCGCGCGTTCGTCCTCAAAGATGTCGTCACTGTTGTTCGCGGATACGAAGCACAGGTTCGATCACTCCTCGAAAATGTGGCTGGGTTTTTCCTCCCACAATTAGTTCCAGTGCCACGCATGTATCCTTGCGGCTTCTACCTCGGTCGCATCTACATCCGCATGGTCGCTCCTTCGCTAGAAGTCGATTTCAACAGCGGTCACTGCGCCTCTTGGGATTGGTTTGAAAAGGAGCCTGGACATTTTTGCCCTCTGGCAAAGCAATGCGGCGCGTATGACCGCAAATGGCCCGGCGGAAGCGCCGCAGTCGTCGGAACCCACTAAGGCATGCAACCAAACTGATTTACGCGGAGCGTCGGTTCCGGCAAAGTAACGACCATGCGCTACCTGCTACCTCTGCTGTTGCTCGCGGTTGCTGCGCGGGCTGAACTGAGAACCGACATCGAGTTCGCCAAGGCTGGCGGCACCAACCTGACGCTGGATGCGTTTATGCCGGAGGGCAGTGGGCCGTTCCCCACGTGCATCCTCGTCCACGGTGGCGGGTTCACGAAAGGCGACAAGACGACGTTGATCAAGCCGCTGTTCGAGCCGCTGAGCAAGGCAGGGTTCACGTGGTTCACGATCAACTACCGGCTCGCGCCGCAGCATCGCTACCCGGCGTGCGTCGAGGACGTGGAGAGCGCCATTCGCTGGGTGAAGGCGCACGTGGCGGAATACAAGGCCGACCCGAAGCGCATCGCGATCATCGGTGAATCGGCGGGCGGTCATCTGGTGTCGCTGGCGGGCGTGCGGGCCAAGGGCGACACGCGCGTGGCGGCGGTGGTGCCGTTCTACGCGCCGCACGATCTGGAGTTGCAGGTGAACCATCGCCATGCGCTCGGCCCTTCGATGGAGGCGCTGTTCGGGCTGACGGAGTTGAACGACGCGGCGTGGAAGACGCTGCGCGAGGCGTCGCCGATCAGTTACGTCCGCCAAAATCTACCGCCGTATCTGCTCGTTCACGGCACGAAGGACGCGACGGTGCCGTTCGAGCAGTCGCTGAAGTTTCAGGAAAAGATGAAGGCCGTCGGCAACGTGTGCGACCTGATCGCCGTCGAAGGCGGCATCCACGGCATGGGCGGCTGGGAGAAGATTGATCCAAGCTACAAGGAGAAGCTGGTGGCGTGGCTGCGCAAGGCGCTGGCAGCGAAGCCGTGATGACCGCAGCTCAAAGGAGAACGAGTCGAATGAACAGAAGATCATTGTTGCTGCGGTGCGGGTGGCTCTTGTCGCTGGGCTGCTTGTGGGGACAATCAACGGCCGCTGAGGCCGCCAAACCGCCGTCGCAATTCGTTTTCAAGACGGTTGGCGAACGCAAGCTCGTGGCGGATGTTTCCTATCCGGAGCGATGGCGTCAGGGTGACAAGTGGCCGGCGATCGTCTTCTGGTCGGGCGGCGGCTTTTCCACCGGGGAAACGCCTCAATTTCGGCCGCAGGCCGAGCATTTTGCCAAACGCGGGATGGTGGCGATCCGCGCCGAGTATCGCGGCCGGATCAAGGACGGCGTCGGCGTGGACGAGTGTTTGAAGGACGCCATCAGCGCGATGCGATGGGTCCGCAAGAACGCGGCCATGCTGGGTGTGGACCCGAACCGGATCATCTCGTCGGGTGGATCGGCCGGCGGATTTTTGGCGGCGTCGGTCTGGACGGCGGAGAATCTGCATTCGCCGAGCGACGACCTGTCGGTTTCACCCAAGCCCAACGCGATGATCCTGTTCAACCCCGCCCTGGGATTTGACACTTGGAAGAAGGCTCGCGTGGACGTGCCGCCCGCCATGCCCGATCCGCTGCGTGACATCAAGAAAGGCATGCCGCCCGCGCTGGTCCTCATCGGCTCAGCGGACGAATTCCTGCCGGCCTGCCAGAGTTTCTGCGCCAAAGGACGCGTGCTTGGCGCACGCATGGAAATCGAGATTTACGAGGGCCAGCCGCACGCGTTTTTCAACCGGCCACCTTGGCTGGAGAAAACCATCGAGCGAGCCGACCAGTTTCTTGAAGCAACTGGGTTCCTTGCGAAATAGTGCCGGGCCGTCGGTGTCGCTAGAGGAGAACTGTGAATCACGAACCTTCATCTGTCAGGACGCGCCCCCCACTTCTCACCCCTGCTGCGTGCTGTGCCATGCGTCGCGTGTTTCTCAAACTCGTTGGAGTCGCGTCGTTCGTCTGCGCGGTCGTGACGCCAATCACTGTGGCAGCAGATGTGGCTTGGAGTCGGCAGGAATTGACGGCGTTCATGCGCCAACTCGCCGGCTACGTTGTTGACCACCACATGCGGCGCGACAACTCGCCGATGCGCGGCAAGGTCTATGAGTTCTACGATCCCGCTACGCGCCAGCAAGGCTACGGCGGCGGTTGGGACACGATGCACGACGGGGCGTTCTTCGCCAACGCTTGCATCCTCGCCTACCGCGCCACGGGCGATGAGTTCTATCTCCAGACCGTGCGCGACTGGATCCTGCCGTTCTACGTGCGCATGGCGAACAACTCCGACACGCTCTTCCCCGACCGCACGGCGGCGTTCTCCGACGGCCAGAAGTTGCCACCCGAGCGCGCCACGGCCGTCAAGGGCTTCATCCCCTATTGGTGGGACGACGGCCACGGCGTGAACTTTGACGCCATCGCCCAGAAGATGACCATCCGCCAACTGCTGCGCGATACCAGCACCATCACCAACGATCCTGACAACAAACAGGGCATTCTGGCCGGTTACTCGCACGGCACCAGCAATCACATGGCACTCAATATGTTTCCGATGTGGGCCAACGCCTGGCTGCTCACGCGCGACCCGGCCGTTGCCGAGGCGATCCATCACCTGCGCCAGTCGCGCATCCACATGATCAAGATGGACCTGCCGTGGCTCCAGGTGGCCGATTTCCAGGCCAGCAGCGACGCCACGCAAGCGCAGAAGGTCGCCGGCAACTTCGACACGCTGCCGTGGCCACCGGCGAAGTCGTCGTGGTGGCAGGCGATGGTCGCGAAGAAGAAGACCGCGCTTACGCCGTTCCACGACGAGGCCCAGGGCGATTACTATGGCGCCGTCATCGGCAAACGCGTTGGCCCTGGCACCGCCAAACGCCTCACGCAGCTCACCTACGATGTCATCCGGCTTCAGGACCGTTGGTATGGCAACAAGCCCCGCCCGCGCGGCGAGATGTATGGCGCGGAGACCTGGCCGATGGTGTTCATCACCGACGGCAAGTTTGAATCGTTGGCCGGCGAGCGGCCGGAAGTGTTGCTGGCGAGCCGGCTCAGCCCGCAGATCATGTGGGCCTGCGCGCAAAGCCTGCAACTGATGCGAGCGTTTCCCGACGCGTGGGAGAACTGGTTCAAGGGCAAATACGAGCGCCCGCCGGAAGGTTGGTCCGAGCCGCCCGCCGCGGAGGTGACTGCCACGTTGCGACGCGAACTCGAAGAAGGCCTGCGTTACTGGCAGAAAGACTGGCAAGCCCGCGGCTACATCCGCCCGCACTGGCCCATCGGCGGCAAACTGCCCACCAAGCACTACTGGCAACACCGCGTCAGCGAGACCGGCGGCTACGCGCACTTGATCGCCGCGTGCGCGGATTATGTGATGCTGCTGAATGGCAAGAACGACTGGACTCTCGCATGGGCCGTGCAAGCACCGGCAAAATGATAGCATTCCCGCAGAACAACTGTTAGAAACACCAAGAACAATCAACAGGAGACAACTTGATGAACGCAACCTACCGCCACCTTCTTCACTGCGCTTCCGCTGCCATCGGCCTCGCACTTTGTTTCGACGCCAGCGCCGCCTCGCCGCCGAAGGGCATCGAGATCGGCTGCTCGGCCTACACATTCCGCCACCTCACGGCATTTGAGGCCATCGAGAAAACGAAGGAGTGCGGCGCCGATGTGATCGAGTTCTTCCTCTGGCAAAAGCTCAGTCCGGAAAACCCCAAGGTCATTCTGAACGCGGACCTGTCGGACGAGCACATCGCCGCGCTCAAGGCGAAGCTGAAGGCGACGGGCGTGCGCGCGGTGAACGCCTACTTCAACAACGCGCCGTTCCAGGACAAGGCCGGCGCCGAGGTCGGCGTGCGCAAGCTCTTCGAGTTCGCCCGCAAGCTCGGTCTGCGCGGCCTCACCGGCGAGCCGGCCCCAGACCAGCTCGACCTCGTCGAAAAGATGGTAAAGGAATACGACATCCAACTCTGTTTCCATAACCATCCCCACAATCCCAAGAGACCCGAATACCTGAACTGGGACCCGAAATATCTGCTGTCGCTGATGGAGAAACGCGATCCTCGGATGGGCTTCTCGGTGGACACAGGCCATCTCGCTCGTTCCGGCGTGGATTCGGTCGAGACCCTCAAGCTGTTTAAGAAGCGCGCGTTCTCGGTGCATCTCAAGGATGTGAAAGAAGCCAAGCCCGAGAGTGGCGACCTGCCCTACGGCCAGGGCATTTCCAACATCGCCGGCATTCTGGCTGAGCTGAAGCGCCAGAACTTCCGCGGCCACATCGGCGTGGAATACGAGCACACCACAGAGCAACTGTTGGACGACGTGAAGTTCTGCATCCGTTTCATGCGAAGCCACCTCGCCGCGAAGTGATTCGCACGATGCGATGAAACCAATTCGCGCCCTTGCTTTCCTTGTCTGCCTCGCAGCGTCGCTCGCTTCGGCCGACATGATGAAAGATTCGCCGGTGAAGTTTCCGGAGAAGGGAGCGCTGAAGGCGAAGTGGCCGCCGGATGTGAAGACGGAGCAAACATCGCCAGAGAAGGACTACTCCATCTTCGGCACGCCGCAGCGGTCGCTGGCGCAAATCGCGAAGATTCAGGCTGAAATGCCGAAAGGAAAGTTCACCCCACCGAAGCCTGACTGGACGCACCTTAAGCGCACTCGCCGCATCCTGACCAAAGGCGGCGAACTGCATTTGCTGGCGATGGGCGACAGTATCGTTGCCGACACGATGCGATCCGCGTGGGTGGCGAAACTGGCGGAAGCCTACCCGAAAGCAAAAATCCGCGCCACGGTCTATGTCCGTGGCGGCGGCGGCTGCCAGCATTACAAGGAGGATGGGCGCATCCAGAAAAACGTCGTGCCGCTCAAGCCCGACTTGATGTTCATCGGCGGCATCAGCCAGAAGGACATCGAGAGCATCCGCGAAGTCATCGGGCAGTTGCGTGCCGCGCTGCCGGATGTGGAGATTCTGCTCGCTACCGGCACGTTCGGCACCACCGACCCACGCACGCCACAGGAACTAGCGAAGGACAAGCGTTCTGGCGCCGGCGAATATGGCACTGCGCTGAAAAAACTCGCCGCCGAGCAACGCTGCGCGTTCCTGAACATGACCCAGCCGTGGGCCGAATACATCCGCTCCACAAAGCTCCATCCGCACGTCTTCTATCGCGACCGCGTTCACGCCAATGAAATCGGCGAACAAATCCTGTCGAAGATTCTGATGGCGTTCTTCAAGCCTTGAGACAAGCGTTGTGACCCCGAAGCTGGCCGCGTCGGTGTGTCAGTTCCAAAGGTTGTAGTTGGCGTGCTGATTTCCCCAAACAGGGAAAGAGATTATTGACCGCTGAACGTCGTTACGATATAAGGAACGCCGTTTTCTTAATCGGAACATCTGTTTAGGAGATGTCTATGCCACTTGTGCTCAGTCTCGACAAGAGTCTTGATGTCCTCGAAGCCATCGCCGGTCATTCGGAAGGCATCGGCACACGTGCGCTCGCCAAGCAACTCCGCATCAACCTCACCTCCGTCCACAACATCGCCGCCACGCTAAAGCGGCGCGGCTATCTTCGTCAGGATGCGGGCAAACGGTTCCTGCTCGGGCCGCGACTGATGTTTCTCGCGCGCCACGCGGATTTCTTGAACGTGATGACCGAGAGTGCCCTACCCCACGTCCGCGCGCTGGCGAAGAGCGTCGGTGAGTCGGTGTTGCTTGCGGCGTTGGTGGACGGACGCATTGTGCGGCTGGTCTATATGGTGTCACCG
The DNA here is from genome assembly GCA_026397915.1 of Verrucomicrobiota bacterium. Classification (GTDB taxonomy): domain Bacteria; phylum Verrucomicrobiota; class Verrucomicrobiia; order CAIQCK01; family CAIQCK01; genus CAIQCK01. Next base: position 47,119 of record JAPLTX010000055.1, read on the forward strand.
CAAGCTCTGGCCGTGCAGGAGCCGGAGGATGTCGGCTCCGGGGCGTATTGCACCGCCACGGGTAAGGTGCTGCTTGCGGCAATGTCGGCCCACACGCTGGAGGCTTACACGAAGGAGACGCCGCTGGTGCGCTACACGCTGCGAACAATCGCGTCGTCAACGAAACTTCGCGCCGAGCTGGAGCGCGTGCGCCACCGAGGCGCTGCCATGACAACCGACGAGATGTGCGAAGGTGTCAGCGGCCTCGCCGTGCTGGTGTCGGACCCGTGGCGCAGCATCGCGGCGGCGTTGGGCGTCGGCGCGCCGACGGTGCGCTTTGGCCACAAGCGGCGCCAGCTCGTGTTGAATGAACTGCGAAAGACTGCCGCGCTCATCGCTCGCGCTTGGTGGAGCGACCGATCCAAGGAGAAGCCAGCATGAAACTACGTAACGTCACGCTTGAGATGAGTCCGAAGCCGTTCCGCGTCATGCGCGAGGACGTCATTCGGGATGTGTGCCGCGACATCTTCCGGCAGTGGTCGAACCTCACGCGCAAAGCCGACCAGATTTCCGTCATGCTGTGGACCGCCGACGGCTCGGAGATTCTCGATTACCGTGGCCGGGCGGAGGACGAGATCGAGTGGGCACGTTACATCGGTCTGCCAAACGCGAAGCTCGATCCGGTCAAAGGCATGCCTGCGGAGAAGAACCTCCACAGCCAGGCGGTTTATTATATGGACGATCCGCCAAAGCTCACCTACGGCGGCCTAGCGAACATCGTCCGGTTGCTGAAGGAGGTCGGCCGCGAGGTGAGCGGCAAACCCATTCGCGTCGGCGCGACGTTCGATCCCGGCGGCGAGTTCGCGAAGTCGTCCTTCAAATACAAACGCCACAACGAAATCTGCATGGCCAGCACGATGGGCAAGGCGACGTTCGTCTGCTGCTACGCAACGCTCAACGCCGACAACGAGCACTACGCCGGTTTCCCGAGCGGCATCCCGCAGGACACGCCGCTCGGCACGTTCTTCGGCCGGCAGTGCCAGCATTTCCTGAAAGACCTCGGCTTCGACTACATCTGGTTCTCCAACGGCTTTGGTTTCGGTCTCGAAACGTGGAAGACGACCGGACCGATGTTCGACGGAAAAGTGTTTTCGCCGGAGCACGCGGGCGAAATTCGCGAAAAGATACTGAACTTCTGGCGATGCTTCCGCAAAGAGTGCCCCGCGTTTCCCATCGAGACGCGCGGCACCAACCTCGTCACCGGTTCCGACCTCGCCTCGAATGCGACACCGCTGAAGGACATCTACGGGGGCGGTTTCAACATGACGCCGCCGCCAAACTCGCCTTGGGCCGCGCTCAACGGCGACTTCGGCCTCGAGATGGTCGGCTACATGTCGCGCATCGCCGAACTGCCGCCGGGCAAGGGGTTCCCGTTCCGCTTTTACACGCACGACCCGTGGTGGCTCAACAGTCCCTGGCTCGACCGTTATAACCGCGAGCCGCAGGACATATACCTGCCGCTCGCCATCGGCCGCATCAACGCCGAGGGCCGCGTCGAGAACCCGGATTCGATTGCGTTGCTGACGATTGACGATTCCTACGGGCGCACGCCCGATCAGGTGCCGAACGAAGTCATCCCGCACTTGCAGGAGGCAATGCGTCATGCCCCCGACCAGCCAGGGCCACTGGTGTGGGTCTATCCGTTTGATGAATACCACGCAATGACGTTCGCGAAGCCGGCGCGGTTGGAAGAGCCATTCTTTGGCGACTGGCTCATGCGTGCCGCTGTGAACAACGGCCTGCCACTCAACACGGTTGTCTCGACGAAGAACTTCCTCTCGTCGCTGAAGCGCGAGCCGAAACTTTATAGCGAGTCCATTCTCATCACGCCGGTGCCGGATTCCGGCTCGATGCTGTCCGAGGAACTGATTCACTTCGCCAATGCCGGCGGTCGCGTGCTGCTTTACGGACCACTCGCGCACGCGGGTGGCGATCTGCTGGCGACGCTCAACCTCAATCGCACCGAGCCGTTCGCGGGTGAACTGGACCTGGTCTCGCTTCGGCCGATTGACGAACTGAGCGAGCAACTTTACCCGATGCGCCTCAACCACCGCCCAGCGATGTGCGCTGGCGGCATCGAAGCGGTGTTGGCTAATCCCGACGACGAGCGCACGCACACTATCGGCAGGGCCGTTTATCGCAACGACGAGCGACACGTGATGGCGGTGTGGCGGCCCGTGCCGGACTGGCATGGCGGCATCATCGCCTGGGTGCGCGGCACCAACTCCAACAGCTTCGTAGGTGGCCACCTGCTGACGCCCGACGATCCGGCAAAATGGTTCCCCGGTGACCTGTTGTTGCGCTACATCCTCGGCGCGTTCAACTGGCGCATCGCGTTCGACAAGCGCCGGCCCGACCAGCGCAACCCGATTCTAGCCGTCGCGCGCCACAACAATGGCTTCTTCTTCTCCGGCTGCACACCGAACACCAACGTCCAGATGCGGCTGCGCCTTCCGCAAGGCGCGCCGATCTTCACCGGCTGCGAAACCGAGTTACGCGACGGCGCTGCGTGCTACCGGATGCCGCGCGCGTGGCATCGCGAGTGCCGGGTGTTTATCACGCAAGAATCAGGCGAAGTCTTCTGCGCCGAGCAACACTCTGGCGAAATTGGCATCACGCGCCGCCTGAAACTGACGGGCCTGAAAGATGCGGTGGTGCGGTTCTATCCTGAGCGCGGCACGCGCGAGAAGGTTCGCATGGTGCCCAACGCCGCCTCGCCATTCGTCCCGTCTGGGTTGATCAAACCGCAGCCTTTCGACGACGCGCGAGGACATTTCCTGCAGATGGCTCAAATCAACGGTTCAGTATTGATCTCATGGTAACTATGAACACTCACCTTATCATCACGTTGGCCGTCGCTTGCTTGGCTTGGAACGTTGGGTCAGCCCAAGAAACTCGTGCGAAACGCCCGGAGGTCATGGCGGTTTATTACCCTCACTGGCACAGCTATGACCACGGCAGCGCGTGGAAAGGCGACGGCTGGACGGAATGGGAGGGAATGAAAGCGGCTGTTCCAAGATTTCCTGGTCATCAACAGCCGAAGAAGTCGTTATGGGGCTGCTTCGATGAGAGTGACCCGAAATGGGTTGCGCGCGAGATCAACCTCGCCGCCGACCATGGGATCAGCGTCTTCCTCTACGACTGGTATTGGTATAGCGGCGTCAAGAATATGGAGGAGGCGTTGGAAAAAGGATTCCTGCGCGCTACAAACCGCAATCGCATGAAGTTCGCCCTCATGTGGGCTAATCACGACCGGCGCGACCAGTTCTGTCCGGAGTTCGGAGCGCCGCGGACCGTCTGGCTTCCGTCTCGCCACTCGCCACGCGACCTTGGCCGGGTGATCGATTATTGCATTGCGCACTACTTCCGGCAGCCGAACTACTGGCGGGTGAACGGCGGCCTTTTCTTCAGCGTCTTCGAGTCGGAGAAATTTGTGAAGCAACTTGGCGGCCCGCAGGAGACCCGCGCGCTGTTCAAGGAAATAGACGCCCGCCTGCGCAAGGCGGGTCTGCCGCAAATGCATTGGAACGCAATGGTGTCCAGTCCCGCAGCAGCAGCCGTGATGGAGCAAGCCGGCTTCCGCAGCACCAGCCGATATAACGTCAACACCGCCCGGAAAGTCCGACCTGACTTCACCGAGCGTTACGAAGATGTCATGGACGCTCACCGGGCGCATTGGAACAACATGACGGCCTCGCCGCTGGTGGATCTTCCGGTAGTGACGATGGGATGGGACTCTACGCCGCGGTGTCGTCCGGACGTGCCGTGGCCATTCAAGAAGTGGGAGTATCCCTACGGGCCGGTCGTCGTCGGCAACACCCCGGAGCGTTTCGAGGAACTGTTGCGCGATGCCGCCCGGCACATGGAGCGCGACTCGCGCAAGCCGTTCGGTGTCCTGCTTAACGCGTGGAACGAATGGACCGAGGGCGGCTACCTGCTGCCCGAAGAACGAACCGGCACAGCCTATCTCGAAGCAATCAAACGTGTATTCGGCAGGACACTCCCATGAAAATTCCCCGACGAAAACCACTCACCGCCAAGGTCGGCATCTTTGGTGTCGGCCACTACAACTATTGGCCGCAGTTCCCCGGACTGCTCGACGAGATGCATCGCAAGCTCGACCATCTTGTGCGCAAGGTTGAAGCGAACGGCGTTACCGTTACGAACTTCGGCATGGTGGACAATGCGCTTGGCGCTAGCGAACTGCTGCCGAAGCTCAAGGCCGCCGACCTCGACCTCGTGTTCGTGGACATGGTGACCTACGCCACGTCGTCCACTGTCGGCGCGATTTTGCGCGGACTGGATGTGCCGCTGGTGCTTGTGGCACTTCAGCCGCTTAAGGCGATGGACTACGAGCGCGCCTCGACCTACATGCAGCTCTGCAACGACGATTTTTGTTCGGTGCCGGAGTTCCAAGGCGTTGCGATTCGGCTGGGCCGCAAGGCGCCAGACGTAATTCTCGGCACGCTCGACGACGATCCGGTGGCGGACGCGGAACTGGCGGAATGGTGCAGCATCGCAAAGGCGTTGCACGACCTGCGCCGCGCTCGAATTGGCCACATGGGCCACGTGCTGGAGGCGATGCTGGACATGCACACCGACCCGACGGCGGTGACAGCGGCGTTCGGCAGCCATGTCGTGCAGTGCGAGCCGGACGAGATTCTGCGCCACTACCGCGACGAGCACGCAGCGGAGATTGAGGCGAAGAAGCGTGAGATTCTTGGCTTCTTCGACACACCCGACCCGAAGTCGGACCCGATCACGACGAAGCTCACCGACAAGGACCTGCACGTCGCCGCGAAGGCGGCGGTGGCGCTGGAGAAATTCATCGCCGACAAGAAGCTGGACGGGCTGGCTTACTACTATGAGGCCGAGGCCGGCACGCCGATGCGCGAGCTGGTGACGAACCTCATTGTCGGCAACTCGCTGCTGACGGGCGCGGGGTTCCCGATGTGCGGCGAGTTCGACATCAAGACCTGCATCGCGATGCTCATCATGGACCGGCTCGACATCGGCGGCAGTTTTGCGGAGTTCCATCCGGTGGATTTTCAGCGCGGTTCGGTGCTGGTGGGCCACGACGGGCCGCATCACGTCAACATCGCCGACAAGAAGCCGGTGTTGCGCAGCCTGTTGAAATACCACGGCAAGCCGGGCAGCGGTGCGAGCGTGGAGTTCAACATCAAGGAAGGCCCGATCACGATGCTCAGCATCGGCGTGAAGGCCGACGGGAAGTTCAAGTTTGTCGTCGCCGAGGGCGAGAGCGTGCGCGGACCGATCCCGCCGACGGGCAACACGAACACACACGGCTATTTCAAGCCCGACGTGCGGACGTTCCTGAAGCGGTGGGTGGCGGAAGGCCCGACGCACCATTTCGCGCTTGGTATCGGCCACAAGGCCGCGACAATTCAAACACTCGCCGACGTGCTCGGCATCGAATGCGCAGTGATTGGGCAGTAGCCGCGTCCCTCTGATACAGGGCGGCAGGTTATCCAACGGAAGTATCATTGACAATTGCCAGTCAATTAGCGTTAGAAGGTAAGGTGACAAGCAGAGCCGGACAGGCCCGAAATCTTGATGAGAGGAGTCGAATAATGATGAAGATGACTGCATTGAAGCTGGCTGTTGTTCTCGCTATGAGCACCTCTGCGTGGTCGTGGGCCGCCGAGCCGGTCAGTCTGGACCAAAGTTTCCGCAACGTCCCCGACGCGGACAAGCCGTGGGTGTATTGGTGGTGGGTCAACGGCAACGTGGACGAGAAGACCATCACGCGCGACCTCGAAGCGATGAAGCAGGCCGGCATCGGCGGGCTGTTGATGTTCGACGCGCGCGGCTACCACGACGACCTGATCGGTCCGGTGCCGAGCAAGATGGATTTCATGAGCCCGCAGTGGCGGCAGATGCTGAAGTTCGCTATTGAGAAGGCGGGCAAGCTGGGGCTGGAGGTCAGCGTCAACCTCAGCAGTTGCGCTGGCGCGTTGAAGGGGCCGTGGGAAGTCGGCGATGACGCGCCAAAGAAGCTCGTCTGGACGGCCACAGAAATCAAAGGACCGAAGTTCAGTTTCGAGTTGAAGAAGCCGGAAGGAAAACGATTCTGGGACGTGGGGGTCATCGGTGTGCGGCATGACGACGCGGCGGCGAAGCTTTCTGACAAATGGCAGGACGTGTCGCCGAAGCTCGGCTCGCAACCTGTCGTGACCGAGGTCGTGGATTTCACATCGAGAGTGGACAAGCAAGCCAAGCTCACGATTGATGTGCCGAAGGGGCGCTGGACGTTGCTGCGGTTCGGCTACATGACGATGGAAGGCCACGAGTATGACGTGGACGTCCTCGACCCGAAGGCGGTTGAGGGCCATTACAACCGCATGGGCAAGGCGATCCTTGAAGACGTGGGGCCGCTCGCAGGCAAGACGCTGACACATTTCTACAGTGTGAGCTGGGAAGGTGCTGCACCGACGTGGACGCTCGCGTTGGAGAAAGAGTTTGTGAAGTATCGCAGCTATCCATTGCGCTCGTGGCTGCCAGTGCTGGCAGGGTTCACCGTGAAGAAGGCCGAGGAATCGGAGCGGTTCCTGCGCGATTACTACAAGACGCTGGGCGATTGTTTCCGCGACAACTTCTACGGGAAGATGCAGGCGTTGTGCACCAAGGCGAATTTGAAATGGCACTCCGAGTCCGGCGGCCCGTGGGACCGCAAGCTCGCGGCATTTGCGGAAGCCGACCAACTCGCGTTCCTCGGCCGCAACGACATGCCACAGGGCGAGTTCTGGTTCACCGGCCCCAAACCTTCGAAACATCCGCACGACATGAACCGTCCGCAGGCGATGGCCGCGCACATCTACGGCAAACGGCTCGCGGCGAGCGAGGCGTTCACGCACATGGTCCAACACTGGTCAGCGTATCCCGCCGTGTTGAAGCCGTTCGGGGACACCGCGTTCTGTGACGGCGTCAACCACTTCATCTGGCACACCTTCACGTCGTCGCCGGCCGAGTTCGGCAAACCAGGCATCGAGTATTTCGCCGGCACGCATCTGAACCCGAATGTGACGTGGTTCCCGCAGGCGCGAGCGTTTCTCGATTATATCGGTCGCTGCCAGTTCATGCTGCGGCAGGGCGTGCCTGTGGTGGATGTCTGTGTGTATACCGGCGACAAACCGTATCAGCACTGGGGCCGCGGCACCAACTGGAGCGAGCGCGCGACGCTGCGGTTGCCGAAGGGACTTAACTACGATCTGCTCTCGACCGAAGTGATGATGGACCGCATGTATCCCAGCGGTGGCAACCTTGTGATTCCCCCCGGCATGACCAACCGCATGATGGTGGTGGACCTCGATGAGGAAATGATCTCGCCCGCGGTGCTCCGAAAGATCTCCAATCTCCGAGGCAGCAGCGCCGCCGTCGTGCTCGGCAAACGCAAGCCACTACGCGCGCTCGGCCTTGCGAACTATCCCACATCGGACAAAGACGTGGTGCGCATCGCCGACGCGCTTTGGGCGAAACCCTCCAGCGTGGCAGAAGCAATGGACGCAAAGCGCCTCCTGCTCGATTTCGAGGGGCCCTTCGATTACACGCACCGCCGCGACGGCAACACCGACATCTATTTCGTCGCTGGCAAGGGCACAGCGGAATGCACCTTCCGCGTGATGGACAAGAAGCCGGAGTTGTGGGACGCCGTTACTGGCAAGATCACCGCCGCAACCAACTGGCGATTCACCTATGACGAGCGCACCGCCGTCACTCTCACGCTGCCTGAGAACGGTTCCATCTTCGTTGTCTTCCGCACGGCCGACTTGCCGCGACAATCCGCACCACCGCCCCCGCCAGTCGAGATGGCGTTGAACGGTTCGTGGCATGTGAGTTTTGAGCATGGTCGCGGCGCACCGGCTTCGGCGGAGTTTGAGCAACTCATCGCATGGGACACACATCCTGACGATGGCATCAAGTTCTTCTCCGGCACCGCGACGTATCGAAAGACATTCGAGTTGACCGCCGAGCAAGCCAAGCGTCCCGTCCGGCTCCGGCTCGGCGAGGTCAAGTGCATCGCTGAAGTTCGGTTGAACGGCAAGGACCTCGGGATCGTCTGGACCGATCCGTGGACCGTCGAACTGACCGGCGCGGTGAAGCCGGGAAAGAACGACCTGGAGATCGCCGTCACCAACACATGGGTCAACCGTCTCATTGGCGACGCCGATCAGCCGGAGCACAAGCGCATCACCAAAACCAACGTCAAGTTCCTGCCCGAGCCTGCGAAGCGCGCGTTCCTTGGCTTCTCGGCAAAAGACCCGCTGATGACGTCGGGCCTGCTCGGCCCGGTGCGGCTCGAGTTCCCCGGACGATAGCAGGAAATTTTGAACCCGAAATCCGAAGTTGTGCCGGCGAAGATGCCGGCGCTGCGGTCAACTTCGGTTTTCGGTCTGAAGACAAGCGCCACGCTCACCCTCGGATCCGATGATGAGGAATCCCGCTTACGCCCGCTTGCTTGCGAAGGCGGCCTCGTTCAGGTCATAAAAGCACGGCGGTTCGTAGGCCCAGCCGCGACGCAGACGACGATCTTCGCGCCCCAACATGAAGCGAAGGTAACGCCCCACCAGCGGCGCCACGAGCCGCGCTTTCACACCACACTCCTCATAGATGTCGTTCAGCACTTGCGATATTTTCGCCGCCAGCACGGGCTGCGAGCGAAACCATGACCGGGCCGCCCATAAAGTGCCGGCGTAGGCAACCGGCAAATCGCGCGCTTCCCATGCAAAGCGGTTGCGAATCCGCAGGTCGGGATGGTTCTTGTATCGCCGCCACCCTTGAAGGACTGTCCGCGCAATCCGCACCACGCTCGGCCCGTTCACTTCGAAGTCGCGTTGGAACGCGCGGATCAGGAATTCCGTCTCATCACCGTTTCGGATATGCGGATGTTTGAAGTTGAACTTGAACTGGCCGTGGAGATCGGCTTCAGGGAACCCGTGCGACAGTGCGCCGCTGGCTTGCAGTTCCGCGTAGAGCGGCGTGCCGGGGCTGGCCGAGTAAAGCATGAACTGGTGAAACTCGGTGTCATGGTTGACGGCGAAATCAATCACCGCGTCTATGTTGTCTGGTGTGTGCTCCTCCAAACCGATGATGCTCGAACCGAGCACGCGAACGCCGTGCGATTGCAGCGTGCGTATAAGTTGGAGCGTATCGGCCCCATGGAGCTTTGTGTAGCGCGAGTTTTCGCCTTCCAGCCCCATCCACACCCATGAGATGCCCAAGCCAACGATTTGCTCGATAGAGTAGGAACGGAGCACGTTCACGGAACTGAACACATAGAGCGACCACGATTTGTCGCGCTCAATCATCAGGTCTAGCAGCCGCAACGCGCGCTGGCGATACAGGAGGAAGTTTTCGTCCATGACGAAGAACGACCGCACGCCCATTGCCTTTTCCAACTCGCACATCACTTCGAACAGCTCGTCCCCTGTCCGATAGAAGTGCACGACGTTGCCTTTGCCGCCAAACATTGCCGAGGTCGCGCAGAAGTTGCAGCCGAGCGGACAGCCAACCGACGGAATCAACGTGGCCGCCACGTCGCCCGGTTTTTCGCTGAGCCGGATACCCATCGTGCGAGGGGCGATGCCAGAAACAATATGCGGATGGCGCACCGGTCGGTCGGGATCCTCACCCAAGAAGCGCCGCATCCAAGTCACACCCTCGCCCTTGACGATGTGGTCGGCATCTATCCGCTCCTCGATCTGGGAAACATTGGCAACATGGCCACCAACGACGATGGTCGCCGCCGGGAGGTGGCGGCGGATCAGTTCGCACATTGTCCGCACCTTGTCCACGTTGGGCATGATCGCGCTGATGCCAACGATGTCGTAACGGTTGGTCGTAATCTCCTCGACAAAGCGGTCGAGGGTTGGAAAATCCAGAAGCGCGCACGCGGCGTTGATGTTGGCATGAATCAGCATCAAACCCCACGAACGGTGAAACATCCGCAATGAAAACGCCTCCTGGGTGCGCGTCACCTGGCTGTGGTAAAGCTCCATCGGCTTGTCTGGCCGGCTGCCGTGTTCGTCGTGCTGCGCATACGGACCAAAGACACTGGTCAACAGCACGCGGGCGCGCGAGCCAAGCGGGTGAGCGGGCGGGCGAGATGAGGGGTTCGAATGGATGACTGCTAAAGCGGACGATTCTGTTGTCACTGTTCCTTCTACTCAGTTTTGCAGGGCGACTACTCTACTAAACAGGCAGTCGTCCAATACACGCGTATTTAACCGCACAATGGCGAATCAAGAAAGAGAAAATCTTGCGACTGCGGAACCTTGCACAGCATCGCCATATCAAAAGGCGTGCCGTGGCCACTGAAGGATCGCTGACGCCAGTGGGACTGCTCGGCTCGCCACGATTGGAGTTTGCCAAATAGAAACGAAGGCAAAAGGCGTCCGAGCTTGCGCGACCGTTGAGTGGTGCGCATACTCACCTTCGCAAATAACAAAAACGTTTCGCTCGGAGTTTTTGATTCATCAGATGGTGGCGGCATCGGATTTGATAAGCAGTAATGTTGAAAAAGAGAAATGGAAATCATGTGTAGGCGCAAACTGATTCTTCTTGTCAGCAGCGTCTTTGCATCTTTGTTGATCGCAGTCGCCGGCGAATATGACTGTGACGTGGCTGTCATCGGCGGCGGCAGTGGCGGGTTTGGCGCGGCGCTGGCGGCGGCTCGGCTTGGACTCGATGTAGCGCTGGTCGAGAAAGCCGATTGTCTTGGCGGCTCGTCGGTGCGCGGAGGCGTGAATTGTTGGGAGATGGCCGTCGGCACCACGGGCATTCCGTTCGATCTCTACAAAGAACTCAAACGCCTGCCGAACGCCGTCTCGATCTACTCGTTCGGCCGCCACGGCGGCACGTTCGATCCCAAGCGTGAAACTTTCCGCTATCCCGGCGGTGAGACCGTGAGCGATCCGGGGCGCCGTTACCTCGACACGCTTCAGCGTTACGTTCCACGAGGCGACAAGAACACGCCGGCCTACCGCCGCGAGCATTGGCACGGCGTGCCGTTCGAGCCGGAGGCGATGACCAAGACGATGCGCGCCCTGCTCGACGCGACCGGCCATTGCCGCGTCCTGCTCAATACCGCCTTCGTCGCCGCCGACGCCAGCGAGGGCTATATCCGCTCGATCCAGTTATCCAATGGCACCCGGCTTTGCGCGCGGTATTTCGTGGACTCGACCGGCGACGGCGCGGTTTGCGCCGCGGCGGGATGTCAGATGATGTTCGGCCAGGAGTCGCGCAACCGGTTCAACGAGCCGGACGCGCCCGAAACCGCCACGCGGCGGGTCAATGGCGTTACGCTGATCTACCGTGCCACACCGGTGAAAGAACTGCGTATCGAGCCGCTGCCCGAAGCCATATCGGCGAAATGCTGGTGGACCAAGAATTTCCCCGGCGCCCACGTGAACCATTATCCCAACGGCGACCTCAACATCAACATGTTGCCGACGATGGAGGGCGATCAGTTCATGAGGCTCGGCTACAACGCCGCCCACGCCGAGTGCCAGCGGCGCGTCCGGGCGCACTGGCATGATTGGCAGGTGCGCATCGAAGAATTCCGCCGCTATCGTCTCTCGTGGATCGCTCCAGCGCTCGGCGTGCGCGAGTCGCGGCGCGTCGTTGGCGAATACGTTCTCACCGAGAACGACCTTCTCGCCGGCCTAAGTGGCCAGAAACATCCTGATATCATTTGCCTCGCCGACCACATGATGGACACCCACGGCGGCCATTCGAAGCACCGCGGCGATCTGATCGAGCCTTACGGGGTCCCCTATCGCTGCCTGATTCCGAAAGGCTACCGCAACCTGCTCGTGGCCTGCCGTGCCGCGAGTTTCACTTCGTTAGCTGCGTCGAGTTGCCGGCTCGCGCGCACGATGATGCAGATGGGCCAGGCCGCCGGCACCGCGGCGGCGCTGGCGAAGCAACTGAACGTGGACCTGCCCGCTGTTCCCGCCGACCGCCTGCGCGCCGCCTTGCGCCAGCAGCACGTTCAACTCGAACACCCGATGCCCGCCGCGCTGCGGGCGTATTTGGAGAAAGAATAGAATGAACACCAGCCGACGCGAATTCCTCCAAGCCGCCGCCTGCCTGACCGCCACCGTTTGCTGCGCGGAAACGGCCGCGCCAAGGCCGGTGACAATCATAGACACCCACACGCACTTCTACGACCCGGCGCGACCGCAAGGCGTGCCGTGGCCGCCGAAGGACGCCGCGTTGCTTTACCGGACCACGTTGCCGAAAAACTACTGCGCGTTGCCGGTGCCACAGCGGGTGGATGGCACGGTCGTTGTCGAGGCCAGCACGTGGGTCGAGGACAACCAGTGGATTCTTGACATCGCCGCCCGCGATCCGTTCATCGTCGGGTTGGTCGGCAACCTGCCGCTCGGCACACCGGAGTGCGCGGGTCTGTTGAAGCGGTTTGCGGCAAATCCAGTCTTCCGCGGTGTGCGCATCCGCGACGGCTCGTTTGAGAAGCTGCTCGGCGAACGCGCGTTCATCAATGACATGCGGACCGTCGCCGAGCTTGGGCTGAGCTTCGACGTGCATTTCCCGACGGCGTGGGTGGAGCCATCTCTCCGGCTTGTGCAACTCGTGCCGAACCTGCGGCTCATTATCAATCACGCCGCCGGCGCCGACGTAACGGGCAAGGAGCCGAGGGCGGAGTGGCAGCGGCTGATGGAGAAGCTGGCGGCGCATCCGCAGGTGTTCATGAAGGTCTCCGGGCTGGTCGAAGGCACCAAGTGCCGCAAAGGCGACGCACCAACCGACGTGGATTTCTACCGGCCGGTGCTCGACATCCTGTGGAAGCTTTTCGGCACGAACCGGCTGGTTTACGCCAGCAACTGGCCTGTGAGCGAGTATAACGCTCCGCTCGGTCGCGTGCAGAAGATCGCGATGACCTACTTTGCCGAGAAAGGCCAGGCTGCGCTCGACAAGGTGTTCTGGAAGAACGCGCAGGTGGCGTATGGATTGAAGGAGCGCTCGGCGTGAACAATTACCCCAAGAACGCGTGGGCGTTGTGCTGGTTGATGTTCTTCGCCACGGCGCTGAGTTTCCTCGACCGTCAGGTCCTTTCCGTGCTCGCGCCGAGCCTGATGAAGGAACTCAGGATGGACAACACCGACTACTCGCGCGTGGTGTCGGCGTTCACGTTCAGCTACATGATCATGTTCACAGCCGGTGGGTGGCTGGTGGACAAGCTTGGCACGCGCTGGGGGCTGGCGCTATGCATTGCCGTCTGGTCGGCGGCAAGCGGCGCGCACGGGTTTGCGATGAGTGCGCTTGGCTTGGGTGTGGCGCGGCTGTTTCTCGGTTTCGGCGAGGGCGGCTGTTTTCCCGCGTCTACCAAGGGCGCGTGCGAATGGTTCCCGCCGGCGAAACGCGCGCTGGCCATCGGCATCGCCAACGGTGGCTCGGCGTTTGGCGCGGTGGTGGCACCACCGTTGACCGCGTGGATGGCGCTGTGGTTCGGCTGGCGCGGGGTGTTTTTCACGACGGGCCTGCTGGGCTTCGCGTGGGTGCTGGCGTGGTGGATCACGACCTCCGGGCGCGATTCCGTCTCGTTGCAGCGGACATCGGGTCCGAAGACCGCGACTCACCAAGTGCCTTGGCGACAACTGTTGAGCGACGCTCGCGTCTGGCGGATTTTGGCGGGGCGGTTCTTCTTCGATCCCGTGTTCTACTTCTACATGTTCTGGATTCCGAAGTATCTCTCGGATGAGCGCGGTTTCTCGCTAAAAGAAATCGGCAACTACACGTGGATTCCGTTTCTCGCGCTCGGCATCAGCAACATCGCCAGCGGCCAACTCTCCGACCTGTTGGTGCGCCGCGGTTGGTCACCGCGCAAGACCCGGACGTGGTTGCTGGTCATTGCCGCGCTGGTAACGCCAGTTTCGGGCCTCGTCATTGTTACGCCTTCGGCAGCGTGGGCCATCGGGTTGATGGCGGTGTTGATGGCGGCGCACGGTCTCTGGATTTGCAATTTCCTCGCCCACATCAGCGACCAGTTCCCGTCATCAGTCATCGCAACGGTGGTCGGTCTCTCCGGCACTGTTGGTGGTATCGCGGCCACCATTGCCAACCTCGGCACCGGGCCGGTGGTGGATGCTTTTGGCTTCGCGCCGATCTTCATTTTCACAGCGGTGCTCTATCCGCTGGCGGCACTAATCCTCCTCGCCGGCCGCCGGCCAGAACAGAAGGCAAACTCATGCGCAGACGCTTCAGCCTGTTGATTGTTCTTTCCATCTCCTTCCCGGCCATTTCAGCTCAAGCAACCGATTGGGGTGATGCGCAGCGACCATATCGCGTCGCTGTTACGATTCCGAAAGAGAAGCAGGCGCGCGAGCGGGTGTTTGTCGTGTTGCCCCTCGACTTCACGGCGGACCTCGCGCGGATGGGCGTCTGCGCGACCGTGGATTCGCAATCACTGCGGCTCGTGCGAGCCGGTCACGGCTATGTGCCGTGCCAAGTGCGGGACGGGCGTGTGGAGTGGGCCGATGGTCCCATCGCGGCGGGCGAGGAACGGAGTTATCAGCTCTACTTCGGAACGAACGTCCAGCGCCCGCCTGCCGGCAGCGCTGGCAAACTGCGGATTCCCGATTTCGCGACGGACACTTTCGGCAAGGCGTGGGACTTCGACGACGGCGGCTTTGCTGGTATCACCAGTTGGGGCAACCGGCCTGAGTTCATTCGCCGCAAAGTCGAGGACGGCGTGCTGAAGCTGGATGTGGAACAGGATCCGTATTTTATATGGGGCCGAATGTGGGGTGCGGAGTCGCCGAAGCAGCCGGCGGTGCGGATCAACGTGGATCGCTACTCGACGCTGGAGATGCGCATCCGTCAAAGCGTCGCGGGAGCGCAGTGGGACATCTACGGCCGGCCTGTAGGACGCGACAGCTTGCTACATTACGAGTTTGGGGTGCGCGGCACGAACTGGCAGACGGTGCGGATTGACCTGCGCCGGGAGGCCAACTGGCACGGCACGCTGTCGGCCTTGCGTATTGATCCCACCAGCAACATCAAGGCGCACATCGAGATTGATTGGATTCGCCTGACGCCGCTGCAACAGGCGACGCGCGGCGCGGTCGAGGTGCTCGGCACTCCAAGCAAACCGGCTGCGCGCGTGTCGGTCAAGCTCGCGGATTCACAGCCGCACGCTGGTAAGACGCAAACAGTGACGGTGTGCGTGTTCGACGCGGACGGGAAAGCAGTGAGCGGGCAGCCGGTCTTGCTCGCGCTCTCGACCGGTTCCGGCGGCGTTCTCGACAAGGAGCCAGCGAAGTCATCGCTGCCTGTAAACGACCAGGCGCGGCGGGCGCTGACCGACAGCGCGGGCGAGGCGGTGTTTCGTTATCGCGTTTCGCGTCGCGCGAGAGCGGAGGCGGATCGGTTGGAAGCGACGGCGGAATTCAGCACGGCGTCCCCAGCGAAAGTGGTCGTGCCAGTCCAGCCGGGGTCGCCGCATCACTATGTCGTCGAACCTGCGCGCCCGCGTGTGTTGCAGCCGGGCGACTCGCCGCTACCTATAACGGCGACTTTGGCGGACGAATTCGACAATCCGCTGCCGCTCGGCGACCGAGCGGTCAAGTGGAGCGCGGCGGGCGGCAAGCTGCTGTCAGTGAAAGGCACAAGCACCGTGTTTCGAGGCGAGCCGGCGCGACAATGGGTTGGGTGCGTAACGGTGAAAGATGCGGAGGGTTTAGCTGGAAAATCGGCGCCGATCTCGACGATGCCCGCTGGGACGCGGCCGAATCGCGTGCGACTGCTGTCCAACGGTTACTTCGCGGCCGAGGGCAAAGCGTGGCTGCCGCTCGGTGGGTTTTATGCGAATTGGGTCGGCTTGCCGACGGAAGACGGCGAGTGGGACAGGCGCCTTTCGTTCACCGACGCCAGCGACGAACAGGTCGTGGCGTGGCTGAAGTTCTTGAAGGCTAACGGCGTTACGGCGCAGCGGTTCATGCTGCGGACGCACCGCAAGAACGGCATGGAACCGGTGGACATCGGCGGGCGCGTGAATCCCGGCCTCTTCGCGGCGTTTTTGCACTACCTCGACCTGGCGCGGCCATTCGGTTTCAAGTTCCTGCTGGTGCTGCATGAGGATTACACAAAGCCGTGCTACTTCAACCGTGGCGCGCTGGAGCGGTGGTGCTTGCCGTGGTTTGCTGGTGAAAACCTCGGTGCGCTGCCGGCGTTCCAGCGGCGTTTCATCCGCGACGGCGACCTCATCGGCGACATCGCCGACAAATACACGGATTCCGATGTGCTCGCCTGCCAGGATCGTTACGCGCGCGAGTTGATCGGTCTCGTGAAGAACCATCCACTCGTGTTCGGCTACGAGCTGGAGAACGAGATGGTGAACTGTCCCGCCTCGTGGGCCAACCACGCGATGGCGACGGTGCGCGCGGCGGACCCGGACACACCACTCTGCGTCAGCCACGGCGGCGGCGGCCTGCACACGGCCGATCCCGCGTGGTGGAAGACGAAGACGACGCTTGATTTCTACACCTACCACATCTATCCGCACGGCACGACCTCGCCGGAGATGGACTACGGTCTCGCAACCGACGTGCTGACGCGCTATGGGCGGATGGGCAAGCCGGCGTTCCTCGGCGAGTCGGCGGGCGATCAGTTCTCCTACGGCCCCGACCGCGAGACGCGCCGCTGGACGATGCGCGACCTCATCTGGTTCTCGCTTTGCAACGGCAACCCCGGCTGCTTCTTTTGGAACGCGCGCGGCAGCGAACTGGCGGAGTTCCGGCTCGCGAACGAGATTGCAAGCCGGGTGAACTGGACGACGTTCGAGCGCAAGCGCCCCGCCATCGCCATCTGCGTGCCGCATCCGCTTGACCGCGACCAATGGTTCCGCTCGCCCGAAGGCGTTGCCGCCAACGCGATGATGGGCCGCTACTCGCGGCATTATCTCGACCGTGGCGTGAACTTCGACTTCGCGCTCGACGATGCTGCGGGCTATCCGCTGCGAGCCGGCGTGGACAAGTTCGCGCCGCCGGAGCCACCGTCAGCCGACTTCGCCATCTCGTCCGGCTACCAGCTCGCTTCACTTGTGCGTGTCGACAATTCAGAGGCGCTCATCTATGTCCGCAACTTCGGCGGAGTGAAGCTGTGGGAAACAACGAAACCGAATCTGTGGAAACAATGGCTGCGTGAGCGCAAACCCGCCGCGTTGCGCGTGACGGTGAATCTCGTCGGCAAGTTCCACGCCGATATCTGGAACCTAGACACCAGCAAGCATGAGCGGCGTCACATCGCGTGCGGCGAAACGCTCGATCTTGGCGCGAGCGACCACGACTTCGCGGTGTTGTTGAAAAAGTGACGATAAATATTCTTGTCCCGTTATTTCTCGCTGCCGTCGTCGCTGCGGCTGAACCGGCGTCGAAGATGCCCGACCTGCTCACGGGCAATCTGAGCGTCGAATATCTGCGCTGGACGATCGGCGGCTGCAAAGGCGCGGAGCCGAAATCCTATTCAGCGGAGCAACTGGCCAGATTGCGCCACGCGGGCGTCAACGGCTTCGAGGACTACATTACGTTTTGCGCGTTGGAACCGGAGCGAGATCGGCCAGATTGGCATTATTATCAGCGCAACTGCGAACTCATTCGCACCGCCGGCATGCGCTACGGCGTCTATCCGTGGCTGCACTTCGCGCCGAAGTGGTTCGTGGACTCGCCGGACTACGTGCCCTACGTCTGCATGGAGCACGGTCAGGCGACCTACTCAACTTCCATCTGGGCGCCGGGCACACTGGCGGTTTACGACCGGTTCTACGCGCAGTTTCGGCACGAGTTTGGCGACAAGGTGCAGGACATTCACGCGAGCATGCCCGCCGATTACGGCGAGGTCGGTTTTCCCGTCGGCATGAGCGCGTGGGTTGTGCCACAGGAGCACAAACACACGGGCTTCTGGTGCGGCGACCGTTATGCGCGGGCCAACTTTCGCGAGCAAGCGCGGAAACGCTACCACACACTCGATGCGCTCAATCGGGCCTGGGGCACGCACTTCTCCGACTGGACATCGCTCGACTATCCGCCGCTGCATCCGCCGGAAAACGACGATGGTGCCGCACGACGGCGCTGGCTCGATTTCATCGGCTGGTATGCGGACAGCCAAACGGAGTTTGCGCGCAAGGCCGTCGCCGTTATTCGCAAGCACTTCCCGACAACACCGATTCAGATCAAGCTCGGCTACGGTGGCGAAGACGTGCGCTTCGGCCTCGACAACAGCGGCGTGGTCCGCATGGCGGCGCGCAACCGCATCATCGTCCGCTCGACGCACGGCAAGTTGCCGCCGTTTTTCTACAAGCGGTTCTCAACCCCGGCGCGCTTCTACGGGGCAAAGCTGCTGACCGAGCCGCCATCCGGCGTGAACCGCAATGAGGAAGTCAGTCGCATCTTCAACGACGCCTCCAACCTGTCGACCGCTTACTTCGACTATCCCGGCAACATCCTCGGAGCGACGGATATCTTTGAGCGTTACCTGTCGTTGATCCAAGGCGAGCGCGCGCTGATTCGCGTGGCTTTTTTCTTCCCGACGAGCGACCACCGCCTGCGCCCCGAACAAAGGCTGCCATTGCGCCTTTACGAACAGGCTGGCGCACTCCGCGACATCACGGACTACGATCTTGTTGACGAGACTCTCGTGCGTGACGGCGCGCTCAAAGACCATCGGCTGCTCGTGATGTTCGAGGGCAACTGGCTGGAGCAGGAAACACTCAATGCCATCACGCGATGGGTTCGCGCCGGCGGAACGTTATTGCTTGGCAACTTTGGCCCCATCGCCAACATTGGCGGCGGCACGCGAACGTATCACGAATGGCTCGGCCCGCTTGCCGCCCGTGCCGGTGACGACTCCCTGCTCGTGGCTGCGAACGAGGCACCGCCGCGGATGTCGCTGGACATCGGTGCGGACGGCGATGACGCGTTTCTCGGCGAAGGCTGGTGGAATCGCGAGGGCAAAGGCAGCGGTTCGCGTCGCTGGACGAAGGAACGGGCGACGTTTCGCGTGGCGGTGAACCCGGAGAAGGGGTTGACAGTGACTGTATTCGCCGAACAACACGCCCGTGGCGAAACACAGCCGCGTTTGCTCGTCAACGGGCACGACGCCGGCGAACTGCGATTTACGAACAGTTCAGCGAGGGTCAGCGTCCCGGTGAGTCTGCTGGCCGGTCACCGTCGCACCGTCTTCATCATTGTTTCGCCAACATGGCGACCTTCCGAGCGCATTCCGGGCAGCAAGGACTCACGATTGCTTGGCATTTGGGTGGACCGCATCGAACTGGCGCAGAGCGGCGTGGGCGCGGCGGACGCGCTGCCACCGCCGGCTGTCCGGCTTGACGCACATCGGCTGACTCGCGACCTCACGCGTCGCGTTGGCAAGGGCAGGGTCGTGTTCTTCCCGTTCGGCCGTGAGGAGGACGCGGCGTTCCGCGACGCCGTGGCGCACTTGATCTATAGCGATGGCGCGCCCATCCAACCACCGGTGGACACGGAGTTCGATGGAGTGTTGGCCGCCGTGCTACAAACCAAGATGCTGTTTCTTAATGAAACCGATCATACGGTCACGAAGCGCGTGCGGTTGAATCCTTCTGATTTCGACGGCGTTCCGGGTCCGACGCCGCCCGCGAAAGTCTTGACGTTGGAGCTGGCACCGCATTCCATCACGACCGTCCGGCGCGCCGATGGGATGTTGCTGGAAAAGAACCATTGATTCGCGGCCGGAATCGGCCCGCGGAAAGGAAATAAAAACATGCACAAGCTGAAGAGTGTTGCCGGCGTTGCGCTGGCGTTGCTGGCGTTCACCGCGAACGCCGAGGATAAGATTACGCCGAAGGTCACCGACGCGCTTGCGTTTGCGCCGCCGGGCAGCGTGAACTTCCACGGCTGGATTGGCGAGGCGATGGCGACCTGCAAGACGGGGCGGATATTCGCCCAGAGCCTGCCCGATCTCATCAACCCGTTCGCCGTGCGCGAGGAAGACCGGATGTGGCGCGGCGAGTTTTGGGGGAAGTGGTTTACGTCCGTCGCGCTCGCGTATCGCTACGACGGTGACCCGAAGCTGCGTGCCATCCTCGACGAGGCGGTGAAGGGCCTCATCGCGACGCAGACGCCCGACGGTGGCATCACGACCTACAAGGCGGCGAACGAGTTCACCAACTGGGACACATGGGGCCGTAAATACACGCTGCTCGGCCTGCTCGCCTACCACGACCTGACCGGCGACGCGAAGGCGCTCGACGCTGCGCGCAAGCACGCCGACCGCGTGCTGAGCTTCTTCGGGCCGGGCAAGGCCGATATCGCTACCAACGGTTGGTGGACCGGCATGGCCGCCAGCAGCATCATGGAGCCGATGGTGTTGCTCCACCGCCGCACCGGCGAGCGGCGTTACCTCGACTTTGTCAAATACATCGTCCGCGCATGGGAAGGTCCCAAAGGCCCCGACCTCGTCCGCAAGGCGCTCGACGGCATCGCTGTGTTCAAGATGTTCCCCGGCCCTGACCCGACCAAGAAAGGCTACATGAGCTGGGGGTCATCCAAATCCTATGAGATGATGTCTTGCTACGAAGGCTTGGTTGAACTGCATCGCGTCACCGGCGAGCCGAAGTATCTGGAGGCCGCGCGCAAGGTCTTCGCCAACATCCGCGACACCGAGATCACCATCCTCGGTTCCGGTTCGAGCTGGGAGCGATGGTGCAACGGCCGCATGCGACAGGCAGAGCCATTGACTGAATGGATGGAGACCTGTGTGACGGTGACGTGGATGAAGTTCGCCACGCAACTGCTGCGGCTGACCGGCGACCCGCTCTATGCCGACGAGATCGAACGCAGCGCCCTCAACTCGCTCCTGGCCACGCAGAAGGACGACGGGACGTGGTGGTCTCACTTCAGCGCACTCGAAGGCCGGCGCGAGCCGGCGCCGGAGCATTGCAAGATGCACCAGAACTGCTGCGTGGCGAGCGGCCCGCGCGGGCTGAACCTGCTGCCGGCGCTGGCGGTAATGCGGGGCAGCAGCGGCCCGGTCGTGAACTTCTATGAACCGGCGACGGTGAAGTTCGAGGAGGCGCAACTCGACATCAAGTCCGACTACCCGCGCGCCAACGTGGTGGACATCACGGTGCGCCCGACTGCGGCGAAAGAGTTCACACTGAGCCTGCGCATCCCGGCTTGGAGCCGCGCGACGAAGCTTACAGTAAACGGCAAAACCATCAGCGACATCAAGCCCGGCAGCTACGCGCGGTTGACGCGAACTTGGAAGAACGGCGACAAGGTTCGGCTGACGCTCGACTTCGCGGTGCGCTGCGAGAAAGACCCCGGTGGTTCTGGACGCGTGGCGATCACGCGCGGCCCGGTGGTGTTCGCGCTGGACAAGCGTGTCACCAAACCAGCCGCCGGCAATGGCGTGGTCGTGGCGGACGCGAGCGGCGTTGTCAAAGCCACCGTCGTCAAAGCCAAGGGCGTGCAGATGGCGCTGGACGTGCCGTTTGACGCCGCCGGCAAGAAGATGATGCTGCGTTTCTGCGACTACGCTTCGTCCGGCCACACGTGGAAAGAAGACTCCACACTGCGCGTCTGGTTGCCGCAACCGTTGGATCTGTTCCAGCCGTTTGCTGGTATTCATGTGATGAAGAAGGAATGACCGCCACGCGCTGTCGTGCGCAGTTCGACATGAGACGTCGAATCACCATCTTCACGGTTGTCGGGTTGAGCGCGATCATTCTTGATTGGGCGACTGCGAATTGGATTCTTTGGTCGAGCTACGACAACATCGCCGCATTGCTGCGGGAACCGGAGCGGCTGCGCGGCCAGCAGGTCCAGATGGAAGTCCACGAGCTGTCGCCGAAAGCGCGCACGCTCGGCACGGCGGGGTTGTTCTCGCGGGCCGATTCGCCGGCGTTTCGGCTGACGGTTAACTACGACAATCACCCGTTCGAGCTGACTTCCGGCGCTGAAACGCACATCACCGCCGCCATGACTAAGGCACACTTCGCCGGCGCGGCCAGCGACCTGACGGAGAGCCGGCGTGCGCTGGCGGGTGTCGCGGACGCGCTGCCGAAGTTGTCGCTGTGGGGGCGGCTGCTGGCCGGGCTGTGGTATCAACCTTACGTCATCGTGTGGGACGCGCAGGGAGAACGATGCTGGGACGTCCACTTCCACGGTGGGCGGGTGGCTGTGGCTTGCAGCGACGGACTGCCGCGTGAGGTTCGCTATCAGAAATGGCTGGTGACTTTCCGACGCGAACCGCTGGCGGATGCCGCGTTGGCGGCCGGCTCGGCGGACGCGCCAAGAACAGCCGTGCGTGTCGAGGCGACCGAGATGGATAAGAGCCTCGCTGCAATGATCCGCATTCTGACGCTCCAACTCGTCGAAGTGCCGCGCGAGGCTGACGCGTTTCGCCGCGATGGCAACGGCTCGCTGGAGATCAAGGACGGCCGCCGCGTGTTGCGGTTGCGCGGCAAACCTTACGAGATAGGCGTCCAGCACGGACGACTTCTCGCGCCGAACATCAAGCGCCTTTGCGAGCGCGTCATCTACGGCGTCGGATTCTACTACTCCATCGGAAAAGGCCGGTGGTTTCTCGACGAGGCGACGAAGCTGGTCGAGCGGCAACGGCTGCACATCGCGCCGGAGTATTTCGAGGAAATGCGCGGCGTGGCCGATGGTGCGGGCGTGCCGCTGGCGACGGTGCAGGCGGCGAACATCTTCCCGGAGTTTTTCCATTGCAGCGGCGTGGCCGTCTTCGGCAAGGCGACGCGCGGCGGCGCGTTGCTGCACGCGCGGGTGCTCGACTACATGACTGGCCATCGAGCGCGAAGGAGCGCGGCGGTTCGTCAACGTCGGCTACGCCGGGTTCATTGGCAGCGTCACCGGCATGAACGAGAAGCAGGTCGCCATCGGTGAAATGGGCGGCCGCGGCGAAGGCAACTGGGACGGCACGCCGATGGCCCAACTGTTGCGCGGCGCGCTGGAGAACTGCGACACGCTGGAACAGGCGCTCGACTACATGCGCCGCCGGCCGCGGACATGCGAATATTACTACGTCATCAGCGACGGCAAGTCCCGCACCGCGCGCGGCGTGGCGGCGACGCCGGAGACATTTCAGGTCATCAAACCTGCCGAGGCCGTGCCGCTGCTGCCGGAGCCAGTGGAAGACGCGGTGCTGCTGAGCGAGGGCAAACGCTACAAGCTGTTGGTCCAGCGCGTGCGCGAGTTGCACGGCCGCATCGGCCCGGAGGAGATGCAGCGCATCATCACCCGCAACGTCGCCATGCGCGCGAACCTGCACGACGTAATCTTCGCGCCGCCATCGCTGACACTCTGGATCGCCAACGCTTCGCGCCACCGCCCGGCGTGCGACGAGTCGTTTGTGAAATACACTTGGGACGAGTTGTTCCATCACTGACACGTTTTTCCTGTCCGCTCGTTGTTTCGGCGCTTGACGAGGTTTGCGGCCGTAGCGTAGCCTACGTGCGTTTTAACAATCAAACTACGTTTGGCTAATCAAACCACACCAACGTCTCCATATGAGCTTCAAACACCCGCCCGCCGCGAACAAATACGCCGTGCCTGCCGTCGAGCAGATGCTCGACATTGTCGAGCATCTCGCGCAGAACCACCGCGGCTACGGCATCACCGAACTGGCCCGCAAGCTGGGCATCTCCACCAACGGCGTCTTCCGCATCCTGAAGTGCCTGGCCGAACGTGGTTATGTCGAGGCCGACCCAACGGGCGGTTACCGGCTCGGCACGAAGTTCTTCACGCTCGGCATGCAGCTTCACGCGCGCTTCGATCTGCGGCGGCGCGCGCGGCTGCATTTGGATCGGCTGTGCGAGCAATCGGGTGAGACGGTGCAGCTTTACACGTTGCAGGAAGATCACGCGCTGGTGCTCGACTGCGTGACGCCCGCGGCCAGTTCGTTCATCCAGGTGTTGCCCGGCAGCCGGATGGAGATTCATGCGAGCGCGTTCAGCAAGGCCGTGCTGGCGTTCCTGCCGGAGGACGAGGCGCGCCGACGGCTCCCGCGCAAGCTGGCGGCGCTCACACCGCACACGGTCACGGACAAGGAGAGGCTGTTCGAAGAGATCGCGCGAATACGAGCCACAGGCCTCGGCTACGATCGCGAGGGCTATATGCTGGGCATCTTCTGCATCGGCGCGCCCGTGTTCGACGTCAACGGCGAGCCGGTGGCCGGCCTTGGCGTGACGGGACTGGTGAGCGTTTCCCACCCGAAGAAACAATTCGTGTTGGAACAAGCCATCCTCGCGTGTGCCGAGAGCATCTCGCGCGACATCGGCTACGAGGGCGGGCGGTTCGCGGAGTTTCAATCCCAGTTGAAGGACAATAGATGAACCGCATCCTCATGCTCTTCGTCTGCGCCCTTGAACTGATGGTGGTGGGCGTGAAAGCGGATAAGGTGCCGGCGATGCCGAGCGTTGTGAACCCATCGGCGTTGCGGGCGATGATTGCCGACCTGCGGGCGTCGTATCCTGACAAGTTCACGCGGGCTGATGAGTTTCTCGCGCGGCTGGAGCAGGCGCAATCGCGCGGGACGCTCGATGAGATGCTGGCGTTGCAGCGGGAGATTGCGCTGGCCAATCCGCTGTTGCGGGCGCAGCCGATTCTGTTTGTGGTGCGCGAGCAGTATCTGCCGGACCATCACAATACGGAGACGATCTTCCACACGGGCGAGCCGAATTGCGTCAAATACCGGCCCGGCGGCGCGCTGAAGGTTCTCGACCCGGCCACGGGACGGACTTCGGTGCTGCTCGATCCCGGTCCGGAAGGCTTGGTGCGCGACCCGGAGGTGCATTTCGATGGCCGCAAGATCATCTTCTCGATGCGGAAGGCGCGCGATGAGAACTACTCGATCTACGAGTTGGAGGTGGATCCGCAGAAGGGCTGGGCGGTTGTGCCTGGCAGTCTGCGGCGGCTGACGGCGGAACGGGACGCGACGGACATTGATCCAGTGTATCTGCCCGACGGGAAGATCGTCTTCTCCAGCACGCGCGAGCCGAAATACTGCCACTGCAACATGCACATCATGGCGAACCTCCACCGCATGGACAGCGACGGCGCAAACATCCACCAGATCGGCAAGAGCACGCTGTTCGAGGGACACGCGAGCCTGATGCCGGATGGGCGGGTGTTGTATTACCGGTGGGAATATGTGGACCGCAATTTCGGCGACGCGCAGGGGCTTTGGACGGTGAACCCGGACGGGACGGGTCACGCCATTCACTGGAAAAACAACATGGCCAGTCCGCCTGCGGTGTTCGACGGGCGCGCCATCCCCGGCACGGACAAGGTGGTTTGCATCTTCGGTTCCTGCCACGACCGTCCGTGGGGGGCGATGGCGATCGTTGACCGGAGCAAGGGGCTGGACAGCGAGGAGGCGGTGATGCAGATATGGCCGGCGAGCGCCCGGTCGTTGGTCACGAATGTGTCGGCGTTCATCTGCGATCACTTCGTGCCTCTGAGGTCACGCTATGAGGATCCGTTCCCGTTGGTTGACCCGCGCACCGGGACGGGCGGGAAATATTTCCTAGTGTCACGCAGCCTCAAGCCCGTGCCTGCGGGCAAGAGAATCCAGCATTCGCCCGATGTGAGCGAACTGGTGATGGGGCTTTATCTGGTGGACACATTTGGCAACGAGATTCTGCTGCACACGGAGAAGCCGGGATGTTTCGACCCGATGCCGTTGGCGGCGCATCCGCGTCCGCCGGTGGTGCCGGAGCGACGCGATTACAAGAGCGTCACGGGGAAGATGTATGTGTCGGATGTTTATCAAGGCACGCACATGCAGGGCGTCCGGCGCGGCGATGTGGCGAGCCTGCGCGTGGTGGAGTCCGTCGAGAAGCGCGTCTGGACCAACCCGCTCTGGCGCTGCGCCCAGTTCGCGGTGGGATCGCGCATCGGCGAAACGCTGAATCGTCCGGCGATCTCGTGGGCGGGGTTTGAGGTGAAGCGGATTCTGGGCACGGTGCCGGTGGAGGCGGACGGCTCGGCGAGTTTCGAGGTGCCGGCGGAACGGTTCGTCTATTTCCAATTGCTCGACCGCAACGGGATGATGGTCTCGACGATGCGTTCCGGCACGCAAACGCAGCCGGGCGAGACGCAGGCGTGCATCGGTTGCCATGACAACCGCCTCGCGATACGTCCGCCGCGGAGAAGCACGCTGGCGCTTCAGCGTCCGCCCAGCAAGCTGGCTGGCTGGCACGGCCCGGCGCGGTCGTTCGGTTACTTGAAGGAGATTCAGCCGATTTGGGACAAACACTGCGTGGACTGTCACGACTTCGGCAAGCCGGCGGGAGAGAAGCTGGTGTTGGCGGGCGACAAGGAACTGGTGTTCAACGCCTCGTATGTCGAGCTGTTCAGGAACTGGGGCAAGGAAGGCGCGTTGCTCAACACAGTCGGGCTGGGGCTGGCGCCAATCAACCCGGCGTATGCCGTCGGCTCGCATCGCAGCCAGTTGGTGGAACTGCTGAAACGCGGCCACAACAAGGTCGCGCTGTCGGCGGAAGAGATGGACCGGATCGTGACGTGGATAGATATCGGCGGCCCGTATTATCCCGACTACGACTGCTCGCACCCGGCGAACGTGGCCGGGCGCGCGCCGATCTCGGAAGCGCAGTTGAAACGCTTGGGGGAATTGACCAGCAGTGGTTTGGCCGACGACAGGGGCAATCCCGGCTCTGCGGCGCATCGCCTGTGGATAACGTTTGACCGCCCGGAGCTAAGCCCGTGCCTGCGAAAGCTCGACAAGCAGGGCGAAGCGTATCGCGAGGCATTGGCGATCATCCGCGCCGGCCAGGAGGAGTTGCGGCAGAACCCCGAAGCGGACATGCCGGGTTTTCGTCCGTGCGAAGAGCATCAAACACGACAAGCCAAGTATCATGCCCTGCGCGAGCGCGAACAGAACCGCCGCCAAGCGCTGGCCGACGGGCGGAAGGTTTATGATGTCGAAGTGAAGAAATGAGTCAAACGAATGGGACAACCGAACGCACTATGAAACCTATTCTGACACTCCTTGCCGCACTGCTTCTCGAATCGCTCACCGCACTGCACGTCACCGCAGCACCAGTGCCTTGCGGCCAAGCGGGCGAACCCGCCACGCTCCTCACCTATCGCGACGCCGAGTGGTATGGCTCGACGTTCTGGACGGGGCCAAACTGGACGCGCGTCGGCAAGGACTGGCATCACCCCGGCCAGAACACGCCGAGCGTGCGCCGTTTCACCGCGCCGCGTAACGGGCGGGTGAAGGTAACGGGGCGCGTCTTCAAGCTGCACCTTGCCGGCGACGGCATTCGCGCGACCATCCGCCACAATGAGCGGGAAGTCTGGAAAGTGGAGATCGAAGGCACAGACGACAAAGGCGTCGAGCCGAAGCTGACGCTCGATGTGAAGAAAGGCGATGCGCTGCGGTTCGTCGTCCACAAACGCGGCGGCATCGCTTGCGACACGACCGGATGGGATCCCATCGTCACGTATGCCGACGGCCAGCGGTTTCAGGCGTCGGCGAGCTTCGCGACGAAGAAACAGGGCGAAGGCAACTGGTTCTACGAGACGCTCGGCAAGGGCGAGGTGCCGCAGCCAGCCAAGCCGCTCGTGCCGGTCCCGAACGAGTTGAAGCAGGAACTGGCGCGGCTCGCCCCTTCGCTCGCGCCAAAGAGCGAACTCGACCTGCTGTTGCTGGCGCTGGAGGAATGGTGGCGCGACGACAAGCTGACCGACGCGGCGCAGTCCTACGTCGCCGCCATCAAGGAACATTGCGAGCGGACGCAAAAACTCGCTGCGGAATTCGGAGACAGGCTAAAGCCTGAACTCCAACAAGCCGCTGCCAACGCGCCAGCGGTTGGAGTTCAAGCTTCAGCTTGCTCCGACCTGGTGCAGTTGCGCTGCCTCTACCTCCAGACACACCTGCTCAAACGCAACATCGCGCTCAACAATCCGCTGCTGGACTTCGACAAACTACTCTTCTGCAAGCGCGCGCAGCCGAGCTACAGCCATCTCGTCGGCCAATACTTCGGCTGGCGGCAGCGGCCCGGCGGCGGATTGTTCGTGCTGGAAAAAGCCGGCGGCTCGCTCGCCGTCCGCGACATCGTCAGTTCGCAACTGCCCGCCGGCAACTATCTAGAGCCATGCCTCTCCTACGACGGCAAGCGCATCGCATTCTCGTTCGTCGCCTGCCCGCCGCAGCCGCCGGACTCGAAGGCGCTGCCGGTCAACGAGCAGGGCGACGAGAGCGGCTACTTCCACATCTACGAGATCAACGTGGACGGCAGCGGCCTGCGCCAGCTCACGCGCGGTCGCTACGACGACATGATGCCGTGCTATCTGCCCGATGGCGGTATCGCGCTCGTCTCGACGCGTCGGCGCAGTTACTCTCGCTGCTTCGGGCCAAACTTCAGCAACCGCTGGCATAGCTACACGCTGCACCGGATGAACGCCGACGGCAGCGGCCTGCGCATCCTCTCGCTCAACGACGTCAGCGAATGGTTCCCGGCCGTCTCAAACACCGGCGAGATTTTGTTCGCGCGATGGGACTACATTGATCGCGACGCCGTCACGCACCAGAACCTCTGGTCCGCGCGCCCCGACGGCACCAACCCCATCGCCGTCTGGGGCAACGCGACGCCGAAGCCGCACTGCACGTTCCAGGCGAAAGCGATTCCCGGCAGCCGCAAGATCGCTTTCGTCGCGTCGGCGCATCACGCCGTCACCGGCGGACCGGTGTGCGTGCTCGACCCGTCGGTGGATCCAAACAGCCAGGACGCCATCACGCGCATCACGCCGGGGCCGTATCCCGAAGCGGAGAGCAACCAAATCGCCGAGTATTACACCTCGCCGTGGCCGCTGTCGGAGAAGTATTTCCTCGTCGCCTACAGCCGCGCCAGGCTGATCTTCGAAGGCGAGCACACGAAGAACCCGAACCCCGACAACGCGCTTGGCCTCTACCTGCTCGACGCTGCCGGCAACCGCGAATTGCTTTACCGTGACGCGAAACTCGGCTGCACCAGTCCGATTCCGTTGCGACCCCGGCCCATGCCGCCTGCGCTACCCAGCACGGTGACGGCTGACGCGCCGACCGGCGAGATGCTTGTCACCGACATCTATCAGGGCCTCGGCGACGTGCCGCGTGGCGCGATCAAAGAGTTGCGCATCGTCCAGATTTTCCCGAAGACGACATGGCTTGCCAACTCGCCGCGCGTTGGCATCGCAGGCGAGGAAAACACGCGCGCCATCCTTGGCACGGTGCCTATCGAGGCCGACGGCTCGGCGCGGTTCGTGTTGCCGGCCCACAAAGCGATTCTGTTCCAAGCACTCGACAAACACGGTTTCGCCTACCAGACGATGCGCTCGACGACCTACGTCCAACCGGGCGAGCGCACCTCCTGCGTTGGCTGCCACGAACACCGCATGTCCGCGCCGACCAAGACGCGCAGCGTGCCGCTGGCGATGCAACGTCCGCCGTCTCGCATCGAGCCGGGCGAACTCGGTGGCCGGCCGTTTGCGTTCGCCGAGGTCATCCAGCCCGTGCTCAACAAGCACTGCGTGAAATGCCACAGCGGCCCGGAGGCAAAGAAAGGCATCGTCCTCACCGGCGAGCCGCAAAGCGGTTTCACAAAGTCCTACGTGTCGCTCTGCGGCGACCCGACGCCGAATCCGAAGCAGCGCAAACAACCGCCCGCCGACCCGCTGGTGCCGCGGTTTGCACAGCGCAATCAGATTCAGACGACACCCGTTGGCGGCGTGCATTGCGCGCTCGGCAGCCGGCTGATGAAGATGCTCCGCGCCGGCCATAACGACGTGAAGCTCAGCGACAGCGATCTGCGCCGGCTGGCGGCGTGGATTGATTGCAACGCCGTCTTCTACGGCTCATTCGATCCCGCCGAGCAGGCCAAACAACTCGCTGGCCAGCCGATCTCGATGCCAGAGATTCAGTAAATGACACCATGAACCCGAAGCTGGTTTCGCTGGGCTTGAGTTGGCTGCTTGTGGCGTCTTTGCACGCCGTGGCGGACGACATCCCCGCACGCCAGCAACTCGGCTCCTTGCGCGCGGCGATGGACGATCTGGCAGCTTCGTTTCCAAACCGCTACCGCGCGGAGGATTTTCGTGCTCGCTGGGAAGAATTGCACAGGCGCGCCGATACGGCGGCGATCACGAATGAGGTCGAGCGGTTGAAGTTCGACGCGCTGGTGGCGGGTAATCCGTTGCTGAGTCCCGGCAAGCTGCTGTTCGTGAAACGCCAGACCTACACGCCTGGGTGGTATTACGCGGAGTTCATGCGGGCGACGAAGTTCGGCGGCGGGCTGTGTGTGTTGTCACTGCCGGATGGCGAGGTGACCGAGCTGCTCCCGGAACTGCGCGGCGGCATCACCGACCGCTGCGACCTGTCGTTCGACGGGCAGCGCGTCGTGTTCGGCTACAAGAGCGCGCCCGACAAGGCGTTTCGGCTCTACGAGGCGCGCGTGGATGGCCCGGGCTTGCGGCAACTCACGTTCGATCCGCCCGACGAGGCGCAACGCGTGGCGCGGTTCCACAATCCGAAAAGCCCCTACTACCACACGACGGACGATTTTCATCCGTGCTATCTGCCCGACGGCGGCATCGTATTCGCGTCGGCGCGTTGCGAGCGCGGCGTGCTTTGCGATCAAGGTGACGATCTCGCAGTGAACCTGCTCCATCGCGTGGACGCTGACGGCAGGAACTTGCGGCGGCTTTCCGAAGGCGCGCTCAGCGAGTCCACGCCGAGCGTGATGAACGACGGACGCATCCTCTACACGCGTTGGGAATACGTGGACAAGGGCGTCATCGCCGTGCAGGCGCTCTGGGCAATGCGGCCCGACGGGTCGGGGAGCTGCGAGATTTACGGCGACGACATCGAGGATCCGATGGTATTCATCCACGGCCGCGCCATCCCCGGCCAGAACAATCTCTTCGTCTGCACGGGCACGTTTCATCATCCGTTCGCGGTCGGGCCGATCCTGCTGGTGGACATCAACAAGCCGGTCCACACGCTGGAACCAATCCGCTCACTGACGCCGGACACGCGGGCGAGTTCCAACCTGATCCGCGAGCAGACCGGCGCGTATGGCGAGAAGTTCGCGCATCTGCGGAACGGCCAGTGGGTCGCCGACAACAGGGGGCCGCTGTTCTCCGAGCCGTATCCGCTGAGCGATCCTGAGACGAACGCCGGCGCGGGAAAATACTTCCTCGTGAACTGCAACCCCGACCAATCGTGGGGCCATCCGTCGGCTTATGGACTGTGGCTGATTGACGTGTTCGGCAATCGCGTGCGCATCCACAGCGACCCGCAGATTTCCTGCTGGCAGCCGATGCCGCTCCGCGCGCGCCCGACGCCGCCCGTGCTGACGCCAAACGTAGTCGCGTCTCTCCGTGACGCGCCGCCATCATCCACATCCGCGTTACGGAGTGACGCGGCTACTTTGGTGCTCACCGACGTTTATCGCGGCCTCGACGGCGTGCCGCGCGGCTCGGTGAAATACCTGCGCGTTCTCGAACAAGTCGCGCGGCCGTGGTCGGCACACCGTTTTTGGCCGGATGACAGCGCGCTTGGCCAGCACGCGCCGATCAGCCTCTACGCGCACATCTTCGTGAAGGTGAACCACGGCGTCGTGCCTGTGCATGAAGACGGCTCGGCGCACTTCACCGTGCCGGCGCGGCGCAACATCTTCCTCCAGGCGCTCGACGAGAACTTCATGGAGATCCAACGGATGCGGACGTTCGTGAATCTTCAGCCCGGCGAGACGCGCGGCTGCGTCGGTTGCCACGAAGGCCGGCTGGCGGCAGCGCGCGTCAGCGGGCGATTGCTGGCACTGGCAAAGCTCGCCGTCGCGCCCGCGCCGCAACCGGGCGAAACAGTGCCGCGAACGATTCACTACGTCAGCGACGTGCAGCCGGTGCTCGACCAACATTGCGTGCGCTGTCACGGTGACACGAAACCCGAAGCCGGCCTCGACCTGACCGGCACGCTGACGCAGTTTTTCAACCGTTCCTACGAGAACATCATGAAGCGGAACCTGCTGAGCTACATCACCGAGTTCTACGGCCCGAAGGGCAGCCAGATGCAGTTTACGAACGTCGTGCCGCTGCCGCCTCGCGCGCTCGGCTCGCACGCCAGCAAGTTCATCGCCGCCGCGCGCGGCCCGCATCACGACGTGAAGCTCTCGCAGGCTGAGTTGGTCCGCCTTATCACGTGGGCCGACGCGAACGGCCCCTACTACGGCACCTACTTCGGCCGGCGGAATCTGGTTTACAAGGACCACCCGAACTTCCGTCCCGTGCCGACGCTCGCCTCTGCCTTGGGCGACGCCACCGGCACCGAGCACGAGACGGCGGGCTATCATCAGCTATCCGCTGGGAAAACGGCCACGACGACTTACGGAGGAAACTACAGATGAAACACGACAAGGAGCGGCGGTTTGCAACCGCCGGTGATGATAATGATGCAGCGGTTGCAAACCGCCGCTCCTTGGTTTCTTGCCTCTTGCTCGGCGTGACTTTGGTGACGACCGTCGTCGCAGCCGACGCCGACGGCTTGGCCGGCCTTTGCGAGCGCAAGGCGACGCTGGCGGAAACGATGGTCGCGACGCGGGCAAAGTATGCGGCGTGGCTCGCGGAACAGACGCCAGTGCGCCTAGCGGTGACGTGTGGGCCGTGGTTTGTGGCCGAGGGAGAGATCGCATCGCCGGAGAAGGGCGTGGACCTCGCGGCGAAAGGCAAAGATGGCAAACCGGTCTGGGCAAAGCGGGCGGATTGGAAAGACGGGATGTTCATTTCCACCATGGGCGACAACTCGACGCAGAAGACGGTGCTGGTGTGCCGGACGATCACGGCGAAGAAGGCCGTGACGCTGACGGCCGGCTTCGGCGGCGGCGATAAGATGGAGGTGTGGCTGAACGGCAAACAGGTTGCGGCGCAGGAGACGCATCTCGAATACAAACGCTACGGGACTGGCATGAGGTTGGAGGGCGACCGGCGAAATCAGTTCCTTCTCCATCTGCCGCTGGTGGCAGGCGAGAACCGGCTGGCGGTGCGGTTGCAGCAGGAGCGGATAGAGCTGCGCTCGTATATGCGGCCCGAGTTGTTCCGGCTTTTCTTCACCCCCTCGCCCGATCCGGTGCCGCGGTTCTGGGAACAACTGCGCAAAGACTTCCCGCCCGCGAGCAACCGGCTGCTGGAGGCGGTGAACGTCAACTGGTTCCAACCGGGCGGATGGTTCGAGTGCCCGAAGGAAACGCGGTTCGAGAAGGAACTGCTGGTGTCGGTGAACGTCGCGCCAGACGTGCCAGCCACGCTCGAACAATGCGTCGCCGCCGTGGATCTAGCCGCCGCGCGGAAGGACATCGCCAAGCTGCGGTTGGCGGTGATGGAACTCGGCAAGTCGTTCCCGAAGGATTACCCCGCTGTGGAGTTTCTGCGGAAGCTTGATGATTGCGAGCGCGGGCTGAACCTCCGGACGGCGAGCGTTGCGCTGACCGAACTTGACCATAGCCGGCGTTTGATGCTCGTGGACGCCAATCCGCTGTTGCGCGGCGCGACGCTGCTGGTGACGAAGCGCTACACCTACGACTCGCAGCATTACTACGACGACTACTACCACGGTCCGACGGCGTGGGGCGGCAACATCTGTGAAGTCTCGCTCGCCGACGGCCGCGTGCGCGAGATCGTGCCGCAGCTCGCGGGCGGCATCTTCGATCGCTACGACCTCTCGACCGACGCACGCAAGATCGTGTTCGGCTACCGCGCTCAGAAACCAACCGGCTATCGCATCTACGAGACCAGCCTCGATGGCCGCGGTCTGCGCCAGCTCACCAAGCCGCCCGCCGATGAGGACGAGCGCATCGCGAAATACGCGATGTATTCGCCAGACCAGATGAAGAAGGATCCGACGCTCTACGGGCATTGGACCGACGACATGCATCCATGTTATCTGGCCGACGGCGGCATCGCGTTCGTGTCGTCGCGTTGCGAGCGCAGCGTGCTTTGCGGCGGCCACTCGCTCACCACGACGTGCCTCTACCGGATGAACGCCGACGGCAGCGACATGCGGCCGCTTTCGCAGAGCGCGCTGAGCGAGTTCACCCCGACGATGCTGGAGGACGGCCGCATCCTCTACAACCGCTGGGAATATGTCTATAAGGGCATCGCCGCGATCCAGCCGCTCTGGACGATGCGGCCCGACGGCAGCGGCTCGGAGGAAATCTACGGCGACAACATCGCCAACCCCGGCGCGTTCGTGCAGGGGCGGCAGATTCCCGGCCGGCCCGACCTCGTCGTCTGCACCGGCTGCGGCCACGAACCGCTCGCCGTCGGCGCGATCGTGTTGCTGGACCTGCACAAAGACAAGCGCACGCCGGCGGTGATGACTTCGCTGACGCCGAACGTCGAGACGCGCGGGCTGCGCGGCCTCTACCAGTTCCGCAACGGCCAGTGGCGCGAGGATGTCTATGGGCCGTTCTACTGCGACCCGTATCCGCTCTCGGACAAGTTCTTCCTCGTCTCGTGCAACCCCGACAAACGCTACAACGATCAGCGTGGCTACGGCATCTACCTGCTCGACACGTTCGGCAACCGCGTCGAGGTCTATCGCGACCCGGAGATTTCCTGCTGGCAGCCGATGCTGCTGAAGCCGCGCCCGCAGCCGCCCGTCGTCGCGTCCGCGTCGCCGACCGAATCGGCCGACGCGGCGAAGGAAGCGACGCTGGTCGTTGCCGACGTTCACAAGGGCCTCGACGGCGTGAAGCCCGGCACGGTCAAGTGGTTGCGCGTGATGGAACAAATCCCGCGGCCGTGGTCGGTGCAATGCGATGCCAAGGCGGGCGACAGTTTCCCCGGCCAGATGGTTGCCATCAGTTACTACACGCACATCTGGGTCGCGGTGCTCCATGGCATCGTGCCGGTCCACGCGGATGGCTCGGCGTATTTCACCGTGCCAGCCAACAAGAGCATCTACCTCCAGGCGCTCGACGAGAACTTCATGGAGGTGCAGAAGATGCGGACCTTCGTCAACTTGAAACCCGGCGAGAACCGTTCCTGCATCGGCTGCCACGAGCATCGCATCCAGTCGCCGCAACCGAGGCGGCTCGCGGCGCTGCGCCAGCCTCCCGTCAAGCCAGTGGCTCAGCCTGGCGAGGCGGCCCCGCGGCCGATCCACTACGCGAGCGATGTGCAGCCGACTCTCGACAAACATTGCGTCCGCTGCCACGACGGACGCGACCCGAAGACAAAGCTAAATCTCACCAGCGCGCTGACCGAGCACTTCAACCGTTCCTACGAGGAACTCGTCACCAAAGGCATGGTCAACTTCATTCAGGAATGGACTGGCCCGCGGATGAAAGACCCGCCGCCCTACTTCACCGTCGGCGGCTCGATGGCCCACGCCCCGGCCGTGCCGCCCTACACCTACGGCTCGCACCAAAGCAAGCTGGTGGACGTGCTCCGCAAAGGCCACTACGACGCGAAACTCTCGCGCGAGGAATTCATCAAGCTTGTCACGTGGGTGGACGCCAACGCGCCGTTCTACGGCTCCTACTTCGGCCGGCGGAACATCCGCTACCAGAAGCGTCCCGACTTCCGTCCCGTGCCGACGTTGGCCAGCGCGAGCGGCGTCATGCCTGAACCGGCGCGACCGCCGCACGTCTCCGCGCAACTGCTCGCGTGGTGGCGCTTCGACGAAGGCACCGGCGCGACCGCGCAGGACGCCTCCGGCAACAAACACGACGCGAAACTCGTCCGCGCCACGCGGACGCCCGACGCGAAGCTCGGCGCGGCGCTGAAGTTCGACGGCAACGGCTACGTCGAGGCGGGCAAGCTCGGCGCGCACGAAACACTCAGCGTCGCGCTGTGGGTCAAAGCGGGCGAGTTGAAGAACACGTGGAGTCCGCTGCTGTTCACGACCACCGCGCAGCAATCGGCGTTTCACTTCAGCCTCCTGCGCGACGGCACGCCCAACGTTGCGATCAACTGCGGCGACAAGAACTGGCTCCACCGCCGCGCCAAGCGCTCGCTCGCCGACGGCCAGTGGCACCACCTCGCCGTCGTCTGCGACTCGCGCGCCGGGGGCAACATCCGCTTCTACATGGACGGCCGGAAGGACACCGACATCCCGCTGGACACCGATGTGCCGCTGGACCTCGCCGCGTTCCGCCTCGGCGCGTGGAGCACATGGGAACGCAACCCGGACAATAACTTCCACGGGTCGCTTGACGATGTGCGCATTTATAGCGGCTTGCTCAGCGACGCTGAGGTCGGCAATCTGGCCAAGGGCGCTCCTGTGCGGACCGCGGCGGCGGGCCGATGAGGACGCACACTTCGATGAAGCCGAAGGCTATGGACTGCTGCGAGCATCGCAGCTTTCTCCGACTGGTCATGTCGTGATAGCGTGTCGAAAGCTGTAGTTCCTACAGCAGTCCAGAGCCTTCGGCTTCATGTGAAGCGAACGGTTGGAACGGAGACTTGTATGAGCAACACAGATCAAAACATGAGCCGTCGCGATGCGTTGTGCGTGGTCGCCTCGGTGGCCGCGTGTGCTGCCGGCGTCGCGCACACTCAAGCCGCTCCAGAGCAGCCTGCCACCACGAAACCCACGCTCCACATCTATCCCGACTACGGCTGGCTGCGCGGGTTCAGCGTCGTGCCGTCGTGGGGCGCGCGCATCGAGGACGCGTGGTGGAACTACGACGGCGCGCGGTTCCGCGAGGAGGTCGCGCTCGCGCGGCAGGTCCACGCCAACTGCATTCGGCTCTGGATTGAGTTCACCGCATGGATGGCCGATCCGGAGAAGGTGACGGCGAACTTCCTCGACGCGGTGAAGGCCGTCGCCGAGTGCGGCATGAAGACGATGCCGTGCATCTTCAACCGCTGGCACGATTCGAAGTTCGACTACGGCGGCACCTACACCGAGACGCTCTTTCGCGACTGGAAACCGCAGCTCGACTACGTCCGCGCGCTAGTCACGCCGCTCGCAGGCGACGACCGCGTGCTTATCTGGGACCTCTGCAACGAGCCGCAGGCGCACGACCAGACCAGCGACGTGAACAAAAAGGAGTTCGCGTGGCTGAAGCTGATCGCCGAGACCGTGCGCGCGTGCGGCGCGAAGCAACCCATCACCATCGGCACGATGAGCAGCAAGAACATCGAGACGTTCGCGCCATTGATGGACGTGCTCTGCGCTCATCCGTATGCTCACACGCGCGCCGCGCTCGAAAACCTCATCGCCGGCTATCACGCGATGCGCAAGGCGCACGGCAAACCGCTGATGGTCAACGAGTGCATCCCCGGCAGCCTCAGCGACGCCACGCGGGCCGAGGTCGCGCGCTTCTACACGGAACTGCTCTCCGCCGCCGGCTTTGGTTGGATGGGCTGGGCGTTGCGCGAGGGCAAGGCCATCTCCACCCGCCGCGACCGCTACGACGGCAACGGCATCAACAAGGAAGGCTTCCACCCGTTCTTCACCAAGTCCGGCAAGCTCCGCGGCGGACTTGAGTTCCTGACCGAGAAACCGAAGCAGCCCCCGCCGTGGAGGCGGGCGTGAAGGTGAATCAAACGAACCCGGCATAAACAGCTCGACGATGAAACACACTTTCACGATCACCCTCGTCGCGCTGTTGCTCGCGCCGCTGGTAGCGGCGGCATCCGACGGTTATCTCAATGCGGGTGTGGGCTGCGTAGACATCACCCCCACCGAGCCGGTCTTGCTGGCAGGCTCGCCGACTCCGAAGAAGTCATCATCGGTAAGCACCCGCCTGTATGTGAGGGCGTTGGTTCTTTCGGCAGGAGGGCAGAAGGTGGCGATTGTCACCTTGGACACGCTGAAATACCCCGTGGATCATGCGGTGAAGGCGCGCCAGCAGATCGAGAAGACTGCCGGCATACCAGCCAGCAATGTCATCATCTGCTCTTCTCACACTCACCGCGGCCCGCTGTGGAGCTATTACAAAGACCAACTGGTAACGCCCATCGCCGAGGCGGTGGCGATTGCTGCGCGCGATCTCACGCCATGCAGGCTCGGAACCTCGAAAGGCAAGGCGGAGGGCGTGAGCGAGTGCCGAAGGGTGATCAAAGATGGCAAAGCTTGGAACCGGTGGCAGTTGGCTCCCGAGGAAGCTGACAAATATCCGGCGGAAGGCCCTGCCGATCCCGAGTTCGATGTGCTGGCGGTGATCGGCAAAGATGGGAGATACAAGGGGGTCGTGTATAACTTCGCCTGTCACGCCGCCAATACCCGCGACCTCAGCGTCTCTGCGGATTATCCCGGCGATGTTCAACAGTATGTCCAAAAACACTTGGGATATGAGGTGCCCACGTTTTTCCTCACGGGCGCATGCGGCGATGTGAATCCAATCTACAGCGTAAGAAGGAAACTCTTTGGTGAAAAGCTCGGCGAGGAAATCATGCGGTGTCTTGGACAGCTCGAGTTTATCTCCAATCCTGTGCTGGGGGTTGAATGCCGGGAAATGGCGATGCCAGGAAGAGAGCATCCAGAACTCAAGGAGGCGGAGATCGCTCTCAAGTGGCCCAAACAGCGCGAGCATTACAAGAAGACATTTAACGACATGAAACAGCGGGAAAAGCCGAACTACCCATACTTCTTCACCGGCATCCGCATCGGCGACGATTTCGCGATTGTGACCAATCCCGACGAATTGTTTTGTGAGATCGGAATGAGCATCAAGAAGCAATCGCCCTTCAAACACACGATGGTCGTGGAACAGACCAACGGCGCTCATGGCTACGTGCCCACGGCCAAGGCGTTTGAAGGCGGCAGCTATGAAACTTGGTTTGGAGAGCATTCCTATCTCACCACGCGGGCCTGCGAGATCATCGAGAAGGAATCGCTGGACATCCTGAATCACTTGAAACACGCGGAGTAGAAACATGACGTTTGCGATGCGGAAACCGTATCATCACCACCCCATACACATGTCATGAAACACACATTCACACTCTTCGCCGCCCTGCTGTTCGCCTCGCTGAGTTTCGGCGGGCGGGCGGAGTCGGCGACGCCAACATCCGGCGAGTGCGCGACAGCGAAACAATGGTTGAAGACTGCTCTGCTGGCGGACAAAACGGGCAAGCCGTTCAGTTTCGTTTATGAAGGAAAGCCATCGAGCAGGTTGCTCGGTGAATGGAAGGCGACCAAGGCCACTCGCGCATTGGACGCGAAGCGCCGTGAACACACGCTCACGTGGGCCGATCACACGACGGGGTTGCAGGTGCGCTGCGTCGTGGTGGAATACGCCGACTTCCCCGCCGTAGAGTGGACGATCTACCTCAAGAACACCGGCAAAGAGAACACGCCGATGCTGGAGAACATCCAGGGGCTGGACGCGCGATTCGAGCGCGGTGCGGATGGGGAGTTTGTGCTTCATGGCATTCGCGGTGACTCGTGTGTGGCGGAGAGTTTCCGGCCTTACACGCACACGCTTGGCCTTGATGTGGCGAAGCGGTTTTCGCCGCCGGTCGCAGGCGACAAGGTGTCGGGCAAATCATCCGATGGCCCCGACGGCTGGCCTTATTTCAACCTGCAGCAGCCGGGCGGCGGAATCATCATCGCCGTGGGCTGGCCGGGTCAGTGGGAGGCTTCGTTCACACGCGATCACGACCGCGGCGTGCGGATCAAGGCCGGGCAGCAACTCACGCATTTGTATCTGAAGCCCGGCGAGGAGATTCGCACGCCGTTGATTGCGCTGCTGTTCTGGCACGGAGATGACGTCGTGCGCGCGCAGAACCTCTGGCGCTCGTGGTATCTGGCGCACAACCTGCCGGGCATCGCCGGCAAACCGCAGCCGCCTATCACGCAAATCCAAGTCGAGGGTTCGCTTGCGTCGTGGCCGAATGTGCAAGCGTATCTCGACGCGGGCATCAAACCGGACGTTTGCTGGCGTGATGCCGGAGGTGGCAAAACCTGGTATCCGAGCAGTGGCGGCCCGTTTACCAACAACACTTGGCTTAACACCGGCACGTGGGAACCCGACCCCGCGAAGTATCCGCAGGGGTTCAAGCCCTTCAGCGACAAGGTGCGCGCGCACGGCATGCAGTTCCTTCTGTGGTTTGAACCCGAGCGTGTCGGCGATCCGAATTCGTGGCTCGGCAGGAATCACCCCGAATGGTTGATGCCGGGAAACAGCGCCGGCTTGGTGCTCAACGAAGGCAACCCGGAAGCCTTGCGCTGGCTGATCAATCACATAGACGGCATGGTCAAGTCCCAGGGACTCGATTGGTATCGCGAAGACATGAACGGTGGTCATCACGGCACGGCGTGGCGGAAGAACGATGCCGCCGACCGTCAGGGCATCACCGAGAATCTTTATGTGCAGGGCCACCTCGCCTTTTGGGATGAACTCCGACGCCGGAATCCGAACCTGCACATTGATTCCTGCGCCTCCGGCGGTCGGCGCAACGACTTGGAAACCATGCGCCGCGCCGTCCCGTTGCTGCGCAGTGATTGGTCGGTCACGTCTTTTGCCGACGCTCCGTTGCAGAGGGAAGGCAACCAGGCACAAACCTACGGCCTCTCATCGTGGCTGCCGTGGCAGGGGGCTGGCGTTCCCTTCTTCCTCGATAGCTACTCTGTGCGCAGCTACTACCTGACAGGTTTCGGGATGGTGATGAACGATCAATGGAGCAAGTTGGAGAGCAAGCGGGCTGACGTGAAACGAGGCTACGAAGAAGTCCGCCGCATCGCGCCACTCATGCTCGGCGACTACTTTCCGCTGACACCTTACACCCTGGCAACGGACCAATGGATCGCCTGGCAATTCCATCGCGCTGATCTCGGCGCGGGCGTGGTGCAAGCCTTCCGACGCCCAGCCGCTGCGAACGACACGCTCACCGTGAAACTCCACGGCCTTATCCCGAAGCAGCGTTACGAGATCGAGAACCTCGACGGCGGCAAAGCCGTCCGGACAGGCAGTGAATTGATGAACGGCTATGCCATCACTCTGCGGCAGAAACCCGCTGCGGCGATCTTCCTCTTGAGGTCCATAAAATGAATAACCAACTCCACAATTGTCTCCTTTCTCTTACCACCTTGCTGCTCGCACCGGTTGCGACACTTGACGCCGGCGAAGGCTCGAAACCGCCAGCAGCGCCAGTCGTAGTGAAGAGCGTCGCGCTCGAAGAGAAGTTCGACGGCGAACTCTCTAAAGATTGGTTCTGGGGCCTCGGCACTTGGACGGCGAAAGACGGCGTCCTGCGCGGCTATGAATCCGGCCCGCGCCGTCACGGCCCGGTGAAGATGCGCCGCTTCCCGCTACGCGACGGCACGGTGGAGTGCGAGTTCCGGCTCGAAGGCAAGGCGACGTTTGCCGGCATCATCTTCAACGGCTCGCAGGAGCGCGGCCACATCGTCCACGTCGTCATGGGCAAGGACCAACTCCGCATCCTCGCGCATCCGAAGAAAGGCGAGATTGTCGAGTTGGTCAAACAGCCAGCCAAACTTGCCGTCGGCGAATGGCATCGCGCGAAGATTGAATTCAAAGGCCCGACGATCACAGCAACGGTCAACGACAAGATCATCACCGCGAACAACCCCTGCATCGCCGAAAACAAACTCACCTTCGGCCTCGGTGGCGACTCCGGCGGTCCCGAAGGCGAGAAAACCGGCGCGCTGGAGTTCCGAAAGCTGAAGATCAGCGGCAAACCATGAAACACACCCTCACTCTCCTCACCGCCCTCCTGTTGATTCCGCTGGCCGCGCTCCACGCCGCCGATGCGCCGTCGCCTTCTATACGGGGGATTCTTGCTCCGGCACTACAGCCGTTCGTGGACAATCAGGTTATCGCTGGAGCGGTGGCACTGGTCGCGAACAAGGACGAGGCTTTGGACTTGGCGACGGTAGGATTTGCCA
The DNA here is from genome assembly GCA_026397915.1 of Verrucomicrobiota bacterium. GTDB lineage: Bacteria > Verrucomicrobiota > Verrucomicrobiia > CAIQCK01 > CAIQCK01 > CAIQCK01. The sequence goes on from JAPLTX010000055.1 coordinate 89,062, forward strand.
GCCTCAGCACGAAGGCACCGATGCGCGAGGACACGATGTTCTGGCTCGCTTCGATTACCAAGACGTTCACGGCCACGGCGCTGATGACACTCGTGGACGACGGCAAGGTGAACGTGGACGATCCCGTTGAGAAGTATCTGCCCGAGTTCAAGGGCCAGCAAGTCACCGATGCGACGGACAAAACCAAAACGCATCCGTCGAAGCATCCGATGACGATCAAGGAACTGCTCACGCACACCAGCGGCATCATCGGGCCGAACGATCCACCCATCAAACGCAACAACGTGTTGAAGGAAGACGCCGAGCAGTATGGCGCCGCGCCGATGAAGTGGGAGCCGGGCACCAAATATGAGTATAACAACTCCGGCATTAACACCGCCGGACGCATCATCGAGGTCGTCAGCGGCATGACGTATGGCGACTTCGTGAAGCAGCGCCTCCTCGATCCGCTCGGCATGACGGATACCACGTTCTGGCCCGATGAAAAACAGGCCGCGCGGCTCGCGATGACATCGCGGTTCAACAAGGAAAAGTCCGCGCTCGAAGACCTGCCCAACAAACCCGACAAGGCATGGCTTGATCAGCCGCCCAACGTCCCCCACGCCCCGCTCCCGATGCGCACCTACCTCGGCGACGCGCTCCGGGCCTACCCGAACCACTACGCGTGGCCGGCGGGCGGCCTGTTCTCGACCGCGCCCGACCTCGCGAAGTTCGGCCAGATGATGCTCAGTCACGGCGTGAGCCACGGCAAACGCCTCGTGTCCGAAGCCTCGTTCAAGCGCATGACCACCGTCGAACTCAGCGCTGTCCCCATGAACCCGCAGCCCAGCATCGGCCTCGGATGGTTCGTCAAACTACGCAACGACGAAGGTCCCGCCGTTGGCAGCTTTGGTCACAACGGCGCGCGCGGTCCGGTCATGTGGGTGGACCCAACCCATCAACTTGTGATGATCCTCATGATTGAGAGCATGGATATTCACCAGCGCGGCCAGCCGCCCGGTGACGCGCAGAACAAACTCCGCATGGCGTTCTTTAAGGCGGCGGTTGAGAAATACGGAAAGACGGCAGGTCGCTGACGCGCATCCTCCCAATGACGACACCCAATCCATGAAACCCACCCTAACACTTCTCACCGGCCTACTGCTGGCTTCGCTGGCCGTGGTGCATGCCGCCGAGAGCACGCCGCCCATCGTTGGGGCCATCCGGTGGGATGCGTGGTATGGCGAAACGGGGCCGGTGAAGCACACGGAGGCCTCGCTGGGGCCGCCGAAGTATCACTACCGGCTGCCGTGGTTTGCGCGCGTGGTCGGCGAGGGCAGGGTCAGGATCAACGGCGATTCGCAGGAGATTCTGGAAAAGGAAATCACCTATGCGGCGGCTGCGGGGCTGAACTACTGGGCCTTTGTTGACTATTGGGACGACCCCAGTATGGACATCGCGTTGCGACGCTATCGCGCTGCGAAGGATAAGAAGGACGTGCGTTACTGTTTCATCGAGGAGGGACAGCGCATGGATGCCGTGGGCACGGGTGGCTGGGCGCGGCTCATTGAGCATTTCAAAGACCCGCACTACCAGACCGTGCTCGATGGAAGGCCGTTGTTGTTCCTCTTCGTCAAGTCGAAGCGCCTCGGGAAACGCGAATGGCAAGAACTGGGGGATGCGGCCGTCGCCGCCGGGCTCAAGCGGCCCTATCTGGTGCTCATGGGCTGGTGGCCGGAGACTGACGCAAAGGATATGGCTTCGCTTGGCTTTGACGCGGTGTCCGCCTACGCGCGGGGTGGGAGTTACAGCATGGAGCAGCCCGCGTATGCGGAGCAGTGCGCGCTCATCCGGCGCGACCGCTGGGAAAAATGCCGCGCGCTCCGCATCCCGAGCGTCACCTTTGCGAGCGCGGGCTGGGACACGCGTCCGCGCAACGAACGTCCGCCGCCGTGGATCGCCGGGGTCGCTGCGACACCAGACCGCACACCGCCCGCGCAACAAAAGCCGCTCATGGATGCCGTGACCGCCACGCCCGATGAACTCGCCGCGCACATCCACGAGGCGCTCGACTGGACCAAACAGAATCGCGACATCAACCCGAGCAACGCCATTATCATCTATGGCTGGAACGAGAACGACGAAGGCGGCTGGCTCATCCCCACGCTCGGCGCGGATGGTGTCCCAAACGAAGAGCGCATCCAGGCCCTCAGCAAGGTTCTACGCGCCTCGGCACTTGCTCCTGTGCCCCAATCGTCAACTCGCTCAGCAAGACCATGAAACACATCGTCTTCAGCCTCGCCGCCCTGCTGCTCGCTCCGCTGGCCGCGCTGCACGCCGCCGAGCCGGCGGATACGAACTACGATGAAGCCAAGGTGCCAGCCTACACGCTGCCGGACCCACTCGTGTGTTTCGACGGCCAGCGGGTCGTGGATGAGAAACAGTGGTGTGAGAAGCGGCGGCCGGAGATCCTGAAGGCCTTTGTTGAGAACGTTTATGGTCGCGCGCCGCAGTTGAACACGAAGATGCGCTGCGAAGTCACGGACACCGATGCGAAAGCTCTCAACGAACTCGCAACGCGGAAGCAGGTGACGATCCGGTTGTTCCCGGAGGCTAATGCGCCGCGGATTGATTTGCTGCTGTTCATCCCCAATGCCACCCCGAAACCCGTGTCCGTTTTTCTCAGCCTCAACTACGGCAATCAGGGAGTTCACGCCGACCCCGGCATCACGCCCTCACGCGACACGAAGACGAAGCGCGGCGAGAACGCCAGCCGCTGGCCTTTGGAGATGATTTTGAAACGCGGTTATGCCGTAGCCACTTTCGCCGGCGCGGACATCGAGCAGGACAAGCACGGCTCCGGCACATTCCAAAAGCCCGATGCCTGGCGGCTTGGTGTGCGCGGGTATGCGTTGAAGAAAACAGGCCGCGCGGATCGCGCGGACGACGACTGCGGCACCATCGGTGCCTGGGCCTGGGGTTTGAGCCGCGCGCTGGATTATCTGGAGACCGAAGGCGCGGTGGATGCGAAGAAGGTCGCCGTGGTCGGCCACTCGCGCACGGGCAAGACGGCGCTGTGGGCGGCGGCGCAGGACGAACGGTTTGCCATCGCCATCTCGAACAATTCCGGCGCTGGTGGCGCGGCCCTGGCGCGGCGGATATTCGGCGAGGCGGTGACTCACTCACCGGAGATTTGGTTCTGCAAAAACTACCGCCGGTTCGCCAACAACGAGGCGGCGCTCCCGGTGGATCAGCACCAACTCATCGCGCTCATCGCCCCGCGTCCGGTCTATATCGCCAGCGCAACCGAAGACCGTTGGGCCGACCCGCGCGGTGAATTCCTGTCAGGGCTGCACGCCGAGCCGGTGTATCAGTTGTTTGGGTTGCCGGGACTCGGTGTTAAAGAAATGCCCCCTCCCGAGAAGCCTGTTGGCGGAACCATCGGCTATCACCTCCGCACCGGCAAACACGACATCACCGCCTACGACTGGCAGCAATACCTCAACTTCGCCGACCGCCATTTTGGCCGTGGCCTGTTGAATAAGTGAATCCAATATGAAGACGATCCTTATCCTTTGTGCTCTTCTTTTCTCCGCGGTATGTTCGTTCGCCGCCGAATCCAAACCCAACGTCCTGTTCATCATTTCCGACGATCTCGACTGCCGTATCGGCTGCTACGGCGATCCGGTCGCGAAGACACCAAACCTTGACCGGCTCGCGCGGATGGGCGTGCGGTTCGAGCGCGCCTATTGCCAGTATCCGCTGTGCAACCCGACGCGGTCGTCCGTGCTGTCGGGGCGTTATCCGACCACGACGGGCGTGCTCGACAACGACACGTGGCTCTTGCTCGGCGATGGCCATCAGACGTTGCCGGATTTCTTCGCGACGCACGGCTTCACGGTGGAGCAGTTCGGCAAGATTCACCACGCCCTGAACCGCGGCCTGAAGCCGGGCGAGCCGAAGCCGGAACCGAAGGCGAAGGGGAAGAAGTCGTCGTGGTTCACGCCGGAGGAACGCGCGCGCCAGCAGGCCGAGGATCCGGAGTATTGGGACAAGCATCACTCGCCCTACCGCAACCTCGTCTGCGAAAACCCGGCGCAGTATGCCTGGGCCAACGAGATGGGGCCGCTGCCGGCAAACGATCGTGGCCCCGACGCGCTCTTTGCCGACAAGGCCATCGCCTCGATGCAGAAGCTGGCCGCCACAGGCAAACCGTTCTTCCTCGCCGTCGGTTTCCTGAAGCCGCACGTGCCGCTGAAGGCGCCAAAGGAATTCTTCGACCTCTACGATCCCGCCGCGATGCAACTGCCGCCGGACTTCGACACCGAGCCGCGCGTCATCCCTAGCGTGCCGCGCGATGAGTTCCGGCACAACATGGATCTGTTCTGCGCGCGGCCATTCAGCGTGTCGGAAGCGCGCGAGGCGATGCGGGCCTACTACGCCTGCACCAGCCACATGGACGCGCAGCTTGGCCGAGTGCTCGACGAGTTGGAGAAGCTCGGCCTCAGCAAGAACACCATCATCGTGCTATGGGGCGACCACGGCTGGCACTTGAGCGAGAAAGGCATGTGGGCCAAAGGCACGCTCTTCGAGGTCTCGGCGCACGGGCCGATGATCATCGCCGACCCGCGCCGCAAGTCCGCCGGCCGCGCCTCGCCGCGCACGGTGCAATACCTCGATATGTATCCGACGCTGGCCGACCTCTGCAACCTGCCGCGACCGAAGCATCTCGAAGGCGCGAGTCTCCGCCCGTTGCTCGACAACCCCGACGCACCGTGGGACCGGCCCGCCTACACCGTGCAGGTGCGCGGCTGGTTCATCGGCCGCAGCGTCCGCACCGAACGCTGGCGTTACACCGAGTGGGACGAAGGCCGACGCGGCGCCGCGCTCTACGACCACGACAGCGACCCGCACGAGATGCGCAACCTCGCCGCCGACCCGAAGCACGCCGCCACCGTGGCGCGACTGAGCAAACTCTTGCGAGAAGGACCGGTATCGAAGAACATCCTGCCGCCGAAGACGAACTAGCGATAGCCGACGAAAGCCGAAGTATGAAGGCAACGAAAATCATCCTCAGTGTCCTGACATCGGTCGCGGTGACGACTGCCGCGCCCGCCGAACCGCTCAAGTTCGGCAAGCCGCTCGTCGCTTACTGGACGTTCGACGAGACGATGGGCGGCGTGTGCCGCGACGCGAGCGGCAACGGTTGTGATGCGACGGCGGAGCGAGGAGTGGCGGGATTCGAGCACGTGGCGGGAGTGTTCGACGGCGGATTGAACTTCACGGGCAGGCACCTTCTGCGTTGCGGGGAGGAACCGGCATTCGGTGCGATGGCGAAGATTTCGCTCAGCGCGTGGGTGCAGCCGGCAGGGTTTGATCACTACAATGAAATCTTCCGCAAGGAAGACGGCGAGCGGCGCGTGCTGTTCTCGTTCCAGGAGAACGGCCGTGTCCTATCGCTCGGCCTCAACATCAACGGTTACTTCGAATGCGACGCGAAGATCGAGCCGGCACAGGTGGCTGACGGGTTGTGGCACCATGCCGCGGCGGTGTTCGATGGGGAAGTGATGCGCGTTTATCTGGATGGCGCGCAGGTCGGCGCGTTGGCGCGGCCGGGCAGCATCGTCGCTGGTGGTCCCGCGCGCGGCTGCATCGGCTCCAGCAACGGCGGCGAATGTTTCCGCGGCCAGATGGACGAGCTGCGCATCTACGCTGACGCGTTGACGGGGGATGAAGTCAGGCGGCTTTACCGCAACGGCGTCGAGGCGTTGGCGCGCTCGTCGGGAACGGCGCAGGCGGCGGTCGAGGCGATCTACGCGCCGGGCAAGTCGTTCGCCGAGACGCTGGCCGGCACGCGCCGCAACGCCGTCGAAAAAGGCGTGCGGCTTGACGCGAAAGTGACGGCGGTATTGCTCCAGCGGTTGCGGGCGGACTACTCGGAGGAGTGCAAACAGTTCCAGCTTTGGACACTCGCCACTCCGGCTAGCTATCTCCGCTCGAAAGGCAATGAGTTTCATCTCGAAGTGGCGGGCCGGCTGGTGGAGATGCTGACGGAATACAAGCCGCTGACCGATGCCCAGCGGAAGAAACAGACGGCGGAGGATCAACGGAAGTGGGATGAAGCGGCTGCGATCGAAAAGAAGTTTGCGGCGTTGAAGGCGCGAGGCGAGGCGGCGCAGTTCTCGCCGGAATGGATCGAGCTGATGTTCGATGCCGCCCAGCGCATCGTCTGGCGCCCACAAGTGCAGGAAGCGGTGGCTCCCTACGTGACATCGCAGACATCGGAGACGCGCAACCTCACGGCGGCGGAAGCGCGCGAAGCGTTGGAGCGCGACTGGCTGTTCCAAGCCGACGGCAAACCAACAGCGGAGCGGATTCGGGATGAGATCAAATGGACGAGGGAACTGGCGGCGCGTCTGGGCGCGGACGTGGCGAAGGAGCTGGCGGAACTGGAGAAAGCGGAAGCTTCAACAGCGACTTACTTCAAGGTTCGCGAACTCAAACGCCTCATCATGTTCAAGAATCCCGCGCTGGACTTTGATAAGCTGGTCTTTGCGGACATGCCATTCCCCGCGGGCAAGGAATGGCAGCACGAGACGCGGCACCGGCTCGGCTACATGGCGGTGCCGGGCGCGCGGTTGCTTGTGCTGACCGGCCTCGGGCTGGACGGTAAGCTCGCGCGACTCATGCCACAGTCGCCGCTCCACGGCTCGTTCTGGCGGCCGGACGTATCGTTCGACGGCAAACGCATCGTGTTCTGTTTCAAGCCGCACAACGAGAAATCATTTCACCTCTACGAGATCAACGCCGACGGCTCCGGGCTGCGCCAGCTCACCGACGGCGAATTTGATGACCTCGATCCGATCTACACGCCGGACGGTCACATCGTGTTCTCTACGACGCGCGGCCACACCTACGTGCGCTGCATGCCGCCGACGAACGCGTTCGTGCTCGCGCGCTGCGACCGCGACGGCGGCAACATCTACTTCATCTCCAGCAACAACGAGCCGGATTACCTGCCGTCGGTGATGAACGACGGACGCATCGTCTATACGCGTTGGGAATACACCGACAAGCCACTCTGGCGCGCGCAGAAGCTTTGGACCGTGAATCCTGACGGCACGCAGGTGCAGATGTTTTGGGGCAACCAGAGCGTCTGGCCTGACGTGGTCAAGGACGCGCGCGCCATCCCCGGCAGCCGGCGCGTGATGATGACCGGCAGCGCGCATCACAACTGGTTCAGCGGCTCGGTCGGCATCATTGATCCCGACAAAGGCTTCAACTTCCCGCACGGCCTCACGAAGGTCACCGCCGACGTGATGTGGCCCGAATGCGGCAACGGCCCGGTAGATCCCGTGGAATCGCCGCGCTACCACCGCAGCGGCAATTTCACGGCCTACTACTCGCCGTATCCGCTCAGCGAGCGCGACTTCATCGTGTCGGCGCAGCGTGGCGAGAAGTTCGCTCTATACCTGATGGACACCGACGGCAACCGCGAACTGATCTACGAAGGCGCCAACAACATCTTCCACGCGATGCCGCTGAAGGCGCGCCCGTTGCCGCCGGTCGTCGCCGACCGCGTCGCTTGGCCGACAAAAAAGGACCGCCAGCAGCCGGAGCACGGCGTTATCTTCAGCAACAACGTCTATCAGGGCGCGCCAGCCGAGTTGCAGGGCAAGGCAAAGTTCCTCCGTGTGATTCACATCGAGCCGAAGACCTACACCTATTGGCACAAGCGACCCCACCTCTCAACCGGCCCCGTCGTCTCCGCCGTGCAGAGCGAGGGCGTCAAGCGCGTGCTCGGCACCGTGCCGATCGAGGCGGACGGTTCGGTGGCGTTCCAAGCGCCAGCGGGCATGTCGTTGCATTTCCAGTTGCTCGACGAACGCCAGCGCGCGTTGCAGACGATGCGCAGCTTTGCCAATGTTATGCCCGGCGAATATCGCGGTTGTCTCGGCTGCCACGAGTCGCACAGCAAAGCTCCCGCCGGCAAAGCGCCCGCGTTGGCCCGCACGCCACGCGCCATCACGCCGCCGCCGTGGAGCGACACGACCGTCAGCTACACGCGCTATGTCCGGCCCGTGCTCGACAAATACTGCGCCCGCTGCCACGAAGGCGACGGCGAGGCGCGCAAGACGCTCGACTTCACCTTCCGGCCAGGCTTCCTCGATTGGGACGAGACGTATTTCACGCTCATCGGCAAGCCGACGTGGGGCAAAGCCTACGAGCCGCCGAAGGTCTGCCCGCCTGGCTTCGGCATTGCCGACACGATCATGGTGGAAGCCTACGAGAAGGTTGACCCGGTGGCGTATCGCACGCCAGAGCCGATGGCGCGCCTCTCGTATCGCAGCCGGCTCATCGAATTAGTCTCCAGCGGCAAACACCACGATGTCCGTGTGGACGACGTGAGTCTCCAGCGTCTCATCTGTTGGGTGGACACGATGTGTCCCTATCGCGGCGACGAGGAAGTGCGCGCGGAAGACGACCCGGTTTTCCAAGGCGTCGAGTGGCTCGCCATCCGCCCGAAGATCAAGACCGCCCCGCAGATCGCGCGACCGGGGCCAGTGGAGTGAGTATGATGAAGACAGCCATGCGGTTGTTGATCTTGGGTTTGTCGGCCATCGCGTCTTCCTGCCCGGCTGCCGAAAGCAACGACTTCCCGGATATTTCCAGCGTGCCGACGGACTTGGAGGTTCCGCCGTTGACGGACGCCGCGCCGGGTTCGGGCCTGCGCGTGAAGCAGACATTGCCGGCGTGGCATCAAACAGCGGTGTATCACGTGTTGTATCTGCCTAAAGACTGGCAACCGTCGCGGCGCTATCCGGTCATCGTCGAGTATGCCGGCAACGGCAATTACAGGAACAAGTTCGGCGACGTCAGCACCGGCCATCCTGAGGGCAGCAAGCTAGGCTACGGCATGTCGGCGGGTAAGGGTTTCATCTGGCTTTGCCTGCCGTATCTCAACGACGCCGGCAACGACATCGCCATCACTTGGTGGGGCGACAAGCCAACCTACAACGCCGAGCCGACGCTGAAATACTGCCGCGAGGCCGTGCCGTGGGTCTGCCGCGAATACGGCGGCGACCCGCAGCGCGTCGTCCTTTGCGGTTTCTCGCGCGGCGCCATCGCCTGCAACTTCCTCGGCCTGCACGACGACGCGACGGCGAAGCTCTGGTGCGGGTTTGTGCCCTACAGCCACTACGACGGCGTGCGGACACAGTGGCCCTATCCCGGCGCTGATCTCGCCTCGGCGCTGGCGCGGTTGAAACGGCTCGGCTCGCGGCCGCAGTTCATCTGCCATGAAGGCGCCGGTGCCGAGGAAACGCGCCGTTATCTCGCCGCAGAGATGCCGGGAGGAGATTTTGTCTTCGTCTCGACCGGTTTCCGCAACCACAGCGACGCGTGGGCGCTCCGCCCCTGCGAAGCGCGCACGAAGCTCCGCACGTGGCTCAACAAGCTCGTCTCGCAATGAATCTACCAAAAGTTGTCCTGCCTCTGCTAATGCTGACGCTTGCCGATGCCAGCGCCAGCGAATTGTCCATCGCCGACCGCATCCGTCCCGTCGCCAAGGGAACCGGCTTCGCAATGGACGGCTACTTCGTTTGGTGCGGCTCGGTCATCAAGGTTGGCGACCAGTATCACATGTTCGCGTCGCGCTGGCCGGTGGAGACGAAGTTCCCCGAAGGCTATCGCCAGAACTCGGAGATCGTCCGGGCCGTCGCATCACGGCCAGAGGGGCCTTACAAGTTTGCGGAGGTCGTCGTCGGCAAGCGCGATCCGGACAAGTGGGACAGCGGCATGGCGCATAATCCCGCCATCTACAAGGTCGGCGACACGTTCGTGCTCTACTACAACGCTTCCGCCATCGGCTCGCGTTACCGGCAGATCGGCATCGCCACTGCGCCGAGCGTCACCGGCCCGTGGACGCGCCGCGACAAGCCGCTCGACCTCGGTCTTGCCGCCGACGCGAACAATCCTGCGGCGTGTTTCGAACCGGACGGCAGCGTCAGGCTGTTCTGGCGCACGGTCAACCTGCGCGTGATCATCTCGGTCGCGCGCTCGTTCGAGGGGCCTTACACGGTGGCCAACGACGGCGTCTGGCCCGCGGCGCGGCTGGAGGATTTCTTCTTCTTCAAACACGCCGGCGCGTATCACGTCGTCTGCGAGGACAACGCCGGCAGCGTCACCGGCCACGAACGATGGGGCGCGCATCTCTGCTCGCCCGACGGCGTCGCTGCTTGGCGGCCGACAGCGCAGCCCGCTGCCTACGATCACACGATCCGCTGGACCGACGGCACGGAATTCCATCCGGTCCGTCGCGAGCGTCCGTGGTTTCTGATCGAGGACGGCAAGCTCACGCATCTCTTCACGGCGGTCTATGACGGCGAGCGGACATGGAACCAACCCGTGCCGCTCGTGCCGCCGCTCGCGCAGACGCCGTCGCCTGCGACGCCGTGGAAGCCGTCGCGTGACGATGGCACCTACCAGAACGGCGGCTACTGGGCGACGCCGTTGCCGTGGCTGATGGAGACGCTGATGCGCGCCGACCCGGCTCGCGCGGCGGCGGCATTCTGCGACGCGGTGGAGGATTTCCAAGCGCGCAAGGACATCAACGAATGGGTCAACGACAACGCGTCGAAGAAATGCGGCGTGCGTGACTATTGCGCCAGTGCCGCGATGCCGCTGGCGGGCGCGAAGCGGCTGCGGACGGCACTCGGAGCGACGGGCAAGCTTTCACCGCCGGAGTTGGCGAAGAAGTTCGATGGCGCCGAGAAATGGCTGCGCGAGCAGGCCAAGCGCGTCCTGCGCGGCAGCTCGCGCGTTGGCAAGGATGGCGTGCGCATCTTCACGCCCGACGCGACCGGCGGCTACGGCGCATTCTGGGTGCGCGACTGGAGTTACATGATCGAAGGCTGCCCGGAGGCGTTCACACGCGAGGAGATTCGCGACGGCTACTTGTTCCTCGCGGCGGCGCAGCGCGAGGACGGTTGCATGCCCGACCGCGTGCGTGCCGACGGCAAGGGCGTCTATTCGCCCGGCGGCGAGGCGAAGCCGTTCAGCAAGAGCGGCTCGGTGGACCAGTCGCCGTTCATGGTCATCCTCTGCCATCAATACTGGAAGCTCCACGGCGACCTCGACCCGTTCCGCCGCACAGCCGACGCGCTGGAGAAGGCGATGCGCTTTACGCCGCGCAATCCGGCCAACGGCCTCGTGACGATCACCGAAGCGACGCTGTTCCGGCCTTACAGCTTCCTCGACACCGTGCCGCTGGTGGGCGATCAGCAGTTTGACTCCGTGTTGTTCTGGGACGCCTGCGTGAACCTCGCCGAGATGTTCGACTCCGCCGGCCATAGCGACCGCGCCGCTTCGTGGCGACGCGAGGCCGAGCGCGTGAAGAAATCTCTCGCAAGCCTCTGGGACGACAACCTCGGCATGTTCGTCGCCGCGAGCGAGAAGTGGCGTCAGCCGTCGGTGTGGGGTTCGCTCTTTGCGGTTTACTCCGGCTTGGTCACGCCGGAGCAGAGCGACCGCATTGCGTGTTACTGCATCGAGAACAATCACCTCATCATCCACCGCGGCCAAGTCCGCCATTTGCCGAAAGGCCTGTTCTGGGGGCGACTCCAGCAAGAATACGCGGCGGAACGACAAGGAAACCGCTAACCGCGATGTTGCGAGGCGACCGACTCGCGATACTGGGTGGGGCTGAGGCGGTCGAAGGCGCGGAAGACACGGTTAAAATGGGTCAGGCTGTTGAAACCGCAGGCGAAGCAGATGTCGGTGATGGAGTTCTGGGTTTCGGCGAGTTGCTTCTTTGCCTCGGCGACGCGACGAGCTTGGATGAAACGGATGAAACCGGTTCCCGTCGTCTGGCGAAAGACGTGCGAGAAATGGGCGGGAGACAGGCCGGCGTGGCTGGCGGCTTCGGCCAGCGCAAGCGCGGGGTCGCGGAACTCGCGTTCAACGAACTCCCGCGCGCGACGGACCTCGACTCGCTCCAATTGCGCCTGCAAGTCGCGGATGCGCTGGGCGCTCTCGCAAAGCTGCCGGGCAAATAGTTCCAGCAAGCGCATGACACAGGTGATCTGTTCCGGCGGCAGATGCGGGGCGCCCTCGTAGGCGGCGCGCAGGTCGCGGTCGGGAATCTTCAGCCACGCGAGCCGCTTCCGCAGCCGTCGGAACCCGGCGGGCGATTTCGGCTCGCGCAGGAGTTGGCCGCTGGAGATGGTGGCCACGTGGCGACCAAACACGAAGACGGGAACTGCGATATCCCAGAAGCCCGCGTGGCAGACATATCGTTGCGCCTTGCCCGATGCCACCGCGTGCGAGTGATGCCGGCGGTCGCAAACAGTGCAGCGGCGCAGCCCGATGCGGTCGGCTCGAATCAATCTGCACACGGGGTTGTCTTCCCCTTCCTCGAACTTACGCCGGATGATCCCGCTCGCCGGCTCATTCAAGGCCATGACCACGCCGGTCAGCTTTTTTAAGATGGCAGTGAACTCGGCGAACTTCGGCGAGTTCGCCAAGTGGTCGAAGTCAATGTTTGCGGCCAGGGGTGTTTTCATGCGATATGCCAGCGGCCGGAAGTTTAGAGATTTTCGAAAGATATGTAAAACAAACCGAAAGGGATGTTGAGACATTTTCCATGCCGCGTGGCAGGCTGCCTGATTATGAAGCACACACTGCGACCCATCATGAAAGGATTCTCCATCTCGTCACCATTCTGGATCGCCGCCCTCGTCCTCTTGTTTTACGTGGAAGTGCCCACCGCCGGGGCAGCGCCGACGGTCATTTCACTCGATGGCGACGGCTGGCGGATTGCGACGGACCCGAAGAACGAGGGGCGCGAGGCGAAGTGGTTTGCCGCACCGCGGGAGGAGGCCCAGCCAACGAAGGTGCCGTGGATCATCCAGGACGCTTTCCCGGGCTATCACGGCGTGGCGTGGTATTGGCGGGAGTTCACGCCGCCGAAGAATTCGTATCCGCAAGGACGATGCTTGCTGCGGCTCTGGGCGGTGGATTATTTCGCGGAGGTTTGGATCAACGGCAAATCCGTGGGCGGTCACGAGGGTGGCGAGACGTCGTTTGTGCTCGACGTGACCGACACGATTCGAGCTGGTGCGAAGAACCTGATCGCGGTGCGCGTGCTGAACCCGACGCACGAGCGCATTGACGGGATCGTGTTGAAGGAGACGCCGAAGCAGGCGCGCTCGATTCCTTATCGCGCTGGCGACGCCTACAACCACGGCGGGATCACCGGCTCGGTGGAGTTGCTCGCCGTGCCGGCGGTGCGCGTGGAGGATTTGTTCGCTCGCGCCGAGTCGAAAACTGGCACGATCAGGATTCGAGCGAACGTCCGCAACGCGACCAGGACGGCGGTGCGCGGACGCGTGGAGTTTACCGTCGCGCCGGCGGCGAACGGCGAGACGTTGCGAGCGGTGGTGGTTGAGCGTGAACTGGCGCCGGGCGACACGGTGGTTGAGGCGGAGGTGAAGCTCGATCAGCCGCGACTGTGGGAACTGAACGACCCCTTTCTCTACCGTGTCACCGCGCGCGTGGGCGACAGCGAACAATCGGTGCGCTGCGGCTTTCGCGAGTTCCGGTTTGAGAACGGGTATTTCCGCATGAATGGTCGCCGGCTGTTTCTCCGCTCGACGCACACATGCAACCATTTCCCTGTCGGCCTGAAGCTGCCGCTCGATCCCGACATGGCGCGGCGCGATCTGCTCGACTTGAAGGTGATGGGCTTCAACATGATCCGGTTCATCTGGGGCGGCGCGGAGCGGTATCAACTCGACCTGTGCGATGAGATTGGCCTGATGGTATATGAGGAATCGTTTGCGTCGTGGGGGATGCAGGACTCACCGAAGCTGGCCGAGCGTTGGGAACGCTCCATCTCCGAACTGGTCCGCCGCGACCGCAATCATCCGAGCGTGGTGATTTGGGGACTGCTGAACGAGGTCCGGGACACGCCGCACTTCCGTCTCGCGGCGGCCTCGCTGCCGCTGGTTCGCAAGCTCGACGAGATGCGCATGGTGTTTCTCAACAGCGGCCGATGGGATTTAGCCGGCGTGAACGACGAGGTGTTCTCCAAGCTCGACATCTGGCACGGCCCTGCCAACCGCGAACCGTGGGCGACGCTCAACGCGTCCGCCAAGCCGGTCGAAACCACGTTCAAATTCACCTGGCCGCCTCGGCAGGTGGCGCTGCATCCGGGGCCGCATGGCGAATACAGCGTTGCCCGCTGGACGGCACCCGCAGCGGACCGCTACGCCATCGCCGCCACGTTCGCCGGGCTGGCGAAGGCCACGACCGACGTGCATATCCTCCTCAACGGCCGCTCGCAGTTCGACGCGCTGCTCAACGTCGCTGGCGGGCCGAACGCGGTCACGCACACGCGCGAACTGGCGCTGGCGAAGGGCAACACGCTTGATTTCGTCGTCGGCTGGGGAAACGGCGGCTACGGCAGCGACAGCACCGCGCTGACGGCTATGATCAAGTCCGCCGCGGGCCGCACGTTTGACTTCGCCGCCGATTTTCCGCGCGACAAGAATCCCGCCGGGCCGTGGTCGTGCGGCTGGATCGCGCCGGGGGACAAACCGAACGCGGCCACATTCGCCCTCTACACGGAGTCGAGATACAAACCGCGGCCGCGTTTCGGCAGCCTCGCCAATCCCGGCTCCGCCGAATGGGAAGATGTCGTGGCCGACCAGCACAACTACCCGCGCGTGCCGCACACGGCGGTCACGATTCAGAGCCTGCGGAACTTGGCGGGCGGAAACCTGCCGCTCTTCCTCTCCGAATACGGCATCGGCAGCGCCGTGGACTTGTGGCGCACGACCCGTCACTTCGAGCGGCTCGGCAAGACCGAGGTCGAGGACGCGCAGTTTTACCGCGACAAGCTCGACCGCTACCTCGCCGACTGGAAACGCTGGAAACTCGACGAGTTGTATGCGCGGCCAGAGGACTTTTTCGCGGAGAGTCTGCGCAAGATGGCCGGCCAGCGCACGCTCGGCCTGAATGCGATTCGCGCCAACCCGAACATCGTCGGCTACAGCCTCACCGGCATGAACGACCACGTCAGTTGCGGCGAAGGGCTGACGACCACGTTCCGCGAACTCAAGCCCGGCACGGTGGACGCGATGTTTGAGGGCCTCGCACCGCTGCGGTTGTGCCTGTTCGCCGAACCGGTGAACGTCTATCGCGGCGCGCGCGTCCGCTTCGAGACGGTGCTCGCCAACGAAGACGCGCTCTCGCCCGGCGAATATCCGGTGCGGCTGCTCGTGGCCGGCCCGCAGAACCAGCGCATCTTCGAGAAGACCGTGAACGTGACCATCGCGAAGGACGCGCCCTTCGCTGTGCCGGTATTCGCGGACGACGTTGTCGTGGATGGCCCGTCGGGGCGATACCGGTTTCTGGCTTCGTTCGAGCGTGGCGGCGCAGCGACGGGCGGCGAAACGGAGTTTTACGTGGCCGATCCGGCGGAAATGCCGGCGGTCAAAACGGAAGTGACTCTTTGCGGCGAAGACGCCGCGTTGGCGAAGTGGCTTGCTGAACATGGCATTCGCTCCCGGAAGCTGGCCGCTGGCGAACCGGCACAGCGTGAAGTGATTCTCGTTTCCAAGACGCCGCCGGCGTTTGAGGATCTCTGGCGTCGAGTTCAACGCGGGGCGACGGCGGTCCTTTTGTCGCCGGAGGTCTTGAAGAAAGGCGATCAGCCGCTCGGTTGGCTGCCGCTGGCGAACAAGGGCACCGCGAAACCGATTCGCGGCTGGCTCTATCTGAAGGACGAATGGGCGAAGCAACACCCGATCTTCGACGGCCTGCCGAGCGGAAGGCTGATGGATTACACCTTCTATCGCGAGATCATTCCCGACATGGTGCTGGTTGACCAAGCCCCGCCAGCCGAGGCCGTGGCCGGCGCGATCAAAGCCTCGCAGGATTACTCATCAGGACTGATGGTGGCGGTTTACAAATCCGGCGCCGGACGATTCATCCTGAGCACACTGCTGATCCGTGAGAACCTCGGCACGAATCCCGTCGCCGAGCGTCTGCTGCGTAACCTGCTTAACTACGCAGCCGGCCAATCCAAATGAAGGGCCAATCATGAAAACAACCCATGCGCTTCTGCTCTCCGTCCTCGTGGCTGCAACCGCGACCAGCGTTGCCGGTGCGGTTGAGTCGAAAACCACGGGCACCGTGAACTACGCGCGGCCGTTCGAGCCGCCGACGCGGCCGGCGTTCATTCCGTTGCCGCCCGGCGCGGTTGAACCCGGAGGCTGGCTGCGCGATTGGTGTCTGGCGGCGCGGGACGGATTTACCGGCCACATGGACGAGGTTCACCCGGAGTTCCAGCGAGCGTGGGCGGCGGACCACACGATGACTGGCGAGCGGCTCAATTGGCCCAAAGGCGGCTGGCCCTATGAGGGCGGCGGCTACTGGTTCGATGGTCTTGTCCGGCTTGGCTACGTCCTGCACGACGATGCGCTGATTGCCCAAGCGAAGAAACGCTTCGATGTCGTGGTCACGCGCATGAATCCGAACAGCATTCTGTTCATGTGGTGGCTCAACAAGAACAATCCCGACGATGTCAAAGGCAGCCTTGTCGCCAGCGCCTGGCCGGTCTGGGCGAACGGCTTGTTCGGGCGCGCGCTGGCGGGCTACTACGCCGCCTCGGGGGAGAAACGCGCGTTGCAGACGCTGGAGATGGGCTACGGAGGCGACCGCGACTGGTTGCGGCTCGGATGGGGCAGCTCGAATCCCTGGCCCGCCTTCGACACCTACACTTGGACCGGGAACAAGGAGATCGCTGCAGCATTGACCACGCTCTTCTCGAAGGATGGTGGCGGGAAGAATCCCGGCGGAGCATCGTGGATGCGCTACCGCCAGATGCCGGACTTGAAACCGGGCGCCGAGAAGAACGATCACGTCGTCCATTTTCTCGAAAGCACGACGCCGTGGGCGCTGGGCTACCTCTGGACAGGCAACCGCGAGTTTCTCGATGCGACCCTCGCGTGGCACGATCTCCTCGAACGCGACGCGATGCAACCCTCCGGTGTGCCCGTGGCCGATGAGTTCTACGGGCCGACCGGCGCGTATCGCGGCACCGAGACCTGCGACGTGGCCGGTTACGTGTGGAGCCAGATTGAGCTGCTGACCGTGAGCGGCCAGGGGCGCATCGCGGACCGCGCCGAACGGGCGTTCTTCAACGCCGGCCCGGCCACGGTCGCGCGCGATTTCAAGACCCATGTCTATTTCCAGAGCCCCAATCGCATCGTGGACAAGTGTCCGCCGTATCCGCACGGACCGAAAGCCGAAGGGAACTCTTACGCGAAAACGCATTACCCGCTCTGCTGCACGGCGGCGCTCAACCGCACCGTGCCGTGGTATGTCACGCACATGTGGATGGCCACCTACGACAACGGCTTGGTGGCGACGCACTACGGTCCCTGCAAGGTCACCGCGCTGGCCGCCGACCGCGTGCCCGTCGAGATCGTCTGCCGGACCGACTACCCATTCAACAACGTCATCACCATGAGCGTGAAGCCGGCGCGGGCGGCGACGTTCCCACTCTCGTTCCGCATCCCCGGCTGGTGCAAGAAGCCCGAACTGCGCGTCAACGGCTTTGTCCTCAAGGCAGCGCCCGACACCAATGGGTTTGTGCGCGTCGCGCGACTCTGGAAACCGGGCGATGCGATTCGCTTGCGATTTCCGATGTCGGCGAGCGTGCAGACTGGCCGTGACAATAACGCGCAAGGCGCGCCCTACGCATCGGTTTCCTACGGGCCGCTGCTCTTCGCTCTGCCGATTCCAGACACCAAGGACGAGAACACGCCAGACCCAGCCGCCAAATGGAACTACGCGCTGGACGTGCAGAAAGCCGGCGTCAGCGTGGAGCGACAAGCGATGCCCGCCAAATGGAACTGGTCGCTGAAAGCGCCGTTGAAGCTGCGCGTCAACGCCGTGCGTTGCGACTGGACGCCGACGCCGCAAAATCCATTGCCGCCCGAACCGGTCGCGAGATTGAAGTCGCTTGAAAGGATCATGCTGGTTCCCTACGGCTGCACCAAGTTCCGCGTTTCGATGTTCCCGGTCGCCGCCAAAGCCGGGAACTCTCAGCCGTGATAGAAGACAAACAAAGAAGGCTTCCGATGAACAACTTGCTCATGTTGTTGGTTGCTGCTCTGGCGGCGACGGTCCTCCAAGCTGGCGCACAGGGACAAGCCTGCCGGCTGAATACCTGCTGGCCCGCTTTTGATTACGACGGGAAACCGGCGCAGACGGACGGCGCGTTTTCAAAAACGATTGTGGCAGGCTCGCAGACCGGGACGGCACACTACTCCGCCGAGTCGCGAACGATGACCGCCGCGGACGGGAAGATGCAGGTCCGGTTGGATTGCAGGAGCTACAAGAGTTTTCCCGCGGAGGAATGTGCCGTCCTGCTGTCGAACCTGTCGGAGGCGGAACCGACGGGAGTCACCAGCAACTTCCGGTCGGTGAAGCTCTCCGTAGACAAGTCAGAATCCGCGAAGACCGTCGTTCTGAATGTCCTCCGTGGTTCGACCTGCAAGGCGACGGACTTCGTTCCGGAATCGTTCACGATTGAAGCCGGAAAAGAGCAGGTTCTGACGACGACCTGCGGGCGATCGTCGAACGATTATGTGCCGTTCCTCGAACTGAATCTCGACGACAAGAACGGCTATCTGTTCGCGGTTGGCTGGACGGGATCGTGGAAGGCGCGGTTCGCGAACACGGGCAAGGCGGTTGAGGTCGAGATCGGCATGGAGCGGACCAACTTCCGCCTCATGCCGGAGGAAACAATCCGCCAGCCGTCGGTCCTCGTTTTTGCCCGCAAGAACCAGACGCGGCGGGAATTCAAGACGATGCTCCATCGGTTCATGCTCGAGAACAAGGTTCCGCGCGATTCCAAGGGGCGAGTGATTCCGCCGATTCTGGCGGTCGCGTCGGGAGGCGGGAACAAGACGCCGCAGATGATGGCCGACATCCTGCAATACTGCGTCGAGAACAAGATGCCGTTCGACACGTATTGGGTGGACGCCGGCTGGTATGGCGCGCCGCACGAGGACGAGTTGTATTCGAACTGTGGGCCGAACTGGGGGAAATACGTGGGCGACTGGCGCGTCAACACGACCACGCATCCGACCGGCGACCTGTTGCCGATCGCCAACGCGGTCCACAAGGCGGGCCTGAAATTCCTGCTTTGGTTTGAGCCGGAGCGCATGACCGATTCCGCGCCGATCCTGCAGACGCATCCGGAATACCGGCACGGGCAGCTCGTTGATTTCGGCAATCCCGAGGCGCTCAAGTGGATTCAGGGCATGGTTTACGGAATGATTGAGAAGCATGGAATTGATGTTTACCGCCAGGATTTCAACATGGACCCCGGCCCCGTCTGGCGCCGCATGGATACGGCGGACCGCGCGGGCATCGCCGAGGCGAAGCACATCACCGGGATGTATCGGTTCCTCGACGACATGCGGGCGCGGTTCCCGGATATCCTGCAGGAGAACTGCGCGTCCGGCGGACGGCGCATTGACATGGAGATGATCTCGCGCGCCCACACCTACTGCCGCAGCGACTACTACATCGGGCGCAAGCCGAAGGACGCCGCGTTCATCCTGGGGCAGAATGCGACGCTCAACCTCATGCCCTACTTGCCGTTCCAAGGCTGCGAGTTCAACTGCGTGCCGGTCGGCGACGATTACGCCGCGTTCAGCATCATCTCTTCGGGAACCGTCATCACGCCGTCCGATTTCAACGGCGGAATTCTCCGGCGCAAGATCACCGCCGACGAAACGGCTTGGTTCAAAAAGGTCTTCGATGTCGCGGCCCGCATGAGGCCGTTCTACATGGGCGACTTCCATCCACTGACCGACGAGACGGGCGCCGGCGACGACATCTGGTGCGCATGGCAATGCGACCGGCCGGACTTGAAATCGGGCTTTGCCATATTCTTCCGGCGCGGCGATGCGACGGAGGCATCCCGGACTTTCAAACTTGGCGGAATCGAACCCAACGCGAAGTATGAAGTGGAAACCTACGACGGCTCCGAGAAGACTGTAAACAGCTCCCAACTAAAGGACTGGACGGTCAAACTCAAGCCGCGGTCGTTCCAGTTGGTTTTCTACCAGAAGCGGTGAACACATGAAACCCACCCTCACACTCCTCACCGCCCTGCTGCTCGCGCCGCTGATTGCGCTGCATGTGGCAGTTCTGTCGAAACAACGCAAACTCCGGACACCGTCATGAACTCATCAATGAACTCATCAGATCACTCCATCACCCGCCGCGAGGCGTTGAAAATCGGACTCGCCACAATCCTCAACGCGGCGGTGGCGGCTCCCGGCGCGGCAGCGGCGGGCGCAGCCAAACAAGAACCCCTGGTCATTTCCTTCTGGATCTGGGCGTTGTGGGACACGGGAACCCATGGTTTCTTCAACGACCTCGAGCTGCGCATGACGGAGTTGGTCGAGCGCGGCTTCAACTGCATTCGGATCGAGGGTGGCGCGGGGATCACGCATGACGCCGCCGGCCGGCCGCGCGGGGAACTGGAGTTCCTTGCCGCCCTCCCGGGCCACGCCCAGTTCACCCGCCAGATGGAGCACATGACCGGCGGTCGCGTGGATTTGATGCGGCGGCTGGTCACGCTCTGCACGGTCGCGCAACGTCACAAGGTGAAGGTGATCCTCTCGAGCTGGTATTTCCTGCACACGTTCTGGTTCACCGACGCGCGCGTGACAACCGAGCTGCTGGGACTGCCGCCGGAGGAACGCTTCATCCGTTTCGCCCGGGGATTGGACCGGATTCTCGAAGAACTGAAACAGAAGGGCCTGGCCGACACCATTGCCGCCGCCGAGATATTCAACGAGGTGAATGGCTCGGAGTTCGTCTCCGGGGCGCAGCAGAAATCCATTGATGTGTTACACAAGTTCAGGGGCCTGCATGAAGAGGCGTTGGATTTCCTGAAGGCGCGGCACCCGGATATCCGGTTCTCGCTGGACACCAGCTCGCCATGGGTGAATACCGATTTCGTCCCGCGCAACGCGCAGGTCTGGACGTTCCACAGCTACTACCTGTGGAGTGTCTATAATGTCTTCGAGCAGAACCTGCTCAGGGCCGACGCGAACCTTGCCGATCCCGCGCTCTACGCTCCGATCCGCCGTTTCCTGCGCCGGGATCTCGTGCCGTTCCAGGCAATCCTCGACAGCCGCAAGGGGCGACCCCCGATCAATCCCGGTTGGTATCGCCGTATCTGGCTGTATCGCAACCTGGAGCCGAACGCCATGCCGGAACTGGAGCGACTGTTGGAAGAGAACCTGGAGAAGCACATCGCCGAATTCAAACAGAAGGCCACCGACTCGGTGGAGCAAGCCGTGAAACTGCGCGACAAGCATTTCCCCGGAATCCCGCTGGTGCTGGGCGAGGGTGCCAGCTACTGCGCGGATCATCGTCTCCGCTGGGAGGAGCGTTCCGACGCCTACTGGGAAATCGTGGAGCACGCCGCCCGCACCTGCCGCGAGCGTGGGTTGTGGGGTGCCGTGGCGCGCACCAATTCCGGCCCGGAAGATCCGGTCTGGCACGAATACCCCGAGCGTCTGCGGCGAGTGAACGCCGTCTTCCTGGGGAAGAAACCGTAATCACCGGGGAACGCGGACCGCTCGACAATGACGGCGATCTTTCACTCAACAAACAAAATCGGCGCAACTCCCGCGGCCGAATCAAGCCGCGCAGCAACGCCGCCCTGGCAAAAGATCAAATGAAACACACGCTCGCGCTTCTTACCGCCCTGCTGTCGTGCGGCCTGCTCCTGAACCTGCTCCTCATCCGTAAAACCCTCGGCACCCATCCCGTCGCCGAACGTCTGCTCCGGAACCTGCTCAACTACGCCGCCGGCCAATCCAAGTGAGGACCATCATGAACATGACTCGTGCACTTCTACTCTCGTTTCTCATGGCTGCAATCGCTGCACACTGTCACGCCGCCAGCAGCAACTTCGACGCTTGGGCGCGCGCGGCGTTTCTCGGCGAGCCGATTGCGAAGGCGCCCGCGGCGCTGGGGCTGGAGGTGCGGCGGCAGGACCACGGCGAGTTCCAGAAGAACCTGTCGGTGATGAAGACGCCGCTGCGGCTCGGCGGGAAGAGCTACAAGCACGGACTCGGCACGCATTCGGTCAGCGAGATCGTCGTGCGGCTGGAGAAGCCGGCGAAGCTGTTTGAGGCGGAGGCGGGAATTGATAACAATTACGACACGGACGGCAAACGCGGCAGCGCGGTCTTCGCGGTGGAGGTCGGCGGCAAGGAGGCGTTCCGCTCCGATGTGCAGCGCGGCAACGACGGGCCGCTGCCGGTGCGCGTGGAGCTTGGCGGCGCGCGGGAGTTCACGCTCCGCGTGCTCGATGCTGGCGACGGGCCGAGCCACGATCAGTCGGACTGGGCCGAGGCGGTAGTAACGTTCAAGGATGGCACGCGCAAGCGACTGGATGAACTGCCCGCGGCGGTTCCAAGCCTCGGGCTTGCGACGGTGCTGCCGTTTTCCTTCACCGTCGGCGGCAAGCCGAGCGCGGAGCTGCTGCCGTTGTGGAGGCGGACGCGCGATGAAAACCGACTGACGTATCGCGACGGCGCGACAGGACTGGAAGTGTGCTGCGAACTGACGCTGCGACCGGAGTTTTCGGCCGTGGAATGGGTGCTGCGTTTTCGGAACGCCGGCGCGGCGGATTCGCCGATGATCGAGGCGATCAAGCCGCTCGACCTCCGCATCGCCATGCCGGCGAAACGCGAGGTGGTGCTCCATCGTTCCAACGGCAGCACGTGCAAGGCGACGGATTTTCTGCCGGTGGACGAGGAGTTGGTGGACAAGACGGATTTGCAACTCGCGCCGAACGGCGGCCGTTCGTCAGACGGTTGCCTGCCGTTCTTCAATCTCGATTGGGGCGATGGTGGCTTGGTCGGCGCGATTGGCTGGTCGGGCCAGTGGGAGATGAACGCGAAGCGGGCGAAGACCGAGTTGACGCTTCAGGCTGGCCAGCAGACGACGCGGTTCAAACTGCGGCCCGGCGAAAGCATCCGCACGCCGCGCATCCTGCTGGTGCGATGGGACGGCGGGGATCGTTTGCGCGGCCACAACTTGTTCCGCCGGCTGATGCTGGCGCATTACGTGCCACGCATCGGCGGCGAGGTGGCGTTGCCGCCGCTGACGCAGAACACGTGGTTCACGTTCAACCAAGGCAACGACGTGACGGAGCAAAACCAGTTCGAGGCGATGGAAAGCATGGCGCGCATCGGCGTGGAATCGTATTGGCTCGACGCGGGCTGGTTCGAGGGTGGCTGGCCGACGGGCGTCGGCAGTTGGGTGCCGAAGGCGGCGGCGTTCCCGCGCGGGCTGAAGCCGGTCGGCGACGCAGCGCGCAGGAAAGGCATGGGCTTCGTGCTGTGGTTCGAGCCGGAGCGCGTCAATTCCGCCAGCCGCATCGCGAAGGAACATCCGGAGTGGGTCCTGCGCGATGGAACGGGCGACGGCTTGTTCAATCTCGGCGATCCCGCCGCGCGCCAGTGGCTGACCGATTTCATTTCGCGCTGCATCAGCGACTGGGGCATCACGGTGTTCCGGCAGGACTTCAACATCGCGCCGCTGCGGTTCTGGCAGGCGGCCGATGCACCCGACCGGCAGGGCATCACGGAGAACCGCTACATCGAGGGCCTCTACACGATGTGGGACGAACTACGGCGGCGGCATCCGAAGCTGACGATAGACAACTGCGCCAGCGGCGGCCGGCGGATTGATCTGGAGACTTGCAGCCGCAGCTATCCGCTCTGGCGCAGCGACACGCAATGCTGCGGCCGGGCCATGCCCGTGCAGGATCAGGTCCAGACCGCGGGTTTGAGCCTCTACGTGCCGTTGCACGCGGCGGGCGTGTGGAGCTTCGAGCCGTATCTGTTCCGCAGCGTCGTCACGACAGGCACGAGCATCTGCCAGGACTTGCGGAAGATGGATGAAGAGACGGTGCGGCAAGCCAAACGCGCCGTCGCCGAGATGAAAATGCTGCGGCCGTTGTGGCAGGGCGATTATTACCCGCTCTTCAACATCAGCCTCGACGAGACACAGTGGTGCGGCTGGCAGTTTCATCGTGCCGACCTCGACAAGGGCTTCGCGATGGTCTTCCGCCGCCAGCACAGCCCGTATTCACACGCGCAGGTGGCGCTGCACGGACTCGATCCGCAGGCAAAATACACCGTGAACTTCGCGGACGCCGGCCGCACCGAAGTTCTCACCGGCGCGCAGTTGCAGTCGTGGCAAGCGGCGATTGACGCGCCCGCCACAAGCTTGCTAATCGTTTATGAGCGCAAACGCGAGTAATGCCCCTCTCCAGGGTGACCGCATCGCGGCCTGGTGTCTCGACAACCACGACCCCGTTGTCCATCGTGGCTAGGTCCGCCCGTTTGCTGAAGGCCCCCTGCTGGGACCGGTTGTGGCCGGAGTTGTTGAAAGGTGAGAACATGAAAAACATGCTGCGGCTCGGTGCCCTGGCGCTCGTCGGCGCGATTACCGCCATCGCCGCCGACAAGGTTCAACCCGGCCATCGCCAACTGCTCGCCGACGGCTGGCAGTTGAACTCGTCCCTGCTCGTGCCGGAGGACGGCCCGCGTATCTCGACGGTGGGCTACAAACCGCAACGGTGGTTCAAGACGAGCGTGCCGAACACGGTGCTCAGCACGCTCGTGAAGAACGGCGTTTATCCCGACCCGCGCTTCGGGCTGGATGCGTTCCGCATTCCCGATTCGTCCGACGAGTTCAACCGCAAGCACGATCTCGCGAAGTTCAGCTACCTGCCTGACAAACGGAATCCTTGGCGCGATCCGTATTGGTATCGGACAGAGTTCACGCTGCCGGTGATCGAGCCGGGGCGGCATCTGTGGCTCAACTTCAACTGCATCAACTACCGCGCCGACGTATGGCTCAACGGGGTTCGCATCGCCGAGCGGGACACGATGGCCGGCATGTTCCAGCGCTTCCGGTTCGACATCACGGCGCGCGCACGGGCCGGCCGCAACGCGCTCGCCGTGCGGATTCATCCCGTGGATCATCCCGGCGAGCCGGACGCGCAGTTGGATGTGTTCGGAAAGTCCCGCGGCGAGCACAAGGAGATCGAGCGCGACGTCACGATGATCGAGACGGTCGGCTACGACTGCATGATGACCGTGCCCGACCGCAACATGGGCATCTGCCAGGAAGTCTTTCTCGAATGGACCGGTCCCGTGGACATCCGCCACCCGTTCGTCGTCACCGAACTGCCGTTGCCGGACACGAGCCGTGCCACGCTCAAGGTGTCGGCGGAGTTGGTCAACGCCAGCGCGTCGCCGGTGCACGGCGTGTTGCACGGGCGCGTTGCGGGAATAGACGTAAGCTTCGAGCAGCCGGTGGAACTCGCGCCGAACGAGACGAAGCTCGTGCGCGTGGAGCCGAAACTGGTAATGCAACAGCCGCGGCTCTGGTGGCCGGTGAATCACGGGGAGCAGCATCTCTACGAGTTGAAGTTGGAGTTTGTTCCCTCGGTAGCTCGCGACTCCGTCGCGGGAATCCCGCCACGGAGTGGCGGGCTACAAAGTTCGGAGCAGACCGTCAAGTTCGGCGTCCGCCAGATCACTTGGGAAATGCACAAACTCGATGGCTGGCACGGCCGGCGCGTGATGGTCAACGGCCGGAAGATTTTCTGCCGGGGCGGCTACATCCAGCCGGAGCTGTTGCTCGATTGGGACGCGCGCCGGATCGAAAACGAGATCCGTTACTTCGCCGACGAGAACACGAACCTCATCTATTTCGAGGACATCCCGAATCCGCCAGACGCGTTTCTCGAAGCGTGCGACAGATATGGCGTGATGTTCGGCAACTGTTTCTACGCGTGCAGTTGGATGGACAGGCCGGGCCGGCCGGAAGACCTCGGTTTGCTGGAGCGTTGCACCGTGGACTTGGTGAAGCGCTACCGCAATCACCCCAGCCTCGTGATGTATATGTCCATGGACGAAGGTTTCACGCGCGCGGAGGTTTATTCGATGTGGCGGCAGCACGTCAGCGGCCTTGACGGCACGCGGTTCTGGATTCCCTCAGGCTATCTCGCCGACTTCAACAAGGGCGAGGCGACCGCAACGGCGGAGAAGTATGCGCACTTCCGCGAGGACCTGCCCACCGGCATGAACGATGTGTCGCCCAAGTCGTATGGATGGCAGGAGCCGGCGCAGTATTTCCGCTGGGTGCGCGAGGACCGGAGCTGGATGTTCAAGATGGAGAGCGGCTCGGCGTCGTTGCCGCCGATCAGCAGTCTCGCGAAGTTCCTGCCCGACCTCGGCGCACGCGGCACTAACGGCGCGCCGTTCCCGCTCACAGCGGATTGGGCGCATCATGGCGCGAACCACTACTACAAACCCTACGACCAGGCGCTCCGGCGACTTCACGGCGAACCGGAAAGCGTGGCCGACTATTGCTGGAAGGGGCACCTCGTCACCGCCGACCAGCACCGCTCGTTCTACGAAGCGGTCAACCACCGGATGTGGGAGATCACGAGCGGCTTCACGGAGTGGAAAATCAACTCCTGCTTCCCCGACGTGCAGTGGCAGAACTTTGATTACTTCCACAAGCCGGTCATCAGCCATTTCTTCATCAAGCGCGCCTGTGAGCCGCTGCACGTGCAGATGGACCTGATTGACCATGCCGTGAGCGTCATCAACTGCCGCCCGGAGGCGCAGCCCGGCCTCGAAGTCAGCGCGAGCGTCTTCGACCTCGACGCGAAGCCGCTCTGGCAACGCACCGCCAAACTCGACGCGCCCGCCAACGCCTTCCGCGAAGCGTTCGCCATCACGGGCCTGACCAATCTCGCGCCGTTCGTCTTCGTGAAGCTGCAACTCAAGGACGCCGGAGGCCGCGTGGTTTCTGATAATTTCTACTGGCTGCCCGGCCGCGACACCGCGGACTATAAGGCGTTGCAGAAGCTGCCGCTCGTGAAGCTCAACGCCACGGCATACATTGAAGAGGCGGGTGCCGAGAAGCTAGTTCGCGTGAAGGTCACCAACCCGACGAAGCAGATCGCCTTCTTCATCCAACTCGCGCTAACCAAAGGCGCAGGTGGAGCGGAAATCCTGCCTGTCATCTGGAGCGACAACTACTTCAGTCTCGTCCCCGGCGAAACTCGCGAATTCACCGCGCGCGTCGCCACTCGCGACCTTGGTGGCAAGAAGCCGGTCCTCGAAGTCGGCGGCTGGAACATCCAGACCGATTATCGTTGTGCTGCATTGAAACCATCGCGAGCCAGCGTGAAAGCCGGCGAGTCGTTTACCGTCACCGCCCGCATCACCGACACTTTTCTCGACGGCAGCCGCGTGGCGTTGCTCGTGGACGGCCAGCGCACGGACGAGAAATGGTCATGGGCGCGTGGGCGCAAAACCGATGAACTCACCTTCACGCTAAGCCTCTCACAGCCGGGTAAACATCGGCTGGCCGTGGCGAATCAGACGGCGGAGGTGACGGTTGAGAAGTAGAACGGCTACGGCGCTTCTTGAATCTCTATTTCCTTGAACCGCACCTCCATCACACAGCCTGCGTGCATCTGAAGCGCGAAGCGGCCCTCGGGGCGGCTGGGATCGTCCTTGAGTTCAGTAGCGGTGATGCCGTTGACCTTCACCGTGATGTTGCCACCGTGAGCGGCAATGGTCATTTCATTCCAGTCGTTGGGTTTGAGGTATTTCTTCTCGAACTCGGAAGCTGGTTTTGCAGGAATCCACTTGCGACCGTAGCTCTCGTAGATACCGCCAGTGCCAGTGTCGGGCGGGCCGACCTGGACTTGCAGGCCGTGCGCCTTCTCCGGCTCCTTGATGATCGTGCGGATGTAGAAACCGCTGTCGCCAGTCAGGCTCTTGAACTTGAACCGGACGGTGAAGTTCTTGAACTGCTTATCGCTCACCAGCAGGCCGTAGAGCTTCTCCTTGTTGGCCCGGCCGACGAACGAGCCGTCCTCGACGGTCCATTTGCCGTCGCCAACGGGGTGCCAGCCGGCGATCGTCTTGCCGTCCATAAGGGGGTTCCATGCCTGATCCGCAACCGCTGGCAGCGCGATCAGCAAGCACGCAGTTAATGTGAGCAGGCGCCGAACTTGGGGAATTGTCGAGTAGTTCATGTTGTTTCCTTTTTGCGACCGGCGGGATGTAGGTCCGTCGGTCGTCGAGGAAGGACTGTTTGCCGTCGCGGTCGTTTTTTCAATCCCGAAATGCGGAGTTTTCGCCTTGTTTCAACTAGCGCTCCCGCTACGCTGCCGGCAGCCAGCCACTGATTATGAAAACTCTGAGCCGCATTCTCCCCTCCACATTGTTTGTGTCGGCACTGATGTTGATCTCGTCCGCCGCCGGAGCTGAAATCGCCCAGCCCGTCGCCTTGGCTGTAGACGAACTACTCATCGGCGGTTGCGGCGGAGTTTATTTTCTAGCGGAGCCAGGCGAGTTAATGGTGGAGATCGTGAAGCGCGACCGGAACCGTCGTGACACGCGCACGGAATTGCGGGCGATTCTCGCCGGGCCGGACCGTCGGGTGCTGCAGGAGGCGACGATTCCCGACGATGGGCGGCCACGGGGAAGCGGCATGGGACCGGCGCAACGGTGCCGTCTGTCGGCGCACGTGAAGCGCAAAGGCGTTTATGTGCTAAACATCACACTCTCCCAGGACCGGTATGGCGAGCACGCCGTCTGGGGCTTTCGCTCGAACTGTCCGAAGTATTTGATCGAGACGGCGCGCGGCCACCGGGACGCGCGGCACGAGGAGCCAATCGTGTTGGCGAGTCCGGAGCATCCGGGAAACGTATGCTTTCTGCCGCGACGCGGAGCGTTCGACATCGAGGTGTCGGATTTGCCGAAAGGCGCAGTGGCACCGCAGGTGTTCGACGCGAAGGGCGCGCTCGTCACGGCGTTGCGGCTCGATGAAGGCGGGCAGGCGGCTCACGCTTTCGCCGCGAGCAAGCAGCGAGAGGCCACGCCATGGCGGCTGCATTTCGCGTCGGCGCAGGCGACGGTGAACATGGACGGCGTGACGCGGTGGGAAGAGAGCGACCTCCAACCGAACCTCGCTTGTTGGACGCCCGATCTCGCGTCGTGGTTTCCGCTGCTGGAAAATCGCTGGCTGCTGACGCCTTACAGCCGGACGATCTTTGGCCGGCCGGGTGAGCGGAAAGAGATTGCGCTCCAAGTCCGCAACGACGCGACGCGAGAGCGGACGATTCAACTGGCGCTGGAGTTTCCCGGCAGCGATTGGCCCGCGCGGTTGTCCGCCGAGCGTGTGAAACTTGGCGGGAAGAAGGCGACGACGATTACCGTGACCTGCGCGGCGCCTCCTACCGGCGAGACGCGCGTTTGCCACATCCGCGCAACGCCGCTGGACGATTCCGGTTTCACGACCTTCTCGACGCTGACGGTGAAGTCAAGCGAAGCGCCGGCGACGAAGCCGCTCACCATGCCGCTCGTGCTCAAGCCTTACCAGCACGAGAACGAGCAGTTCGGCCATCTGCCGGACTTCCCCACGGAGAACCAGGTTTATTTCGACGTGCAAAACCAGCCATTCATCAGAACCAGCGGCGGCGTTGCGACAGTGCGCGACGGAAAAAGGATCGCTCTGCCGGCGGGCAACAACTCCAGCGCCGTCTGCTCGAAGGTGGCGTTTGACCGGGACAACAACCTCTACGTTCTCGCCACGGTCGGCGGAGCGGCAACGCTCCTATGCTCGTCCGACGGCGGACAGACGTTTGCCGCCTGCGCGATTCCCGGCCGGGCCGGCACGTTCGACATGGAAGAGTTCACAGGCCACAACCTCCCGGCTGGGCCGCCGCCGATCCTGCGCTACACGCGCACCGCCAAAGACCCGAAAGTGTTCTGGCGCGCGCTGCACGATCTGGAATTGTTCCTGCCGAAGAAGGAAGGCGGGCGGCTGGTGATGGGCGAGCCGATTCTCGTCTCCAAGAAATGTATCGGCTTGGCGGCGCATTCGGGCATTCCCGCCTCCGTCGTCTCGCGTGGCAGCAAGGTCCACGTTGTCTGGGGCGAGGCGACCGACCCGAAAGCGCCCGGCCCCGGCGTTCCCGCGTTCGTGGCCACGCATGACCGTGAGACCGGCCGGCTGGGCAAGCCTGCGCTCATCGGCTACGGCGCGCCGCCCAACGACATCCACAACTCGCCGAGCATCGCGATGGACAGCCGCGGTTTCCTTCACGCGCTGGCTGGCACGCATGGCCGGCCTTTTCCTTACGCGCAGTCGCTGAAGCCGAACGACGCCGGCGGCGGATGGACCGATGCGGCGCCAATGGTCGAGAATTTGAACCAAACCTACATCGGGATGGTCTGCGGCCCGGACGACACGCTGCATGCGACATTCCGGTTGTGGCAAACGGGAGTTGATCCGTTTCCAGCCAGCCACTACGCGACGCTAGCCTATCAGCGGAAACGTCCCGGCCAGCCGTGGGAACCACCGCGCATCTTGATCGTGCCGCCGTTCTCGGAATACAGCGTCTTCTACCACCGGCTCACAATTGACCGGAAGGGCCGGTTGTTTTTGTCCTACGACTACTGGTCCACGTTCTGGTTCTACCGGAACGACCACTTCGGCCGACGGCGGACGCTGTTGATGTCTCCCGACGGCGGCGACACCTGGCAACTGGCGCAGTCAAACAATCTGCAATAACCGCGACAGAATCAGGGGGCCACCGTCTTCATCGCCACGTCCACGCCACTGGCGGCGTCGGGGGCGTAGGCGTCGGCGCCAATTTCGTTGGCGAACTCCTGCGTGATGGGTGCCCCGCCGATGACAACCTTGACGGTCTTGAGTCCAGCGTTGCGGATGGCCTGGACGGTGTCTTTCATCGCCGGCATGGTCGTGGTGAGCAGTGCGGAGAGGCCGACGATCTGGGCGTTGTGCTGCTTGACGGCGGCGACGAACTTGTCAGCCGAGACGTTGGAGCCGAGGTCCACAACACCGATGTTGGCGCCTTTCCACATCATGCCAACGAGGTTCTTGCCGATGTCGTGGAGGTCGCCCTGCACGGTGCCGAGCACGGCCGTGTATTTCGGCTTGATGCCGGCCTTGGCGAGCAACGGCTCCAGCATCGCCATCGCTTCTTTCATGGCGCGCGCGGCGATGAGCATTTCCGGGACGAAGTATTCGTTGCGCTTGAACCGGTCGCCAACCTCGGCCATGCCGGGCACGAGTCCCTTCTCAACGATGTCCATCGGCACGACCTTCTGGTCGAGCAAAGTCTGTGTGAGTTGCTTGGCTTTGTTGCGGTCGCCTTTGATGACGGCTTGGGTAAGTTCTTGCAGTTCGCTCATGTTCTTCTCCGGGTAAAATGATCTTTCAGCTTGCCGCGGATAGTAGCGGGAACTTGGGCGTTGTCACTAGGAAATTCTGCCACATTTTGCCACGACCTCCGGGATGATCAGGGCCGCTTCCAACGCTGCACTGCCTTCTGGCCGTCGGGCGCGGGCATGAACATGTCGCTGCGTTTCAGACCGAGTTCCTTGGCCATCGCGATGGAGTAATCCAGTAGGCCCATCTTCGGATAGCGGCCGTTGGAACCGAAGGAGAACTTCACGCCGGCGGCCTTGGCGATTTTCAGGAACGGGAGCTTCGGCAGTTTGTAACTGCTGCTGATTTCCAACGCAACGCGGTGCTTCACCGCCGCGTCAACGAC
The DNA here is from genome assembly GCA_026397915.1 of Verrucomicrobiota bacterium. Lineage (GTDB taxonomy): Bacteria > Verrucomicrobiota > Verrucomicrobiia > CAIQCK01 > CAIQCK01 > CAIQCK01. The sequence goes on from JAPLTX010000055.1 coordinate 120,773, forward strand.
CTTTTGGACGCGCGCCGGCGTCCAGAACGCGTCGTAGTCGGCGGCAAGCGGCGCGGGTAGCCATGAGGTGTTTGCGAGGATATCTATCGGCTGTTTTGAGATGACCTGCACATGCCAGTCCACGAAGCTGTCCATGAACGCCTGTTTGTCGGCCATATCCACGAGCGATTCTACGTCCTTCTCCCAGAGCTTGGTGCGCCGGCCATCCTTGCCAGGCAACGTCATGGTGTCGGTCAACACGTAGTCGAGTTTTGCGAGCGCCGCCGTTGAGAAACCGCTGGTCCAGTCAACCCACTCCGCCTGCACGCCGCAAAGAACCGACTTGCCGGCGAGCATGTCGAGGTAGCGTCCAAGCTCCTCGTCGTTGCTGAGCACGGTCGGGTATTTGTTCTCCTTGGTGCCGGCGTGCTCGACAATGCCGAACTTGACGCCGCGCGCCTGTGGCAGCGCCAACACCGCGTCAATCGTGCTCTTGTCGAGATGGACGTGAAAATCCATGAGTGGGAAGTCGAGGCCCGCGGCCACCGCCGGTTTGTCCTCCGCGCGCAGCCACGACGCCGCACACGCGGCCGTCGCGCTATTGATGAAGGTTCGTCGAGTCATTTGGTTCATGTTGTTCTCCTCACTTGCCTGCCGTAAACGCGTTCAGATACGCCTCACGAAACTCCTGTGCGGCCTTTGCGCTCGTGGTGCAGCGGTCCCAATCCAGCACAGGCCGTGGGCCGAGCTTTGCCACCGGCACTTCGTGCCCGCCAAACTGCGCCGCCAACTTCTGAAACTCCACACCCCACGCCTTGAGTTTGCCGTCCACGGTCAGGAGGCCGGTGAGCTGGCTGCAATCATTGGCCTGCGGATGATCGTAAAAGCCCCAGTTCAGCCAACCGCACGCAAGGCCCGCCGTCGTCTCCACCGCACGCCGGCACCAACGCGCCTGTTGCTCCTCAGAGCCGGGCGCGGACATCTTCCCGTTCCTGAGCCGCAACGCGCCGCCGCCATACCAGCCGAATTCCGCCAGCACCACCGACTTGCCAGGTGCCGCCACCTCACGCACGACGCTTTCGAGATAAGCGAGGTTGCGCTGCTCGTCCTCCGGTTTCGTATAGTCGTAGAGGCCGCGAGAGTTCGGATAGAAATGAACTTCGAGAAAATCGAGAAACTTCGCCTGCCGCGACGGCCGGAACGCCGCATTATGCACACCACCCGACGACGCCGGCACTGAAGATTGAAGCAGCCCGACAGTCACCAGCGCGTTCGGGTCAATCGTCTTGATCGCCGCCACCTGCCGGCGCGTCCATTCGTCGGCGCGTTCTTCGCGGAAATGTTGATAGTCGAGCAACCGCTTGCTGTCCGGCGCGTCCTTCTTCGGCGGCACGGCTACCTCGCCCCACTGGATGGTTGCCGCGTCCACGCCCCACGCCTTCGCGGCATCGGCGGGCGAGGTGTAGCGTTGCTTCAACCACACGTTCCAATGTGCGCGCATGTCGGCGCTGTCCCAGCCAACCGACGGCTCATTCTTGAGATCGTAGGCAAAGATGACGTTGCGGCTGCGGTAGCGCGCGGCGAAAAGTCGCCAGAAATCCTCCAGCGCGCGCAGGAAGGTTTCGTTAGCGAAGTGATCGCTACGCGCCCATTCCGGCAAACCCTCCCAATGATCCGGCCCGGTCGGATGCACGTAGATGCCGACCTCCTCCGCCATTGCGAGGAACTGGTCGAATTTCTTCAGCCCCTCATCATCGAGAGCGCCGGGTTTCGAGTAAAACGAACCGAAGCTGATAAAGACGCGGACACAGTTGGCGCCCAGCTCGCGCAACTTTACAAGGTCTCGCCGCGTTGCCTCCGCGTCGAACTGCTTCCAGAGCTGCGGCGCCCAACCAGTGCCGGGCCGGTAGTAGTTCACGCCGAGTGGCACGAACGGCTTGCCTGTTTCGGCGACAAACGTCCGCCCGCCGGCGGCGACGCGGATTTTCGGAAGAGCCTCGGCGGCGAGTAGCACCGGCAACGTTGTGACGAGCGCGGCAAGCAGCGCGAGGCTGCGGAGAGAGGTTTGTTGGGTCGCTGTCATGGTCGCGTTTCAGCCCCACGATAGAGGCGCGAAGAAGCCGAGGCAAGATTCATCCCGCGCGCACCAGTTCGCGCGGGGAACTTACTTCTTCTCGCCGCCCTTGCCGGGTGCCGACAGCCAGCGTGGCCACCACTGGGGATTGGACAGCGGGCCGGTCAGTTCCATTTCGAACGCCTTGGTGAGCGGTTCCAACACGAGCGCGTTCATCGGCAACAAAGGCAACATCAGTATCCCGGTTTCGCTCATGATGTGCGCCTGCACACGGAAATTGAGGTTGCCGTGGATCTTCCACCACCCGCGGCCGGTCATGCGGTGCGGTGAAGCCTTGATGATGACCGGCTCGGCACTCTTCCTGTCGGGCAGGTGAACGTAGCCCTTCTCGACGAGGAAGGTCGTGTCAATATCGGTGGCCGGCGGATTGGTGAACCGGTTCGGAAACAACATGCCGAGCCGCGTCGAGAGCGCGCCAAAAATCGGGATGGTCCAAAGCCGGCTGCCGACGATGTGGAGGTTGCCGCCGGCCTGGATCGAGTCTTCCTGCCCCCAAACACCCGATGCGCGCACGTCGCCCTGGAACATGCCGCTCACTTCCGTGTAACCGAACATCGCTTTCAGCAACGCGCCGCCATCCTTTACGTCGTCGAACCGCAGCGAGGCTTGGTAGCGCATCGCACCCTGGCCCAGATCAAAACTGGCCTGGCCGGCCTGTAGCGAGCCGCTGTAGAACTGCGCGACGAAGTTCGTCGCGTTCAGCACGCGGTTGCTGAAGCTGATCTCCGTCGACAACTTGCCGATGTGCAACCGCCACCAATCCACCTCCGGCGCGGCGAGGGTCGCGCTCCACGTCGTTTGCTCCGGCTTCTTGAAATCGAACGTCGCCTTGACACGCGACACCGTCGGCGGCGACCTAAAGTGATAAGGCTCGATCAAGGCCACGACGTTGCTGCCGAGCAATCGCGCAAGCTCGACGGGTTGAACCTTGCTCGTGTCGCACGATAGCTTCAGCCGCTGGCTGGCGCGATCATAGTCAAACGTGCTCTCGACGCGACCGCTTGGGACTTCAAGCGTGAACTTGTTGGCATGGATTGCAGCCGGATCTAGCTTGAACCGCGCATGGATGTTGGCTGCGCGGCCCGTGCCGGTGGCCAACGCACCGATCTTCACCGTGCCGTCCGCCATCGTGCGGTCCGCGTTGCGCCAGTTGCCGCTATAACTTTTCAGATCGAAATTCACCGGCGTTTCCGGCCGGTAACGGTCCAGCGTCTGCCGCCACGATTCGGGCAACGCCGGTTTCAACGAGACCAGATCAATCACGCCGCTTGCGCTGCCGCCGAAGTCGGCCGTCTGGAAATGGTATTGGTAGCTGCCGTGCAACTCACCCTCCGGCCGCCGCACGGTGCCGTCGCGGAGCTGCAACAAGTTGTGACCGTATCGGAAGTTGCTCCGCGTCGCGTCGGCCGTCAGCCCATGCCACGCCACCGGCCCGGTGTCAAGATGGCCTTCGCACTCGCTGTCCTCCAACCGCAGCCAGTTGCCGGTCCAGCGACCCGCACTCAACACCGGCGGCTGAGCGAGCCGGAACTCGCGCAGCGTTTTCACGAAGTTGCTCGACAACAACGGCGACAACCTCAGCGCCTCAGCCGTGGAACTGACGTCGCTGAAGACAAAATCCTGCTTCGTCAGATGGCAGGAGTAGTTACCCTGAAGAGTCGTAACCTTGCCGGGCCGCTGCGCCGGTGGCTTGAGGTCGGCTACGCCCTCGGTGAGCGTGACAACGTCGTTGCGCAGCACGCCGCGGCAGGCGGCGCGCTGGATTGGAATACCGCGAAACGTCGCGTCGGAAACCGACACGCGGCCGTTCTCGATCGTCGGATGTTGTGGGTCGGCTTCAGTCCGGTATATCTCGAAGTCCAGTTTCGGGTTCACGGTCCAAGTCCAGTCCCTAAGCATCCGCTGCCAGCCTGGTGGCAGGAATGGCGACAGTTGTTTCGCGTCCACGTCGCTGTGCACTCGCGCACCCGCCGTCTTGTTCTTGAAATCAAAGTAGCCCTCATCAATCGCCAGCACGCCGCCGGCCACCCGCACCGTCAGCTTCGCCACACTCAGCCGGCCGTCCGCGAAACCGGCGGCCACCTCCACGCGCGGCAGCGGATCACAGCGCCATTCGGCCAGTTGTTGCTGCAATTTGGCCGGCGCAAATTGCCCAAACGCCTTCAGGTCCGCGGAACTGCTCAGCGTCGCGCGCGCTTCTTTGCGTTGGAAATCATAATGGCCGTCGCTCAACACCACCGTGCCGCCGCCAATTGCCGCCTCCAGCCGCTCCAGCCCCAACTTCTGGCCGGCGTAGCCCAGCCGGCCGTTAAGAGAGTCGAACGCCACCTTCGGATGCGTCACCGGGCCTGATTCAATCGTCAGCGCAGCCTCGGCGGCGGTCAGGTCGTCGGCCTTCGCCTTGAACTCCAGCGTCAGCGTCGGCGCCTGCGGGAATTGCAGCGAGCGCAGTTCATCTGAAATCTTGTGCAGAAGCTGCGTGCGGCGCTCGCGCTCTTCGGCGGTGGGCGGCGGTTTGGGCTTTGTCGCAGTCGGCAGGCTGAGTTGTCCCACCAGCACCAACCGCAAGCGCAAGACCTCGGCAGTGATCCGTTCCACCTTGAGAATGTTGTTCTCCTCCAGCCAGACACGGCCGTTGAGCCGATGCGCCTCGATTCGCTCGGAGCGCGGGTCATCGAAGAACAGCGGCACAGACAGCTCGCCGTGTTTTAACATCAATGCGCGCACCGGCAACTGCCGTTGCCACAGTCGGCGCAAATCGAACAGGATTCCGACTTCACGCGCATGCACTAGCGGTTGATCCGGCGTCCGCATATCGCCGAGTCGAACGCCGCGCGCCACGAGGCCCGTCGGTATCTCCACGTGGATGCTGTCGAAGTTGAAGGCGATGCCTCGCGCGGCCAGTTGCTGAACCACGAGTTTCTTGACGCAGTCCGGCACGCCGTAGAAATGCAACCAGGCATAGGAGCCGGCAAGCAGCAGCAAGACCAGCCAGAGCGCCAGTCGCGCGAAGTAAAACAACCGCCACAGCATCTTCCAAAACCGTTTCATGTGAGCCGCACGCCACAAATTTGCTCTGAACCAGACGCGGCCAGCAAGCACTTAGTTGAAACAACAAGCCGGCGACGTCATGTTGGAGTGTAGGCGTTGCGAACGCGAAAACATAACGCACGCCCCAGCGTGATTACATCGCACTGCCGCCTGCCGTTCCTCCGTCAACCGCCCAGCCTTCTACTTCGTCGCCTTTGCCGGCGGCGCTTTGGGCGCGGGCGCGGCAACTTTTGCCGGTGGCAGATTGGTTTCGGGCCGCTTGAGAAGGTCTTTGGTGAGGCTGCCTGCCGTCGAAGCGCTCAGCTCAAAGATGGCCGGCTGGCCTGTAAGCAGGCCGTAGCGGCCTTTGTCGGCGCTTTCATGGCCGAGCGACAAGCCGAATGTCTTGTTCGTGCCGCCTTCGTTCACGTCGAAGTTCAAGACCCACTTTGGCTTGTCGAGGCCGAACTTCTCCTTATCGGCGGCACTGACACTGACGAATTTCTCCGCGTTAAGGCCGGTAACGGCCCAGAGCACATCGTCCACGACGTTTGTGTCGAGCACGCCTTGCACGCCGGGAGCCAACTTCCACTTGTCGTCCTTCTTTTCGATCATGATCGCCGTAGTGCCTTGCTGGCGGGTGAGCTTGGTGACTTTGGATTTCTCGGTCGCGATCAGCGTGCGGTTCCGCAGCGCGAGCGCGGTCTTCGGCAGCTTCCCGAACGTCTCGCCATCCACCGCGTAGATGTATGGCTCGTCGGCGCGCTTGACGTAGATGAGCTTCTTCTCCTTGTCCTCTTTGCCGAACTGCAATTCGATCACTGTCACCAGTTCCGGCTTGGCAGCGGCAGCGATGGCAGCAGCCTTGCCCGCGGCAGCGGCCGTGACATTCGTCGCGACGGCAGCGGTGGGAGCGTTGGTGCGCGCGGTGGTCGTCGCAACCGGAGTCGCAGGCGGCGGAGGCGCGTCTTTCTTAACAGTGACGGTGTAGTAAGGCCGGTCGAGGCCATACTTGGCGAGGTCGGTGACGACGTCGGCGACAAACTCCTTCACTTCGAGGCCCGTCAGGCTGGTGAGCAGGTTGCCGACTTCGTTGTTCTCGGCCGGGATGGTTTCCGGCTCGGTGAGCTTCCAGTCATCCTTCTCTTTCGTGAGCCGGATAAGCTGGCTGGCGAAGCTGACCGCGATCTGCCGTGCGTCGTCGGCATTGAAATCGGAGAGCTTTTTGTCGCGCATGTCGTTGACTGGGACGTTGAAGTCCTTGAGCGTGTCGCTGCGGACGGTGAGCACGGTGTCGGAGCCTTTGCGTTTGCAGTAAACCTTCGTCGCGTCGTCCTTCACCGCGCCGCCGAACTGCACCGTGATCGCACCCTCATGCTCGGTTGTATAGACGGTCAGTTCTAGTTGCGGCTGGTCGAGACCAAACGTGGTCAGGTCGGCCGCCTTGTCGCTCGCGAATGACTCCGCCTGCAAGCCGTGCAGTTTGTCCAGCACTCCGTCCACCTTGCCCTGGTCGGCGCGGGCCACAAGCGGCTGGGCGATGCGCCAGACTTTGTCGGCGGAGGAGGCGGCGGGAGCGCCGGGTTTCGACGCCTTGACGACTTCGATGGATTTCTTGCCTTGGACGATTTCGAGCCGGTTCGCCTGGAGCGTGCTGAACTCCGCGACGGTCTTGTCGCGCAGTTCGTCCACCTTGCGGTCGAGCTTGGTGAGCAGGCTCTTGTCCACCATCAGGATGTCGTCCTTGCCGGCGAGCTGGATGTAAACGGTGCTGCCCACGGGCGACGCCTTGCCGACCTTGATGACGGTCGGCTTGTCCTTCTTCCAGAACGTCAGTTCCACCGGCGGCTTGTCGAGGCCGTAGTCGCTGAGCTTACCGCCTTTGGCTTTGAGTTCGGCGGGCGTGATGACGCCATCACGATTGAGGAACTCCAGCGCGCTGCAAATGCTGTTCACCTCGCTACCGCTGGCGCGGTAGGCGAGCGGCTCGCGCAACTGCCACTTGTCCTTCTCCTTCTCGATGACGACGCGGCCGACGAGATTGGAGGTGTTAAGCGCGACCTGAATCTTGGTGATGCCGTCGCCCTTCATGTCGAAGATGCGTTTGGCGCGCGATTCGCGGTCAGCCGTGGACGGCAACTGCGAATCCTTCAACCAGATGAACAGACCCATCGCCGCGGCGATGACCAGCAAGATGAGAGTTGTCTTCGGCTTCATGGTTCGTGAAACGTGATTCTTGACTCGTAACTAGTGATTCGTGATTCGTGACGTGCGATTACTTCCGCCGGTTCATCCAGACGCCAATGCCAATGATTGTCACAATGCCGGGGATGCCCAGCAGCACTGCGACGCTGAACAGACTGAACCGCGGGCCGAGCGCAAACTTGAACTCTTCCGGCGTCTTCGGGCTGATCGCAATCTTGTCTTCGCGCTGGAGCAGCCAATTGACCGCGTTTAGGAAGAAATCGCTGTTCGCGGCTTCCATCACATACTTGTTCATCAGCAGGTTGGATGTGCCGATCACCACCATCCGGCTCGAACCGACGTCCACGCCAGAAACATTGCCACCGCGCTCGACGGCGACCGCCATCGTCAACGGCGTCTTCTTGTCGGTGGCCTCGTCGAACTTCGCCTCGCGCCGCTCCATCGCCTTGAAGTCCGTCTCGCCCCAGCAGTTCTTGTCGGGCGACTTGACCAGCCAGGTCACTTTCGGCTTGTCCGGGCTGGGTTCTGCTCCGCCGGCGTCAATCGCATCGAGCGAGCGCGCCCGCGGGAAGAAGCAATTCAGATCCCTGATCTTGTTCACGATCGGGTGCTGACCGTAGTCGCCCACCGGCGTGTCGAACGTAATGCCTTCGCGCAAGCCGAGAATCGAAACGCGCATCATAATGAGATCGTTGTCGAGCCGCACGTTCCACTTCTCCATCAGCGGCTCCAGCGCCGTGTCGGTCATCGGGTCGAGCATGGCGATCACCCGGCCGCGGTTCTCAATGAACTTGCCGACGAGGTCCACCTCCTCCGCCGTCAAGCGCACAGCCGGGCCGGCAATGACAAGCACGTCGCAGTCCTTCGGAATCTCGTGCTTCTCGGTGAGCTTGAGCTTCTCTACCAGCATGTTGTCCTGCTTCAGCTTGTTGCTGATGGTCGAGTAGCCCTTCGCCTCGTCGAAGCTCTCCGGATCCTTCTCCCCATGGCCGGTCAGGAAATAAACCTTCCGCTGCTTCTCCTCGGTGACCGAGAGAATCGCGGAAGTGATGGCCTGCTCTCCCTTGAACGCGGTCGCCTTCGGCGGCTCCGGCTGCCACGGGTTGCCGCCGCCGCCGCTGAACTCCATGATGTCGCTGTCGCTGAGGTATTTCTTCTTGTCGCCGCAGAGCACCGCGACGGTGTTGGCGGTGGTGACCGCGTGTTTCTGGATGAGCTGCGCCGCCATCGGGTCGCGGTCAATGTCCACGACCTCGAACTTGATGTTCTTGCTCAGATTCTCGTATTCCTTCATCAAGTTCTGAAGATCGCTCATCAGCCGCGCGTCGTTGTTGGACGTCGGCTTGAAGAACATGATGACCTGCACCGGCTTGGTGAGCTTGCGGGCAATCTCCTTGGTCTTGTCAGAGAGCTTGTAGTAGGCCGACCGCGTCCAGTCGAAGCGATAGTCGGTCTTCTGCGTGAACCAGTTTGGCGGCCAAAACCACTCCGCGTGGCGGTAGGCCATGTAGTTCAGCATGATCATGATCGCGCCGGCCAGCAGCGTCGTCAGCAGCACGTTGGTGCCGATGGCCGTCTTCTGGCCAAGGCCGTGGATCGTTTTCTTTGTAGGTTTGGTTGGGGGATTGGACATGGCTTCGATCCTTCAAAAATCTGAAACGTCTATCTCCACTTCCGGGATTCGACAATCTTCTGCGTGCAGAACAGCACGAACACCGTCGCGCTGATGTAGAGAATCACCCGCCGCAGGTCCAACTGTCCGCGGGAAAAATCACGAACATGGTCGATCGAGCCGATGTAGCCGAAGAACGACTGCAACCACGCTGGCCCGATGTTTATCATGAATCCCAGGAAGAACATGATCGCAATCAGCACGAAACCGATAATGGCGGCGATGATCTGGTTTTGCGTCAATGACGAGGCCATCAAGCCAAGACTGACATAGAAAAAACCGACCAGCATCGTGCCGATGTAGGCCATCACCACCGGCCCCCAGTCAATCGGCGTCGGCGCAGCAGCGAACTGGTTGAGCAGCCACGAATATGACAGCGTCGGCAGCCACAGCAGCGCGAAGAACGTTGCCGCGCCAAGGAACTTCGACCAGACCACCACGACATCACTCACCGGCGCGGTCATCAGCGTTTCGATGGTGCCAAGCCGTTTCTCCTCGGCGAAAAGTCGCATCGTGATCACTGGCACGGCCATCAACATGCCGATCCAGTAGAAGAACGAGCCAAAGAATATCTGCATGACGCTCACGTCGTTGGTGCGGCCGTCAAACGCCATCACCAACATCCAGAAGCCCACGCCGTTCAGCACCAAAAACGACACCATCACCAGATAGGCGATCGGCGACAGAAAATATGCCGCAATCTCCCGCTGCCACAGGGTGCAAAGTTTGCTCATATTACTTCTCCTCCTCTTGCTTCGACGGCGGCGCTTCGACGCGCGTGATGGACACGAACACGTCCTCCAGCGTCTGCCGCACGCGCGACAGTTCGCGCAGCGTCCACTTGTTGGCCGCCGCCTTTTCGTAAATATGGACCCGCACGTCATTGCGCGGCGGCGCATAGACGGTCGCGCAGACGAAGCCGTCGTTACCAGCCTCGATCACGACGTTTTTCACACCCGGCAACGCTCCCAGTTCGCGCTCGATCACCGCGCGGTCGCCGCGGATTTCCGCGCGAACCGTGCCGCCGCCCTCAATCAGCTTGGTCAGGTTCTCCGGCGTGTCGCTGGCGACAACCTTGCCCTTGTTAATAATCATGACGCGGCTGCAAGTCATCTCGACTTCAGGCAGAATGTGCGTCGAGAGCAGGATCGTGTGCCGCTTACCGAGGTCCTTGATGAGCTGGCGGACTTGGCGGATCTGGTTCGGGTCAAGGCCAATTGTTGGCTCGTCGAGAATCAGCAGGTCGGGGTCGTGGACGAGCGAGTCCGCGAGGCCGACGCGCTGGCGATAGCCCTTCGAGAGTTGGCCAACGATGCGGCGGCTCACATCCTTGAGGCCGCAGCGCTCCAGCACCTCGTCCGTGCGCGTCTTGCGTTTGGAACTGGACACGCCTTTGAGCGCGGCGCGGTAGTTCAGATACTCCGACACGCGCATTTCAAGGTAGAGCGGATTGTTTTCCGGCATATAGCCGATGCGCCGGCGCACTTCCTCCGACTGTGTGAACACGTCGTAGCCGGCCACCGTCGCCTTGCCACTGGTGGCGGGCATGAACGCCGAGAGGATGCGCATGGTCGTGCTCTTGCCCGCGCCGTTCGGCCCGAGGAAGCCCACAATCTCGCCGCGTTTGACGGTGAACGACAGGTTGTCCACCGCCGTTACGCCCGCGTATCTTTTGGTCAGGTTTTCAACAGCAATCATGGTTCGTTATCCGTGATTCGTAACTCGCAATCCACTCCATTACGGACTGCGTGTTACCTCCTTATTTCGCTTTCACTCGCACACTATCCACATTTTGCACCACAAACGCACCGCGCCGAACACTCGTATAGACCATCATCGTCACCAAATCGTTCGACGCAACTTCGCCCAGTGCGGCAGCCACGTCGCTCTCTTGGCGCAAATCCAGTCCGCCAATCCGCGCCACCACCAAGCCACGTCGAATACCAGCTTGCCACGCCGGACCGCCGCGTTCAATCTCCGTCACAATCATTCCCTGGCTGGCAGCCACGCCCAGCGCCTGCGCAATCTCCGCTGTCAACGGCTGCAACCGCACGCCCAGCTTGCTCCACGCCAACTCGAAACCGGATACTTTCGGCACCGCCGTCAACGTCACGGTCGTCTGCAAACTCTTGCCGCCGCGCTGAAGCGTCAGGCTCACGTCCTGCCCAGCCGCCTTGTGCAACAGACGGCTTTCAAAATCCACCGAGTCGCGCACCGGCTCGCCGTCCATCTGCGCGATTTCATCACCGACTCGCAGGCCCGCGCGTTCAGCCGGGCTGCCCTTCTGCACCGCAGCCACCGTCAGCCGGCTGCCTTGCACCGTCACTTGTGCGCCAAACCAAACGCCTTTGCTTTTCTCCGGGCTGAGCAGATCGCTAAGTATCTGCCGCACGCGCTTGACTGGAATTGCAAATCCGATGCTCTGCGCCTCAGCCATCATCGCGGTGTTGATGCCGATGAGCTGGCCGTCGAGATTGATCAGCGCGCCGCCGGAGTTGCCCGGATTGATCGCTGCGTCGGTCTGCAACATATCTTCAAACACCACTTCACCTTCCCACGTTGCTTTCCGATTCTTGGCGCTGAGCACACCGCGCGAAATTGTGTTTTCCAGACCATACGGGTCACCCAGCGCAATCACCGTTTCGCCCAGCATCAGATCGCCGTCAGTCGCCAGCTCAATAGCGGGCAACGGCTGTTTCGACTCGATCTTCAGCACCGCCAAGTCATGCTTGGTGCTGCCGTTGACGTAACGGCCCTCGCATTTGGAACCGTCCGTCAGCGTCACCGTGATTTTCGATGCGCGCTCCACAACGTGCTGGTTGGTCACAATGTAGCCGCTCCGCTCGACAACGACGCCGGAACCAAGACTGTAACTGGTATAGGCGCGTTGCGGCCGCCGGTATCCGTAGAATTCCGAAAGCAAATCCTCAAACGGATCGCGGTAGCCGCGCGTAACCATCCGCTCGGTGGAAATATTGACGACGGTGCGATACGCCTTTTCGATGGCCAGCACGGTCGCGTCGCGTCGCGCCGAGCTTGGCGCCGCTGACTCCGCCGCGCTGGTCAAAGCATGGCAAAGAACAAGAACTCCAAAAAAGACCGGTAAAATCCGCATTGCGCTCGTTAGACCTTTCGGCGCCCGTGCGCGTTGAAAAAAATCGGGGTTGATGCTCCAGATCTGCCATTGGCTACAGCCAGAAAGGGACCCCACGCCAGCGCGATTACATTGACCGCTTCTTGCGCTTACGGGCGCGCTCCTCCGCGAGCTCCTTCTGATCCGGCAACTTGAAGGAAATCTTCCCCTCGGCGATTTCCTTCAACGCGATCTCCATGTGCGAGAGATTGCCCTCGGTCGTTGTAAGCGGCCGAAATCCTTCGATCAACTGTCGCACCCGTCGCGAAACCATGTTGATCAAAATATGCCGGTTCGGAACCTGCTGCAGCGATGCTTCCAAGTATTGGTTCTTCAAAACGTTCTCTTTCCGTCAGTGTCTGATTCCAAGTTCTGTTACGAACTGGCTAATAAGTCTTAACCCTCAGCGATAATCAAGCCTATTTTTCCCTTATCGCAGCGCATTAGCAGGGAGAATGCTCTACGGGACTGGGCGGATGAGGATTTGAACCGGCTGCGGGTTGGCGGCTTCGAAGCTCAATATAGCACCGCGGCTGGCGGTGATATCGCGCGTGACGTCCCCAATCGTCACGGCGAAGCGCTGGCGCGGCGCAATCTTCATCGTGCCGTTGCTCACGTGCACCGCTGCGCCGCCCGGCGCTTTCAGCGTCCATGCGAGCTTGTCCGCGTCATAACGCATCGCGCCGATCTCCGCCGTGCCGGACTTCGGCCGCACGAGGATTGGCAACCGTTCCAGCACGACGGCTTCGCCGTCGGCCAGTTCAACCGACGTGCGCGCTTCCCTGCCAATCGTCGTCGCGAAATCCCTGCCGGTGAGCTTGCCATCTTTGTTGAAGTGCCGGATCTGCACGAGGCAACGCTCACCCGGCCAGCCGTAGCTGCCGGCGTGCGTTACGATAATCCGCTCCCGGCCGAGCAAATAGCCCGCGTGCAGTTCGATGGGCGTGAACGGGAAGACGTAGGGCGAGATTTCATGCGTGTAGTTGTAACGCGTGCCGACAAGCAGCGTGGCCATGTTCAGCGCACGGGTCCAGTTGCCGAAATCCATTCGGCTGCTGGCGTAACCGAGCGGCGAGTCGAGGTTGCCTTCATAAGCCCATGTGTCGTTGTGCTGAATCTCCACCATGCGCTGCGGCTTCTTCGCCAGCAGCTTCCGCGTCGCGCACGGACCGTTGCCCATCAGCGTGCCGCCCTTGGCGCGGACGCGGTCAATCACCGCCATCCGGTGGCCTTCGCCAAGCAGCGTCGTGATGCCGACCTCGTGGTCAATCGTGTAGCTCTTCTTGTCGAGGACGCACGAATGGCCGTCCGGGATGCTGTATGTGATGAGCGGCGCGCCGTAGCCGGTCGCCTCCATTTCGTCCCAGTAGAGGCCGTCACTTTTGATCTCGTCGAGGTAACGGTCGGCCACGGCTAGCATCGCGCGGCCGAAGCTGTTGCTGAGCGTGGCAACGACGCTCCACGTCAGGCTGTAAATGCCACTCCATTCCGTCGAGAGTTGCCGGCCCTTCGGGTCGGCCAGCCAACTGTCGCGGAACCGCTCATGGCCGCCGTCGGAGGTATCGCGCTGTGAATCGTAATAGACGAGCACCTTGCAGCCCGGCGACGCCTCGCGGATTTTCGCAGCGGCCTCACGGAGCCGGCGGCGGAAGTCAGCCCAATACGGCTCCATCACGCCCGTGCCGAAGCCGATCTTCTTGCGGTCATGTTTCGGGTCCACCCAACCGCCGCAGTAGCACGCGTAACGGATGCCGAGCTGTTGGAATTGTTCGCGGATCTTCTCCACTGGCGTCGCGAGGATCGTGTCGGGGCTGAAAAACGTCCACGGCCCTTCGACGGTGTAGTTCGATCCCCAGTCGGCGCGCACCAGATTGATGAAATCAAAGTAGTCGGCCGATGCGACGGGATAGACGGACCAGCGCAGCGTGTAGGAACCGCCCGCAGGCAGACAGAGCATCTCAGTCCGCAGCCCGGCGACGGCGGCTTCGTTGTCGTAGAACAACATCGCTTGGTTGCGGAACACGTCGTCCTCGACGATCAAGCCAAGGCCGAGGCCCGACTTGGGCATCGCCACATAGACGCTGGGATTGCCGTTGGAGTGATACTCGTTGATGGCGGGATCGGGATTGCCCGCAAGCCGGACGCTGGCAGTCTTGCCCTTGAGCGAAACCTCGTGCCGGACGAGCAGGCCAAGCTTCCGGTCGCGATGGAGGTTGGTGATTTCGTCGGTCACCTCGACGCGGCGCGGCATGAACCGAACCGTGCGGCGCAACCGATAGTCCGGGCCTTCGGCTACGGCGCGATTGCCGCTCGCGCGCACTGTCCACTCTTTCTGGCCTGTCGCGTCGGGCTTCGTCGCCGGCACAAGACGATTCAGTCCCGCGTTCGGATACGAAATGGCCGTCGCAAACTCAAACTGCTGTCCGCCGGTGCTGATAATGAAACCGCCGCCGGGCAACAGTCGCCCTTTGTAGGCCACTGGCCCCGCGCCGGGCGTGCCACGGTTGATTGCGTCGCGGTCGGCTGTATCCTCGGTCATCGTCAGGCTGGCGCCGGCTTTTGTGCGGATGACGAGGCTCTTGATGACGAGATCGCCTTTCGTGTGCGCGGCGGTCGCTTGCGAGCCGTTGCCCATATTCGTGATCTCCAGCCGGTTCTCCGACATCGGGTTGGTCAGGTCGGTCACGTCGAACACGAGTTGGTAGGGATTGCCGGCGTAGAACTTCATCTTCAACGCACCCTCGAAATCCGGCGCGTAGAGGACGCGCCACGAGTCGTTCCCAAACCATGAGTAAGGCAGGTTCGCACCGATGGGCGAGACGACAGGCTTGTTCACGAGTCGGTAGACCGCGCGTGATTTGGCGGCGTTCACGACGCGGCCGTTCAGCATGAGCTTCATGAAATACATCGAGCCGCCGAAGCCCTTCGCGTCGAACCGCGACGACACATCGAGCAGCACGGTCGTGTCCTTCTGCGGCAGCGTGCCAAACTCAAACGACCGCGTCTGGCCAAGCGGAATGCGCGTCTCCTCGCGAACGACGGCGATTTCCGCGGCGCAGACCCGCGTAACCAGAAGCGGCAGCAGGACCAAAGCAACGATGTGTTTCATGGCAGAATGGTTCAGACGGCGTTTCACGAAGCGAAGCTTACTTGCGAACGCGCAGCACGCGGAACTCGCTGAAGCGGGGCCAGTGCTCGGCGTCGGGCGGGCCTTGATAGCAGTGGAGACTGATCTTCGCCCGAGCGTTCGGCGGCACCGGCAAATCGCCCGCTCCGGCATCGAGCCACGCGTCCGTTTCTACAACGCGATACTGGCCGCAAATACGGTTGCCGGCCACGAGCAAGCGCACACGCACCGCCGTCACCGCGATGGGTATCTTCGCCAGCGTGCGCGTCTTGTCGGCCTCCTCGCGGCCCATGACGATGCAGACCTCGCCGTTGACCAGTTCCAGCCCCAGCTTCACCATGTGGCTGTCATCGTAATACCACGCGAGGTTGGCCTGTTCGTATTGGTGTGTGGGGCGGTTGGCGATGCTGACAGAGACCTCCACCTCGCCTTGCGCCGTGTCGGGAGCCGGCCGGACGAGCACGTTCTTTACGTTGTTCGCGCGGCCCCAGAGGTTGCCCGGCAGCACGCGGATTTCGAGCGCTTTGTCCGCGATGCGCCACGCCGGCTTCTCCTCGCGCACCCAGTTCCATCCCTCGCCGAGCTTGCCGGCGAAGTCGTCCTTGAACAACACCTCGTCCGCCGCACAGAACGACGCGAGCAGAAACGAAAGCACGGTGAGCGAACAGTAAATGAGTTTCATCTGAAGTCCACGGTCGGATCCTCGCCGGGCCGGATGGAGATCTCGCGCAAGCCAAACTCCGTCTGATCGCCGCGCGCGGTGATGGTGTAAGTGCCGGCGAGGATCTGGAAACGCGCGGGGTTGTCCACCAGCGCCGTGACGAACCTGCCGTTTTGCAGAAGCTCGACGCGCGGGAACTTGCCGCTGCCGGGTTGATAGGGCGGGACATTGACCACTACGGTCAGCACCGCACATGGCACCTCCACGGCCCTGCGCGTCGTTTCGCCGGCACGGATCGCGAGGTCGGGAATGGTGTAGTTCTGTGTTGGCTGCAATGGCAGTTCGACGGAGTAAACACCTTCCGGTGCCTGGAACTTCGCCGGCAACTCCGTGACTGTGCCAACCTGCCGCGAGCCGGCCTTGAGATGAATCAGCGGCACGCGCGTCAACGGCCGACCACCGGCGGTCAGCATCAGTTCCAGCGTGCCGGTGCCGGTGTTGATGAGCAACTCGGTGATTCTGCCCGCTTCGATGACGACGGGTCTGGGCGCTGTTTCCGGCGCGGCACCGACGCGGGCGGTGACGTTGTAGGGGCCAGGCGGCAACTCAAACCGGCCGGGGTTCTCGGCGATCACGCTGGGTTGAACGGCGGGATCTTGAGCGTGCCGCACGGTGATGACGGGCATCTGGGCCGGCCTGCCTGCACCCTCGACAACGGTTACCTTCAATCGCGCCGCGCCGACGGGGGCGGGCGCCGGTGGCGGTGACCTCGGCGCGCTGCCGCTGGTTCGGAAGTAACACATCTTTCGGGCGGGCTTGCCGACGAAACACATGAACTCGAAACCGTATTTGCGAATGATCTCCAGCGCCACGCGGGCCATGTTCTCATCGTCGCCGAAGTCCAGCATCCAGTGGTCGCCGTCCACGATCTTCCACGAGCCGTTGATTTGTTCGACGATGGTGTTGGCGGGATTGAACGGAAGGGCGTCCTCGCCTTCTATAGGGCCGGCGGGCGCATGGTCGTTGACGAGCCAGTATTCCATCGCGGGCTTCGGAGGGCCGACGGCGCAGTGTTTGTCGAAGCGGTAGTGCTTGATCACTCGAACCGCGTCGCGGGCATCGGCCTCGCTATCGCCGAAGTTGCCCAGCAACAGAGAGCCGGCGGCGACCACCCACTGGCCCTGGAAGTATTTCACCTCGACCTGGTCGGGATTGAACCCGACCGCCGCGTGTTGGGGCGATGCTTTGCAGGCCGCAAGGGCAACGGCAAACACCGCCAGCGTGACGAAAGTGTGTGGGAAAAACCGTTTGAGGACGCGAACACGTGAAATCCTGTGCATGAGTCACTCCTTTCCGATTGTCGTGCAGCCTCGCGAGCCTTGCTGGCGAGGCATCGTTTCCGTTTCGGCCGAAACTTCAACCGCTTTGCTGCGCCAAGCCAACCATCCGGGACGATTCTGCCAGCACCGAGTATGGATGCAACCCTCGATTTGATCCAACGGAGAGAACATGACAAATGTCTTTTCTTGCTTCCGCCGGTTTCCATTTTGACAAAGCTTGGCCCATTCGATAGGTTCTGCGCCACTTCAGCGGTGTGAACAATCACGCCGCAGCGTTGCCGGATGGTGTAATGGTAGCACGGCAGACTCTGGATCTGCCTGTCTAGGTTCGAATCCTAGTCCGGCAGCCATTTTTTGTGGGAAAATCGAATATTCTTGCTTTTGACCACAGTGACCGGACTCACCTTTTCGAGCCACTCGTAGGGTTAGTCTGTAGCTATAGTTGATGTTGCCTGCTCGTTTGCGTTTTGTCCATCCCCAGCGCAGGGAGGGCGTAGCCCGACCGAAGCTGGGGATGGACTGTGTTGAGAA
>JAPLTX010000042.1 GCA_026397915.1 Verrucomicrobiota bacterium
AGAATCTTGTGCGACGGCAGCAACCGCCCGCGGCTGACGCCAAACTCCGGGTCGCCATCGCCCGCGAGCACGCCCTGAATCAGCTTCATCCCGGGCCAGACGCCGCCGGAGTCCTGCCAACCGCCGCCGGAACCGGCGAGCCATTCGCCGAGAATGGCGCGCGCCGCGACCAGTCGGCGCTCGGATTCCTGAAGCTGGCCCGTCAGCGACTTTGCCTGGCCGGTCGCTCTCATGCAGACGGAGATGAGACACGCGAGCAGGTTGGTGGAAACCGCGAGGCGCGAGCCTTTCGGGATGTCGTTGACGCTGCTGACCAGCTCGATGCCGAGGCCCGGCCCGACGAGCCGCGCGAGCAAATCGGTAAGGCTTTGACCGGAGCCTTCGATGCCCGGCGGCAGTATGCCCGACGCGATGATCGCCGCTTTCAGCAGACCGAGGTAATCCTTCGCGAAGTCGAACACATCGCGCAGCTCCGTGATCTCCGCCGTCGCGCCGAGGTCCACGCTCGTCAGTCGCAGCACCGGCTCGTCAATGACGCGGAAGTAGCTCTCCACCGGCGGCCGCGGCTCGGCGTCGCGCCCGCGCACGGCGAGGTCAATGGAGACGTTGAGCACGCGCGCACCTTCGGGAAAATCCATGCCGAGGAAGAAAATGTCGCTCCACGCGCTGTGCGAAAGGTCCATGCGCACCGGTGTCCGCTCGCGCAAAATAGGAAAGCCTTTTTCCCCATCCATGCCGCCGGACGCCGCGCTTCGGCTGAGCAACTCCGGTCGCACGCGCAACGGCTGGTCTGAGGGATGGCCCATGCGGAACATCCATTGGTTGCCCCGCACCGTGCGCACGCTGCGCCGCACCTGATCCGCCAACGTCTGGAAGCCGAGGCTGTGATACGCCTCCGCTAGCGCGCTGCTGATGGTCTCGTTTGGCCCCTGCTCCTGCTGCACCCGCAGGAAGGAACTGATCGCCTCCTCGAACCGCCGCTGTAACAGGTGCTCGTAGCCGACGAACGGCACCAACCCGCTTGATTTCATCCCCGGCTTCGTCAACAGGTGGAAACGATGGATGGCATAAAGGAAGAACAGCGCGCGCACCCGCTCGTAGAGATTGTCACTGGAGCGGCGGAAGGCATCGAGCGCGTCGCATTCGGCCAGAAGCTCCGCCAGCGTCGCCCGCCGGCAGAACGCGTCGAGTGATTGATCGCGAACCGCCGGGTCAGCGGAGGTGATAATCTTCGTGAGTTCAGACATGGAGGTGCCGTTTGGTTTCGTCACAGATCGCGGCCCGTAGCAAGCAGTTCAACCAGTTGCGCGAGCACCTCGGCGCGATCCTTGCCGGCCAGCGCCAACGCGAGCTGTGCCACAAGCAAGCCGTATTGGACACCAATGTCGTAGCGCCGGCCTTTCAATTCATATGCCAGATAACGTTCTGCCTCCGCCAGTTCGGCCAATGCCGGCGAAAGGTGGACGTTCGACACGTCGCTCTTGATCTGTCGCTCCAGAATTCCCATCACCGCAGGAGTGAGAACATGGATGCCAAAGAAGCAAAGGTAATAGCCGGCGCGCAGACCCGGCACAATCAGGCTCTGCTCGGCTTCGGTGGGTGTCGGCTTCTCCAGGACGCGTTCGATGGTGTAAAGACGGGGCTTTACCGGCACGCGCTTGCCGCCGACCGTGCCGTAGTTGGTCAGCATCGTCTCGCGCGTCGCTTGCACTGCCGAGACGGCACACTGTTCCGCCTCCGCGATCTCGATGAGCTGCCGGGCGCACGGTTTGCCCTGTTCGTCGCGGCTCAGGTAGAGATGGTCGCCGACGAGATGCAGGAACGGGTCGTTGCCGACGAACTCGCGTGCGCAGAACACTGCGTGCCCGTAGCCTCGCGCCGCGGCCTGCTCGACGAAACGCAGCCGCCGCGCATGTTCGCCGGCAGCCGTCGTGTAGGCATCGCGGTCACCCGGATGAATGACGACGCACACCTCCTCGATGCCCGCATTCAACGCCTCCTCGACGATGATCCGCAGCGCGGTCTTCTGGATACGGTCACGATCCACCAACGTCTGCAGGGGCAAGCCGCGCTGATTCCGGCCAGCGGCGGTGACGACAGCTTTCTTGATCTTCATAGGCATCCGAGTCCTTGGCAACGACGGCGCGGATTCTGAACCAAAAGCCGCGCAAAATCAAACCGATCAGTCGAGTGGCACTATGTCATCGCCGCGCGAGCGCACGTCCACAACCCGCTGGCCATCCACCAGCACTTGGTAGGCGGCACCCTCCTTGGCGCGAACGTGCGCCTTGCCGCCGCGAACGGCGCGACCACCCTGTGACCATCAACAGCGGCAACCGCGAGCGCGTCCAGTTTTCCTTCCAACGCGAGCCGCAGGCTGACAACCGCACACGGGTTGATGTTCCACGGCCGTCGCGTTTGCGTCGCGAGTTCGAATGAATCCGGCACACAACCGGCAAACTCGCCGTCGGGATATTGCATCTGCTCGGCGGTAATGAGAATACCCTCGGCCAGTTGCCGCCAGTTGAGCGTCTTGTCGTAAGGCACGAGCATCGTCAGCGCGTAGGCATAATCGTAGCCGCACCATTGCACCGGCAGGCCGATCCAGTTTGGCGCGCGCCAATTGGTCGCGCCGAAGACCGGCGTGGTCGCGTAAACCATGACCGGCTGGCAACTCCACAGATAAACGAACGGCAACCCCGTGATCGCCCACCGCCGAGCCTGACCGAGGTAGTCGCGGTTGCCGGTCAATTCATAGCCGCGCACATAAGCATGAACGAGGTGCGCCGATGCCAGGATGTCCGGCGTGTGCAGTGCGCACTCCCAAACCTGCGCGCCGCGCGGTGTGCGAAACCGCTTCATGAACTCCAGCGCCTTAATGCCTGCATCCAGCGCTGGCTTGTCGCCGGTGGCGCGCGCATGCTCCAACAACGTGACGACGTGTTGGGCGCAGTAGCCGCTGGCCGTGTCCTCAAAGTGGCCGCGCTGGTATTTGCCGTCGTAGCGGAACGAACCGTCCGCCTTCTGCGCGGCGATGATGCCGCGAACCTGCGATGACTTCACCGTCAGCCATTCCTTCGCGCGGCCAGTGACGAAGTAGATCGCTTCGTTGCGGATGTGCGAGCCACCCATTACTAGCTTTGGCAATTGCGGCGCCTCGCCAGTGAGCCACCAGATTGTCGAAGCGCAATCCGCGAACGGCTGACGCTGCCAATGCGGTTCCGCACAGTGTCCCCAGCCCGCGTCGGTCTTCAGTGGCGGCCCCGTCAGCGCCTTCAGGCTCAGTGCCATCTGCGCCTCGCGATTGCGTGGCAGCTTGGGCAACGCCGGCAGGCCGCGCTCTTTCACAACCCGCAGAATCAAATCCTCCAGCGGTGCTGACTTGCGCACCATAATCGTCGCTTCGATCTTCTTCCCCCGTAACGCGGCGCGGTGGCCTTCTGCCCCGTCAAGAAAGTTCGGTGTTGCATAGACCGGCTGTAGCGACATGTCCCGCCACGTCATCGCCACTGACGCCTGGTCCGTGACGAACGCCATCAGCGGCATTGTGACCTTCAGCGGATCGGGCGCGAAGCGGATATGTTCCTCCGTCTCGATATCGAGCGTCGAGGACGACTTCTCCCCTTTGCCGAGATACTCCAGTCCGGCAAACACGCCCTGTTCCAATGACCCCAGAGCACGCAACACCGGCCCTTCACATACCGTGTCGCTCTGGACGGCGATCAATATCTCCTCGCCGTGAAGCGCAACCGTCACGCTGACTCCGTCGCCGGCAAACTTCAGCGGGTTGCCCTGCCCGACCAGTTTGAGCTTTGGCACGATACCGTCGCGCCAGACCAGCGGCGCAATGAAACCGACGAGCTTGCCACCAACCTCAACGCGCGCTCCTGAACCGTCGCGAGCGACTTTCAACGTGGTGTCGCGCGATGTGCGTGTAATCCAATCGCCCGCAGCCTCACCATCAGCAACGAACACCGTCCGGCGGATCGGCGGCAGCCCATCGGCAAGAACCACAACCTCGCGCGCCTCGAACGGCGTTTTTCCACCCGCGGCAAGCGTGATCGCTTGTCCTGCGTTGCCCGCGGCCATGATTCGCTTGTCATCAACCGTGCAAGCAATCGCCCTGTTCGTGTGGTTAGTCAACGAGAGTGAAATCTGACGCCCCTCGACACGCACGGACTGAATTTCGAGCGGATGCAAGATTTCGCGGACCAGTTCAATCTTCTCCACTTCGATCAAGCCCGACGCGCCGCCCGGATCGAACCGCAATCGCGTGACCGTGCCACCTGCATCCAACCGCACGGAGTAATCGTGCCACTGGCCATCGTGAACGAGCTTGAAGTTCTGACTGTGATCTTCGTTGGTATGAGGCGACTCGACCGTCGTCCAGAAGAACTGCCCCGCACCGCTGCTGACGCATTTCACTCGGAGCCTCACCGCAAGCGGCCCTTCGATCCGAATCGGCCCGCTGATCAAATAAGGATCATTGCCGCTGCTTTGAATCTTCATCACACCGTCGGCCGCCGAAACCGTGCAGTTGTGCAGTGCCGTCCAACCCGCTGTGCCAGCTCGAAACAGCCACTGGTGCAGCGATTCCGTCCGAAGCAACTGCCGTGGATATGGGTTGATGTCCTGCGCCGCGCTGAGCGCGGCGCACATGCCAATGCCCAAGGTAACAAAGACCCAGCGACACCATTTAAGTTTCCGGTTTCTGCTCATGATGGATACCTGTCAGCGGGCAGCGCGCGTGAGCCGGTTTGGTCAGCGATCGAGCGATTTCAGGCTCTTCAACCGCTTCGCGACCTCCGCGTTTTTCGGGTCCAGTCGCGCTGCCTGCTGGTAAAAGTCCCGCGCCACATAGAGGTGGCCCTCAATCTCGTTCAACAAAGCCAGGTTGCGCGCGGCCAGGAAGTTGTAAGGATCGAGCGTGTAGCCATGCAGAAACGCGCGATTGGCTTCCTTGGTGCGATTCAGGTTGTAATACACCACGCCCATGTTGATCCATGCCAACGCATACGCCGGCTGCAAGGCCACCGCCCGTTCGAATTCCTTGATTGCATCGCCGGGGTTGCGCGCGGCCAGCAGTGCGTTTCCGCGCCGCAATGCGCGGTCGGCCTCATCCAGCGGGATCGCGTCTGCTCCTGTGGCCCCAAGCATCGGCGCGAGCTTCTGCTGCACCAGGGTGATGTAGTTGCCCGGCTGACCCGGCTGCCAGAGCGCCACAGCCACAGAGCTCGCCGCCATCGCAACCGCCAGAAGACCAGCGAGCGCTGTAGGCAACGCGGCTGTTTGAAAACTGGCTTTCGAGTATCCAGCTTCGTGTTTGACTGCCATAATCCTGACCTTAGTGGAATTCTGAGCGCTCCGTGCCCGTGTCCCATCACTGTGACAAGGCATCCGCGGCCTGATTCACTTTGCGTTCTCTCTGCCGCGCCAGGCGAAGAACACCATCAACAGGCCGAAAACAAGCAGCACGCAGCCCCAGCCGAGGTTGATGTTGATGCCGAGTGACGGCTTGGTGGCTTCCGGTCCGGCCAGCAATCCTTGGAGCGCAAGTAACACGCCCACGGCGGTGAACATCAGGCCGATTGGCCAGCGAATGTCGAGTCCCATAAACCGGTTCCTTTCTTACCAAAAGATGATGTTGAGGATGAAACAGCCGACCAGCAACACGCAGCCGAGGAAAGCCGGCCGCGCATACCACGCCTGCTCATGGTCAACGACCTTCGGCGTCAGCGAATAGACCAAGCCCTTGAGTTCGTCGTCGGTCTTCGTCCGCCGCGTCGCCAGCGAGATGACCAGCGTCAGCACAAAACACGCGGTGAACGCAAACGCCGCCAGCCAGAAATTCTGTGCCATATCGCTCGGAAAGATCTGAACGACGCCGAGATAGCCGCCTTTGACACCGGGCGTGTTGCCAACCGCCGAAGTCAGTGCATGGAAGAGCGCCGAAGTCAGCGTGCCGCCCAGCAATCCGAAGAAAGCGCCGTGACTCGTGGCGCGTTTCCAGAACATCCCAAGCAGGAAGGTCGCGAAGAGCGGCGCGTTCACAAAGCCGAACACGAGCTGGATGATGTCCATGGCGTTTGACCAGCGGCTCACCAAGTAAGCGCAAACGATGCTCAACAGAATGCCTACTACGGTGACGCAGCGACCCATCCACATATAGTGACCATCGCTCTTGTTCTTCGCGATGTAGGCCTGATAGAGGTCGTAAGTCCAGACGGTGTTGAACGCCGTGACGTTGCCGGCCATGCCCGACATGAATGACGCCAGCAAACCCGTCAGCGCCAAACCCAGCAGGCCCGATGGACAGTATTTCTTCACCAACGAAAGAATCACGCCGTCGTAGTCATTCTCCATCACCGCGTCTTGCAGCCGGTCTTTAAGATCCTCTTCTTTGAGCGTTGCAACGTCTTTGATTGCTGCGGCGACCTTGCCCGGATTCAGTTTCATGCCGATGGCCTTGCCGACGTTTTCAAACGCAACCTTGTCGTCCAGCTTCTGCGTGGCAGCGTCCTTGACGGCGGCTATCGCCTGCACATAGGCACTCTCGCTGACGATCTTCGGTGGCAGTCGGTAACCATCCTTCGCCGTCAACGCGAGCGCGGCGGCGATCATGCCGGGCAGAATCACCAGCACCGGGAAGATCATCTTCGGCACAGCGGCAATCAGCGGCGTGCGACGCGCGGCGCTCATGTTCTTGGCAGCCATCGCGCGCTGGACGACGAGGAAGTTCGTGCACCAGTAGCCAAAGGAAAGAACGAAGCCCAGGCCGAACACCATCGCGAACCAGTCCACGCCCATCGGGTTGGCGGACGGCCCGGCAATGAGCGGTTTCCACGCGCTGGTCCAGGCATCGCCTTGAAAAGTTCCCGTGTTCAGTTCCAGCGCGGCGGGGTTTTCGGCCACCTTGACCAGCGATCCTTTGAGCGCGTCCCAACCGCCGACATCCTTGAGGCCGAGATAGACGACCGGCGCAAACCCCAACACGATCATGAAGAACTGCAACACCTCCGTGTAAATCGCCGAGGTCAGCCCGCCTCTGAGCACATACACCAGCACGATCGCCGAGCAAATCCAAAGACTCACGTCGTAGTTCCAGCCAAGAAGCTGATGGAGCAGCTTGGCGAGCGCGTTCATCGAAATCCCGGACGCGAACACGGTCATCACGGCAAACGAGATCGAGTTCAGGCAGCGCGTCCGTTCGTCAAAACGCAACTTAAGATACTCCGGCACCGAGCGCGCCTTGGAACCGTAGTAGAACGGCATCATGAACACCGCCAGGAACACCATCGCCGGGATCGCACCGACCCAGTAGAAATGGCTCGTAGCGATGCCGTATTTGGCGCCACTAGCCGCCATGCCCACCAACTCCAGCGCGCCGAGGTTGGCGGAGATGAACGCGAGGCCCGTGATCCACGCAGGAATCGAATGGCTGGAGGTCAGGAAGTCCGCGCTGGTCTTCATGTAGCGCTTCAAGACCCATCCGATGCCGAGGATGGCGGCCACATAGATCGCCATGATGGCATAATCAATTCCGCCAAGTTGAATGTGTGACATGCGTTCCTTTCTGCCGATGAAAACGAGTGGCCCAAAAACTAGGAGAAAGCCCGACCGGGAACAATCCTTTTCCGCGAACTGCTTTCGCACACGCATGAGTTTTTTCTTCCATCCTCCCGCCATCGCTGGTAAATACATTGTCGAAGTTCAGCATCCCGGAACACGGTTTGATGCCGTGGCGGTCCCGCCGCTGTAATCGGGGACGCCGGTCACTGGGCGAAAAGCCAGCCACTGTCCGAAAAGGACGGGAAGGCAGTGACCGAGCGGTTGATCCGAAAGCCAGAAGACCTGCTGAGACGGCCGAAGCAAAATGGAATCTGATGGCAAAAGGTTCCGATGGACCCGCGAGGTCTGTCGGAGCCTTTTTTATTTGGTGAAACAACGAAAGGAACGCACGATGAAGAAGGTAGCGAAGAAACAACTGAAGAACGTGATCGCCCGCCGGAAGTGCTGCCAAGCCGAAGGCACGGGCCTGTCGCACTACATCCTCATGGACAAGAAGTCCAAGTAATGAAGAACGACAGAACTCCCAAGGGTTTTGGCGAAGCGGCCCCCTCGCGGGGCCGCTTCGTCAACACGGGTAACGGCCCCACGCTCCAGCCGGTCGAGATCGGCCACGCGACCCACGTTGCGCTGGTGGACCCCGACACCGCCTTTTGGTCGCTGGTCCGCCGCGACCAACTCGGCGACGCGTTGAACGACAGTCCCCTGCTACGCGCTTACCGGAAGAAGTCCAAGACGTTTGCCGAAGAGATGCGGATGCTGCGCTTCGGCCTGAAACCTTCCGCCGTCTATTTCAACCCGACCGCCCGCTGCAATCTCAACTGCACCTACTGTTACATCCCGGAGACGATGCGCCGCAGCGGTCCGCAGATGACCACCGCGCAGTTGCTCGACGCGCTCGCGCGGTTGAAAGCCTATTTCAAGACCACCGTTCCCAAGGGCCGCCTCCCCCAGATCGTTTTCCACGGCTCCGAGCCGCTCCTGGCCCGCGAAGCCGTCTTCGCCGGCATCGAGAAATTCGGCAGAGACTTCCGCTTCGGCGTCCAGACCAACGCCACGCTCCTCGACGACAGCGCGATTGAGTTCCTGACCTCGCGCGGCTGCGGCATCGGCCTCTCGCTCGACGGCCACGAAGCCTCCATCGCCGACCGCACCCGCAAGACGTGGGAAGGCCGCGGCGCGTTCGAGCACGTCACCCGCGCCATGGACAAACTGCGCGGCTATCACGGCTACAACGTCATCTGCACCGTCACGACGAAAAACATGCGTCACCTCGTCAAGATTGTGGACTTCTTCCACAAGCAGGAAGTGCCGGCGTGCATGTTGAACATCCTCCGCTGCACCCTGCCCGCCTCGCGCAAGGTAAAACCCGCCGACGCCGACGCCGCCAAATACTTCACCGCCGCGCTCGACCGAACCTACGAACTTTACAAGCGCACGGGCCGCAAACTCATCGTCGCCAACTTCGCCAACATTCTCGTCGGCATCATCGCGCCCACCGCGCGCCGGCTCATGTGCGATATCTCTCCCTGCGGCGGCGGCCGTTGCTTCTTCGCCGTCGCGCCGAACGGCGACCTGTTCCCGTGCAGCGAGTTTATCGGCCTGCCCCAATTCAAGGGCGGCAACCTCTTCAAGGACTCCATCCCGCAGGTGCTCACCACCGAACCGTTCGCGATGGTCACCGGCCGGAAAGTGGAAGACATCGAGCCGTGCAGCCGTTGCGCCATCCGACATTTCTGCGGCTCCCCCTGCCCCGCCGAAGCCCACGAGATGAACGGCGGCATGAAACAGCTCGGTGCGTTCTGTGAGTTCTACGAAGAGCAGGTGCGTTACGCCCTCCGCCTCATCGCCGACGGCAAGGATTCCGCCTTCCTCTGGGACGGCTGGGACAAGGGCACGAAGACCGCCTTCGACGCGAGCATGATCTGACCGCGTCAGCGTTGTAGAATCGGCCGTCTCGGCCGACCGCGTCGTTGTCTGCGCCATCTAGTAAACTACCTCAGCGTTGCGGCCGAGACGGTCGCCACTACAACGCTTCGCGCGCGGCTCCCGGAACACCCCGCCTTGCTATGCCTCCCATGTGGGGCGATAATACCCTTGTCGGTTTGGAGTGCTTTGCGCAGCGATGCGAACGTAACGAATTGAACCTTACTTGCTGGCCTCATTCCATCCACGTCAACGGATGCACACCCATGAAAACATTCATCAGCCGCCTGTTCGTGTCCCTCCTCCTTGTCCTGCCACTGGTGGCTCAAGGCCAAGCGGGCGGAGGTAAAATCTACGCGTTCCCCAACGGCTCACAGCCGAAATACGAAATCCGTGGAAACCTGATCTATGGCTACCCCAGCGGCTCGCAGGCCAGCTATGAGATCAGAGGGAGCATCATTTACGACTACCCCAACGGCAACCAGCCTAGGTATGACATTCGTGGAAGGTATATCCACGAATACTCGAAATCATCGCAGCCTGTTTACGAGATAAGGTAGCTAGCATCCCGCCCGTCACGACTCCATCCCGCGGCAGCGTCATGACATTCAAGGAATCCCAACGGGATTCGATCACTCAGCCCGGCGTTGACGCCCAGCGGCTACGCCGGGAATACAACGCCGCCACGAACCACCTCTGAAAGAGGTGCATCTGCTTCGCCAAACAATGATCCAACCCCGATGGGTGTTCAAAACTAGCCAGTCCAGCCCGGAAACGGGGGCTTTGATCATAAACCGGCCTAAATCATGAAAATATAAAGCCTTCTGCGGCTTGGAGACGGCTTTTACCCTCTCGGAGCAGCCCTTCTTCGTCAACAAGTGACATGGATTCGTCATCCAGTGACATTGCTTTGTCACGAACTCATCCTGCTTTATCAACAAGCGACATGAGTTTGGCTCGTCGTGACATGACTTTGCCACAAACCCATCCTGCTTTGAGACGAAGTGACATTGCTTTGTCACGAACTCATCCTGCTTTATCAACAAGTGACATGAGTGTGCGACGGACTGACATGAGTTTGTCTCGTCGTGACATGACTTTGTCACGAACCCATCCTTCTTCGTCAACAAGTGACATGGATTCGTCTTCCAGTGACATGACTTTGTCACGAACCCATCCTGCTCCGTGATGGAGCAGCCTTGCTTTGAGCCATTGCAGCCCTGCGTTACGCCGGAAACGGTCGTATCCGGGCCGGAAATACCCATCAACGGAGCGGAAATGGCCAGATGCCGGGTGGATAAACCAATTCATTCTTCACTCGCTCTTGCTATTTCCAGCCATTCCCCCTCCAGCTTCCCTGCACACCGCCTTTTATCAGACCCGCTCAATAGCAGAAACAATCCTCATTCCCGATCTCTCTCCTTCGTTCCGCCTGAACCCGATTACTGCCTGAGTTCTATTGTTTTCCCGACACCGGATGTTTACCCAAATCACTTGGAAATTCCTCGATCCTAGATGATTCACGGAAGGTGAGCACAACTTCACCCGTTGTCTTCCGCTCTGTCCAATACACGCCCTTCAGCTTCTCTACTGGATTTCCCACCAACTCGAAAACGATTGTGCCGTCATGCGACTGACTCCGGTCTGCAACCGACGGTAACGGTTTGCTGTGGTAGCTGTAGCCGAGCATCCGAATCTGTTCATCCCCGTTTAGCCAGAAATCAGCAAGGAAACTACGACTGGTCATCTCAGCGGTGCGCATCACGCAACTCATACGGATGAATGACTGTTTGATTGCGAGGATGACTGGAATCGGTGCTGGGGTTTTTCCGGTTTCTGGAATCTTCCAAGTGGTCTGAATCGTTCCCTGCCACGTTCCGTTAAGGTCCGGGAATGGCACAAGCCAACCTCGAAAGATGTTCCATCGCCACGCATAGGACACGAAGATCCCGACTGCAATCATGACAAGAGGAATGGTCTTGTAAGTGATGACGAGTGCACTCCAAAGATCGGTAACTCCTTTGTCGCTGCGGTATGCAACCCAGCAGAAACAAACGGCAAACACGCAGAAGATAACGAAGGCGAAACGTTTGCTGTGGAGGTTCTTCATTTGAATCCTATGTAGTTCCAAGCTGCTTCTAGAAACCCATTGGTTTGTTCACGAGTCCAAGGTTGCGATGGCCGGAACAGATATTTCAACTCGTTCACCTCTCCCCACTCAGAGCAGTCCTCATCTTTTCTCGTGCGATTCCAAACATCTGCGATGACGTGTCTCAGAATCGCAGTGTAGGTATCGTGATTGAACGCCTCAACCGGCGCATTCCAGACCAAACACTCAATGAGAAATGAGGCGACGTTTGCGGAATCCGCTATGTTCTCGTCCTGCATCTTGTTGCGCAGGCGCTTGAGAATCCGAATCACACGCTTGTAACTGCGTCCGGTTGCGTCGTTGCGCGCTACCCCATTGTCATAGGTGTCTTCTGGCCAGTTTATGATGAGTCCACCGCTGTCGGTTTTGAAGGCGACTCCAGGCAGATAGTTATGACTGCCATCGGAATTCTTCTTTCCAGTGTAGCGCCGGTGCTCGAATGCTGGGACAACATCAGCATCAATCCGATAAGTGTTAGCATGCACGTCGAAAGCTTTGTTCCCTCGCCTTACGTAGTTCTCACCAAAATAGCTTTTAAGTGCCTTTTCGACCATGTCCTTGAAATCGGGAAACGACAATTCCCCGTCGATGTTGCCAAACGTTTCTTTGGTCATGTCCTTTGGATAGTCAGGAAAAAACCACTTATTGTGACGCACACAAATGTCAACATCGCTATCCTGCCGAACGTTGGTCCGGGCCTTATAAGAGCCTTGCGCAAAAACCGAAATGCCCATTGGGGAAAGCTTCGCATCCGCAGCGATTGCCTTACGCACCGCAGTTTCCGCATTCTCACATTTGTCGGCCTCCGTTTTCCCTGGGCCTTGTGACCATGACGTGAATGTTTCCTCTGAAATATTCATTGGATGTCAAAGCAGACGGAGATTATCCCGGATGTTCGTAAACATCATGGGGCGAAGTGTATGGCGGGAAGCCACAAGGGGCAAGCGAGAAGCAATCCTCTATCCTCGTGTTCGCGGCTTGACCTTGCAGCCGGCTTGGCTGATTCTCCGCGCACCGAAAACAATCAATACAGTCTGACAAATATATGAAACACATTTTGATCCTGACACTCGCTCTCGGCTTGGTCGCAGGTTGCGGCGTGAAAGAAGAACCGGCGGTTGCGGAAAAGAAAAGCGATGCGACGCCCGACACGAAGCTCGCCACCGGCGGCGATTTCCTCGCGGAGAACGCCAAGAAGGAAGGCGTGAAGACGACCGCCAGCGGCCTGCAATACAAGGTGATCAAGTCCGGCACGGGCGCGACGCCGAAGCTGACGGACGGGGTGAAGGTGCATTACCACGGCACGTTGACCAACGGGACGGTCTTTGACAGTTCGGTGGAGCGCGGCGAACCGATTTCGTTTCCGGTCAGCGGCGTGATCGCGGGATGGACGGAGGCGTTGCAACTGATGAAGGTGGGCGACAAGTGGACGTTGTTCATCCCGGCCAAGCTGGCCTACGGCGAGCAAAGCCCCAGCCCAAAGATTCCCGCCAACAGCCCGTTGATCTTTGAGGTGGAACTGCTCGGCATCGAGAAGTGATCCGGGCGGAGATGCCCTGCCGGCGAAGAAGCCGTCCGATGCGGCTGACTTCGCTGGTTCTGCGCGCACCCAACAACATCAATACAGTCTGTCAATAATACTATGAAACCATCATCCATCCTGGCCGCCGAAGCTTTTCTCGTGGAGAACGCCAAAAAGGAAGGCGTGAAGACAACCGCCAGCGGTCTGCAATACAAGGTCATCAAGTCAGGCACGGGCGCGACGCCGAAGCCGACCGACACGGTGAAGGTGCATTACCACGGCACGTTGACGGACGGGACGGTCTTTGACAGTTCCGTCGAGCGCGGCCAATCCATTTCGTTCCCGGTCAACCGCGTGATCAAGGGATGGGTGGAGGCGCTGCAACTGATGAAGGTGGGCGACAAGTGGACGTTGTTCATCCCGGCTAATCTGGCCTACGGCGAGCGAAGCCCCAGCCCGGATATCCCCGCCAACAGCCCGTTGCTCTTCGACGTGGAACTGCTCGGCATCGAGAAGTGATCCGGACGGAGATGGAACCGCGGCGGTTGGACGGGCTGAAGTATTTGCCTGGCAAACTCGCGCGCGCCTAGAAATGAACACTGAGAATACCCAGCCGCCATCGCCCCGCCCGCATTCGCACGATCCTTTGCACGGGGTGACGTTGGAGAGCATCATCAAGCAACTGGTGGCGTGGTATGGCTGGGGCAGGATGGCGGATCGCATCCCGATCCGCTGTTTCATGTTCGAGCCTACCGTGAATTCCAGCCTCAAGTTTCTGCGGAAGAATCCCTGGGCGCGTCAGAAGGTGGAGGAGATGTTCGTCGCGGGAGAAATGAAAAGACGGCGGGAATCGGCTAAGTTATCGGCAGATCGGAAACAAGATGGAAACTGAGAGCGCCCCATTGTTGAATTGGTTGCTGCGGGACTATCCCGACACGCCGAAGACGCGCGCCAAACAATGGATCGCGGCGGGTCGCGTCAGCGTGAACGGCGTCATCATCCGCAAGCCGCATCAGGTCATCCCCGACCCGGGCGCGACGCTGGAATTGGGCGGCCGCCGCGCCAGCACGCTGGATTGCGGTGCCGGGTGGCAGATTCATCCGCGCGTTTCGCTGCTCTTCCTGGATACCGCGCTCGCCATCGTCAACAAGGGGCCGGGCCTCATCTCCGTGCCCGCGCCGAACTGCGACATCTCCGCGCTGAGCATTCTCGCCGACTTTCTGGTGGGCAAACTGAGGGCGCAGGACCGCGGCGTCGCGGGAAGGACATTGCCGCCCGCCTATCGCAAACTCGAACCCCTGCCGGTGCATCGCCTCGACCAGCATACGAGCGGCGTCTTCTGCATTGCGACAAGTTCCGCCGCCCGCCACCACCTGATCGAGCAGCTCAAGGCTCACACGATGAAGCGGGAATACGTGGCCTTTGTGGAGGGACATGCGCGCGCGCCCGAAGGCACCTGGCGGCAATGGCTGAAGTTGAGCGAGGACGAACTGCGCCAGCAGGTCCTCTCCGAAACGGTGGCCAAAGCCCCCGACTCCGAAGCGCAGGAAGCCATCACGCACTACAAAGTCATCGCCGAGTATCCGCTCCGCGGCGGCAAAGGTTTCGTCACCAAGCTCCGGCTACGGCTGGAGACCGGTCGAAAGCATCAGATCCGGGTGCAGGCCGCCTTCGCCGGGCTCCCGTTGATCGGTGACCGGATGTATAACCCCGCCTATCGCGGACGGGAGGGCGCAAGAACGCCGATTGATTTCCCCCGCCAAGCCCTGCACGCCGAAGTCCTCAGCCTCGAACACCCGGCCCATCCCGGCAAACGGATGAGTTGGACCGCGGAATTGCCCAAGGATCTCCATCAACTAGAGATGGCGTTGCGGTCGCGACAGTTCTAGTGCCACTCCTGCAGCTCGATGATGTTTCCCTCCGGATCGCAGACGTAAATCACCGTCAACTTCCCCTCGCCGGGAATATCAAGGGTCACGAGCTGGCCATAGTCTTTGCCGCCCCAAGCGTGGACTTCCTTCCGCTTCGCTTCGACGTCCGGCACCTCAAACGCCAGATGCGAGAAACCCACTCGCATCAGTAACGGCGGTTGTGCGGAGTCGTTCTTCTTGAACTGGAAGATTTCAAGCGTGGGGCCGTTCTCGCCGTGACCGGGCAGACGCAGATGACGACCCTGAACGCCGTTGTCCTTGACGCCCGTAAGCGCGTCCAGTTCTGGGCCTTTGCGGTCGCGCGCGTTGCCGACTGGCACGCAGCCAAACACCTGGCAGTAGAAATCCGCCAATCTCCGCCAGTCATTGGCAACAAGACTGGTGTGCGCGTAGCAAATGGTTGAGTCAGTATCCATTGAAATGGGTCCGCACGATGCTCGCTGTAGGCCGACTCTGTGAGTCGGCGATCTTCTCACACGCCGCCGGCTCACAGAGCCGGCCTACATCTCTTCCGCGTCAGACGCGCAGCACGCCTTGCAGATGCTTGAGGGAACGCTCGGCTTGCTCGACGGTGCCGCACTCGACGGAGAAGATGAGGTCGCGTTTCAGTGGCCGGCAAATCTTGGCGATCTTCGCCCAGTCAATCACACCGTCGCCGCACGCGCAGCCAACGGCCGTGCCCGCCACCTTGCCGCGCTCGGCATCGCTCTGGGATACACTGATGTCCTTGGCGTGAAGATGAACCAGTTTGTCCTTCACCGCCTTCAGGAATTCATACGGGTCTTCGCCGGCGAGGTAGGAGTTGCCCGTGTCGAAGTTCACACGCAGCCACGGCGAGTCGTTCAATTCCAAAATGCGCAGCATGCTCTTCGCGTGCGCCGTGTAAGGCCCGTGCGGTTCCACGCCGAGATAAACGCCGTTGTCCTCGCAACACTCCATGATTGGGCGGAGGTTCATCTTCATCACCTCATAGGCTTCCTTCGCCTTCATCCATTTCGGCGGGAACATTGTCTCGCAGATTTGAACCACCGGCACGGTGTCGAACAAGCCGCGGTCTGCCAGCGCGCGGGCATACATGATGCCTTTGCGGGCATACTCGACGCCGAAGCGCGTGTCGAGCAGGTCAGAGTGGGAACTGACGCCGGAGATTTTCAGCTTCTGCTCGCGGCAGAAGTCCTTGAAGTATTCCGGATCGGTATCGAGCGACTGGAGGTGGCAATAGCCGGCGTTGCTGAGCAGACAGCAGCCCATCAGGAAGCATGGCTCGATGTAGCAGTAGCCAAGTTCCGCAGCTTTCTTCGCACCCCACTCGAACGACTTGTCCGCGTGCCGCACGAACTCCATGTTGATGCCGATTTTGATCTTCGCCATAAGTTTTTCCCGTTGATGATTGTTGGTTGCGGTTCTATTCACTTGCTCGCGCCGCGCAATATCAGCCAGCGCTGGTAAAGCTTCTCGATGTCAGCGGCAGCGAGTTTGCCGTCGCAGACGGCGACGCCGTAACACAAATCCAGTTCCGCGCCGCACTTCAATTCCATCGGCTCCTTCCACAGATTCAGCGTCGCCGACAGATAGGCGAACGGTTTGCCCATCGTAAACATCCGCGCCGGATGACGCGGGTTCTTGGGATCGTCGAACATCGCAATCGTGACCGGCTTGCCGTCCGCAGGCGCGCTGTAAGCGCACCACTTTGCCGCCACGAGCCGCTCGTCGCCACGAACGGTCTCGCCGGGCTGGCCGCTGGCGTTGGTGAACTCGCCGACCTTGTCCATCACTTGCAGGAACCGCGCGCCAAGGCCGAAGTAATGATGACCTGTCAGGTTTACGACCTCGCGGTTTGGCCCGGTGGCGAGCCGGCTCCGCCAAGTCAGCAGCGTTGCGCCGCCTTCCTGAGTGTCGTGCAGGAATATCCGCCGCTGCTCACACAAGATCACCGTGCCGTTCGTCGCAATGCAATCGAGCCGCTGTGCGAACTGCGCGCCACCCGCCGCCGTCGCCGGGCCGTCGAGCAAGGTGGAGAGTTGCTTGCCGTTCTTCGCTGTCTCGCTCCAGAAGTCCACACCATCGGCTTCGATGGCAAACATCAGTGCGTGATGATGCTTGTGGTCAAAGGGCGAATCACGCAACACCTGAACACCACCCGGCGTCCACATTTGCGAGACGTAGGGTTTGAAGGGCACCGAGGCGAAGCGGTATTCGAGCAACGTCTTCGCGCCCCGGCTGAACTTGATCGTGGTGGTGTCTTTTGATACAGCGAGCGGCTGGGCGGCCACACTGCGGCCAGCGAAAGCGCAGACTGCCGCCAATGCCGCCGCGAACCAGAATGTCGGTTTCATAACGCAGGAGAACCGCTCGTTCAACGCACGGCTCACGCGGGCAGCGTCCGACCGGGCATGGCGACCGGATAGTTGCCCTTCTCGTCCGGCACCACCGGCGGCTTGGCGTCCATCGTAAAGTTCTCCAAGCCCGGCGCGAGCTCCGTCTTGCAGGCCAGCATATCGTCCCACTTGATCAACTGGCCGGACTCGCACGCCATGCGCCCCATGATGCCGACCAGCGTCGCTTTCACACACCGGTCTGCTTCGTTATACGGCTTGTCGTTGCGGATGGCGTCGAAGAACAAGTCGTGCTCCACCTGATAGTGATTGCACGGCTCGCCTTTGTATTCCCAAATCTGGTTCTCCGCCGTCTGATTGTGGCCCTTGAAAATGCGCGGCTGCGTAATCCCCTCGCCGAGGACCGCCGAGCCTTTGGCGCCCTGAATGATGTCGCCGAAGAAGCCCCAGCACTTCGTCTGATGCCGCCCCTGCGCAAAGAGCCGCGTGCCGTCGGGGAACGTGTATTCCGCGCCGTAGTGATCGAAGAGCTGGTCCGCGTCCGTGCGCACCTGCCGGCCGCCCATGCCTTGGCACGAAACCGGCCACGCGTCCTTGACCCAGCAACAGATGTCGAGGTTGTGGATCAGCCAGTCGAGTAGGAATGTGCCGTTGAGCCACGTGAAGGCGCTGTAGTTGGAAATCTGGTGCCCCATCTCCGTAACGCCGGACTTGCGCGGGTGGTAACCTACCGGCCCGTGCTCACGATACGCCCACGCCGTGATGACCTCGCCGATCATGCCTTTGTGAATGTTCTCCACAGCTTCCTCCAGCGGCTTGTAGTGGCGGCTCATCAACCCGCCCGCCACCTTGAGATTCTTCCTCGTGGCTTCCTCACCGGCCTTCTTGATCCGCAACGCGCCCGGCACATCCGCGCCGAACGACTTCTCCATGAACACATGCACGCCTTTCTCGACAGCATACTGCACGTGCAACGGCCGGAACGCCGGCGGCGTCGTCAGCAGCACAACGCCGCCCTTGCCGACAGTGTCAATCGCTTTCTTGTAGGCGTCGAAACCGATGAACCGCCGGTCGGGCGGCACGTCCACGCTCACGTCGTGTTTCGTAGACAGGGTCTTAAGGCTGGTGTTTAGCCGGTGCTCAAACACATCGGCCATCGCACAAAGCATCTTCGTGCCATTGGTGGCCAACGCCTGCGCCGCGGCGCCCGTGCCGCGCCCACCGCAGCCGACGAGCGCGATCTTGATCGTGTCGCTACTTTCGGCGTAGCCGGGCCGCGCCAACGCCGCACCTGCGACAGCAACCGCTGAACTCTTCAGAAATTGGCGGCGGGAAGTGAGAAATGTGAAGCGTTGAG
This sequence comes from Verrucomicrobiota bacterium, assembly GCA_026397915.1. GTDB lineage: Bacteria > Verrucomicrobiota > Verrucomicrobiia > CAIQCK01 > CAIQCK01 > CAIQCK01. The sequence continues at coordinate 18,788 of JAPLTX010000042.1, forward strand.
AATTCTTGTCCTGTGGGTTCATGGTCGTTCCTGTTGTTCGGCTTTCCATGTCGCGCCATTGCCACCGACGGGCGGCCACGGCTTGTGTCTTTGTGCGCCAACTCTATCGAAATGGCCAGCGCAAATCTTGCACAATTGCCCGGTGGTGGATTTTGCAAATCAATGGTGGGATGCGCAGGAGCTACACCGGCGCGCCGCACCCGTCTTGTCAGGCATTACTTAGCCATCCGGCTGGTATAACACACCGAGCAAGATGAGCGTCCCCCGGATCCAATCACTCATCTATAGACTGGCGAGACGCCCGTCCCACGCTACTTGGCCATCGCGAGTAATGGCTGATTGTGGGTAGGTGAAATCCGCCGGCGGAGTGGAGTCAAAGGAGGTAGGTGGGCCTGTTGGGAGCAGGCCTTGACTCCGGGCCCCGCCGACAAGATTTCAAAGGTCTTGCGAGGCGCGCCGGGCGCGCTTCGTCAACAAACTACGAGCTGGCAGCGGTCGGCGACGTCGTGGCGACGCCTTGGGAGGTCATCTGGCTCTGGACGTTGTCAAACGTGCTCGTGGTCTTGGTGCCCACGGCCTTCACAACCAGAATCGCCACGATGGCGATCAACGCCAACACCAATCCATACTCCACCAACGACTGCCCGCGCTTGTTCGATTTCTTTGCGATCATGTTCTTCTCCTCAGTTCTGCATCTGTCCCTCGGCTTTGCCACACTGTCGAAGATTGATGTCTTTTTGTTCTCTCCAAAGCTCATCATCTCCTTCATCCTGCGCGCATATGCTGCACCAAGAGATGCAGTTACAGAAGTCAGGAAGAAAAGAACGACCCGCCGGGGATTTCCTGACACAATGTAGCAACTCATCGGAAGCGTCAATGACTTCGACCCTATCTGCTTTGCACGGCGTCGAAACGCCACTCCTTCACGGTAGCGCCGGCGCGGTCTTTCAGCCGCAGCCACTCGACGCGGATTTCGCCGGGAGCGGCGCACGGGTCTAGGCGGAGGTGTTTGATCGGCTGATTGACAGGCAGCTTGAGGACGTAGTCGTGCCACTGACCGTCATGGCTTACGTCGAAGAACACGGAGCGGACGCGCGCAAACTGCGGCTGCGGAGTCACAGACCACAAAAGCTGTCCCTTGCCCTTACTGTCGGACTTCATCCGCAATTCCAGCGTGAACGGCCCCTTCCCCGCCGGAATGTCGCCGATGAACACAAACGCATCGCCGCCAGTAGACGTGATTGTGAGGAGGTTGTCCTTGATCATCACGTCGGCGTCCTTGCTCGCGTTCCACCCCTCAGCGGGCCGCGCGCCCGGCGGCAACGGCCGATAGTTGGGATTCGGCTTCGGCACAACGGCGTGGCTGTTGTCGAGGAACCTGCCGAGCAACGCGTTCAGTTCCCTCGCCTTTTCCGGCATCTTCGCGACGAGGTTGTTGATTTCGCTGAGATCGGCAGCAAGGTTGTAGAGTTCCAGTCGGTCCGTCTGGTCGTCGTTGTCGCAAAAGTTGCGGATGAGTTTCCAATCGCCTTTGCGGACGTAGGCGGACGGAACGGTGCTGACGACGGGCGCGTAGTGCGGGAAATGACAGAAGATCGCCTCGCGGTTGATCGGCTGTCCGCGCAACGCCGGCACGAAGCTGATGCCGTCAAACGCCTGTCCTTCGCGCGGCTTTAGCCCCGTCATCTCCAGCAGCGTCGGGTAGAAGTCCACGCTCTGGATGATCGCATCGTTCTTCGCACCTGCTCGCACGACGCCGGGCCAGACGACGACGCACGGCTCGCGCGTGCCACCTTCATAGATGGTGGCCTTGCCGCCGCGCAACGGCGCGTTGCTGGTGATCGGGATGCCGCCATACTCCGGTCGCAACGGTGTCCGCTTGCTTTCGTTCGCGGCAGGAAACGTCACGCCACCGTTGTCGGAGAAGAAGACGATGATTGTGTTCTCTGCCAACCCCAGTTCGTCAAGCGTCCTGAGCAGCGTTCCAACCGCGTCGTCGAGACTCTCGACCATCGCCGCGTAGAGCGGGTTGTGCTGCGGATTCTTCGGATCAACACGCTTAAGGTATTTCTCGATCAGCTTCTGTTTCGCATCCCACGGCGAGTGGACCGAGAACGCCCAGTAGTTCAGGAAGAACTGCCGGTCTTTGTTCGCTTTCAGAAACTTCACCGCCTCCGTGGCCATGCGATCCTCGATATGCTCGCCGGCCTGGCCTTGGAAACTGAGCTTCGGCGGCCACTTCCACGGCGCGATGTAGCCTCCGGCCGGACCGGGACCGGAAGTGTGCGGCACGTCCACGTCGAAACCCTGATGCAGCGGATCATACGGCTCTGGACCGAGATGCCATTTGCCGAAGTGCCCCGTAGCATAGCCCCCGGCCTTCAGGGCTTCGGCCAACGTAAAGTAATCCTGTTTCAAACGAGTCGCGCTGATCGCTTGCAACGCGCGGCTCGCGCGCGGCCCGCTAGGGACAAGTTTCTCTTCAAACAATTCCTCTGCCACATGACACACGGGCGACGTAATGCCAATGCGCGCCGGCCATAGACCAGTCATGATGCTGGAGCGTGTCGGCGAGCAAAGCGGGCTGGCAGCGTAAGCCTGCGTGAACATCATCCCGCGCGCTGCAAGCCGCTCGATGTTTGGCGTCTGGTAAAGCTTGCTGCCGTAGAGCGACGTGTCCCGCCAGCCGAGGTCATCGGCGAGGATGAAAACAACGTTTGGCTGCCGAGGACCGGCTGCGAACGCGCCGACAGCCATAGCGACCAACAGGATCGAAACAAGATGGCGTTTCATTCAAGTCTCCTACTTCAATAACTCCAGTTCCCCTTCCGGGATCCGGACGACCATGTGCGGGCCAGCCTTGACGCGCGGGAGCCTGCCCCAACGTGCCGCCGCATCCTTCCATCGCTGCAACCGCACCGGATCGAGCAACGGGTCAGCCCGCTTCTCACGCCAGCTTTGCATAACCGCTTCAAGTTTCTTTCGCGCGTCGGCGTGGGCAGGGTCGTCCGCGAGGTTCTTGTTTTCATCGGGGTCGTTCTGTAGATCAAATAACTCCACCGTCGGCTGGTCTGCAACGGTCACGAGGTTCAACACCAGTTTGTAGCGCCGGTCGCGCACGGTGCGCTGGCCGCGGAAGATCTGCGGTTCGTGAAAGTTCATCTCTGTGAACAGGAACTCGCGCCAATCCTTGCACGGGTCGCCCCGCAGCAACGGCTGGAGCTGAGCGCCAACGAGACTGTCGGGCGCCTTCACGCCGCAAGCCGCCAGCACCGTCGGCATCAGGTCCAGCAACGAGACGGTTTCGGCGCGGACCTGGCCAGTCTTGACGCGTCCAGGCCAACGCATGAGCATCGGCACGCGGACGCCGGTTTCGTAGCAGGTGGTCTTGCCTCGCGGCATGGCCGTGCCGTTGTCACCGATGAAGATGACCATTGTATTGTCGGCAAAGCCCGCCGCTTTCAGTTCATCGAGCAACAAACCCATTCCGGCGTCAATTCGCATCACCGTGTTCAGCAACCGCGCCGTGGCCGTCGCGTTCTTTGACGGGTCTGCCGCGTTGAGCGGGATCGGCTCCTTGATGTCGACGCCGCTGAGCGGTTTCTCGGGCAGCCCGGCGACTTGGTCAGTCTCCTTGTTGAGCGGGCCATGCGGGTCAAAGTAGTTCACGTAGTAGAAGAACGGTTGACCCGACGCTTTCGCGGAGGCAAAAAACGCGCGACTCTGCTCAGCCACCCAGCGCACATTGCGCGTCGGCGGCGCGGCAACCTTCACCTTGTCCGGCATCCAATCGAACGGGAAATCAGCCGCCGGCTCGACGTGAAGCTTGCCGATGATACCCGTGCGGTAGCCCGCCGCCTTCAGCAGCGCCGGCATCGTCGGCTGGCCGGGTTGCATCCGAAAGCCAAGATGCGCCAGACCAACCTGTCCGTTCTGGTGCGGCCAACGTCCCGTGAGCAGCGCCGCGCGCGACGAACTGCACGACGACTGCGCGACGTAGGCGTTCCGGAACAGCACGCCCTCCGCCGCAAACGCGTCCAGCTTCGGCGTCGCGATTCGCTTCTCGCCATAGCACGAAAGCAAGCAGCCAAGATCGTCGGCAGTAATGAGGAGGATGTTGGGTTTCTTCAGCGAATCGGCCGCCAGCAAGCCGCCGCCAGAAACCCAAAGGAACATTGCGGAAAGCACCATCAGAAAGGCTATGTGTCGTTTCATAAGTTGAGACCTCGGTGTTTCACTGGTTCATTGTTGGGATCTCCCGCTCAACAATCGCACCGCACTGCGCAGGAATGCCCAGCGTCATCCCCTTCTCGTTGTCCTCGCGAGCAATAAACACACGTCCTTTGTGCCCGACGCCTTTGATTGGCGTGCTCTGACCAATGAGAAAGCGCCCGTCCGGCAAGCCGACGATGCCAAGCGACGCGTCGAAGTCCCATTTGCCCGTGAGCCGGAACGCCGCGTCCGCGCGCAACAACACACGCGGGTTGCCGTAGCAGCCAAACCACCACGAGCCATTCGCCCATGCGGCCGTCTGGATGCCCATCAACGTGTAACCGCTGTCGAGCACGTGACGTTTGCGGAACCTGAACCGCTCGTCGTATTCGTAGAGATAATTTCGGTCCACGCCCGCCGGTAGGCCGCCGACCACGATGAACCGGCCATCACGACACGCAATGCCGCCCGCGCCGTGCACGACCTCGCGCACCGGATGCCGTGCCAATTCAATGAGACTGTCTCCGTCAAAGACATAGACCCACGAATCCGCGCTGCCCGGGGGCTTGTTGAACTCGCCGAAGTTCACCGCCACAAAAACCTTCCCATCATGAAAACATAAGTCGCCGTAATGCCAAACCGTCGGCAGATGCTTGAGCACGTGCCCTTGCAGGTCAGTCTTCACCAGCGCGTCGGTCCAACTCCAATAGATCGCGCCGCATTCGTCAGTGCAGATGCCTTGAAGATGGCGTTTGTAGGCGCCTTCGCACGTCGCGTCCCGAAAAGCCTGCGCCGCCTTGAACGCAAGCAGTCGCCGCGGACGGTCGGTGTAAATTCGATCCACGCCCATCGCCAGAAACTGCTCCCACGCCAACGGATCGTTGACGGTCCACACACCGACACCGAGGCCCGCCTGCTTGAGTTGCGCGACCTTCTGCGGCGTGACAGCGCGCTCGTTGAGCACCAGCGTCTCGAAACCTCGCTGCTTCGCAATGCGGATATCCGCCGCGATATCCGACTCACCGCGGTCCCAGAACACGGGAATTGCGGGCGCGAGCCGCTTCACTTCTGCCATGTAGTTCACATTGCCGTCGTTGAAGCCCACCCACGATTCCGCGCCAAGCTGCTTCACCAACGCCACCACTTCAGACACGCAATTCGTCTTCGGCTGGATGGACGCGCGCGTCTGATGCTGTGTCATCACAAGTCGTAGCACTTCTTCCACCAACGGCATCCGATGCGGCGGACATTGCATCAGCGACTTCCCGTGCCGTCGCCGGAAATCCGCCGCCACGTTCACCTTCCGCAACTGCTCGTAAGTGGACTCAGACACCACAAGACTCCGGTTGCCGACTCGCCACGTGGTCTGGTCGTGGCTCACCACCAGCTTGCCGTCCCGAGTGCGGAGCACGTCCAGTTCGATCCAGTCAGCGCCCGCCGCGATGGCACTCTGGAACGCCGCCAGCGTATTCTCAGGACAGTCTCCAGAATTTCCGCGATGCGCCGTGACACCGTTATCCAGGAACCTGCCCTTCCCAACTGCTCTCAATTCCGCCGCGTTAAGCGACATGCTGAGAGCAGAGGCAATGAAGATCACCAAAGTGAACCAGTGTTTCTTCATTGAATCAATCCTCTCACGGCCGGCTGCGCCCCGCGTCGCGCAGCTTCTCGAACAACGCCTGCAACTCCTTCACTTTGTCGGGATTCTCGATTGCGACGTTCTTCTTTTCGCCAAGGTCGGCGGCGAGGTTGACCAGGAACGGCGGGATGGCGCCTTTGCCTTTACCCTTGCCGGCTTTCGCAGTCTTGCCAGCGTCCTTGTAGCTCTCGCGCGCACCGCCGGCTTGGATGAGCTTCCACGGCCCCTGCCGAATGGCGAACGGGCCTTTCGTGCCGCCAACGTGGGCGACGAAGTTCGCGCGACCCGGCTTGTCGTGCGGCTGGCCGAGCAGCGCGGGCAGGACGTTGAAGCTGTCCCGCGCGGCGTCGCCGGGCAGCTTCTGGCCCGTCAACGCCGCGAACGTCGCCAGCATGTCGAGGTGCGCCATCAGTTCGCCGCACTCACTGCCGGCCTTGATCCTGCCCAGCCAGCGGGCGATGAACGGCACGCGATGACCGCCCTCGAACAAGCTGCCCTTGTAGCCGCGCAACGCGCCGTTGCACGGATGCTCGAAGTTTCCGACATCCTCGTAGCCGTCGTCCATCACGCCGCCGTTGTCGCTGGTGAAGACCACCAGCGTGTTGTCGGCCAGCTTCAGGCGCTCCAGCGTCGCGAGCACTTCGCCGACGGCCACGTCGAGTTCCACGATCGCGTCGCCGCGGATGCCGCACTGGCTCTTGCCGTGGTGGCGCGGGTTCGGCACGCGCGGCACGTGGATGTTGTGCGTGGCGAAGTAGAGGAAGAACGGCCTCTCCTTCTGTCGCTCAATGAAGCTGACCGCCTTCTTCGTAAACGTGTCGGCAATTTCCTCGTCCTTCCAACGCGCAGCCTTGCCGCCGGTCATCCAGCCGATGCGGCCGACGCCATTGACGATGGTGTTGTCGTGGCCGTGCGTCGCCTTCAGCTTCAGCAACTCCGGGTTCTCACGGCCCGTCGGCTCGTTGCCGATCTTCTTCAGGTAACTGACCGCGATGGGGTCGTTCGGGTCGAGGCCGGCGACGTGGTGGTTCTCGATGAACACGCACGGCACGCGGTCGCCCGTGGCCGGGAAAAAGAACGCGTAATCGAACCCGACCTCCAGCGGCCCCGGCTTGATGCCGTCGTTCCAGTCCGGCCCGCCGTCAGGGCCGAGGCCGAGGTGCCATTTACCGACGATGCCCGTCGTGTAACCAGCCTGCTTCAACATCGAGGGCAGCGTCACCGAGCCGGGCTGGATGGTGATGGCAGCATCGCCCGGCGCGATGGCCGAACCTTCCGGCTGACGCCACGAATACTTGCCGGTGAGCAGCGCCCGCCGCGTCGGCGTGCAGGTGGACGCGGGCGAATGCGCGTCCATGAACCGCCGCCCGTCGCGCGCGAGCCGGTCGAGGTTCGGCGTCTGGACCAGCTTCGCGCCGTAGCACGAGAGGTCGCCGTAACCAATGTCGTCAGCGAGGATAACAATAATGTTGGGCTTGGCCTGCTCGCCAGCCGCGACCGGTAACCCGCCTAACGCGACAAGCGCACAAAGAATGACGAGCAAACGATTCATGATCTATCTCCTAATTGGCGATTCCGTTTTGCCGATGTGTTCGCACCGTGTCAACGCAGGAACACGGTCTTGCCGCCAACCATCGTCCGCAACACCTTGATTTCGCGCAGTTCCTTGACGGGACAGGCGAGATAGTCGCGGTCTATCACGACAAGGTCGGCCAGCTTGCCCGGCTCCAGCGAACCGAGCTTGTCTTCGTCGAAACTCAGCCACGCCGGCCAGAGCGTCACCGCCCGCAGCGCGTCGAGCCGCGAGAGCTTCTGAGCCGCGCCATAGACGTGGCCGCGGTCGCTCTGCCGCGCAACGGCGATCCAGAGCATCAGCGCGGGATTGAACGAGTTCATCGCGTGGTCGGGATCGAGGCCAATCATGTGGTCGCTGTTCACAGCCACCGGCACACCCGCGCGCGCCCACTCGCCCAAGCCGATGAACCGCTCCGCCCACCGCTTGCCATAAACCTCCGCCATCGCCTCAGCGTCGCGGTAGTAGAGATAGCCTTGCGTATCCACGCCGACGCCGAGTTCCTTCGCCCGGCGCGCGATGGCCGGCGTCGGAAAGTAACTGTGCAGCAGGTTGAATCGCCGCCGCTTGATGCTCGGATCGGTAGCGGCCACCGCTGCGATGACATCCAGCACAGCTTCCGTGCCGCCGTCACCGGTGACATGGATGCTCATCGGCCAGCCGAGATGGTTGACCGTCGCAAACACCGTCTTCAATTCCTCAGGCGTGTCGTAAAGTTCGCCGCGATAATTCGGGTCCGTGAGCCGGTAGAACCGCGTGCGACGCTCGCCGTAAGGCTCGCTCAGCCGCGTCGTGCCCCAGTGGATGCCGCCATCGAGCGTCGTCTTCATACTCACAGCGCGGACCCAATCGTCGCCCTCGCCCGGCTTGAAGCCGAGCGCCTTCACGTATTTCTCGACGCCCTCGGCCGTGCGCGCGGAGAAGCGGAACGTCCCCCGCATTCGCACCGTGAGCTTGTCCTGTTCGCGAAGCTCCCTATACATCGCAACGCCATCGCGGTCCGTCGCGCGTTCGAAGATCGTTGTGATACCAACCTCGTTATAGCGACGCAGCAGCTTGCCCAATGCCGTCATCGTCTGCTCGCGCGTCACGGTCGGACGCGGCATGAGCTTGCGCAACGACTGATTTCCGCCACGGATAAGAGCAGGCCGGCCTTGTTCGTCCCGCACAATCTCGCCGTCAGCCAGTTTGCTGTCGGCGTCCACGATACCGAGCGCGCGAAAGCCGGCGCTATTCAGCGCGTGCTTCATCGCCGATGTGTAAAGCACCGGATGATCCGTCGTCGCGGCGTCCAGTTCAGTCGGCGTTGGATGCCGGCGTTCCTTTAGCCGCGTAATCTCGTTTCTCGGCACCTCGATCCACTGACCTGCCCGAACATCCTTGGCTCGCCGCCGAATCCAATCCTGAATCTCCGCGATGCTTGACAACTCCGCATAAGTCTCCGTCACCGACGCACGCGCCGCGCCGATGGCGTGGACGTGCGATTCCACGAAGCCCGGCAGCACCGTCTTGCCGTCGAGCTTAATGACCTCCGTGCGGTCGCCGGCAAGCTTGAGCACCTCCGCGCTCGATCCGACTGCCACGATCCGCCCGTCGCGAATCGCCAGCGCCTCCGCCACGCGCTCCTGCGCGTCGAGCGTGACGATCTTGCCGCCGACCAGAATCGTATCAGCCGCTTGCGAGACCGCCAAAGCAACGCAGAAACCCGCCAGCACCGCGCACCGACGATGTAATTTCATGAGCCGCTCTTGCCTCGTTTGCCCTTCTTGCCACCCTTGCTTGCTCCCTCTCGCCACGAATTGGCGGCAGGATCCATTTCCTTAAGCATCGCCTCGTCGGGGCCACCGCCGAATTGTTTCCAGTATTGTTCCTTGAACGGGTTGATCTTCGGCCCGGTCGCGTTCTCATTGACGAGCTGTGGCTGGACGAAGTCCCACCACTTCTCGTAGGCCGCATCGAGTTCCTTGACCACCTCGGGCTGCTGCGCGGCTAGGTCGGCCGTCTCGCCGATGTCCGTTTTCACGTCGTAGAGCTGCCAGCTCTTCTCGCCGCCCTTGCCGGCGGAGACGAGATGCCAGCGCGTGTTGCGGACGCTGCACACGGAGTATTTGCCGGTAGCGGGCGCGGCGCCTTTCGGCCAGCGACCAAGGTGCGTGAAGAGAACGCGGTCGGGCCACGCGGCACTGGCGTCTTTCAGCAACGGCACGAGGCTGCGGCCCTCAACCTGCGCCTTCGCGTCGTCACTGAGCTTCGCGCCGACGATCTCGGCGATGGTCGGGAAGAAATCTATATGAGCGCAGAGTTTGTCCACGGTGGCGGGCCGGAGGGTGCCGGGCCAGCGCCAGAACGCGGAAGCGCGCGTGCCGCCGAGCCATGCGGTGCCTTTCTGGCCGCGCATCCCGGCGTTGAACACTTTGCAGCCGCCGGTGCCGCCGTTGTCGTTCATGAAGACGACGAGCGTGTCGCGCTCGATGCCCCACTCGGCCAGCTTCGCCAGCAGCTTGCCGACGTTGTCGTCAATGTTGGCGATCATGCCGAAAAACTTCGCGGCGTTCTCCGGCACCTTGCCGGCGTATCGCGCCTCGTCCTCCGGCCGGACCTGGAGCGGCGCGTGTGGCGCGTTGGTCGGGATGTAAGCGTAGAACGGCCGCTTGCCCTTCACGGACACGATCCATTTCGTCGCCTGCCCGAAGAACACGTCGGTGCAGTAGCCGTCGGTCTTCTCGAACTTGCCGTTGTGCTTGATGGCCGGGCTGAAATACATGTTGCCCGGCGCGTCACCGCAACTGCCTGGATAGGTGTTCCCGATCCCGCCGCCGCCGTGGATGAATACCTCGTCGAAGCCGCGCCGGTCGGGCTGATACTCGTCCTCGTCGCCGAGGTGCCACTTGCCAAAAATGCCGGTGGTGTAGCCCGCCGACTTCAGCACCTGCGCGAGCGTCGTCGCCTTGAGCGTCATCCGCTCGCGTTCGAGGATGGTGTGCGTGACGCCGTTGCGGAACTCGTGCCGGCCCGTCATCAACGCCGAGCGCGTCGGCGAACAGGTTGGACTGACGTGGAAGTCGCTAAACCGCACGCCTTCGTTGCGCAGCCGGTCGAGGCCGGGCGTCTTGAGCACCGGATTGCCGTTGGCCGACACGTCGCCGTAGCCCTGGTCGTCGGTGAGGACGAAGATGATGTTAGGCATCGAGGAGAACGCAGTCTCACCACCGCAGACGCCCGCGAACATCATGGCCAGCCCCGCAAACGTCATCGTTCGAAGTCGAAGTTTCATGCTTGAACCTTGGTTGTCGTTTCGTGATCAGTTGGCGGGCTTCCGCTTTTCCTGCTTCTTCGCCACTGGCTGCGCCTTGTCTGGCTTCCAGATGTCCACAGCAACTTCGTTCTTCTGCGGTGCGCCAGGCGTGCTGCGGCCGTCGGCGACGTATTTCTCCAGCAACTTCGTCAACCGCGACACCACGTCGGGATGCTTCTCCTGCACGTTGACCTTCTCGCCCACATCGCCAGCCATGTCGTAGAGCTGCACCTTCGGCAACCCCTGCTGAACCGCCTGTGGGTCCCGCGGCGTGCTCCAGCCGCCGGAACCGGGACAGAGCTCCAGTTTCCACCGGCCCTCACGAATGGAGAACTTGCCACTGATGGAATGATGCACCGCCGTTTCCCGCCAACCCGTCGAGCGCGTGCCGATCATCGCGGTATACAAGTCCGTTGGCGTGCCCTGTAACGCCATCATCATGCTCACACTGTCCTCGCCAGCGTTGTCGGGCAGCTTCACGCCTAGAATCGCCGCGCACGTCGCCATCAGGTCAGTGAGACAGACGAGTTGTTCGCTCGAAGTGCCGGGCTCGACTTTCCCGGGCCAGCGCGCGATGAACGGGATGTGGTGGCCGCCATCCCAGATGTCCGCCTTGTGGCCGCGGAATTGATAGCTGGGGTTGTGCCCCTTTTCGAGCAGCGCGGGAAAATCAGCCGACGGAGAACAACCGTTGTCGCTGGTGAAGATGAGCAGCGTATTCTCCGTAAGACCGTTCTTCTCCAAAGCCTTCATCACCGCACCGAGCGTTGCGTCGGTTTGCATGACGAAGTCTGCGTAGTGATTCAGCCCGCTTTTGCCCTGCCACTCTTTGGTCGGCGCAATCGGCGTGTGCGGCGCGTTCAGCGGCAGGTAAAGGAAGAACGGCTTACCCGCCTTCGCATCGGCCGCGCGCGCGCCGATGATCTCCACCGCCTTGCGCGTGAGCGTAGGCAGGACGTGCTCGACCTCAAACTCCGGCGCGGCGGGGCCTTTGCGACAGCGGCCCTTTTCGCGGCCCAGCATCAGCGGCCAGTCCTTATCTACCGTTGGCACGACCGTCACGCGGTCGTTCTCGATGAACGTATAGGGCACCATGTCAAGCGAGGCGCTGATGCCGTAGTAGTAACTCCGAGACATCCTTGCCCTCCTTCTTCACCCAATCCATGCCGAGGTGCCATTTGCCGACGCACGCGGTGTAGTAGCCACCCTTCTTGAGCAACGCCGGCACCGTGAGTCGGCCCGGCTCAATGAGCCGCGGCGAGAGGCCACCGAGGACGCCGGTCTGGAGCCGCGAGCGCCAGTTGTAGCGACCGGTCATGACGCCGTAGCGTGTCGGCGAGCAGACCGACGAACTGCTGTGCGCATCGGTGAAGATCATGCCTTGCGACGCCAGCTTGTCGGCGTGCGGCGTGGCGATCTTGCCCTTTGGGTTGAGGCAATGCAGGTCACCGTAGCCGAGATCGTCGCAAAGCACATAAACGATGTTTGGCTTCGGCGCGGCGGCGTTGGTGGTGGAGGTAGTGAGAAGCGCGACGCAAACGAGGCTCGCGCACAGAATCATGGCGGCTCTTGTCTTCATGGGAGCGGGATTCTGTCAGAAACCTGCGCCCGAAGAAACTATTTCTTCAAGGCCGATGAACTCGCCCGCTGCTTCTACGGCTTCGCGGGCGGCTCGCGCTTCACGACTTTGTCGGCGGGCATCTCTTCCGGCTTCGGCGCGGGCAACGTAACCTTGCCGGTCGCGGCCCACTCGGTGCCGCGTGCCAGCGTCACTTGGAAACCAATGTCCACCATCGAGGGCGGGGCGTGGCCGAGCGCGTCGTGGAAGACACGACCCTTGCCGTAGGCGATTGTCATCAGCATCGGCTCATGCTCGCCGGTGCCGTTGCGCTTGCCGGGATCCGCGAACGCCGTCGCCAGCACCGTCAGGTTCTTCGCCGGGCCGCGCAGCTTCGAGTAAAGCTCATCTATCGCGTGCAGCCAGCGCGCGGGCAGGCCCTTCGTGATCGGATGCTCCGTGTCGCGAATCTCGACGACAAACTCATGCTGCGGGCCGTGCGTGCCGCCACCTCCGGGCGTCTCATCGCGCACAACCTTGCCGTCGCGCCAACGGAGCATCGGGCCGGACTTCTCGTTGCGACCGCCCCAGCCACCGACGCCGATCATCTCGTTGAACTCCGGCCAGTCGGAGAACGCGTTGTCGGCGGCGTGGAAAATCACCAGCCCACCGCCGTTGCGGACATATTCGACGAACGCCGCGCGCACCTCGTCGGGCCAGCGGTCACCGTTGTAGTTGGACACGACCACGTCGTAGTCGCTGAACTTCGGCCGCCACTTCGCCCAGAGCGGAGCGCTGCTCTTCTCAAACTCCGCTTTCTGTTCTGCCGACATCCGCCCCTTCGGCGGGCCGGGCGGGGTCGTGGACACCGCCACCGTAAACCGGCCGCTCTCCTCCAGAATCCACTTCAACACCGGCGTCGTCGTCGCCCAACTGTGATTATTCTGGCCGTCCACGATCAGCACCTTGAGCTTCTCCGCCGCGGGCAGCGACGGGCAGGCGAGGGTGAAGAGAAGCAGCGCGGCGGGCAGGATGGCTCTGAGTGGTTTCATAGGCTTTATGAGTTCCGATGTGCGGGGATTTGTAATCCATAATTCCTCAACCATAAACCATAATCTTCTACCTCAGTTCACCAGCGCCGTGGCGCAGGCTCTCCACGTGGGCGGCGAAGATGGCAGGAACGGCGGCGGCGGCGCTGCGGCGGACGCTGAGGAGTTTGCCCTGGACGATGACGTTGTCGGCGTCCTCGCTGAGGACGGAGTCGCCGAGCGTGCCGTCGCCGGTTTTGATCGGCAGCGCGCCGACGGTGACGTCGGCCAAGATCGCACCGCCGTCGCTCCTCAGATTGATGGTTGCTCTGGCTCTGCGGCTCCATCCATGCCAGTTCCGGCGGATGGAATTGGGCGGCACCCTGAGTCCGATCCATCCCCAATGCACACCCTAGTCGGAAATCGCCGTCTCCAAACCCTTCCCGGCCACAAACCACGTTTTCCCAAGGAAACACGCGAAAACGCCAGGCGACAAAACCGTTTTGTCGGGCATCAAAGTCATTTTGTCAGGTGACAAAGCCGCTTTGTCGGGCGGAGAAATCGTTTTGCCGAATGCCCCGTCGGCGCAGTTCGACACACGGACGGAGCATTCCCTCGCCGCCGACGCATGGGGCACCAGCCTCGAAGGCCAACTCAAGACCGCCATCAACCGCAACGATAGCCGTCCCAGCATCGCGCCCGGAGGTCGCGAGCCACCTGCTCTGGGCCGGTTTGCCGTCGGCGCGGGCGCCCGCCGGATGGAACGCATGAGAACCGGGTGCCGGCTTGCCCCGCCGCTTTGATCCTTTCTTCGCGTCTCTCTGCGCCCCTCTGCGCCTCTGCGTTTAGCACCCGCCCTTTCAACGCCAAGCCGCCGGGGAGGCGGAGGCACGCGGGGTGAGGAAATGCAGGAAAAGCAGTTGACTTGGCGGAGTCCTTGACTAGCATCTGCGGCTCACATTTAGTCAGTCAGGAGAAATACAAAGTATGGCGAATACCAAATCGGCCGCAAAGGCGCTGCGCAGCAGCGGGCGCAAGCGGTTGCAGAACAAATCGGTCAAGACCGCGTTGCACAGCATCGAGAAGCGATTTCTGAGCCTCATTGCCGAGGGTAAGAAGGACGATGCGACAAAGCTTTTTCCAGAAGTAAGCTCGGCGCTCGACAAGGCCGCCAAGCGCGGCGTCATCCACGCCAACCACGCGTCGCGCCAGAAGTCGCGCTCCGCCGTCCGGCTGGCCAAGGTGGCCGCCCCGGCCGCCGCCGCGAAGTAACTGCTCTCCGCCAAAAGGAAAGGCGGCCGGTGATTCATCCCGGCCGCCTTTTTCACTCTTAGCAGGGCTTTCGATCTTGCAGAGCATCAGACGGTCGACGCCTGATGACGAGCCGTCGTTCCGGTGCATTCACGGAGCGACTCTTTTCGCTTCATGTGGTTCCCGAAATCTGGGGCAGTGGATCTGAAACGCACGTCTCCTTTGGGGCTACAGTTCGGACGTAGGTTTTTCTCAGTTTGAGGAAAGGCCCTTCGATCAGGCGGAAACTGACGTAGCCCGGGATGACCATCAACGAGAAGAAGACGGCGGACCAAAGGCAAGCCACATAGAAATTGTCCAGGCGCATTATGTGGTTGTGAACGAACCCAGCGGCGTCGAAAACGACAAAAAAATGCAGGAGGTAGATCGAATAAGAATATTCACCGATCCTGGCGAGGAACTTTGAGGCCCAATTCAGTGGATGCACAAAGGACATGTCATACCAAGCGATTCCCACTGCGTAGGCCACAGCTTCGAGTGTTGGGAGCACGATCCATAGCGGACTCTTGAGGTTCTGGTAGATGCCTCCACTCGCGTCGAAGAACCAATAGCATGCGCTGAAGCCCACTATCGTTGTGACCGCGAGCAGGTGCTTGCCGGCTATTGAACTCCGAAACTGAAATACTAGCATTCCCAACGCAAACTGATCGATTCTTCCGACAATCGAGGCGTAAGCCCAACCCGAAATGTCGCCGTTTACCTGATAAAGCAGAGCCCGGCTGGCGATGCTGATCGCGACAATGCATAGCGGCAACAGCCGCGATTTCGAGAGCAACCAGAGGAACAGCGGCAAGATCAGATAGTAGTGGAACTCGACGGTGATCGACCAGCCGCCATTGGGCAGCGTTGGATACAGGACACCTCTTAGAACGGACCACACATAAAGCCTGAGGTTGATGCCATGGAGGAACAGGCGGATACCTTCCACCAGAATGACGACAACCAAGAGCGGCATGAGACGCAAGACCCGGTTCCATACAAACGCGCTATATCTGATGCGCTTCCCGTCGAGAAGCTTGGCGAACAGGTAGCCGCTCAGCGTCATGAACAGCGCGACGCCGGTATGGCCTTCATCCAAGACGGCAAAAGGAAAAAACGCCGGCGTGTAAGCGAATGGGATCGGAAAGCCGGAAGCACCGTGCGTAAAATGCCACGAAAAAACCATGAAGGCGGCGAGCGCACGAACGTGGTCCAGCGCGATGTAATGCACTCCTGTTGAGGATCTCATTCCAGCCCTTCACATGCGATCGGCTGAAGCTGGAACTCTCCACACCTCAGGGCAGGGCTGGTCAGGTTCCTGCTCGCCGTCGCAAGAACACAGTTAAAACGGAAGAATGTTTTCAAGAATCAGTTTCTCTGAATTATTTTTCTCTTTGCATCCGCCTGCGGAACGGCGACGATGTCCACTAGATATTATCAAGGAGCCTAACACAAGTATGAATAGATGGGATATTGTCAATAGGATAATAAACAAAGAGAAATACCATTCCTACTTTGAGATAGGCTATGGAACCGGACTCACTTTCGAGAAAATCTTGATTGACCGGAAAATAGGAATAGACACTGGATTTGGAGTGCCCGATAAGACGAAATGCTTTATAGGGGACGTGCAATCCTTTTTCAGACAAAACCCAAGGGAGATCTTCGACATCATCTTTATCGATGGATCTCATTTATTTGAAGATGTGCTTGTGGATGCTTATGCATCTCTGGACCATCTTTCTGACAACGGAACTATAGTATTTCATGACTGCAATCCGCCTTCCAAAAACTATCAGAAGCGAAAGTATGTTCGTGGTTATCCCGGCTGGAATGGCGATGTGTGGAAAGCGTTTCTCTATTTGAAGACAACTAGAGAAGATTTGAACATGTTTGTCGTTGATACTGATTATGGATGTGGAATTGCTAAGCGAAAGGCCGAACTTGCCAAATCCGTTTCAAAGAACACTGATATTGTTCGTCGGATTTCGGCATGGATTTTCAGAATAAGAAATACCTACGAGAACCTCGAAAAGAACAGAACATTTCTTTTAGGTTTAATAACCACCAAAGACTTTGAGGATCTGTATCGGTGAGCATCTCGGATTATCGTGGCGAAACCAGAATGAAATCTTTATCAGTAATCACGACGCACTTTCACGACTTCGGATGGGTTGACTTGTTCGTTCGCCGACTGCTCGAAACCACCCCCCCCCAGCAGCTGTTAGAAATTCTGGTAATCGATCAAGACAGGACGGAAGCCTCCCGCCATCATCTGCAAAAACTGGATTCAAAAGTTCGTGTTATTCAATATCCAAAAAGTGTTCGGCATTTTCAGAGTTTTGGCTACGACCACCCCGAAGTGTTAAACCGAGCAGTTCGCGAAGCCAAGGGAACTCATATAGCTATCTTTGATTCCGACGCCCACCCATTCGCACAGGGCTGGCTCAAGAAATGCCTAGAACTGCTGTGTGCTTACGACGCAGTTCTTGCCACGGGCCCGATTCCCGAATTCCAACATTTTAGTCACCCTTGCTTCATGTTCCTGAAGGCACAGCATGCGAATTTGGGTTTGCAGTTCGACCAAGGCATGTTTGACGATGGAAAGGACTGTGGATGGCTTATCGGAGAACAATTACGGCAAGCCGATCAACGTGTCCTTCTTGTGCGTCCGGCGCGCGGATTCGATGGCAAGTGGGGATCAATCTATTTGGATTGTGTATATCACCACGGCCAAGGCAGCTTCTCAGGCGGCGGTGAAAAACTGCGCTCTCAGCTCACGTGGCGTCATCGAGTCTTTCGAAATGCAGTTCTGGAAGATGGACTTTATCATCTCAGTTTTAGACGTCGCTTGGATTACGAGGCTAGCAGGTTTTGGAGCAAGGTGGTCAAATTCACAACAAGGCCCTTGGGCCAGAAGATCGAGAAGATTGGTAGGGCTTGGAATAGGATGGTAAAGCCCATACCCAAAGAGTGAAAAAAGGGTCACTGCTGGCCAGGCCGGCAGTTGCTCTGGGAACTGTGTTTTGCGGAATGCTTGATGTCGTCTCGTCCGCCCAGCCGAGGAAAACGCAGGTAGTATTTCAGGAACACTTTGTCGGCTGAGACGGCTGACTCTGCAACGCCGACTCCTACCAGGCATCCACGATGCGGTCGGTGATCCGGCGCGCGAGGTCCTCGGCGGCCAGCGGGAACGCCTGCCGCTCGGCTTGGGTCATGTCGTTACCAAAGAAATACTGCGCCTTGCCTCCGAAGTCGCCATCCAGGAGCCGCTTGCCGGTGCGGTTGTCGGTTAGCACGACGTGGGCCGAGATATGAAGCTCGTATGCCTTGGCGGTCAACGTGTTGTCGCTGCGGTAAAGCAGCGGCTCGCGACTCCAGAAAACGATGTCGCCCGTCAGCGTGGCATCCGCGGCGCCCTCGGACACAACGCGAATGGAGCCATCGGTTTGGATGCGCTTGATGACCGCGGTAGTCACCTGCACGGAGATGCGCGGTTCAAAGGTCTTGTTGTGGAAGTTGGGCACGGCGATGGACCGGACGTTCATCGTGCTGGTGGGGCCCAACCGGTAGGCGCAGCCCGCGCAGAACGCGGCGGCGAGCGCGGCAACGAGTAAGCGTAGGACAGTGGTCATTGTTTCTCTCCAGCCTTTGGAGCCGGTTTCAACGCCGCCAGCCGTCGAAGCACCTCAACGCGCTGCTTGGCCTCTTCGCAGTAACTGGACTTGGGATGGCGTGCGATCAGCTCGTTGTAATACACCAGCGCGGCAGCGAACTCCTTCTGTTTGTCGTAAAAGCGCGCCACCTCGAAGAGGCCACGCGCTTGATCGGTCTGCACCTTGGCGATATGCTCGCGCGCGATGTCCGCCTTCGAGCCGCCAGGAAACTTGGTGCGGTATTCGTTGAAGGCATCCACCGCTTTGTTGGAGTAACCCTGGTCATACTCCGCCCGCGTCGCCGCCCGGTAATAGGCCAGTCCGATATTGAAGTAGGCCTCCTCCGCCAGCGAGCTGCGCGGAAATTTCTCAATCAGCTTCTGGTAAGCCGCCACGGCTTCGTCAAACTTCTTCTGTTTCTCGCGCGCGTAGCCGATCGCCATTTGCGCCGACGGAGCGATCTCGCTATACGGGGCATTCTTGATCACCTTCTCGTAAATCTCCACGGCCCGGTCCATGGACGGGAACGTCTTGATGAAGAAGAACTTCACGCGCTCGCCGGCCAGGAAAAGGTTGCCGATCTTGTATTGCCGCTGGATAAGTTCGTCGAACTTGTCAAAGCCTTGGTAACTATCCGCCACCTTCTGGTAGGAAAGAAACGCCCTGTAGTAATCCCGCTGCTGTTCCTGGCAGTAGCCAACCCGGAACTGCGCCTCGCCCGCGTGAAGCGAGGTGGGCCATCGCTTCAGCAACATCCGATACGAGGCCATTGCGTCGTTCCAATTCCGCCCCTTCTCAAACTCCTTGCCTTGTTCGAGTTGGTCTTTGGGCGTGGTCGCCGCGATCGCCGACCCTTTCACTTCCCAGCCTTCGCCCGGACGGTAAACGATCGGCGCCGGACACCGGGCCGGAACAGCCAACAGTGTCGCGATCACGGCCAGCGCGAGAATTCTAAAACGATGCATTGGCTGCCAGCCTAGCGAACGCCCTACCCCCTGTCAACTCGTCAGCCCGACACCCGTCTGCCCGACAGCGGCGCGATCTGAAGTAGGAACAGCCGATTCCTCGCCCGTAGCGCCGACGCTACAGCCCCACCAGTCCGCCGATTCGGACCGCACTTAAGGAACCGCTGATTAAAGGGGCTGGGGCACAGAAGACTTCGGTGTGAATGATTTCGACGACGGGATTGTAGAGATGGCTGAGAATCTGGGAGCATGAGACACCGCACGGAGCGAGGGAAGCGATGGATGCGAGGTG
>JAPLTX010000060.1 GCA_026397915.1 Verrucomicrobiota bacterium
ATCACAACGATGGGGGAGATGGGACCAGGGCAAAATGGCAAACACCGCAAACCCGTCATCTACAGCAACGCCACCAGCAACGACTCGTCAGTGGGGAATTCTAATTGTCGTTGCTGCGGAAAAGTAATTGTCGTTGACGGGCCGTTGTCGGCGTGTTGGTCGAGGTGCCGGTGATGCTGTCGGTCTGCAACGTCTGCAACCGCACTCGCGGCTGGTATCAGAGCGGGTTGTCGCGTCGAGCCGCGGTTGTGTAAGGTCATGGGGAAATCGTTTGAGGAGAGGCCAGAGGTGTGTCAATCTTCGGTCATGCCATTGGCGGTTTATGATGAGTTGGCGCGGTCGCGGGTCGTCCGGCGGGATCGAGTTCGCCCGCCTGTTGTGCTGGCGGTGGATGGCTAGTGCTACCGACGCGGCGTTCACCGTCAAAGCCTTCGCTCACAAACGCCGTGGATAAGGAAGAACACTATGAAGAAGTCAACGGACGCACCTCAAACAGAAGACCTCACAAAACTGGTCAATGATTTCCGCGACGAGATCGCCTTCTTGCGGACGATTCCCATGTTTGACGCGTTGGGGGATGTTGAACTCGCGCGGCTCTGCCAAGTGACCGCCCGACGCCAGTATCCCGCCGGCTCGGTTTTGCTGGCGGAAGGCGATTTCAACGACGCGCTCTACCTGGTTCGCGAAGGCACGGTCGGATTGTTTCATCCTGCTGCCGCCCCAAAACCATTCATTGAACTGGGGCGCGGTCGCTTTTTCGGGCAAGTAAGCATGTTTGATCCCGCGCCGTCTTCCGCCACCGTTCGCTCCTGCACCGACGTGGAAGTCATGTGCCTGCGCGCTCGACCACTGAGTGACCTGTTCATCCAGCATCCCGGCACAGCCACGCGGCTGTTGATGGCCATCATTCAAGACCTCGCCAAACGCCATCGCGCGATGTTGCAAAGAGTCAAAGACCAGCCTTTCGTTGAACGCCACCATCTGTGACCGTCGCTCCCACATCTCGGCTGGAACGATGGTAGCTAGCGGCAGGCAACTAAGCTCAAGCACATCGTCCAAGCCCACAGGCGTAAGGCGGGGGCCGAAAGCGAATTGGAGAATGGCAGTGGTGGTTCTACTTCATTTTGCCGCAGCCGGAGAGGCGAATTGGGGCGCGTCTGCGACCTGTGGAAAACAAGAGCTTGACATATTTAGGCAAATGGCTAAATATATCGCTGTCATTTATGGCTCAACCATTACCAACTCGGTTCAAGGCGCAGGCCGCCGTCCTCAAGGCACTGGCTCATCCCACGCGTTTGTTCATCGTGGATGAACTGGCCAGGGGCGAGCGCTGTGTGTGCGAGTTGACGGAAATGATTGGATCGGAAATGTCCACCGTCTCGAAGCATCTCACGCTGCTGAAACACGCCGGCATTGTGGAGGACGACAAGCGCGGCGTGCAGGTGTTCTACCGGCTCAAGACGCTGTGCGTGATGAACTTTTTCCAGTGTGTGACCGCCGTGCGACAGAACTCGGCCAGGGAGGAAGAACTGCAAACGCGGTGATTTTTTATTTGCCGAATACTTGGCGAGTTGGCTAAATAGCCACGCTCTTCTTCGGCGCGAAGGAAAGAAAGCGTAGAAACATGAGCAGTTGCGCAGTCGGAAACAAGAGTGAGGGCATGAAGAAGGAACTGAAAATCTTCGGCTGGATAGCGGGCATTTTCCTGGTCGCCTACTTCCTGCCGCTGGCCAATCCGAAGATCAGCGGTGCCATCCTCGATGGGTTCAAGTTGCTCCAGTGGTATGTCCGCAATCATGTGCTGGCCTGTGTGGTGCCGGCCATGTTCATCGCCGGGGCGATCATCACGTTCCTGTCGCAAGCGTCGGTGATGCGCTACCTCGGCCCGAGGTCAAACAAACCGCTCGCTTACATCGTCGCTTCAGTTTCCGGATTCGTCCTGGCGGTTTGCTCGTGCAGCGTGCTGCCGGTGTTCGCGGGCATCTACACGCTCGGTGCGGGCCTGGGACCGGCTTCGGCGTTCCTCTACTCCGGCCCGGCGATCAACATCCTCGCGGTGTTTCTCACGGCGCGTGTGCTCGGGTTGCCCATCGGCGTCGCGCGGGCCGTGGGCGCGGTGGCGTTCGCGCTTATCATCGGCGTGCTAATGGCGGTGATCTTCCGCAAGAGCGAAGCGACACGCACGGAGGAAGCGTTGCAGATGCCGGAGCCGAAAGCGCCGTCCCGGCCGCTATGGAAAACGGTGCTCTATTTCATCGCGATGGTGGCGTTCCTCGTTTTCAGCGACTGGTATAACCCGGGCGACGTGGTCGTCCACACGGCTTCGAGCGGCCAGTTCGCCGCAGTCTCGTTGCAGGAGACCAAGGACGAGGTTGTGTTCCAACTCCAGCAGGCGTGGGACGGCCGCGCCAGCGGTGAGAAGGTGACGCTGGCCAAGTCCGCCATTGCGTCGGTCCAGGAAGCCGACACGTGGGTCATCGCCATGTATCACGCGCGATGGTATCTGGCCGGCGCGATGGGATTGGCGGTGCTGCTGATGGTCTGGCGCTGGTTCGACCGCGATGAGGTCAAGACATGGATGAGCAACACGTGGGATTTTTCCAAGATGATCGTGCCGCTGCTTTTCGGCGGGGTGTTCGTGGTCGGGTTCGTCGGCGCGCTGCTGCCGGACAAATACGTCGCCGGCTTCGTCGGCGACAACTCGCTGAGTTCCAATCTCGTTGCCAGCGTCATCGGCGCATTCTGGTATTTCGCGACGCTGACCGAAATCCCCATTTGCGAGACGCTGGGCAAACTCGGCATGCACCAGGGGCCGATGCTGGCGTTGCTGCTGGCCGGGCCGGCGTTGTCACTGCCGAGCATGTTGGTCCTCGCCCGGATCATGGGCTTCAAGAAGATGGCGGTATTTACGCTGCTGGTCGTGGTGATGTCCACCGCGACCGGCATGGTCTATGGGAATTTTTTCAGATAGGAGAACCCACATGCAACTACTCGTTCTGGGATCGGGCTGCGCAAAATGCGCCAAGCTCTACGAACAAACCGAACAGGCCGCCAAGGAACTCGGCGTGCCCTACGAACTCAACAAGATCACCGACCTGCGGCAGATCATGGCGCTACGCGTGATGCTGACGCCGGCGCTGGTGGTCAACGGCACCGTCAAGGTAGTCGGCAAAGTGCCGTCCGTGGAGGAGATCAAAACGATCCTGAAACAATCGGAGCCATCATGAGACGATTCATTCTCACCATCTTGCTTGCCGCCGTTGCTACCACTGCCGGCGCGGCCGAGAAGCCGAAGCTGCCGCGCTTGCTCGAACTCGGTTCCGACAAGTGCATTCCATGTAAAGCTATGGCGCCGATCCTGAACGAGCTGAAGAAGGAGTGCGCCGGCCGGCTGGAGGTCGAGTTCATTGACGTGTGGAAGAACAAGTCCGCCGCCGGGAAATACGGCGTGAAAATCATCCCCACGCAGGTCTTCTTCGATGCCACTGGCAAGGAGCGATTCCGCCACGAGGGCTTCTTCGGCAAGGACGACATCCTGGCGAAGTGGAAGGAGCTGGGCGTGGACTTGGCGGCGAAGCAATAGATGGAGCATCTCTTCACATCCCTGACGCACGCCGTCGAAGGCTCGCCGGCCATTGCGTTGAGCGCGGCCGCCGTTTGGGGCGTGCTCAGCGTCGTGCTCAGCCCGTGTCATCTCGCGAGCATTCCGCTCATCGTCGGTTTCATCAGCGGCCGAGGCCGCGTGACCACGGTGCGTGCGTTCTGGATCGCCACGCTCTTCTCCGTCGGCATTCTTATCACCATCGCGGCCATTGGTGCTATCACAGCCGCCGCAGGGCGGATGCTGGGTGATGTGGGCGCGTGGGCCAACTATTTCGTTGCGGCCGTGCTCTTTCTGGTGGGGCTGCATCTGCTCGGCGTGATCCCGATGCCGTGGTCCGGCCCCGGCCAAGTAAACATGAAGCGCCGTGGCTTGCTGGCGGCGTTCATCCTCGGCTTGGTCTTCGGCATCGCGCTTGGCCCGTGCACGTTCGCCTACATGGCGCCGATGCTGGCGGTGACGTTCAAGCTCGCAACAAACAATCCGCTCTACGGTGCCTCGCTGTTGCTGGCCTACGGCGTGGGCCATTGCGCCGTCATCGTGCTGGCCGGCACGTTTACCGAGGTCGTGGAGCGCTATCTGAAGTGGAACGACCAATCCAAAGGCATCGCCGCGCTGAGAATCATCTGTGGCGTGCTGGTGCTGCTCGGCGGCGTGTGGCTGATTTATTCCGCGTCTTAATTTCAACAGAAACAACGGATGGAACCTATGAATGCTCAACCTCAATGCAGTTGCATGGCCGCGCCGAAACTGGTTTTCCCCTGCTCCGGTGCTTCGGACGTGGGCGGCCTCACTGACCGCGCTGCGCGGCAGATGACCCTCGATGGAACCGGCAAGATGTATTGCCTGGCTGGCATCGGTGGACGCGTGGACGGCATCATGGCGAACACGAAAGCCGCCGCCAAAGTGCTGGTGATTGACGGTTGCAAGGAAGAGTGCGCGCGCAAGATAATGGAACTGGCGGGCTTCAAAGAGTTCCAACATCTCAAGCTCGTCGAAATGGGCTTCGAGAAGGGAGAAACGCGTGTGATTGCCGCCCGCATCCGGGCGGTGGCGGCCAAGGGCGCGGAAATGATTGTTTGAAACCGCAAAGAAAAGACTGAAACAAAGGAGACTCCATGAAAGAGAACCTCACCCGCAGGAACTTCATCACCACCGCCGGTGTCGCCGCGCTGGCCGGCACGCTGGTCGCCCCCGTCGCGAAGGGCGCGGAAAGCGGCAACAAACTTAAGATTATCGGCATTTCGTGCAGCGCGCGGAAAGGCATGACCACCGCCAAGGCCGTGCAGGCTGCGCTCGACGCCGCCAAAGGTGTGAACGCGCGCATCGAGGTCGAACTGATTGATCTCGGCGGCCTGAACTTTGCGGGCTACTTGCCAACACCGCCGCAGGACGACTTCGCCGCCATCCTGCCAAAACTGCAAGACCCTGCCGTCGCCGGCCTCATCATCGGCTCGCCCTCTTACTTCCGCAGCCTCAGTTCGCTTTGCAAAGCGTTCATCGAACGCTGCGCGCCGCTGCGGGAGCCGAAAATGTTGCTAGCCGACAAACCGATGGGCGTGGTGGCAGTCGGCGGATTCCGCAACGGCGGCCAAGAGTTGGTAATCGAACAGATTCAGACGGCGATGCTATGCTTCGGTATGATTCCCGTCGGCGGCAAGCCGCCTGCGTTTCAAGGCGCGACCGTGCTCTCAACAAAGGACGACATCAGCGACGACGAACTCGGCCTCGAAACCGCAAAGAAAGTTGGTCTCCACGTCGCCGAAGTCGCCTTGCGCCTTGCGCCAAAAGCAAATTGAAAACTTCGTGATTCCTGAAAGCGTCACGCGAGGCGGTTGACACCCGCTTTCAGTGGCAGCACCGGCACCCGCCACCGTGCGCCCGCGGTCGTGGCGCAGGCGACGCGCCACCGTGGCTGCCAACACCGATAAGACCCAGGCCGCCCGTGATGACTCGCCGGATTGGCTCGCCGGTCTCCGGGTGCTTCGTCAGCGCCGCGTCCTTCATGCTCTGGCGGATTTCATAGTGGCGCACTTCATCGCCCGGTTTGGCGGGGATGGTTTCGTAAACGTAAGTCGCCATGTCAGTTTACTCCTTCAACCAACCGGCGACCTTTTCGCCGCGGATCAGGTCTTCGACGGTCTGGCGCGCGCGAACCACGGCGTAACGGTTACCATTGACCAACACCTCGGCGGCGAGGGGGCGAGAGTTGTAGTTGGAAGCCATCACCATGCCGTAAGCACCGGCGCTCAACAATGCGATGCCGTCGCCTTCCTTCACAGCGGCGAGCCGGCGGTTCTTGGCGAAGTAATCGCCGCTCTCGCAGATTGGCCCGACCACGTCGGCCACGAGTGTGCCGCGCGTCCGCCGCAGCGGGACGATCTGATGATACGAGTCGTAGAACGCCGGGCGGATGAGGTCGTTCATGCCGGCGTCCACAATGACAAAGGTTTTCTCCGGCGTGGACTTCACATATTGGACCTGCGTGACAAGCGCGCCGGCGTTGCCGACGATGAACCGGCCTGGCTCGATCAGGATGCGCAGGCCGAGCGGCGCCAGCAGCGGCACGAGGTTCGCCGCGTAACGCTGTGGCGTCAGCCACCCGCGGGCTTTTGGCGCGCGCCGCCACCAACCTGGCGTCGCGCTTTCCAGCGCCGGGTCATAGACGATGCCGATGCCGCCGCCGAGGCTGAAGAACTCGATGGCGTAAAGTTCCTTGAGTTTTCTCACCAACGGCAACGCCTTCTTCACCGCCGTCACGAACGGGCCAACGGAAGTGATCTGCGAGCCGATGTGCATCTGCACCCCGCGGATGCGGATGCCCGGCAATTTCGCCGCACGGGCATAGACCGCCAGCACATCTTCGATGGCGATGCCGAATTTGTTCTCGTAGGTGCCAGTGGTGATTTTCGCGTGCGTGTGCGCTTCGACGTTCGGGTTGACGCGGATGGCGATCGGCGCGCGCTCGTTGATCTCCCGCGCGAGACGGTTGATGCGCTCGATTTCCGGCGCGCTCTCGACATTGAAACAGTAGATGCCCTGCGCCAACGCGTAGCGGATTTCCTCGTCTGTCTTGCCGACACCGGCGAAGACGCATTTGCGCGGGTCGCCACCGGCCTGCACGACGCGGAACAACTCGCCCGCGCTGACGATGTCAAAGCCGCCGCCGAGGTTCGCGAGCAGCCGCAGGATGGCGGCATTGGAGTTGGCCTTCATCGCGAAACAGATCATCCGGTCCGGCAACCCCGCCAGCGCCCGGTCGAGCTTCTGGAAATGGTCGGTGATGGTGTGCTGGCTGTAAACGTAGAGTGGCGTGCCGCATTCGCGAGCGAGCCGCTCCAGAGCAACGCCCTCGCAATACAGCCGGCCATTCTTGAATTTGAAATCGTGCATGGGGGTTATTTAACCGAAGGCAACCACAGATGCACTCAGATAAACGCGGATGAAATCAGAACCAGAGCGAAACCGGAACCACAGATGCACACAGATGAACTCAGATGTGACCATAAAGAAACGCACCGCTGCGATTTGTGCCGATCCGTGGTTATAAAACAATCCGCCGGATCTCCACCTTCGGCTTCCCGAAATTGATAAGCAGGCAAATCTTCAGCTTGGTCGCTTTGAGGTAGTTGAGGCACTGGGCCAGATGGACGTCGTCCAACGCTTGCACGGCTTTTAACTCAACAAGCACCCGCCCTTCAACCAGCAAGTCCGCCACGTAGTCGCCAACCACGACACTATCGTAACGAACCTGAATGCTGTGCTGCTGATCCACCCGCAGACCTGCTTTTCGAATCTCATGAACCAAGGCGTTCTCGTAAACCTTCTCCAGAAACCCGCTGCCCAGTGTGTTGCCCACGGCATAAGCTGCACCGATGATCTTTTCAGTCACCACGTTCAGATTATCTGTGTCCATCTGTGTGCATCCGTGGTTTCACCGCCGCGTCTTCTTCGCAGGCCGCTTCCGTGGAATCTGGACCAGTTCGATGCCAAACTCCTTCGCCAGCGCGAACGCCAGCTTGTCCCGTTCGTAAACCTCGCGGAACACGATCCGCTTGATGCCTTTGGAGGCGATGAACGCCATACAACTCCGGCACGGCAGCAGCGTGACCGCCAGGAACTTGCATTGGCCGGGACCGACCGAGCGCAGCGCGTTGACCTCGGCGTGAATGACGCGGCTCAGCCGCCCGTCGCGGTCCGACCAGTCAATCTCGATCTTCGGCGGTGGGCCGTTGTAGCCGAGGCTGACCGAGTTGTCCTGCAGGACGGCGCAGGCCCCGACCTGCACATACGGGTCCTGCGACCGGCAGTTTGCGATGGTCTCCGCGAGAATGA
This sequence comes from Verrucomicrobiota bacterium, assembly GCA_026397915.1. Classification (GTDB taxonomy): domain Bacteria; phylum Verrucomicrobiota; class Verrucomicrobiia; order CAIQCK01; family CAIQCK01; genus CAIQCK01. Next base: position 7,937 of record JAPLTX010000060.1, read on the forward strand.
GCGCGGTCTCTTCCCATGACTTGCGGTTGCGCGGTTTCATTGTTGGAAAACAGAAAAACTGGTTTCAGTTACTCTCATCTCTTAAACCGACGCCTCACTCCGCTGCCGGCGCAACGCGCTCGCGTGCCAACCGTTTTAGCGACCACACTCACACAACGGATACCGTTCAGAACTGGCAAATCAATACTTCAAAACTCGTCGTGCCCTTGCCAAAAGTCTTTGTTGCCCATCGCGTGACACATGGCGTTGGCATACCAACGGAGAGCTTCGTGAACCAATGCCAAATCTTCGTCCGTAACGGTTAAGTCTTCTTTCTTCTTTGGATGTGTCAATCGGTTTCGAACATCGACAGCCTTTTGAAACTCATTCCAACCGTTATCAGAAAAGAATGCCGCGTCGGTTTCCGACTCCTCCGCCAAAGAGCGAAGAATAAACGCCGTGTAGTTGACGAACGGAACTCGCAACTCCTCCTCCTCTATGCTTCCATTCTTACGAACCCGGTTTGTCACGTCTTGCAATAAGAGGATGCGCGATATGTTGTAGCCTTCCTTTTCTGCGCAAGCGGCGTTAAGGGCCTTCTGCCGGAGTTGCTGGTTGAATGCCTCGATCATGGAGAAGACGGTTCTCACGTAGGTGCGTCGCCAAAACTGACTGTCTTCGCCGTGCAGTTGCTGCTGGCACCGATCGTAATCGGCCGTGAGCATTTTGATCATCTCGGTGGTTTCAGACATAGTGCGACTTCGGCTGTCTAATCCATCATTTCTGGCAAGAAGTGCCACACTTTCTTTGTGGCTTTGCTCTCGTGTCTGTATGAGACCTTTTATCAGAAGCTAGCTACTTGCTCAGCATCTTCTCCCACCGTTTCAACTGCCGCAGCACGTTCGCAGGCGATGGCGCGCCGGTGACGGTGCGCGCGGCGAGCGCACGGCGCACATCAAAGACTTGCCGCACGTCGGAACCGAACTTCGGCGAGAGTGCGCGGAAGGTTTCCAGCGGCAGCGCGTTCAGCGGCTTGCCGAGCTTCTCGGCTTCGGCGACGAGCGCGCCGACGATGTGATGGGCTTGGCGGAAGGGGATGCCTTTCTTGACGAGATAATCGGCGAGGTCGGTGGCGAGCAACGCGGGGTCGCTCGCGGCGGCTTCGCAATGTTCATTCACAGTGCGCGTGTTCAACAGCATGTCGGCCAACACGCCTAGCGTGGAGCGCAGCGTGTCAGCGGTGTCGAAGAGCCGCTCTTTGTCCTCTTGCAGGTCGCGGTTGTAGGTCATCGGCAGACCTTTGAGCAGCGTCAGCAGCGCGACGAGGTTCCCATAGACCCGGGCGGTCTTGCCGCGCGCCAGCTCGGCGATGTCGGGGTTTTTCTTCTGCGGCATCAGCGACGAGCCGGTGGTGTAGGCGTCGGCGATGCGGATGAAGCCGAACTCCGCCGAAGCCCAGAGGATGAGGTCCTCCGCCAACCGCGAGATGTGCATCGCGATGAGCGCGCCGTCGGCGAGAAACTCGACGATGAAGTCGCGGTCGCTGACGGCATCCATCGAGTTCTGTGTGACGCCGTCGAAGCCGAGTTCCTTGGCGACGAACTCGCGGTCGAGCGGAAGCGTGGAGCCGGCGATGGCGCCGCTGCCGAGCGGACAGACGTTGGTCCGCTTGAACGCGTCGGTTAGCCGGCTGTGGTCGCGGTCGAACATCTCGACGTAGGCAAGCAGGTGATGCGCGAGCAACACCGGTTGCGCGCGCTGAAGGTGCGTGTAGCCCGGAATGATGACGTCGTCGTTTGCAGATGCCAGCATCAACAGCGACCACTGGAGGTCACGCAGGTCGCCTTGGACAAGCCGAATCTGGTCGCGGACGAAGAGCCTCACGTCGAGCGCGACCTGGTCGTTGCGGCTGCGGGCGGTGTGGAGCTTCGCGCCGGCGGGAACGCGGCGGGTCAGCTCGGACTCGATGTTCATGTGAACGTCTTCGAGGTCGGCGCGCCACTTGAATTTTCCGGCGGCAATCTCCATGCCGATTTGATCGAGGCCCTTGACGATGGCGGCGCATTCGGCGCGGGTGAGCACGCCGATCTTGGCGAGCATCTTCGCGTGGGCGATGCTGCCGCGGATGTCGTAAGGCGCGAGCCGGTGGTCGAAGGAAACCGACTCGGTGAAACGTTGGACGGCTTCAGCAGGCCCGGCGGTGAAGCGCCCGCCCCAGGTGGCGTGTTTCTTGGTTGGCATGGGGCGGATTATAAGGAATGGACGGCGAAAATCCAAGCCGGCGGTTCAACCGCAAAGCGGATTTGCCGCGAAGTTGCCAACGATCTCAACAACACTCGCACCGTCAGTTCGATGGCCAGTTGCGCATGAACTTGACGAGGTCGGCCACGGCGGGGCTTTTGCCGGTGCGGACGTAGAAGCCGCTCGTGGAGACGCCCACCAACAGCGACATCTCCTTGTCGAAACCGAGCAGGTTGCCGAGGCAGAAGCCGGCGTTGAAATGGTCGCCCGCGCCGGTCGTGATCAGCGGCTTCACGCAGAACGGCCCGTCCACGAGCGCCGAGCCTTTCGCATCCACCGCCACCGCGTAGGCCGTCGGATGCACCACCAGCCGCTCGATCTTTAGCGCGGCGAAAATCTTCTCGGCCAGCTCTTGGATCGAATCCTTCGACTCGTCGTCGGTGTTGATGCCGAGCGCCGCGCCGATTTCGTGCGCTTCCTTCTGATTCAGGCCGAGGATGACACGGTAAAACCTGCCGAACTTCTGGATCAGGTCGAGCGCGCCGCGGATGTCGGCGGCGGTGCGCTTTTCCGGATCAGCGAGGTCGAAGAAGACGACCGGCTTGTGCTTCGGCTCGGCTTTCGGCAACGCCTTCGAAAGGATTTGCCGCCAGATGTCGCTCATGTGCGGCAGCATCGTCCAGTTCACATAGGCGACGAACGAACTGCCCGTGAGCAGCTTTTTGAGCATCGGCAGGCCGACGCGCTTGACGATGTTCTGCCAGTTCACGTCGCCGAGCGTCTCGTGCTTGCCGAGCATGATCTTACCGTCCTCGAACTCCAGCGCGTCGGTGTGGCCGGGGTCGGCGATGCTGATGACCTTTGCGCGCTTGGCCATCGGCTCGAAAACGGAGTGCAGATTTGGGAAACCGAGATTGCCGATGTAGGTGACCTTCAGGCCCATGCTCGCCAGCGCGTTGGCCATGATCGGGCCGTTGCCGCCGAGCTTCATCATCTGCACGACGAGCTGCATGTTGGTGCTCTTGCCCGCGGCGCCGGCGACCTTCTCGGCCAGCTTGGTCATCGTCGGCACGAAGGTGTATTTGTCGAGCGACTCGCGCTTGTCCACCACGCGAATGATCTCGTCCACGAAGCCGTCGAAGCCGACGGTGGCGGTAAGCTTGGGCACGAGGCCCTTGGCGGCGGCGAGTTTGGCGGCAACAAACGGGCGAAGCTCTTCTGGATTCATGGCGCGCGAGGATAGCCGCCGGCCGTGGGGAATCAACAAACTTCTGCAATGGAATCTCTCGCCGTTCATAAGACTTGCCGGATCAGCACCCCACCGCCGCTGTGCATTTTTGGCTTGCGAAGCGGCCTGAAAAGAAGCGAAAAGGAAAGCCGTGAGCAACCCAAACGCTTCCCAACTCCCTGGCTATATTACCAGCGCCAAGCCTAACCCTTACGGGAACCGCGCGCCTTGGTATAAGAACACGGCCCCGACTTACGCGGGCATCTTCCTTTGGTTTGTGTTCTGGCAAGGTGCCACCACCACGCAGCAAGGTTTTCTCGGCGGCACGCTCGCTCACGGCGTCGGCGTCGCGTTGCTGGGTTTGGTGATTGCGGCCCTGGTGTGCCACGCGATGTTCTATTTCGTGCCAGGCATGCTTGGCATGAAGACTGGCCTGCCGCTCTACATCGTCGGCACCTCCACCTTCGGTGCCAAAGGCGGCTTCTTCATGCCCGGCTTCCTCATGGGTGTCCTGCAATTCGGCTGGCTCGGCGTAAACACTTATTTCGCCGCGCTGGCCTTGAGCGCGATGATTCCGGTGAAAGCCGAAATCATCATGGTGGTCTGGGGCCTGCTCGCGGCGTTCGTCGGATTGAAAGGCATCCAGTATGTCGCCAAGGTTGCGACGTTTCTGCCGTTGATCCCGCTGGCGGTGCTGCTGTGGATGTTCATCAAGACGCAGGCGGGCATTCCTGCTTTTCAAGCCGCGCCGTTCATCGCAAACCACAAGGCGTTGGCAGTTTCCTCGCCCGGCGTGTTGAGCGAATGGAGCGTGATGACGGCGATATTGACCTACGTGGTGGGCTTCTTCGCGACAGCGGGAGCCGCGGGCGTGGACTTCGGCACCAACAGCCGCGATAAGAAGGATGTCTCGATGGGCGGCTTGGTTGGCGTGGCGTATGCGATCATCATCACGGCAGGGCTTTCGATGTTCATCGTGGCGGGCGTCTATGGCTTGCCGGCGTTGAGGGATGAAGCGCTGAAGGCGGGGATGGCGAAGAAGGAGTTCATCCTGGACTCGTTCAATCTGATTCCGATTGTGCTGGGCGGAGAAACGGGCAAGTGGGTGATGTTCCTGCTGGCGGTGGCGGCGTTTCCGCCAGCGTGTTTCTCATCGTTCATCGCAGCCAACAGTTTCAAGACGACGATGCCGAAGGTGAATCCGTTCATCTCGGTGGGCATCGGCGCGGTGGTGAGCATTGCGCTGGCGGTCACTGGCGCGGCGGGGAAAGTGATCCCGGTGTTTGTAATCATCGGGGCATCGTTCGGGCCGATCTGCGGGGCAATGATGGCGGATTACGTGCTATCCGGCGGCAAGTGGACCGGACCGCGCATGGGTTTCAACCCCGCGGGTTGGATCGCGTGGTTGCTGGGTTTCGTCGTCGGCATTCTGCCGAACATCGGCATAGATGTGCCAGCGGCGCCGGCGCTGGCGTTTGTCGTCGGCGCAGTGGCTTACTATATTTGCGCCAAGATAGATTTGCAGAACGACATCATCCCCTGGTTGTATGAACGCGGCCAGATCGTCGAACGTGAGAAGAAACTCATCCTGATCGTCGAGGACGAAGTGGACATGGCAAATCTCATCGAGCTTCATCTGCGCGAGGCCGGCTACGACACACTGACAGCATCTGACGGCGCAGCCGGACTGGACGACGCGATCAAGCATACACCGGACTTGGTCCTCCTGGACATGGAGCTTCCGAGGATGCACGGTCTGGAAGTATGTCGGCGGCTGCGGTCCACGCCTGCTACGCGTCACATCCCGACGCTTGTCGTTTCCTCGCTCAGTTCCACCGAGATGAAGGTGCAAGGGTTGCACACGGGCGCGGACGATTACCTGACCAAACCGTTCAAGCCCGCCGAGTTGCTCGCGCGTGTGGAGGCGCTGTTGCGCCGATACACCAATCTGCTGCACATGGAAAGTATGGACCGTCCCGAATGGGACACCATGAACATGTGAGCCGCCTCAGCAGCGGGCAAACCAGGCACCGTTGAATTCGGGGTTATCAGACTGATTCTTCGCGCTCGCCGCCGACACTACTTCGCCGGTTGCAATACGATTCGCGCCTGCTCGGCCCGGATCCACTCCGGATCGGGGATGCCGGTAATGCGAATGTCGTCCAACTCGAACTGTGACTTGCTGTTGCCGTCAAAGCCGAGGGTGATGGTGGTCTCGGCACGGGGCACGCGGGCTTCAGCGTGGACAGGCGTTTGCTCCGAGCCGCGCTGACGCAGTTGCAGCCTCAGCAGGTCGCCGACATGCGAGCAGAGAAACGCCAGCGAGGAGCGGTCCGCTCCGAGAGCGACGGCGTGGCGGCTTAATTCACGCACGACGTTGCCCGGCGGCGCCCGTCTGCCGATGCCGAGGTCCCTGGCGGTCGCGCCGTCGCTGGAGCCGGTGTCGAACACCCCCATGCCGGCGACGATCCACGGCGCGTCGTCGCCGCTGCCGTAGCGCAATGCAAGGTGGCAGGTCTCGGTGCTGGTCGCGCGCGTCCGCCAGGAAACGGTGAAATCGCCCCGCAGCCGCGCGCGAAACCAAAGCGGTTGGGCCGCGCCAGGCTGGCGGGCCAACTGCGCGTTGTCGTGGGCCCACGCCGCAGGCGTGGCACTCTCCCAATCCGCGATTTGCTCCGGCTTGGTGAAATCGTAGTTCCACTCAAACTTGTCGCCGCCGAGATCTTTCACTGCGCCCTTGAACAGCGAGACGACCGAAATCTGCGATGCCTTCAACTGCTGCGCCTGCGTCAGCAACACGGCACTCGCGAGGTTCGTCCCGACGATCATGGCGACGGTCGGCGCGACGTTGGTGGATAACATCGCAGCGGGAGGCGCCGTTGATGTGACGGTCGCGTTTGTGTCCGCCGCGGCCGGGCCGAGCACCGCCCGGGCGCGTGTTGCGGCGAGCCAGTTCGTGTCAAGCACACCCCTCAGCCTCACCTGCGAGAACCGCGCGATCGTGCGATCCGCGGCCAGCCCCAGCTCGCACACGGTGTGCGCGCGCGGCAACGGCGCTTCCAGCGTGCCGATGTCCGGCACGATTTCCACCAGCTTGTTGCCTTCGGTTCCCACGGTCACCGGAAACGCGCGCAGGCCGGTCATTTTCGCGTTGAGATTGGTGATCACGTCGAACGACGTGGCTTCGCGGCTGACCACGCGCAATCCGCTGGAGAGGTCGGCGACGGCGGCGAGTCGTTCATTGGGGAACGACAGCACGCCGGCGACGACCGCGCCCCGTTCGACGACGGCGTTGAACTGCAGCGACACGTCGCCTTTGAACCGCGCATTATGCGCCAGCAGCGACTGGTCGAGCACGATCTTCCGCACGGCGTTGTTGGAGACCATGAAGCTGGACAGCCCCGCCGCCGCGCCCGTGGAGATCTTAGCGCCGATGACGCGCCAGTCGGCCAACTGATTGGTGTTGGCGAAATCATACGCCAGCTCCACGCGGTTGTCGGGCAGCTCGCGGACCGCGCCATTGAACAGCGCCGCAAGCGGAATCGCCGCCGCCTGCGCCTGCTGCGCCTCCGTCAATGCGGGCGGCGTCACCGCCGCCAGCAGCGTGCCGGATTCAATCATCTCGCTCGGCATGGTTGCGGCGGCGTTCTTCAGAAAATGCTCCCATCGCCACGCTGGCCAGCGCACGCCCGCCTCGGCGCCGTCATCGGCCAGTGTTATGCCGTTGCTGTCGGACGCCAGCCGCAGGTCGCCTGACGCGATCAAGGCGAAGTCGCGCAACGCCGGCGCAGGTCGGCCGCGGCGCAATGCCGTGAGCATGGCATAAGGCACCTGTGTGATGACTGACGCCGTGTCCTGGCCGGGGAAAAGCTCCTTCCAGTTTTCGTCGCCGAGCGTTGGCGTCTCGTCCGCGTAGCGGCCGACGTAGGCGAGGTTACGGTCGCCGGTGTAGGTCAGTCCAGCACGCATCAACTCGCGCGTCCACACCGTTGAGGCAACCCGCTGGGCCACCACCACGCTGTTGCGGAGGCTGAGAGCGAAGTGACGCTCCGAGGCGCGTCGCGAGGTGCTGAATACCGAACCGGACAGCGTCCAAAGCGTGCAGTGATTGATGTCAATATTGTAGTGGGGCACGGTTTCCCGGAACGGATACGCCATCACCGTGTCCGAGCCGGGCGTGGCGATCAGGCAGTTGCTCAGCGTGACGCGCCAGTCGCCATTGCATTCTGCGAACAGCGCGATGCCCGTGCGGCGTGGCTCGAACGGCCGGCTAAACGCGCAGCCGCGCACGACCAGATTGGTGCCCCGCTGGTGCAGCGCCGCGCCGCTGAACTGGAAGTGGAGATTCTCCAGCCGCCAGTTGTCGCCACAGGCCATCAGGAACTGACTCACCGTGTTGGTCTCGCTGCCGGTCACGTCCGTGATGACCGGCAAGGCGCCGCCGCGGCCGTAGATCTGGATGTTCTGCCTGTCTGATCCGTCGAAGCGCGACACGACGTGCGTGCCTTCGCCCAGTTCGATCGCGTCGTCGTCGTCGGACTTGGCCAGCGCCTCCTGCAACGACGCCGCGTTACCGGTGCCGTCGCTTTTCACAATCCAGACGTAGCCGTCCGCCTTTTGGACCGCGCGCCGCCGCGCCACGTCGCTGAGCGCCGCGGCCTCCAGCAAACCGGACTCGGCAACCAATCGCCGCCGTTGCGCCTCAATCGCGGCTTGCGTCGCTTGCGCGACCGCGTCGGACGTCGCCGGGTCGTCCAGTTGCGCGTCCAGCGCAGTGAATACCGCCAACGCCCGCTTCCAATCGCGCGCGTCGGCGGCGCGGCGAATCTCCGAGAGGGCCAGCTGCGCGGCCGGGTCGGCAGTGGCCGCGCTCGGCGGTGCCGCCAGCAACTGGGCGCGCGCGGCGGTCAGCTCACTGCCGGCGGCGGCGACCGCGACGGTGTTGGTGTAGTGTGTGTCGAGCATCAGCAGCCGTGCGAAGGCGATGGGCCATTGCTGTGCCTCGAGCTGGGCGCGAAGATCAGTCAGCGTCGCCACCGCGTCGCGCTCGGCTTGCGCCTCGGCGATGCCGGCCATCATCTGCTTGAACGGCCCGGCCGCCGGGTCGCTCATGTTCTGGAGCGCCGCGCGCGCCGGCTCGACGCGCCCCTCGGCGAGCGCCAGCAACGCGCCGTTGACCAAGTCGCCCGCGTCGCCGGGCTTGAGCACGACGGCAGCGAGCCTCAGAAAATCATCCGGCGTCATCGCCAGCACCGGCAGTGTCGCGCCGACACCGGCGACTTTCTCGACCGTGATGTTGCGTCCGGCGGTGACTGCGACGACGGTGCCGCTGACGCGGCTGAGCGCGACCGTCTTGCCGCGCAGCGGGCTGTCGGCGGCCAGCAGCCGGGCGACAAAGCCGGCGAGTCGTTGCGTGGCGGCGACGTGCGCGGCCATGAGTTGTTGTTGTGGCGCGAGTTTCGGATCGGCGGCGGCGCTCTGCGCGGCTTGCAGCGCGGCGGCATAATCGCGCCGCCCCAGCAACGTCAGCCACGCGGGACAAAACTCGTTGTAGGCGCCTTGCGCGGCCTGACGGACACGCGCGGATTCCTCGGCGGCGCGGCGTTTCTCCTCGGCCTCTTTCGCGGCGAGCGCGGCCTTGCGCTCGGCCTCGGCCTTCTCGGCTTTGGAGCGGGCATCGGCCTCGCGGCGTGCGGCGGCTTCGCGAGCGACACGCGCGGCGGTTTGTTGGCGGGCGCGTTGTTTCTTCGCCTCGGCGCCGCGTTTCTCCCATTGGTCTGCCTGCTCGGCGGCTTGCTCGGCAAACTCCGTCTTTGCGTAATCGTGCCGGACGCGTTTGAAACGGCCGGTGACGTCGTCGTAATCGAGCGGATGCGCGCGCGCAAATTCCACGGCCTCGTAGTAAGCGCGGGCGGCGGCGTCGGCTTGCGCGGCCGCCGTCTTGATGTCCAACTGCGCGCGCAAGTCTCGTGCGCGATGCTCGCTCAGCACGAACAGCACCACGCTGCCGATCATGCACAGGACAATCAGCGCGATGCCCGCCCACATCAGCGGTGTCACGGTCACACCGTTGGTCTCGACGACGATGATTGGCCCCTCTTCCACCGCGCGAGCGGTCCGCTCGACGGGCGCGGCGTTTTCGCGCCGCTGCATCGTGGAACGGTTCGGCGCCACGCGCGCGTTGACCGGATGGCGGCCGCTGCGCACGAGTTGGAGATCGCTGATCAACTCCGGCCAGCTTTGATAACGGTCGCGCCGGTCCTTGGCCATCATCTTCTCGATGACCATGCAGATGGCCTCGGTGAGCTGCGGCTGGAATTGGCGAGGATCCTGCACCGTTTCCTTGACCTGCTTCATCATGGCCACGGCGGTCGCCTCGTCGCCGAACGGCGCGTGGCCGGTGACCATGTGGTAAAGTGTCGCACCGAGGCCGTAGATGTCGCTGCGCGCGTCGAGATCGCGGCCCTCGGCTTGTTCGGGCGAGAGGTAGAACGGCGTGCCGAGTGTCATGCCACTGCGCGTGAGCTTGAGCGACTCCGGCCCGGTGATGATCTTGGCAAGGCCGAGGTCGCACACCTTCACCACGCCGTCGCGGTCAATGAGAACGTTTTCCGGCTTGATGTCGCGGTGGATGAGCTGCGCCTTCTCGAACGCGTAGCGGAGCGCCGTCGCCACGGGCAGGACGATGTCGAGCGCGTCCGTCTCGCTCATCCTGATCTTGGCATCCACCAACGCACGGACTGACTTGCCCTCGATATACTCCATCGCGAGGTAGTTTGCGTCGTCGGCCTTGCCCGCGTCATAGACTTGGACGATATGCCGGTGCGTCAGGATCGCCGCCGCGCGCGCTTCGTTGCGGAAACGGCCGATGAACTCCGCGCTCTCCGAAAACTCCGGGCTGAGCAATTTCAGCGCGACGATGCGGTCGAGGCTGACCTGGCGCGCTTTCCACACCGTGCCCATGCCGCCCTCGCCGATCTTCTGCAACAGCTCGAAGCCGCCGATGCGACGCAATTTGGACTGGTCCTCGGTCATTTGCCGCCGACTATTAGCAGACCGCCGCGGCCTGCGCGAGCCGGGAGTTGGTGGTTCAAAAGGTCCGCTGGCTGTCGAGCAGGATGGTGACGGGGCCGTCGTTGACCAGTTCCACGTCCATCATCGCCGCGAACCGGCCTTCCGCGACCTTCAGCGGCGTTGCGGCGCGGAGCTTTTCCATAAAGCGGCCGTAGAATGTTTCCGCGTCGGCCGGCGGCATCGCGTCGGAAAAACTGGGCCGTGTGCCTTTGCGAACGTCGCCGTGAAGCGTGAACTGCGACACCACGAGCACGCCGCCACCGATGTCGGTGACGGAGCGGTTCATCTTGCCTTCAGCGTCGTGAAAGATGCGGAGCGAGAGAATCTTGCCGATGATGTAATCGCTGTCGGCGTCGGTGTCCTCCTTGCCGATGCCAAGCAGCACCAGCAGTCCACGACCGATCTCGCCGACGATCTGCCCGTCCACGCGGACTGCCGCGCGGCTGACTCGTTGCACCACGATGCGCATGGCTGAAGCCTGTAGCCGAACTACCCGAAGCTTGCAACCGGAAACATAAAGCGGATCTGTCGGCTTGTTCTTGCGATTCTTCGCATCGTGCAGGAAAAGCGGCAGAGGACTGCCGCTGCCTGAGCCGTATCTATTCAGTCGCCGCTGCCCCTCACCCCGACCCTCTCCCCACTGGCGTGGGGAGAGGGAGACGCTTTCGCGCGAGCCTCGATGGTCACTGTTTAGTGAGCGTGTCGCTGCGGCCACATTCCCTCTCCCCATCCGATGGGGAGAGGGCCAGGGTGAGGGGCCGTCCGGGTTCAACTGCATGGTCACGGCTAAGAGGCCGCGCCTATGTGTGGGGCTATCAAGAACGCGGCAGCGTCTTGGACTGCGGCAGTCCTCTGCCGCTTTGGATTCGCGAGGAGACTCCCGAACTCATCACGGCCCATTCATGAACGAATGCAAGTCATTGGAACCGCAGGATCGTAGGGCGCAAGTCGCCCTGGGAGCGCGGGCATCCTGCCCGCCTTGACGCGCAAACGACGACGGACTTTCTTTGAGTGGCACATCCCTCGGTCAGCAGCCGAAGGCGGGCAGGATGCACGCGCTCCCAGGGGGCGGATTCCCCAGGTTTACGATGAGCCTTTTTGCCAACCGCTCAATGAGTGGGACCGGTCCATGAATTGGCCGTGCGGACTCATACCCCGTGCAAAAAAACTATCGAACAGACCGCCGTCGGCGAAGTATAAGCAACGCCCATGTGGCAACAGAACTACACCGCCGTCGTCGGCAACCTGTGGCTTTCGGCGGCGGTGGCGGCGCTGCCCATCCTTCTCTTGTTCTACCTCATCGGCGTGCGGCGGCTCGCGGCGTGGAAGGCGGCGCTCGCAGCACTGGCGACGGCGTTCGGCATTGCGTGCTTCGCCTTTGGGACACCGGTATCTGTGGCGGCGGCATCGGCGTTCTATGGCGCAGCGTTCGGGCTGTTCCCGATTTGCTGGATTGTGTTGTCAGCCATCTTCCTTTACCGGCTCACAGTGGAGAGCGGGCAGTTCGAGGTCATCAAGGACTCCATCGCGCATCTCACCGATGACAAGCGGCTGCACGTGCTGCTGATCGCATTTGCGTTCGGCGCGTTCGTCGAGGGCGCGGCGGGCTTTGGCGCGCCGGTGGCCATCGCAGGCGCGATGCTGGCGGGCGTGGGCGTGCGTGCGTTTGACGCAGCCGCGCTTTGCCTGCTGGCCAACACCGCGCCGGTGGCGTTCGGCTCGATCGGCATCCCGATCATCACGCTGGCGGGGTTGACCGGTCTGCCGCTCGACAAGCTGAGCGCGAGCGTTGGCCGCATCTCGCCAATTTTGTCGCTGATCGTGCCGCTGTATTTGATGGTGGTATTCGCGGGCTGGAAGAAATCGCGCTCTGTCATGCCTGCCGTGGCCGCGGTCGGTGTGACATTTGCCGGCACGCAGTTTGTCGTTTCCAATTTCCACGGTCCTTATCTGACAGATATCCTCGCTTCGTTGGGCGCGATGGGTGCGCTCGTGGCGCTGCTCCAGTTCTGGAAACCAAGCGATGATTTTTTCCACGAGGATGCGGCGCCGGCGCAGCGTGCTTCACACAGCGCCGCCGCCGTCTTGCGGGCGTGGACGCCTTACCTGCTGCTGGTGCTTTTCGTGTTGCTGTGGGGCTTCGAGCCGATCCGCGTGCGGCTGGAGAACATGACACTCCGGCTGGACGTGCCGTTCCTCCACAACCACGTGATGCGGATGCCGCCGGTGGTGAAGGAAGCGACGGCGACGGCGGCGGTGTTCAAGTTCGACTGGCTTGCGGCGGCGGGCACAGGCTGCATGTTCGCCGCGATTCTCGGCGGGCTGGTGATCGGAATACGGCCGCGCCAGATGGTGCGGGTCTTTGCCGCCACGCTGCGCCAGCTTGCGCTGCCGGTGCTGACCATCGCCTCGGTGCTCGGCTTCGCGTTCCTGATGAACTACTCCGGCATGACCGTGACGCTGGGGTTGGCGTTCGCGGCTACGGGCTGGTTCTTCCCGTTTTTTAGCGCGTTCCTCGGCTGGCTCGGCGTGTTCGTAACCGGCAGCGACACCTCGGCCAACGCGCTCTTCGGCAATCTGCAAGTGGTCACGGCGCAGAAGCTTGGCTTGAATCCGCTGCTGACCGCCGCCACCAACTCCGCCGCCGGTGTGATGGGCAAGATGATTTCGCTCCAGAGCATTGCCGTCGCAGTCGCGGCCACCGGCATGCCGCACTCGGACGAGAGTAAACTTTTCCGTTGGACGATCAAGCACAGCCTGCTGCTGACAGCGGTCATCGGCCTCATTGCGATGGTGTTCGCCCACCTCACGCCGTGGGTGATGCCGTAAGCGGCGCTACCACGGAATGTCTTGGTGGCAACCTCGTCCAGCCACCGCGCACTTCCAGACCAGCGTGAAAGACCACGAAGCCGCCGTGGACCTCGCATGGGCGCTGATCAACAGCGCCGAGTTCCTCTACCGGCACTGACCTCTCTCCTTTGGTCACCATCTCAGCCGCGCGCCATGAGAAAATCCTTGGCCGCTCAGGCTGACCGCTGTCCGCTGAAAGCTGACGGCTGAGAACTGAAACGTTTTTCTCCCTTGCCGCGTTCTGCTCGTCACCTACACCGGACGCGGTTGAGCCACAAGAATGCGACTGAGTCGAGGGGCAATGGCCACGGTCATCCGCGCCGTAGCCACAAGTGGCGTATGACAATGACTCCTGCTGGCGAGTTGGTTTCAATGTAACTGAACGTCCGCTCGTGCTTGGAAACGGCTACTCGCTCAGCGTAATCGGCTGGATTCGAGCTCAAACAATAAACAGGGCCGTAAGAAGTCGAAATTGTATCTTTTCTGTCTTCGAGGGCTACGGAGAGTTTTTCCAGAAGAGCATAATCCGGACGGGCGTAGGCAACCATCATTCCATTTTGCATCGCCCAAGCGTAATCGCCGTTCACAAAACGAATGAGTCCCCTGTCGCAATAGTGAGCGCCGACAGTGTGCGCCTTGTCCACAGGCTTGCACTCGATGAATAGGCCATACTGCGAGTTCATTACCCCTGCCGGCCGATCAATGAATTCCACGAGAAGGTCTGGCATCTTATCCGGGCTGTTGCCATTAAAATTGCGAACCTTTGGTTCGCGTCGCACGGAAGCAAAAACTTCACGGTTAAATCCATCTACCACGCCCTTGTCGAAAATTTCGTCATACAACCGCTCGTAGAGTTCATGTGTGACAACATCCTCAGTGGCTGTCGCCAAATCAAAATCCGGCCGTCCACGAGTAACCATCAATCTCCACGCCGCACGAATGGCAGATTCAACCACGAGATGTATGCGCAAGGAGAGCGGCGGGTGTGGCAGTTGAACTCCCTCGTTACTCTCCTCGAACATTTCCAGCGTCATGCGTCAGGTCTCGAAAACGTCGAGGTGTTCGCGGACGAGTTCCGCACCGAGCAATCGCGCCCGGCTCGGTGTCCAATAACGATACTGGTTGAGCATCGCTACGAACAATCCGCCCTTCACTTGCTGGATAATGCGGGTGCTGCCCGTGTCGTCGGCCAGCTTGAGCAACACATCGCGGAACAAACCATCAGGCGCGGGCATTGTCGTGCCGCGTTTTGAGATGAGCATCAGGCCGAAGGGCGCGGAAGTCTGAAGGAAAGCCGCGTCCGGCTTCCAAAGTTCCACCTGCGGTTCGTCCCCCGCGACTTTGAAGAATGGGCGCAGGATAGATTCGAGGCGTTTGCGGAAGCGCTCGCGCTCCGCCGGGCGAGGTGGATTGCAGGCGCGGTCACGCGATTCGATGTAAGGCATCGCCACCTCAACCGTGTCGCGCACGACCTCCATATCTTTGCTATCAAGACCAAAAAGGCTTCCGAAGAAGGTGTCTATCTCGCCGAAGACCGTCGTGTCACGGCGGATGAGCCGGTCTGAGAGCTGGGTTACAATCTGGCGTTGCGCCCCTGACAGTTTCTCGTAAGGAAGAATTGGGCAGTTGTCGAAATCGGTCTTGTAAACAACCCGTCTTTCAGCGCCGAACACTGGTGCGGTGATAAGCGCATGATGACTCCACAAAAATGAATGGCAAAAGAGGAGCAGGTATCGCACTAGCTGTTCGCCAGCCGGATGGCCAGAAGCCGAGTAGCCATAAAAATTCTGATTGAAAGCTACATCCTCCAAGCTCAACACAGCCCAACCGTTTCTCCTGTCAGTGCCCGGCGACTGTTTGGCTAGCAATAGAGGTGCTTGGTAGTTGTCTGCCTTCCTAGGCCGGCATGCTGTTTTCCGCGCGAACGGAATCAAAGCCTTGGTGTTCACAACAAACTCCCCGTCCTCGGCAGCAGTCAGATTTGGCAGGCCCTTTAGAAACGAGGCGTCTCGTTGTGTTTGTCCTTCCTTCACCATGTAGCCTGCTACACTGAGCAGGCCCGACTCCTTCTCCCAATAGTCTTCGAGTCGCGGACAGCCGGCTTTCTGCAATCGAACAACAACTTCCGCATCCAATGAAGTCCCCAATGCCAGCGCCTTCCAAATCCACGGTTGTTCAAACGTCGCCTCGATCTCGACAGGCTGAACTGACTTCGCATCAATCCGCATCTCGCCATTTCTGTTAAGCGAAGTGTCATATTGCGGCGTGATGAGCCGGAGCGAGTGGCCAGGCTTGGGCTGACGATTGCGGGCGAATAGCATAATGAAAGGCTGGTTCATCTGCGGCCAGACCGCCGTGTCGGAGAGGTTCGTGCCGTTGATTATGCCCGTGACCTCAACCAACCGCAGGAATGTCTCTCTCGCGCGGCGTGGAATATCCTCTTGCTTGAGCAGGATACGGGCGGGCAACGCCATCGCGATTCGTCCGCCCGGTTTGCACCACTCCGTTGCCTTCCAGACGAACGGCAGGTCCGGGCCGAAGTCAGGATTCTCATAGGCGTCGGCCGTTGGCTCGTCCGCGCGACGAGCGATGATGGCTTTGCTCAGTCGGTTGAATTCCTCGGCGAGTGCGCGTTCCTTGCCCTTGAGACTGGTCCACGGCGGATTGCTAAGGATGAGGTCAAACTGTCCGTCGAAACGGCGGCCGACATGCTCGGCCAAGCTGCCCGCAATCGCGCCTTCCTCCGGATCAATGCCATCACGTCGGAAGTTGAAGAGCACCTTGTTGCGGAGTTTGTTGAACCCGAGTTTCTCTGGAGGCACGGGTTTCGGGTCGAGTTCGATGGCGGTGAGGTAAAGGCTGAGCGCCGCGAGTTTGATGGCGGAATCGCTGATGTCGAAACCAGTAAGTTGCTTATCCAGAATTTCGCGGATGGCCTTGGTGTCCGGACGCTGGCCGGTGGCTTTCCACCGTTCTTGGTAAAGACGCCGGAAGGCGAGAACAAGAAAGACAGAAGCGCCGCACGCCGGGTCAAGGACGCGGGCGTTATGCGCATTTGGAAGCTTGGCGAAGGCTTCATCAACCAGCGTGGCGGCGATATTGCGTGGAGTGTAGTGGACGCTCGTCTCCTTCGCGGTCTGGTGCTCCCACTTCCACGCGAAACGTTCATAAACCTGACTCAGCAAACCAACGGGAACGTGCGCGAAATCGTATTGTCCGAAATTCGGGATGCCTAGTGGGAGTTGGTAATTATCATCGCCCGACGGCTCTTCGCCCCTGATGATGGCGCTCAGATGGAAGAACACGCGCCCGCCCGTGCGGCGACCAATGTCCTCGAAGTAGCTGCTGCTGCCGTCGTCAGTGAGCGGGAGCAGGTCGCCGTTGAAAGTCTTGTTGAGCCAAGCCGAAGTGCGAGCCGCGTTCTCGGCGTTGACAAAGCAGTCGCGAATGCTGGTTGCCTTCGGAGCAATGCGTCGAACATCGCCGTCTTGGATTACGCGTCGGTCGCGCAAAAAGCGGAAGAACAACGCACGCCCCATGAGCGAGAGAACATCAGCGCGCTTGAGCTTCAGCGTGGCGAGACGGTCGGCGACGCTCCACACCAGCTTGAACATCGCGGAGAAGACGTAATCCGCCTCCTTTGGTTCGCCTTTACCATCATAGTGACCGTGAGCAAGCCGCGAGAAAAATGTCAGCGCTTCTGGTGTGCCGGGCGTGTAAAGCTTCCAATCCGGCATTCTGTCAGCCAGTGACACCGGCACGACAGCAAGTTCGCCGGGACGGATACGAGCGAGGTAGGCGCGGTCACCACGGCAGGCGAGCTTGCGCCGGAGAGTGTCGAGCTGTTGCTCCTGTTCTCTGGGTGTTTGGGCCAGCCGACTTTCGTTGACGATGAAAAGCAAAGGTCGCCCCTGACTTTCCGCAACACCATCGGGCAGGAGATCATCCGCTTTGGGCAGGCTGTCGTCATCTCGCCGAAAGAGATCGAGGTAGTCCAACAATCCTGAGGATGCCACGCCACCTAGTTCATGAAAACTACGGCTGGAAACGCCGTAGCTTTGAACCTCGGCTTTAAGGTTTAATGTTCCACCGCTAGGCATATGTGCGCTCGCAAACTGGTGACCGTCACGGTCTATTTCTCGCCGCGGTTTACTGAGTTGTGTTCCATCCCGTTCATGACACACACGGCGCGTGAACGATGACAGGAGAGCCGAGATAAAAAGCTTCGCCCACGACGGAGAAACAGGAAACACGCATGGCGACCATGATTAACTGGTTCCAGATATAACATCGTCTTCATCGGGTGATCGCGGCTGCCTTGCTGTGGCACAAGTTTGGCAGTTGGATTGAATCTGCGCAATTCCAAAAAACGGCTCGCAAGGGGCAAACGGTCCTGCTTGCTGGCGAATTTCTGTGTTGCGCAAAACGGCGGTGATGTTTTAGAGAGGACGGCCAAGGAAAACGAAATCTGCCGCGGGCGGGAGGCGCGTCGGAACGGGCCGGGGCCGGAGGCGGCATAGCATAGGAGAGTTGACCATGAGTGGGGTTCATCGCTGTCGCATGGAACGCAAGCTGGCATCCATTCCACGAGGACAGTTCACGGGCATGTCACCCAAAACCATTGAGCGGGAGGAAAGACTGAAGGCGGTTTGGCGCCGGGCCTCGCACCGTGCGGACCGCGTTTGCAGGCAGTTGGCGCGCCAATTGAAGAAGTCCAGGGAGGCGGCCGGGCTGAGCGGGTATGCACTGGCGCTGCGGACGGGCGTCTCGCGGGACATGATCAATTGCGTGGAGCGCAGCCTATCCGTGCCGGGCCTTCACGTGATCATCCGGCTGGTGTATGGGATGCGGACGAGTGTGACGGAGCTGGCCCGGCGTGTGGAGCGCCGCTGAGAAGGAACCCGTCCGACACATCGGACTTTGGGTGTTTCCAAGATCTGTGCTGAAATGCCGCCGTGATGAAAGACGGCATTTCGAGCGCGGCAAATCCGCGGTTTCCCGTGGAAACTGAGAGATTTTGTCCAGCTCGGATGCGGCGAAGGGGTCAACCACAGTGGGCGGGCGTGTTTCCGGTCCGGCAAGAGGGTCATCCACTGTGGGCGAGTATGGTTCCGATACGGCGAGACAGTCGCCTACGGTGGGCGGGTGTGTTTCCGATGCGGCGAAGGGGTCAACCACTGTGGGCGGGTGGGTGTCCGGTTCGGCAATGGGGTCGCCCACTGTGGGCGGGTGTGCTTCCGATGCGGCAAAGGGGTCAACCACTGTGGGCGGATGGGTCTCCGGAACGGAAGGGTGCTCGCCCACTGTGGTCGGCAGGTGTTCCGGAATGTTCCTGGGGAAACAATTTGGGGCTTCCTGTGGCGGCGGTCTGCGACCGCCGGGATGGATTGTCGAAAACAGCCGGCGCTCACAGAGCGCCGCTACAGGGAAGGAAGGCGAGCGATGCCGCGGTATGAAGCAGCGTATTTCGACTCGGGCGCACGCTACGACGAAACGGTGACGGGCAAAACAACGAAAGGACATAGTATGGCTACGAATGCAGTTCCAAAGGATCAGGATGGGTTGTTGGGGTTGGCGGAAAACATGGCGGACGGCCTGCACACGGATGCGGCCGGGGTGGGCATAGCGCAGAACACGGAGGTAATCATGCGCGCCGGGATCACGGCGGTGCGGAACTCGGAGGCGGACTACGGCGCGGCCAAGGATGCGCGCTCGGCGGCCTTCGATGGATTGCAGACGGCAGATGCAGAGGTGACGGAGTTCTTGAGCAACGCACGGAAGGTGCTGACGAGCTTCCTCGGCAACTACTGGAGCGCGGCCTGGGAGCCAACGGGATTTTCCGGTAACTCAACCAAGGTGCCGGACTCACAGGATGGGCGGTTGAACCTTTGCGCGGCGCTGAAGATTTACTTCACAGCCAACCCGACGCGCGAGGTAGCGGGGTTGGGCGTGACGGCGGTGAATGCGGAGGCGAAGTTTCAGGCGCTCTCGGACGGGCGCGACGCGGTGGAGCACAAGACGCAGGAGCAGGCCGCCAAGAAGGATGCTCGCGACGCCGCCGTGGCCGGCCTGCGCAAGCGCGTGCGCGGGTTGATTGATGAGTTGACGACGCTGTTGAGCGATACGGACACACGTTGGCATGCGTTCGGCTTGAACCGGCCCGCCGATCCCGACACACCGGAGATCGTGGAGTCGCTGACATTGGCCATGGGTGCTGCGGGCGTGATCGTGGCAAGCTGGCCAGGCGCGCCGAGGGCGACGCGCTACCGGCCGTTTGTGCAGATCGTGGGCGTGAACGAGGAGCCTGTGGCTCGCGATCCGGTGCACGACCTGACGGTGAACCTGACGGGCTTCACGACCGGCCAGACGGTGAAGGTGTATATCGTGGCCGCCAACGACGCCGGCGAGGCGCAGGCCGGACCGACGGAGCAAATCCTCATTCCATAGGAATGAGGAAATGAAGAGTTGAGAGTTAAGAGTGAAGAATTCCAGAAACGAATTCCGCAACTCTTAACTCTGAACTCATAACTCTTAACTTTTTTGTTTATGTTCGACCCATCTCTTCCTGTGAACGGTTCGCAGATTCGCGCGGGGGAACTGCGCGACCAATTCAACGGCCTCAAAGGTCTCATTGACGCCATTCCCGCCGGACCGCCTGGTTCCGCCGGAGAAAAAGGAGACAAGGGAGATTCGGGGGAACCCGGAGCGGCCGGCCCGCCGGGCGAAGTGACTGCACAACAACTCAGCGATGCCATCAACGGCACGCCCCGGAATGTGGACAGTATCGGCACGCTGGATATCGTCGTCAGCGATCCGCCGACGCAGGGCGAGGTGCAACTGATACTGGACAACTACAACGCGCTGGTTCGCGCGTTGAAACGGAACATCTGAGGCGGTGAGTTGTAGCGTCGGGCGTCTCGCCCGAATGTCCTGTCGTGTGGGCGTCTCGCCCGACGGGGCTTGTCTGCTGCGAAACAGAATTGAAACGTTGCGGCTGCTCGGCCGAGACGGCCGACGCTACAAACGCCGGGCTGAGAGGTTGAATCCCGTTGGGATTCGTTTCTCTATCCGTGTGCATCTGTATTTCATCCGTGGCTCCAACAGCCTTCCGTGTCCTTCCGCGCATTCCTCGGCCGAGACGGCCGACGCTACAAACAAACGCCTGCTCCGTCGTCATCCATGCACAGAAGCCGCTTGCCGCGCCGCGGGGTGTCGTGGGATAAATGCGGCGGTCAAACTGCAACGGTGTATCGGAGAGGATATGAACAGGATATTGCTGGGATGCCTCATTGCCCTGACATCTTGTTGCATCGGTTGCGGGAGCTGGAGAACCGTCACGCTGGAGGAAGGATTGCGGAACACGCAAGCCGGGAAATACACACTCGTCGCGGTGACAGATGACTTCATTTCGTTTCAAGTAGATGGCTTTCACAAATATCAATTCTACTCAGATCGGAGCAGTATTGCGGCTGCCGTGCCAAGGTTGGAAAAAGCTGTGGAAGCCGCCATCAAGACCGGGCATGGCGTGGCCATCATAGATGCAAGGAACCAGAAGCCCGACGAGACGTCGCAGCCTCGCTAGGATGCTCTGAGCGCGTTCGGAGGCCGCGCTCCACTTTTCCGTGTCCTTCCGCGCATTCCTCGGCCGGGACGGCCGACGCTACAAACAAACGAGCGCCGCCTGGCGACGGCGCGTCTACTCCCCGGCGACGGTCGGGTTCGTGACGCGGCCGAGGAAGAGGATGCTTCCCGTGTTCTTCTCCCGGATGAGGAAGATGAACGGATGGTCGGCACGGAACTCGATCGGTGGTCTTGGAAGGGCGGTCGCACGCATCATTATACCCGTTGCTGCCGCAGCCTCGGTGCCTTCCTCGTTCACTTCGACGAAGGCCTTGTGCAGCGCTGCCGAGATGAACAGATCGCGGTTGCCGTCCATACCGGAGAAGTCGGCCTTGCCCGGATCAAACGCGTCGCTCATGCCCATCGCCCGCAACGTATCGTTCAGGCCGAACCGGCAGGTCATCTTGAACTTCGGCAGATACACCTTCACATCGGGCGACCACATCGCCGCTGTCCATTTCGAGAGGTTTGCCGCTGAGAGAGAGCTTTCCAGCGTTGCGAGGCCATCGGCTTTCCTCGGCAGCAGCACGAGCATGGACAAGTCATCACCGGCATACGGCAACTCCAGCATCTGCATCTCCTCGTTCTCGCCATACCCGAAGTGCTTCTTCTGAAACATCAGCGGGGCCTGCACCGTCTGGCCCGACGTCAACCGGAACGGCGCTTCCTTCGTTGCGTCCGCCTTGAACGGCGACGTCCAGCTCCCTTTGAAGTAAATGGCGTTGACCAGCACCAGTCGCGTCGCGGCGTTGAGCGCGCCGCCGGGAATCAGATCCTTGATCTTCTGGTTCGTCTTACTCTCGACCCACGTGTTGATCGTCTTGCGCGCGCGCTCCGACGCGCGGAAATCCAGCGGTGTGAGCGACGCGCCATAGTGTTCCCTGATGAGACCCAGGAAACTCTCCAGCAGCGTGAAGTCCTTCTGCGGCCAGAGCGAGTTGGCCACGCTGAGCTTGACCTGGCCTTTCTTCTGCACGGCGTTCAGATTCGCTTCCATTGCGCAAAAGGCCGCGTGCCGCTTTGCCTGGTCTGGCTCGAAGTGCAGCGCCTTCACCATCTGTGCGTCAGTCTCGCCGCGCGCGCCGGCGCTGGTCATCGCGAGCGCAGTCGAGATGCTGTAAGGCGAGAAGAAAACGTTGGCATCGCCCGCTGTGCTCTTCAATTTCGCGTAAAGCTCGCAGGCGAACGCTGTGTTTCCCTCGCGTTGTGATTGCAGCGCGGCGGGCACAACCCCGCCAAACACTGCGCCACTGCCGAGCACTGCCATCGTCATCGCCACGCCCGCCATCCATTGAAGTCTTGGCCGGAGCGATGCAGTTACCCTCTTCGGCCGGCTCCCCTCACCCTGGCCCTCTCCCCTCGCTTGCGAGGGGAGAGGGAATCCCGTTGCCGTCGTTGCCAAGCGCACTAAACGGTTCGACGATTCTCGCAACGAGACACTCCTCCCTCTCCCTGTGACAGCGGGGAGAGGGCCGGGGTGAGGGGTCGTCGCAATCGAGTTGTTCCATCTCAAATTCGTTTTCATGATTTCAGTCTCCGGTCGGAACGCCCCTATCGTCGCCGCTCGCCGCGAAAGTTCAAGGAGATTAGCCCAAACGTGTTTTTTCATGGTATGATTTGCAGCCAAAGGGTTGTTCACGTTTCATTAGACGGGACGCCCGGAAAAAAGCTTCGCGAATTATCCGAAATGGAGCCGACCGTCGAAACCGAATTGCTGGCCCGCTGCCGCGCAGGCAATGCGCAGGCGTGGAACGAGCTTTTCGACGCCCACTACGCTGCCGCGGCGCGCTTCGTCTTCCAGCTCGGCTCTGACTTCACCCGCGACGATGTCGAGGAGATTTGCCAGGAAGCGTTTCTCTCCGTGGTCAAGCACCTTGATTCGTTTCAGGGCGATAGCCGATTTCAGACGTGGCTGTTTCGCATTGCCGCCAACAAAGCGCGCGACTACCGCGAGCATCGGCGGGCCGCCAAACGCGGCGGCGGGCAGACGCCCGTCTCGCTCCAGGCTGAGGACCCAGAGACGGGCCTTGTCCTTGACCCGCCCAGCGCCGCGCCCGGCCCCGACGCCGTGCTTATCGGCGCGCAACAGGCCGCACTCGTCGGCGAGGCGCTTGACCAGCTCGGCGAGCCGTGTCGTGAGGTCATCGAGTTGCGCTACTTCGCGGATCTCAGCTACGAGGAGATCGCCGCGTCGCTGAAACTCAATGTCAAGACCGTCAGCTCGCGCCTGAGTAAATGTCTCGACCGGCTGGAAATCATTACGCGCGAACTGTTCAGCCGGGAGAAACTCGCGCCGCTTGCCGTCTAATAGATATGCCGGAAGAACCGCACAAGAACATTGAGGAGACGCTGAAGGCTTACGCGAAGCAGCGACGCGACGCCACTGGCGAGCCGCTCGATATGCCGTCGCACACGCGCGCCGTGCTGCAACGCGAGATTGCGCAGCGCGCGGCAGGAACGAAGCCGGCCTCGCGTCCGTGGTTCGAGCCGCTCGTTGCGTTGTGGCCGCGGCTGGCTGTCGGCGCGGCAGCGGTGGCGGCGGCCGGCATCGCGATGCTCGTGCTGACGGACATTGGCAAGAAAACCAGATCGTCAATGGAGTTGGCGAAGGTCGAGCCGCAAGCCCAGTCGTTGGCGTTTCAGGAACGCAGAGGCGTTGTGATGGACTTCGCCGGGAAGCTCGAAGAAAAGCTTTCCGATGACCGCAAGCTCGCGATGGCCCAAAGCGCACCCACTGGTGGTGCCGAGCGCGTTGCCGGCGAAGCTCTGGGCATGAAATTGAAAGCCGCCGACAAGCTGGATGGAGTTCAGGTGGCGACGAGAGCGTTGCCCGCGAAAAAACTGCCGGAGGTTCTCGCTCCGACTGAAACCAAACCGCAGGTCGTCGCCATGACCGCCGCACCACCGCCACTGGCCGCACCGTCACCTGCCGCCGCTGCGCCGATGCCGGCAACGAAGCCGTTGGCCATACTCGCCAAGACAGCGCCGCCATCTGCGCCGACAACGCCTGTTCCTGCCCCCACCGCTCCCGCCGAGGGCGAACAAATTGCGCGCACCGAGGCCAGCCGGTTGGTCACCGCCGCGATTTCCAACATGGCGCCGTTGTCACAGCGGTTGCGCTTCGCGCAAGTGGCGAGCGACAGCGACGACGCCCTCCAAAAACAGTCGCGTGTGCAGCAGCCACAGCCATCGCAGCAAGTGCTGGCCTCGTTCCAACTGGAGCAAGTGGGTGACCGCGTGGTCATCACAGACGCCGACGGCTCGATTTACGAAGGCCGGATTCAGTTGGCGTCCGAGTCGCAGCAGCAAGTTGCGCAAAGCCGGCGAGCGACGCGAGCCAGAGTTGCGCCGACGCGCGCCGACGCGCCAAGACAGGTGATGACCCAGGCGGGAGAGTTCGTCTGGAGAGAGAAAGATACCTCCGCCGGCAAGCGTGCCGAATCCCGCGCGATACAACAGGAACTTTTCTTCACCGCCCTCGGCACAAACCGCAGCCTTAACCAGCGTGTTGTTGTCAACGGCACGCTGTCGTCGCCCGCGGACGGCGCACTCGCCCACGGCGCTATCGTCGGCCGGGGAACGATGACTTTCGGCGTTGCGTTTGCGCGCGATAGCAACACGCCGGCGAATGCTGCCGTTCGCGCTGGTGGCGGCAGCAACGCCGTCATGATTGAGGCTGGCCAGATTGTTCTGCCGGCCAGCCCCGCCGCCGGCCCGGTTCCCGCTGCGCCACAAGCCTCCGCGCAAATCGAAGGCACCCTGCGCGTTGGCAACACGCCCGAAGTCGAGATCACGGCCGTCGGCGTCGGACCGTAGTAGTCATCACGTTCCGCGTGATGCGTCATCCGGGAAAACCTCACGCGGAGCGTGAGGACTACAACGCAAAATGGATGACGAAGGCCGCGGCGATGGCCAACGAGACCCACGAAATCTCACGGCGCTTGCCGGTGAAGGTCTTCATGATCACGTAGCCAATGAAGCCGAGCGCGATGCCGTCCACGATGCTGAACGCCAGCGGAATGCCGATCAGCGTCAGGAAAGCCGGCAGCGCCTCGGTCGGGTCGCGCCACGGAATGAACAGGATGTTCTTCGTCATCAGGAAGCCGACGACGATCAGCGCTGGCGCTGTCACCGGATAGAGCGTTGATTCGCCGACAGTCACGCCCGCGCCGACCATCGCAATCAGCGGCGCGAACGCCAGTGCTAGCAGGAACAACGCGGCGGTGACGACGCTCGCCAGCCCGGTGCGTGCACCGGCCGACACGCCCGCGGCGCTCTCGATGTAGGCGGTGATGGTGGATGTGCCGAGCAGCGTGCCTGCGACGGTGCCGACGGCGTCGGAGAGCAGCGCGCGGCCGGCGTTGGGCATCTGGCCGTTGCGCATGAAGCCTCCCTGCTGCGCAACGCCAATGAGCGTGCCAACAGTGTCGAACACGGCCAGCAGGAAAAACGTGAACACGACGCTGCCGAAGCCGAGCTTCAATGCGCCAAGCGGATCGAGTTGGAGAATCGCCGACTGCTGCGGATGCGGCACGCCGACGATGCCGTGGAACTTCACCATTCCGCAGGCCAAGCCAATGCCGAGCGTTGCGAGAATGCCGAGCAGGATGGCGCTGCGGACCTTGCGCGCGTGCAGCACGGCGGTGATGCCCAGCCCGGTCAACGCCAGCAACGCCGTCGGTAGCTTGAGTGCGCCAAGACCAACGAGCGTGCCCGGCTTCGCGACGACGATGCCCGACCACTCCAACCCGATGAACGCAATGAACAAGCCGATGCCGGCGGCAATGGCGTGTTTGAGGCTGGAGGGGATCGCATCCATGATCCGCTCGCGAAACTTCACCGTCGCCAGCGCCACGAACAGCACGCTGGAGATGAAGTTTGCGCCGAGCGCGATCTGCCATGGGATCTGCATCGCGAGGCAGACGGTGTAGGCGAAGAAGAAATTGTGACCCATCGCCGGTGCAAGCGCGATGGGGTAGTTCGCGTAGAATGCCATCACCAGCGTCGCGAACGCGCTGCCCACCGCCGTCGCGATCAGCACCGCGTCATGGTCCATGCCGGTCTTGGCCAGCACGATGGGCTGCACGAACAGGATGTAAGCCATCGTCAGAAACGTCGTCGTGCCCGCCAGACATTCCCGCCGCACGGTGCTGTTGCGCTCGCGCACCTGGAAAAATAGCTCAATCGTCTCGGTCATCGTGTTCTCCTTGAAACACCCGCAGGATAGTGAAAGGAACGACCACGGTCAACGCAACTGCTGAAGCCGGATGTTGCGCCATGCTGCTCGTGTGTGCCACGCGGCCAAGCCGAATGGCAGCGAGCGCTCGATCTCGCCGGGACGGAGGCTGATCTTGCGGCCGGCTAGCGCCACGTCCGCCACATTCTTCTCGTCAATCCAGCACTCGATCTTCGTCGGCGTCACGCGGACGCGGACGCGATACCATCGCTCCTTGTCGAAGTCCATGCTTCGAGTCGTCTCGTTCACCGACGCGTCGGCACCGTCAATGCACGAGATACCAACCACCGAGCCGCCCCAGCCGCCGACCACGAACGTCGCCGCCGCGTCGCCGACGGGAAACGTTAGCCCGCAGAAGAAATCGTGGCCGCCGAGCCGCATCGCTTCGAGGCTGACCTCGTAGTTGGTCTTTGGCACGGGCCGCGTGCAGGTGACACCGTTCAGTTCCTCGGCAAGCGCCACGACGATTGCGCCCGGCCCGCCACGGAATGGATTCTCGACCCTGACATCACCGAGCGTGGAAAAATCCGTTCGCGTCCAACCGCGCAGGCTCCTGCCATCGAACAGGCTGGTCCATGCGTTTGTGCTCGCGACTGGTTTTTCGGCGGCAAGCAACGGCGAGAGTGCAATCACAACGACGACCGCCATCTTTCCGATCAGCTTCACGAGCGAAGATTAGTGGAACGCTCAGGGCGGGTCAATGAACCCGGACGCCTGACTCGTTATCGGCCCAACGCCTTGCGCAACACCGGCTCGAACACGTCCGATTGGCGCACGAAGCCGAGGTCGTTCGGATGCGAGCCATCGGTCGCGCCGTCGGCGTCGTCGCCGAGGAGCTTGTCGCCGGGAATGTAGAAGAGCTTCGCGACGCCTTCCTTCTTCAGCGCCTCGTAGCACGCGCGGAGGGCGGCGTGGTTTTCGGTGTGGAACTTCTGCCGCTCGGGCCGGATCCATGAGTTGGTGAATCGGCGGTCTTCGACGAGAACAATCGGCGTTTGCGGACGCGCGGCGCGCAGCTGCTTCACCAGCGGCGGGCACTTCTGCCGCACGTCGGCGGGGCCCATGTTGGGCGAGCAATCAATGACATACGCCGCGGCGTCTATCTTGCAAAGGAACTCGCCGACGGCCGCATCCATCCGGCCGTTGCCGGAGAAGCCGATGTTGACCACGGGCCGGTCGAAGCGCCGGCCGAGGATGGCGGTATGGACCATGCCGGGCCGCGACGCGCACGCGCCGTGCGTAATGGAGGTGCCGTAGAAGACGATGGGTTTCGCGTTGCGCGGCGGCAGACCCTCGAACTTCGCGCCCTTGGTCACGCCGATCTCCAGCGACTCGACGCCGTTGTAGAGCGGCAGATACGCGGCGTATTCGCGCAGGCCGGGCAGGAGGTCGGCCTGGATGACCTGCTTGACTTCCTTCTTGTCGGGCCGCGTCACGTTCACCCAGCGCCACTTGCCGCGCTCGTCGCGGGCGTAAAGGTCCACGCCGCTGACGCCCGTCGCCGGCATGTGCGGCATCGCGACGCGGTCGGAGCGCAGCACGTAGTTCGCCCAGATCGCCGTTGCATCGGTCTTGAAGCGGACCATCATGCCCGCGCTGTCGCGACTCAAGCTCCACACTGTCGGCGTCACCTTGCCTTCGGCGGCGGACGGGAAACGGTCGAACCATCGCAGCCGTTCCATTTCCGGCCAAGCGCGGCCTTCAACACCCCACTTGGTCACGTCGTGCCAGTCGAGCGCGGGCGGTGGTGGCGGGACGGGTTTGGCGGGCGCGGCGGTCTGGGCGTTGAGCGTTGCGAGCATGAATGCCCACGAGAGCGGGATGAGATGACGAGGTTTCATGATGGATGGGTTTTACTTTTTTGGTTTGTCGGATGTTTCGTTCGACAGCCGACTGTCGAACCAGCCGAGCATTTCCTGCCACATCTCCGGCGTATAAACGTGGCCGACGCCGGGATAGATCACGCTGCGGAAGTCATCGCTCTTGCCGAAGAGTTGCCACGCGGGACCGGCGGCGCTCTCAATCTTCCGGATGCCGGGCACAGGCGAGCCGGCGTCGTCCGCTCCGGCGAGCGACAGGAACGCGCGCGGCGCGATGCAAGCCACGACCGCCTCGCTGTCGAAATGATTGAGCATGCCCGGCACGAAGTAGTAGATGCCATGTGCCTTTAGCATCTGCGCCTCGATGAGGTCGCGGTAGCGTGTGAGGCAGCAGACGGCGACGGCGGCTTTCGGGCGGTCGTCCAGCGCCATGAGCCACCACGTCCGCGTCGCGCCCATGCTGATGCCGGTAACGCCGACGCGCCGCGCGTCCACCTCCGGTCGCGAGCAGAGATAATCGAGCGCCATGAGGTCGTCGCGGACAATCATGCCCCAGAGTGTGCGGCCTACCCAGAGATTGAATTTCGAGGCCGACATCTCGCCTGCGCCGCCTTTCAGTCCGTCGGCGCCGCGGCCGTTGCGCTCGCCAAAGCAATACGAATCAATCGAGAGCACGACGTAGCCGCGCTCCGCCAGCGTGGGACCGGACGCGGCGGGCGTGTAGTTCGACTCCATCAACGCGGTCTTGCCAAGATCGTATTGGCCGCCGTGCCAGTGGTTCCAGAGGATCGCAGGCGCTTTGCCGGAAACTTTCTTTGGCAGCAACAGGACGCCGGGCACGGTGGCGCCTGCGCCGTTGTCGAACTCGAACCGTTCCAGCCAATACGCGCCCTTGTCGTCGCGCGAGAGCGTCTTCACCTTCGGCGCCTTGGGCCGTGGCGGGAGCTTGCCGAGCAGTTGCCAGAGCGTGGCGCGCACCTCGGTGCGTTGTTTCTCGAAAGCCTTGCGCGTCTTGGCGACGCGGAAATCGTGCGCAAGCGGGGCGTGTTCGAGCCAGCGTAGTGTGTCGGTCGGTTCCTGCGACATGGCGGCATTTTGGGCGAACAGCGCGCCAAGGACAAGCAGAGAGCAGCAGACGCGATGCGCGGTGAGATTATGGCTTCTCATGACGAGAACCTCCTGGCCGCCTCTATTTCACGAACCGCAGCGAATACAGGTCGGCTTCCTTCAGCTCAAACCGCAACTGCACGGGCTTGCCGGCAAGTTTGCTTACGTCGGCACGCGACTTCCACTTCACGACGTGCTCGATGGAATCGCCGGTGATGGGCGCGCAGTCATCGAGTGCAAAGCCGGGCAGCGGTTTGCCGGCGGCGTCCCGCAATTCGACGCGTGTCTTACCCTTGCTAGCGATATTCAACGAGAGCTTCGAGCCGGCGAACGTCAGCGGCTTGGTGATGAGCGTGCCTTCGCCGCCGGCGCGCACGGAGACGAAGCCGTCGGTGCGGAAGGTGAAGCGGCGCACGCGGCTGCCGGGGCCGGCGTAGTAAGCCTCCGTCGCATAGACAGACAGCTCGCGGCTGTTGCCGGGCAGTTGGAGCAGACCCCACGTCATGTAGTTGCTGCGGTTGCCGTCGCGGTCCTTCGGCGCGGTGATCGGGATGAGTTCCTCGCTCCATCGGCGGAAAATCACGCCATCGCGGCTACTCATGAACACCGGCTCCACCTGCTGCGTCTTCGGCTGGAAACGCGTCGGGAAAGCGACGAACAGATGCGGCGCGCGGGAGTATGGCAACACGGCGTTCGTGTAGAGATGCTCTGGCGGTGAGTCCACGTATTTAAGGTCGGCTTGGTTCTCCCAGTGGATGAAGTCCTTCGAGGTCGCCGTGCGGATGGCGCGCACGCCTGCGGGCTTCCAACCGCGTTCGTCCGTGTAGCCGGAAGTGAAGATGCGCCAGTAGGCACGATACTCGCCGCGCTCGGCGTCCCAGAAAGCGAGGTTCTGCGAATCGAACGCGCCCGCCGTGATGACGGCCTCAGTCATCAGCGTCCAGTGGATTCCATCCGGCGACTTGAGCGCGTTGAGGCAGCTCTTCTTCTTGGCGTTGACCAGTGTCATGCCGCCCGCGAACGCCTTGTAGCGGGCGTCGGGCGAGCAGGCGGGATTGCCGTCCTTGAACGGCGTGAAATTGTGCGAACCGTCGCCGTTCCAGACAATGTTGTTCTGCTTCGAGCCGCTGAACTCGAACAAGCCCAGCTCCGGCTTCTTCCACTTCACGCCGTCGCGGCTCTCGGCGTAACAGGCAAACTCCGGATGCGCCCACTTCTTCGTCTTCTCGTCGAAGTGCGAAGCGCGGTAGTAGGCGCGGAAGCGGTCGTTGTCGCGGAAGAGCGTGTAGTAGGCGGAGGTGTTGCCTTCCCACGGCAGGTCACAGACGAGCGCGACGTCGCGTGGCTCCGGCTTGTGCAGTTTCAGTTCTGCGCCAGTCATGCTCGCGATGAGGTAGTCGTCCACGAACAACTCGCGCCGCGAACCGATGTTGAGCGGTGAATCCGCCGTCGCCGCAAGCCCACCGGCCGCCAGCAGCGCAACAACCGCGCCGAACTTCGACAATGAATGAATGTTGCGACAAGTCATTTGTTCTTCTCCCGTTCTTGTTTTGCCGGCTTGCGGTTCTTGGCGAACCACTCGCGCAGCAGCTTCTCGCGCTCCGTCGGCGTTGGCGATGGCTTCGTGTTCGCGCGGTCCTCGCCGTGCTCGACGCTCCAGCCGCTCCATTCGCGGAAGGCGTGATAGGTCCAGTCCCAGCCGTGCGACTCGAAAATCTCGATGAGATCCTTCAGATAACGATACGCGCTACCCTCCGGCGCCCAGCGGATGGCGCTAAACTCACCGATGTAGATATGGACGCCGTAGCGTTGCTGGAACTCCATCGTCGGTTGCAGTGCCGCCTCCAACGCAGACTTATCCCAGCGTTTGCCGGCGATCTCGCCGGGATAAGCCCATCGCTTCGACCCGTCGTCATGGACGCCCTGATGCGTGAAGGCGTGCGGCAGATACATGTGGACGCTATAGACCACGCCCGGCACGTCCAGCGGGCGAAGTTCCTTCAAGCCTTTCGGGTCGCCCCACTGCGCCGGCTCAATGATGATGGCGTGCTTCGGGTCAATCGCCCGCACCGCCCGCGCCGCGCGCCCAGCCAGCTCTTGCCAGTCCGCCGCCGACTCGGCCACCATGTCCTCGACCGGCTCGTTGGCGAGATCGTAACCCCAGACAGCGCGCGAATCCTTGTAGCGCCGCGCCATCTTCTGCCAGACCTCGACGAACTTCTCCTGCGCGGCCTTGTTGGTGAACAGCCCGCCATCGCTGCCAACGTAGCCGCTGACGGTCCGCCGTCCACCGGGTGGCGAGTGTAGGTCCACGACCACCAGCAAGCCGTATTTCTCGCAGAGCGGCAGCGCGGCATCGAGCTTGGCCAGTTCGCTCTCCAGCCACGCATCGTAGTCGGCGAACGTGAACGACGTCTCGCCGCGCTTCGCGTGACGGATGAGCTGCCAGCGGATGACGTTGGCGTTCCACTCCTGGCCAAACGTGCGCAGGCCGGCCTCGTCTATGTTCGGGCTGATCATTGCTCCGCGCAGCCGCGGCAGGTTGTGGCCTTTGAAAACCGACCCCTTCGCGACGCGCGCTGGCGTTGGCGGTAACGGCGGCCGGCGCACGACGACGCGGACATCGTCGAACCACGCTTTGCCGGTCACCGCTTCGAGGCCAAGGCAGAGCGTGAGCCGCGTCGCGTCAGTGGGCACGCGAACGGTGAAGAAGAACCGCTGCCAGTCGAACGAGCCGGTGTCGAGCGTTGCCGACGGCCACTGGTTGCCGGCTGGCGCGACGATGGGTGCCATGAACTTCACGCCGTTCCATGGATTCGGCTTCTCGCTGATGTTCTCGGCCTTGATCATCGCTGAAAAGCTCAGCACGCAGCCGCGCACGCGCTCCACCGGCAACGTCAATTGCGCCAGCGCCGCTTTCTCGATGCAAAGCGAGCGGCCGCTCTGGAAACCCGGCGCAAGCTTCGCCGGCCCTGACCAGCCGGCGAGGGCGTTGGTTCCCTCGAAGTCCGTCGCGAAGATCACGTCGCCTTTCTGCGGCGCGGCGAGGGACGTGAGGACGAAAGTGACGTAAAGGAGGCAGAGAGCGAATGTGGGGAGCCGGCGACGTTTGGTTCCAAGACCGCCAAACCAAAGTGATTTCATGGAGTGTCTTTCGCTCGGCTCTTTGCGATCCGGGCCGCAGCTCAACCGGCGCGACGGCCGCGCTTGCGATCTGCGGTCTTCAGCGGAATCACGTCGGTTTCCTGCTCCTGCTGCCGGATAGCTTCTTCGTGGATAAGCTCGAAGACGTCCAGGACAAAGTCCTGCTCAAGATTGTGGGCGACGCCGTAGCGCGTGCGGTCCTTGACGATCTCGCTCCAACGGTGTGGCTGGAAGGAGGAGGTGCCGTATTTCTCCTTGTAGTGGCTCATCTGCCGCACGATCTCCATGCGCCGGCTCAGAGAATCCAGAAGCTGGTGGTCGAGGCCGTCCACCTCTTTGCGAAGCTCGGCCATGTGACGGAGGTAGTCCTGCACGGCAGCAAGCTCCTTCTTCGGCTTGAGGCAGGCCAGCAGGTTGCGCAGTTGCGACGGCGTGATTTGCTGGTCGCGATCGCTTTGTGCCTGGTTGGGATGCGGATGCGTTTCGATGATAAGGCCGTCGTAAAGAAGATCGAGGGCTTCCTGTGAAATGGGCTTGAGCAGTTCCTTCGAGCCGCCCATGTGGCTGGGGTCGCAGATGAGCGGAATCTCCGGCATCCGGCGGCGCAGCTCCAGCGGGATTCGCCAGATCGGTTCGTTGCGATAGATCGTCTCGCGTGCCGTCGAGAATCCGCGATGAATCGCAACGATCTTGGTGACGCCGGCGCGGCGCAATCGCTCGATGGCGCCGAGCCAAAGTTCGAGGTCCGGGTTGACCGGGTTCTTCACCATCACGGGCAAGTCCACGCCGCGCAAACGATCCGCGAGCGCCTGGACCGAAAATGGATTGACGGTCGTGCGTGCGCCGATCCACAGCACGTCAATGCCGTGCGCGAGGCAGGCATCTACGTGCGCCGGCTGAGCGACTTCGCACGCGACGGGAAGCTTCGCGGCCCTACCCGCGGCCTTGAGCCACGGCAGACCGACCTCGCCGATGCCTTGAAACGAGCCGGGCCGGGTCCGCGGCTTCCAGATGCCGCCGCGCAACGCGCTGATGCCCAGCTTGCCCAGTTGCAGTGCGACCTCCATGATCTGTTGCTCGGACTCCACGCTGCATGGTCCGGCGATAACAATCTTGCCTTGAAGACATGCTCCGCGACCGCGAAGTCTGCGAAGTCCTCCATCAGTTGTGCTCATAATGTTTCCGTTGGTTCGAGTCCGGCATCTCCGTCAGTTTTTGAACACCGCTTTCATTTCTTTCAGCACACGCGGCACGGCAGTGTAGGGGTCTTCCTTCGCTTCGTATTCCAGCGCGACAAACCCCTGATAGTTCACGTCTCGCAACATCTTCACGATGCGGGCCAGATCAGCTGGCTCATTCTGTTTTGCGCTCTTGCGCTTGATCTCGACTTTCACCTGAACGTTCACCGAGTAGGGCGCGCACTTGGCCAGTTCGGCGTAGGGATCGTCGCTGTGAAAATTACCCGTATCGAGATTGACACCGCACCAGGGGCTTTTCACGGCGCGGATGATTTCCAGCAAACTCTCCGGCTCCGCGACGATGCCGCCGTGATTCTCGATGCCGAGGTAAATCTGTTTTTTGCCGGCGTAGTCACAACACTCTTCCATCGCCTCGATACACAACCGCGTCGCCTCCGCGGCGTTGCCGCCC
Organism: Verrucomicrobiota bacterium; assembly: GCA_026397915.1. GTDB lineage: Bacteria > Verrucomicrobiota > Verrucomicrobiia > CAIQCK01 > CAIQCK01 > CAIQCK01. Next base: position 41,886 of record JAPLTX010000060.1, read on the forward strand.
TTCTGGACCGAGCCGGCGAACACGCGGATATGCGGCGCGCCCATCACGGCGGCGCGGTCAATCCACTTCTTCACGTCGGCGATCTGCTGGTCGCGCTTCTCGCCCTTGGGCAGCGTGAACGTGTTGCCGACCGACGCGCCGCTGACGGCGACGCCGCGTTTGGCCGCGTGGTCGCGCACGCGGCGCAGATAATCGTCCGTGACGTCCTTGGGGAAATAGTAGCTCGTCAGCTCCGCGCCCTCGCAGTTCTGGTCGGCACAGTAGTCAACGAACTGCATCATGTCTATTTGCTTTGCCGGGTCTGCCTGCGTCTTGCGCGCATAACTGACGTCCTTGAAGTAATCGCGGAACGAATACGCCGCCAGACTCAATCGCAGTTTCGCCGGCCCGCTGCGTTTGATCGGCTCGATGGCTGCTGCGAGGCGACCGCCGCACAAACCGGCGCCGGCGATCGTCAGACTGGCGTTGTTGATGAGCTTGAGGAAATTACGGCGAGTCATGGTGTTCATGGTTTGGATGCGGACACGCGCAGATAATGGCTGATAGTCTGGCCGGACGCCAGCTCGCGCACGCGAATCTGCCAGACGCCGGGCTGGTCGTTGGCGGCGAGATCGAGTTTCAATTCAAGCCGGCCGTTCTTCGCGCCGTAGTAGCCAGTGCGTTCCGCGTCACGGCCGGCGGAGTCGCGGATGTCCACGCGCAGCGGCACCACCGCGTCGAGCGGGCGGCCTGTCGTGTCCACGACGGTGATCTTGCACGTGGTTGAAGCGCCGAGTCTCGCCTCGGCGGGAGCTTCAATGCGCACACCGTCAATCGGCCGCTCGGTGATCATCAAGACAGCGCCTTCGCAAGGCCCGAACTGCCGCGTGATGGCGAGCCGGTCGCCTTTCGCAACAACCTTCACCTCGCGGCCGGCTAAGAGGTCATAGACGTGGCCGTTCTTGCGCGCCAGCGTCAGCGTCGTCTCCGAGGGAAGGCCGTCTTCCATCACCAAGCCGTGTTGGCCGACGTAGGTGCCGAACTCGCGCTTGTCGTTGACCGCAAAAAGATAGTCGGTCTTGCCGTAGGCGCGGCAGCGCGTGACGACGTCGGCGTTCGACGAGTCGCTGTGGCGGCTGTAACGCTTGTCGAGCGCCTTGCGAAACTCGCCGGCCTTCGCGACCAACGCGGCGCGGTCTTCGTCGGCTTTGCGCGTGCGCGTGTAGCTCTGGATGACGACGTCGGCTTTGATTGCCGGGCAGAGCCGCTCGTCGCCGACGATGATGCCGCCCTTCTTCTGGAACTCCTTCACTTTCTTCGCGACCGTCGCCGTCAGCACGTCGCAGTCCATCATCACCAGCACGCGGAAACCTTCGAGACCGCGCTCGATGACCGTTTCGTCATACACGATCTCCGGCTGGAGTTGCGCCCACATCATCATCTGATACGCGTCGCCGCACCACGTGTGGCACCAGCCATAGGTGCCGCGCCGGGCGAACATCTGCGAGGCGAAGCTTTCCAGATACGCCACGTCGCTCTTGCGGTCGGGCACCTGCATCAGCGCGGGACCGAGCGGTTCGACAACCTCCTTCACCAGCCGGCGCAGTTCGTGCTGCGTCTGCGGATTCGTGTAGCGATAACCGCCGGTCGAGTCGGTTGGCACCAGCGACTGCCAGCCGTGATACATGATGCCTTGGATGGGCCGCGCCATCTTTGTCCAGAACGCTTCGCGCAAGTGCATCGGCGCGATGGTCGGGAACGCTGCGTCCGGATCGGTGTCCTCCCACGGCGACTTCGTCGCTTTGGTGACCTCGTCACCTTTCTTCATCGGCGCGGTTTGCGAGCGATACCAGATGATCTGCGTCATCTTCATCACCTGCTGCGGCTGCTTTGCGCCGCGAGCCATCGCAAAGAGTTCATCCGTCGCCACGCCGATGCGGATCGGGTCGGGATACGAGTAGGTCCACTGCGAGATCGCATCCACCGTGCCGCCGCTGCCATAGACGCTCGCGACGCGCACGGCGGGGTCGTGAAAGGTCCAGAGGTCGTTGCGGCCCGTGGATTTCAATCCGCGATGCAACTCGGTGTTCAGCCCGTTCCAACCGTCGCCTGTTTTCCAAAACCACTGGCAGTAACGGTAAAACGGATTGTCGTCAGCGATCACGCGGTCAGCAGGGAAATCCTTGAGCTTTGCAGAATCCACGCCCCACTTGCCGGCGACATCGGCGGGGATGTCCGCGCCCGTCGCCTGCTGGCAGGCTGCGCGGTCGTGCTCGTGGTAACAGAGTCCCGCCCCGTCGCGCACCTCGGTGTGAAGCAGCGCCGATTGCCACGCCGGGAATGAACTATAGGTTTGCGCCACCGACGCGCCCACGTTGTAGCAGAACTTCTGCATTTCCGGGAACAGGCCGCAGATGCTGGGGCGTTTGTCGTCACTCTTCCCCTTGCGGTCAATCCGCCGGAACTCTTTTCTGGCTTCCGCCGCCCAGTGGCCCGGCGAGAGACTGACGCAGATGCCGAGGTCGTTGGCCAGCGCGACGTCCAACATGCGCTTGGTTTCGGCGACCACCTCCGGCTTCGACGCCGCAGTCGGTTTGCCAGCGTCCCAAATCGCCCCGAAGTCCGCGCCCATGCCCAGGCAATGCGTGAAGCCGATGTGCTTGAGCCGCGGCAACTCTTTGATCACGTTGTCCACGCCGCCGATGCCCCACATCAGCACGGGCATCCGCTGCGGTAGCGGACGTGGGGCGATGACGACGGGGAAACCTTCCTCGCTCACGTAAGGCTTGTCGCCGGGAATCCGGATTCTGGCGCGCAGGTTGTATTCGCCGGGCCGCAGCGACGTATCGAGAGGATAGTCGAGTGTGTGGCTGGCCCCGCCGTCGAGTTCCGGCAACGCGTAGCTCTTGTCACCAAGTCCTTCGAGCGACACGCTCGCCGTGGCGCCTTTGAGCTTCGTCCGTTGCAGGTTGGCGATGGTGAACTTCAACGTAGGTGCCTTCTCCATGCGCACAAAGCTGGTCCGGTCGGAAGCGACGGCGAACGCGGCGGGCCGGAACTCCAGCGCGCCGTTGCAGAGCCGCACCTGCGCGATGAAGCCGGGAAAACCGTGGTAATAGCTGCCGATGCGGTCACCGATGGAGAGCGGATGTTTGCCGGGCGTGATCGCTGCTCGGCCCGGCTTCTTCGCGCCGCCAAGCGCCGCGCCGTCGCGCCAGAAGCGTCCGTCGCCCGCGCCATCGTAGGTGAACGCAACGTGATACCACGCGCCCGTCTCATACTTCGCCGGTTCGGAACTCCATCGTTCCGATTCGTCGCCGAAGCCGAGGTTGACCGCGAGCCGGCGCGAGCCGCCTTTGTCGGCAGCGGTGAGGATCATCTGGTAATCGCTGTGGGCGACATATTTTTTGTCGAGCAGGAACGCATCGGGATAACCGTCGAGTTCCTTCTTCGGCTTGATCCACATCTCGATCGTGAACGCGCCCTTCGGCGTCAATGCCGAATGGTGCGTGGCGACGGCGGCATGCTTCTTGTCCGCGACGGGATGACCGCAGAACGATTCGAGGCACGGGCCGAACTTGCCGTCCTTGTTGATGACCGCGCCCTGCAACTTCAGATGCAACTTGTTGGCCGACGAATCGTTCGTCTCGTTGCCCGCGGCAAACTGCCAGCAGGCGATGATGTGTTTGCCGCTGGCGTCGGCGCCCGCGTAAGGCTCCCGCCACGGCTGGCAAGTTGGCGAGGCGGCGTGAACGTTGAGCACGGTGGCGAGGACGACTGCAAAACATGCGGTGAGTTTCATGTTAGTTCCTTCAATCGCTGGATTTTCTGTAAACGATCAACGCTGCGCTCGGACGTTGCGGAAGTTTGACGAGCAAGCCGTCGTTCATCAGCTCCCGGCCGGTCATACGTTGCGACGCGCGCGAGTCCAGATCGGTCACGACATAATGCACCGCAGGCTGCAACTCGCGCAACCGAAACCGCGCCGTCGTGTCGCTGTTCTCCGGGCGACGAAACGCTTGAACCACGCCGCCGCCCAGTTCAGGCCGGTCAAACTGCCACGCCATCCAGACGTTGTTCGCGCGGCTATACGGCGTCAGTGGGTAGAAGCCGCCGATGAGATACGGCTCAATCTGGCGGAACTCATTCACTCGCTGGCGCAGGAACGCGTAGTCGAGGTCGCGTTTGCGCGTGTCCCAGGCGATGCGGAACATCGGGCAGATGGAACTGCGAATCATGTAGGCATCGTGGGCGCCGGTGCCCGATCCGTAAACCGGCATCCACAGCGAGAGGCCGTGAGTCTGGCACTGCTGCCCGATTGGCTCGCTGAAGTAATCGCTCCGCAGCAACGGCACCGAGCGGCGCATAGTTTCCAAATCATTGCGGCGGCCACCGCTGGCGCAGGTGTCTATCCAGAGGTGCGGATGTCGGCGGAGCAACTCATCCCAGTAAGCGAGGTAGCCGCTGACATAGGCGTTTTCAGTGATGCCTTGCCGGTCCGGTGCGTCGTTGGCGCGCCAGTAGGCCAGCGGGTCAATGTTAAAGTCCTGCCGATACACATCAATGCCTTCATCTGCGATGATCCGACTGACACGATCGGTTATCCATCGCCGCGCGGCAGGATTGCCGAGGTTGAACAGACGGTTGGCGATCTTTCCCAACTGCGGCGTCTGGGCGGATTCCTTGGAACAGCCCAGCAGCCACTCTGGGTGGTTTTCATACAGCCACGAACCGGGCGTCACGCGCTCCGGCTCAAACCACACCACGGACTTCATGCCGTTGGCGTGCGCGCGGTCGTTCACCTCGCGGAGTCCGTGGGGAAAACGCTTGCGGTTCACTTCCCACGTGCCGGTGTAGAACCATTTGCCGGGATGCGGATACCAGCCGGCGTCCATGATCCAGTAGTCGAGCTTGATCCCTTCGCGCACATACCCGTCAATCAGCGTCATCTCCCTCGCGGCGTCGGTGAGGCTGCCGCTCGTGGACGCGAAATGCGTGCCGACTGGCTTGCCGCCAATGCGCGGCGTGTTGTGAGCCAGCATCCAGCGCCGCCAGATGTTCTGCGAGCGGATCCAGTCGCCCTTCCAGAACTGCATCACGATGAGCGGGCTGCGGATTTCTTCGCCGGGGTGCAGCTTGAGATGTGTCAGTTCCTGCCCCGCGCGAAGGCGCAGGCCGCGGGATTCGTCGCGCGTGAACTGCGCCGCCCACTGACCGGGCCAACCTACAACGACGATCATGCCTTGGCCGGACCATTCGAGATTGAAGTAAGACAAATCGCTGTTGGTCGGCCGCCCGCCCGCCGCGCTGATGCGTTTTTCCGCTTTCGGACCGAGTTTCGTTTCGAGCGGCTCGAAGTCGTTTTGCCGACAGGGACTGCCGACGTTGTGGTGCAGCAGGAACTCGCCCGACGGCTCGCACTCCAGCCATGTGTCGAGCGCGAGAATGTCTGCAATGATCGGTGTGTCGGATGCGCCCTTATTCTTGAAGTGGAGCGTCCACTCAACAGTCGGGAAGTCCGCGTAGGTTACGACGACGCAACGCAGTTCGAGGCCGGTCTTTGTGTCGCTCCAGACAATCGTTTGCTGAATGCGGTTGTCATCAAGCCGTTCAGAAGAACGCTTTGTTTGCCATGTCGGCAGTAATTCCGTCGAGCGGTGTCCGCCGTAGTTGAATGAAAACGGCAAGCACTGCGCTGCCGGGCCAAGATTGGCCTCGGTCCACGCGTGGGCCAAGGCCATCTCATTTGCATTGGGCGAGACAGCCAAAGCAAGGGAATCAACGACGACAACGGCGCAGAATACGGCAAGTTTCATGGCAAGCTCCTGCAGCTGATTGGACATTGAGACTCAGGCTGACCCGCGGGATTTGCAACTCTCAAGTATGCGATGCGTTTGGTGGTGTCTGCCTGTTGTTTGGCCGCTTGACAGCGTTGGACGTAGTGTGCAGGCTCCGCCGAAGTTCAGGCTGATGCGGGTGGCGTTTCAACAGTGGGAGAAGGAGTTGGTTCTATGGAAGCGAATGTGTTTGCCGCAATGGATCCCGAGATCCTCAAACAAGTGCGGGGCTTGCTACAGCCGGTCTCGTTTCCCAAAGGCTCCTGTATCATGCGCGAGGGCGATCCGGGCGACGGCGCGTATGTGATTGACGCGGGTGAGGTTCGGGTGGAGGCGCGCGCGCAGTCGGGCGCGCTCGAACACGAGCTTTGTTATCTGGGGCCGGGGGAACTACTGGGCGAGTTCAGCCTGCTGGACGGTTTGCCGCGCTCCGCCACCGCAATCGCCCATACGGATGTGCAAGCGCGCTGGTGCTCGCGCGAGGATTTCGAGCGGCTCGGCAGGGAAAACCCCGTCGTGAGCAACGCAATCTTGTTGGCGTTCAGCCGCGGCCTGACGCACAAAATTCGCCGCGAGAACGCCCTGATGACGGACTATTTGCTCGCGGACGAGCCGGACCCGGAGGCGAACCGGATGGTCGCGCAGGCGGTCGCGGCGCAGAAACAGTTCGTGTCGTGGCCGGAGGAGCGGGTGGATGCGTTGCTGAAGGACATCGCCGACACTGTCGCTGCTCGCGCGGCGGAGCTGGCCGAGGTTAACGTGGCCGACACCGGCATTGGCGTGGCGCTGGACAAGGTGGTGAAGATCCAGTTTTCCTGTGGCGAGGTGCTGCGCAGTCTGCTGGGCCAGCACGCCGCGGGTGTTCTGAAGGAAATCGGCGCGACGCACGTCGTCGAGATTGCCAGCCCGGTGGGCGTGATCTTTGGCGTTATCCCGGTAACGAATCCGGTTTCCACTATCGTGTTCAAGGCGCTCATCGCGCTCAAGAGCCGCAACGCGCTGATTTATAGTTGCCACCGCGACGCGATCCACGTCGGCAACATGACCGGCGAGTTGATCCAGTCCGCGCTGGCACGCCACAGCGCGCCGGCGGATCTGGTGCAGTGGGTGAAGAACCGCACCGACCGGCGCAAGACGGCGGCGTTCATGAAGCACCCGCAGGTCGGCCTGATCCTGGCCACCGGCGGACCGAGCATCGTTGAGGCCGCCTACAAATCCGGCAAGCCCGCCATCGGCGTCGGCGCGGGCAATGCGCCGGTGTGGGTGTGCGCGGACGCCGATGTGGCCGCCGCCGCGAGCGCCGTCATGCGGAGCAAGACCTTCGACAACGGCGTCATCTGTGGCTCCGAGAACAACCTTATCGTGGACGACAGCGTGCGCGCCGTGTTCATCAAGCAGTTGGAAGCACAAGGTGCAACACTGCTGACGCCCGACGAGCTTCACCGCTTTACACCGCAGGCGTTTGACGTGGCACATCCGTCGGTAAATCACGCTTTCATCGGCAAGTCGGCCGCCTTCATCGCCGAGAAGACGGGTTTGCGCCGAGCCACGCCGCCGCGTCTCATCGTGGTGCCTGCGGGGATGGCGGACATCAACGGGCCTTACGGGTCCGAAAAACTCGCGCCCATCTTGTCGTTGTTCACCGTCAAAGGTGAGGAGCAGGCAATCGCGCTTTGCCGGCGCATCTTGGAACACCAAGGCATCGGACACACAGCAATCATCCACACGCGCAATGAAACCTTGGCGCGGCGCTTTGGCAATGAGATTCCGGCCAGCCGCATCTTGGTGAATGCGCCCGGTGCGCAGGGATGCATCGGTCTCGGCACGGGGCTGACGCCTTCGCTCACGCTGGGTTGCGGAACCTTCGGTGGAAACTCGACGACCGACAACGTCACGTTCACTCACCTGCTGAACGTCAAGCGCCTCGCGCTCGGCCCTTGCATGACGGCGTGATGCGCCGTCGTTTCGGTGCGATCGGAAGTGGCTGAAGGCCGGACCTGTAGCGCCGGCATCCCTGCCGGCGTTGCGCCCACAAAGAATCGAATTGCCGCCGGCAGGGATGCCGGCGCTACAGCCGCCAACCGCTGCGATACGGCGGGTTGAGGTGCCGGTTGGCCTTCGGGCAATTGGTGAACTTCATCTTCGCCGCGTCCCACTCCAGCTTCACGCCGCCCATCTTCATCGAGATGATGCCGAGCAACGCCAACTCCGTCAGCGGGCCGCCGTAGGAAAAGTCCGAGCCAGCTTTGCGGCCGGCGCGGATCGCGTCGAGCCAGTCCTGATGATGCTCCTTTACGCGCGGGAGCGTTTTCTCCGGCCGCTTGTAAGCCTTCATCTTTGTTTCGGGAATGAGCCGCGCGCCGCTCGCACCGTGCGAACCGTAGGTGATCGTTCCTTTGTCGCCGATCACCGCAGCGCCGACCTCGATGTCATTGCGCTCCGGCTCGAGTTCGGGCGGTCGCGGGATGCGCTCGGTGCCGCTATACCAGTGCAGCGTGACCGGCCCGCGGTCGCCTTTCGCCGGGAACTCGAACGTCACCCGTTCGCCCGTCGGGTAAATGTCGCCTTGCGTCTTGAGATCGTAGTCCTTCGCCGTGGACTGGATCGTCGCGGGCGCGCCGAGGTCGAGCGCCCAGAACACCGGATCCACGACATGGCAGACCCAGTCGCCGAGCGTGCCGTTGCCGAACGGCACCCAGCCGCGCCATTTGCTCGGCGCATAGGCCGGATTGTAAGCGCGCGCTTTGGCCGGTCCCAGCCAGAGGTCCCAGTCGAGATCGCGCGGCACCTCATGCTTCTCCTTCAAGCTCGGCAGCGCGTTGATGCCGGAGTTCACGCGGTTACAGCCGGCGTGGATGGTGTGGACCTTGCCGATGGCGCCGGCCCATATCCATTCGCAGAAAATGCGGATGGACTCGGTAGAATGGCCCTGATTGCCGAGCTGCGTGACGACATTGTGATTGCGCGCTGCCGCCATCAACTGGCGAACTTCGTGGATCGAGTGCGCCAGCGGCTTCTGGCAATAGACGTGTTTGCCGCGCTTGATGGCCGCCATCACTGCTACGGCGTGCATGTGGTCCGGCGTCGAAACGGTCACCGCGTCAATCTGCTTCTCCATCGCGTCAAACATCTTCCGAAAATCCTTGAACCGCTTCACGTCCGGGAACTTCTGGAAGGTCTTGGCGGCGCGTGTCTCGTCCACGTCGCAGAAGGCAACGAGGTTCTCGCCGGAAACGCTCATGATGTCGCCGTGCCCCATGCCGCCGACACCGATACCGGCGATGTTGATTTTCCCGCTCGGCGGTGTCTGGCCACTGCCGGCGATGACATGGCGCGGCACGATCATCGGCGCGCCGAGCAGCGCGCCGGCCGCACAGCGTTGGAGAAAACTCCGGCGCGAAAGTTTGGAAGTTGGGTCGAGGGGTTTGTCGGATGTGTGTTTCATGTGCGTTCTCAGACGGCGGATTGGGCTTGAGACTTAGACCGGCTCGCGATATTTGACAACCACCAAATTCTCCGCACCATGAAACACTTGCTCACAGTTTTAACCTTTGTGCTTTCCATCGCCCCATCGCTCGCCGCCGACAACAAAGCCGTTTTGATCTTCGACGGCAAGACCTTCGCCGGTTGGGAAGGCGACACGAACAAGAGCTTCCGCGTCGAGAACGGCGCCATCGTCGGCGGCTCGTTGAAGGAGAAAGTGCCGCGCAACGAGTTCCTCTGCACGACGCGCGGCTACACAAACTTCGTGCTGCGCGTAAAGTTCAAACTGCTCGGCCGCGGAGCCAACGGCGGCGTCCAGATCCGCTCCGCGCGCATCCCAAACCACCACGAGGTCAGCGGCTATCAGGCCGACATGGCCGAGCCGGCGTGGTGGGGTTGTCTCTACGACGAGTCACGTCGGCGGAAGATGCTGGCGAAGTCCGACATGGAGGAGTTGAACAAGGTGCTCAAGCGCGACGACTGGAACCAATACGTCATCCACTGCGAAGGCAAACGCATCCGGCTTTCGATCAACGGCCTCCAAACGGTGGACTACACCGAGCCGGACGACACGATCCCGCAGCACGGCATCGTCGGTCTGCAAATCCACGGCGGCCCGCCCAGCGAGGCGTGGTATAAGGACATTGCGATCGAAGATCTGCGATGAGGATGAAACCGAGGACGCAGCTCGTCGTGGACGGCGGCGACTGACATCGGATACACTGGCGTCAAAGCGAAAGGAACGAACTGCATGAAACTGGCAAGGACGATGGTAATGGTTCTGGTCTTGGGATCGCTCGACCTCGGTGGCGCGGCGTTCGCGGCCGACTCGACGGCGGTGAAGAAGGAGGAGGTGCGGATGCGCTGGTGGCGCGACGCGCGCTTCGGCATGTTCATCCATTGGGGCCTCTACGCTGTGCCGGCGGGCGAATGGCAGGGCAAGGAGGTTAAGAGCATTGGCGAGTGGATCATGAACAACGCTGCGATTCCCGTCGCCGACTACGAGAAGCTGGCGAGGGATTTCAACCCGGCGAGATTTGACGCTGCCGAATGGGTGCGCATCGCCAAAGACGCGGGGATGAAGTATCTCGTCATCACATCGAAGCATCACGACGGCTTTTGCCTCTTCGATACCAAGGCGACCGACTACAACATCGTGAAGGCCACGCCCTACGAGAAGGACGTGCTGCGGGCGTTGAGCCGTGAGTGCAAACGGCAGGGCGTGAAGTTCTGCACGTATTACTCCATCATGGACTGGCATCATCCGTCGCAGTTCCCCGGCAAGTCCAAGACCGGCGGCCTCGCCTACAATCCGAGCCAGATGCACCCGGACCGCAAGGTTGAATACGTCGCCTTCATGAAGCAGCAACTCCGCGAGTTGATCTCGAACTACGACACGGGCGTGCTTTGGTTCGACGGCGAATGGTGTGACTGGTGGACCGAGGCGGATGGCAAGGACCTTTACGCATACCTGCGCAAGCTCAAGCCGTCGCTCATTATCAACAACCGCGTTGGCAAGGGCCGCAAAGGCATGGAAGGCATGAGCAAGAGCGGCGAAGACAGCGGCGACTTCGGCACGCCGGAGCAGCAGATTCCGCCCAGCGGATTCCCCGGCGTGGATTGGGAGAGCTGCATGACGATGAACGACACGTGGGGCTTCAAGCGCAACGACAACAACTGGAAGTCCAAGCAGCAGTTGATCCGCAACCTTGCCGACGCCGCATCCAAGGGCGGCAACTTCCTGCTCAACGTCGGCCCGACCTCGGGCGGTTTGATTCCGCCGCCGAGTGTCGAGCGTCTCGAAGCGGTGGGCCGGTGGATGAAGATCAACGGCGAGGCAATCTACGGCACGACAGCCAGCCCGTTCGAGAAGCAACTCCCTTGGGGCCGCGTGACGCAGAAATCCGGCCGGCTATATCTCCACGTCTTCGACTGGCCGCAGAACCAGAAGCTCGTGTTGCCGCCCGTCAAAAGCAGAGTCACCGGCGCATATCTGCTGGCCGATCCGAACAAACGGCCGCTACAGGTATCGCAAACGGAAAGCGGCGTCGTGGTTTCAACCCCGTCGGTTGCGCCGGACGCCAGCGATTCCGTCGTGGTCGTGAAAGTCCATGGTGGCAACCGTTGACCCAGCGGAACGGGTCGCTCAGCGTCAAGAACTGGTTATTGCCCCCTGACTTTTGTGATGGGCGGCATTGCTTGTGTTCACGCAATTCCATCTCTCAGTTTAGCTGCGACGATTTACGCGGTTTACTGCCGCGCCACCCCCAAACACAAGTCCGGTTAGGTTGGAGAAAACGGAACATGCAGCCAACAACGGTGCGGCGCGCGGAAAAACAAAAAGGAGCCGGATTGCTCCGACTCCTTCTTGGTTACAACTTTGTTGGAACTTGGTTTACTTGCTGGCCAAGGTTCCGGCTTCCTCGAACGGCCACACCGTCGGAGGATCCATGATCGCTTCATACTTCGGCAGGAAGAACAGCCCGCCCTCGTAAATGCCCGCGCCGAGGCGAGCAATCGCGAAGCCGAAGCCCTTCATCGGGCCAAATATGATACCCGCGCCCGCATCACGCTGTTGGGACACCACATAGATTTGCTTGGGGATTTCAATCCAGAACGTGGCAATGTTGGTCCAGCCACGCACAAGCTTGCTGATGTGATTGTCTTGCTCTTCGGCCGCACTGACCGAAGCCGTTCCCAGGACAGCAATGGCCGCAATGGCCGCCAGGCAGATGCTCAGTTTCTTCATACGTTCTATTCGCTCCTCTGTTGATTAGCTTCGCACTATTACCTCTCTGGCAGGGGTGGCGAAGCTTATCCCCAAGCCAAGACTTAGTTTGTGAACGACCTCTACTATCCTCTCTAACTAGCCCGCACTCTTACCGCCAACTGCCGCTACTGTCAAGCGCCCTTTTCGGCGGGCTATTGCCGAAACCAACTATTTGCTGGCCAAGGTTCCGGCTTCCTCGAACGGCCACACCGTCGGAGGATCCATGATCGCCTCATACTTCGGCAGGAAGAACAACCCGCCTTCGTAGATGCCCGCGCCGAGGCGAGCGATCGCGAAGCCGAAGCCTTTCATCGGGCCAAATATGATACCCGCGCCCGCGTCACGCTGTTGGGACACCACATAGATTTGCTTGGGGATTTCAATCCAGAACGTGGCAATGTTGGTCCAGCCACGCACAAGCTTGCTGATGTGATTGTCCTGCTCTTCGGCCGCCTGGGCCGGAGTGGAGAACGCCAGCACCGACACAGCAACCACTGCTACGATAGATGCAATTGCTCGTTTCATGTTGATCCTTTCTTCGAGAAACCTCTTTGTTCACTACAGCACATATTATGCGGTCTGCATTTTGGGGCGCAAGGTTTTTTTCACGGAAAATTATTTGTTCCCTTCGCGAAAGTTGCCGTTGGCGGGGAATGCCGGTATTATCCGACCGGTCTTTTTGTCATGCATCCAGAAAAGAACCCAAACCAGCGGCCATTGAAACCGACGGGAGAAAAACCACCGCCGGGAAAAACTCCGCGTCTGGTCGCGCCCAAAACTGGCAAGCCGCGTGTGATTGCCAAACGGCGACAGCCACGCGTGGCGCGACGGCCGTTGCCGCCGGGTTTCAAACCGCGTTTCCCCGACGAGGTGGATTTCCTCACCGCGCAGAAGCCTTCTCCGAAATGGCGCACGCGATACTATGCGGCGGCCATTGCAATCCATGTCATGGCGCTGATCTTCCTCGGCTACAAGATGGTTTACGAGCCGATTATGAAGAAGCTTCCGCCTCCTGATTTGCCGGCGATGAAATTCGTTGGCGACGGGCTTAAATCCGTGGGGCCGGAAAACATCCCGGCACCGCCCGCGCCGCCTGATCATAGTCTCGACAAACTCGTGGACGTCGCGCCGCAGGTCGGCCCGACGCCTACCGTGCCTCGCGGTCTCACGGTGCCGACCCGTGCGCCGCGCACCACGGCAACGTTGCCGGTCATCGCGCTGTTCAATCCAAAAATCCCCGGCAACATCACCGCTGCGAGCGCTGTGCAAGGCGCGGCTGGCGCCAGCAACGATCCGTTCGTCGGCCGGCGCAGCGGTAGATCGCGCGGCGGAGCCGTGAGGCGTTACGGCGGCTCCGACGCCAGCGAAGCGGCGGTGATGAAGGCGCTGCGCTGGCTGAAGAAGAACCAAAACACCGGTCAGGCAGAGATGGGATCGTGGGGCGCCCAATACAAAGTCGCCATGACCGGCTTGGCGTTGATGGCGTTCTTCGGTCACGGCGAGACGCATGAGAGCCAGGAGTTCGAGCAAACCATCAAGGAGGCGCTTAATTTCCTGGCCACGCAGGCCGACCAGAGCCAGGCGCCCACCAGCGGCTACATCGGCACGGCCCGCTTTGAATACCAGCATCCGATTGCGGCCTACGCGATGTGCGAAGACTATGCGATCACACATTACGCGCCACTGAAGCCGGTCTGCGAAGCCGCCATCGCGCTCATTATCAACGCGCAGCGGCCCGACGGTTCTTGGGATTACGATTACAACACCGGCCCCGGCGGCGTCTACAACCTCAAGAACCGTCCCAGCGGCGACAGCTCCATCAGCGCTTGGAACGTGCAGGCGCTCGTTGCCGCCAAGAACACCGGCCTGAAGATTTCCGGTCTCGATGAAGCGCTACGTCGCTCCCGCTCGTGGTTTCACTCCATCTACAGCCGCGAACAAGGTCGCTTCGGTTACGCTGTGCCCGACCGCATGCACAGCGACGCCTTGGACGGCATCGGCGTGCTGTGCCTGCAACTGCTTGGCGACAGTGACGCCGCCGAAATAAAACAGACCCTGCCGAGATTGCTCGCGGTCGAAACCAAATTCCGTTCCGCCAACGCCAACTCCACTTACGGCTGGTATTACATCACGCAAGCCCTTTTCCACGCTGGCGGCCACTGGTGGGCCGAGTGGAATACGCGGTTGCGCGACCAACTGGTGGAGAACCAGGATTCTGATGGTTCATGGGGCAGTCCCGGCTCGGCCGCCTGGCAGGACAATATGACCACGAACAAAGTCCGGGGCAAAGACACCAAGGTTTATCACACGACGCTCATGTGTCTGTCGCTGGAGGTCTATTACCGTTTCCTGCCAACCTTCAACGTCTTCACCGCGGCTCGTCAGGAAGCCCCGCCAACCGCTGCCGCGCGCTAGCGGCGGGGAGGATGCCTACTTGCCGGCGCCGGACGGAAGCTCGACGAACTTCACACCGGCCGGAGCTTCGAACATCGCCGGCGACACTTCTTCGTTCACCTGCACGTCGTTGTGTTCCACCGTTACCGACTGGCCTTGAGCTTCCAACGTCATGCGCATCGGGAAATTCTTCTCCGTCCACAGCCACACTTTGCCGGTGGTCGTCTGGCCGCCGGACTTGTCGCTGAAGCCGTAAATCTCGCACGCCTTGCCGCCGAGCTTTTCCTCGCCGGTCTTGGCTTTCTTCCATGTGTCGAGCTTGGAGAACACCTCAGTGTATTGCGCCAATTGATCCAGCATTTGCTGTTTCAAGGGCATCTTCATGCCCGTCGGGGTGCCCTCCTCGAAGATCAGCGCCGTGCCGCTCTTGATGACGATCACCTGTCGCTTGCCCTCCACCACCGTCACGACGCGCATGTTATTCGGCTTGAGAAACCACAGTTCAGCCTCCACCTTCTGCCCCTTCGCCGGCGTGGCTGCGCCGATGGTCACCGTCTGCTTCCAATGGGCCGATTTGTAAGGCAACAGCGCGGGCGCTTCCGCTTGCGCGTTCCACCAGCCGACCAGACAAAAACCGATAATCGCAAATAATCTCATGGTTCAATCCTCATCAATAGGTTTTCAGACGGCGTTCTCCTCTATCAATAGCGCGTCCGCAAGACAAGTCTTTCTCTGGCCCCGCGCGGGGACAAGGACGAGTGTGCGGCTCATCCGTTGTTTTCATGTCTCCACAAAAACCTCGATTGCTTCAAGCTGACGATGTCTGGTATGATACGACGCAGAACCGACCATGACCCACCTACCGAGAATGGTTTGGACCAAGGAGTGCACAGCGAACGTTTCGACGTTTCTTGAGAAACGATTCGGTATGTTCCTTTCAGGAACCGCGCTCTGTCTGGTTTTTGTCACGAGTTGCAAACCGAAGATTCCGCCGCCGGGTCCGCCGGAGGTGCAGGTTGTCGCGGTGGTGCAGAAAGATGTCCCTTATTATAGGGAGTGGGTCGGATCGTGCGACGGGTCGTCCAACGCGGTGATTCGCGCGCAGGTTTCCGGGTATGTGTGGCACCAGGACTACCAGGAAGGCCGCTTGGTGAAGACAGGGGACCTGTTGTTCCAGATTGATCCGCGGCCGTTTGAGGCAGTGCTCAATCAG
Source organism: Verrucomicrobiota bacterium (assembly GCA_026397915.1). Classification (GTDB taxonomy): domain Bacteria; phylum Verrucomicrobiota; class Verrucomicrobiia; order CAIQCK01; family CAIQCK01; genus CAIQCK01. The sequence goes on from JAPLTX010000060.1 coordinate 57,562, forward strand.
GCCAAGGCCAACCTCGCCCAAGCCGAGGCGCAGCAGGGTAAAACCGAGCTTGACGTGAAGCGTTACACGCCGCTGGTGAAAGAACAGGCCATCAGCCAGCAGGAACTGGACGACGCCGTCCAAGCGAATCTGGCGGCCAAGGCTCAGGTGCTGGCGGCAAAAGCGACCGTTCAACAAGCGCAACTGAACCTGGATTTCACAAAGATGATCTCGCCCATCAGCGGCATCGCCGGCATCTCCAAGGTGGGCGTGGGCGACTTGGTCTCACCCAACAGCGGCGATTTGGCGACGGTGTCTACCGTGAACCCAATCAAAGTGAATTTTTTCCTGAGCGAACAGGAATACCTCTATACGGTGAAGCACTCCGCTGTCACCGGCTGGGGCAAAGGCGGGCCAGGCCCCGACCTCGAACTGTTGCTGGCCGATGGAAGCACGTATGCCCAAAAAGGCCTGATCAGCGCGGTGGATCGGCAGGTGGACGACAAGACCGGCACGATCCATATTGCGGCCCTGTTTCCAAATCCTGACACGATTCTCCGACCTGGTTTGTTTGTGCGCGTGCGGGCGCTGGTCGGCACACACCGCGACGCGCTGGTAATCCCGCAACGCGCGGTGAGCGAATTGCAGGGCAAGTATCAGGTGGCTGTGGTGGAGGCCGGCAACAAAGTTTCCGTCCGGTCCGTGAAGGCTGGCGAGCGTATCGGTCCTGACTGGGTGATCGAGGATGGGTTGAAACCCGGCGAACAGGTTGTGGCAGAAGGTGTGCAGAAAGCACGTGATGGGCTGACGGTTGTTCCAAAACCGTTCGCCGCCGTCACCGACCAGCCTCCCGCCGAGGCGAAGCCCCAAACCAAGTAGGCCGTCATGGCCAAATTCTTCATCAACCGGCCAATTGTGGCCATGGTGATCTCGATCATCATGGTCATTGTCGGCTTGGTGGCCATGCTCGGCCTGCCGGTCGCACAATTTCCCAGCATTGTCCCACCGGAAATCCAGGTCCAGACGACGTTCCTCGGCGCGGACGCGCTGACGGTGGAGCAGTCGGTGGCCACTCCGCTGGAGCAGCAGATCAACGGCGTGGACAACATGCTCTACATGTATTCCATCAACGCCAACAACGGCCAGATGACATTGCGCGTGGCCTTCGACGTGACCACCGACCCGAACGTGGATCAAGTGCTCACCCAGATGCGCCAGTCGCAGGCGGTGACGCAGTTACCGCAGAGCGTCCGGCGCTACGGCATCACCAACCCGAAGTCGCTCAGCAGCCCGCTGATGCTAATCACGCTTTACTCGCCCAAGCGCACCTACGACGCAACGTTCCTCGCCAACTACGCCTATATTAATATTAACGACCCACTGTCGCGCACGCCAGGTGTCGGCCAAGTGCAAATCTTCGGCGCGGGCCAATATGCAATGCGTCTCTGGCTACAGCCGGACAAGCTCGCCAAGCTCGGCATCACCGTCCCGGAAATCTCCAACGCGCTCAACCAGCAGAACAAAGTCAATCCCGTCGGCCAGATCGGCGCCGAGCCGTCGCCGGCCGGACAGGCATTCACCTACACGCTGCGCGCGCAAGGCCGGCTGGTGAGCGAGGAGGAATTCGAGAACATCGTCCTCCGCGCCACGCCGGACGGTTCCATTGTGCGCCTGAAGGATGTCGCGCGGGTCGAGTTGGGCGCGCAAGTCTATAACATCATCGGCCGGATGAACGGCGCGCCCGCAGCGATCCTGGCGGTCTATCAATTACCAGGCTCCAACGCCATCGAGGCGGCGCGCGGCGTGCGCAAACTCATGGACGAAGTGAAACGGCGGTTTCCGGCCGACCTCGACTACCAGGTTTCACTCGACACCACCCTCGCCGTCACGGAAGGCATCCGGGAAATCGCCGACACTCTCTGGCAGGCCGTGCTGCTGGTCATCCTGGTCGTGTTCGTCTTCCTCCAAGGCTGGCGCGCGACGCTCATTCCGCTCATCGCCGTGCCCGTCTCGTTGATCGGCACGTTTGCGGTCTTTCCGCTCATCGGATTCTCCATCAACACGCTGTCGCTCTTCGGACTGGTGCTCGCCATCGGGCTGGTCGTGGATGACGCCATCGTCGTCGTCGAAGCGGTGGAACATCATATCGAGGAAGGTCTGTCTCCGCGCGACGCCACGATCAAGGCGATGGAAGAGGTCTCCGGGCCGGTCATCGCCATTGCGCTGATTTTGTTCGCGGTGTTCGTGCCGACGGCGTTCATTCCTGGCATCACCGGCCGGCTCTACCAGCAATTCGCGGTCACCATCGCCGTCTCGATGCTGATCTCCGCTTTCAACGCGCTGTCGCTCAGCCCGGCGCTGGCGGCGATGCTGTTGCGGCCGCGCAAGGAGCCGCGCGGGCTAGCCCGCTGGTTCTTCGGCGGATTCAACCGATGGTTCACACGTGCGCGCGACGGCTACGTGAACGTCTGCGGTCTGCTGATCCGGAAAATTGGGCGGAGCTTGTTCTTTCTCGTCGCAGTTGTCGCGGCGGCGGGTTTCCTCGGCATGAAGCTTCCAGCCGGTTTCCTGCCGGAAGAAGACCAGGGCTACTTCTACCTCGACATCCAGTTGCCCGAAGCCGCCTCACTCCAGCGGCTGGACGCAGTCTGCAAGAAAGTCGAAGCCATCCTGCGGCAGACGCCCGGCGTGGACGTGTTCAACACGATCGTCGGCTACAGCATCCTCAACCAGGTCAACACCACCTACAACGGCTACTTCTCCGTCACGTTGAAGCCGTGGCACGAGCGCAGGAAGCCGGAGGAGAAATACGCCGCCATCGTCGCTCACGTGAACCGCGAACTGGCCCGACTGCCCGACGCGCAGGCGTTCGCGTTCTCGCCGCCGGCGATTCCGGGCATCGGTGTATCGGGCGGGCTGACGTTCATGCTGGAGGATCGTGCCGACAAAGGGCTGGATTATCTGGCCGAGAACACGAAGAAGTTTCTGGCCGCCGCGCGCCAGCGGCCGGAGTTTGCGTCGGTGACGACGTCGTTTTCCTCGTCGGTGCCGCAAGTCTTCGCCAGCGTGGACCGCGACAAGGTCGTCAAGCAGGGCGTGAAGCTCGGCGACGTTTACCAAACATTGCAGGCGTTCATGGGCGGACCGTTTGTGAACTACTTCAACCGCTTCGGCCGCCAGTGGCAGGTCTATGTGCTGGCCGATGCCCAGTATCGCACGCGCGCGGAGAATCTTGGCCAGTTTTACGTCCGCAACGCGAGCAACCAGATGGTGCCGCTCTCCGCGTTGGTCACCGTCGAGCGCGCGACAGGGCCGGAGTTCACTGTCCGCTACAACGAGTATCGCACCGCGCAGATCAACGTCATCCAGGCGCCAGGCTACAGTTCGGGCCAGGCAATGGCGGCGCTGGAACAGGTGTTTCGCGAAACGATGCCGTCGGACATGGGCTACGACTACCTCGGCATGTCCTTCCAGCAAAAAGTCGCCGCCGAAGGCGTGCCGCCCTCGGTCATTTTTGGCGTATCGCTGCTGTTTGTGTTTTTGATCCTGGCGGCGCAATACGAGAGCTGGTCGCTGCCGTTCAGCGTGTTGCTCGGCACGCCGGTGGCCGTGTTCGGGGCGTTTGCGGCGCTGATGAGCCGGCAGATGGAAAACAACGTTTATGCGCAGATCGGCCTCGTCATGCTAATCGGCCTGGCGGCGAAAAACGCGATCCTGATCGTCGAGTTCGCCAAGTCGAGGTTCGAGGCCGGCAAGCCGCTCGCCGACGCCGCGTTGGACGGCGCTCGGCTGCGCTTGAGGCCGATCCTGATGACGGCCTTTGCGTTTATCTTGGGCACCGTGCCGCTGGCCATCGCGTCCGGTTCCGGCGCGGTCTCACGGCAGATTCTAGGAACGGTTGTGATCGGCGGGATGCTCGCGGCGACGCTGATCGCCGTATTCCTTATCCCGGTGACTTTCTACGTGGTTGAGAAACTCGCGCACCGTCCGTCGCCGGCATCTGCCGCGCCGCCGGGCTTGCCGGATTTGCCGGCTGGTGGCGCGCAGATGAACGTTTGATGATTACGGAGATCTGAACTGTCATGTGCAGGTTTTTTATCAACCGGCCAATCGTAGCGATGGTAATCGCCATCGTGACGGTCATCGTCGGCGTCGTGGCAATGCTAAGCCTTCCCATCGCGCAGTTCCCGGACATCGTCCCGCCGGAAATCCTCCTTCAGGGCACCTATGTCGGCGCGGACGCGCTGACCGTCGAGGAGTCCGTCGCCACGCCCATTGAGCAGCAGATGAGCGGCGTGGACAACATGAACTACATGTATTCGGTCAACGCCAACAACGGCCAGATGACATTGCGCGTGAACTTCGACGTGAAGACCGACCCGAACACCGACCAAGTGCTCACGCAGATGCGCCTCGGCCAGGCCGAGTCCCAGCTTCCGACGGACGTGAACAACTACGGCATCACCGTTCGCAAATCCACCAGCAGTCCGCTGCTGATCTTCGCGCTCTATTCACCCAAGGGCACCTACGACGAGATCTTCACCGCCAACTACGCCTATATTAATATCAACGATCCGCTCTCGCGCGTTCCGGGCGTCGGCCAGATCCAAATCTACGGCGCGGGCCAATATGCGATGCGGCTTTGGGTAAAACCCGACCAGTTGGCAAAACTCGGCGTCACCGTCAACGAGATCGTGGACGCGCTGAACGCCCAGAACGCGGTGAATCCTTCCGGCCAGATCGGCGCGGAACCGGCGCCGCGCGGTCAGGAGTTTACCTACGCGGTGCGCGCGCAGGGCCGGCTCGTAAACGAGGAAGAGTTCGCTCAGATCGTCATTCGCGCCAACCCCGACGGGTCGTTGCTGCGCGTGAAGGACGTGGCTCGCGTCGAACTGGGCGCGCAGAGCTACAACATCAAGGGACTGTTCAACGGCAAGCCCGGGGCAATCATCTGCGTCTATCAACTGCCCGGCTCCAACGCGATTGACACGGCCAACCGCGTCAAGAAGATGATGGCGGAATGGAGCGGACATTTCCCGAAGGACCTCGAATACGCCGTCGCCCTCGACACGACCGAGGCGGTGACCGAAGGCATTAAGGAAATCATCCACACGCTTTTGGAGGCGCTCGTGCTCGTTATTATAGTGGTGTTCATATTCCTCCAAGGCTGGCGCGCGACCCTCATCCCGCTGCTGGCGGTGCCTGTCTCGCTGGTTGGCACGTTCGCGGTGTTTCCGCTGATGGGGTTCTCGATCAACACGCTCTCGTTGTTCGGCTTGGTGCTGGCGATCGGGCTGGTGGTGGATGACGCCATCGTCGTCGTCGAAGCCGTCGAGCACCACATCGAACACGGCCTGTCGCCGAAGGAAGCCACGCTCAAGGCGATGGAACAAGTTTCCGGCCCGGTGGTCGCTATCGCGCTTATTCTGGCGGCAGTGTTCATTCCGACGGCGTTCATTCCCGGCATCACGGGCCGGCTTTACCAGCAGTTCGCCATCACCATCGCCATCTCGGTCTTGCTCTCCGCGTTCAACGCTCTGTCGCTCAGCCCGGCGTTGTCGGCACTGCTGCTGCGGCCGAAGAAAAAGTCGGGCGGACCGCTCCAGAAGTTCTACAACGTCTTCAACCGCGTCTTTGGGCGAACGACCGACGGTTACGTCGGCATGTGCGGCGTGTTGGTCCGCAAGACTTCCATCGGCCTCCTGTTTCTGTTGCTTGTGTCGCTGACCGCGGGATGGTTTGGGAACAAAGTGCCCACCAGTTTCCTGCCGGAGGAAGACATGGGTTACGTCTATGGAGGCATCCAGTTGCCGAACGCCGCCTCGCTCCAGCGCACGGCCGAGGCGTGCCGCAAAGCGGACGAGATCATCCGCAGCGTCCCCGGCGTGGAGTATTGCACCACCGTGGTCGGCTACAGCATGTTGAGCAGCGTAGCCAACACTTACAGCGGGTTCTTCTTCATCAGGCTGAAACCGTGGGCGGAACGCAAGAGCGTGATGGAACAGTATCGGGTCATTCTGTTCCGGTTGAACCGCGCTTTGCAAAAAGTGCCTGATGGCTTCGGATTCGCATTTCCGCCGCCGGCGATTCCCGGCGTCGGCACCTCCGGCGGCGTAACGTTCCTGTTGGAAGACCGCTCCGGCCGCGACATCGAGTTCCTGGCGGCCAACGTGAACAAGTTCACCGCCGCCGCGCGCCAGCGGCCGGAGTTGGCCAACGTGATGACCACGTTCCTGCCGGCGGTGCCGCAGGTCTTCGCGAAAGTGGACCGCGACAAGGTGCTCAAACAGGGCGTCAACCTGAGCGATGTGTATCAGACGCTGCAATGCTTCATGGGCGGCACATTCGTGAACTACTTCAACCGCTTTGGCCGGCAATGGCAGCTTTATGTGCAGGCCGAGGGCGATTACCGCACGCGCGCCGAGGACGTCGGCCAATTCTACGTGCGTAACAGCGCCACCAACATGGTGCCGCTCTCGGCAGTGACAACGCTGGAGACGCGCGCCGGCCCGGAGTTCACGCTGCGCTACAACCTTTATCGTTGCGCGCAGTTCAACGTGACGGCCAAGCCCGGCTTCAGTTCCGCGCAGGCGATGAAGGCGCTGGAGGAAGTGTTCGAGACGACCATGCCGCGCGAGATGGGCTACGACTACCTCGGCATGTCCTACCAGGAGAAGAAAGCGCAGGAGGGCATTTCGCCAGTGGCCATCTTCAGCCTGTCACTGCTGTTTGTGTTCCTGATTCTGGCGGCACAATACGAAAGCTGGTCGCTGCCGTTCAGCGTGCTGCTCGGCACGCCCATCGCGGTGTTCGGCGCGTTCGCCGGACTGATGGTGCGGCAGATGGAGAACAACATTTATGCTCAGATCGGTCTGGTAATGCTCATCGGCCTCGCTGCCAAGAACGCCATTCTCATCGTCGAGTTCGCCAAGATGGAATACGAAAGCGGCAAGAGCATCGCGGACGCCGCGCTGGCCGGCGCGCGCCTGCGGTTGCGGCCGATCCTGATGACCTCGTTCGCGTTCATCCTCGGCTGCGTGCCGCTGGCCATCGCGTCCGGCTCCGGCGCCATCGCCCGGCAGGTGATGGGCACGGTGGTCATCGGCGGCATGCTGGCCGCGACGGGGATCGCCATCTTCCTGATTCCCGTGACGTTCTACGTGATCGAGAAATGGAGCGGGAAACAGCACGTTGCCCCCGAAACGCCAAAGCTCGCGCCGGAAGGCACGAAGTGATTGAATCACGAACAACCAACGGGACCATGACTAGGAAACTTTCAAAGTTCTATGACCAATGGCCGTTGCACAGTGCGGTGGCCGTCGCCGCCGTTTGCGCGTTGCTGATGTTCCTCAGCGGTTGCGCGATCGGACCTGACTACAATCGTCCCGCGGTTGTCTCGCCCGACAACTTCCGTAGCGCCACCGGTCCCGCGACGACCAACTCGGTTGCCAATCTGCCTTGGTGGGGTATCTACAAAGACCTGACGTTGAACCAACTCATCCAAACCGCGTTCACCAACAACTATGACGTGCGCATCGCCGTCACCCGCATCGAGCAGGCGCGCCAGGCTGCGGCGCAGACGCGGTCCCAGTTCTTTCCGACCGTTGGTTACAACGCTGCCGCCAGCAAGGGAAAGAACGAGGCCTTCGGAAGCGCCAGTCCCAGAAATGGCCTGAGCGCCGACACGGCGCTGACGACTCTCAACATGGCGTGGGAACTGGATCTCTGGGGACGCATCCGCCGCCTGAACGAGTCGGCTCGCGCGCAGTATCTTGCCAGCGAAGAAGCCCGCAACGGCGTCGCGCTCAGCTTGGTCGCTTCGGTGGCCCAGGCTTATTTCGAGCTGCTCGAACTCGACCTCGCCCTCGACATTGCCCGGCGGACCACGATGTCCTTCGGCGACAGCTACAACTTGTTCAACCGCAAGCTGGTGGGCGGCGCCGCGTCGAAGCTCGACACTTCGCGCGCCGAAGCCGCGATGGCCACGGCCGCCGCCGCCATTCCCGACGCCGAGCGACAGATTGCGATTAAGGAAAACGAAATCTGCATTCTCCTCGGCCGTCCGCCCGGCCCGATTCGGCGCACTGCGAAGCTGCTGGACCAGATGATGCCACCCAACGTGCCCGCCGGTCTGCCCAGCACGTTGCTCGAACGCCGGCCCGACATTCGCCAGGCCGAGCAAAACCTGCGCGCCGCCAACGCACAGATCGGCGTCACCATGGCCGAGTTTCTCCCGAAGATCGGCCTCACGGCGCTCGCCGGAAAAATCAGCCCCGACCTCTCCACGATGGCGATGAGCGGCGGCGCGGCCAGCACGTGGTCGGTTGCCGCGAACGCATCGGGACCAATCTTCCAAGGTGGCAGGCTGATCGCCCAGTATCGCCAAGCCAAGGCGGCGTGGGACGAAGCGCGACTCACCTACGAGCAAACCGCGCTCAACGCGCTGAGCGAGGTCGCCAACGCTCTCATCGCGCGGGAGAAGCTTGAAGCAGTTCGCCAGCATCAGGCGCGATCGGTGCGCGCGTATCAAGAGGCCGTGAGTATTTCGATGAAGCGCTACGTGGCCGGCAAGGCCAGCTACTTTGAGGTGCTCGACGCTCAAGAGCAGCTTTTCCCCGCTGAGAATTCGCTTGCTCAGACACAGCTCAACCAACTTCTGGTCATCGTCCAGCTTTACAAAGCCCTCGGCGGCGGCTGGCAGCAGGAAATACAGCCCGACGTCCACAAGTAACGAAGTCGAATCCGCAACCACAACCAACCAACCACAGGAGCCTATGAAAACATCCATCCGCCATTGGATTCATTCGATCGTTTGGCTCGCGCTTGCTTGCTTGCCCGGATGCGTTTCCGGGCAACAGCCCCCAAACCAACCCGCAACATCGGATCAGGTCGTCAAGGCGCTGCCAGCGACACCCGCCGTCGTCCAAAGACCGTCGGTCATCTACGTGACCGATTTCCATTTGGATTCAACCCAGATCAAGCACAAGGGGTTGATCGGCGGCGAGAGGCCGGGCATCCTCGGCGGACGGCGTCCGCTCCAGCGCAACCACGATCCGGCTGACAAGGCCGTGTCGTTGGTTCACATTCTCTCGGATTCGATCGTCAGGGATTTGAGGAAAGCAGGTCTGCGCGCCGAATACCTCCAAGAAATCCATGCCGAATACTACCCGGGCCAGAGCAACGGCCGGATTCAATTTGCCGCGAGCAATGCGCCGCTGCCGAGAGAGGGCTGGCTGGTCACCGGATGGTTCGAGGAAGTGCAAGAAGGCCAGTCTGCCGTCAAAGCCACCGTCGGTTTTGGCGCTGGCGCCGGCAAATCAGAGGCTGATGTGGCCGTGTCCGATCTTGCCCGCGATCCCAGCGTGCCCATCATGGTCATGGGATCCGGCAGCCGCGCGCGGAAGATGCCGGGCGGTCTTGTGACGATGAACCCTTACGTGATGGCCGCCAAGTTTGTCATGGACAAGCGAAGCGGGACGGAAAAAGATATGAGGAACCTCGGCGCTGAGGTCGCCAAGAGCTTGGCCAATTACATCAACCACGGTTCTACAGGAAGCAAAACCCCAAACCCACAACAACCCGTGAAGTGAAAGGAACACCGAGATGAAAGCGAAAACATTGAGCGTCTTTAGTTTAATGGTTGCCGGCTTGTTGATAGCCGGCTGTTCGACCTCGCCGAAGAGCGGGAAATATTCCAGCGTGCCTGAATCGGAACAGTTGCGTCCGGATGTCCGGTTCCCCCACGCCTTGGTTTATATCAAAGAAGGCACGAGCTTCGCGCAGTATTCGAAGTTCATCGTTGACCCGGTCGAGATTTACCGGGGCACCGACGCGAGCTGGCACAAGGGCAAAGTTACCGAACAGGCCAAACAAGAACTGGCGCAGTTCGCGCGCGCCGAATTCGTCCGCGTTCTTGGACCGAAGTATCCGGTTGTGGATCAACCTGGGCCCGGCGTGCTTCGCATCAAGCTGACCCTGGCGGATGTGGAACTGACCACGCCCGCGCTGGCCGTGGTGTCCCATTTCTCCCCCGGCGGCATGGGCATGAACTTGCTCGGCACCGGCGCGGGCATGCAGGGGTCGTTCATGGGTTCCGTCACCATGTCCGTCGAGTTGCGCGACGCCCAGTCCGACACCGTGCTCGCCGCGGCCCTCACCAAACAGGCGCCGCTGGCCGTGGATGTTACCAAGACCTTCGGCAATCTTTCAGCCGCGCGCGCCGGCATCACCGAGACCGCTGTGAAGTTCATGGGAGCCATGGACCGCGCCCATGCCACCGTGACCGCGCCCGGACCGTAGCGGCCGACGTGGCGGTTGCCTTCGCCCCCGACACGCGCGATACTAAGTCAGGCAGTTGAGAGAGCTGTCGCGTTCCAGAAAGCGAGGAGGGCGATGAGACTGTTCAAAAACAAATCGGGCGGACACGAAGAAGTGCCGTCGAACGTCCGCGAGCCGGCGGTGGCGGGGACTTTTTATCCCGGCGACGCCAGGAAGCTCGGCGCGATGGTGGACAAGCATCTCGCATCCGCGCCCGCCTTGCCTGATCTGCCCGGATCACCCTGCGCGATGATCTGTCCCCACGCCGGCTATGCCTACAGCGGGCCGACCGCCGCCGCGAACTACAAGCTGCTCCGACCCGGCCAGTATGCGCGCGTTGTCGTGCTCGCGCCGAGTCATTACGCGTTGTTGCAGGGCGCGAGCGTTGGCGCTTTCACCGCGTTCCGCACGCCGCTCGGCGACGTGCCCGTGGACACAAAGGCAACCGACGCGTTGCGCGTCTGCAAGCTGGTGAGCGACCGCTCCGAACCGCAGGCGCGAGAGCATTCGCTGGAGGTGCAGTTGCCGTTCCTGCAAAAGACGCTCGGCCGATTCAGCCTCGTGCCGCTTGTCGTCGGCGACGCGACGCCGCAAGATCGCGACACGCTGGCCGAGACGCTGTTGCCGTTGTGGGACGAGCGCACGCTCGTCGTGGCCAGCAGCGATTTCTGCCACTACGGACCGAGCTTCGACTTCGAGCCGTTCGGCAGGACCGACCGCGAGCACATCGCGCAACTGGACCGCGAGGGCATTGACCGGATTCTGGCGCTGGACGCGGACGGGTTCGAGAGCTACATGGCGCGCTCGCGCAACACCATCTGCGGCCAGGCGCCCATCGGCGTGCTGCTGCGGCTCGCGAAGCTGCGCAAGTCGCCGCCGCAGCCGGTGCTCGTTGCCTACGCGCTTTCCGGCGACATCGAGCAGGACTACGAACACTCCGTCAGCTACGCCGCCATCGCGTTCTGCGAAACCGGTGCGCCATCGCCGCAGGCGGCGATGCAAACTGGGTTGTTCAGCGCCGACGAGAAACGCGCGCTCTTGGAAATTGCCCGCCGCGCGATCGAACAAGCTGTCGTCAAGCGCGCCCGAAGGCCGGATGTGAACACGCGCTGCCTCGCGCCCCGGCTGATGCAGCCCGGCGCGGCGTTCGTCACGCTGACCAAGGACGGCGAACTGCGCGGCTGCATCGGCACCATCGAACCCGATGAGCCGCTGGCGCTCTGCGTCGCGAACAACGCCGTCAGTGCCGCCACCGGCGACCCGCGTTTCTTCCCCGTCGGCGCCGACGAGTTGCCGCGCATCCACATCGAGATCAACGTCCTCTCGCCGGCGTATCGCGTGCGCGGTATCGAGGAGTTCGTGCTCGGCAAACACGGCGTCATCCTGGAAAAACACGGCCGCCGCGCGCTCTTCCTTCCGGAAGTCATGGTCGAGCAGCGATGGACACCCGAGGAAACGCTCGCCCACCTCTGCCTCAAAGCCGGCCTGCCCCGCGACGCCTGGCGCAGCGGTTGCACGCTTTACTGTTTCGGGACGGAAGCGTTTGGTGAACGTGAGATGTGACCCTTAAAACGTCAGACCTTTGACCCGAATCGGCTCTCCCGGCACGACGTGCCGCAGGATCGGTGAACTCCACGCGTCCCAATCACCGCACGTCGCATATACCTCCTGCGCCGCTGTGGAGCGCGCCAGCCGGCCGTCGCGCAGACGGGCTTCAATGTAAAATCCACCGAGCAAAAACTTTTCGCTGTGGGGGTTCTCGACCACCACGTCGTTTTCCACGGCGAGGACGTTGAGCTTCTCCGGCGGCACAGGCACGGCAACGTGACCGTCGAAACAGGTCAGTGGCGGCGTGGTGCCGATTGGCACGCCGTTCAACAGAACGCGCTTCTCAGGATCAAGACACTTGTAGCCGGCCAGAAACAAACGCGCTTCCCGCACGTCGTGCAACTCCGTCGCGCCCAGCCCGACGCGCGGCGGAAACTCCGGCCGTTTCACGCACGCCACGCGGCCGGCCTCGGTCCACTCCAACACCCCCGCCGCGCCGCGGCCAAGCAAGCGCCACTCCGCGCGGACCTGTCCGCCGGCGACGGTGATGAAAAACCACGACGGCGCGCAGTCCTCGACGAAACCCCAATAATAATCGTAACTATGACGCGACACCGCCGACGGCCGCACCTCGTGCAGCGGCACCAGCGGCATTTGCGGATAGCCGAGGATTGTCGTCTCCAGTTGCAGCAGCGGATTGCGGATGTTGCGGTGCAGCGTTGCCGCGTGGTTGTGCGAGTGGCCGCAGAAAAACGCGTCCACGCGCCAGCGGTCCAGCAGCGGCAGCGTCACGTCGAGCATCGGCTTGTAACTCCAGAACGGTCGGCCGATGGTGAACAGCGGCGCGTGCGAAAACAGAAACGTCCGCGCCGCGTGCTCTTGCGCCCATTTCAACTCCGCCTCCAGCCACGCCGCCTGCGGCGAGCCGGGGCGCAGGTTCACGTCATCCATTACGATGAACCGCGCGTCGCCGTGGCCGAACGCGTAGTGAAACGTCGTCAACGGCCGGCCCTTGCCTCCGGCCAGCACCAGCAGCCGCTCGCGCAACTCCGGCATCACCACGTCGCGCAGCGCCGGCTCCCGGTCGTGGTTGCCTTTGACGAACCACACCGGGCAACCGCAGCCGCCCCGGAGCAGATCGAGCGCCTCGCGCAACTCCGCCGATTGCAGCGCCGGATCACGCGCGCCCTCGACGAAGTCGCCGAGCTGCACGAGGAACGCCGGCTTCTCCGCCGCGATCTCCGCCATCACGCGCGGCCAGACGTGTTCCATCATCCACGCGTAGTGCCGATAATCATCGCCGCGGTTTCCCTCGGCATGATACCCCGGGCTGACGAAGTGACAGTCGCCAAGGACGGCGAATCGAAGAACCTCAGACATGGCGCAATCTAACCAGTTTTCGGCGGCGGCGGAAAAGTTTTTGTTTGAAGGACGATCAGGGTCAGCACCGGTCGCGCGCCGCGACGATGGCCAACTGTTCCATCGGCGGCATCGCGCGCACCTCGCGCACCGTCTCGATGACGCGGCGCGCGGCGCGGTCCACTTCCTCTTCCGTCGTGAACCGGCCCAGCCCGAAGCGAATCGAGCAGTGCGCCAGCAAACGCTTCACGCCCATCGCCCGCAGCACGTGCGACGGTTCGACCGCCGCGGTTGTGCAGGCCGACGCCGACGAGACGGCCACGTCTTTCATCGTCGCCATGACCGCTTCCGCCGTCGCGCCGGCGAAGCTTAGGTTCAAGTTGCCCGCGAGCCGCTCGGTCGGGTGACCGTTGAGAAAGACATTCTCCAGCGCCTCTGCGATCTTCGCGTGCAGCCGCTCGCGCAGTTGACGCACCCGCGCGGTTTCGGTGGCCATTTCCAGCCGGCAAATTTCACACGCCTTGCCAAGACCAACGGTGCCGGGGACGTTGAGCGTGCCGGAGCGCAGACCAAACTCATGCCCGCCGCCGTCCATCTGCGGCGACAGCTTGACGCCGCGCCGCACGTAAAGCGCGCCGACACCCTTCGGGCCGCAGAGCTTGTGCGCGCTGAGTGAGAGCAGGTCCACGCCCAGCGCCTCGACATCAAGCGGGATTTTGCCGGCGGCTTGCGCCGCGTCGGTGTGCAACAACACGCCGCGCTCGCGCGTGGTGCGGCCGATCTCCGCCAGCGGCGCGAGCGTGCCCACCTCGTTGTTCGCGGCCATCACACTGACGAGGATTGTGCGGTCGGTGATCGCCGCGCCCACCGCTTCCGGCGAAACCATGCCGTGTTTGTCCACGGGCAGCAGGGTGACGTGAAAGCCGTCCTGCTCCAACCGCTTGCAGGCGTCGAGCACGGCGCGGTGTTCCGTCGCCACGGTGACGATGTGGTCGCTTTTGTCGCGGTTGGCCAGCGCCACGCCTTTGAGCGCAAGGTTGTCCGACTCCGTCGCGCCGCTGGTGAAGACGATCTCCTCCGGCGACCGCGCGCCGATGAGCGCGGCCACCTGTGCGCGGGCCGCGTCCACCGCTTCCGCCGCGCGCCAGCCAAACGCGTGCGTGCGGCTTGCGGCGTTGCCGAACTGCTCCGAGAAGAACGGAAGCATCGCCTCCAACACGCGCGGGTCCACTGGCGTGGTGGCGTGGTAGTCGAGATAGATGGGATGTTTCATCCGTCGCTGGCGGTCATGGGCTTTCTGAAGAAGTTTCCACGCGCTGGAAGCTAGCGCACAGGTTCCAGGATGCCAAGCCTCCACGGAAACAGCCTCCGCGGAAACGGGATGTTGCATGATTGCTTGCCAGCGTCCTCAAAAGGCGCATAATGCGTCCCGCTGTGCGCCCGTAGCTCAATTGGATAGAGCGTCGGCCTCCGGAGCCGAAGGCTGTGGGTTCAACTCCCGCCGGGCGCACCAGTGTTTCTCGCGATGTGTGAGAGTTGCGGAACATTGACTGTGCAGCCCGAAACACACTCAACCACCAGCGCCCGTCGAATCGCACAAACATGCGCGGCTGTCAGCTGTGCCATCGCGTTGGTGTGCATCATCTGTTGGGTGTTCGGCCCGCCGGTTTCCGCGGGGTCGCCGCCCGATCACCCAGGCATAATGCCGTTGACAGCATGGCTGATGATTCTGCTCGCTGTGGCACTGGCGGTGATGGTGTTGTGGGGGCAGCGGCTGGTGGATTCCTTGCGGCGCGAACTGTCCGTGGAGCGCGAGCGCAAGGCGCTCGCCGACCGCCTCGCCCTGCTGACACAGCACGCCAACGACATCATCGTGCTGGCCACCGCCGACTGGCGGATCGTGGAAGCCAACGACCGCGCGTTGGAGGCCTACGGTTACACGCTGGACGAGATGCGGCGGATGAAAATCTTCGACCTGCGCGCGCAGGAAACACGCGGCAAGTTTACCGCGCAGATGGCCGCCGTCCAAACTCAGGGCAGCGCCATCTTCGAGACGGTCCACCGGCGCAAGGACGGCTCCACCTTCCAGGCCGAGATCAGCAGCCGCGCGGTGGAGATGAACGGCGTCCAATACTATCTGGCGGTCACCCGCGACATCACCGAGCGCAAGCGGGCCGAAGCGGCGTTGCGCACCAGTGAGGCGCGGTATCGCTCCCTGTTCGAGAACACGCTGAACGGGCTTGCCTACTGCCGGATGATTTATGAGCAGGGCCGGCCGTCAGACTTCGTTTACGTCACCGTCAACAACGCCTTCGAGGGCTTGACGGGATTGAAGGACGTGGTCGGCCGGAGAGTGTCCGAGGTCATTCCGGACATCCAGGAAAAAGACCCGGAGATATTTGAAATCTACGGCCGCGTGGCGCGGACCGGCGCGCCGGAGAAGTTCGAGACCTACGTGGAATCGCTGGAGATGTGGTTCGCGATCTCGGTGTATCGGCCGCAAGAGGGCTACTTCGTGGCGGTGTTCGATGTCATCACCCACCGCAAGCAGGCGGAGCTGGCGTTGCGCGAGGCGGAGCAAAAATACCGCGGCATCTTCGAGAACGCCGTCGAAGGCATCTACCAAAGCACGCCCGACGGCAGGCTGCTCAGCGCCAACCCCGCGATGGCGGCCATCCACGGCTACGCGTCGCCGGAAGAGTTCATCGCCGACATGCACGACATTGCCAATCAACTGTATGTGGACCCGAACCAGCGCGAGGAGTTCAAGCGGTTGATGGAAGAACGGGGAGAGGTGACCGGTTCCGAGACCCATGTGCGCCGC
The DNA here is from genome assembly GCA_026397915.1 of Verrucomicrobiota bacterium. Classification (GTDB taxonomy): domain Bacteria; phylum Verrucomicrobiota; class Verrucomicrobiia; order CAIQCK01; family CAIQCK01; genus CAIQCK01. Next base: position 73,589 of record JAPLTX010000060.1, read on the forward strand.
AAAGACGGGCGTTTGATCTGGATCTCGGCCAACGTCCGGGCCGTGCGGGATGCCAGCGGCAAGATTCTCCGCTACGAAGGCACTGTTGAGGACATCACCGAGCACAAGCAGGCGAAAGACGCGTTACGGGAAAGCGAAGCGCGCTACCGGTTGCTGGCCGAGAACGTCGAAGATTTCGTGACTCTCCTCGATGCGCAGGAAAACCGCCTCTATATCAGTCCTTCGTATTTCCGCGTGACGGGTTGGACCGCCGAGGAGGTCATGCGAACGGCGTGGGACGCGCGATTGCACTCGGACGACATCCCTCTCATCAAGCAGTCGCGGGCAGCGAACTGGGCAGGCCAGACCACTTCGATTGAGCATCGTATCCGTTGCCGCGATGGTTCGTGGATCTGGGTCGAGGCCCGCGCCAAGCCCATCCCCGGTCCGGATGACCGGATGATGCAGTTGTTGATCTGGGCGCATGACATCACCGAGCGCAAGGAGGCCGGGGAGCGGGTGCTTCGCGCCAAGGAAGAATGGGAGCGGACGTTCAACGCCGTGCCAGACTTGATTTGCATTCTGGACGCCAAGCATACCCTTGTCCGTGCGAACCGGGCCATGGCCGCGAAACTGGGCGTGACGCCGGAGCAGGCGGTGGGATTGACCTGCTACGAATGCGTTCACGGCTTGCAAAGTCCGCCCGATTTCTGTCCGCACGCCAAGTTGATGAAAGACCAGCGGGAACACACCGAGGAAGTTCACGAGGAACGGCTGGGGGGTGATTTCCTCGTCACTTGCACGCCGTTGCACGACAAGGACGGCCAACTGATCGGCAGCGTTCATGTGGCTCGCGACATCACCGCGCGCAAGCGGGCGGAGGAGACGATTCGGGAGTTGAACCGGACGTTGGAACAACGTGTGCACGACCGCACCGCCCAACTGGAGGCCTCCAACAAGGAACTCGAATCGTTTTGCTACTCGATTTCCCACGACCTGCGCGCGCCGTTGCGGGCCATCAACGGGTTCGGGGCCATCCTGGGCGAGGACCACGGCAGTTGCCTGAATGAAGAAGGCCGGCGCACGTTGGGAGTCATCCGCGCCGAGGCCGAGCGGATGGGGCAGTTGGTTGACGACCTGCTGGCGTTTTCGCGGATCGGACGGCAGGCGATGCAAATGACGAGCGTGGACATGGGCGCGCTCGCGCAGCGCGCGTTCGACGAGTGCGCCGCCGCCGCGTCGGGCCGCGACATCCGGTTCAAATTGCATCCGCTGCCGCCGGCGCAGGGCGACGCGGCCCTGCTTCCCCAGGTGTGGGTCAACCTGATTTCCAACGCCATCAAATACACCCGCCCGAAACCAGTGGCCGAGATCGAAGTCACCGGCTGCGTCGAGGGTGGCGAGCTGATTTACCGCGTGAAGGACAACGGCGTGGGTTTCGACACACAGTATGCGGCGAAACTTTTCGGCGTCTTCCAGCGGCTGCATAATGAAACCGACTTTGAAGGCACCGGCGTGGGCCTGGCGCTGGTCCAACGCATTGTCCTGCGGCACGGCGGCCGCGTCTGGGCGGAGTCCACGCTCAACGAAAGCGCAACGTTCCACTTCGCGCTGCCGGCGGGTAAATGAAGAATGGAGAATGCAGAATGCAGCAGCAGGGAAAGGCAGAATGAAGAGGTTCTTGCAACACCCGGCTACTGTAGCGGCGGTCTCCGACCGCCGAATCTTATTCAACAACAGCCGGCGGTCGGAGACCGCCGCTACAGGGTTTTGCAAAAGGCTCTGAAGAATGAGAAATGTAGAATTGACGAAGAAAAGGGGAAATTCTTAATTTTTCATTCTGCATTCTTCATTCGCTTCGCCGCGACCCGCCAACGCAGAGCGAGATGCAAGCCATCGCCAACAAGCTCGATGAGTTGATTGGTGCGCTGTGCCGATGAGCGAATTGTAGGGTCGGGCGTCTCGCCCGAATGTCTTGTAGTGTCGGCCGTCTCGGCCGGCGAGCCGTGTCTGCTGCGAAACAGAATTCAAACGTTGCAGCTGCTCGGCCGGGACGGCCAACCCTACAAACGCCGGTGAAACTTCATCTCTTCACTCGCCTCGCCGCGATCCACCCCCACGCTGCGAAACGATCGGAACAAAACAACAACGAAAGTGTTGAATCAAAAGGAGTTGAAAACCAGCGATAACATGCGCTATACACTGACTCACTAGCCGATATTAAACGTTGGGATTGGGATTGGGATGGTCTTTCACTATCTGGCTTGTTCGTGAGAACTTCAGAACCATCGGAATTGCGCGTTTGGCTTGCGTTTCTGTTGATCTTCGCCCTCTCGGCGGCGGGCTTCGGTTTGCTTGCGCTGGTGGGATGGGTTCTGGGACTGCCGCGGCTGACCAGCTTTGGGGCGGACTTGATGCCAATGGCGCCGAGCACGGCGGTTTTGTTTCTATTGTTGGGAGCCGCCACCGGCTTGCGTGGCCGGACGCCGTTGAGTCGCCGCAACTTTTGGATCAGCGTGGCGGTGGGTTGTTTGGGGGCGTTGGCCGCGCTTCTGTTGTTCGTGCTGGCCTGTCTGAACATTCACTGGGCGATTGAGCATGTCGGTCTGAACATCACCGGAATGGTTGATGGAGCGCCCGTGGGACACATGTCACCCGTGGGTGCTTTCTGTTTCCTGTTCGCCAGTGTGTCATTTCTGGCCTCGCTTTCGCCGTCGGCGATCCCGCGCTGGCGCGTCGTTCTGGCGTCAGGCTTTGCGGGTGTGCTTCTGGCGATTTGCTTCATTTTCCTGCTGGCCTACCTCTACGGCGCACCTTTGCTCTACGGCGGGACGTTTATCCCTCCGGCGCTCAACACGGTTCTGGCTTTCACGATGCTGGGCGTTGCGCTCTTGCTTTCGGCCGCCCGTTCGTCAGGGCCGCGTGACGGCCAGCACAAAGACGTTCCAGTCGCTTCGTATGTCTTCCTTTTGATCTTCGTTCTTTTGGCAACGGGCATCGTCACCGTCGGCTACCTCTATTATCGGCATTACGAGAAGCAATACCGCGTTGAGGAGGAGCACCAGCTTTCCGCCATTGCGGAACTGAAGGTGGACGAGCTGGTGCAGTGGCGTAAGGAGCGAATGACGGATGGAGCCATCTTCCTTAAGAACCCTTCCTTCTCCGCCTTGGTGCGGCGCTTCTTTGCACAACCGGCGGACGCGGACGCGCAACGCCAGCTTCTGGACTGGTTGGGGAAATTCCCGACGTTTCACAGCTATAACCAGTTTCGTTTGATGGATGCCCAAGGTGTCACGCGCCTGTCCGTGCCCCGCGATCTGAAGCCGGCCACCTCCGATACGTTGCGGATGACAGCCGAAGTCCTGCGGTCGGGTCAGGTAGCCCTCCAGGACTTTTACCGGCACAAGATCAACCACCACGTCTATGTGCAGGTGATGGTTCCCATCCTCGACGAGTTGGACGCCAACAAGCCGCTGGGAGTGATCGAGCTGCGTCTTGACCCGGCCATCTATCTTTATCCCTTCATCCAGCGCTGGCCGACGCCCAGCCGGACCGCCGAGACGCTGCTGGTGCGCCGGGAAGGCAACGAAGTCGTCTTCCTGAATGAACTCCGGTTCCAGACGAACACCGCGCTGAACCTGCGCATGCCTTTGGATCGCATCGGTCTGCCTGCGGCTCAGGCCGCCCTCGGCCGGGAGGGCGTCGTGGAAGGCGTGGACTATCGGGGCGAGCCAGTAGTGGCGGTCTTGCGCACCGTTCCCGACTCTTCGTGGTCGCTGGTGGCCAAGATGGACGCTGCGGAAATGTATGCGCCGTTGCGCACGCGGCTGTGGCAGGTGGTGGTCATGATTGGTTTCTTGCTCTTTGGCGCGGGAACCAGTGTGGGTCTGGTCTGGCGGCACCAGCGCGTCCGGTTCTACAAAGAACGGGCACAGGCGACGGAGGTGTTGCGAGAGAGCGAGGAACGGTTCCGGACGATCTTCGAAGAAGCGCCGCTGGGGGTGGCGTTGATTGATTCGCACACGGGGCACATCTATGAGGTCAATCCGCGGTTTGCGGAAATTGCCGGCCGGACGAGAGTGGAAATGGCCACCATAGACTGGATGAGCATCACGCATCCGGACGATGTGCAGGAGGATTTGGATAACATGGCCCTGCTGAACGCCGGGAAGATATCCGGGTTCAACATGAACAAGCGATATCGCCGTCTCGACGGCTCCTATGTCTGGATCAACATGACCATCGCCCCGATGACCGTCAAAGACAAAAGTCATCCGCGGCACTTGTGCATGATCGAGGACATCACCGAGCGCAAGCGGGCGGAGGAGGCTCAACGAGCATCGGCGGTCTACGCGCGCAGCCTCATCGAGGCGAGTCTCGATCCGCTGGTCACCATCAGCGCCGAGGGCAAGGTCACTGACGTCAACGAAGCCTCGGTGCAGGCCACCGGCGTGTCTCGTGAGAAGCTCGTCGGCACGGACTTTTCGGATTACTTCACCGAACCAGAGAAGGCGCGCGAGGGCTACCAACGTGTCTTTTCGGAAGGCTTTGTCCGTGACTATCCGCTGGCCATTCGGCACGTATCAGGCCGCGTCACCGACGTGCTTTACAACGCCACCGTCTATCGTGATGCGCAAGGTCAGGTGCTCGGTGTCTTTGCCGCCGCTCGCGACATCACCGAGCGCAAGCGGGCCGAAGTGGCGCTGCAGGAGAAGAACGCGGAGATGGAACGCTTCCTCTATACGGCCTCCCATGACCTGAAGAGTCCGGTCGTGACGATCCGGACGTTCCTCGGTTATCTGGAGCAGGACACAGCGGCGGGCGATGCCGGGCGGATGGAGAAGGACTTGCGCTTCATCCGCGCCGCCACGGACAAGATGGGGCGGTTGCTCGAAGAGTTGCTGGAGATTTCGCGCATCGGGCGCGTTGTCAGCCCGCCGGTGAGCATCACGCTGCGGAAACTGGTGGACGAAGCGCTTGGCGCGGTGGCCGGGCGCATCGCCGAACGGGGCGTGACGGTGAAGGTGGGCGACACGGACATGCTGTTGCGTGGCGACCGGATCCGGCTGGCGGAAATCTGGCAGAACCTGGTGGAGAATGCCTGCAAATTCATGGGTGACCAGAAGGAACCGCGCGTCGAGATCGGCGTGGAGGCGCGCGGCGCGGAGACGGTGTTCTTCGTGCGCGACAACGGCATCGGCATAGACCCGCGCTACTATGCGAAGGTGTTCGGTTTGTTTGAGAAACTCGATCCGAAAGCCGAAGGGACGGGCCTCGGCTTGGCGCTTGTCAAACGGGTCGTGGAGCTGTATCGAGGGCGAATCTGGGTGGAGTCCTTGGGACAGGGACAGGGCGCGTGCTTTTATTTCACACTGCCGGGGGCGGTGGGAGGGGCAGGAGACAGAAGTTGGGAGACAGGAGACAGAATTCAGAAGTCAGGAGACAGAAGTTAGTATGAGGACGCCAGCGGCGAGATTTGAGGAACTGGTGGTGTGGCAAAAGGCTCACCAGTTTGTGCTCGCCGCCTACCGTTTCTCCGGGACATTCCCGCGCTCTGAAATTTATGGCCTGTCGTCGCAATTCCGGCGCGCGGCCGTCTCCATTGCCGCGAACATTGCGGAAGGGTTCAAGAAATGCGTTGCTGTAGCGGCGGTCTCTGACCGCCGAAATCCTTCGCGAAATGAACGGCCGGCGGTCAGAGACCGCCGCTACAGTTCCGCTTCATCTCCGATTGCAATTGTTGTAGGCCGCTTCTGCGAAGCGGCGGTTTTGTGGAGGATTTCGCCGACTCGCAGAGTCGGCCTACAGCAAATCCTGAGTTTCGGAGAGTTACCGGCGGTGCCCTTGTGAATTCTGACTACTGACTACTGTGATACTGAATCGTAAATGAAAAGCCAAAGGAAAGAGGAAGAACTATGAAAGGTGAACCAATTGTCATCCTGCTGGTGGAAGATGAGGAGGCCCACGCGGAGATCGTGCGGCGGAACTTCGAGAGCTGCCGCATGGCCAACCGTCTGATGCACGTTGCCGACGGGCAGGCGGCGTTGGATTACCTGTATCAACGGAATGGATTCAGCGACCCGGCCAAGTCACCGCGGCCGGGCGTCATCCTGCTCGACCTGCGCCTGCCGAAGGTGGACGGGATGGAGGTGTTGAAGACCGTCAAGAAAGACCCCAAGCTCCACACTATTCCGGTGGTGGTCCTGACCACCTCGAAAGCCGAGACGGACATGGTCAAGGCATACGACAGCCACGCCAACAGCTACCTGGTCAAGCCGGTGGATTTCATGCAGTTCACAAAACTGATGGAAACCTTCGGCTACTACTGGCTGGCGTGGAACCAGTATCCGCACTAATGAGCCGACACGCCACATTTGAAGGGTTGCTGGTAGGGGCAGACCGCTGGGCTGCCCGTCTTCAGCGACTCGGCGCGCCCGGCGGTCGCGCCCTACCCGTCCAAATCAAGTTCGACCCAACACTAATGCCATCCCGGAGATTCGCATGAACACCGAGCGTCTGCACCTGTTGATCGTGGAAGACGAAGAGGCCCACGTCGAGGCCATCCGCCGCGCGTTCGACGCGGACGGCGCAAATGTTGAGGTTCATGTCGCGGGCACGCTGCGGGAGTATTCCGAGCTTGTCGCCACCCGCCCGCTGGACATCGTGCTGATGGATCTGAACCTGCCGGACGGCCGCGCTGTGGAGATTCTGACGCATCCACCGGAAAACGGGCCGTTCCCCGTCATTGTTATGACCGCGTTCGGCAACCAGCAGATCGTGGTCGAAGTGATGAAGGCGGGCGCGCTGGATTACGTGGTCAAGTCGCCGGAGGCATTCGCCACCTTGCCCCGCGCCGTGGAACGCTTGCTCCGCGAGTGGAAGCTGCTGCAAAGCCATAAGCGGGCGGAGGCTGTCGTGCGCGCCGAACGGCAGCGGTTTAGCGACGTGCTGGACCAGTTGCCGGCTTACCTGGTGCTGCTCACGCCGGATTACCATGTGCCGTTTGCCAACCGCTTCTTCCGGGAACGCTTTGGCGAGGCGCATGGCCGGCGCTGCTACGAGTATCTGTTCAACCGGACCGAGCCTTGCGAGATTTGCGAAACTTATTCCGTCCTCAAAACCAATGCGCCCCATCACTGGCAATGGACCGGGCCAGACCACCGCAACTACGACATCTACGACTTCCCATTCAAAGATACCGACGGTTCACCCCTTATTATGGAGGTGGGCTTGGATGTCACCGAGCGCAAGCGGGCGACAGAGGCGCTGGTCGCAATCAAAGAACGCCTCCAGAACACGCTAAGCAGCATGACACAAGGCTACTACGCCATTGACCGCGACTGGCGCGTGGTGGCCGTCAACGCCGCGGCGGAGAAACATTTCGGCAAACCAGCCGCGGAACTGATCGGCGGCACCCTCGAGCAAGCCACGCAAGGGCGCATCCCGGACAACGTCCGCGAGGGCATCCAGCAAGTCATGACCTCCGGCCAGCCGCAGCAGTTCGAGGTCGAGTCCAAGGTCCGGCCCGGCACTTGGGCGATAGACTACATCTATCCGCGCGACGGTGGCGTGGAGGTTTACTTCACGGATATCACCGAGCGCAAGTTGGCGGAGGAGGCGTTGGAGGAGGAGGCGGTTCGCCGGCGCATTCTGATTGATGGATCCAAGGACGGCATCGTGATCCTCGACGCAGACGGCAAGGTGTTTGAGTCAAACCGCCGCTATGCTGAGATGCTAGGCTATTCTCTCGAGGAAATGGGTCGGCTCCACATTTGGGACTGGGACGCGCAATGGACGCGCGAACAGATTCTGGAGATGATCGGGTCGCTTGACGAGACCGGCGATCATTTCGAGACCCGCCAGCGTCGCAAGGACGGCACCATATTTGATGTCGAAATCAGCTCGAACGCGGCCCTTTGCGCCGGACGAAAACTGATCTTCGCCGTTTGCCGCGACATCACCGAGCGCAAGCGGGCGGCGGAGGCGCTGCGGAAGCAGACCGCGGAACTCCGCGCTCGCAACAAGGAACTGGAGCGCTTCAACAATGCAAGCGTGGGACGCGAGTTGCGCATGATCGAACTGAAGCAGGAAATCAACCAACTGTGCCAGCAAGCCGGCTTGCCGCCGCGCTATCCCTCGAATTCAGCAAGAGAAAGCGAGAGGATCGGCGACAACACGCCACCGACAAAATCAGGACAGCCATGAAGCCGCAAGAACTATTTGTCCTACGGGAGCCGCGCCAGATGATGCTCGTTGCCGCATGTGGGTGGACGGTCGTATCGCTTCTGTTTGCCGCGTTCGAATACGCCGGAGCCAGGCATGAGGCCGTGGACATGGCGCATGTGAACGCGGAGAACAGTTTCCAAAAGGATGTCGCTTACCGCCACTGGGCCGCCATGCACGGCGGCGTGTATGTGCCCGTCACGGAAAAGACGCCGCCGAATCCGCTGCTGGCCGACTGGCCCGAGCGGGACATCACCACGCCGTCCGGCCGGAGGCTGACGTTGGTGAATCCCGCCTATATGACGCGGCAGGTCCACGAATGGTCCAAGGACGTTTATGGTGTCACGGGGCACATCACCAGTCTCAAGCCGATCAACCCAACCAATGTCGCCGACGCGTGGGAGACTGGCGCCCTTGAAACGTTCGAGAAAGGCGCGAAAGAGTTTAGCTCGATTGAGATAACCAACGGCGAGCCTGTTCTGCGATCCATGCACCCGTTTATTACAGAGAAGTCCTGTCTGAAGTGCCATGCGGCACAGGGTTACAAAGAGGGCGATATCCGCGGCGGGATCAGCGTCGCGGTGTCTCTGAAACCGTATTTCGCGGCCACCACCGAAAACCGGAATGACGCGTGGCTTTGGGGCGGCGGTGTTTGGGCTCTGGGCTTACTGGGACTGATGATCGGCCACCGTCGCATGACGCAGACGATCCAGCAACGCGAGGAGAGCACGCAGCAACTGCGCGAAACAGAAGACAGACTCCGGTTGCTCCACGACTCCATGCTCGAAGGCGTGGCTTTGCATGAGATCATCTGCGATGCCAACGGCCAGCCGTGCGATTACCGCTTCCTGCAAGTCAACCCGGCGTTCGAGCGGCTCACCGGCCTGAAAGCGGCGGACATCATCGGCAAGACGGTCCGCGAGGTTTATCCCAACATTGACCGGAAGTGGATCGAGCGTTATGGCCGTGTGGCCCTCACCGGTGAATCGTGCCAGTTCGAGGACTACTCGTCCGACGTGGGCCGGCACTTCGAGGTCGCGGCTGTCTGCACGCGCAAGGGTCAGTTCGCCGCCACCTTCAGCGACATCACCGAGCGCAAGCGGGCGCAGGAAGAGCTGCGGCAAAGTGAGCAGCGATACCGCTTGCTGGCGGCCAACATGGCCGACGTGCTGTGGACTCTGGATTTCCAAACCTTGCGCTTGACCTACATCAGTCCGTCGGTCCAACGGTTGCGTGGTTACACGGCCGAGGAAGCGATGAGCCAATCCCTTGGCCAGATGTTGACCGCCAAATCACTGGCCATGGTGCAAACGTGGCTGGCCGAGCGCGCGCCGGCCTTCCTGGCGGGAGACCCCGCGGCCGTCAACCAAGTCTACGAAGTCGAGTTGAGGCACAAGGACGGCTCGACCGTATGGACGGAAATGGTCACGACGTTTTTGAGGAACGACGACGGCGGCATCAACATCGTGGGGGTCTCACGGGACATTACCGATCGCAAACGGGCGGAGGACGCCCTGCGTCAATCCCGCGCTGCTGCATTGAACATGATGGAAGATGCTGTCGCTGCGCGCGACCGGACGGAGCAGGCGAGCGAGACGCTCCGGCATGAGGTGGAGGAGCGCAGAAGAGCCGAAGATGAAGTGCGGCGGTTGAACACCAGTCTGGAGCAGCGCGTGACCGAGCGCACCGCCGAACTCCAAATGGCCAACAAGGAGATGGAGGCGTTCTCTTACTCCGTGTCGCACGACCTGCGCGCGCCGGTGCGGGCCATGAGCGGTTTCGCAGGCATGCTGGCGGAGGATTACGCGCCGCGGCTCGACGACGAAGGCCGGCGCCTGTTGGGAACCATTTGCAGCGAAGCCAGCCGGATGGGCCAGATGATTGACGAACTGCTGGCGTTCTCGCGGCTCGGACGGCAATCCATGCAAGTGGCGAAGGTGGACATGACGGTGTTGGCGCAAAGCGTGTTCGACCAATGCGCGGCGCAGGCGTCGGGGCGCAACATCCAGTTCAAGCTGAGTCCACTGCCGGTGGCGCAGGGCGACGCGGCCATGCTTTCCCACGTGTGGGTCAATCTGATTTCCAACGCCATTAAATACACGCGCGCCAAGCCGGTGGCCGAGATCGAAATCAGCGGTCGCGCCGACGGCAAGGACGGGATCGTTTACTGCGTGAAAGACAACGGCGCGGGTTTCGACATGAAGTATGTTCAGAAGCTCTTCGGCGTTTTTCAACGATTGCACGCTGAAGCGGATTTTGAAGGCACAGGTGTCGGGCTGGCGTTGGTGCAACGCGTCGTTCAACGCCACGGCGGCCGTGTCTGGGCGGAAGGCGAAGTCAACAAGGGCGCGGCGTTTTACTTTGCACTGCCAGCGGGTAAATGAAGAATGGAGAATGCAGAATGAAGAATGGGGAACGCGATCTGGCGCAGAGGACAAAGGCGTTCGCGCTGCGGATTATCAAGATGTATTCGGCGTTGCCCAAAGAAACGGTCGCTCAGGTGCTTGGCAAACAGGTCTTGCGATCCGGCACGGCGGTCGGCGCGAATTACCGGGAAGCAAACAGGGCGAGGTCCAAGGCGGAGTTCATTGCCAAGATGGGCGACTGTCTGAAGGAACTGGATGAGACTGCTTACTGGTTGGAACTGCTGGTCGAAGCCGTCATTGTTCCCGAACCGCGGTTGTTGCCCTTGTCAGACGAAACCGGCCAGTTGATCGCGATCTTCGTCACGATCATTAACCGCGCCAAACAAATGCAGAATGCAGAATGAAAAATGAAGAAACAAAGAAGGCGGATGGCGGATGGAATTCTTCATTTTTCATTCTGCATTCTGCATTCGGCTTCAGTGAGAAAGGAAGAGTTCGAGCGAAATGAATCCAATTGAAATCCTCATGCTTGAGGACAACCCGCGCGACGCCGAACTGGCGATGCGTGAACTGCGGCGGGAGGGTATCCAGTTCAACGCGAAGCGTGTCTGGACGGAGGAGGAGTTCCTCGCCGGACTGCGCAACCCGGCGCTCGACCGGATTCTGGCCGACTTCCAACTGCCATCCTACGACGGCCTGTCTGCCTTGAATCTTGCGCGCAAGGAGCGTCCGAAAGTGCCCTTCATCTTCGTGTCGGGCACTCTTGGCGAAGAAACGGCCGTTGACGCCATGCATCACGGCGCCTCGGATTACGTGTTGAAACAGAGGCTAACCCGCTTGGGGTCGTCGGTGCAACGGGTCTTGCGGCAAGCCGAAGAACACAAGCTGATCGCACAGATGGCGCAGCGACTGACCGAGAACGAAAAGCGATACCGGCAATTGTTCGGCGGGATCAAGAGCGGCGTCGCGGTTTACGAGGTCCGGGGCGATGGGGAGGATTTCGTCTTCAAAGATTTCAACACGGCCGCCGAGCGGATCGAAAACGTGAAGAAGGAACAGCTCCTTGGGAAGGGCGTCACCGAGATGTTCCCCGGCATCCGGCAAATGGGGTTGTTGGATGTCTTCAAGCGCGTCTGGAAAACCGGCGTGCCGGAGCATCATCCTGCGTCGCTTTACCGCGAAGGAAGTGGCGTCTCGTGGCGGGAAAACTATGTCTATAAGCTGCCGTCGGGCGAGCTGGTGGTCGTTTACGACGATGTCACGGAGCGCAAACAATCCGAAGAGAAGGTGAAGATCAGCGAGGAGCGGCTGCGTCAGGCGCTGGACGCCGGGCAAATGGGCGCCTGGGAGTTGGATCTTGTCAGTGACACGTCCTGGCGAACGCTGCGGCACGATCAGATCTTCGGCTACACCTCGCCGCCGGCCGAGTGGAATTACGAAATCCTCTTGCAGCATGTCGTGCCGGAAGACCTCGAACTGGTCAAACGCTGTTTTGCGCAGGCATTAACGACCGACCGTCTCAGCCTTGAATGCCGGATTGCCCGGCCGGCGCAAGAACCGCGCTGGATCGGCATCCAAGGACGCGTCCACCGTAATGAGAAAGGCGAGCGCGTCCGGCTGATGGGCACGGTCAGCGACATTTCCGAGCGCAAGCTGATGGAAAAGGTGTTGCGCGAGAGCGAGCAGCGATTTCGATTACTGGCCGATAATGCGAGCGACGTGATCTGGACCCTGGACACATCAGGCCGGCTCAACTACATCAGTCCCTCGGTTCAACGGCTGCTCGGCTACACCCCGGCGGATGTCCTGTCGCGCGGGATGGATCAAATACTGATAGCGGCTTCGGTCACGACGGCCCACAAAAAGCTGGGTGAAACCCTTCTCAAGCTGCAGGCTGGCAAACACGTGCGCGAGACTTTCGAGCTGAACTATATCCGCAAGGACGGCTGGCCGGTCTGGTGCGAAGTCGCTTGCAGCGGGATGTTCGACTCGTCCGGTGAATTCATGGGCATTGTGGGTGTCAGTCGCGACATCAGCGAGCGGAAGCGGGCGGAGGCCAACCTGCAACGGCTGGCCACGGCCATCGAGCAGGCCAGGGAAACCGTCGTCATCACGGACACCACGGGCACGATCCAATACGCCAACCCCGCCTTCGAGAAAATCACCGGCTACTCCTGCGCCGAAGCCATCGGCCAGAACCCGCGCGTGCTCAAGAGCGGCAAGCATGACGCCGCATTCTACCAGCAGATGTGGAACACGCTCAGGCGCGGCGAGGTTTGGCACGGCCACTTCATCAACAAGAAGAAAGACGGCACACTTTACGAAGAGGACGCAACCATTTCGCCCGTGCGAGACGCGTCGGGCCAGATTATCAACTACATCGCCCTCAAGCTCGACGTGACCCGCGAAGCCGCGATGGAAGCCCAACTCCGCGAGTCGCAGAAAATGGAGGCCATCGGGACGCTCGCGGGAGGAGTCGCCCACGAGATCAACAATCCCATCAACGGCATCATGAACTACGCGCAGTTGATCACCGACGAGCTGCCAGCCGACAGTCCCCTCCAGCAGTTTTCGGCCAATATCATCAAGGAGACGAATCGCGTGTCGCAGGTCGTCCGCAATCTGCTCTCCTTCGCGCGGCAGAACCCGCAACAGCGCAGCCCGGCCAATCTGAACGACATCATCAAGAGCGTTCTCACGTTGGTGCAGACCGTGATCCGGCACGACCAAATCACGCTGACGGTGGAGGCGCCGGAGGGACTGCCCCAGATGGACTGCCACAGCCAGCAGCTCGAGCAAGTGCTGTTGAACCTGCTGACCAACGCGCGGGACGCCCTCAATGAGAAGTATTCGGCTTATCACGAGGACAAGATCATTCGCGTCACCGCCCGCCTGTTCGAGCAGGATGGCGCACGCTGGATTCGAACGACCGTGGAAGACCACGCCAATGGAATCCCGGAGGAGATTCGCGGCCGTGTCTTGGATCCTTTCTTCACCACCAAGCCAGCGGGCAAGGGAACGGGATTGGGACTCTCCATCAGCCACGGCATCGTGAAAGACCACGGCGGGGAGTTGCACTTTGAGACCGAAACCGGGCGCGGCACGCGGTTCCACATGGATTTGCCGGTGAAAGGAGAGAAGTAAATCATGTCGCGCATACTTATCGTGGACGATGAAGAGAGCATACGGCTCACGCTGGCAACATTCCTGAGCAACGCCGGCTATCATGCCGAGACCGCTGAAGATGTTCCGACTGCGCTGAAACGGCTCAAGGAGGGGAACTTCGACGTTGTAGTTTCCGACATTGTCATGCCCCGTGCCACGGGCGTGGAACTCCTCCAGACGATTCGTCGGGAGTCGCCCCAGGTCCAGGTGATCATGATGACAGGCCAGCCCACTGTGGAAACGGCCGCCGCCACCGTGCGGGCCGGGGCCTTTGATTATCTGGTCAAGCCGGTGCCCAAGGATGCGATGCTGCGCTGCGCGGCCAACGCGGCCAAACTCAAGGCAGCCGATGATGAGCGGACACGGCTGGCGGAAGCCAACCGCCGCTATCAGGAAGATCTGGAACGGCAACACAAGCAGTTGAGGGAAAACTACGCCCATCTCCGTGAACTGGAAACGCTGCGCGATAATCTCACGCACATGATCATCCACGACCTGCGCGCCCCGCTCTCCATCGCGCTGGGCTATCTGGATTTGATCAAGGAACGTGCTGCCTCCAAGCTTGCGATTGACGAGATGGGTTATCTGAACACGGTCGTCATCAACATCTGCCGGCTCAACGACATGATCGGCTCGCTCTTGGACATCAGCCGCCTCGAAACGGGCAATATGCCGCTCAATCGCCGCGCTTGCGACATGGCGGACCTGGCCAAGTCCGTCTTGGAGTCCTTCGACTCTCTGGTGGAAGATCGGCATCTCCGTTTCGAGTCGTCATCGGAACCCGTCATGGCATCCTGCGACGAGGAGGTCACCCGCCGCGTCCTCGGCAACCTGATCCAGAACGCCCTCAAGTTCACGCCGAAAGACGGCAACATCCGCGTCGCCGTGAGCCGGAAGGATGCGATCGTCCGGCTGGAAGTGTCCGACAGCGGCGCGGGCATTCCGGCCGAATATCATGCGAAGATATTCGAGAAATTCGGCCAGGTGGAAAAACAAACGCGCCGGCACTCCACCGGCCTGGGTCTGACCTTCTGCAAACTCGCTGTCGAAGCCCAAGGCGGTCAGATCGGCGTCGAGAGCGAAGTCGGCAAGGGCAGCACCTTCTGGTTCACACTGCCGGCAGCCTGAGTTGGCGTCGAGAGCGGCCAGCCGTTGTATTCTCACCGCCGCTCCAACTCACGCAATCGGTCGGCGGCGCAGTTGCTCAATGGCGCGGGTGAGGTCGGCGCGGGTGCGCTCCAGCCGCTCGCTGTCGGTTACTTTTTCGCCGTCCGGGGTCACCACGTAGAACGTGTCGAACGCCCCGCCTTTCTCGGTGGAAATTCGCGCGAGGTTGATGTCGAGGCCGTGGCGGGCCAGCGTCTCGGCGATGGTGTAGAGCAGCCCCAGCCGATCCTCGGCCTGCACTTCCACGACGGTGCGCGTGCGGGAGGCGGTGAGGTCCATGCGAACTTCGGTGGGCACGACGCCTTGTGGCACACGGGCCGCGCCGTGCGAGGGGCGATGTTTGGCCAGGAGCTGGTCGAGATCGGCGCCGTGGTTGAGCGCGCGATCCAGCGTGCGCTCGAATTGGTGGCGTTGTTCCCGGTCGGACACGACGCGACCCTCGACATCGGCGACATTGAAGATGTCCAGCACGATGCCGTCGCGACGGCTGTAGGCGTGCGCGTTGAGGATGTTCACACCGGCAAACGAGAATGAGCCGCAAATCTTGCTGAACAGTCCCTCGCGGTCCCATGTGCAAACCGTCACCTGCGAGTAGCCGCGGTCGGGCTTGTCGGTCCACAACACCTGCGGCATGAGGCCGTCGCGCGATGATGACACAGCGCGTCGCAGGAAGGCGTGGATGATTTCCAGATGCCTGAGGATTTCCTCGGCGGTGAAGGTCAGGAAGTAGCGCCGCTGCATCTTGTCGAAATGCGCCGTCAATTCCTCCGCCGGCACGGAGCTGTGTTGGCGGATGTGTTCAAGCATGGTTTGGAGCCGCTGCTCCTGCAACGCCTGCGATTCGGCTCCCGCGACCAGTTCGGCACGCGTCTTTAAATACAGCTCCCACAGCAGCGAGTTGCGCCAGTCGTTCCACAGTTCCGCGCTCGTGCCGGTCATGTCGGCGTAGGTCAGCAGCAGCAGGTTGTTCAACTGCGGCAGGTTCCCGACCATCCGCGCAAATTCCACAATCGCGTCGGGATCATCCAGGTCGCGGCGCTGCGTCACGCCATACATCGCGAGGTGATGGCGGATGAGGAACGCGAGCGTTTCGCGGCCGGCGTCGTCCAGCCCGATGCGGCGCGCGGCGCGTTCGGCGAGTCGGACGCCGGCGTTGCTGTGCTCGGCTTCGTTCGCGGCCTTGCCTGCGTCGTGCAGCAGCAGCGCAAAGTAGAGCAGCTCCGGCCGCGTGACCTCGTGGAAAAGCGGCTTGTAGTCCAGCTCCGGCCCCCGGGTCGCCGCGACGACCGCATCGAGCCGCTGCAAGGTGATCAACGTGTGTTCGTCGGCTGTATAGCGGTGGAAGAACTCGTGTTGCACCAGCGCGTCGAGCCGGCCGAACTCCGGCAGGTATTTGCCGAGGAATCCGACCTCGTGCATCATCCGCGCAATGCGGCTCACGTTGCCGCCGTCGCCCAGGATGGCCAGAAACGTTTCCCGCGCGCGCGGATGGCTGCGAAACCGGTTGTCCACCAACCGCAATTGCTCGCGGATCATCGTCTGTAATTCCGGCGACAGGAATGCCTGCCGCTGCTGGGCGTAGCGGAACACGCGGATCAACCGCAGCGGATCCTGGCGAAAAACCTCCAGCGACTCCGGCTCAATCAAGTCGCCACGGATGACGAAGCCGTCCTGCTTCTCGACCTTCGCGCCGAGGCGCAAGATCGGCAGATGAATGCCGCGCCGCTCGAAAAAGCCGGGCGGTTTCAGCGCCATGCGCATCGCCAGCGCGTTGGTGAGTTGGAACACCTCCCGCGTGTGGCTGTAGTAATCGTGCATGAAATGCTCGATCCGTTTGAGCACGTTCGGCTCGTCGTAGCCGAGATGCGTCGCCACCGGCAACTGCAACGCCAGCGTCAGCACGTCCGACGCGCGCCCCGCTGCGTAGTGCAATTCCGTGCGCGCGCGAACCAGGAACTCGTAAGCCGCCTCCAGCCTCCTGCGTTCGGCGCGCGTCACGAACTTCCGTGTCTCCAGCTCAGGCAGCGTGCGGACGCCGTGTTTGAAGAGGCTCATCCAGAGGAGGTTTTGCAGGTCGCGCAGGCCGCCGCAGCCGTTCTTTACGTGCGGCTCCTGCAAGAACACCGTGTCGCCGAACTTTGCGTGCCGCTCGGCCTGGTCGCGCATCCGCTGTTCGATGTATTCGCTCGCACACGGCCGCACGCACTGTGCGAGCAGCTTCTCCTGCATCTCGTCGAACAACGCCGAGTCGCCAACGACAAGCCTCGCCTCGATGAGCGAGGTCTTCGTCTCCATATCTTTGTTCGACTGCTCCACGCACTGTTTCACGGAACGCGCCGTGTAGCCGACTTTCAATGACAGGTCGAACAGCGGCAGCACCGCGTGGTCGTAGAGCGACTTCAAAAACGTTTCGCCCGCCTGCCCCTTGCCGGCGTGCAACATCAGGATGTCTATGTCGCTGAACGGATTCAGTTCGCCCCGCCCGTAACCGCCGACGGCCACCAGCGCCGTCGCCGGCAGCATCTCCCGCGGATGGCGCGTCGCGTAGGCCGTGTGCGCAGCCACGAACAGATGCCGCAACACCGCATCAATCAACTCCGCGCGCGCCCATGCGATCGCCAGCCCGCCGCCGCCCGCGCGATGGCGCATCATCAGCCGGCGTTGATGCAGGCGCAGGAAGCCCTCGTAGAGCGCCAGCCGCCCGCGCCCTGTCTGGCCGGCGTGCCGCTGCTCGGCCTGTCGCAGTAGTTGGTCGTAAAGTTCGGTCATCCGCCCGCACCATACGCAACGAGCCGGGGAGTTCCAAGTTGCTTTTGAACCGCGACGACTTCATATTCCGGCCCATGCTGAAACTCGGCGTCAACATAGACCACGTGGCCACGCTCCGGCAGGCGCGCTACAAGGATTCCCCCGCGTTGGTGGGCGAGCCGGCCGGCGCGATTCCCGAACCCGATCCGGTCTGGGCCGCCGCCGCCGTCGAACTGGCCGGCGCGCACGGCATCACCTGCCACCTGCGCGAAGACCGACGTCACCTTCAGGAGCGCGACCTGCGGTTGCTCAAGCAGACCTGCCGGACGCGGATTGATCTGGAAATGGCGCCGACGCCGGAGATGGTCTGCGTCGCGCTCGACGTGCAGCCGGCCATCTGCTGCCTCGTGCCGGAGAAGCGGCAGGAGATCACCACCGAGGGCGGCCTCGACATCGTTGGCGGCTTTGACAACATCGCCGCCGTCACCAAACAGCTCCAGGCTGGCGGACGCGAAGTGAGCCTGTTCGTGGATCCCGACGGCCGGCAGCTCGAAGCGAGCGCGAAGGCCGGCGCAAACTACGTTGAGCTGCACACCGGCGCTTTCGCCAACGCGCCGGACGCGGCCACCGCCGAGCGGGAACTCCAGCGATTGATCGCCGGCGCGAAGCAGGCGCACCAGCTCGGCCTGCGCGTCAACGCCGGCCACGGCATCAACTACGAGAACGTCCACGCCATCCTCCGCATTCCCCATCTGGACGAACTGAACATCGGTCACTCGATCATCAGCCGCGGACTCTTCGTCGGTTTGGGCCAGGCCGTGCGCGAGATGCTGGCGCTAATGGCCGGCTACGTCGGGTGATGATGCGGCCGTTTTCAATCCGGCTGTCTGCGCTCCTCCTCTGCACGGCCGTTTGCGCTAACGCGGCCGACTTCAACCTCTCCGGCTACCTCGGCCGGCTTCTCCAGCAGAGCAACCTCGCGCGCGCGATGGACAAGGTCCGCGATGCCGACGAACTGCGCGCTGCCAACAAGCTTGAAGACGCGCTCGCCGCATCCGCAGAAGCCGTCGCGTTCGGACCGGAACTGCCGGTGGCGCAGGCGTTGCACGGCCACATCCTGCGCCGGCTCGGCTACCTTGACGCCGCCGCCAAACATCTGCGTCGCGCCGTTGACGCACAACCCGAATACGCGCCCGCATGGCTCGAACTTTCGCTGACGCAGATTCAACGCAACGACGTCGAAGGCGCGCTCGCAGCCAGCGCCAAGGTCGTCGCGCTGATACCCAACGAAGCGCCCGCCCGCGGCACGCGCGGCGCGGCGTTGCTGCTCAAGAAGGACGCCGACGGCGCGATGCAGGAGTTCACCGCCGCCATCGGCCTCGACAACCGTTACGCCTACGCCTACGAAGGCCGCGCCGCCGCCTACGAGGCGCAGGGCGAGACCAAGAGCGCGATGGAAGACCTCACGCGCGCTTACAACCTCAGCCGCGAGCCGTTGCTGCTGCTGCGTCGCGCGGCCATCAAAATCAAACGCAACGACAAAGACGGCGCGCTGGAGGATTACGGGCTGGTGCTCAAGGCCGATATTAACCCGCGCCTGCGCGCCGGCGTGCATCTGGCCCGCGCCCAGATTTACCAGGAATGGAAACAGCCGGTCCGCGTGGCGCAGGAACAGGCCGAGGCTACCACGGCGTTGCGGGACCAGCCGGGTGTGCCGCAATCGCTTGGCGAGAACACCGGCCTTCGGCCACCACCGGCCGGTGTGCAAGCCGTCGCGGTTCCGCCGGAAATCCAACGCGCCCTCCAGCTCTTCCAGCAGAGCGTTGCCAACGCCCAACGCGGCAAGCTCGACGAGGCCATCAAGCAACTGGATGAGGTCATCAAGCTCGCGCCGCGTTTCGCCGAAGCCCGCGTTAACCGCGGCATCCTGCTCATCAACCGCGGCCGCGCGGAGCCGGCCATCGCCGATCTCACCCGCGCCATCGAACTGGGGCTGAAGACGCCGGCCATTTACGCGCAGCGCGGCCTGGCCCTCGCCCTCAAAGGCGATTGTTCCGCCGCGGCTGCCGACTTCGACATCGCGCTGAAAACCGAGCCGAACCAAATGCAGTGGCTGGGCTGGCGCGCGAACTGTTTGCGTCGACTCAGCCGCTTCGATGACGCCCGGCGCGACCTGGACCGCGTGATCGCCGCCGACCCGAAGCTTGCTCCCGCCTACGACGAGCGCGCCCGTGTGTTCGCGTTGAAAGGCGAACTGCTGCTCGCGCTCGCCGACGCCAGCCAGCAGATCGGGTTGACGCCGAAAAATCCCTTGGCGTATTTGTTGCGTGGGGCCATTCATCACCAACTGGGCAACCTGCAGTCCGCGCTGGCCGACCTCAAGCATGCCATCGCGCTCGATCCCAAACTCGCGCTCGCCTATCAAGAACGGAGCGTCATTTACATGAAGCTGAACCAGCCGGACCTCGCCGCACAGGACCAGAAGAAGCTCGCGGAGCTTTCCCATCCGTCGGCGAAATGATAAGGTGCAACCGTGATTCTCGGCACAGGCATTGACATTGTGGAGACGGCGCGCATCGCCGACGCGCTGGAGCGGTTTGGCGAACGGTTCTTGAAGCGCATTTTCCACGAGGCCGAGGTTGAATACGCCCGTTCGATGAAAAAGGCCAATCTCCATCTGGCCGCGCGCTTCGCCGCCAAGGAAGCGATCTCCAAGGCGTTCGGCACCGGCATCGGCGAGCATCTCGGCTGGAAGGACATGGAAATCCGCCGGCGCGACAGCGGCGAGCCTTACGTTGTCATGCACGGCAAGGGTCTCGACTTGATGAAGGCCCGCGGCGCGACGGCGATCCACGTCAGCCTCAGTCACACCGACGGCTACGCCGCCGCCAGCGCGGTTATTGAGAGTCATCAGCCATGAAAATCGTCACCGCCGAACAAATGCGCGAGTTGGACCGGCGCACCATTCAGGAAGGGCACGTGTCGGGCCTCGAACTGATGGAACGCGCGGGCATCGGTGTCTTCAGTGTGGCCCAGACGATGACCGTGGCGCGCGAGCACGGCGTGGCGTTGTTTGTCGGTAAGGGCAACAACGGCGGCGACGCCATCGTCGCGGCGGAACATCTCTACAAAGCTGGCCGCGGTTGGGGGCCGATCACACTTGTTCTCACCAGCGCTCCCGAAGAATTCTCCAGCGACGCGCTCTATTACCTGAAGAAACTCACGCAACTCCGTCCGCGCATCGTGCATCTCGATCCAAATCATAAAGAGCCGGTGGCCGAACTGCTCGTTGGTTGCGGATTGATTGTGGACGGCCTGCTCGGCACCGGTGCCCGCGGCGAACCGCTCAGCCCGGTGCGCGAAGCCATCGAGTTGATCAACGCCGCCAAACGGCCGACGCTGGCGATTGACATCCCCTCCGGCATGGACGCCAACACCGGCCAGACCGCCACCGCATGCGTCCGCGCCGATGTGACAGCGACGATCGGGCTGCCCAAGTGCGGGTTGCTCCAGCAGGTCGCGCTCGACAACGTCGGCCGGCTCGCCATCGTGGACATCGGCATTCCGAGCAAATTCACCGCGGTGTTGCCGCCGGGCCGCGATTATTTCATGCTGGAGGACGCGCGAACGCTGCTGCCGAGCCGCCGGCCGAGCGCGCACAAGGGCGATTTTGGCCACCTGCTGATGGTGGCCGGCTCGGAAGGCTACACCGGCGCGGCCGTGCTTTGCAGCCAGGCCGCGATGCGCAGCGGCGTTGGGTTGGTGACGCTCGCTGTGCCGCGCGCCGTTTGGCCCATCGTCGCCTCGCAGTGTTGCGAGGTGATGCCGAGGCCGTTCGATCCCGCCGAAGCGGGGCCGGAGGCGCTCGCGCCGATGTTGGAAAAGTGCGACGCGCTGGCCATTGGTCCTGGTCTCGGCCAGTCGAAGGCCACCGAGTCCGTCGTCCACTGGCTGCTGCAAAACTGCGCGAAGCCGATGGTCATTGACGCCGACGCGCTGAATGTGCTCGCCAACAATCCTGCCCGGCTGCGCAACGCCCGCGGCCCGGTGGTCATCACGCCGCATCCTGGCGAAATGGGCCGGCTCACCGGCACAAGCACCGGGGAAGTCCAGAGCGACCGCTGGGGTTGCGCGACGGGGTTCGCCGCCGAATCGAAAGCCGTCGTCGTTCTCAAAGGCTCGCGCACCGTCGTCGCCAATCCCGCCGGCGACATTTCCGTCAACTCCACCGGCAATCCCGGCATGGCCAGCGGTGGCGTCGGCGACGTGCTCACCGGCGTGATCGGCGCGCTGCTGGCGCAGAACTTCTCCGCGTTCGACGCCGCGCGACTGAGCGTCTGGATGCACGGTTTTGCCGGCGACATTGCCACGCAGGAGATCGGCGAGGAGGCGTTGATCGCCTCGGATGTGATCTCGCACCTCGGCGCCGCGTTCCGCCGGCTGCGGCAGCTCTCGTGATTGCCGCGGCGCGCCGCCTTGACGCGACGCCGCGGCCAACCTAGTTTCCGCTGCGATTTGCGGAGGCATTATGTCAGTGCGAATAGAAATAGAGTATTGCTACCAGTGAAACTATGAGCCGAAAGCCGTCGGTCTGACGGCACGACTGCTCGATGAGTTCAAGTCCGACATCCGATCGCTCACGCTCGTCCCCGGCACGGGCGGCGTCTTTGAAGTCAGCGTGGACGGCAAGAAGATTTACTCCAAGCAGCAAACGGGGAAGTTTCCGGAACCCGAAGACATTGTCAAAGTCATCCGCGCCAAGCTGTAGCCCGTCGGTGCCGGCTGGGAATATCCGTGAACCTCGACTTGCGGGTTTGCGGTTTCGTTGTAGGTTCGCAATGTATTAACAACGAAAACCAAAAAAGGAGATTAATAACCATGATGACACGCCGAGATGCGATGAAGAAAACCGCACTCCTCACCGCCGTAACCGCCCTGCCGTGGCTGCTGCGCAATCAGACCCAGGCGGCCGACGCCGCGCCCGCGGGGTCGTTCACATTGCCGCCGCTGCCGTATGCGTTCGATGCGCTCGAACCCTACATTGATGCGCGGACGATGGAGATCCATCACGACAAGCACCATCAGACCTACGTCGGCAACCTCAACAAAGCCGTTGCCGGCCAAGCCAGCCTCGCAGGCAAGAGCGTCGAAGACCTGCTGCGCGACTTATCCGCCGTGCCCGAGGACGTTCGCAAGGTGGTCCAGAACAACGGTGGCGGCGTCGCCAACCACAACCTCTACTGGCAGTGCCTCAAGAAGAACGAAGGCGGCAAGCCCGCCGGCGAGCTGGCCAAGGCCATTGAGAAGAAGTGGGGCAGCTATGACAACTTCAAGGCCGAGTTCACCAAGGCCGGTATGACCCAGTTTGGCAGCGGCTGGGCGTGGCTCTCGCTCGACGGCAGGCAACTTGTCATCGAACAGTCACCCAACCAGGACACCCCGCTCTCGAAAGGCCGCGTGCCGTTGCTGGCGATGGATGTCTGGGAGCACGCCTACTACCTCAAATACCAGAATCGCCGCGCTGATTACGTGGCCGCGTTCTACAATGTGATCAACTGGGATTTCGTCTCGGAGCGTTACGCGAAGCTGGCGAGTTGAGCGGCGGACTACGGCGCGGCTTCAGGCTGGGTCGGTCGTCGAGAGCATGCCCTGGCGCTGGGCCATGGCGGCGAAGGCGCCGCCTTTTTGCAGAAGCTCGGTGAAGGTGCCGTCCTCGACGATGCGTCCCTGCACGAGAACGATGATGCGGTCGCAGGCCATCAGCGTGGAGAGGCGGTGTGCGATGGAAACAACCGTGCGGTTCTCCGCGAAGCGGTCAATGGCGGCCTGAACCTCGCCTTCCGACTGCGAGTCGAGCGAAGCGGTGGCTTCGTCGAGCAGCAGGATGGGCGCGTCGCGGACAAACGCGCGGGCGATGGAGAGCCGCTGCCGCTGGCCGCCGGAGAGCGTGACGCCGCGCTCGCCGATGCGCGTGTCGTAGCCCTGGGGCAGTTGCATGATGAACTCGTGCGCGTCGGCCATGCGGGCGGCCCGCTCCGCATCGGCGCGGGTGGCGCCGCGTCGGCCGCAGGCGATGTTCTCGGCGACGGTCAGGTCGAACAGCACGACTTCCTGGCTGACCAGCGCCAACTGTGTGCGCAGGTCGCTGCCAGCGATTTCCCGCAGGTCAATGCCGTCCATCGTGACGCGCCCGTGGGTCGGGTCGTAGAAGCGGAAGAGGAGGTTGATGAGCGTGCTCTTGCCGCAGCCGCTCTCGCCCGCGATGCCGAGCTTAAAGCCGCGCGGGATGTCGAGGTTGACATTCTGGATGACCATCTGGTTGCCGTAGGAGAAACTCACGTTCTCGAAGCGCAGGCCGGTGGTGAAGTGCGTCAGCCGCTTCGGTTGGGCGGGTTCCTTGACGGTGGGTTGTTCCTTGAAAATGTTGATCAGGCGGTTGACGCTGACGCTGGCCTCGCTGAGCATGATGTTGAGTGCGGCGAGCCTTTTCACGGGTTGATAGAGGAGGAATGTGCCCGTCAGAAAACCGAAGACGTTGGAGATGGTCTGGCCGGAGTAAATGATCCACAGCACGAGCATGCCCACGCCAAGCATGGAGATTGTCTCGATGACGGGATGGCCCATGCCGCGGGCCTGCACTCCTTTCATGCCGTGATGCACGAGTTGGTTTGAAAGATTGCAGAACCGGCTGATTTGCTCCCCTTCCAGCGAGAAAGCCTTCACCACGCGGATGCCGGTGAACGCCTCCACCAACAGGCTGGATTGCAGGATGCTCGCGTTCACCAAGCCCTGGGTTGCCCGCCGCGCCTTCTTGCTCAGCAGCCGGATGGGAATGATGGCGATGGAAAAGAACGCCATGACCGCCAGCGCGAGCTTCCAATCAATCCAGCACAGCGTGGCGCACAAGGTAACGATGGTCGTCGGGTCCCTGACCGCGTCGGACAATCCGTTGGAAAGGCAGTTCCGCAGGATGGTGGTATCGCCGTGGATGCGCGTCAGCAGGTCGCCCATGGTGGAGCGGTGAAAATAATCCAGCGACAAGGTGTTGAGCTTCTTGAGGACGGCGGTGCGCAGGTCGTTGAGCATCCGCTCGCCGGACCACATCAAACAGTAACCGCTGAGATACCCCGCCACGCTGCGCAGGAGCACCGGCAGCGGGAGCAGCAGCAGACCGCCGAGGACTTGCTTCCAATCCAGCGGCCGGCCCATCAGCGGCAGCCACGGATCCAAGACCCGGTCGGCGGTGGTCTTGACCTCGACCGCCCAGGAAGAAGTGGTGCCGGGAATGGATGTGGTCGCGGACAGGGGGTTGGCTGTGTTGGGTGCAAGGCGCTCGAACACCGTCTTGGTCGCCCAGACAAAGATGCCGTTGGAAATCCCGAAGACGGCCGCGAGCAGAACGCCCAAAAGCAGCCGGCGCCAATACCGCCGCAGGTAAGGCCACCCAAACCGCAGGACATTGATCACGTTTTCCATCGCGCTGGACGGATGATGCGGGCGGCGGGAACAGGAGTCAATCCCCGCTTCGCGCTTCGATTCCTCGCGGCTCGGCTGCTGGCCTTTCTGGCGCGCGGTTTCGTCAGAGGCGATCGAGGATTCTCTGTAGCTTTTTTCGGAGACTGTGTTTCAAACGAAAAGAGAAAATGCTCTTCTTCAAGGCCGGCAAATCGCGCGGGCCGATCTCGCCAATGACGCGGGACTGGCCGTCCCGGAACAGGTGCCGCGTCCTGCCTGTGAGCACGTCCTTCTGGTATCGCCTGACAGCATCCAGATAATACCGATGGACTTGGGTTTCCTTCTCGCGCAGATGGATCCCGCGCTGGCCTCCGTGCCCCCGGCAGTAATTGGCCACGACGGGCAGAAACCAAGGCAGATAGCCCAGGGTGTTGAACCGGTAGTTGAACGTATGCGTCGGGTTGTAACTCATCGGGTCCTGGCAGTTTTTTTGCGGGAAGCAGGCGTCAAAGACCGCGCGGCGGATGCAGTAGTTCGGCTCGGGAACGCAGGTGCCGTGGGCGAACCAGAGCGCGAGGAAGTCTTTTTTTTGGGGCGCGGGTTTATTCAGGAATTCCGGCGGGACCACTCTTCCGAGATTGCCGTCTTCCGACATATACTGGTCCAGTCCCCACACGAGAGAAATTTCCGGGTCCGCCTCAAGAGCGGCCACGCACATCCGGAACCAGTTCTGGTTGATAAAGCCGTCGCTGACGCAACATTGGATGATGTATTCGCCGCTCGATAGAGCAAATGCCTTCCGGTAGGCCTCCAGAATGGCGTTCTCGTCCTTCTCCCGTTCGGAAACCCATCGGATGCGAGGGCCGTATTCCTTCAGAATCGCAGCCGTCTCGTCGGTGGAGCCACCATCCGCGATGATGTGTTCGACATTCGGATACGACTGGGCCAGGACTGATTCAATCGTGTCCCTCAGGAATCTCGCATGATTGAGGGAAGGGGTAATGACCGAGAGCTTGGGGAAGCCGGAAGCTGGGGACTTTGTGGATGTTTCCTCTGGCAGTGGCATGACGGTTCAAACGGTCTTGGTTTGGCCACTGTCCAGAATTCCCTGGCAACGCGGGATGACAAATCCCTCGTCGATTCGCTCCGGCAGTTTCCGGCCGGTCTTGATTCCAAGGAGGTGGATGAGACGCTTCATTTTCCGGTCTTTTTGAAAGACCTATCATCAAACGCAGAGGCAGGCAAGGCAGTTTCGATGAGCGTTGGCCGTTTCCGTTTCTTCCCTTGATATTTTGCTGGTCCTGCGTTAAGCAGTTACGCGTCGTGATGTTAACTTTGAAGGGTCAGGCTGCTTTGCGTTCCTGAGCGCGGTGGAGCTGATTGTCATTATGCCGGAAGAGACAAAGATACATTTTCTTGATTATTGGCGCGTCATCAAGCTGCGCAAAGCCATTATCCTCAGCGTCTTTCTGTTGGTGTTGCTGACGGCGGCGGCGGTGACGTTTTCGCTGCCGCGCATTTACTACGCCAGCGTGCGCATGAAGATCGAACGCGAGAAGGTGACGGTTCAGATTTTTGATGCGAATGCGTCTGGCGGTTACGACCCGATTTTCCAAATGGACCAAGTGGAGATCATGCGGTCGCAGAAGATCGGCTATCGCACGGTGGCCAAGGAACAACTGGTGGCCAAGTGGCAGATCGGTGGGCCGGAATCCATGGCGAAGGAACAGGCGTTTCAGATCCTCCGCGGTCGTCTCAACGTCATGCCGGTGCGCAACTCCAGCCTGGTTGAACTGGGGGTTTACTCCACGGATCCGGTCGAATCCGCGGATCTCGCGAATTCCATGGCGCTCATTTACCGCGACAGCCGGTTGGAAGAGCCTACCATCCAGATCGAAATGGGCCTTGAGAAACTGCGCGAAGAATACAACTCGCAACAGAAACTGGTGGAAGCTGCGCAACAAAAGGTCAACGAACTCCGCAAAGACCTCGATTTGGATGTCATCGGCAATCGCTCCCGTCTTAACGACGAAACCATCCAGCGCCTTCATGGAGACCGCAGCACGGCCATGATTCAGATGTTGGTGGAAAAGACGCGCAACGACCAGATCCAGAAGCTAACCAACGCTGAATTGAAGCGCGCGTCACCGACCATCATCGGGGATCCGACCATTGCCAATCTTCAGAACGCGCTGCAATCGGCAGAACTCCAGTTGGTAAAACTGTTGCAAACCTACGGCCCGGAACACCCCATTGTTAAAGATGCAGTCGCCACCCAGAAGAAACTGGATGAGCAACTCGATGAAGCCATCAACGTCATGCGCAAGGGGTTGGTCATCGGCTATGAAGTGAACCGGGCAAAAGTAGAGGCGATGGAGAGCGAACTGCGCACCGCCCACGCCACGTCCATCGAGCGGGAGCCAACCAAATACATTCCCTTTGACAATGCGCAGAAGGAACTGGAATTCCAAGTCACCATGCGTGACGCTATCAAGACGCGCGTCAATCAGGAGGCCATCAGCATCAAGGTGCCGCGCACGGCCGTGGAGATCATTGATCAGGCCCGGCCGCCGACCGCGCCGGTCAAGCCGAACGTGCCTCTTTACCTCGGGTTGGCTGCCATTGCCGGCCTCGTGCTGGGCGTGATGCTGGCATTCTTCATCGAGTATCTCGATACCAGTGTGAAGACCATTGACGATGTCGAGCGCTATCTGGGATTGCCCGTATTGGGTGTGATTCCGCAAAACATCGAAATGCTTTCCACGGTCGGCCAGGATTCGCCGCACGCCGAAGCTTATCGCGTGCTGCGCGCCAACATCGAATTTGGCAAGAAAGACCCGCAGGCCAACAGCATCACAGTCGTCAGCGCTGGCGCCGGTGAGGGCAAGACCACCACGCTCTTCAATCTGGCGGTGGTTTGCGCGCAGAATGGCGACAAAGTGCTCTGCGTGGACTCGGACATGCGCAGGCCGACGCTGCACAAGCGATTCGGCCTTTCCAACGAGATCGGCCTGACCGACGTGCTCATGAACGACGTGAAGGTGGAGGATTGCATCCAAAACACCAACGTGCCGAATCTCTCCTTTCTGCCCAGCGGCAAACTGCCCAAGATCGCCATCGGCATTCTCAAGTCCCAGAAGATGCGCGACCTCATTCAAGACCTGAAGATGCGCTACGACCTGGTGTTGTTTGACAGCCCGCCGATCATGGGCGTCAGCGACGCCAGCGTGTTGGCCAGTGAAGTGGATTTTGCCGTGCTGGTGATCCAGTATCGCAAGTATCCGCGCGCGATGCCCGCCCGCGCCAAACAGGCGGTCGAAAATGTTGGCGGTCGTTTGATCGGCGTGGTGCTCAACGCCATCGTCATGAGTCACGACGAGAGCTACTACTACTACAACGCCTACTACGACCATTATTCGCGCTCCGAGGAAGCCCATCCGGAAGAAGCGGAAAAGACGCCGGAGGATTCGGAAACCAAGGGCACCTATTAACCCGTGTTCGTTTATTCTCTGTTGACGATGAACTTTCGCCAATCTCTCAAAGCTGTCAGCTTGTTGGCCCTGGCGATGATCGCCGCGGGGTCGCTGGGCTGTGGAATCTTGCATGGTCCGCAACCGCCGCCTGAGAAGAAGTTTGATCCTTCCACCCAATACAGCGCGCCAGCTGTGGCTGAGGCGAGCGCGTTCCGCCCGGCTGACAACATAGTGGTTCGACTCGACATGGCCACCGGCCGCGAGGAACACATCAAGATGGTGGACGAAGAGGGAAACATTGAGCTGCCTTTTGTCGGCAAGGTCAAAATAGTCGGCCTGACGGTGAATCAGGCACAGGACGCCATTCGCAAGGTTTACGTGCCGCGCTATTACAGTTACTTGACGGTCACCGTTGTATTGCAGACCCCGCGCATGGTTTACCTCTCCGGCGAAATGAGAGGACAGGGCGGGGCCGTGCCTTATCGCGAAGACATGACTGTTTATCGAGTCATTATGTCATCAGGCGGTTTCAGCGAGTTTGCCAAGAGGCGCGAGGTTGTGCTCACCCGCAACGGCAAACAGACCATAGTGGATTGCGTGAAAATCGAGCGGAATCCGGAACTGGACATCCCGCTTTTGCCGGGTGACACTATCATGATTCCCAAATCGGCCTTTTAAGTTTCTTCGTGCCTCGCCGTTGGTGGTGTGTAACCGTATTTTATGCCTCCTGTGACTGAACGTCGTCGCCATCGCCGACGCTCCTCGAACGAAGTCAGCACGGCGGCCGGGTGGCGTGGTGTTGTTGAACGTTCCGGTGAGCGCGTCGTTTTTTGCACCCTTTGTCTGATGCTGGTTTTCGCGGTGCTGGCGCTGGGCGCCATCCAACCGTGGGCTTGTGACATCCTCGAAATGCTGACACTGGTGGCGTTGCTGGGATGGGCCGCGCGAGTAGCCGTGGCCGAGAAGCTCGCTTGGATTCGCACGCCGTTGGATCTGCCGCTCGCGGTTGGTGTGGCCTACGTGGTGGCGCGCTACGCCGTGTCGCCTGTGGAATGGATCTCGCGCCAGGAAATGCTGCTGGTGTTGATGTATGCCTCCGTCTATTTCCTGGTCACCCAGCACTTCTTCCGCCGGCAACGGCAAAACGCGTTGCTTTGGGTCTTGATGGCGATCGCCGTTGGCATCACAGCCTACGGTCTTATCAATTGGCTGCGTGGCATCCAAATGGTTTGGTGGTTTCCGTATGAGGACAGTCTCCAGCGGGTGCGCGGGACGTTTTACAACCCGAATCACTTCGTCGGCTACCTCGAACTGGCGCTGGCGGTCGCGATGGCGCATCTGCTGTGGTCAGGGCGCGGGGCCGCGCAACGCATCGTGCTGGCTTACGCCGCCTGCGTGATAATCGGCGGCATCGTGCTCGCCGGATCGCGCGGCGGTTACGTTACCGCAGGCATCATGCTTGTCTTCGTGGTGGCTGCCGTGGCGCGCGGTGTTACCCGACGCTGGTGGCCTGCCCTGCTGATTGTGCTGCTGGGCGCGCTGGGAGGCGTAGGTGGCGCCTTTGGTTTTGAAACATTGCGTGAGCGGTTTTTGAGTCCGGAGCAGAATCTGAGTTGGTTTGAAGCCAGCCGCTCGTGGATGTGGCAGGCGGCGTGGCAAATCACCCTAGATCATCCGTGGTTCGGCGCTGGGCCGGCCATCTTCAACGCCATTTACGGCCGCTACCGGGACCCGGTGGACCAGCATATCCCGCAATACGTTCACAACGACTACCTCCAGGCGCTTTGTGATTATGGGATCGCGGGCTTCGTCCTGATGGGGTTGCTCGTTGGCGCCTTTCTCGTGACGGCGTGGCGAATCCATTGTCGCTGGCGTCAGCGCGGTGTCGCCGAACATTCAGGCTGGCACTGGCCTTACTGGCTCGATACGGACCGGGCCGGTCGGCCGGCGTGGTTGCTCGGCAGCGTGACCGCTGTCGTGGCCTGCATGTTGCACTCGGCGGTGGATTTCAACCTTCACTTCAGCGCCTACGCGTTGACGCTCACGGTCATCATGGCGATGGGAATGCTTGCCGGCCACGCGCGCCGCCTGAACGAGGATCCTCCGGACGGAACCAAGCCGTGGCCTCCTGTGATTAAACCCGTTGACTTGGGAATCACCGCGCGCCGGGTTCTAACGGCGCTCATTGTCCTCTTTGTGGCCGCCAACGCGACGGTGGCCCTGCCGAACGGTGTCTCATGCTTGTCCCAATGGCTGGCGGAGATGCGCCATGAAAAGGCCGATTTGGCCGGTGCTCGCGCCGCGGCGGAACAGGCATGGAAATGGGACTCCGGCAATTATCACGTGGCCCTGTTGCTCGGCGACATCACCTTGAACGAAGCGCGGCTTGCCCCGAACAATGCCAATGCCCAAGCCGAACGGGCCTTGCAATGGTATCGGAACGCCGAAAAACTGAACCCGCTGGAGGCCGAGCCGGTGTCGCGACAGGCTCAGGCGTTGGAGTTTCTGAAGCGATGGAAAGAAGCCGAGGGAAGCCACCTGCGGGCGCTCTCCATGAATCCCGGCTACTTTCTTTATTACGAGCGTCTGGGCATGTTTCACGCCTCACGCGGCGAAAAAGAGAAAGCGGTGGCCGAACTGCAAACCAGGGTCACACTCAAATGGTATCCCGGTGCGCCGGTGGCGTTCATCAAGAACAAGATCAAACAGTTGACGGCTCCCCCCTCACCTCGTCCGTAGAGACGCGGGCGCTTTATAAGTGACATGCTCCCAACCAAACCGGCGCCGTTGACCGTCGGGCTGGCCTCCACTAAAGTCGCCGCGTGCAGATTGGACTTTTCATCCCCTGCTTGGTGGACCAGTTTTTCCCGCAGGCCGGGCTGGCGGTGGCGCGGATTCTGAAACGGCTGGGCCACAGCGTCGAATACCCGGCGGAGCAGACTTGCTGCGGCCAGCCGGCGTTCAACGCCGGCGTGCGCTCGGAGGCGGCGGCGTTGGCGAAACGGTTCATCCAGGTCTTCGACCGCTTCGAGGCGGTCGTCGCGCCGAGCGGCTCCTGCGTGGCGATGGTCCGAAACTTTTACCCGGAGCTGCTGGACCTCGCGCCTCACTCCTCATTCATCACTCGCGTTTTTGAGTTCAGCGAGTTCCTTGTGGACCGTCTGAACGTCACCGACCTCGGCGCCACGTTCAACGAACGGGTGACGTATCACGACTCCTGCCACCTGTTGCGCGAACTGCGCGTCCGGGAACAGCCGCGCCAACTGCTGCGCGCCGTGAAAGGGCTGGACTTCGTCGAGTTGAACGACGGGCCAACGTGCTGCGGCTTCGGCGGCGTTTTCAGTGTCAAGTTCCCGGAGGTTTCCACCGTCATGGGCGAGGACAAGGTGGCGGCCATCGAACGGACCGGCGCACGCTATGTTGTCGCCAGCGACTGCGGCTGCCTGATGCACATCGGTGGATTGCTGACGCGACGCGACTCCAAAGTGCGGCCGATCCATCTCGCCGAACTTCTCGGAGGCGCGCCATGATGCACACGCCCGTGCTCGAAGAGCAGCGACGCGCGACACTGGCGCGCGCGTTGAATCTCGCGTTGGACAAACGCCGGCAGTCGGTCGCAGAGTTTCCCGATTGGGAGGCGATGCGCCAGCGGGCGCACGACATCCGCGCTGGCGCGCTCGATCGGCTCGACGAATACCTGAACCAGTTCGAGCGCGCGGCGGCGGCCAACGGCATCCGTGTGGTGCGGGTGGCGACGGCGGAAGAGGCATGCCTCTACGTCGTGGCCATCGCCAAACGGATTGGTGTGACCACCGCGGTCAAGTCGAAGTCCATGGTGACGGAGGAGATTCACCTCAACCGCGCGCTGGAAACTGAGGGCATCCGCGCGATGGAAACCGACCTCGGTGAATACATCGCGCAGCTTTGCGGCCAGCCGCCGTTCCATCTCACCGCGCCGATCGTGCATTTGTCGCGCGACGAGGTTGGCCGGATTC
This sequence comes from Verrucomicrobiota bacterium, assembly GCA_026397915.1. Lineage (GTDB taxonomy): Bacteria > Verrucomicrobiota > Verrucomicrobiia > CAIQCK01 > CAIQCK01 > CAIQCK01. The sequence goes on from JAPLTX010000060.1 coordinate 106,160, forward strand.
TGGCGGACAAGCTCGGCGTGCCGTTCACGAACGACCCGACGCAGCTCACGCTGATCGCGCGCGACGCGATGCGGCGGGAGTTCCTGACGGCGCGGCTTGGCATCAGCGGCGCGAACTTCTGCGTGGCCGAGACCGGCAGCCTCGTGCTCGTGACCAACGAGGGTAATGGCCGCATGTGCACCACGCTGCCAGCAAAGGAAGGGCCGCGCGTTCATGTAGCCATCACCGGCATCGAGAAGGTCGTGCCGGCGTTGAAGGATGTGGCGCATCTGTTGCGGCTGCTGGCACGCAGCGGTTCGGGGATGCGGCTGACGGCCTACACGACGTTGATCAACGGCCCGCGGAAGCGCGCCGCCGGTGAAGAAACGACCGGGCCGGATGAGGTTCACGTGCTCTTGCTGGATAACGGCCGCCGCGCGATGTTGCGCGACCCGCATCTGCGCGAGGCGCTCTGCTGCATCCGGTGCGGCGCGTGCTCGAACACGTGTCCGGTTTATCACCGCATCGGCGGCCATGCATACCAGTCGGTTTACAATGGGCCGATTGGCTCGGTTTGGTCCGCGGCGCTGTGGGACACGGAGCAAGCGGCAACGCTGCCGTTCGTCAGTTCACTGTGCGGTGCTTGCGCGGATATCTGCCCGGTGAAGATTGACATTCATCACGCGCTGCTCTGGCAACGGAAACTGGCGGCGGACCGCGGTTACACGCCGCGTTGGCAGCGGCTGGTCTGGTGGGCGTGGCGCGTGGCGATGAGTCATCCTGCGCTCTACGGTTTCGGCAGCATTGTCGCGCGGAGGCTGTTCAGCCCGGCGATATTGAACCGGCTTGGCAAACCGTGGACCGAGACGCGGGATTTGCCGCCGCTGGCTAGGAAGTCGTTCCATGAGATGTGGAAAGAGGAAGCGCCAAAATAGTAGTCTCACCAAACTGCCGGCGGCAGCCCGGCTGCTATTTCATCTCCTTTTCCGTTCCCGCTTGCGCCGAGCTGCCGGTGCCTTTAGCCTCATTCCATGAAGCGCAGCGTGCGCGAGTCCTTGCATGAATCCGCTACGCCAACAATTTGAACAACGTCTGGCCCAAACGGGTGGAACCGTGGCGGCGCTGGCCGATCTCGATTCGTTGCTGACGGGCAGGGTTTTTGTGTCGGCTCATCCGGTGTGCCGGTCGTGGGCGGCGCGCGCGACGTGCCAGGACCCGCGCGAGGCGGATGTGGCGCTGACGGGATGTGACGCGATGATTGCCGAGACAGGCACGGTGGTGGTGTTTAGCGGGCCGGTGGAAAGCAGGCTTAGCACGCTGACGGCGCCGACGCATGTGGTCTTGGGCAGCGAGGCACAACTGTCGCCGGACATGGAAACCGTGTTCGAGCGGTTCGCCGACCGCCTCCGGCCGGGCGCTTCGCCGGCGAGTCTGATGTTCATCACGGGACCGAGCCGGACGACGGACATCGAGAAGACGCTGGTGCTAGGCGTCCACGGCCCGAAAAAGTTGGTGTTCGTGTTTATGGAGGACGGCAGCGGCGCGGGTTGACCGCCACGCATTGTTTTATTGAGCCATGTCCACCAACGACAATGCCAAGTCAAACAATGCGCGCGCTTTCCTGATCAGTCTGCGGCCTTGGGAATGGACGAAGAACCTCGTCGTTTTCACGGGACTGGTTTTTGCCTATCAATTTCGTGATCCGGCGGCGATCGGCAACGCGCTGCTGGCATTCGCGGCGTTTTGCGGTTTGTCGGGGATGGCGTATGTGATCAACGACGTTTGTGACCGGCCTCAGGACCGGCAGCATCCGCAAAAGCGACAGCGGCCGATTGCCAGCGGAGAACTCGGCAGGAAGGCGGCGGCGGCGGGATTGGCCGTCGTGGGAGCGGCGGTGGCAACGACGTGCGCATGGCTGGGCCGTGAATTTGCGGTTTGGGCGGTGGTCTATTTGTTGTTGAACGTGGCGTATTCGAAGTGGCTGAAGCACGTCGTTTTCCTGGACGTGATTTGCGTGGCCGTGGGGTTCCTTGTGCGGGTCTTTGCGGGCTGCGCCGCAGTGGGGGTGACAGCGAGCGGCTACGCGATCAGTTGCGTGTTTTCGTTGGCGTTGCTGTTGGGCGCGGGCAAGCGTCGCGGGGAATTGCTGGCGCACGGCGAGGACTCGGCGCAACACCGGTCGGTGTTCGATCATTACACAGAACGGATGCTTGATGGGACTCTGGCTGTGGCGGTAGTTGCGACCTTGGCGAGTTACGCCATCTTTGTCACTAGCGGCAAGCATCCGCTGGCCATGGCTTGCACGATGGCGCTGGTGGTGGCTGGGGTATGGCGTTACCTGTGCTTGCTTTACAAGCAGCGGGGGGCGGACCAACCGGCACGGCTGGTGTGGAGCGATTGGCCGTTGCTGCTGGCATGCGCCGCTTGGGTGGTTGTGACAATGGCGATCTTGTGGGCCAGCGGGCGGACGACACCGCCTTGAGTCTTGAGGAATGAGGCGTCTGAAAACTGCTGAAAATACACTTGCTAACGAGGCTTGGAGATTGTTAACTACGTTCAGTCCATACTGAACGATATGAAAGCCCTTGCAGAGCATGTCGAATCGCCGGAATTGTCCGCAGCTTGCCTCCGGTTTATCGAATCAGGCGGGCACACTACACAGTCCTTCGGTTTGGGGCAGGTGATTGGGCAGGTCTTCGCTTTGCTTTATCTCAGCCCGAGGCCGCTGTGTCTGGACGAGATCACAGAAGAGCTTGGCGTCAGCAAAGCCAGTGTCAGCACCACCGTGCGGCAACTTGAGAACTGGTCCGCAGTGAAGCACGTTTGGGTCAAAAGCGACCGGCGGGATTTCTACGAAGCAGAGACCGATTTCAAAGCAATGCTGCGGCAGGGAGTGCTGGCGACGTTGCGCAAGAAAATGGACACGGCGGCAGTGCGACTCGAAAACGTCGAGACGACGCTGGCGGACGCTTTGAAGAATTCCCCCCAACCCGAACGCGAGGAAACCAGAGTGGTGACCGAGCGATTGCAGCGGGCGCGGCAATTTCACGCAAAGATCAACGGGCTCTTGAACAACCCGTTGCTGGATCATTTGTTGTAGGCATCGAATCGGAGTGAGGCGGTCCATCGCCGGGCCGCCGTCAAAACAAGTCATGACCTTCGGATTGACGAAGGACGACGGAGCGGGAGTCCCGGAAGTTTACGGGATGCACCTGAAGGGCGGTAGCTTGTTTGGAGGACAGAAGTTAGAAGTCAGAAGTCCCATTGCGATGAAGTTGGCAAAATGCTGGGCAGCATGATCAACGATCAGAGTTTCTACTGACTTCTGACTTCTGATCTCTGTCACACATGAACACAATCACCAGAATTTCCGCCGACCGGCACGAACGGTTCCGGCAGTTTCTGGCGGACCTTTGGGATTACCGCGAGCTTTTTTGGACGTTCGTGGAGCGCGACATCAAGGTCCGCTATAAACAGACCGCCCTCGGCGTCATTTGGGTCATCCTCCAACCGCTGTTCATGGCCGGCGCGTTTGCGGGCATCTTCGGCGGCATTGCCAGAATGCCGACCGACGGGCTGCCTTACGCCATCTTCTACCTCGGCGCGCTCGTGTCTTGGAACACCTTCGCCACCGCGCTCTCTTCCTCGGCGATGAGTATGGAGAACAACGCCCACCTCATCAGCAAAATCTACTTTCCGCGCTTGGTTGTGCCAGGCGCGGTCGTCTGCACGTCGTTCGTGGACTTTGCCATCGGCTGGACGCTGCTCAACGCCGCCGCGCTCTGGATGGGCTACTGGCACTGGCAGTTGGTTGCCGTCACGCCGTTGTTGCTGGCCATCCAGGCCATGACCGTTCTCGGCTTCGGTCTGGCCCTTGGCGCGCTCAACGCCCAATACCGCGATGTGAAGCACGGCGTCACGTTTCTCGTGCAAGTCTGGATGTTGGCCACGCCGGTGATCTATCCCGCCTCGCGTCTGCCGGCGTGGGCGCAGGACTGGCTGTTCCTCAACCCGATGGCTGGTGTTGTCACCGGCTATCGCGCCGCGCTGCAAGGCGTGGCGTTGCCGTGGGAGTTGATCGGCTCCTGCGCGTTGATGGCGGTCGTCTATCTGGCGGTCGGCGCCTGGTTTTTCCGCAAACGCGAAGCGAAGCTGGCCGATATCCTGTAACCACAGAATGCACGAAATGCACGAAAACCGGATTATGAATTGCGGATCATGGATGACCTTCCAGGCTTCCGTGTATTCCGTGCATTCCGTAGTTCCTCCGTCATGAGTGACATAGCCATTCAAATTTTCGGCCTCGGCAAGCGTTACCGTTACGGCGGCGCCGCGCCGCTGAGCACCAACTTGCGTGCAGACATCAGCGATTGGGCCAAGGGCCTGTTCCGACGGAACAGCAAAGGCCATCCAACGCTTCAGCAGGTTCACGAACATCATCTCTCTGCGTCTCCGGAGTATTTCTGGGCGCTCAAGGACGTCAGCTTCGAGGTGAATCAGGGCGAAGTCATCGGCATCATCGGCCGCAACGGCGCTGGCAAGAGCACCCTGCTGAAAATCCTCTCCCGCATCACTCCGCCCACCACCGGCCACATCGAATACCACGGCCGCATTGCCAGCTTGCTGGAGGTTGGCACCGGCTTCCACCGGGAGTTGACCGGCCGCGAAAACATCTTCCTCAACGGCTCAATCCTTGGCATGAAACGCGCCGAAATCGCCCGTAAATTCGACGAAATCGTCGCATTCGCCGAGGTCGAGAAATTCATAGACACACCTGTGAAGTTTTACTCCAGCGGCATGTATGTGCGGCTGGCCTTCGCCGTCGCGGCGCATCTCGAACCGGAAATTCTGCTGGTGGATGAGGTGCTGGCTGTCGGCGATATCGAGTTTCAAAGGAAATGTATCGGAAAAATGGAAGATGTTGCCCGTGAAGGCAGAACCGTGCTGGTGGTCAGTCACAGCATGAGCACCGTCAAAGCGCTGTGCTCGAAGGCCGTGCTGCTTGAATCCGGTCGCATCAAGGCCAGCGGCGCGGTGGACGGGGTCGTCGCGGGATATGTGAGCGCGAGCAAGGTGGGCGCGGCGAAAACAGTGCTGACCGATGCGGATCACGACTCCGGCACCACCAACCAAGTCCGCGTTCGGAGCCTTCAGCTTCTGAACGCACCGGGGAACAGTTTCACTGTTCACTGGCAGCAGCCGATCTCCATGGTCGCGGACGTGGAAGTATTTGAGCCGCTCAGGGACTTGGTTTTCGGAGCGAGCATCAAGACGATTTATGACACTGATATTCTGACGATTCACAGCGACATAGTTGACAGTAAGCCGCAGTCATCGTGGACGCTGGAACCCGGCCGATATGAGATTGCCTTCAAGCTGCGGAATGATCTGAGGCCTGGTTCTTACAGACTCCGATTGGGAGCCGCGTGCCTACAGCATCTTGGCCGTAGCAATGTGCTGAACGTCAACGCTGGCACACTACAGGTTCTGGATTTCTCGGAGCAGGGGCTTACACCAAGGCCTTCATGCACTGGACTGGTGAATGGATATTCCACGTGGAGTTACGAACGTTGTCCTCATCAGCCCAAGCAGACATCATGAAGAAAAGCTTGAAAGAAACCATCAAGGGCGGATTGCAAACCCACTTGCCGCGACTGTGGAAGGCTTACTGTTTTCTGAGGACGCCCAGTGTGATCAAAGAGGCTCCGTGGATGCGTGAGAAAGCAGAAAAGGCGCGCTTTCGTCAATGTATCAAAGAGCGAAGACCTTATTTCGGTCCCATTATGGCGGCTCGGCAGGGCGTGTCGGTCCGTCACGCTTATATGCGGGCTTTGGTGGAGGAGGAATGTGCCCGAATCGGTGACGGTTCGTATCGAATCTTGGAAATCGGATCGTGGGCTGGAGGTTCCGCCATTACATGGGCTAGTGCAGTCCAATCTTTCAACAAAGGGCGGGGTTGTGTGGTATGCGTTGATCCTTGGGAGAGCTATGTGGACAACCTCGTTCGCGATGCCGAAGTCTACCAAGCGATGGATGCCGCGTTGAAGAGCGGCGATATATTCAACTTGTTCCTGCATAATATTCGTTCTTCCGGATTTTACTCCCTCATCAAAGTAATGAGAGGTCAAAGCGGCGACATCCTTCCACTGCTCAAGCCTGAGACATTTGATCTCGTGTTTGTGGATGGGGCGCACGATTACGCGAGCGTCGTGGCAGACTTGAAAAACGCATCGCCGTTGGTTCGTGACGGCGGAATCCTCTGTGGCGACGACCTCGAACTCCAGACATCGGAAGTGGACATGGAGAACGCGAGAAATCACTCAGCTTCGGACTATGTTTGCGATCCAAGGACGAGTGAATGGTTTCATCCTGGCGTCACGCTGGCGATCGGGGAACGTTTCGGGTTGGTTTCCGTGTGGCAAGGCTTCTGGGCAATGAGAAAGACGGGAACCTGCTGGCAAAAGGTGAAAAGCTCAAAGCCGGATGCGAAATATCTAAACATTCCAAGCCACCTGAAGTCGGCGTGACTTAACAAGTCATTGCTGTCCTACCATCATCAATGACGAGAGCTATGATGGATCAGCAAAGGCGGGGTGGGTGTTCCCGAGTATTATAGGAACAAGATGATTGGTTCGATGAGATTACGAGAGTTGATGCTCCAGTTGGGGTTTCTGAAGGCACACGAAGCTCATCGGTGGTCGTAACGCCTGCGAGCCAGAAACACCAGGCGATCTTCATGCAAGCCCACCCGAAGATGCGCGTATTGTTATTGGTTAAAGAGTTTACGAATTGGCGTGTCGAAGCACGCCACTGGTCTTATACAGCCCAGCTCGGTTTCGAGGAAGGATTGCGGGCGCATGGGATTCAGGTTGTTTCGATCACATCGCCTTGGTTTTCTTGCGCGAGGAAGATTTGTGCGGGCAGGAAGTTTGATCAGGTCTGGGTTGATGCCGTGCATGCTCCGTTGGACGACGACATGTTGGAATGGGTTGCCGGTCTCGCGCCCGTGCGGGTCGCCTTTTTGGCTGAGTCGCTGGAATACACTCCCGAAGAGCGCAAGATACAGCCATTGTTTGCGCAACGGAAACAGTTGGTCGAACAGCGCATGAGGTATTTTACGCACGCCGGGGCGTCTGATGAGCGCGACGCCGAGAATATCAACGCAAAGCGGTTGGCTTCCGCCATATTATGGCCGCCAGCGGTGCCGTTGCGGTTTATCCGAGAACGAAAGGCCGCTTCTTTGCATCAAGCCGCAGTATTCAGCGGCGCACTTTACGGAAATCGCGCCGCTTGGCTGGATATCCCCAAACTGAAAGGCTTGTTGGTAAGACAGCCGTCGTCGGAGCAGGGAACGCCATATCCGTTTCTCTTCGACGCGTTGCAATGGGTGGTGCCGCGTTATTTGCGCCGCGTGGGTGTTGCTGAAACAGCCGCATTCGGTGCCTACCTGTGGGCGTTACGCCACATTCGCCGCCAATGTTTTGTGCGCTGGCAGCGTGGCATGCAAACAGGCGTCGCGGTCGTTAACCTGCCTTCCATGGTAAAGGCCTATGCAGGTCGGGTGGTGGAAGCGATGGCCGTCGAGTGTCCAGTGATCTCCTGGGAAATCCCTGATCGTCCGAGAACCAAGAGGCTCTTTGAAGATGGCAATGAAATCCTGCTTTACCAGGAGCCAGACGAGTTGGCGGATCATATTCAGCACATTCTAAAGGAACCCGGTTTCGGACGGCGCATCGGAGCCAACGCTCTTCGTAAGGTCCGGCAATTCCATACAATGGAAAAGCGTGTGGGGCAGATGTTGAACTGGGTTGAGACTGGCGCGGAGCCTGTTTACGCCTGAGCATTGCCGGAACACCAGCGACGAGAGCAGTCCAATGAGTATTTCACCTGATCAAACAGAGTCATTCTACACCGCGTTTTTCACGAAAGACCCGTATTGGTCCACGCCATTTCCAAATCCCGACGAGGCGCGACGGTGGGCGAAGGTCGGCGAATATCTGAGCGACATTGCCCATCCGCGCGAGATGGCGGGCCAGCCGCGATTGCGGATACTCGAGGTTGGTTGTGGCCGCGGCTGGCTGACGCATCAAGCCAGTGCTTACGGCCAATGCGACGGGATTGATCCGGTGGCCGGCTCCATAGAGCAGGCGCGAAAACTTTATCCGGCGCTGAGTTTTCGCGCCGGGATGGTGGGTGACTTGTTGCGCAATCCATCCTTCAAGCCCTATGACGTCGTCATCAACTCCGAGGTGATCGAGCATGTGCAAGATAAGGATCCATTCGTGGAAGATTTGCGAAAGTGCTTGGTGATGGACGGTCATCTGGTCTTGACGACGCCGCTCGCAGAGCAGTTTGAGCATTGGAAGACGCGATTGGGCGCAACGGGACAGCCGGTCGAGGAGTGGTTGACAGAGCGGGAAGTGCGGGTGCTGTTTCAGCGACACGGCTTCACGGTGCTGGCGCACGACCGGGTTTACTTGGAGATGCAGAAGATGTCGTTCTTAAACCGGCTTTGTGTGAGCCAGAAGCTGATGCGGTTGTTGGAAACGTTCCGGATGAGCTGTGTCATGAGTGCGATGAAGTATTCGGCAAGCATTTATCAGGTCTGGTTGTTCCGGCGAACGGGGGCGGAGTGAGTGTGTTCACGATGAACAACTGGAGAAAGTCATGAGCAAGTGCGACGTAAGAGTTTCTGTCATCGTTCCCTGTCACAACCAAGGGGAGTATTTGAATGAAGCCGTTGACTCGGTGTTGGCGCAGACTTATGAGGACTTCGAAATCATCATCATCAACGACGGTTCCACGGACGAGCAGACCAACAAGATTCTCGCCGGGTTCAACCGGCCCAAGACGCGCGTCATTCACACCGCCAACCGCGGCCTCGCGACGGCGCGCAACACAGCCATCGGGGAAGCACGCGGCGACTATATCTTGCCGCTGGATGCGGATGACAAGATTGGCCCTCGATACATGGAGCGCGCGGTAGAGGTGCTTGATCGCGACAAGCAGGTCGGCATCGTTTACTGCGAAGCGGAGACTTTTGGTGAAATATCTGTCAAGTGTGAGTTGCCGCCATTCTCATTCCCGGAGTTTCTCTTGACGAGTATGTTCTTTTGCTCGGCATTCTTCCGCATGGAGGACTATTGCAAGACGAAGGGCTACAATCCGAACATGATTTACGGCGGGGAGGACTACGACTTCTGGTTGTCCATCTTCGAACTCGGGCGGACGGTGCATCGCCTTCCCGAAACGATGTTCTACTATCGTCAGCATTCAGACTCAATGGTCCATCGAATGACCCGCGAGCAGCGGATCGCTGCGATGGTGCAGCGTTTTGAGAACCATCGCGAGCTATACTTGGCGAACATGGATTACGTTTTCTCTTGCATCGAAGATTTGCGCGAGGAGCTACGAGAGCGCCGGCGGGAGCTGTTGTTTATCAAGAGCCGGCGGCTGTTCAAGTTGTTGGACCGATGGTGGCGTTTGAAGGAACGACTGAGAATCTGACAGGATTCGCGGCATCGTGGCGACAAACAGGCCCAACGATCCGTTGCGGTTGTGATGCCGATTTGGCGTTTGCCACTGTCGTCCAAGGAAGAGACTCCCTCCTCGTGTTGCCGTGGTATTGCTACCCGCCGCTGACGTGGAGCTTGCAGCGATGATGTTGCGCCACAAACTGTCTGATCACATCAGAACTCGCGATGGAATTCCCAGTGTCTGGTGTCGTCCGCCATTTTTTGGAAGGCGACGCAGCGGCTGCCGCGGACGATGCCCCAATCTTCATCCGGTTCCAACGATTCAGGCTTGAGGATCGAGCGCAGCGGGGCCATGCGGCGTGCCAGACTTCGCAGAAGCCGCCCCTTCCACGTAGATTGCAGAATTGTGGCCGGTTCCAGACAACGATGAACGCGGTAGGCGCGATTGATGGCGATGAAGCGGCAGAGCCTCCGCACACTTGGCCAATTTGCGTCGTCCATGACGACGATCCCGCCAACGCGCAGCATCTGGTCAACGTAGAAGAAATCAACCAGCGCGTGGTCGAAGGTGTGGAAACCGTCAATGAAGGCAAAATCAACCTTACAGCCTTCCCGGACGAGTTGGGGAAGGGTCGCTTGGGAAGGAGCGCTGTGGAACTGGATGAGGTCCTCATAACCGGCGGCCTTGAGGTTGTTCAAGCCGATGCTCTTATAAAAGTCGCCCGTCTGGCCGGGATCAATCACAATGTGGCGCGTTTGTGGTGTTCTTTCGAGGGCGTCGCAGATGAAAAGCGCCGACACGCCAAAGGCCAGGCCGACTTCGAGACTCGTTCGCGGTCGGAGTTCGGAAACCAGCCTGTGGAGGAAGTGGCCTTCTTCGGGCGTGATGTGGGTCTCCAGCTTGACCTTCTCGCCGGTGGGCGAAGTGGCATAGCCGGTTTCCAACATTTGCTTCAGGATGGCGTTCATAACGATGTCGAGCGGCCAATAGGCTAACGAGAGCGGCCGGTGATTGCGAATAAGAAAACAAGAGAGTTGTGAGCGGAACAAAACGATAAAGAGAACGATGGTAAACAAACCAACCTTGCTGCTCATCTTGCCGTGGTATTGCTACCCGCCGCTGACGGGTAGCTTGCAGCGTTACTACCATCTGGCGCGATGGCTGGCACGGGATTTCGCCGTGACGCTGGTGGCGCCGCCGAATCAGGAGTCGCTTGAGGCGGTGGACTTCCTGCCGCCTTACGAAAAGCTTGGGATCGAGGTGGTGCCGGCCGTGCGCGACCGCCGGTTGCGGCATCGCGTCCGTCGGAAGATCAAATACACCACGAAGTCGCTCTGGCACCGGCTCGTGCCAGCGAACCCGGAAGTGGAAAGCCGCAGCAACGACGACCTGCATCAGGCGACGCGGTGTGTCGCGGCGGGGCGGCGATTCGATTTCACGGTGCTGGGGACGACGTTTCTGGCTGACATGATCGGCGTGCTGCCGCGCGAGCAGCGGGGCATCACGGTGCTCGACGTGCAGAACGTGGAATCCTCCGTCTGGGAACAGTGGTGGCGGGGATTGCCGGAGGGGCCGAAGCGACAGCAGGTCGAGCGCGGATGGAAGGCGCTGGTGCGGTTCGAGAAACGCTGGCTGCCGCGCCAGGACGCCATCGTGAACTGCTCGCCGGTGGACGATGAGTGGACGGCTCGGGAGACACCGGGGCTGCCGCGCGCCGTGGTGCCCAATGGGATTGATTGCGCTCTCTATGAGCCGGACCCGATGGGCACGGAGCCGGAGAGCGCGGCGTTCATCGGTTGGCTCGCTTGTTACACGAACGACAACGCGGTTCAGTGGTTTTGCCGCGAGGTTCTGCCGGCGGTGCTGCGCGATGCGCCGCGATTCCGCTTCATCGCGGCGGGCAAGGACCCGACGCCGGCGGCGCAGCGACTGGCTGGGCCGAATGTGGAGATCCAAGGCACGCTGGCGCGGCCGCAGGACTTGTTGAAACGGGCCGGCATTGTGGTGGTGCCGTTGCTGGAGGGCGGCGGGACGCGGTTCAAGATCCTGGAGGCGTTCGCGGCGGGCAAGGCGGTGGTCTCGACCTCCAAGGGGTGCGAGGGGCTGGCCGTGGCCCACGAGCGGGACATCCTGATCGCCGACGACCCCGCGGGATTCGCTGCGGCGGTCGTCCGGTTGCTGCGGGACGAAAACCTGCGGCGCCGGCTGGCGGCGACGGGACGGCGGCTGGTGGAACAGGTCTATGATTGGCGGATCGTGGCGGGTCAGTTCCGCGGGTTCTTGAAAGGATTGAAGCGATGATGGTTCTGCGACAGGCTGGTGACGTGCCGGCTGGGCGGGTGAAGGTCTTATGAAAAAACTACTTGTCACAGGTTCCAACGGCCTCATCGGCTCGGAGATGGTTCGGCATTTCCATGAGCTGGGCTGGGAAGTTCATGGCGTGGACAACAACATGCGCGCCAGTTTCTTCGGCCCGCAGGGCGACACGCGATGGAACCAGCAGCGGTTGGTGGCGGCGTTTCTGCGGTTCACGCATCACGAACTCGACATGCGCCAACGCGATGCTGTGCGGGCGATGGTCGGGCAACTGAAGCCGGATGCGGTCATCCACACGGCGGCGCAGCCGAGTCATGACCTGGCGGCGTCGCGCGTGTTCGATGACTTCGACGTGAACGCCAACGGCACGCTTAACCTGCTGGAGGCGATGCGGCATGTCTGTCCCGAGGCGCCGCTGGTTCACCTCTCCACGAACAAGGTCTATGGTGACGCGCCGAACCGCATCAAGTTGAAGGAGCTGCCGATGCGTTGGGATTACGACGACCCGCGCTACGCTGATGGCATTACGGAGGATTTTACGATTGACCAGTCCAAGCACTCGCTTTTCGGCGCTTCGAAGGCGGCGGGCGACATCCTTGTGCAGGAATACGGTCGCTACTTCAACATGCCAACCTGCTGCTTGCGCGGTGGCTGTCTGACGGGACCATCGCACTCTGGCATCGAGTTGCACGGCTTCCTGAGCTATCTCGTGAAGGTCAATGTCACCGGCGGCACCTATCGCGTGTTCGGCTACAAGGGCAAACAGGTGCGCGACAACATCCATTCCCACGACGTGGCGTGTTTCGCGGAGCGGTTCATCGCCGCCCCGCGCTGCGCCGAGGTCTACAACATCGGCGGCGGCCGCGGCAACTCCTGCTCGATCCTCGAAGCGTTTGCGCGCGTCGAGAAACTCAGCGGCAAGCCGATGAAATGGGAATACGTGGACAAGGCGCGCGAAGGCGACCACATCTGCTACATCAGCAACCTGGCGAAGATGCGGCAGCATTATCCCGGCTGGGACATCACCAAGAACCTCGACGCGATCTTTTCCGAGATCGTGGACTCCTGGCTGGAACGGGCGTGATGACGTTTCACGCGCCGTGGCCGCTGAAGAAAGTCTTGCTGTGACCAAACGTTTGCGCATCCAGATCGTCCTGCCGTTCCGTGGGATCACTGGCGGCAATCTCGTGTTGGTGGAACTGGCCAACCGGCTCGCGGCGCGCGGGCATGAAGTCTGGATGCTGTTCGAGCACGTGGACGTGCCGTGGTGGAAACCGCGAGGGTTTACGCGCGTCAAGCTGCGGGATGCGGGGTGGAAGTCGTGGATTGACTGGTTTGACCTGCGCGTGCCGGTGGTGCGCTGCCATCAATTGGAGGACCGCTACGTGCCGGATGCGGATGTGATCCTGGCGAGCTACTGGCTGCACATCCCGAAGATCGCGGCACTCTCGGCGAACAAGGGGCGGAAACTCTACTACGTGCAGGCGTATGAGACGGATTTCAACGAAGACTCGGAGACCAAGGTATCCGTGGACGCGACGTATCGGCTGCCGTTCCGGCACATTGTGGTGGCGTCGTGGATCGGCAGGTTGTTGTGGGAGAAGTTTGCCCAGCCATCAGTGAAGGTGAATCCGGCGATTGATTACACGAACCTGCCAGTGCCGGTCGGGCGCGAGTTTCGCAATCCGCCGCGCTGCCTCATGCAGCATCACACGCCAGCGGTGAAGGGCGTGGCCGACGGCATCAGGGCGTTCGAGTTGGCGGCGCGCGACGTGCCAGGCATGACGCTGTCGCTGTTCGGCCCGCACAGCGGGCAGTTCGAGACGCCCCACCGCACGCTGGGTCGGATTCTGCCAACGCAACTGGGCGGGTTGTATCGCGAACACGATATCCTGATCTGGCCGAGCCATTCGGAGGGCTTCGGCGTGCCGCCGGTGGAGGCGATGGCCTGCCAGTGCGCGGTGGCCACCACCGACAACGGTGGCAGCGAGGAGTTCGCGTTCCACGAAGGGACGGCGCTCGTGTCGCCGTCGCACGACGTGGAGTCGCTCGCGGCAAACATCATCCGGCTTGCGAAAGACATGGAATTGCGTCGGCGGCTGGCGCGCACCGGTTGCGAATGGGTCCGGAAGCATATCACGTGGGAGCGCACATGCGACGCAGTTGAGCGGTGCTTCCATGATGACACTTTGTGGAAAGGACCGAATTCGCCGGTGCTGCCGAAAGACGCAGTAATCCGTGGTCAGTAATCAGTGACCGGTTGTCAGTCAGTTATGAACCCGATTGTCAGTGTGGTCATTCCGAACCTGAACGCCAGGAGCTGGCTGGAGCGCTGCATCCGCTCGTTGCAGGCGCAGACGTTGCAGCCGACCGAGATCATTCTCGTGGACCAGAACTCCAACGACGGCTCGGCCGACTACGTGGCGGCGACTTTTCCCGACGTGCGCCTGTTCCGGCAGCCGGACGACCTCGGTTTCACGGGCGCGTGCAACGAGGGGATGCGGGCGGCGCAGGGCGAGTTCATCGTGCTCTTCAACACCGATGCGCGCGCCGAGCCGGATTGGCTGGAGACGTTGGTGAAGGCGATGGGCAGCGACGAGACGATCGGCTCGGCGGCGTGCCTGACGCTCGACTACCATGACAGCAAGCTCATCTATTCGCTGGGCGATGGGTTTCTGCCGGGCGGCGACGCGTTCAACATCGGCCGTGGAATGGCTTGGCGGTCCGACCTTCCGATGCCGCGTTACGTTTTCGGCGGATCGGGTTGCACGGTGATTTACCGGCGCTCGGCGCTGGACAGGGTGGGGTTGTTGGACGAGGACTTTTACACGTTCCACGAGGATGTGGATCTGGCTTGGCGCTTGCAGTTGGCGGGTTTCAAATGTCTTTACGTGCCCCAAGCCGTTGCCTATCACGTGGGCAACGCGACCGGCCGGAAATTCAAGGAACGCAACGCGTTTATCAGCGGTCGCAACCGCTGGCTGGTGTTGTTCAAAAACCTGCCCTTGGGCTTGTGGATACGCTTCGCGCCACAGATGGCGTTGCGGCAAGCGCAAGTAACTTGGTGGGCGATCAAAGGTGACGAGGAAAGCCGTGTGCGGTGCCGCGGCGCGTTGAGTTCGCTGGCGTTCCTGCGCCGCGAGTGGCGCAAGCGCCGCGCGGTGCAACGATTGCGGCGGGTCAGCGCGGGTGAACTGGCGGCGTTCTTTCGGATGCACGAGATGCTCCAGCGGCGGCTGAAGGACATCGCGGAAGAATCAGAAGGGAAATGACGTGAACGCGCGCATTCTCAAAGCGGTCCGGCTCGCGGGCAAACTGGTCCTGTCGCTGAACCTCGGCAGCGTGCTGCGAGTGCTGCGATTCGGCCCCGGTGATTTTCGCAACCGGCTGCGGGAGATTTTCGAGTTGAGCAATCCGTTCGAGTGCCGCAGCGACATCACGACGATGGTGCGGACGTATTGCACGGGCAAGGGGATCGAGGTTGGTCCCGCAGACAATCCGTATTGCGACCCGGCGAACACGGTGTTCGTGGACAAGTTCGAGCGCGCGGGACAAGGGATGGCCGTCCAGAAGATCGAGAATGCATGGCAGTTGCCGTTTGCGGACAACCAGTTCGACTTCTTGATGTCGTCGCATTGTCTGGAGCACTGCCCGGACGCGATTCGCACGCTGCTGGAATGGTGCCGCGTAGTGCGGCCGGGCGGGCGGTTGGTGGTGATCTTGCCGCACGCGTTCCGGATGTTTGATTGTGGCCGGACGCTGACGCCGTTGGCGCATCACATCGAGGACTACGAGAAAGGCGTGGGTCTGGACGACCCGGCGCCTTGGGAAGAGTTTGAGCGTATTTCCATTCCGGCGCAGCATCACTACTGGCTGGATTTTCCGGAAGCGCGTTTGCCGGACGGCCGGATCAACCGGAAGTGGGTCTATGAAAACGGCTGCATCCACTATCACGTCTGGCGGACGCAGGAGATGATTGAATTGCTTCGCCACGTTGGCTGCCGGGTCATCTTCAGTCAGGACAAGCTGGGCCAGCGGCCGGACAGCTTCGCGGTGGTGGTGGAAGTTGGAAAAAGCCAAGAACCGGTTGCGTTTCAGCGGAAATTCAAAGACAATCCGCCGCGCACTGACGCGAGCGAATGAAGAAACAAGGACGATGAAAAAGCGCATTCTAGTCACCGGCGGAGCCGGTTTCATCGGGTCGTTTCTGGTGGATGAACTGGTTCGGCGCGGACACGAGGTGACCGTGTTCGACAATTTCGAGCCGCAGGTCCACGGCCGGAAGCGGCCGAACTATCTCAATAAGAACGCCCGTTACATCAAGGGCGACGTGCGCAACATGGCGGCTTTCCAGAAGGTCGTGTTGCCGGCGGAGGTGATTTTCCACGAAGCGGCGATGGTGGGCATCGGGCAGTCGCAGTATCAAGTCAGCCGCTACACCGACGTGAACGTGCTCGGCACGGCCAACCTGCTCGACATCCTTGCCAACAAAAAGCACCGCTGCCAGAAGCTGGTGGTGGCGGCTTCGATGTCGAGCTATGGCGAGGGGCTTTACGAGTGCGGCCAGCACGGGAAGATTCGGCCGCCGTTGCGCGGCGAGGACGACGTGGCCAGCGGCGTGTGGGAGCTGCGTTGTCCGCAGTGTGGCAAGCTTGCCGGGCCCGCGCCGACGCCGGAGACGGCGGAGTTGATTTGCAGCTCGATTTACGCGCAGAACAAGAAGGACCAGGAGGAAATGGTGCTGATGTTCGGCCGGACCTACGGGCTGCCAACGGTGGCGCTGCGTTATTTCAACGTCTATGGGCCGCGCCAGTCGTTGTCGAATCCTTACACGGGTGTGTGCGCCATCTTCATGAGCCGCATCAAGAACGGCAACCGGCCGGTGGTCTATGAGGACGGCGGCCAGACGCGCGACTTTGTGAGCGTGCATGACATCGTGCAGGCGAACTTGCTGGCGATGGAGAAGGAGAGTGCCAACGGCCACGTGTTCAACGTCGGCGCAGGCAGGCCGATCAGCGTGGCGGAGGTGGCGCGGGTGTTGGCGAAGCTCTTCGGCGTGGTGATTGAGCCGGAAATCACGGGCAAGTTCCGCAAGGGCGACGTGCGGCATTGCTTCCCGGATGTTTCCAAGGCGGGCAAGCTGCTCGGCTACAAACCGGCCGTCAGTTTCGATAAAGGGATGCGTGAGTTGATCGAGTGGTCGCGCGAGGCCGAGGCGAAAGACAAGTTCGAGGAAGCGGCGCGCGAATTGAAAAAACGAGGACTGGCATGAAGTATCTGATGTTTCCGCTGTATTTCTTCGGGGCGGTCGCCGTCATTGTGTTGGCGTTGCGTTTGTTCATGCCGTTCCGCGAAATCTGGGAGCGATGGAAGAAGGTCGCGCACCGGTTGGGCGTGTGGCAGACCAATCTGATCCTGACGCTGCTTTATTTCCTGATTATTCCGGTGTTCGCGTTGATTGCGGGCAAGAAACGGTTGCGGCTGAAACTGGATCCGGCGGCGGCCACTTACTGGGAAGACGTAAAGCCGCTGCCTCATTCGCTGGAAGAGGCCGGCAGGCCATTCTGAGCGTATCATGAACATCCTCGGTCTTTCCTTCTTCTATCACGACGCAGCGGCGGCCTTGGTGCGCGACGGCGAGTTGGTGGCGGCGATCGAGCAGGAACGGTTCAGCCGGAAGAAACACGACTCGGAGTTCCCGGAGCTGGCCATCGAGTATTGCCTGAAGCAGGCGGGCATCACGCTGGAGCAGGTGGATCACATCGTGTTCTACGAGAAGCCGTTCGTGAAATTCGACCGCATCCTGCTCTGCGCGCTCGGCACGTGGCCGCACAGCTACAAGGGCTTCCTCAAGGCGATCCCGATCTGGATGAAAGATAAGATCCGCATCCGCGCCTACATCCAGAAGAAGCTCGGCACGGACAAGGACATCCTGTTCTGCGGCCACCACATGAGCCACGCGGCAAGCGCGTTCTTGGTGTCGCCGTTCGAGAAGGCGGCGATCATCACCGCCGATGGCGTGGGCGAGTGGGACACAACCTGCATCGGCTACGGTGAGGGCAACCGGGTGGTCTTGGAGAAGAAGATCGAGTTTCCGCACTCGGTCGGGTTGTTCTACAGCGCCTTGACGGCGTATCTCGGTTTCAAAGTCAACGATGCCGAGTGGAAAGTGATGGGCTTGGCGCCCTACGGCGAGCCGAAGTATGTGGGCCAGTTCATGCAACTGGTGGACATCAAGGCCGACGGCAGCTTCCGGTTGAACATGGAATACTACGCCCACCATTGGAGCGAGAACACGATGCTCAACCGATGGGAACGGTTGTTTGGCGAACCGCCACGCAGGCCGGAGACGGAACTGACGAAGTATCACTACGACATCGCGCGCTCCGGCCAGGCGGTGGTCGAGAAGATCATGGTCAACATGGCCCGCGCCGTCCACGAGCGTTACAAGTTCGACGCGCTTTGCATCGGCGGCGGTGTCGGCCTCAACAGCGTGGCCAACTGGAAGATCCTCAAGCGGGGCAGTGGTTTCAAAAACATCTTCATTCAACCCGCAGCGGGCGATGACGGCGGGGCGCTCGGGGCGGCGTTCTGGGTCTGGAACTCTGTGCTGGGCCAACCGCGCAAGTTCACAATGCGCCACGCCTATTGGGGGCCGGAATACAACGACGCGGAAATCCAAACCGCGCTGGACCGGGTTGGCGCGAAATACGAGAAGCTTTCCCGCGAACAGGTCGTTGAACGGACGGCGAAGGCGCTCGCCGAGGACAAGGTCATTGGTTGGTTCCAAGGGCGGCAGGAGTTCGGCCCGCGGGCGTTGGGGAGCCGCAGCATCCTCGCTAATCCCGGCAACCCGAAGATGAAGGACATCATCAACGCAAAGGTGAAATTCCGCGAATGGTTCCGGCCGTTTGCGCCAAGCGTGTTGAAGGAGAAGGCGCACCTCTATTTCGACATGCCGGAGGGGTTCGATTCGCCCTACATGTTGCTGGTGCCGCAGGTGCGGCCGGAATGGCGGTCGAAACTGTCGGCGATCACGCACGAGGACGGCACCGGCCGCGTGCAGACGGTGGAACCGGACATTGCGCCATTGTATTACGACCTGATCAAACGCTGGGGCGAGGTCAGCGGTGTGCCGGTGATCCTCAACACCAGCTTCAACGTTCGCGGCGAGCCGATCGTGACGGCACCTGAGAACGCCTACAACACGTTTGTGAAAACCGGCATTGACGTGCTGGTGATGGGCAGCTACATGCTGCAGCACAAGGACCAGGCGGTGGATTTTGAGAAGGGCATGCGCGAGAGCGTGAACTTGGAATGGTCGCACGCCCCGACAGCGGTCCCGGCAGATTGAGCGCATTGACGCAGGAGTGACAACATCATGGCAAAACAATCTCTGTTTCGAGAGCTGATCCAATTTGCGATGCGGGAGAAGAAGTGGTGGTTGATCCCGCTGCTGGTAATCCTGGTGTTGATTGGCGGCCTGATTATCTTCGCCCAATCCTCGGCCATCGCGCCGTTCCTCTACCCGTTTTTTTGATCGCAAGGAACTGCCGCTTTTCAGCTTCGAGTTTTCTGTTTGGTGTCCGTAGTTCACTCACCTGCACGGGGGAGCATCAGTTTTTGTGCCCGGTAAAATCAGGCAAATCATCAGGCCAAAAGGCATCCTCCCGCAGAGCCTGAACGACCATCAAGACATGGTGGTCTTGCAAAGAGAGTAACAGTCAGGGAGAACCTTCGGGGGCAGGGGGCGGCGGGATTCTGGTCACTTCTCAAACCGATAGACCCGCCATTCGACCAGCGACGGCTCGCGCATGAACAGCGCGCGTCTGTGTTCCGTCTTCATTCCGAGGTAGTCTGGCAACCGGATGCCAGCTTGCGCCACCAGGTTAAAAATCGGCGCGTCGGGGTAGGAACTCAGAAGCTGGCGCTCGTATCGAAATCGTTGGACGAGGCTCAGACGGTCCTTCAACCGGTCCAAGGTTGCCGTGTGAAAAGATTCCGGCAACCACATTTCCGTGCCGCGGGGCGTGGCCGGTTCGCGGATGAACACCAGAAAGAAGTCGCCGCGTTTTGGCTCCGGCCGTCCCTTCGCATTGAAGTTGACCTGGGTCAGATCGGACCGTTCGTCGAGGACTTTGAGCAGTTTGGTCGTCTCGTTGAAAATGCTGTAACTGTCCCCCGGCATGTTCATGAAAAGCCGCGCGTTCGGCGGAGCTTGTCGTGCGACAGTCTGCCGCGCAAGCGCAGCGGTCATGTCGAAGTCGTGGCGAAAAATGAAGTAGTTGTAATTTCGGATGAAGCCTGACAGCGCAAGCAGCGGGATATTGGCCAGCAAAACCCATCGCAAGGCGGGCGTCCACCAGAAGCGCAGGCCGGTAGCGGTGCCTTCAAACAATCTCGAAACAGTCACGCCAACGAACAGGCAGAGGCCGGGCACCGCAGGACCGATATAGCGGCCGAGCGGATGTATCCAAGGCAACAGGACGCTCCAGAACGCAAGAAACCAGCACAGACCAACCCAGCCCCAGCCGTCCCGATCGTCGAGCGAAATACGTCCTCGCGCCCAAAGCCAGAGCCGCCAGCCAAACAGCAGCAGCGCCGCGGGAAACAGCAACATCATGCCGTTCCACAAGACGTCGCAGTATTTGAACGCAGTGGCGGCCATGACTACCGGATTCAGTTGGTAGTCCTGTGAGTAACTTCCTGCGGCAATCGCTTTGATGCCCGCCAGGTGGCGTCCACCGAACCAGCCGAGTGCCAGCGCAACGTGACCTGCTAAATAGATAGCAGCGTAACGCCGGTTGCGGCGAGCCAGCAACTCGCCGGCGCCGACAGCGCAAACCAGCAGCAACCCCGCGCCCAAACCGATCAATGCAATGCAGGTTTCACGTGTGAAGTAAGCCGGGACGAGGCACGCGATTGCCGCCAGCAACCAGCCCGCGCGCAAGGCGGCGCGTTCATTGGACAGCGCCAGACCGCGCGCCATGCACCAGAGGGACGCCACGGCAAGGGCTGCGGGATAGAACGTGGGGTCTCCCAGCCGGAACCAGTTCTCGACGTTGGGCGAGAAGACAATGAAAAGGAGCGTCGTCAGCGAACTGCAAACCAGAGAACCGGTGGCGCGCCGGGCGATGGAGAAGAGCAACTGACACACGGCGAGCATGACCAGCAGGTGCGCGGCGTGATGGAGGAGACAATTGGCGCCGAAGAGTTTGTATTCGGCCAGGCGCAGGAAAACGAAGCCGGGCCGGAAGATTCCTGAGTCGGCCCACAGGGTGGCGGCGAAGCTGGCGGTGAGAGTGCCGTTTTGCAGCCGATGGCTGTAGTCCACCATCCGCTCCAGGTCGTTGCCGTCGTCCACGACGGACCATGTGTTTTCCCAAAGCGCGCCTGCGTGGAGAAGAACCGCCACCAGCGCGAGCACAAACCGCAGCCCGATTGAGGAAGCCATACGCGAATCGCTCAACGCGACAATGCAGGTTGCTGACCAGGCGGTCGGCGAGACACGCCGGAGGGTGATCGAGATCGCATCGGGGCAGTCACGTTGATGGCGGGGGCGCCGGCGGGTTTGGCCAGCCAGAGACGCGGCAAGGCCGTTCCGATGGCAAGGATGGGCCAGAGAGTAATCATGGACTGGCCGACCCACATGTCCACCAGATTGCCGAGCACCACCAGCATGAAGATCATCATGACCGAACGTTGAAGCTCGTCGGTGCTCTTTTGCAGAAAACGGAATGCCTGATTGTAAAAGGAGAACACGACAGTGAAAAACAGACCCACGCCCACCAGTCCCATTTTCGACCAGAACTGGATGAACTGGTTATGCGCGCCCGTCTTGATCACATCGTCTATCAGGCTGAAATACCACGAATAATAACCGCCGAAACCCTGCCCTATGAGAACCCAGAACGGGTTGGAGAAGATCTTCTCTATTTCCCATCGCCAGCCATATAAGCGCCACGATCCCGTCGGATCCAAGGAGGGATCAATAATGCCGCGATAGGTTTTGGCAAAAAACTCGTCCAGTTGGTTGCCCATGAATGGATTCATGGCTGCGACCGCAACGATGCCCAGTGTCACGGCAACAGCGCCCAGCAACATGGTTTTGAAGAAATGCCGGCGGGTGATCCACAGCAGGAAAGGCAGTGTGATCAAGACCGAAACCACAACCGCGCGCATGGCGCTGTAGAAGGTCAGAACAAGCAGCATCGCGATGCCGATGGCAGCGATGGAACGCTCTTGAATAGCCGACTCCAACAGTATCGCTGCACCAATTCCGAGCGGCAACAACAGCAAAACCTGTGTAGAGAACGACAGATTTCCCACTACCCCTAGGAGGCTCGTTAAGCTTGTGATAAGCGACGGGTCGTAGATGGCCGCGAACGCTCCTGCCACTACGAGTAGCGTGCCACAGCCAAGTATTACGGACCACGACCCGGAGGGGCGTTTGATGTGATCGCGGCCAAGCAAAATGCCGAGCACAACGACGTTGAGGCAGCCGTATTCGTTCAACAAATTGCCGCCGGCGAACCGGGGTTTGAGTCCACCCACCACCACAACGAAGTAGAGCTGACAAACCGCGGTGATGATGCAAATCCACTTCAGCCAGCGAAGCGCCGAATCCGTTTGCTCAGCCCGTGTCACGTAATGGATGACGATGAAGTATGAAATGCAGTGCAGGAACTCGCGGCTCTCGCCAATCGCCGAATAACCGTTATCGAGGACTCCGCGCGCCACGCAACAGAGCGCCCATGCATACAAGGCCACCATCCAACGGTCGGTCGCGGTGTAGAGATGAGTCTGCCGCATGCAACCGCGGAAGAATTCCACCACCAGAAATGCTGCCATGAAGACGTCGCCCGGATAGACCAGCGCGCTGCCCATGCCCACCATCGTTTCACCGCGCAGAAACGAGTGATACCAGATCGCCAGGCCCAGATAAAGCATCACGGCCTGATAGGGCCAGATCATGATGGTCAGGCCGGCCAGAATGCCGAGCGATGCGAAACCCGCCACCATCCACTGCGTGGAAACCTGCGAGGCGAATTGATACGCATACACCACCACCACCGCAAAGATCAGCAGATACAAGAACAGCCGCGGGTTGTATTCCAGCCCCTGAACCACCTGGCCATAGTAGTATGAACGACGTGATTTCACGTTTCGATTTCTAAGTCTGCGCTTATCTTGGATTAGGAATCGCCTCGGTTCAACAGTAAAGCTTGCAACATCGCTTGACGTATCGGGTGCGCATCGGATAGAAAGCACCACCAATTTCCAACGGAGCAAACCAGTGAAAAGCAAGAACCGCAAAGCCATCAACATCTCGTCGCGAAAAACCACGGCCGTCGCCAAGACTGCCGTTCACCGATCCGCCGGCAGGATCGTCAAACGCTTCAGCGCTCCCGGCGTCCAATATGCCGTCATCGAGATGGGGAAAGTCACCCGCCTCGCGTTGATGATCACGCCGGTTGGCCGCGGCCCGGTCCACATGCAACTCGGTGAAGCACTGCGCAGCCTCCGCACTGTCCTTGAGAAGCAGGCCGAGAAAATGAACGTGACCGTCCAAACAGTGTTCCTCAAGGACGCTGGCGACCAGACCCTGTGTGAGCAGATTCTTGCTGCGCGCTATGTGGACGAGCCGCCTGTCACGACGTTTGTTCACCAGCCGCCCTGCTCCGGCGCCGCGCTGGCGATCGAAGTGTGGGCCACCGGCGGCAAGACGGTGTATGTCGAACGGCCGTTGCCCAACGTGCTCCAAGTGAGCATGGGCAACGTCACGTGGACACACTGCGGCGGCATTACGCCGCGGGACACGACCGGCAGCGTTTATGAACAATCGCTCGACGCGTTTAGCCAGATGAAGGAGAAGCTCAAGAAGTCCGGCGTCGAGATGGATCATCTCATCCGGACTTGGCTTTATTTGGGCAACATCACCGGCCCCGAAGGCGACCTCGAACGCTACATGGAGCTCAACCGCGCCCGGACGGATTTTTATGAAGGCGTTCAATTTGGACGCGGGCACGTAATGGCCGGCGTGCGCCAAGCCGTTTACCCGGCGAGCACGGGCATCGGCATGTGCGGCGCGGTGATCACGATGAGTGCCACGGCCATTGACACGGATCGCAAGGACGTTTTCATCCTGCCGCTGGAGAACCCGCAGCAGACGCCTGTTTACGAGTATGAAGCAGTTTACTCGCCGAAAAGCCCGAAGTTCGTCCGCGCCATGGCCGAGGCGATCGGCGACTACGTCGTCATCTGGATCTCCGGCACGGCGAGCATCGTGAATTCCAAGACGCTGCACACCGGTAATCCCGGCAAGCAAGCCGACCAGACGCTCACCAATATCGAGTTGCTGCTCTCGCAGAAGAATCTCGCGCGGCACGGCGCGCCCGGCGCAGGAGCGACGCTGCGGGACTTGGCGAAGCTGCGCGTTTACGTGAAGCGGCCGCAGGATTATCCGGTCATCCGCAAAGTCTGTGAAAAACGGTGTGGGATAAACATCCCGATCATCTATGTCGTTGCGGACGTTTGCCGGTCGGATTTGCTGGTGGAGATGGAAGGTCTGGCCTTCGCCAAGCGAATCCGGTAGGACAGGCATCTTGCCTGTCCCTCAGTCATCATCAACCAGTCAGGCTCAACGCCTCGATGAAATCAGTTGTTCTGCTCGTCGTTCTGCCGTCGTTGCTTCTCGCCGCCGAACTGCCCGTGTCCGTCCTGCCTGCGGGCGTCGGCGTCAACATCCACTTCACCAAAGGTCGGGAGGCTGACCTCGATCTTATCGCGGCGGCGGGATTCAAGTTCATCCGCATGGACTTCGGTTGGGCAGGCATCGAGCGCAAGAAGGGCGAATGCGACTGGTTGGCCTACGACGAGTTGACGGCGAATCTGGAGAAGCGTGGTCTGCGCGCGATCTACATCCTCGATTACTCCAACCCGCTCTACGAGGAAACCATTGCCATCACCGACAAGCGCACCAAGCTCGAGCGCAAAGACATCGCCTCGCCGCAGCACCCGGAGAGCGTCGCGGCGTTCGCGCGCTGGGCTGGCGCGGCGGCGAAGCATTTCCGCGGTCGTCATGTCATCTGGGAAATCTGGAACGAGCCGAACATCAGCTTCTGGAAACCGAAGCCGGACGTGGCGCAATACATCGCCCTGACGCTGGCGACCTGCCGCGCCGTGCGCGCCGCCGACCCGCAGGCGACAATTGTCGCGCCGGCGTCGTCGGAGTTTCCGTGGACCTTCTTCGAATCGCTGTTCGCGTCAGGTGTCTTGAAGTATCTCGACGCCGTCAGCGTGCATCCATATCGGTCCTACAGCCATCCGCCGGAAACCGCCGCCGCCGATTACCTGCGGCTGCGCGGCCTCATCGCGAAATACGCGCCAGCCGGCAAGCGGAACCTGCCGGTCGTCAGCGGCGAATGGGGCTACGCCACGCACGACAAGGGCGTTTCGTTGGATACGCAGGCGGCGTTCATGGTTCGTCAGCAACTCGCCAACCTCCTCAACGACGTGCCGCTCTCGATCTGGTATGACTGGAAAAACGACGGCACGGACGCAGCCTACAGCGAACACAACTTCGGCATCGTGGACAACCGGTTGAAGCCGAAGCCAGGCTACGTCGCGGCGCAGACGATGACGCGCGAACTGGCCGGCTACCGCGTCGCCCGTCGGCTTTCTCCGGCAGGCGCGCCGAACGACGACAATTTCATCCTGCTCTGCGAGAACGCCGCCGGCGACCATAAGCTCGCGGTGTGGACACTCGGCAAACCGCACGCCGTAGCGCTCGACCTCGATCTGGCGGGTGCAGACCAGATCATGGCGGTGGACGGCGATGGCGGCGGCTACGTGCCACGACTCAGCCGCGACCAACTCACCCTGGATTTGGGTCCGTTGCCGAAATACATCGCGCTGCGCCAGCGGACGCGCGCGTTGACGATGGCGGCGTCGTGGTCGGCGGCTGCAAAGTCGGGCGTGCTGGTCGAAGCCGGGGAGGCCGGCGGCGCGCAAGTGCGGGTGACACTGCGCAATCCCTATCCCGAACCGTTGCGTGTGGCGCTGGCGGTGGACGGGCTGGCCGACAAGTCCAAGCCGCTGTTGGTGGCATTGCCGCCGCAACGAACGATCGTGCAGGATATTCGCGGCACGCTCTGCCGGCGCGACCCGCCGACAACCACCGTCACCGTGCAGGCGGAGTTCCAGCGGAAAACCGGGGCGAAGGTTTGGACGGCGTTCGCGCACTCATCGGAACGCGTGGCGTTCGTCATCGCGAATCCGTTGAGCGTCTTGATCATGCCGGTGGCGGACGGTATGCGGCTGCAAATCCAGAATCCGGCAGCGGCCGCATTCGCTGGCGTCGCCGTCGCGGGCGCTTCCACAAACAAAGTCTTGTTGAGCGTTGGACGGCGTGAGGCGGGTATCGCTCTGGGTGGCGTCGGCAACAGCCCGACGGGTGTGCAATTGCGCGACCGCAGCGGCAGCGTTGTGGTGGAGATTGCGCCGCGAACCTATCACAGCATCGAGGCGGCTGCGTTCCGGGCGGCGCTCGACGGCGACGCAAAGATCACCGCCACCGCCAGCATCACCCTCGCTGCCGCGCCGGGCGGCAAGGACGCGCCGTTTCCGAAAGCGTTCCGGATCAATTACAACTTCGACACCGGCTGGCGATTCGTTCGCTGCGTGCCGGACGCGCCAAAGCCGCTCCCGATCGCGGGCCGGCCGCAAGCGCTCGGCGTGTGGGTCTTTGGCGACAACTCCGGCTGCTCCTTGCACCTGCGCATCCGCGACGAGAGTGGCCAGACGTTTCAGTTCGGTGGGCCGAAGGTCGAGTGGACCGGCTGGCGATGGGTGACGTTCGACCTGGCTGACCTGCGCCGGGCCAGCCACTGGGGTGGTGCGAACGACGGCACCATCCACGGCGCGCTACGATGGGATTGTCCGTTGCTACTCGACGGCCTTCGCCAGAAAACCGTCGGCACCGTTTGGTTTGCGGGCTTGACGTTGATCGCTGCAGATTAGCGGGACTCGTCGGCATCGGGATCCCTGTTCTTGCCGGTAAAGGGCGCATTGCCTGAACGCCCTTGGGCGGCGTTGTAGAGTTGGCCGTCTCGGCCGATAAGATTGTTTGATGCGAAATCCTCTCAAAACGCCGCAACTTTGCCGCCGAGACGGCTGCTACTATAACGCTCCAGCCGCATCTTCCTTTCGGGCAACGCACCTTGTGAAGCGCGTTTCCCCACTTGACGTTTTGGGAGGGCCGCGTAAGCTGCCGCGCAGGTTTGGCCGAGCGGAGAGGTGCCTGAGTGGCCGAAAGGGGCGGTTTGCTAAACCGTTGTAGCCGTAAAAAGCTACCCAGGGTTCGAATCCCTGCCTCTCCGCCATCTTTGCGCTGCCAGCAATCAGGGGTTTTCCAAACAGCGGCTTGTTCGCATAACGCATACCCCATTGCATTGAGTTGCGGCTGTGCCGGTTCCAAAAAAGAAAGCGTGGATCAGAATTCCCGAGCTGCTACTGCACTCGAACCGCTGCTTCCTGATCCACGTCAAAACTCTCTGCTGAATTGCTGCCACAATAATTTGTTTGGACGATCTCGCAAGCCCTGATTAGCGGCTGCGTCTTTCGACGGGTGTTGAAACTCTTTAGAAACGTCCCCCTTGCTAACTCACGAGAGACTGTCCCTTTTGTTGCCTGTGGTTTGTTGTCTTGTTTCTGCGGCTGGGGGCGCGGGACGGGCTGAGCAGCTCGCGGGCGATTTCACACGACGGGGATTGAATTGGGGGGCGACTTCGGCTATGGCTGTCGGCGTCGCTCCGACGCCAGAGGGGCGCAATGGTTTCTGAGCAATCAACAACTCATGTGAATTTCTGTGACATCGTTCTCTGAAAATCTTCGCCGTGTGCTTGTCGTGCTGGCGCTGCTGGTGCTTTGGGGCGGCGCGACGTGGTTCAAGGCGGCGCGCGTGTTGGAGAACGCGAAGTTCAGTTCCTCGGATGACACGGCCATGTTCTGGGGGCAGGATGCGGTGCGTTACCGCTACGCGAAGATGCTGGCGGCAGGCATGGTGTTGCCCGCGCAGGACAAGGCGCTGGGCTGGCCAGAGGGACAAGACACGCGCGCGGCGGACAGTTGGGTGATGGAGAAGCTGGCGGCGGTCGCCTACCGGGAGGTGGTGTTGAAAACCGGCGCGGTGCCGTTTCATGTATTTATGTGGTGGTGGTGGAGCGCGCTGACGACACTGGCGGTGTGGCCGATTTACGCGTTGTCGAGGCGCGTGTGGAACCAGCGGCTGGCGGGAATTGCGAGCGCCTGTTTGTGGGCGAGTGCGTTTGGCGGGCTGCACGCGACCGCCGGGCTGCGGCTGTCCGTGACCGACGCAGCTTTGCCGTGGTTGTTCTTGACGGTGCATTTCTTTGTGACGGCGGCGGGCGGGCGGCAACTGTGGCGTGCGCTGCTGGCGGCCGGTTGTTGTTGTTGGACGCTGGCGATCTGGCCGGGCGCGACGTGGTTCTTGTTGCTGATGATGGTG
The DNA here is from genome assembly GCA_026397915.1 of Verrucomicrobiota bacterium. GTDB lineage: Bacteria > Verrucomicrobiota > Verrucomicrobiia > CAIQCK01 > CAIQCK01 > CAIQCK01. Next base: position 134,460 of record JAPLTX010000060.1, read on the forward strand.
TTGGGGGCGGCGATTGATTTCCACCACTTGTCGTTCGACCTGGTCACGGAACTCAGACCGGGCGCGACGGCGCGCACGATTCAGGGCCGGTCTCTTTACGCGCCTGTTGCATTGTTGGTATTGGCGATCATGGGCGCGGGGTTGACGGTGCCAACGCTGCAAGCGCGAGGCACGGCTTGGTCGTTGCCGGTGTGCTTTGGTGGCGCGTGGGTGTTGCTGGGAGGGCTGTTGCGGGTGGCGCGTCTGCCGTTGCCGGATCGTTGGAGGGTGACGGACGGAACGGCCGTGCTGATGCCGTTTGAGTTTCGCTGGCGGCGACGGCTGATCTCGATCGGGTTGTATGCGATCACGTTCGGGGCGCTCGTCGCGTCGGCGCTGGCGTTGCAGTGGTGGCGCGGCACGCAGTTCTCGGAATTCATGCTGCTGGTTCGCCTGGCGGCCAGCAAGCTGGCGCATTTCGGCCAGATGCCGTTGTTGCCGTATGCGCTGAACGATGAGGTGCGGTTGCTGTGGTCGCTCGTGGCACAGAATCCGGCGGCAACGACGTGGTGGCTGTCGGCAGCCGGGCTGATTCTGCTGACACCGCTGGCAATCGCGCTGCCGTTCATCCAGGCACGGCACGCCGTCGGGGCAATCGCCATTGCCAGCGGCGCGCGGGTGACGTTGCCCTTCGAGCGCGCGTTGTTGGCGGCGCTGGCGGGATCGTTCAGCCTGTTGTGGTTGCTGGCGGCGAGGCTGGACGGTTGTTTCGCGTGGGCGGCGGCCGTGATGGCAGGATCGCTGGTGGATCTTGCTTTGAATGTGGGCCGTTATCCGCCGTTGTGGCGGCTGGGAAACCGGCCGCGGTTCTTCGCGGCGTTCTTGCTGCTAACGGCGCTGGCGGCCAATCTCATCGGGCTGAGAGTTTACAGTGGCACGGACGTTCCCCCGCACCAAAGTCAATTGCTGGCGTTGGTCAAACAGATTCGCTATCGCACCGAGCCTGACGCCCCGCTGGCCGCGCCGCCGCAACTCAGCGGCACGCTGGCCGCGGACACTGGCCGGCCGGTGCTATGGCGGGGCGACGTGCTCGATGGCGACAATCGCGCGGCGCTGTTGGAGTTCAACAACGCGATATTCGGTTCGGAGGCGGAGTTGACGGCGTATTGCCGGCATCGCGGCGCGCGTTATCTGGTGGTGGACGTGGAGACGTTGACGGCGGTGGATTCCGGCCGCGCGCGCTATGACAGCAATCATCCGGTCGTGTCGGAAGACTGCGCGGCTTACCGGCTGCATTTTGCGCCGGAGAAGCTGCGCAGTTTCCAATTGGTTTACACCGGGCCGATTTACCGGCTCTACCGGGTATTGGCGGCGGGCGAGCAAGCATCACCGGTCGCGCCCACGCCGCTGGCGGAGGCGTATTTCCCGACATGGGACCGCGCAAACTACAGCGCCGACCGGCTGCGGTTGTTGCCGCAAAAGTGACGGGGGTTGCCGTCACCGAGGACGTGTATTAGGTTCGGTGGTCATGAGAACAGCAATTCTGATCTTAAGCGGTATGGCGGCCTTGGCGGCTGTTGTCATGGCCAGCGATAAACCGATCTTCCCGCCGCCTCAAACCGCGCCGAAGTTCAAAGAGGTGGAGGTCAACGTCGCCCATGAACCGACGGTGACGCCGCTGGAGGTCGAACGGCGATTGCGGTGGCGCGCAGAGCGGGAATTGTGTTCGCGCAAAGAGCCGAGCTTCAAGTCTGGCAGGAACGGTTTGCATGTGGACATCAAGTTCATCCACTTCATCGAGCCGAAGCTGCCGATTCCGCAAACGTGGCGGGCGGTTCCGGGGCCGGGCGGCACCCGGGTCATGATGCCACAAACGCCGCCGATGCCGACACCGCCGATCGGTGAAGCGCGGATTCTGCTCACGTTCAGCGAGGCTGACGGCACGAGACTGAGCCAGTTCGACATCGTCCAACCCGTGCCGTTGCGAATGGACCTGGACGAAGAGAATGGCTATATCGGCGCCACGGCGAAGATCGCCGCCGAATACGCCCGCTACTACTTTCTCGAAAAGCCCGCCAAGTAGCGCGCTCAGGCGACGACGAACGGCAGCTTCGGAAACTCCCGGCCCAGGACTGCCAGATGGTTTGCGCCCAGCCAGCCGTCCAGCACGGTGGCATAGACGCTCCGGAAATCCGTCGTGCATTTCAGGTCGCCGAAGTCGAGATCGGCCAGGTTCGGCGGCTCGCCGTAAATGCCGCCGTGGACCGGCCTGCCCCAGATGAACATGGGCGACGCGGCGCCGTGATCGGTGCCCTGTGAACCGTTCTCGGCCACACGCCGGCCAAACTCACTGAAGCTCATCACCACCACCCGGTCGTCAAGGCCGCGGTTTTCCAGATCGGCGAAGAACGCACGCAGCCCGTCACTCACTTCGGCCCAGAGGCGGCCGTGCGCGGCCGGCTCGTTGGCGTGCGTGTCGAAACCGGTGATGTCGTGGTGATAGACGCGCGCGCCGAGTTCGCCGTCAATCAGTGTTGCGATCCGCTTCAGACCAGCCGCAAAGCGTGTGTTGGGATACTTTGCGCCGCTCGATCCGGCGTGCCGCAGCAGGTCGCGGGTTTTCTCCAACGCCGCTTGCGCCACTTCGCCGGCATTACCTTCCGTTTGGAACGCGGAGGGGTTCTCCTGGAGATGGATGCCGGCGATGCCGTGTCCCTTCAACGTTTGCGGCGCCTCCATGCCGACGCTGACACCCAAAGTCGGCGGGTTGCCGTCGAAGCAACGGCCGATCCAGCCGCAAGTTTCCTCTCCAGCCTCTGCGGCCGTGTGCCACATCTCCAGCGCGCGGAAATGGCTGCGATCCGCGTTTGGACAACCGACGCCGTTGATGACGGCCATGCGACCGGACTCCCACAAGCCCATCAGCGGTCGCAGGCTCGGATGGAACCCGAGACGATCCGCATAGCGGTCGCCGCCGAGCTTCAGCACATGGCCCGGCTGGATGGCGATCACCGGCCGCGCGCTGTAATAAGCGTCGTCACTGAACGGCACAACCGTATTGAGGCCGTCATTGCCGCCGCTGAGTTGGATGACGACGAGGATTCTGTCGCGCGGAGAGGCGGCCCGTGCCGTCCGCGTGGCCAACGACGACGCGGTCCAGCCGGCCGCCGCCAGCCCGATGCCGCTCAGTCCCGTGGTCCGCAGAAACTCACGCCGTGTCAACGTCGGTTGTGATTTCATAGCTCGTCTTCTTGTCCTCACGTTTCGGTTTCCAGAAATCGTCACTGCGAACAGCCAGCCTCAGTGCATCAAGGCCAGACGTTTGATGTCCATCGCGCGCCACCACTCGACCAGTTCGCCGGGGCCAACACCGAAACCGGTGATCTCAATGATAAACCGTCCTTCGATCACGCCACGGATGGTTCCCTGGCGATCCTGTTTCGCGTAATGTTCATGCACCGGGTAGCCGTCCATCTTATAGCTTTTGTAATAGCCGGTCGCTCCTTCCTCGCTGATCTCTTTTACGGTTCGGAACTCGGCGTAGAGCTTGCTGTTGTAGGCACCGTCGGTGATTTTGGCCCGGATGACTTTCTTCGGATTCGCCTTGTTTGCGTATTGCCGCGACGCTTCCGTGATGTCCGCGCCATCGGCGACCATCTTGACGCCGGCCGGCTTGGTTTTCTCGTAACCTTCCGGCGTGCGCGGCAGGCAATAGATGAGATTGACATAGTGGACCGGCTCGATGCCCTTCTGCGCGAGCGACGCGACAACGAAGCCCGCCGCCATCAGACCGATTACAAACAAACGTTTGATCACGGCCGCAACGCTAACAACGCCCCGCAGCCCGCGCAAGTTTGATTCTCTGCTTCTCTGCTGCACAATCCGTCGTTTCCATACTTGCGCAGTCGTGGCGGGCCGCCTAGATTCCGCCGCTGTTATCAAACACTGAACAATAAAGAGGAGACCTTAAAAACCATGGAACACAAACTGCCCGCGTTGCCGTTCGCCAAGGACGCTTTGGCGCCGATCATCTCTGCCGAGACAATTGACTATCACTACGGCAAACACCACGCGACCTACGTCGCCAACCTGAACAAACTCATCCCCGGCACCGAGTTTGAAAACCTGACGCTGGACCAGATCGTCAAGAAAGCCACCCCCGGTGGCCTCTTCAACAACGCCGCGCAGGTCTGGAACCACACGTTCTACTGGAATTGCCTCTCGCCCAAGGGCGGCGGCGAGCCGACCGGTGCGCTGGCCGACGCGATCAAGAAGGCGTTCGGCACCTTTGCGCAGTTCCAGGAGAAGTTTGCCGCCACCGCCGTGGGGACGTTCGGCTCCGGCTGGGCATGGCTGGTGAAGAATCCCGATGGCTCCCTCGCCATTGAGAGCACCAGCAACGCCGGCACGCCGCTCACCACCGCCAAGAAGCCGCTGCTCACGTGCGATGTGTGGGAGCATGCCTACTACATTGACTACCGCAACGCCCGCGCCGGTTACGTCGAGAAGTTCTGGAAGCTCGCGAACTGGTCGTTCGTCGCCGACAACCTGAAGTAACAACGACGCGGCAACCCGCTGTCACGCAACCGATGCAGTCAGCCTCGCGCTGGCTGCATCGGTTGTTTTTTGACCGCGCGCCGAAGCGGCCGGCGCCGGCAATCACTTGCGTGCCACTTTGCGGAAGCGGACGAAGTAGTTCTCGTTCATGAAGTCCCGCTCCTCGACCTTCTTGAAGCCCGCGGCCTCGATCTCCGCCGTGAACACCTCCTGTCCGGCGCGGACGTGCTTCACAATCCACTCCTTCGACTTGCCGGGGATGCGCTTGAACTCCACCAGCACCAGTTCGCCCTTCGGCCGCAACGCGCGGTGAATGGACGCCATCGAGTCCTTCGCATGGTTGAAGTGGTGATAGACATCGCAGAGGAACACCACATCCGCGCAGCCTGCCGGCAACTCCACGGAGCGTTCCGTGCAGAGCGCCGTCTCGACGTTCGCGAAGCCGGCGTCCTTGGCGCGCTTGGCGATGTGCTCGATCAGCCGCTTCTCGATCTCCACGGCGATGACCTTGCCTTTCGGGCCGACGGCCTCGGCGAACATCATCGTGAACAACCCCGTGCCCGCGCCGATGTCGGCGACGACCGCGCCGGGTTTCACGGCGGCGGCTTTGAAGATGTCCTGCCGCCGGTCGTAAGCTTCGCGGCCGGCTTTCTCGTAGCGTGCCGTCAACTGCTCGATGGTTGGCGGGGCGCTTTGCTTCGACGGCTGGCCCTTCGCGGTGGCGGACTGCTGGCTGAACGCGAGCGTCGCGGCGGCGAAGCAAAGCAGGAGGTTGAGCGTGGCGCGGAGAAGAGGCTTGAAGTTCATGGCGCGGCATCGTAGCCGGACGGAAACGCCGGCGACAACTGCGATTTGCTCTTGCCTTGCCCGACGCGTGGGCGACTATCTCAGTCGTAATCATGCAACACGAATACCCCCTCACCCTAGCCCTCTCCCTCGCAGCGGCGGAGAGGGAGAAGTTTCACGCGCCGCAGCGCGACTTGCTGAAAGGTGAACACTTTCAAGGCAGCGTGGACGGTTTCCCTCTCCCCATCCGATGGGGAGAGGGTCAGGGTGAGGGGCCGCGGCGACTGAATAGTTGCGGCTTAGGGAATCCAAAGCATCCAATGCCTTGCATGAAAATTTTTGCGTCCTTGCTGCTGTTCGCGTTTGCGAACTGTGCCGAAGCCGCGGACTGGCCGCAATGGCGCGGCAACGCCAACCGCACGGCGGACACGTCCGAGAAACTTCCCGCGCAGATGAGCCTGCGCTGGGTGCGCGAGTTTCCGGCGCGCGTGCCGGCGTGGGAGGATCCGCTGAACCAGGACTTGATGCCGTTCGACGCCGTCTTCGAGCCGGTGGTGATGGGCGACAGGATGTTCGTCGGGTTCAACGACGCCGACAAATTGGTCGCGCTGGACATTCACACGGGCCGGCAGCTCTGGGCGTTCTACGCCGACGGGCCGGTGCGGCTCGCGCCGGCTTGCTGGGAGGGCAGAGTCTATTTCGCCAGCGACGACGGCTGCCTCTATTGTGTGCGCGCTGACAACGGCGCGCTGGTGTGGAAATTCCGCGGCGGCCCCTCCAACCGCAAAGTGCTCGGCAACAGCCGCCTCATCTCCGCGTGGCCCGCGCGCGGCGGGCCGGTCATCCGCGACGGCGTGGTTTATTTCGCGGCGAGCATCTGGCCGTTCATGGGCACGTTCATCCACGCGCTCGATGCCGCGACCGGGCAGGTTGTCTGGGTCAACGACGGCACCGGTGCGCAGTTCGTCAAACAACCGCACAACGCGCCGGCGTTTGCCGGCGTCGCGCCGCAGGGCGCGCTCGTGGCGACCGAGAAGTTCCTGCTCGTGCCGGGTGGCCGCTCCATTCCTGCGGCGTTCGACCGCGCGACTGGCGCGTTCCTCCACTTCCCCATCGCCGAGTCCGGCAAAGGCACGGGCGGCTCGACGGTGATGGCCAGCGAGAAGGAGTTCTTCGTCCACACCCGCGAGCGTGGCACGCGCGCCCACGATCTGGCGACGGGCAAGAAAACCATCTTCACCGTCAACGAGCCGGTGCTGGGCAAGACGCACGTCTATTGCGCCGCGAGCTGCTCGACGAACTTCGCCGCCCGCGCGGAAGCGGAGTTGAAACTGGAGACGGCGCGCCAGGCCCACCTCAAAGCGAAGAACGACCTCGCCGACGCGCAGGACGCGGCCGAGGCCAACGCCATCAAGCGCGCCGCCGCCGCGGTCAGTTCCGCCGAGAAGAAGGTCGAGCTTGCCGGAACGCTTGTGAGCCGCGCCCGACAGAACGCGCCGGATGGCGCCTCCGTCAAAGTCATCCAGGCGTGGAAGGCGGACAAATCGTTGCAGTGGGAAATCCCGGCCGACGGCTCCGGCGACCTCATCCGCGCCGCCGGCCGGCTCTACGCGGCCGGCTCAAACACCATCGTCGCCATCGAAGTTCCGAAGCAGGGCGGCAAGCCCGCCATCGTCTGGTCGCAGCGCGTGCAGGGGACCGTGCGCCGGTTGCTCGCCGCCAACGGGATGCTCTTCGCCGTGACGCTCGAAGGCCGCATCATGGCGTTCGGCGAAGGTGGAACGCGACCTCCGGGCGCGTTTCTGTCGAAAGCGAACGTGTCCAACACGAACGCGTCCGGAGGCCGCGTTCCACCTGAACAAGCGCGCGAGATCATCGAGAAAACCGGCGCGCGCGAAGGCTGCGCGTTCGTGCTCGGCTTGGGCGACGGCCAGTTGATCACGGCGCTGGCGACGGCCTCGAAGCTGCACCTCATCGGCGTGGATGCCGACGCCGCGAAAGTGGACCGCCTGCGACGGCAACTGGACGGCGCGGGCCTCTACGGCAAACGCGTGTCGCTGCTGGCGGCGCGGCCGGATGCGTTTGGCGCGCCGCCCTACATCGCCAGCCTCATCGTCGCTGATGACTCGCTGGCCCCGGCGGCGCTGCGCAAAGTTTATGAATCGCTGCGGCCCTACGGCGGTTCGCTCTGGATTGCCGGCGCGAAGAGCGTCGCCGTCGCCGGCCTGCCGAAGGCGAAAGTTGAAACCCTCGCCAACGCCGTGCGCATCGTGCGCGAAGGCGCGTTGCCGGGCGCGGCGGATTGGACCCACCAATACGGCGACATCGCCAACTCGGTGAAGTCCGACGATAGCGCGTTGAAGCTGCCAGTGGGCCTGCTGTGGTTTGGCGGCAACACGCACATGGACGTGCTGCCGCGCCACGGCCACGGCCCGTCCGAGCAGGTCATTGGCGGCCGCTTGTTCATCGAAGGCATGGACTGCTTCAGCGCGCGCGACGTTTACACCGGCCGCGTGCTGTGGAAAACAACCATTCCCGGCCTGAACACCGCCGGCATCTACCACGATAACACGCTGCTCGCGAATTCTCTGACCACGCTTTACAGCCAGCGCCATATCCCCGGCGCCAACGCGCGCGGCGCGAACTTCGTCGCCACGGACGACAGGGTTTACATCGCCGTCGGCAACCACTGCGCCGTCCTCGACGCGGCGAGCGGCGCGATCCTCCGCGACATCCCGATGCCCGGCGGCGACTGGGGCTACATCGGCGTCTGCGGCGACGTGCTGCTCGGCGGTGCCGACTTCGCGCGCTTCAACAAACGCTTCCCGACGCCCGGCCTCGACTTCCTCGCCGCCATCAGCGACTTCGCCGCCAGCCGCGGGCTGGTCGCGTTCGACCGCCACACCGGCGCGGTGCTCTGGCGGGCCGGCGCGCGGCACAGCTTCGTCCACAACGGCATCGTCGCCGGCGGCGGTCGCGTCTATTGCCTCGACCGCCTGCCGAAGAGCGCGGAACTCAAAGCCGCCGCGCGCGGCGAGAAAGTCGCGGCGAGCTACCGCATCGTCGCCCTCGACCTGCGCACGGGCAGGCCGCTGTGGGAAAACACCAACGGCGTCTTCGGCACGTGGCTGGCTTACTCGAAGGAGCGCGACCTCCTGCTCCAGGCCGGCGCGAGCGCCACCGACCGCTGGAAGGACGAGGCGAAGGAAGGCATGGCCGTCCTCCGCGCCAAAGATGGCACCGAGGTCTGGAAAAATCCGGGCCTCAAATACACCGGCCCGTGCATCCTCCACCACGACCTCATCATCACCACGCCGACCTCCTACAAACAATCCGCCGGCGCCTTCAGCCTGCTCGACGGCAAGCCGCACCTCATCGCCAACCCGCTCACCGGCGAAGCCCAGCCCTGGCGCGTCTATCGCGCCTACGGCTGCAACACGCCCGTCGCCTCCGAAAACGTGATGACCTTCCGCTCCGGCACCGCCGGCTTCTACGACCTGCAAACCCACGCCGGCACCGGCAACCTCGGCGGCTTCAAGAGCGGTTGCAGCGCCAACCTCATCGTCGCCAACGGCGTCCTCAACGCCCCCGACTACACCCGCACGTGCAGTTGCCCCTACCAGAACCAGACCTCCCTCGCCCTCGTCTCGATGCCGGAGGTGGAGATGTGGACCTGCAACCTCTCCGGTTTCGACGCGCCCGAGGGCAGGCGCATCGCGCGCATCGGCATCAACCTCGGCGCGGCCGGCGACCGCATCGCGGACGACGGCACGCTCTGGCTCGAATACCCCTCCGCCGGCGGTATCTCCCCGCAACTGCCCGTCACCATCACCGGCGACACCCGTAACATCTTCCGCCGGCACGCCAGCGCCGTCACCGGCAGCGGCCCCGCGTGGGTCGTCGCCTCCGGCCTGCGCGACATCGAGTCCATCGTCATCACCCCGCAGACACAGAAAGCCCCGCCGCCCTCCGCCCAGAAGGACGACGAGGAAGACGACAAAGCCGCCGCCAAGGGCAAGACCGCTGCCGCCCCCGCGCGGCCCGCCGAACCGGCCGCTGCGCCCGCCGCCGCCATTCCCCCGCTGCCGCCCGCCCGCTACACCGTGCGGCTCTACTTCATGGAACCGGACGACATCGCGCCGGGCCAGCGCGTCTTCGACGTGCTCCTCCAAGGCCAGCCGGTCCTGAAGAACTTCGACATCGTCAGAGCCGCCGGCGCCGTCAACCGCGGCGTCGTGAAGGAATTCAAGAACGTCCAACTCGCCCCCCGGCTCGAAGTCCGCCTGCAAAAGTCAGCCGCCTCCACCCTCGGCCCCGCCCTCAGCGGCGTCGAGTTGGTGCTTGAGAAAAACTGAACGCGCCGCGCGCGCCTTCACGTCGCCCGGCAGCGCACCGGCGATCCCCACGGCCCCGTGCCCGCACGGGCCAGCGTCGCCACGCGAAACCAATACTCCTTGCCCGGCTCCAGTCCCGTCACCGTGCATTTGCGGCGCGTGAACGCTCCCACATACTTCCATCCCGCCTTCCCGTCCGGGTCCGTGCTCATCTCCACCAGATACGACGGCCTGCGCCGCCGCACGAGCGTCCACCTCAACAGAACACTGCCGGCGAGCAGACCCGGCAACGCCTTCAAACCATCCGGCGCGGGCAACAGCCCGATCCGCTTCTTCTCCGCCACCAGCTCCAGCCCCGCACTGACCAGCGCCGCGGCCACGCCCCCAGTCTGCGACTCCACTCCCGCCCTCAACAGCCACGCCGCATGCCGCAACTCTCGCATCGCGTCGTTGCGCTTCAGCACCTGCGCCTTCAACGTCTTGCGCGCCGTCTCCACGGCGTCAATCAACGTGCGCGCCTCCTCCACCGCCCGTTGCAGCCGGGGCAGATGCTCCAGCTTCCCTGCCAGCGCCGCATCGCTGCTTGCGCCGCGCGCCAGCCGCTCCGCCACCCTCAACTGCTCACCCACCGGCTTGTCCTTGAAGGCCAACTTCGTTCTTGCGAGTTTCATTCTCGTGCTCCGTTCATTTGCAAGCCGCCGGGCACCATCCGCCGACGGCAAACATCCTTCTGCAAAGACCATTTTCCATCCGGTGGATTGGTGAAAGCAAGGACGGAAAGTTCGTTTCCTTACCAGCAGTAGGCCATTTCCAGACTGGAAAAGGCCTCCGGCAGACTGAAGAAGGCTCATGCGCGACTGGAATGAGCGGCCGTCAGACTGGAATCCGGCCCGATCCGATTGATTTCGCCTCCTGCCGGGCTGGAGACAGCGGTTTCCAGCCTGCGGAATGCCTCCGCTCTCCTGCCGAATGCCTTCATATAGTAAGGAAACTAACTTTCCTTACTAGCAACATGCTATTTCCAAACTAGAAACCAGCTATTTTCTTCAGGAAACCAGCAAAAACAGCCGGAAAGTGGGCAAAGCCAGGATGTTTTCCGCGCCTCACAACATGGAGATCAACCAAGCCGACTTGGAAGCCAGCCAACTCCATCCGACGTCCGACTCCTTACGCCCTACGTCTCACGCATCGCGCTTCCCGCCGCGCTGTCTCCGACTGCCGAAGCCGTCCCGCCCGTCCTCCGCCCCATTCCGCGTGCCGCACAACCTGACTCATAGTCCATAGACCTTTCGACCGTTTTAGCATGGACTATCAGTCATGCCGAAACGTGACCCACCCTCGCCGCTCTTGGTCGGAATGTCCGTCATCACCGCGAAGCGCGCGGCTTGCGCTGTGAAGGTTCAGTCGCTGAAAACTTCCGAGCGATGATACGCAAGGAACTGCGGGTCTGGTTTCGCAAGCTTGCTGGGCAGTTGAATCGGTTTACCCTCGAACGATACGAAATTCTTCTCCAGTGCTGGCTGCGGCAAGTAAGCTTTGAGCCTTTTGCTGAGGACAACCTTCAGCTTCTCGTCCAGCGTGATAAGCCCGGCGTCGAATGCGGCGTCGTGGATGGACGAGAGGCAAAGACCGTTTCGTGGGTTCAATCTCTGATCCGGAAAGTCACGCCACGGTTTGATATGGCTTGCAACGAGCAGGCGCGGCACGTTGATTCCGCTGATGCAGCAACGCACACCGTAAGCATTGAGAATCGCCTGACGGAAGAATTGTTGTCCGCGTCGCACCCGCACAGTCGCGTTGGATTCCGTCGGTCCTGTCGGCGGCGTTGGCTCAAGTCGGATTCTGTCGCGGTGAAGGAAATCCAGTTCCTTTGCTTCGTCTTTCGTAAAAAGGTCATGCAGCATTTCCTCGCTCTCCGGGCCAAGCGTCGCGAGTTCGGAGTGGAACTCTTCCCACAACGCGCGATCTAGTTTCGATACGTTCGGAAATCCACCTACGCCGCGCTCATGATGCACAGGATCAAAAGAAGCGAAATTGCAGAGCTTCATAACCAGAGCGTCTGGCGTGCGGCCGATCCTCTTCGCCACGTCAACGATGATGGGATTCTTTTTGTCGAATTGTCCGAACGGCAGCTTGCAGTAGAGGTTCAGCGCGATTAGAAGTTGCTCGCGCGTCCAGTTGACTCTCGGGGCGTTAGCCATGAACGAAGCGTGCCACATTCAGACGCGTCTGCGAAGCTCGAAAGAGCTTGCCTTGCTCGCCATTCCTGGCCAGGTAGTTCTGTCGAGTTATGGATAAGACTTACACAATCAAACTCGACAGTGCCGATCTCGGCCAACTGCTTGACGGCTTGATAGCGCGCGCGGAGGCGTGGGAGAAAACAGCACACTACCACCGAACGGGAGAAGATCCGAAAGACATTCTTGTGGAAGAGTGTGTTGACGCCGAGGAAGCCGAAACCATCGCCGACCATTACCGATCCATCATCGCCAAGATTCAACAACAGCGGAAGGAGCAATCATGAACGGGGAAACCTCCCTCAACCTTCGGAACGGGTTCTGCATTTTCGAGAACGTGCTTTCGCAAGGCCCTACACCGATAGTCAGCGACGGCGAAAACAAGTATGTGGTTTTTGAGACCGAGCTGGAGGCGCAAAAAGAAATCGCTGATTACGCCATGACCCGCTTGCGGCAGTTTATTGATGGCGAGCGAGACTTCGACGACGCCATTGTCGTGGATGAATACGTGGTGCCCGTAACCGTGCATCCCGACGGCACGATCACAGATGAAGACGGCAGGTGTTTTGGACCATACGCAGAATGATGAAGCTGGCGGTGTTTGTGGACGGCTGTTTCTGGCATAGCTGTCCGAAGCACGGGACGAAGCCGGCGAACAACGCGGCGTTCTGGCGGAAGAAACTGTCTGCGAACAAGGCGCGGGACCGGCGGGTGACGCGGACGCTGCGGCGGCTGGGCTGGCGGGTGGTGCGGATTTGGGAGCACGAGCTGGCGCGCAAGAATGAGACGCGCTGCGTGGAGAAGATACGGAGGAAACTTAGCCACGGATGAACACAGATTCACACGGATGCGGCGAGGCTCACGCAAAGACGCGGAGACGCCAGGCATCGAAAGCGGACGGTCGAGGATCAGAAGCCGAAGTCAACCGGGGTCAGGCCGGACTGGCGGATGATGGAGCGGGTGGTGCCGGCGGGGATTTCCTTCTTCGGATGCGGCACGATGGCGATACGGCCGGTGGGGTTCTTGTATTTACAGTGGCTGCCTTTTTGCGAAACGAAGCCAAATCCGTGTTGCTGCAGCACACGGATGATTTCGGTCGAACTGAGCCGCCTAGGCATTGACCAGTTCCCGGCCGACGGTGGCCTCGCTGACCGGCGCAAAGGCGTCGGGAGTCTCGCCCTCGCAGTAAAGCTCGACCGCTTCCTTGAGGTTGCTCACAGCTTCCTCTTTGGTGTGGCCGAAGCTGGAGACATCCACGTTGAGACATTGCGCCACGAAGAACTCGTCTTCCCGATACACACAGTAAGCAATCTCTTTCACGAGGCGACCCTAACATGGCGTGTTCGCAAAGACAACCACGCCGCTGAGTCGTTGTTGCAGGCGGGGCGGGGCGACGGCTAGAGTGCGGCTGCCATGAGTTTTCATCTTCGAGCCTTTCTCGCCATCGCACTTTCCCTGCTCACACCGGCTTTGTTGGCGGCGGCCGACTGGCCGATGTGGCGCTGCGACGCGGGGCGGACGGCGGCCTCCAGCGAGACGCTGCCGCAGGAGCTGCACTTGCAGTGGGTGCGGGAATATCCGGCGCTGAAGCCGGCGTTCTGGCAGGTGCGGCAGGAGCGGGTGCAGTTCGACCTCGGCTACGAGCCGGTGGTGATGGGGCGGACGATGTTCGTCGCGTCGTCGCGCAACGACAGTGTCACGGCGCTGGACGCGGAGACGGGCGCGGAGAAGTGGCGGTTCTACGCCGACGGCCCGGTGCGGTTCGCGCCGGTGGCCTGGGAGCGGAAGCTTTATTTTGTCTGCGACGACGGCTGTCTCTATTGCCTCGACGCGGCGGGCGGGAAGCTGCTCTGGAAGGTCCACGCCGTGCCCTCGAACCGCAAGGTGCTCGGCAACGGGCGGCTCATCTCGGTCTGGCCCGCGCGCGGCGGGCCGGTGCTCGACGGCGGGCGCGTGTTTTTCGCGGCGGGCGTCTGGCCGTTCGAGGGCATCTTTGTGCACGCGGTGGACGCGCGGACCGGCCGGTCGCTGTGGGTCAACGACAGCATGGGGTCGTTGTATCTGGTGCATCCACACAAGGCGATGTCGTTTGGCGGGCCGTCGCCGCAGGGCTATCTGCTGATGAACCGCGGGCGGCTGGTGGTGCCGAGCAGCCGTGCGTTTCCCGCGTTTCTCGATCCGGCGACGGGCAAGCTGCTGTCGTTCGACTTCGGCCACGGCCGCACGGACAGCGAGACGGGCGGATGGTTCCTGTCGAGTGACGCCGAAGGCCGGCTCTGCGTGGACCCGGCGATTGATTCGGAGATGCATGACGGCGGAATGCAGACCGTCGGGCAGATCGGGCTGCGCAGGAATCCCGGCGACAAGGTGAAAGAGACTGTCACGATCGGCAAGGAAACCTATCGCGTGATGGATGGCGTGGCGGGAGTGATCCGCGCCGGCTCGCGGGAGTTTCGGTTCCGCGACGGCTTCCCCGGTGTCGAGGGAACCATTCACACGATGCTCGCGGCGGACGGCCGGTTGTTCGTCGTGACGCGCGAGGGCCGCATTCATTGCTTCGGCGGCAAACAGGTCCAGCCCGTGCGTCACGCGGCGAAGGCGCGGCCGGCTGAGCCACGCCGGAACGATGCAGGCGCCGCCGCCCCTCACCCCGGCCCTCTCCCCGCTGACGCGGAGAGAGGGAGAATGCCTTCGTTGGGAGAACCGTCGAACCATTCGACGGGTTCGGCAACGACGGCGACAAGCTCCCCTCTCCCCCATCGGGGGAGAGGGCAGGGTGAGGGGGTGTCGGGCGGCAGGCAGGGCCAGGGTGAGGGGAGCCGACCGGAGACTGCCAAAGTATTGTTCAAGCTGAGCGGGCAGAGCGAAGGCTACGCGTTGGTGTTGGGCCTCGGCAACGGCAATCTCGCCGAAGCGCTGGCGACGCAACCGAAGCTGCGCGTCATCGCCGTGGATCGCGACGCGAAGAAGGTCGCGGTGTTCCGCCAGCGACTGGACGCGGCGGGACTTTATGGCGAGAAGATCACCGCGCACATCGGCGAGCCAGCGGCGTTCGGGTTGCCGCCTTACATGGCGAACCTGATCGTTGTCGAGGAACCCGCTGCGGCGGGAGAGAACTTCCTCGAAGCAGCCTTCGCGGCGCTGCGGCCTTACGGCGGCACGTTGTGCGTGAAGGTCGCGGAGCTGCCACGCGAGAAGGTCGTGAAGCTGGCGGGCGCGCAGTTGCGGCAGGAAGGCGGCTGGACGCTCGTGGTGCGGGCGGGGCCGTTGCCCGGCGCGGCGAACTACACCGGCCGCCCGAACTACGACGATCTCGTGCGCGCGCCGCTGGGCCTGCTGTGGTTCGGCGACACGTTCCATCATCACAAGCTCTTCTATAACGGCGTGACGGCGGAGTCGGGCCGCGGCCTACCCGCCTACGTCAAGGTCGAGGACGGCGTGGTGAGCTACATGGTCACGGAGCCTTATGGCATGAAGCCGCCGAAGCTGAGCTATACGGACATGCTGAGGAAGTTCAACGAGCAGACGCACGCGGCGGCATTCAGCGATGTCTATACGGGGCGGCTGCTGGAGCGCGGCCCGAAAGCTTCGCCCGCGGCCGCTTCCGCCGAGTCGCTGCCGCTCGCGCGCCGCAACCCGATCACCGGCCGCGAGGAGGCGCGAGAGTATATGAAGACCTACGGCTGCGACCTCGTCGGCGCGGACTACGGGAACTTCATCACGCTGCGCTCCGGCACGGGGGCGTTTTACGACAAGCGCAGCGAGAGTGGCACCGTCAACATCAGCGGCCTGCGCTCCGGCTGCCGCAACAACATGGTGCCGGCCTGCGGCGTCCTGAGCGTGCCGTCGTGGACCGGCAACTGCACCTGCAACTATCCGGTCTTCACCTCGCTCGCGCTGGTCTCGATGCCGGAGAGCTTCGAGCAATGGAGCGCGTGGGGCGGCGTGGCCGAGGACGGGCCAATCCGGCGCGTCGGCATCAACTTCGGCGCGCCCGGCGACCGCATGACGCGCGACGGCACGCTCTGGCTCGATTGGCCCAGCGTGGGCGGCCCGTCGCCGGACGTGCGCGTGCAGGTCGCGCCCGCCGACGCGCAGCCGTTCTACCGGCACGCGCTCTGGATGAAGGGCGGCGAAGGCTGGCCGTGGGTGTTCGCGTCTGGCATCAAGGGCGCGCGCACCGTGCGCATCGAAACGATTGCCCGCGCGACCAACGCGCCCTCCGCGAACTTCAGCGCGCGCTGGACCGGCCAGATCGAGCCGCAGTTCAGCGAGGAATACACGTTCCACGCGCGCAGCGACGGACCGATGCACGTCTGGATAGACAACCGGCCATTGCTCGACAGCACGCTGAGGCCATTGCGCGACGGCCAGCGCGAGGCGTCGGCGAAGATCACGCTCGAGGCCGGCACGAAGCATGACCTGTTCGTGGATTACAAACACGCACCCGCCACCAACTCCGCACCGTCTGCGTTTGCTGAGTTGAGTTGGAGCAGTCCGTCGGTGCCGAAGACCGTCATTCCGCCGGAGCGACTCCTGGCGCCCGACGGTCGTCGCGGCGGTCTGGCGGGCGTCTATTACAAAGCCGAGCGATCGTCCGGCGCTTACAGCAACGAGCGGACGAGCACCCCCGCGCTGTTCCAGCGCGACACGCAGGTCCGTTTCGAATGGGGCAGCGAACTGCCGGTGATTCTCAAGCCCCGCCCGCCGGTTCAACCGGCTGAGCGTGCCTACACGGTGCGGCTGATGTTCGCCGAGCCGGAGGAAATTCGCGCAGGCCAGCGCGTCTTCGACGTGAAGCTCCAGGGCCGCGAAGTTCTCCCGTCGCTCGACATCGTCAAGCAAGCCGGCGGCAGCAATCGCGGCATCGTCCGCGAGTTCCGCGGCGTGAAGGCCACCGACGCGTTGGAGATCGAGCTTGTCCCGCGCAGCGCCAAACCGCCGCTCATCTGCGGCGTCGAATTGATCGCCGAGTAGCCGTGTCGCTTTCTCGTCTGGCCAACGAAACAGTTATCTTCGGAGGGCTCCCCTCACCCTGGCCCTCTCCCCTCGCAAGCGAGGGGAGAGGGACGCCTGTCGCCGTCATGCACAGCAGATGGTTCGCCCGCTCGTGCGCAAGGAGTTTTTCCTCTCCCCGCGATAGTGGGGAGAGGGTCGGGGTGAGGGGCCGCGGCAATTGAATCGTTTCGGGTTGGCAGGAATACCGTTGATTTGCTCTTGCCTTGGCCGGCCCGATGGCGACTATGTCGGCGAGGCCTCAATATGAAAACTTCTGCATCTCTTCTCCTGCGCGCAACCGCCCTCTTCCTGCTCGCGTCCACGCTCCAAGCCGGAGCCGTGGACTCCACCGATGCGCGCAAACTCTTTGCCAAGCCGACGCGCGACTGCGCCAACGCGCCGCTCTGGGTCTGGAACGACATGATGACCGAGCGGGAGGTCGTCGAGACGATGCGCGACCTCGCCGGCCAGCAGGTCAAGCAAGTCTTCGTCCATCCGCGGCCGGGCCTGATGACGCCGTATCTGTCGCCGGAATGGTTCCGGCTCTGGAAGGTCGCGCTGCGCGAGGCCGAGCGGCTCGACATGAACTGCTGGATTTACGACGAGAACTCCTATCCGTCGGGCTTTGCCGGCGGCTGGGTGCCGGAGTTGATGCCGGAATCGCGCGGTCGCGGCCTGCACCTGCGCGAACACAAGCAACCGCCGCGGTGGAGCGACGATTACTTCGCGGTGTTCCAGTTGGCCAGCGACAAGGCCGTGAACGTGACCGCGAAGGCGCGCGCGGGCACGCTGCCGAAAGGGCGCTACCTCACCGCGGAGATCAAACGCGCGGAACCGCGGCCGTGGCACGGCGGGCGGACTTACGTGGACCTGCTCTATCCCGGCGTCACCGAGAAGTTCCTCAACGTCACGCTCGAAGCGTATCGGCGCGAGATCGGCAGCCAGTTCGGCAAGCGCGTGCCCGGCTCGTTCACCGACGAACCGGAGATCCGGCCCGCCGGCGGGTTGCCGTGGACGGAGGATCTGCCGCAGCAGTTCCAGAAACGCTGGGGCTACGGGCTGATGGAAAACCTCGCCAGCCTCAGCCAGCCGGTCGGCGATTGGAAGAAGGTGCGGCACGATTTCTTCGCGACACTGCTCAGCCTCTTCATCGAGCGATGGGCCAAGCCGTATTACGAGTATTGCGCGAAGAACGAGTTGGAGTTCACCGGCCACTACTGGGAGCACGACTGGCCGCGTTGCATCGGCGTGACCGACAACATGGCAATGGCGGCGTGGCAGCAGCGGCCGGGCATAGACATCCTCATGAACCAGTATCGCGAGGACACGCACGCGCAGTTTGGCAACGTCCGCGCCTGCCGTGAGCTGTCCAGCATCGCCAACCAGCTCGGTCGCAAGCGCACGCTCGTGGAACTCTACGGCGCCGGCGGCTGGGATCTGCGGTTCGAGGACATGAAACGCATCGGCGATTGGCTGGAGGTGCTTGGCGTCAACACGCTCGACGAGCATCTCTCCTACGCCACGCTCCGCGGCGCGCGCAAACGCGACCATCCGCAGTCGTTCTCGTATCACGAGCCGTGGTGGTCGGCGTATCACGTCTCGGCCGGCTACTTCGCGCGGCTGACAGCGGCGCTCACGCAGGGCGAGCAGATCAACCGCGTGCTGATCATCGAGCCGACAACCACCGCGTGGATGAACCAGAACGATGAAGCGCGGTTGAAGGACCTCGGCGACGCGTTCTTCAACCTGCTGATGCCGCTCGAAGCCGCGCAGGTGGAATACGACATCGGCTGCGAAGACGTGCTCGCCAACCACGGCTCCGTCAGCGGCGCGACGTTGCGCGTCGGCAAGCGGGACTACACGACGGTCGTGCTGCCGCCGCTTGCCGAGAACCTCGACAGCAAGACCGTGGCGCTGCTCGACAACTACATGAAAGCCGGCGGCACAATCCTCTGCGCCGGTGAGCCGCCCGCCCGCGTGGACGGCGTGGTGTCGCCACGTGGCGCGGAGCTTGCGCGAAACGCGAAGTGGAAGAAGATCGAGCCAGCCGCACTACCGGAACTGCTGCGGAAGGCGACGGCCACTGACGGATTCGCCATCGGTCGCGCTGACGGCGACAAAGGCATCCTGTTCCACCACCGCCGCCAGTTCGACGACGGCGAGTTGCTCTTCCTCGTCAACACGAGCATCGAGTCGCCGTCGGCCGGCGTGATTGAGTCGCGCGCTCGCGGCGTCGAGCAATGGGACCTGCGCACCGGCAAGAGCGCGGCATATCACTTCGAGCCTCGTGACAATGGCGTTCGCGCGATATTCGCGCTGCCACCGTCGGGCAGCTTGCTGCTGTTCCTCTCAAAGAAAGCCTGCGCGCCCGCGCCGGTCGTTGAGGAGAAGGTCAAGCACATCGCCGCCGCCGGCCCGCCGCAAATCCGGCGCGTCGAGCCGAACGTGTTGACGCTCGATGTCGTGGACATCACCGCCGGCGGCGAGACGCGAGCGGACGTCTATTTCTATCAGGCACAGCAGTTCGCGTTTCAGAAGAACGGCATGGACCGCAACCCGTGGGACAGCGCCGTGCAGTTCAAGGACGAGATCATCACGAAGAAGTTCCCGAAGGAGAGCGGCTTCGAGGCGAGCTACCGCTTCATCGTTGACGGCGCGGTGCCGAAGAACCTTGCCATCGTCATCGAGCGGCCCGACCTCTACGCCGTCACCTGCAACGGCCAGCCAGTGCGCGCGGCGAAAGGCGCGTGGTGGCTCGACAAGGCGTTCGGGCGCATCTCCATCGCCCCGGCGGCGCGCGTCGGCGAGAACGTCGTCACCATCAAAGCATCGCCAATGACGATCTTCCACGAACTGGAGCCGGCCTACGTGCTCGGCGACTTCTCGCTCAAGCCGACAGCGAGAGGTTTCAACATTGCGCCGCCGCAGCCGCTGAGGCTCGGCCGCTGGAATGAACAAGGCGCGCCGTTCTTCAGCGCGGGTGTGGCGTATCGGCAGACGTTCAACGTGGCGTCGCCCGCCGGCCGCTACGCCGTGACGTTGCCGTCGTGGTATGGCAGCGTCGCGAAGGTGCTCGTCAACGGCAAGCTCGCCGGCCATATCGCCAGCCCGCCGTGGCGCTGCGACGTGAGCGGCAAGCTTAAGCGCGGCGCGAACTCCGTCGAGGTCATCGTCATCGGCACGCTCAAAAACACGCTCGGCCCGCATCACGGCAAACAGCCGCTCGGCAGCGCGTGGCCGCGGATGTTCCAGATCGGGCCGAAGACCTGCCCTGCGCCCGGCGCTGACTACGACACCGTCGGCTACGGCTTGTTTGCGCCGTTCGTCTTGGAGCAGGTGACACCATGAAGCATGTGCTTGCGCTGCTGTTGGCGTGTTCTCTGAACGCTGTCGCGTCGGAAGACTGGGACGAGTGCTATCGCGGCTCAGTGCTGCCGGAGTCGGGCGAATGGCCTTGGGCCGTATCGGCAGGCTCGAACACGACGGCGGTCGTTGAGGGTGATTGCGTCCGCATCACCGACCGTGGCACTGCGAAGGGCCAGCTTCGGTTCTACAACCGCCAATGGCACGCGGACTCTTCGCTGGGCGGCGTGGTCGAGGCGCGGCTGAAAGTTTGCTCGTGCAGCGCGCAGGCGGGCGTGATCGTGATGATCGCCGACGGTGCGAACGAAACCTCGCTGACGTTTTATCCCGACCGCGTCGAGTTCGGCCACGGCGGTCGCAGTCACACGATGAACACCGCCGCCGCGTTTCACACGTATCGGTTGGAACTACGCGGCACACGCGTAAGCTTGTCAGTGGACGGTCGGCAGGTCGTTGACGAAGCGACAGGACTGACAAAGCCGGCCCACCAAGGTCGCAACTGTGTCGGTTTCGGTTCCTTGTCCAGCGCGGCGACGGGTGAGGCGTTGTGGGAGTTCGTCCGCCATCGCACGCACACGCCGGCGGCGCGACTTGCGGAAGGCGTCGAGCACATCGTCGTCTATAAGAAGCCCGACGTTTACGCGTGCTTCCCCGGCCTGATGCGGATGCCTGACAGCGCGCTCTTTACCAGCTTCGGCACGCGCGTGCGGCGCTCGCACATTGACGGCACGGGCGGCGGCGCGGCCTACACCTCGCACGACGGCGGGCGCACGTGGCAGCCGGTGGCGAAGGGCGTGACGCAACCGCTTTTCCTGCGACGCGACGGCGGCATGACCTACGCGACGGCCTACGGCTGGCGCGAGGTGCCGTCGGAACGCGCGGGGGAGTTTCGCTCGCAGGGCCTGACCGTGCGTGATGTGCGGCCCGGCGTCGTGGCGTATCTGAGTGGCGCTTACAGTTTTCTGCGACACGGTAACGAGGAGAAAGGCAAGCGCACGCCCGTCGCCACGCCGGAGGGCCTCTCGCTGATGAACTACAACTCCGCCGCGTTGTGCGTGACGCGCGCGGGCGTGAGGCTGAATGCCATCTACGGCCGCCACAAAGACGGCGGTCGCTCGACGAGCTTCGTGCTTCGCTCCGACGACGATGGCGAGACGTGGGAACTGGTGACCATCGCCAAGCCTGTGACCGACGCGAAGGATGGCGAGATCGGCTTCGACGAAACCGCGGTTGCCGAACTGCCCGACGGGCGCGTCATCGCGATGATGCGGCCTGACCCGGATCGGCACGGCTATCTCTATCAATCCGTCTCCGACGATGGCGGCAAGACGTGGGGCCGGCCGGTGAAGACGCCGATGTGGGGTTATCCCGCGCAACTGCTCGCGCTGCGCGACGGCCGCGTGGTGTGCAGCTACGGCTACCGACGCGCGCCGATGGGCATCCGCGCCTGTCTCAGCCGCGACGGCGGCGGGACGTGGGACATCGCGCGCGAGTTTGTGCTGCGCGCAGACGGCAAACGCAGCGGCTCCGATCTCGGCTACCCGCTCACGACGGAGTTAGAGGATGGCACGCTGCTGACCATCTACTACTTCACCTGCGGCGACGGCATCACGCATATCGCGGCGACGCGGTGGAAGGCGCCGAAGCAAGACTGAGTTCGCTTAATGTTTCCTGTTCTTGCCGCGGGATGAGCTTTGCGGGATACTGGTGGCGTCGGTGACGCTGAACGAATCTGTTGTTTCCAAACATCATCAGGAGGTGCCCATGCGAACCCAATACAGCTATCTTTCAGAGTCGGAGAAGGAACGAATCCACCGCGACAGTCTGCGGATTCTCGCGGAGGTCGGCGTCAAGTTCCACAGCGCCAAGGCCCGAGGGATACTGAAGCGAGCCGGCGCGAAGGTGGACGAGGAGAGCCAGATCGTCCGCATCCCGGCCGAGTTGGTCGAGCAGGCACTGAAGGCCGCGCCGAAATCGTTCACGCTCGGCGCGCGCAACTCGGCGTTTGATTTCGCCATGCCTTCCACTTTCACCGGCTACACGCTCGACGGCGCGGGAACATTTGCGATTGATTTCGAAACCGGCCAGCGGCGATACGCCATCACCAAGGACCTGGTGGCCAGCCTGCGAATCTTCGAGGAGTTGCCGCTGGGAACCGTGGTGTGGCCGAACGTGGTGCTCAGCGACATTCCGGAGCATTCCAGCGACGTCCGCACAGCGCTGCTGTCGTTCATCCACTCGTCCAAGCACATCCAGCACGAGATGCACCATCCCTCTCATGTGCCTTACCTGATCGAAGGGTTGGCGGCGATTCTCGGCAGCGAGGAGGCGGTCCGGCAGCGGAAAATATTTTCGGTGTGCTACTGCACTATCCCGCCGCTGACGCACGACGACGAGATGTGCGACGCGTGTCTGGAATTGGCGAAGTTTCACGTGCCGATTCTGCCTTACCCGATGCCGGCGACGGGTTCGACCGGTCCGGCCAGCCTCTACTCGGACATCGCGGTCGCCAACGCCGAGAGCTTGTCTGCGCTGGTGCTCTTCCAGATGGCCAGCCCCGGCACGCCGATCATCTATGGCAGCGCGGCCGGCGTCACCAACTTCAGCAGCGGCGGATTCGTCGAAGGCGCGCCGGAGTCAAACCTGATCAACGGCGCGCTGGGCGAGATGGCGCGGTTCTACAAGCTGCCGAACACACAGGCCGGATGCCTCACCGACGCGAAAGCTCCAGGCGCGCAAGCGATGCTGGAGAAGATGTTCACGACGCTGCCGCTGGTGCTCTCCGGCGTGGACGTGATCAACGGCATCGGCGAGATCGCCACCAGCCAGCTTTTGGTCCAGGAGCAAATCGTGGTGGACCACGAGTTGGCCGTGCTCTGCAAGCGGATGAAGGACGGCATCGAGGTCAGCGACGCGAAGGATTACTTTGACGACGTCGCGCGCGTCGGCCCTGGCGGAAACTTCCTGATGGAAGACAGCACCGTCATGGCCTGCCGCAGCGAGGAGTTCTGCCAGCCGCAGTTGGCCGACCGCAACACCCACGAGCGATGGCTCGAACTCGGTCGGCCGGACCTCTACACCAAGGCACGGAAGCAAGTCGAAGCCATCCTCGCGTCGCCCGTGAAGAATCCGTTGCCGTCCAACGTTATCGGCAAACTCGAAGACATCATGAGACGAGCTGACGACGAACTGGACTAGTCTTTTTTGATCCGCAGGTTATCGAGGTAGAACGTCGTATCGGCCGCGGCGGTGCTGCTGAAGCCGAGCCAGTGGACTTCGTGGAAGCTGCTGCCGGGAATCGGGAGGTCGCTGAAGACCTGTGGCGCGCCGCCGGAAAGCGTGAGCGTCAGCTTGAACGTCCGCGGTCCGTCCTTGCTGAGAGTCGCCTCAATCTCGACGCGGAACCACGCGCTCGCAGGCATCCGTGCCAGCGATTTGCCGCCTGCGCTGACCCAACCATTCCCGTTGAAACAGATGCTTGGGCCGACATTCTGCGGATACGCGGCGCTGTCACGCCACTCGGTGAAGAACTGCGCTTCCGGCGCAAGCCATGCATCGAAGCTCGCGCGCACCGTGCCGCTTGTGAGATGCGGCGTGTAATAGAAGTGCGGCTGCCACGTCGGCTTGAGGGCTTTGGAGTCGGTAATCTTCAGGCTGCGTTTGCCGCCGGCGGCGCGTTCGTCGCTGACGCGAATGGATGCGCCGCTTTGTTCACCGTCCACGTGCGCGTTGTCCGGCGGCAGGCCCATGGCGGTTTTCTCGAAGTCGTCGTTCACCGTCAACGGCTTCGGCGCGGGCGGTGGCGGCGGCAGCGGACGCGCGCGGCACTTGGCGTGGCGCGCTTCGTTCACCCACGCAGCGTCGCCGTGGAGACCGACTCGGCTCGTGTCAATCGGCTGGAAGCCGAGCTTGAGCGCGGGCGAGGTGGGCTTGAGGTGAAAATCGTGGCGCACGGCGCTGGCGAATTGCGGATCGGCAACGAGTGAGTGGCAGTCAAGGCCCAGCGTCTGCCACTCGGCAAACGTGCGCCGGTAGAAGCGAAGCTGGTCGGCGCCGCCGGTGTGCCAGTAGAGATTCTGGTCCCAATCACCCGGCGGTTCTTTCGCGGCAAGCCGCTCGTTCAGCGAACGCTCGCCATGCGGGATGAGCAGCGTGCCTTGGGTCAGGAAGACGATGTTGCGACGCAGCGCGCTGGGCCGTTTTTCCGAGTAAGGCCAGAGCGCTTGGTTGGCGGAAAGTGCGAAGATGTTGTTGCGGATGACGTGGGCGTGACCGCCGTTGTTGAACATGAGACCGCCGCTGAGCGTGTTGAAGACGACGTTGCTCTCGACGAGATAGTTGCCGGTCTGGCCGTCGAGGTAGATGCCCCAGCCGAGCGCGGGCTGCTCGTAGGGCCAGATGTCGTGGAAGACGTTGTTGCGGATGACGCTGCCCGGCGAGACGCCGAGCGTGTAGATGAGGCCTGCATCGCTGAGCGTGCCGTGGACGCAATCGTGGACGTGGTTGAACTCGATGACGTTGTGGTGCGTGCGGTTGGTTTCGAGGCCCCAGTTCCAGCCGATGCTCATGCCGCTGTAGAGCATGTCGTGGATGTCGTTGTGCGAAATCCAGTTGTGGCTGCTCTGCGCGACCCAGATGCCGACGCCCGCCGCATAGACGCGCCCGCCGTTGAAGATGTGGTTGTTGTCAACGAGCGTGCGGCTCGACTCGGCTGCGTCGCTCTTCGCCATCTTGTCCTCGCCGACGCGAACGCCGCCCGCGCCGAGGTCGTGGAGGCGGTTCTGCTGGATGCGGCAGTCCTTGCAGCCGCGCCGGAACCAGACGCCGTAGGTGCCGACATGCGCCACCTCGCAACGCTCGAACGCGCAGTTGAGCGCGCCGTCGGCCATCACCGCAGCGGGCACCTCAACCGCCGCCTGCGTGCTGCTGTTGCCTTTCGGATCGAGCACCCAGTCGCTGTGATGGAACGCCAGCCCGCGCAGCGTGACGTTCTGCACGAAGCGCCCTTCGTCGGCGTTTCCGGCGAGCCGAATCAGTTCGGTGAGCCGCGGCGCGACGACTTCGGTCTTGCCGAGCCGCTCGCCGGGCAACGGCCAGTAGCTCAGCACGCCGGTCTCGCGGTTCAGATACCACTCGCCGGGCTGGTCGAGGAGTTCGAGCGCGTTCTCGACGTAGTAACGCTGGTTCTTCTCCCAGTAGCCGATGCACCACCATTCCTTCAGTGGCGCGGCGAACGTGACGACGTTGGAGGTGGTGTCCACGGATTTCAGTGGATGGATTGAAGTCTCCCACGAGTGCATGAGAACGACGTTCACGTCGCCAAGCCGCGCCCACGGTTGGAGATCACCGGGCTTGAAGACGAACTTCTCGCGGGCGATTTCCTTGCCGTGAGCGTCGCGCGGCCCCGGCAACTGCGACGCGACGCGGTGGTAGCCGGTGTTCGGCGAGCGCGCTCGCTGACGTCGCTGGCCGTTGACGAACAGTTGCCGGAAATACCACTGGCCGGCTTTCACTTCGGGAATCTCCGCCTCCCACAGCTTGCCGTTGCGCTGAAAGCCGGTGATGACGCGCCCGCCGCTGAAGACGGGCTTCTCTTTTCCATACGCCGCAAACGTGACGCCCGAATCCTGCGGCTCCAACACAAACGGCGCGTCGAGGCGGTAGGTGCCGCCGCGGACGAAAACGGTCGCGGGTTTCTGCTCCTTTCGAGCGGCGTCTCGCGCGCCGGCAAGCGTCGCCTTCGGCCCGTCGGTGCGGTCGGCGTTCGGCGCGGGTAGGCGGCCGGACCAAGTGTCGTTGCCGTTGGTGGCGACGTAGAGGGCGGGTGGGAGGGCGGATTCGGAGGCTGAGGTTGCCGTCGTGAGGAGTGTCAGCCACCCCACGATGCCGAGGAGTCTGGCGCAGTTGGTTTGCATGTTCGGTTTAGCCGGCCAGCCGGCGTTCCGCGCGGAGCCGTCACTCTTCCACGCGCAACACGAACGCCTTCGCGGCGCTCATCTCGTGGCTCTCGATGCTCGCGATGGCGGCTTGGATGCCCTTTTCCTTCGCAAGGTGCGTCACGATGGAGATCGTCGCCGGCCGGTTGCCGGAATCGTCGCTCTGGTGTTGGATCATCGAGCGGATCGAGACGCCTTGGTCGGCGAGCGCGCGGCCGATGGTGGCCATCGCGCCGGGCCGGTCGGCCATCGTGAAGCGGATATAATAATGGGTCTCCAGCGCGTCCATCGGCTTGATCGTCTTCACACCAGGGCGGACGCGGAGGCGGCTGTCGCGCCAGCGGCTGAAACCGCGTTCGTCCGCCGCGAGCGCCATCAGGTCGCTGATGACGGCGGAACTGGTAACGTCCGCGCCAGCGCCGCGGCCGTAATACATCGTCGTGCCGATGGGCCGGCCATCCACGAGGATGCCGTTGAAGACGCCGTTAACCTTGCCGAGCGGTGAGTCGAGCGGGATCAGCGTCGGATGCACGCGCACCTCGGCTGGCGCGCCAGCGGCTTCGCGTTTGGCGATGCCAAGCAGTTTGATCGTGTAGCCCATCTCGTGAGCGGCACGGATGTCAGCCGGCTCGAGTTGCGTGATGCCCTGCGTGAAAACGTCCTTGAACCGGATGTCCATCCCGAAGGCCAGCGAGGCGAGGATGGCGATCTTGTGCGCGGTGTCGTAGCCCTCGATATCGTAGGTCGGGTCGGGTTCGGCGTAGCCTTGGGCCTTCGCCTCGTCGAGCGCTTGCGCGAATGGCAGTTCACGCTCGCCCATGCGGGTGAGGATGTAATTGCAGGTGCCGTTGAGGATGCCCTGCACGCTAGTCAGTTCGTTGGCGCAGAGGCCTTGCTGGAGCGCGCGGATGATCGGGATGCCGCCGCCGACGCTCGCCTCGAAGAGCAGGCCGACGTTCTTCTCCTCCGCGAGTGCCATCAGTTCCGGGCCGTGGACGGCCAGCAACGCCTTGTTGGCGGTGACGACGTGTTTGCCGGCGCGCAGGGCGCGTTCGACAAACGTGCGGGCCGGCTCCAGACCGCCGACGAGTTCGATCACCGCCTCGATTTCAGGATCGTTGATGAGGGTCATGGCGTCGCCGACGAGCTGCTCCGGCCGGTAGGGGGCGTTGCGTTTCGTAGCGGTGTCCTTGTCGGCGATCGTCTTGAGAACGATCGGGCGCGGCAGGCGCGCGCGAATGAGATCAGCGCGCGCGGCCAGCGTGCGCATGACACCGCTGCCGATGTTGCCAAAACCGATGAGACCGATGACCAATGGTTTGCTCATGACGCCATCCTTTCTACCCTCCGTGCGGCCGTTGTCCATCAAATCTTCGCGTCTTTTGCGACTGACGGATCACGCGAAACATTTCCGATGTTGACTTGCCCGGCTATCAGCGTAAAACAATCCGCCCCATGAACCAACTTACGCCCAGTTCCACCACCCGTCGTGAATTCCTCAAAACCTCCGGCCGCATTGCAGCGGTGTCGGCGCTCGCGGGCGCCGTCATCCCGCGCGTCCATGCGGCCAGCGGCGACACCGTCCAGCTCGCCATTGTGGGCTGCGGCGGACGCGGCACGGGCGCGGTCATGAACGCGCTGAACACCGCCACGCTCGGCCCGATCAAGCTGGTGGCGATGGCGGACGCGTTTGAGGACAGGCTCAAGAAGAGCCACGAGAGTCTGAGCAAGAACAAGAAGGTGAACACGATGGTGGAGGTGCCGGAGGAGAAGAAGTTCCTCGGCTTCGACGCCTACAAGAAGGCGATGGATTGCCTGAAGCCGGGCGACGTGGTGATCCTGACGACGCCGCCGGCGTTCCGCTGGGTGCATTTCACCTACGCCATCCAGAAGGGCCTGAACGTCTTCATGGAGAAGCCGGTGACGGTGGACGGCCCGACGACCAAGCGCATGATCGCGCTCGGCGAAGAAGCGGCGAAGAAAAACCTCAAGGTCGGTGTGGGTCTCATGTCCCGCCACAACAAGGCGCTGCAAGAGCTGGCCAACCGCATCCACGGCGGCGAGCTGGGCGAGATCATCCTCATGCGCGGCTACCGCATGCACGGGCCGGTCGGCTATTTCTCATCGCTGCCGAAGCCGGAGGGCATCAGCGAGCTGCGCTACCAGGTGCAGCGGTTCCACAGCTTCCTCTGGGCCAGCGGCGGTAACTACAGCGATTTCTACATCCATGTCATTGATCATCTCTGTTGGATGAAGAACGCGTGGCCCGTGTCGGCTCAGGCGCTGGGTGGGCGGCATTACAAGAAGAGCCCCGAGGGCATCGAATACATTGACCAGAACCTCGACACGTATTCGGTGGAATACACGTTCGCCGACGGGACGAAGTTCTTCTACGACGGCCGCTGCATGAACGGCTGCGAGAACATTTACAACAGCTACATCCACGGCTCGAAGGGTTCGGCCATCGGCTCCAAGCACGGCGACCAAGGCTTGCCATCCGCCATCTACAAGGGCCAGCAGCCGAAGCCTGAAGACTTGGTGTGGGAATCGAAGGTCGCGCCGGCGGAACAGAATGCTTACGACAACGAGTGGATGGATCTCATTGCGGCGATCCGCGAGAACAAGCCTTACAATGAGGTCAAGCGCGGCGCCGAGGCGAGCCTCGTCACCTCGATGGGCCGCATGGCGGCGCACACGGGTCAGATCATCACGTTCGACCAGATCCTCAACGGCGACCATGAGTTCGCTCCGGGCCTTGACAAGCTCACGGAGGACTCGCCCGCTCCGTTGCAGGCCGGTCCCGACGGCAAGTATCCCGTCCCGATGCCGGGCATCACGCGCAAGCGCGAATACGGCACCGCCTAACGCTTGGCCATCGCCACAATCTCTTCGGAGGCAACAACGCGCAGGTTGGCGGCGGCGTAGGCAACCAACGCTTCGTAGGCATTCCAGATTTTCTCGCGCGCCTCCGCTGTCCGCGGGTGCGACGGGTCGGGGGCGTTGAGGTCGTAGGGCGGCTGCTTTGGCCGACTGTTGCGGCCTTCGCCGTCGAGATAGATGCCGCTCCAACCCGTGCCGGATCGTGAGAAGTCATTCTCGTGGATGAGCGCGGTGACGAACGGCGCGCGCGAACCTTTCCACGCGCCGAGTTGGTTCTTGAGGCGCGCGGTTGGATCGAAGTCAGCGGCGCGCGGCGTGTCGAGCATGTTCCACCAAAACATCTCTTGTCGGTCGCCCACCCCCCAACGCGTAATGCTGAAGTCGCTCGGTCGCGCCAGCAGGCCCTGAATCCACTCGAACGGTTGCTCCAGCTTCGTGCCGCTCTCGTGGTAGGCAACGACCATCTTCGCGCCCAGCTCGGCATAGACTTTCAATGCGGCGGCGCGGATGCGCATGTCGCGGCATTGCGGTGAGACAACGACCGGCGCGCGGCCGAAGACTTTGGCGACGTAGGAGTAACCGCCGGGCTTGTCGCACTGGAGGTCGCCAGTGGCGGGATCGAGCCGGTAGGTTTCGTAGTCGCGCAGCGTCTTCGCAAGCGTTGCGTCGTCGAGGTCGCGCAGTCGCCCGTCAAAGCCGGCGTA
Organism: Verrucomicrobiota bacterium; assembly: GCA_026397915.1. GTDB lineage: Bacteria > Verrucomicrobiota > Verrucomicrobiia > CAIQCK01 > CAIQCK01 > CAIQCK01. The sequence goes on from JAPLTX010000060.1 coordinate 164,234, forward strand.
AGTCGGATGTGGCGGACGGACGTGGTAACTGATGCACATGCCGCTCTGCTTGAGTCGCCGGATCACATCAGGTCGCTTCTGCTCGTAATGTTCGACCATCTGCGGCGTGAAGTAGAAATCGCCGCGCACATTGTTCTTCTCAAAGATGCCGATGAGCCGCAGCACGGTTGCAGCGCTCTCGTCAAGGTGCGGCCAGTCGTGGACGTTCACAGCGAAGGTAATGCAGGCGCGCTCATCAGAGCGCGACGATTGAGGTGGTGTCTGCGTTCCTGCCATCTCACGAATCCAACGAAGTGTGTCGTCAGTCCGCCCCCGTCCCTGTCGCCCCGCAAACCACTTTGGCGGGTTGTCCTTCGTATAGACTCGGTTCGGCTCGTTCTCCGAGCCGTTGACGCGTGTCCATCGGGATTTGCCTTTGCCGCCATGCTTCGTGTTGGTGGCAGCGTTGATGATGTCAATGGCGTGGCCTTTGTTAGGCCCGTGGACGTGGTCCAGTTCATACTGAATCCGCAGGTAGGGACAGACGATGTTTTGGATCGTGCGCACCACCTCGCGTTCGGCCCACCAGTCGGCGTCCTCGGTGGTGTGGCCACCGAAGATGCGGCCGAAACCCGGATCATCGTTTTTGGTGATGTAGAACCGATCCGTCGGGCCTTCGATGTCTATGAAGTATTTTACCGGCGGGTCGTTCGGGTAGCGTCCCAGCGTGCCCGCCGCCATTGCCAAGCCCAACGAGCTGGAGACAACGCCGATGTTGCTCGCGTCCACGAACGGCAGGCTGGCGATGTGCTTCAGGAACGCGTGCAACCCGTCCTGATGCACCTTGCCGTTCCAGTTTTCCCAACCGCGGCTCCGTCCGCGTCCATCCGGGTCGAACAACCCAAAAACAAACCCGGCCTGGACGTATTCGCCAGCGGCGGGCGTGCGCGCCATTTGCGAGCCGAAGCCCAAGCCGCCCGGCACGAACACGACGGCGGGGTATTTCTTCCGCTCGCTGGCGTCGCTGGGATGAAAGACTGTCGCCCAAAGTTCCGCACCGCTGTTTGGGTTGATGAGCGTGAATTCCTGCTGGGCGGCTTCCGCCGCGAGACCCGGTTGAATCGGGCCGATCGGTGCGCTCAGCAAGGCCAGGACAAGTGCCGCGTGTTTCGGAGTCATTCACTCTACTAACGTCTGGCGCGGCGTTTTAATTGCGTCGCAGCGACTCGAACTTATTTCTGCGGCGGCGTGGTGTCGTGGTCGTGATCGCCGGCTTTGTGGGTGTGGTCGGGCTTGCCGGTCTTGAAGTAGTTTTCCGTCGGGCCGGGGCCGAGTATCGCGGGATCCATCCGGAATTTCTTGATCATCTCGGTGGGTTTGTCCGCCGAGGTGGCCGGCGCGTCGGTCTTACTGCGAAAGACGTCGCCCAACCGCGCCTTGCCGCGAAACTCATTCGCGGCGACACGGCACGCGCTTTCCTTGGCGAGGAAGATGTGCGCGCCGCCAGAGCCGGCGTTGTCTTCCAAAATGTTCGCTGCAACGCTCGCGCGACATTCCTTGCCCGCGATGAGGATGCCGTGGTGGGCGCTGCCATTGATCGTGTTGCGCGTGACGGTGACGCGCGAGTTGTTCAGCATCATGCCGACAGCACCGGCGCGCGTGATGTGGTTGTTGTCGAGCGTGGCAACCGAATCGTCCACACGGATGCCGGTCTTCTGCGGGCCGGCGATCTGGTTGCCAGAGATGGTGGCGGTGGCGCTGATGACGGCGATGCTGGCGAACGGGCCAGGCTCGATGCTGTTGCCGATGACAGTGGCGGTGGAACCGTCCACGACAGCGATGCCGGGCATGCCGTCGCCGTTGGGGCCGACCGCGTTCTCGATGATGGTCGCCTCGGAGCCGATGTTAATTCCGATGCCGGGGCCGCGATTACCGCGAACGGTATTCTTGCGGATGACAGCGGTCGCGGCACGATGGCCGCCAATGCCGATGCCGGGCATCTGGTTGCCGCGCACGTCGTTTTCCTCGATCAGCGCGAACGCGCCGTTGTCCACGCTGATGCCGCAGAGCGCGTTGCCGCTGACCTTGTTCTTGCGGACGATGGCGCGCGCGCCGTCCTTGATGCCGATGCCGGGCCAGAGGCTCCGCGGGTCCTTGTCGAACTTCTTGCACTCGACGGGGTCGAGCGATTTGTAACCGCGGCCGTTGTCGAAGACGATATTGCCTTCGATGAGCGGGGCGGCCTCATTACGTGCGCCGATGCCGGCCTCATGGTTCTCAAAGACGACGTTGGCGATGATGACGGTCTGCGAACGGTGATTGTTGCCGATGCCGATGCCTTTGTTGCGGAAGACGAAGTTATTGGCCACGTAGGGCGCGGCGACGCGGCCCTCGGTGGCGCCCTTTAGCGCATGCTGGCCGATGCCGGTGCTGCCGTTGTCGCGGATGATGTTGTTGATGATGGTAGCTGAGCAATTGCGGCATTCGACGGCGTGCGCGTGGCCCGGCAGGTGGTGGTTGACGTGTCCCAGCCCGGTGACGGTGAACCCGTCGAGCGTTGCGCCCTCGGCCCCCGCGACCACGGCGCCTTTCGTCGAGCTTTGCACGTCAATGACCGTCTGCTCCGCGCGTTTCAACGGCCGTCGACCGCCATACTCCTGCGCGCCGGGAGAATCATCGCCTTCGCTGCGCAGGCAGACGCCTTCCTTGAGTTGGATGTGGTCGTGGTAACTGCCGGCGCTGACCAGAACCGTGTCGCCGGCTTGTGCATGGTCGAGCGCGACTTGGATGGATGGATGGTCAGCCGGCACGCGCAAGGTGCGACTGGGTGTGCTGTCGGTGCCGCTGGCAAACAGGCAGGAACAAAGCCAGACGGTTTGGAATGTAATTGCGTGTCGAGTCATGTTCGTTTCCTTCAGTTCTGCGTTTCAGTCCATAGCTTTTAACACCGCCTCGGCGATTTTGTGCCGCAGTGATTCCAGTTTCATCCAGTCGGTCCGGTTGAGTTCGCGCGAAGTGGACTATTATCTTTCGGACGTTCTTCCGGACGTTGGTGCTTGCCGTGGCTGTCCCAAGCAGAACAATGCGCGCTCGGTGCGCAGGTAGAGTGTTCCACCGACGATCGCGGGCGTGGCCAGACAACGCTCGCCGAACGAGCTTTGGGTCAAGACCTTCAGCGCGGGGCCTGCGGCCAGCACGGTGACTCGGCCCTTTTCGCTGACGAGATACAGCTTCCCATCGCCCGCGACCGGAGAGGCGTAGTAGTTGCCGGTGGCGGCGAGACGTTGCCGATTGAGCAGCTTGCCGGTGGCGGGATCGAAGCAGGAGAGGATGCCGCCTTCTTTGATCACATAGAGGTGGTCTTCGTAAAGCAGCGGCGACGGCACATACGGGGCAGCGCGCGGTTCGCGCCACGCGACGTGGGTTGCGGTCGCGTCGCCTTGGCCGCCGGGACGGATGGCCATCAGCACGTTGCCGGTCTGTGTTGCCGCGGCCGGAGGAGACTCAGCGTGTGCTTGTGGTTGCTGTTGCTGCCGGTAGAAGTCCGCGTCCAGTTCCTCTCGAGTCAGAAATCCGTCGTGGTTCATGTCAATGCGGTCGAAGGCTTTCGGGTTCATCCGGGGAATTTCCTCGCGGCTGACCTTGCCGTCGCGGTTGCCGTCGTGGTTGGCGAACAGCATGTCCCAGTTGGGTTTCTGCCGCGGTTTCTCCGAGCTGCTGAAATCGCTGACGGCAACCGACCAGTCCACGCCGGCGGCAAACAACAACTGCGGCGAGGCGACGGGGGTGGTGGCGACAAAGGACTTCGGTTGTTCGGCGTGCCAGAGTTCCTTGCCGGTGTCCGCGTCGTAGGCGCTGACCCGGCCCGAACCGGCGACGACGAGTTGCGTTTGGCCGCCGATGTCCCAGAGGATGGGCGTGGCGTATCCAGCGGCCGCGTTCGGACGAGACGTTTTCCATTTCTCCTCCCCCGTCCGCTTGTCCAACGCCAACAGGAACGATTCGCCATCGTGATCGCAGTTCTGAATCACCGAGTCACCATGCACAATCGGCGAACTGGCCGCACCCCAGCCGAGGTTATACTTGAAAGGGCCGAGCGCGTGTTTCCAAACCACCTGCCCTTGGAAATCGAAACAGACCACGCCGACAGAACCGAAGAAGACATAAACCCGCTCGCCATCGGCGGCCGGCGTCGCGGATGCCGGGCTGCCGGCCGACGGATGGACGTTCTCGATGCGCTCGGCAGGCACTTCGCGCTCCCATCGAATCCGTCCGTCGTCGCGGCCGACGCAGAGCACGACGAGCCGTTGCTTGTCCGTGAACGCCGTCAGAAAAATATTGTCGCCCCAGACGCACGGTGAGGAGTTGCCCGGAGGCACCGGCGTCTTCCACACCACATTGGTTGCCGGGCCAAACTCCACCGGCAAGTCGCGATCAGACGACACACCGGCCGCGTTCGGTCCTCGGAACTGTGGCCAGTGGGGCGACGACGCTGTTTCGGCGCCGGCGGTCGCCACAGCCGCGGCGAGCAGTCCGCCCACCATCAACAGATTGAGAACGTTCTTCATCGTTGCGGCTCCTACTCCATCCTGTCAGTTGTCGGCGATTCTCTCCACCGCTTCATACATGCGATGGCGCAGCGACTCCAGCTTCATCGGGTCGGTCCAGTAAGGCTCAGTGGAGAGGTCGCGCACGCCGGGCCAGGTCGGGCAAACGGCATCAGCTTCGGCGAGCAGTCGCTTCAGTTCCGCGTTGCCGGGATGCTTCTTTGCGAGCGACGTGGCCAGTTCCAGCAGACGATGATCTTCCAAACTGTCGCGCCAGACTTCCCAGCGGATCGAATCAATCGGGCCTTGCTCGTCCTCGTCGCGCGGTGGGTAGAGCAGCACGCCGCCGCCGTTCCACGGGCCGTAGAGCGTGTCTTCCCACGGGTTCTGGCCGGTCATCGCCCACGCGGTCAGGTCCCACCACGCGCCCGTGCCGGTCACGCGGTGCTTCCAGAGCGCCCACGCAAAGGTGCGGACCCGCATCAGTGAGTAGTCAATCAGCGGGATGCTGTTGTGATAGACCCAGATTTCCGAGCCGGCCTGCCGCGCCGCTTCGATGTGCGCACCGTAGGGTGGTCCCCACAGATCGGTGTGGGCACTCCAAATGTCGGTGAGCGGTATCAGCGCAGGGACAGGTGATCGGGTGTTCAGAATCCGCAGCGAGGGCGCATTTTCCTTGATGAGCTTGCTGACCCGCGCGATCCAGTCAACGGTGCGTTGGTCTTCCAGCAACGGCTCGTCAATGAACCGGACGAACGAGTGGTCCAGGATGCCGAGTTGCCGGTAGTGCTCGACGGATTGGCGAATCAGATTGCTCAACGTTTCGCGAAACTTCGGGTCGAAGTCGGTGCCGGCTTCGTTGGCGATGCGCAGCGCGCGTGGCGAATCGCGGGGCAGGATCGGCACGCCCTGCATCTCCCACATCGCATTCGCCGGCCAGCGGTGGCGCTCGTGTTTGACCCAGCCCAACGGCATGATGAAGTGGCGCACGCCGGCCGATTTCAGGAACGCGATCTGGTCGTCGTGTTCTTTCCAACCTTGACCGGGCCGAGGCACGTGCGCGCCGAGCGTGTTGACGCCGTGGTCGGTCATGTTGCGGATGTAGTCGTTCGGCGAGCGGGACCGCGAGCCGGCGCGGGCTGAGGCCATCACCTTCAACGCCGTCGGTGGCAACTCGAAGCGCCACACGTGCAAAGCCAGCGGCACCGCGCACAATGTCGCGCCGTTGGCTGTGAACGTGACCCGCGCGCGATAATCGCCCGGCTTGGCCGAGACGGGGACACGCACCGTGATCCAGACCGGCTGATTCTGATTGGCGGCGATGGATGCCGGAGCGCGCAGCGGCAGCGGATCGGGAAACAATCCCGTTCCGCCTTTGGGTCCCGACGCTTGCTTCAGCGGCACGTAAGCCACCCAGCGGACTGTCGCGATGCTTGCGGGCAACTTCATAGGCCCTTCGAAATCGCTGACGGTTGCCGCGAGGCCCGACATTGCTTGCTTGGGCCGTAACACGATTTGCACCGCTTCAGTTTCGCTGCGCGCCGCGAAGAGCGTTGCAGCCTGTGATCTCCCGGCCGGCACGGCATCGTTCGGGAACACTTTCACGCAGGCATGGCAACACCAAACCGCCACCTGATTGTTCTCGATGAGAGTTGCCTGCGCCGGAGGCGGCCCTGCGAAACCATCCGCGCCCAGCGAGATGAGGCAGGCTATCTGTGCTGCACACATGAGATACCATCTCACACTTGTGTTCATGCCCTTCATCACTCCTGCTCCAGCAAAACGACTTCGGTTGGGGCCAGATCGAATCTTCTGAGATTGGGCGAAGCCAGCCTTGTTATTCCGCTCACGGTCACCCGGCGCAGAGTTTGGGCGGTGGCAAGTTCGGAAAACCACGGCGGCAACGGCGGCTGCGCGACGCACGTCTGGCTTTGGTCGGTGTGATTGACCAGCACCCAGCCGATCTTGCCGTCGGGCGCGCGATACGCCTGTTGGATGATGGCCGGCGCCTGCACGTCATTCTGTTTCCACTGGCCCCTGGCCGCGTCCCGGAGTCCGATCTTCAACGTTACCCACGGCTCGACACGGATGGGTCTGAGCATCTGGCCGAGGAGCAGGTGTTTTTGCGCGAAGGTTTCTCTAGCCTTTGTGCCTGCGATGAAGACTTTCATCCAGGGACTTTCGAGGATGCTCCGGAAGGTCAACCACGGTGTTGTCTGCGGTCCGGCACACACGCCCAGTGCCATGCTGGCCGCCGCCTGATACGCCACAGGGCCATGTGCCCAGAAGAAACCCGTCTCGATCATCCGATCGTGATAGACAAATGAGAACATGCCCGGCAACGGAGTCATCCGCCTGTCCGCGAATCGGTCGAGGGCGCGGGTGGTGCCGTCTCGCATCAGTTCCTGTTCGCACCGCGTATAAACCGCGACGTAGGAATGCAGCCGCAGCTCGTTGAAATACTCTTCAAAGAAGCCAAAGCCCGATTCTCGCGAGCCGGGGATGGCGTCTCGAACTCGGTCGTAGTAATCCCTCGCCATCCCCGTCTGCCAGTGGCCGTGGCCTTGGGCGTGCGAGTGCTTCGAGTTCCAACATGGCTGCGTGATCAAATAGCCGCCGCCGTCGAACTGGACATCGTCGAAGCCCGCTTCCTTCATGCGGCTGAGCGTCCAGACCACGTCGTTGAAGATCGCAGGAACGGTCGGGCAGGCGTAGTTGCAGCGATATGCCGGCGGGCCGACCCATGGCGCTTCGCCTTTTTCGTTCCTCACCACCGCGTCCTCCAGGACGATCCCGCGCGCCTTGATCGCCCGCAGTCCTTCCTCGCCGAAGCCGCCGTGATCTTCTTTCGGCCTGTGGATGCTCAGCTCGTTGAACATCACGTCGGTGGTCACGTGAAGGCCGGCTTTGCGGATGGCCCCGATGGCCTGACGAAGCACCGCTTCGCCCTGTCGCGGCGGCCACCAGTCGGGATTCATCCACAGGCCCCATTTCTCCCAGCCGCGCAGGTCCACCACCCCGCCCAACTCGGTGATCTCCTTGGGCAGCGCGTCCATGACAGCGGGCACTTCGGCCAGTTGAAACCGTCCTTGGTGCATCTTCTGGTGCTCCGCGATTTCGGCGGCGCTCATTTCCTTGGGCGGTTTCTTAAAAGTGTTCGGGCCGGACTCGGGTAGATAGATGAAGTAGTGCGGCACGCCGCGCAGACGCCATGAGCCGATGTCCTTGCGCTGACTGAGCGGCTTTGGAAACCACGCCTGTTTGCTCGCCCAGTCGCGATAGACTTCCGCCGCCTCATACGGACTGTCCTGAATCGGGCCGAGCCGGGCCGTGTATCGTGGCGGTGCATCGCCCGCCGCCATCTGGACGCTGTAGCGCCAGGCAATCGAGTTCGGCATGTTCCCGGAGGCGTCGAGATACGGCGCCATCTCCACCTTCTTCACCCACTGGTCAGGGTCCAGAACCATGAGATATGCGCCGCCGCGCGGCCCGTATTGATAGAGCACGGGAACGCGAGGATTCATCGGATACATGCCGTTTTGAAAATGCCAGCCCGTGCCGAGCGAAACAGGCTTTTCGCCACCGACGAATGTGTCTTTCGGCTCGTCGCTCAGCAGACCGCGCGTGACCATCTGCGGAAAGACGATTTCGCTGATTGTCCATCCCGGCATCGGCTGTCCCGGCTCCAACCGCATGTCCACGAAGCCGCCCTCATCCAGCGCCACGTGGACCGAAACCTTGGCGATCGCGCCCGCGTGAGCAGCTTCGATCACGCACGAACGGCCTTGCTCGCCGGGCCGCGTTTTCACCGAAACAGACTGCGCGTCCAGCGAAAGGATTTCCTCGCTGCGTCCGTCGGGGCCGCGGACCCTGATCTGATACAGTGGCGTTTCGGGCCGCAAGCCGGGCGAAAGCTGCAAGGCCGGCCGCTTCTTGAACTCGACGGAGCGTATGCGCAGACGCGGCTCGGCGAACGCGATCTTGACCGCGCCGTTCTCCAGCGTGATGAGCCGGCTGTTCTGAATCGCCGTCTCCAGTTCCTTCGCCGACAACCTCGGCCTGCCGGTTTTTTTCTCAACCAACACAACATCGTCGAGCCAGACGTTGCCCTTCATCGGCTGCTTGTCACCAAGCCGGCCGATGTGGCGCGGGCCAATGCGGATCGCCGCGGTCGTGAGGCTGGTCCGAAACGGCACCTCAACCTTCGTCCAATCGGTTTGCCCGCTCAGGGGCGCCGAGCCTTTCGAGAGCATCTTCCAACCCCGATCATCCTGAACTTCGAGGTGAATCGCATTGCTCGCCAGCGCCGTCTTGATGCAGGCAGAAAGCAAATACTCGGTGTCGGCGAAGACCGCCACGGTCTGCGTCGGCGTGTAGAACTGGGCGTTCTGATCGAAGTTGAGCGTCAGCCTGACCGAGCCGTTGCCTGAATGCCGCACCTGCCGATCAACGCTGACATCCACTTTCCGGTCTCCCTCACCCTTGCGCGGACCCTGGACCGTCCAAGCTCGAAGCCCTTCCTCGAATCCCGGATTCTTGATGAGATTGTCTTCGGCGAAACCACAGCGGAACGCGCTGAGCTGAACAATCAAGAGCACGACATTGGTTTTGCTCAGGCGCATACAGGAGTCCTCCGGCTCATCGAGTGGCTTCCGCAATGACCGATTTCAGATATTCGCAGGCCAGACGGGCGTTCTTGTCGGCGAAGTCGCGGCCGACGGTCTGACCCTCGACGACTGGCAGCGGATGGCAGAGTTCGTAGCCGAAATAGCCGTTGAAGCCGATCTCGCGCATGGCGCGGATGAAGGCGGGCATGTTCTGCTGGCCCTTGTGCACAAAGGCGCGGCCGTTGGCGTTGCGTTCATATTCGCCGCCGAAGTGCGACAGGACTTGCAGGCTGCGAACACCCAGAGCGGCTTGGCGCGTCGCTGCGTCGCTCTTGTCCTTCAACAAAGGAGCATCGAGGCATGCCTTCAAGTGAGGCGAAGCCACTTCGCGAATCATCCGCAGGATGTCGGGATGGTCTTCGATGACGGGGCCGTGGTTCTGGAGCGCGAGGGTGACGCCGTGGTCGCCGGCGATGCGCGCCGACTCGACGAGTGCTGCCCGGCACCAGGACCACGTTTCCTCGGCCGGGAAATCCTTGTGCGTTTCCTGCCAGATGCGCTTGGCGATGTCGTAGCGGCCGAGTTGCGGATGCCGCGTCACGCCCGGCCAGGCCAGAAACACGCGCAGCAACTTCGCGCCCAGATCAGCGGTCATGCGGATGAGGTCGCGCATATAGACGATCTGGCACTCGCGGTTTTCGGGCACCGGGTTGCTGAAATCATTGTTGGCGGCGACGGCGTAGATTTCGACGCCTTGATCGTCGGCAAAACGGCGAAGCTCGTTGCACCGCTTCGTCGGCATGTCCAGCGGATTGCCGTGCGGGCGTTTGCCGTCAATCTCCACGCCGTCGTAGCCGTATTCTTTCGCGCGCTTGACCAAGTCCTCCAGACTCAGGGCGTCGCCCCGATACCAGACACCCAGATACGTGATGCTGTAGAGTCCGACTTTCATCTTCACTGCTCCTTTCGCGTTCACGGCATGTGGAACGAGCGCACCTGCGGCCACGGCTCCCATCGTCAGCAACGCTTCACGTCGGGTAATCATCTTGCGGCTCCTTTCTCTGCGGGAGTGATTTCTACAAGGTAAGCCTCTTGCGGCTTCAAGATGAACGAAATCTTCTTGGGCAGCGGCTCGGCGGTGGCAAGGGTGGTGCGCTGATGTGTGTCGGTGCTATACGCGCTGAGCGTTGCAAGGGCCGCGGTCTCGGCCAAGGCCGGCAATTCGCAGTTCACTGGCACATCGGCGCGGGAGATGTTGGCGAAGACGTAGGCGCGGTTTCCATTCGGCAGCGTCCAGCCCGAGTGGAGCACCGTGGGCATCTCGATGGGAAACGTTTTTTTCACTCTCCAGCTCATGGGGTTGATCGTCATGGACGACACATTGAGCGGCAGCGGGTGAATCATGCGGCCCATGACGAGATAGTCGCGGGCCGGTGTTCGTAACAGCGCCGTGTGCGCCTTGAGCATTCGTATCTGCGCGGGGTGGACCTGCGCAGGTTTCAGGAGCAGACCCCATTCAGCCACGCCTGGCGTCTTGCCACAGACGAGGTTGATCGCGTGCTGCATCACGAATTCGTCCGAAGGCTCGCCCCCCACGACGGCCCTGTCGCCGCCAAAGCCGAGCGTATACTCGTGGTAGAGATAGGTGAAGAGCGGCACGCCGCGCACGCCCGGCCGACGGGGAAAATCCACCATCTCATACTCCCGCGCATCGTAAACATCCAACAAAGGGATGGCCAGTTCGGCGGGTCCTTCCAAGGACATCGCAAATCCCGGATGCTTTTGGCGACATTGCCGCCGCATCTGCGTGAAGAGATCGCGAAGCCCCTCATACTGCCAAACGCCATATCCCGGCGGGTGCCCGTGCTCCTTCGAGTAACACGGCGGCGTCCCCAAACCCACCATTTGATCCATCTGCACACACGCGATGCCGAGCGCCACGCATTCAAGGGCCGTTCGTGTGAGAAGATCCTTCGCGTAGCGCGTGGCTTGGCAGAGGTTGGCATGAACACCAACCTCTGACGGCTGATCCTTGATGTCGGGCTTGCCGTTCTCGGCCACGGTAGCCCACCGGGCGGCTTCCCGCTGAAAGCTTGGGGCACCGTCATATTCCTTCGCTACGATCTTGTTCTTGAGCGTCCATCGAAGCCCGCTGAGATAGACCATTGCGCGGTTTGAGTCCTTGCCCAACTCCGACACGGTCTGTGAAAACTGCTCCGCGCCTCCGAAGGGTGGAAAATAATCCGGCGTCACCCACGCGCCGTGCCTTTCCCATTTCATGAGGAGAGCGCACGCGTTGTGGCCCAGGATGTCGTTGTAACTGCGCACGTGCGCCGGCAGAATCGGCAAGGCGTTGAACGGCTGTCGCCGCGCGTCCAAGGCGCGCACAGCCAGCGTGTGAAACGTGGGCGCCTCCTTGACCCACGCAGCGATGTCGTCACGTTGCGCGAGCGGCTTGGCACACCAAGGTTGTTTCACGGCCCAAGCCTTGTAGAGGTCGGCGGCGGCGTGCCAGTCGCCCGTGAACGTGCCCAAAACAAAGTCGTAAGGCATGGCCCAGCCGTCGCCTTTCGCCAGAGGCAACTGGTGCAGGTAGGAAAAGACCAGATTGTCTGAGTAGCGCGTAACACCGAACTTCTTCGGATGGCCCGCGGCGTCCTGCGTGGCCATGTAGAGGCCCGCGGGCTTGCCGTAGTAGGCCATCAATTGCGCAGACATCCAACCGGGATATGGAAAAAAGCGCGCCATGCCGTTGCTCATGTTTAGGGCGGGCCGCTCGATGAGGTAACCGTCGCAGACCGGCAGCGCGATGGCATCGCCCTCGCCGCCAGGCCCCACGCTGAGCGGCGCGTCCAGCATCGGAAACGTGACGCTCTTGAGCAGAAACTGCGCGCCATTCTGAACCTCGATCCGCCACGCGCTGAGCGGTGAGTCGGCGCGAAGGGTAACGCTGACCGTGGCGGTGAGTTGGCGGCCGGCGTGATTGGCAAACGTCTCAACGAGGCACACCTCGCCGGGCGTCTGCTTGAGTTGGAAACGGACATCAGCGGCGGCGTTGTTGTTGACTCGCTTTTCCGTGCCGTCCTCGCCGGCAAAAGCGATCACGTAGAGTTGGCGTGCGGTCGAGGCGGCGGAGAGGAAGTTCTGCGCGCTCTGTTTGTCAATGATGGCGGACAGATTCCCTTTTGCGCTTTTGTCGAACACGAGTCGCAGGCGCTCATTTTCCAGCGTGACCGTCTTCCCGTCGTCGTGCGCATTCAGCGCAGCGCCGGCATCTGGCGAGACCGACAGGATGAGTGCCACAACCAAGAAACCCGTCCATTGCGCGCTTCGCATTATTCTCTTCTTTCGTCAGGGTAGCGCAGCCCGCCAGCCTTTTTTCAGAAGGTCGTGCAGTTCGCTTGCGGTCTGCGTGTGCTCGCGTTGCCCGGCGAGGTTTCTGATCTCGCCGGGGTCGCTCTGATGATCATACAGTTCGGCTCGCTCCGACGACCCCCATTCGGTGTAACGCCAGCGTTCGGTGCGCACGGTGTAGCCGATGTTCCTGAGCTGCGTGAAGGCGGCTTTCTTCCACGGCCGATTCGGGTCGTCCAACAACGGCGCGAAACTTGCGCCTTCCACGCCTTCCGGCGCCGGCAACCCGCACAGTTCCGCCAGCGTCGGATAAATGTCCACGAACTCCACCAACCTCGAACTGCCAACGCCCCGCGCCTTCCTGCCCGGCGCAACGACGAGCAGCGGCACTTGGCAGGATTCCTCGAACAGCGTGTTCTTCGCCCACAGACCGTGTTCAGTGAGGTGGTAACCGTTGTCGCCCCAGAGAACGACGATGGTGTTGTCGAGCAACTTGGCTTGCTCCAAAGCCGCGACCAGTTTGCCGACCTGCGCATCCACGTAGGAGACGCACGCGTAATAGCCGCGGATGATTTCACGCGCTTGCTGGTCGGACACGCCCAGCCGCCACAGTTCGTCGGGTATGTGCCCGTTCCACGCTTTTTCCCGCTTCGCGCTGTAAGGCGCGCCCAGCGGCAGGTCGTCGCGGTCGTCGCGCGGGACTTGCGGCAACGAGATCGAATCCAGCGGATAGAGATCGAAATATCTCGACGGCGCGAAAAACGGGACGTGAGGTTTCATGAAACCCACCGCGAGAAAGAACGGTTTGCCGGCGGGCCGTTGCCGGAAAAACTCGATGGCCTTCAGCGCGATCCGCCCGTCTTCGAGCGATTCCTCCGGGCCTTCGATCATCCCCCAGGTCAATGGCTCGCCCGGCGGCAACGTCCGCCCCTGCTTCTCCAGAGTTGTGAGCTTTCGGTAGAACCCGCCAAGGCTTGGCGGAAAGATTTCGCCCCGAATGATGCTGCCCTGCGCCGTCATCCGCACCTTGGCTCGATCTTCGTCCGTCACCGGCGGATTGTCCTGTCCCATGTCCCACCCGGCATTCTCAGGAAGTCCCGGCGCGTTGTGATAAATCTTGCCGCACCGGGCGGTCCAATACCCGTTGTCTTGGAAATGCTGGGGCAGCGTGACAACCTTCGGCAGCGCCTCGCGGAACATGGTCTTGCTATCCAGCACCTTCGTCGTGTCGGGCCGCCGTCCCGTCAGCAACGAACTGCGCGACGGATTGCAGAGCGGGAACTGACAGTAAGCGCGCTCGAAGCGCACGCCGCGCCCCGCGAGCCGATCAAGGTTCGGCGTCTTCATGAACGACTGCCCGTAGCAAGCCAGCCGCATATTCAGATCATCTGCCGCCACAAACAAGACGTTCGGACGGGACGGCTGCGCCTCCTTCGCAAGACCCGGCATCGCCACAGCACACAAGTTGAGCAGACAAATGCCCAGCGCAACCCGAACTATCGAGGCTCGCATAATCGTTCCTTCCAACGTCTGGATATTCTTCGTTCGATCGAATTGTGCCCGCTCGTCAAGGCTGAGTTCCAGCCGCCTCTTTGAACTGCGCCGGCTTGACGGTCCAGAGTTGCAGGTAGCTATAGGCGGCGGGCGTGTCCTCGTAAACACGATGTGTGCGTTTCCACAGCGGCGACAACGGCGGCAGGATGTTGCTCGACCGCACGCGCAGTATGCCGGGCGGCTTGCCCTCGCGCAAGGCTTGATACGTCTCGGCCATTAGCCGCAGGAATTGCGCGGCGTGCATCGTCTTGCCGCCGGCGGTGACGTTGAGCGGCACGCGGTTGGCGGGTGGCTGCACATCGCCGCGTTGATGTTCCGGGCCAAAAATGATTTGTGATGCCGCTGTGATGACGGCTTGCGCGTCAACGTCGGTCTCGACGCCTTGGACGACCTCCGGCCATGTGCCGATGGGACCGTAGGTGAGATCTGTCTGGGACGTCGCTGGTAGCGAGCCGCGCTCGGCGTGCGACTTTAGCGCGGTTGCCAGCAATTTGAACGTCTGCGCCAGCGTCAGGTAGCGCGTTCCCGTAGAGGCGAAGTTCGGCGGACGCTCGGTCCAGTCGCGCAGCAATCCGGCGATGGCGCGGTCGAGGTCCGCTGCGCTGATGGAATCGCCGGTGTAAGGCACGGTCAAGTCGAGGAGCAGGCGGTTACCGACGCAACGGCTGCCGGCGTTAGCCGGGAAGTATTTCGTCAGAAGCCAGTCGAGGTTCTGGCGGAAGTTCTCGATCTTCTGTTTGCGCTCAGCTTCCGGCACGAGCAGTTCTGCCGGCAGCCGGAAATCGTCGCCGCGCGATTCGCGGGTGGCGCGGAACGGCGCGGGATTCCGGTCGCCGCCATAGGCGTATTCGGTGGGACTGGCACGGGCGTAGATGAACTTGGCGCCATACATCATGTGCGGCACGGCGACGCGCGTGCGGTCGAGTCGTTGAAACTTCGCCGTCACTTGGTCGGGCGGCAGGACGGAGCTGATGACGCCGACGTCACGCGTCACCGGATGCGATGAGGTGATGAGACAGCCCATGAACCAGAACACATCCGGCGAGGTCTCCGGCGTTGGGCTGACGAGCTTGCGGATTTCCAGCACGGCGGGGATGTAGTCTTTGTTGAACATGGCCGGGCCGTGATCGGTGAAGCCGAAATGGACGCGGCATCCGGTGAGATCGTTGAGCGCGAGCAAGCCGGGCGGGTCGGTGGGTCCCGCCGCGCCGCTGATGACGGTGGCGGGACCGAACACCTCCTGCATCAGCGCAACGCCGCCTTTGTGTGAAACGTCTTGTTCGCCTGTCTTCAAGTCGCGGTGTGCGGTGTAGAACGAGCGCGAAGCGGCGGATATCTCTTTCCAGCTTTTCCCCGTCAAGTTGCGCGTCGCTCGCTGTGTCGTGACGTAGATCGGCTCGTGCGCGCCGTGATAGCCCACGTCATACCAGCCTTCGCCGACCGCGCGGCGGATCAGGTCCACGATGCCCGACTCTTTGTTCCGCTGCTGGAAAATCTCCGAGTCCGCGCCGTAGAACTCGCCCACCGCCGCGACGCGGTCGGGATGCGCGCGATGCGCGTCGCTTAGAATGTGCATGACCTCTTTGATGCGCCATTCGCTGAGGTCGAGGTTGATGTGGTCCTCGTAGTGGGCGAAGAGATACACGTAAACCGGCAGCGGCTTTTTCGACTCCTGCGCGGCCAGGGGCGACAGAAGGGCAACGGTCAGCCCGGCGCAGAGGCAAAGCAGTGTTTTTTTCATGGCTGCCCGGCCGCCAAGACCACGTCCTTTTGGGCATGACCGTGGCATTGGTTCTCGGCAATCCGGTTCTCGCGGCAGTCGGCGAGTTCCTCGATGCCATGTTTTTGCGTCTTGGTTGGCTGGTCGTCGAAGCAGCGGTTCCCTTTGACGACGCTGAGCGAGGTCTTGCCCAGCCAGATGCCGCTGAACCGTCCGGGCGCCGACTGGGAATTGTTCGACACGGTGTTTTCGGTGACCGTGTTGTTGTCGCCGTCCCACATTTGGATGCCGTGCATGCCGTTGCCGGAGATGATGTTCTTGGTGACTGTGTTGAACTTGTCGCCACTCTCGCCCAGTCCGCCGATGCCGTAAGCCTTGTTGTTGATCAAGGTGTTCTCGCTCACCATCAGCTTCTCGGTCTTGGCGCAAAAGAAGAAGCCGTCGTCGTCGTTGTTGCGGGAGACGTTGCGGGAGAACAGGCTGTCGTGCAGGCCGCCGCCGGCGTGAAGTCCTTTGCCGGCGCATTTCTCCACCAGGCAGTTCACCACGGTGTCGTTTGCGCCGCGCTGGAGACTGATACCGTCGCTGAACCACCCCGCCACAGAGACTCCTTCAACGCGTGTATCCGTGGCGTCCACCAACTGGATGGCAGCCAAGGGAAAGGGGAGACTATAGGCGAATCGGACGCGGGGACTGCTTAGATCGAGAGCGCCGTGAACGCTCAAGTCGCGGGCGTGGTCTTCCTTGATGGCGAAGTCCTTCAGCACGATCTTCGACGCTCCATTGCATGTCACCGCAGGAAAGCAGAGGACGACGAAGCCGTGTTTGGCCGGGTCGCAGGTTCGCGGCATGGGCCGGTCGAGCAGGAGTTCATTTCCTTGGACAGTCTTGATGATCGCTTGGACGACGTTCCATCCCATGGCCCGCTGGTCACGGATGGCCACAGGGTCCCCGGCGGCAAACCCGGCGGGATTCGCGACGCGGACGGACTGGCTCCCTTGTTGGGCCGGAGCGGCGAGTATGGTTTCCGCGTATCTCGTCTTGCGCAGCACGGTGCCCGGTCCGGCACCCGCCAGTGTGACGTTGCTTCGCAGCACAATGGGCTGCCGCAACACGTAATCGCCGGGAGGCAGCCTTACGGTCCCGCCGCTTTGCGGCAGCGCGTTGATGGCCTCCTGGATGCCGGCTGTGGGCGAGTCGGTGCGCGCGAAGTCGGCCGCGCGGGCCGCGTTCTCCAAGCATGCCAGTGCCAACAGCACGATCCAGACAACTGCGATTGCTTTCGGCGTTTTCATTCACTTGCCACCGCTCGCCGGCTTCTGTGCGCCCCCACGCGACGTCAAGCTGACGCGCAAGGGAAACTTGTAGCCATTCTTTTCGGCCACCGCGTGTTTGACGATGAAATCGGCGCCCTGCCGCGCCGCCCGGAGGAACTCATCGTTCTTCAGAAATGTTCCCGACATGGCCAGAGCAAGCACAGGCCCGGTCTGGCCGTAGTCGAGCGCCAGGCTGACGACCCAATCGCTCTTCTCCCAGGCGAGCATGCCGTCAACGCGCCTTGCGCTGGCGATCAATAATCTGTCCATGCGCTCGATGCAGGCGTTGATTCTGGCGGCAAACGCGGCATCGGTCGGGCCGATCTCCTGCGCCAGCAACATCAGGAAAAAGCCGCCGCCGCCCACGCCGCCACACACGCCGAACCCTCCGTCGCCGCCCGGCGACGTCAGAGTCCGCGTCTGCGGCTGGCTCATGACGAGGTCCACCGCATACTGCGCCGCGCCGCGCGCATACTTCATGCATTGCGCGGCGAACGCCGGGTCGCTTTTTCGATTCACCTGTGCGCTGCGCAGAAAGGCCCACCCAATGCCGCCCGTGCCGCTGCCATAGCCGACGTTCCGGCTTTTCTCCTCGTGCCGCATGTGGGGCCACACATAACCGTCGCGCTCCGCCCGTGCGACGTGCATGAGATAGCGCAGGTTGGCATTGGCCAGCGTCAGCGCCGTGGTGCCATCAGACAACTTCAGGTCGGGGAAACGTTCGGCGAGCGTCAGCAACGGCAGGATGACTCCGGCCTGGCCGTAACAGTAGCCGGTCTCGATCACCTTCTCCTTGTCCACCCTGGGCCAGGCGAACATGTCGTTCGACCCGGCGATCGGCCGGCCGCGCGTCCGCAGATTCGCCAGTATTCCGAGCAAGACCTCCTTGAGTTTCTCATCCGGCTGCAGGCGGTGGGCGTCGAGCATTGTGTCGAGGAAAAAGCCGAGGCCGTGCGAGTGTCCCGCGAGCATGCCCGGCCCCTTGTCCTTCAAGTGGTAGCTATGCGACCACCCGCAGGCCGGACCGAGTTTGGTTTGCCACTTGAGCGCGGCCACCTCGGTCAACATGCGCACGCTGGCCAGCGCCGCGGCCTTGTAACGCGCATCGCCCGACCGCTCGTAGCCGGCAATCAACATGCGTGTGATGTGACAAACGGCTGACAAATTGATCTGCCGGTTTGGATGGCCCTCCGGCGCTGATGCCGACAGGCGCCAAGTCATGCGCCCGGCGTCGTCCTTTTCCGCGACCGCGATGAGCCAGTCGAGCGCGCCGCGCCAGTATTTGTCGTAGGACGGGTCAACGGCGGCAAGCTCCAGGAATGAATGGACGACGCCCGATGCACCGTGGCTGTCCGTCAGATACATCGGCCCCGGTTCCGACTCCACGGCCAAGACCGAACCGCCCCACGCCAGAAAGATGAAAACGGCAACTGACACGGCCAAGGTTCTGCACAGCAATTGAGTTGGTTTCATGGGCTTCATTCCTTCTTCGTGCGTGTCCACGCGGCGTCGAGTTCGTCGGGGCTGAGGTAGCCTCGATAGATGAAACCTTCCAGCCGGTCGCCGTCAAGTGGCAACAGCAGCTTGCAGATCTGCCGGGGCGCAACCTTCGCGGAGACGAGCATCACGTCGTTGGGTTTGCCGCGCGTGGCCAGCGCGCGGTATTCCTGCGCGAGGGCGTAGAGGAACTCGGCCGGATTGATCGCGGTCCGGCGTTTGGCGTCGGGTTCGCCCCGCGCGGCGTGGCAGAGCAGGTTGAGCGATACAACGCCGGGCACGCGGTCGCTCATTTTCTCCGCCACCCGCGCAATGGCAGCGAGCACGTCGTCGGCGTCGGCCTTGGTGTGCGTCGGTATCCAGAGATAATAGTCGCCGCACGAAGGCAGTCCCTGGCGGGCGACCACGTCCGGGTCCGGCAGCGCCGCACGGGGAATCCGGTTCGGTTCGTAGCCCTGCAATCGCCGCGTGTGGTCGAGCGTCTGAGCGGCTTCAACCCGGTGGGTGGGGAAATCCACCGGCCCGCGCAACGGTTTCAACGCGACCGAATCCGGGAGCGATCCCGTCGTGCGCCATTGCTCAATCGCGAGAACAAACGCTTGAAACGCGTCCGCCAGACTCACGCTGCGTTTGTCATCCAACTGCACGAGCGGTGGCGGCCCGCCGAAATCGCCGTCATGAGTGCAGCGCGGCCAGTGGCTTAAGATGTGGTCCGCGGCGAGCAGAATATCGTTTCGAGAAAGTGATGGGGGATGAGTGATCGGCGACGGATTTCGGGTTTCGGGTTTCGGGTTTCGGACTTCAGTTCGCGGCCGGCCCAGCCAGCCAAGCTCGGTGGCCTCTTCGTTGAAGCGCGGGCGCAGCACGTCGAGCGGCGGCGGCAGTGTCATCACGTCGGCGAGCGTTTTGACGCCGTAGCGTTTCTGGTAGAAGCCAAGCGGGCTGTTTTCCGGTTTCCATTGCCAGCCGTCCGGGTCCGGCGCGGTGACGCAAAAGTCGCCGCGGCGTTTCATGAAACCCACCAGCCGCTCGACGACCTCCGGCTCCATGTTGGCGTGCGACATCAAGCGCGAACCAAAGGCGCGGTCGCGCGGCAGATTCTCGGCCAGGATGCGAAACCAATCCAGGACGTCCACCGTCACGGGCGCGAACTCGCCGGCACGCCAGCCGTAGTAACTCGGCGGCACAACAAACCGAGCCGAGTCCCCGTAGATGTGAATCTCGTGCAGTTCCGGCAACGTGAGCGCATCGGACGATTCGTCCGCGCTCATCGGATAGCCGGCGCCCAGCGCCTCGTAAAGCGCGCCGTGTCCACCCGCGTCCGTTTGAAGGGGCGTCACACCCAGCGC
Source organism: Verrucomicrobiota bacterium (assembly GCA_026397915.1). Taxonomy (GTDB): domain Bacteria; phylum Verrucomicrobiota; class Verrucomicrobiia; order CAIQCK01; family CAIQCK01; genus CAIQCK01. The sequence goes on from JAPLTX010000060.1 coordinate 184,157, forward strand.
CGTCTGGATCGCCAGCCAGCCGCCCGGCATGTTCGGGATCGGCTGCCCGGCCCGCTGGTCGTCGTTGGGATAACGGGCGCGCGTCTCGAACGTCCAGAGCGCGCGAATGGCGTCATCGGCCGCAAGCCCGCGCACGTCGGGCAGCGGCGCGTGCGGTCCACGCCGATTGTGGCCCGCGCCGGGATGATAGCCGATGTCGAGCTTCAGCTTCCGAATCTTGGCAACGGTGTCGGGGAAATCCTCCGCCAGTTGTTGCGCCACGGCGCCAACGAAACCGTAGTGAGCGCGGATGCCGAGCCGTTCCAGCAAATCAGTCATCTCGCGGACGGCAACGCTGCCACGCACCGGTCCTTCGCGCTCCCGCCGCACGGGATTGTCCCAATGGAAGCCGAAGGTGAAGTAGATGGGACGAGTGCTTCTGGTGTTTTGTGGTTCGATTTTGGATTGGGGCTGGGGCGCGGTTTCTTTCGCCGCCAGTCCGGGCATCCGCGTCATCTCCTCGACGTAGCGGAGGACGATTTTCTCCATGTCCGCTCGCGGCGCTTTGCCGGGAAACCATTTGCCCCGCTCCCGCTCCGGATGCGCGGCGTCGTAGCGGATGTTGGGCGGGTTGTCGTTGCAGCGCGTCCACGGACAGAGGCTGGCGGCGGCGCTGTTGAGCATCTCGATGGCGTGCTGGTTATCGCCGAGAACCTGCACGTGGTCTTGATCCGACTGGACGCGGAGATAGCGGCAGCGGATTCTCTTGATGAACTCCGACGCCGTGCGCTCCTGCCAGAACGCTTTGTCCGTTGCCGGATGATTGCGGACGATCTTGTGGTCCGGTGGAACCCATCGAAGGTTCTGCGGCCCCGACGGTCCTTCCCAATCAATCAGGAACTTCACCACCAGTTCGGGATGCCGCGCGAGCGCGCCGGTGCCGCCCACGACGCCGAAGGAAAACGTGACGAGGCCGACGTTGTCTTTGTCCACTTCCGGCAACGCGAGCAGGTGTTTGAGCAAAATGGCCGCCGCATCCTGCCCGGCGTGTCCCAAGCCTCCCTCCCACGAGCGGAACTCTTTCGGGATGTTCTCGGCGGGGCTGAAATGCGTCGCGACCAGCCGCTGCGTCGTCGCCAGCTTCGCTGCTAGCTTGCAACCCGGTTCGCCGATGAGCAACACGCCGGGCCGTTTCTCACCCGGCTTCAAGTCCGCCGGCCGATGGATATGCGTGCGGATTTCTCGATAGACCGGCACTTTCAATCGCAGCGATTCAACATCTGCCGCCCACGACCGATCAGTGACGAGCAGCGCGACGCAGGCAACGAATCCGCAGCGAAACGCAACCATGATGTTCTTCCGGGCGTTCATGGCTTCTTCGACCGCTCCAGCAATTCGGTCGCTTTGTCCAGCAACCGTCCTGCCTCTTCGTGGTCGCCGCCGCGGGCGGCTTCGCGTGACTTGCGATCAAGCTCCTCTGCTGCGGAGGTATCCAGCCCTTTCTCCTTTGCAGCTCGGAGCGCCCCCTGAAACCTCCGCACTTTCGCGAAGATCGCCTCGGGTTTCCTCGGCGAGCCGACTTCCTGGCGCACGCATGGCACCTCAACAACCTTGTCCGGCGGATAGCTCCTGACGATTTCGCGCACGGTCTTGATGTCCGCCTTGTTCTCCTGGCAAAACTGGAACCATTGTTCGATGAACTCCGGCGACCGCGCGAAGTCGGCTTCGTGGGTCACCACGCCCAACACCTCGCCGGGTTTCGCGCGCCGGAACTCTTCCTTGATCTTGTCGAGGTGCTCTGCCCTGCGGTCCGGCGCGAAAAAGTGGTGCTTCAGATGAAACAAGTCCCGGCCCTTGAACTTCGTCTTCATCAGGCGGGTGAGTCCGACGTCCATCCCATCCACGTCATAGACGATGCCGTCGGGATAATCCGCCTCGTCAATCTCCACTTCGTTCAGCGAATCCCATCGCGCGTCCGGCCCCATGCACATCGTCAGCATCGTGTCTGGCGCGGCGAGTTTCTGGAGCGACGCCATCATCTCCGGAACAGTGCCGCGGTATCGGCGGTCGCGCGTGTAACGCTCGTCCTGGCGGTTGGTGTGACCGTTCCAGTCCCCGTGAACGATGTTGTGGTAATGCACGGCGACCTCGTGGCCGTTCTTCTGCCACGACTTCACGCGATCGAACCGCTCCTTGTCGGGGCAGATGAACTCGGCCCATTGCGGATTGAACATCAGCGTCAACTTCGCGCTGTAGCGGTCGGCCATCGCCACGAAGCGCGTGAGCGCATCCCACATCACCGGGTTCGCCGTTCCGGCCTCGCAGTGGACGGCAAAAAAGGTGGTTGGTGTCCCGCCTTTAGGCGGTTCCGCACCGGCCGAAGCCGGGACAGCAGCGGCAGCGGTCGTCGCGTGCGGGTCCACACCGGGATTCTTCTTTTCCCACGCACGAAATGCGTCGGCCATCTCGGCGAACGTCGCCCACTTCACCTTGCCCGCCTTCACCAGCGGGTCCACGGCATCCGTCAGCCAGCGGTCAATGACGCCGAACGGCTGCTCCGCGTCCGGCCCGCCGCGGAACTCGCCCGCGTGGACGGTGATGTGGAAGACGTTGACCCGATCGGCGCGGGCGGCTTTCAGCGACGCGCGTAGCGAGTCGGCAAGGAAATCAAAATACTTCGCCTCGCTGCCGGCGAATTCCGTCCGCCGCATCGAGTTGAAGTCCGTCCGCGTGAAGATGCCGTCCGGCAGATAGACGATCTTGCCTGCGGGGTCGTGTTTGGCGAACGCCGCGATGTCCTCCGCCGTCGGCCCGCCGGCCGGCCGCCACGGATGGATGTTCAGAAGTTCCGGGAACGTCCGCTGCACGCGCGGGTTCTTGTGGTCGCTCATCACATCCAGCCCCGCCGCCGCGGCGGCCTTCAGCACGTCGGGATACAGATTGCCGCCGCTCCAGTAGCGCACCCGCGTCGCGCCGGCTTTCTTGATGATTTCGATCTCCTCCTTCATCACCGCCGTCCACGTCTCAACCGGCAACGCCCCGCCATTGCGGCCCAGATGCGCATCCTCATGGAAATGCAGCGCGATCTCGTGCCCGCGTTTTTCGAAGTCGGCGAGGATGCGCTCGCCGGTCTTCACGCACACGCTGGTGAACGGCGTCTGCACCTGCACCGTCATCTTCCCGCCGTGCTTCCCTGTGATGGCGGCGAGCGCCTGCAAATCCGCGACGTGGCGGCGGAAGAACGGGCCGCGATTGTAGTCAGGACCGGGCTGCGGCGGCATGCGTCCCGCGTTTTCGCCAACGAGCGCGCTCGGCTGCGCGCCCATCGGTTCGACGTGGACGCCGATGCAGAAGAGCAACGGAGCGTCGGAAGTTGCAGCGGGTTCGGCAGCCAACAACGGCAGATGCACCGCAGCGGCTGCGAGCGAAATCGCGAGCAAACGGGACGAAGTTTTCATGGCGCTGTCCTTTCGTCCAATAAACGTCCGGCGAGCGCAGATATTGGCGCGCTATTTCGCCGCGGCCCCGACGCGCACCCAGAGGTGAGCGACGGCTTTCTCGCCGCGCTCGTTGGCGCGCTCGACGCAGACGATGTAGTCGCCGGGTTTGGCGAAGCGGTGTTCGGTCACGGCGAAACCATCCTTGGCGAGGGACTTCACACAGCCATCGGACTTGACGGTGACGGGGGCGGTGCCGTCGCCAAAGTTCCACGTTTCCTCACCGTGCGTCGTGCGGAAGCTGCGCACCTTGAACGTCACCGGCTCGCCAACTTTCACGCCGAGCGACGGCGCGTAGGCGGCTTGGATGGAGGGCACGAGGAGATCGGGGTGCGCTTTGTCGAGGACCTGCACGACGGCAAAGTCGTAGGCGACAGCGCCGGTGGCGTCGGTGACTTTGAGAATCTCGCTGTAGGTGCCGGGACGCGCGTAGCTGCGCTTGACCGTCGGCCCACTTGCCTTGGAACCGTCAGTGAAGGTCCACTCGTAGCGGCGGATTTTGCCGGCGGCGCTCCATGATTTGGTGGCGTCGAGCGTGGCGTTATTGCCGGCCCAGATGAGGTGGTGCGGACGGGCGACGGCGATGAGCTTCGGCGCGTGTTCGCGGACGTAGGCTTCCCACACGAAGGCGTAGGCTTCCTGCGTGCCCCATTTGCCGGAAGGTTGGCGGCAGTAGATGTCGAAGTGCAGGTGCGCCCAGCCGCCGCTGGCGCCTTCCTTACCTAGGAGGCCGATTTTCTGACCGCGCCTGATGGTCGTGCCGGGCTTGATGGCCGGCTCGATGGAGAAAAGATGGCTGTAACGGTAATACCAGCCGCGGTCGTCGAGGACATAGACTACGTCGCCGCGCGGGCGGACGGGCGTATCGTCGTAGCCGGGCAGCGTCTCCTTCGCCGCCGAGACCACCAGTCCGTCAGTGGCGGCAACGACCTCGTCCTTGCCTTCGCAGCCGCCGAAGTCGAGACCGTTGTGGTAGTAGATTTTCTTGACGGAGGGTTTCTCGCCGCCGTCCACGAAGCACGGCTCATTGGCCATTTGGGTGCCGCTGGCGAACCACCGCGCCTTGAGCGGATAGCCGAACATGCCCGGTTGCGTCCAGGGCGATCCAGCGGGCCAGAGACGCAGCCGCACGTCCTTGACGAGGCCCCACGAGTCGCTGCCGCTGTTGGTGTAGTAGCCCTTGGTGATCGGGCAATCTACTTGGACGCCGCTGACGGTGACGGGGAGGTTGTAGTTGGCGGAATTGAGCGTGGCGGCCTTGCCGTTGATTTCGACTTTGACGCGCGCAACGCGGATCGCGTCACGCAGCGCGTCGCGCGCCTCTTCGACGCCGAGCAGTTTTACGCGCGCGGTGGAGCCGTCGGAAAGCATGGCCTGCTGCGTTTCGCCGATGTTGAGGTCCACGATGCGGTCGAGTGGCGCGCGCGTCGGCTGCGGCGGCTCGGCGAATGAGAAGACTGTGCTGATGCCGAGAAGCGCCAACATGACAAGCGTGACAGGGGTTCTTGTTTTCATGGTGTTCATGTAATCGGATAACGGCCAAATTCCTGCGCGGCGCGACACATCGCGAGGATGTTCGCCACGGGCGTGTCGGCTTGGACGTAATGCGACGGGGCGAGGATGTAGCCGCCCCCGGGCGCGTAGTCGCGCAAGCGGCGCTTCACTTCCTCCACCACGTCCGCCTCCGTGCCGAACGGCAGCACGCGCTGCTCGTCCACGCCACCGTGGAACGTCAGCCGGTCGCCAAACTCGCGCTTGAGTTCCGCCGAATCCATCCCGGCGGCGCGCGGTTGCACGGGGTCGAGCACCTGCAAGCCGATGCCGATCAACTCGCCGATGAACTGACGGATGCCGCCGCAACTGTGGAACATCATCTTGCAGGACGGGTTGACGCGGTTGAGATGCTCGCGCGCCGCCGTCCAACGCCGCCGCAGCCGCGGCAGGATCAATTCGCGGAACATCGCGGGCGAATAGAGCGGCCCGGTCTGCATGCCGATGTCGTCGTCGCTGATTTTATAAATCTGCAAGTAGCGGCCCGCCGCTTCGAGACCGATGCGGTCGAGCGTCATCTGGATGTCGGTGATCTTGTCGAGCAGCCGTCCGGCAAACTCCGGCTCGCACGCGGCGCGCTCCAGCCAACGCTCGAAGCCCATCAGATAAATCGCCGTCTGCACAATCGGCCCACCGAAACGGCCAACCAACGCGAGGTCGGTGTCCTCATACAGCCGTTTCGCTTCCGCCGCCGCCGCTTCGCCGCGCTCGGGCGCGTTCGAATCGGGCCACGGATAGTTTTCCAGATCGTCGAGCATTGCATCGGCGAGCGGATGAAACACCGGCTCCAAGTAGCTGCCGCCACCGGGCTGGTGGATGCGCTCCAAGCCGACGCCCCACTCGTCCATCACCAAGCCCTCACGCGGCGGCGGACGGCGCGGAGCTTTGGAGGAGCCGAGCTTCACGGAAATCAGGTCCGCGCCGAGCGCCGCCAGCACCTTCGGATGCGGGATCGCCTCTTCCATGAAGCCCATGTCCTGCTGCTCCTCGATCTGGAGGCCGAGGTGCTGCTTGAGCTTCACGTAAAAGCCCGGCACGGGATTGATGTCAATCGGCACGCGGTCCGGCTCCCGGTGGTTCAGGGCAGCGATGACGCGCTCGCGAGAGGTCCAGTTCATGACGCCTTGAGCACGCTGGGTTTGGGGAGAACGAAGATCGCGGGACGAGGCGACGTGGGACACGCAAGCTCGCACGCACCGCAGCCGGTGCATTTCGCCAGATCCAAGAGAGGTTTCACCGACAGGCCGCCGGCGATTTCCTGGATGGTGAGAGCTTCGTAGGGACAGGCGCGGATGCAGGTCGTGCATTCCTGGCCGTTGGCGAGAAGACAGAGGTCGAGGTCCACCAGCGCCGGGCCGATGACACGGCGGCGCTTTTCGTCCAGCGAGAGCCGTGTGATAGCTCCGCTGGGGCAGACCATGTTGCAGCGGTGGCAGTTCTCGCGGCAATAGCCCTCGGTGAAGCGCACCACCGGCGCAAATAACCCCGCGAGGCCGTGTTCGCCAAGGTCGGGCCGCAGGATGCGCGACGGGCAAACGCGCACGCAGCTTCCGCAGCGCACGCAGACGCCGGTGAACCGCGTCTCGTCCAGTGCGCCGGGAGGTCGCAATGGCGGCGTCTGACCTTGCGCAGTCCGCGTCGCCGCGCCCGCCGCCGCGCCGATGCACGCGACGAGAAAGCTTCGCCGGCCCAGTCGCGCCGGATGCTCGTGGTCGGGACGCTCGCGCCGGAGAAGCTGCCGCAGCCGCCGCCCACCGAGCACAAGCAATTCCTGCAAGCCGCCCAGCGGACAGAGCCGCGAGCACCAGACTTTCGGCAACAGCAGGTCCACCAGCAAAGCCGCCGGCAGCGCGAGGCCGGCGCATACGCTCGCGACGGTGAGCGGCGTCCGCCACGCGCTGAAGAAACCGCTGAAGATGGCGAGCGGATCGAGCCAGATGAAGAACGGATAGCCCATGCACGCGCCGCCGAGCGTCAGCACCGCGAGCAAGCGGCAGATGAACGGCCATTGCAGCCAGCGTAGCGCGGCCTTCGGACGCAGCTTGCCTTGCAGTTCCAGCAGCAGCCCGACGGGACATGCGTAGCGGCAGAACCATCGCGGGCTGAGAAGCACGAGCGCCAGCACCGGCACGCCGAGGAGCACGATGAAACCGACAGTTTGCGTGGCGAGAGCGGAGCAAGCCGCGACGAGCGGGCTGAACGAAGCCAGCGGAACCGGAATCACCCACCACGGCAGCACCAGCGCAACGCTCGCAACCAGCGCGAGCCAGCGTCCTGTCGCGCGCAGCCGTTTGCCGCGCCCGTTTGACCCGGTGGTCATAGCGAGCTATCCGAGATACGCGCCTTGCTCTCGGAGCAGCTTCTGGAGCTTCGGGATGCTCACGTCGCGCAGACGGCAGCCGTCCTTCATCGCGACCGCTGCCGCCGCGCCTGCCGCGTGGCCGGTCGTCAGGCATGCGCCGATGAGCCGGCCGTCCTCGACCAGTTTGTCGTCCATGGAAATGCTGCGGCCCGCCGTCAGCAGGCCGTCGAGCTTCTTCGGCAGCATCACGCCGTAGGGAATCGGCCAGCCGGCGTGCTTGCTGTTTTGCGCGCCGCCCACCGCGATCGTGTCGGGGAACTTCCGCGGCTCGCGCGATTCCTTGTAGGTCAACTGGTGCGTGCCGGCCAGCAGCCGCGTTGTGCGGACGCCGATCTGCGGCGCGGTTTGCAGCAGGAAGAGCTTCTCGCCGCCCGGCGTCTTGCGCATCTTCTGCACGTGGTTCCAGATTTTGTTGCGGTGCTCGAATTGCAGCCGCGTCAGTTCGTTGATGTCGAGGCCGTTGGCGCTCGGCCCGCGCAGGTTCACCCAGCGAACGCTCGGCTGCGGCTCGATGGCGCCGAGCGACTTGTAGCCCGCCTTTTTCAACGCCGCGTGATCGGCGCGGTCCACGTTACCGAGCCGGTGCACCAAGCCGATGGCGTGCAGCCGCTGCTCGTGTTCCGCGCCCGCCGCCGCGAAGATGTCGCCGTCGCCGGTCGTGTCCACGACCGCCTTCGCGAGGATCGCCTGCCGGCCAGCCTTGCTGTCGAACACCACACCGCGCACCGCGCCGCCGTCCATGATGACGTCGGTGGCCCAGCAGTGGAACAGCGTCTTTACCTTCGCCTCCTGGATCATCTCGTCCATCAGGAACATCGTCGCCTCAGGATCGGTGGTCGGGTTGAACTTCGTTTCACCGCGGTTGACGATGGCGTTGTCGAACTTCGCGTGCCGGTCGAGCAACTCGCCGCCGATGCCGCGCACGACCTGCAACATCTGGCCGTTCTCCGTCGCGTGCGTGCTGATAACCACCAGCACGATGCCACCCGTCCACAAGCCGCCGAAGCAGCCATAACGCTCGACGATCATCGTCTTCGCGCCCGCGCGGGCTGCCGACACCGCCGCCGCCCAGCCCGCCGCGCCGCCGCCCACGACCAGCACGTCGGTTTCCTGGAACACTGGCAACGGCCGCTCCGGCTGGATGACCTTCCCGTCGCGGATGAACGCGGGATAGCGCGGCAGGTTCTCGACGGGAATCGGCTGGATCTCCGGTATTTTCTTTGTCTTGTGCTCTGATTCGTCCGCCACCACGCGGCTGGCGAACGCCGGCCCCAGTCCGGCGGCGGAGAGAATCTGGAAAAGTTTTCTGCGGGTCATCGGATTGTTCATGGCAAGAATCTTTCTCGGAGGCGAAGCAATCGTCCGGTTGGAATTTGAGCGACCATGCGCGTTCTTCTTAAAGCGAGCGTCGCGCGCCGTCAATCGTCAAACACGCCGCCGTTCCAAAGAGAACCGGCGGCTTCAGCCGGATAGTTGTTCCAGCCCGAAGCCGCCGGTTGCTTAAACGGTCAGTTCAGTTCAGCTCTGCAAATACTGCGCTGGGAACTTCCACGGCGCGCGGTATTCCGGCACCGCCATCTTCGCGGCCTGTTCGTCGCCGACGATCTTCTCCGTCGCGGGATCGAACTTGATGCTGCGGCCGAGTTTCAGAGACAGCAGGCTCAGCACGACCGCCACGTCAAGGCGGGTATGGTAGGACACGTTGCAGCTCGGCGGCTGGCGCGACTTGATGCAATCAACCCATTCGATCTCGTGTCCGGGCGACGGCGGAATCTTGTTCTCCACCGGCTTGAGTTCGCTGCAATTGTAAAGGGCGCGCGCCGTGAAGGTCTTTGCCTGTTTGCGCTCAGCGACTTCCGGCTTGATGAGATCGTTCATCGCCTTGCCTTCCGCCACGATCCGGTGCTCGCCGTAGTTACTCCAGAGGGTCCCGTTGACGCCGTGGAAGTAGATGCCGAGCCGGCGCTGCGGCACGGGATTGCCGTGGAGGTCGAAGCCATAGCTGTTGGTGAGCGACGACATCCACGTCATCGTTGTGTTTGGGTAGCGCCAGAGGACTTCGTGGTTGTCGTAGGCGTCGCCGTCATCCTTGACGATGTAACGGCCACCGACGGAGCTGACCTCGGTGGGATACTTCAGGTCGAGCGCCCAGATGGGCAGGTCAATGATGTGCGCCGCCATGTTGGGCGTCCAGCCGCCGCTGTAATTGAACCACGAGCCGTGATTATAGGAGCCTGAGAAGAGGATGGAGTTGAACGGAATCAACGGCGCGGGGCCGCACCAGAAATCCCAATCGAGTCCTTCCGGCGCTTTGGTGCCCGGCTCCTGGAACCCGACGCCTTTCTCGCCCTGATTCATGACGTTGAACGTGCGCACGGTGCCGATCTTGCCGAGGTAGCCGGCCTGGACCATCTCGACGACGCGGCGGTAGTTTTCGCTGGCGTGAATTTGCGTGCCGACCTGGCAGATGCGGTTGTGTTTCTTGATGGCATTCTTGACCGCGAGGCTCTCGCCGAGGTGAAGCGTCATTGGCTTCTGCTGGTAGAGGTCCTTGCCCGCTTCGCAGGCCATGATGGCGATAAGCGTGTGCCAGTGAGGTGGCGTGGCGTTGATGACGGCGTCCACGTCTTTCTGCGCGAGCACCTCGCGGAAATCGGCGTAGGGCTTGCACGTCGGCTTGTATTCCGCGCAGACGGAATCGCGCCGGCTCTTGGCCACGTCGCACGCGCCGACGACAACCACGTCAGGATGCTTGGAGGTGTTCTTGAGGTTGCCGCGGCCCATGCCATTGCAGCCGATGAGGGCGACCTGAATCTTGTTGTTGGCGCCAAACGCGGTCGAGGGCAGGATGTTGGGCGCGACGAGGCCGACGGCGCCGAACTGCGCGGTCTTGCCGAGGAAGTCGCGACGTGAGAGTTTGCTGGAATCGTTCATGGGGGCTGTCTCCGGTTTCGGGTTGGTTGCTTTGGGCGGTTGCATAGGCCGAATTTCCGGCGCGCAGTTTACCGAATTCGCGCGGCAATGCCTAGCATGAACAGCGGCAAACTACTTCTTCAGGTGCTTATCGAAGAAAGCCGTGACGGTATCGCGGATGACTTGCGGGTTCGGCTTGGCAGGCGGGGCGTCTTTCGCCGCCATCATGCCGTGGCCGCCACCTTTGACACGGAGCAACTGGACCGGCACGCCGGCTTTCTTCAGCGCGGCTGCGAGTTGTTCGGATTGGGCGAACGGCACGGTTTTGTCGGCGTCGCCGTGGACGATGAGGAACGGCGGGCAGCCCGGCTTGACGTGAATGATGGGGCTGCCGTCGCGCCAGGGCTCAGGCTTGGCCTTGAACGGCGCGCCGAACAGACCGAGCGGCGCTTTGGCGTCATCGCCTTCCTTCGCGCCTTGGATGCCTGCGCTGCCCGCGGTGAAGTCGGCTGGCCCGCAGTAGTCCACCACGGTTTGGACGCGGCTGCTGATGCCTTTGTAACCGCCGCTGCCCTCGAACCTCGCATCATCCATCGTGCCGAGGCACGCGACGAGGTGTCCGCCGGCGCTGGAACCCCAGCAACCGATGCGGTTCGGGTCCACGTTGTATTTCGCGGCGTTGGCGCGGAGCCAGCGCACGCCGAGTTTGCAGTCTTCGATCTGCGCGGGCCACTTTGCTTCGCCACTGAGGCGGTATTCGATGCTGGCGGTGAAGTAGCCTTTCGTGGCGAGCCACAACGCGCCGTTGCCCCTATGCGAGCCGCCAGACCAGCCGCCACCGTGAATCCAAAGCACCGCCGGCATCGGCGTCGCGGACGGTTTCTCCGGCCGCGCAATCTCGGCGTGCAACACCCGATCACCGCCCTTGCCGATCTCGACATCGTGAATCAACTCGACACCGGCGGGAGCTTGAAACTTCGGCGGGCCTTTCGGTCTCGCGGACTTCGCGTCCGGCTCGGCGGCGAAGCAAAAAGCAGCGGACAGAACCAAAGCGATGAAGATGCGGAGCGTTTTCATAAGCTTCAATGGAAAGGCCGGAACAAGTCCGAGACGGACACCGCTTGCACGAGCTTGGCGCCGAGCATGCAGCCGGCCGCCAGCAGGAAGCCGCCTGAGACGCGCGTCAACAGGCGCAACGTCCGCGGCGAGATGCGTTGATGCCCGCGCGACGTGGCCCAAGAAAGCGTCAGAAACCATAACGTGCCGCCGCCCATCATGCCGCCGACCAGCGCGAGCTGGCTGAAACCGGCGCGCACCCAGCCGTGCTCGAACAACACTGCGGCCAGCATGCCCCACACCAGCAGGATGAACGGATTGCCGAGCGTCATGCCGAAGCCAAGCCAGTAGCCACGATGCAGGTGCAGCTTCTCCTCCAACCCCTGCTCCACCATTAACGATGTGCTCTCGCCAAAGCGGCCCTGCGTCAGCAGGTATTTGAAACCAAGCACCGTCACGACCAGGAAACTCACCAGCACCATCACCGCGCGCACCGTCGGCAACGCCAGCACCGACTGAAATCCCGCCAACGCCAATCCGCAGTAGATTGCTTCCGCCGTCACCGCGCCCACGCCGATCATGAACGGCCGCCGGAAACCACGTGTCAACGCCTCGCTCATAACCGTGACGTTCACCGGTCCGACGGGAATGGAAACCAGGAAGCCGCTGACGAGGCCAGCCAGCACGGGCGTGATTAAGTCAGTGGCAGGGATCACGATACTTCGGAGTCGTCTTCTTCGATTTCGATTTCTTTTCGCAGCCGTTTGGAAACCCACGGCCGCACCATTCCGTAGATGAGATAGAACACGAACAGCGCGGCCAGCGTCACCTGCGGCCACTCAAAGCCGAAGAACAGCACCACCAGTGCCACCACGAACGTCGCCAGCGACTTGCGCATCGTCCAGTCCACGTGCTTGAAAGTCGGATACTTTACCGAGCTGACCATCATCGCCGACAGCAGTAGCATCAACACCGGCAGCGCGTAGCGCCACGGTCCCAGCGGATGTTCCGGCGTGCCGACCGGTGTGATGATCTCCTTTTCTTGCAACCAGATCATGAACATCGTCACGCTCACGACCATCGCCGCCGCCGACGGGATGGGGAAACCGACAAACTCGTTCGACGACGCGCCACGGATCGAGAGAATGTTGAACCGCGCCAGCCGCAGCGCGCCGCACGCCAGATAAACCGCCGCCACCATCCAGCCTGTGCGCGGAAACTCATCCAGCACGATCCGATAGACCATGAATGCCGGCGCGACACCGAAACTCACCAAGTCCGCCAGCGAATCAAATTCGCGGCCGAACGCTGATTCCTTCCCGCCAAGCCGCGCCACGCGGCCGTCGAGGAAATCGCACGCAAACGCGCCGAGGATAAGCCAGAGCGCGTTGTGGATGTAATGGATATCGGGGTTGGCTTGGTATTTGAAGATCCACGTCAGCGCGAAAAAACCGCACAGCAGGTTGCCCGCCGTGAACAGGTTCGGCAGGAAATAAATCTTCCCGAAATCCGCGTTCTCCGGGTTCATGCCCGGTGGCTTGTTACTTTCGGTAGCCAAGGATGCTCAATCCTCCTTTCACTCGGTCGCCGGGTTTTACCGCGACCTCGCAGTTCGCCGGCAAATAAACCTCTGCGCGCGAACCATAACGGATCATCCCGATGCGCTCGCCGCGTCCGACGCGCGCGCCCGGTTGCGTCCACATGCAAATCCGCCGCGCAATGGCGCCCGCGATGAGCCGAACGGTGACGCGAAACTCGCCGTCCTGCAAGCCGAGAATCTGGTGCTCGTTCTGGAGCGCCGACTCCGCGCGCAAGGCGTTCAGGAACTTGCCCGGCACATGCTCGGAAAACTTCACCTCGCCGCCGATCGGCGCGCGGTTCACATGCACATCGAAGACATTGAGAAAAATCCCCACCATTTTCGCCTCGCCACCGAGGAACTTCTCCTCGCGTGCCGCGCAAACCTCCACCACCTTGCCGTCCGCCGGCGAGACGATGGCGCGCGGATCGGCGGGAATCTGCCGCTCCGGGTCGCGGAAGAAGTTGATATTGAACGCCACCAGCAACAATCCCACGACACCCGCTGCCGGGTGCCACCATCCGAGCGCCGCCGCCACCCCCAGCAGGATCAGGTGGAGGAACCACGACTCGGCCCATGTGCGCGCTGAAATCATAAATCGCCCCCATTGTAGCGATGCCGGCGGCGAAGTGAATGCAAAAGCGATTGCACCGCAGGCCGGACGGAGGCGGGAGTTGGCGCGTCTTTCGGCCTGCGGCAGCCGGCGCGGCTGGGGTTTGGCCACGCGCACGGCGAAAGTGGACTCCAAAAGTCCTTGCCCAAGCCGCCAGTGGACGCTATTTTCACCGCTTGGAATCAGCTATCCCACCGCGAGATGCGCCTGCGGTGAAGTTGCTTGGCTGAAACGAATAAGGAACGAATATGAAACGCGTAATGATGAATGGATCTTTTCTGGCCTTGAGCGCCGTGTCCGCTTGGGCTCAAGGCAGCGGCGCCGGAGCCGAGGCCGGCGGTTCGTCCGGGGCCATGATCGGCTGGAGTCTGGCTGTTATTGGATTGATCGTCGTGCTGGTGGTGATCGCGCGACGGCTGAGCACGGGCGAGGCGTGGAAGCAGGAGGTGCCGATCATTGTCATCGGCGCGTTGTTACTGAACATCGGCGTCTGGCGCGTCTGGGCGACGAAGCAGGACGATCTGGAGAAGACCAACCGCACGCTGCAAAACAAGTCACAGGCCGACCAGCGGACGATGAGGGAGTTGCAGGCCGGTTCTGATCAACTGCGGCAGGAAAACGCGCAGTGGAAACAGCGCGACGCCGAGTTCCAGAAGATTATCCAGGATTGGCAGGTTTATCTGGCTGATTTGAAGAAGCGACATGAGGTGGGCAGGAGCGGCCCGGTGCGCGTAACACCCTCGGGCAAGTCCGCCACGTCGAAAGGCAGCACGGGAACGAAGACGCCGAAGAAGAAGACTCCTTAACCGGCCCAGCCGGAAAACACCGGATCAAAATAAAAAAGCGCAGAGGCGTGAGTGGTTCGCCCTCTGCGCTTTTTTGTTTGAGGACCTCCGCCAGTTTCAGCCGGCGGCATGGCAGGCTTACTCCAAGCCGAGCCGCTTGGCGACGTCGCGGTAGCCCATGTCCACCTCGTAAACCTTCTGGAAATACTCGCCGGCTTTTCCCTTGTCGCCCTTCATTTCGTGGGCATCGCCGAGGTTGTAGAGAACTTCCTTTTTTAAGTCGTCCATGGTCGGAATTTCGCTCTCGGCCGTCGCGAACTGCCGGATGGCGATGTCCATCAGCTTCTGTTTCATGAAGCACTGGCCGAGGTAGTTCAGCACGTTCACGCGCAACTGCGGGTTCTTGATCGCGAGTTGGAGCTGTTGGATTGCGCCTTTGATGTTATCGCGCTGGAAATAAAGCTGGCCCAGTTCGTAACGGAAACCGAGGTCGTTCGGATACCGCTGGACGCGTTTTTCGCATTCCTCAAGCAGCAAGTTGTCACGGTCCTGGCACGCTTTGGCCAATTCCTGTTTCAACGCTTCGTTGCCGGGCGTTTGCTGAAGGGCAGTCTCTTTCTTGGAAATCTCCACGCCGAGCTGCTTCATGCGCGTATCCGCGATTTCCTTTTCGAGCGCCGGATCGTTGCCCTGAAGCTGCAGGACCTGGTCAAACAGGCCCAGCGCGTTTTCGAACTCGTTGTTCTGGGCGTAGAGGCGGGCCAGTTGCCGCGCCAGGGCCAGGTTCTTCGGATCTTGGGCGAGTTTTTCGTAGGTTTCGTTGATCAGGTTGGCCACCATCTCCTCGCTCTTGACCACGCGACTCTGCTGCTCGATCGCTTTGGCCTCCTCCTTGTCCTTCATCTTGCTGCGGTAGTCGCCTTCTTCGTTCCAGCCGCCTTTCTTCAACGCGCCCTCGGCAGTGGCGTCCTTCATCGCCTTGAACGCGTCGGCATCGGCGGGATCCAGTTTGAGAACCCTCTCGTAAGCCTTGTAAGCCTTGTCGTTCTCGCCGACGCGCCCGTAAAGCGCGCCGAGCCGCTTCAACGCCTTCACGTCGTTGGGCTTTTGTTGCACCGCTGACTCCAGCAGGAACGCCGCCGTCTCCGGCAACTCCATCGTTTCCGCCGCTTCCGCCGCCGCGCCCAGCGCCGTGGCGTTTGTGGGATCAATGTTGAGGGCTTTCTCCGCCTCAATCAGCGCCAAGGCCGGGCTTTTCTTCAACGACACCTGCGCTTTCATCGCCTCGGTCATCGCTTTCATGCTGGCCATCTTGCGGCTCACGATGTTCTGGCTCTGGAACTGGCGCATTTGAATGCTGCGCAGCAGCTTTCGGCCATCCAGAAACGCCGGTTCAAGTTCCAGCACCTGGATCATTAATTCGATCGCGTAGTCGTAGTTCTGACGCTGTGCCGCTTCGCTGGCGCGCTTGTAAAGGGGCCGCGCTCGCTCGGAAAGTTCTTCTACAGTTTTGCCTGCCATGATGTCTCCAAACAGTTTTGCAATTAAGCCGGCACAATATCTGCCGCACGCTGTTGTCGTCAAGGCCGCCTTGCACGGTTTGGAAGCTTGCGCTACGCTTCACGCGTTATCATGGAGACACAACCGGATTTTCAAAATTTCCTCGACACCGTCAGCCGCCGCGTGCTGGACGGCGGCGAAATCGTTTTGGATGAGGCCGCGCGGCTCATTGAGACCGGCAACACCGCCGACATCCACGATCTGCTCGCGAGGGCCAATCGCATCCGCGAGAAGTTCAAGGGCAATAAGGTCCACCTCTGTTCGATTATCAACGCCAAGGCCGGCGCGTGCCCGGAGGACTGCAAGTTCTGCGCGCAGTCGGCTGCGAACGCCACGGAAACGCCGCGCTATTCCTTCGTGGACCGCGACGCCCTGCTCAAGGCCGCCGCCGAGGCGCGCGCCAACGGCGCGCAGGCGTTGAGCGTGGTAACAGCGTGGCGCGGGCTGAAGGAAGGTCCGATCCTCGACGAGGTTTGCGCGAGTATCGAGCAGATCGCCCGCAGCGGCACCGTGCGCGCGGACGCTTCGCTCGGCATCATTCCCAGCCAGCGCGTGGCCGACCGGCTAAAGGCGTCGGGCCTCGTTTGCTACAACCACAACCTCGAAACCGCGCGGGAGCATTTCCCGAACATCTGCACCACGCACACCTACGACGAGCGCGTGCAGACGGTCCGGTATCTGAAGAACGCCGGCATTCGCGTTTGCTGCGGCGGCATCTTCGGCATGGGCGAAACGCGCCGGCACCGCGTCGAGATGGCGTTTGCGCTCAAGGAACTCGACGTGGACATCGTGCCGATGAATTTTCTGAACCCGATCCCAGGCACGCCGTTCGCGCACATGACGCCGCTGACGCCGATGGAGATTCTCAAGACGATCGCCGTTTATCGTTTTATCCTGCCGCGGAAAGAAATTATGGTCGCCGGCGGCCGCGAAGTGAACCTGCGCGACCTGCAGCCGCTGATGTTCCTGGCCGGCGCGTCCGCGACGATGATCGGCAACTATCTCACCACCACCGGTCAGGACCCGAAGAAGGATTTGCAAATGATCAAAGACCTCGGCCTCGACCCCCACTGGGGCGGCCATTGGACCAACGCCGAATGGGACGCGCGCCGGGCCGCCTCGCCTTGATCGGCGTCGCAATCACGGAGGCTTATGGAACCGATTGCCATCCTGGTCAGCGAAAACATGGTGCTGCTCTCGCGCATGACCAACGATTTGTGCCAGTCGAAATACCGCGTCTCGCACGTGGACGACGCGGGCGAGTTGCTGGCGGCTGCGCGCGAGCAACGTCCGATGTTCGTCGTCCTCGATCTCAACCTTCAAAACCGCGACGCGGTGTCCGTCCTGGAAGAGTTGAAGAGTGACGCGGAGTTGAAGCATACGTTGGTGCTGGCGTTTGCCGATGGCGCGAATGAGCCGTTGCTGGAGGAAGCGCGCGCGGCCGGCGCGGACATGGTGACTACGCGCGACGCTGTCGCCAACCACCTGCCGCCGTTGGTGGAGCAGTTGCTCGGCGTGTAGGAGGTGATTTCCTTGCTTTAGGTCGTGGTTTACATCGGCGCCGGTAACTTCTAAACTCCGCCCGTCACGGAAGGAGTCTTATGGCCCAATCGCTGACGCAGGAACAAATCGCCGCGGTCACCGACGCGATCTTCATCGGCCAGAAAATCGGGGCGATCAAACTCTACCGCGAGGCCACGAGCGCCAGCCTCATTGAGGCCAAGGAGTTCGTCGAGAAGCTGGAGGCCGAACTGCGGCTCCAATATCCCGACAAGTTTACGGCCGCGCCGTCGTCTCAACCCATGACTGCGATGATCGTCATCGCAGTGGCGGTTGCCATCGCGACTGCGGTCATTCTGGTTCTTGTGTCCCGCGCGGCGCCTTGAGGTGGAAATATTCGCGGAGGTGAGATGAAAGTGAACTCGACAAACTCTCGCGGGGCCGGCAAGGAGGCCTGCGCGACGGCGGATACCGCCGACCAGCTCCGGCGCGACATCGCGGAGAAACTCTTCTGCATGGCCGGGAAGTTTCCCGAAGTTGCCACGAAGAACGACTACTACCTCGCGCTCGCCTACGCCGTGCGCGACCGAATCGTCCGCAACTGGATCAGCACTGCCGAAACCTACTTTCAGCGCGCCGTCCGCAGCGTCGCCTATCTCTCGGCGGAATTTTTGATTGGCCCGCAACTGGGCGCGAACCTCCTCCAACTTGGCATCACCGAACAGGCGCGCCAGGCTTTGAGTGCGCTCGGTCAGGACCTCGACGAGCTGATCGAGCATGAGGAGGAGCCGGGTTTGGGCAACGGCGGCCTCGGCCGGCTCGCGGCTTGTTATATGGAATCGCTGGCGACGCTGGAGTTCGCCTCGATTGGCTACGGCATCCGCTACGAGTTTGGCATTTTCGACCAGGAAATTCGCGACGGCTGGCAGGTCGAGACTGGTGACCGCTGGCTGCGGCTTGGTTATCCTTGGGAGATTGTCCGGCCGGAGATCGCCTTCGAGGTCAAGCTCGGCGGGCACACCGAGCCGTATCAGGACGAGGCCGGCGCCTACCGCGTCCGATGGGTGCCCAACCGCATCGTCATGGGCACGCCGTGCGACACGCTCGTGCAAGGCTACGGCGTGCGGACGGTGAACATGCTCCGCCTCTGGAAGGCCGAGGCGCACAACTCATTCGACTTCCAGGCGTTCAACGTTGGCGACTACTACCGCGCCGTGAACGAAAAAATCGTCTCGGAAAATATCACCAAGGTTCTCTACCCGAACGACGTTTCCGTCGCCGGCAAACAATTGCGGCTGGAGCAGCAATACTTCCTCATCTCCTGCACGTTGCAGGACATGATCCGCATCTACCGCCAGCGGCTGAAGTCGCTCGACCAGTTCCATGAGAAGTTCACCGCCCAGCTCAACGACACCCATCCCTCACTCGCCATCGCCGAGCTGATGCGCCTCCTCGTGGACGAGCACGGCATGGATTGGGACCATGCGTGGGATATCACGCGGCGCGCGTTTGCCTACACCAACCACACGCTTATGTCCGAAGCGCTGGAGAAATGGCCGCTGCCGCTCTTCGCGAGCGTCCTGCCGCGCCACATGGAGATCATCTACGAGATCAACCGCCGTTTCCTCGACGAGGTGCGCGTGAAGTTCCCCGGCGACGACGGCAAAGTGCAGCGGCTCTCGCTGATTGACGAGTTCGGCGAGAAATACGTGCGCATGGCCAACCTCGCCTGCGTCGGCAGCCACGCCATCAACGGCGTCGCCGCGCTGCACACCAAACTGCTCAAGCAGACCGTGCTGCGCGATTTCCACGATCTCTGGCCGGAGAAGTTCTCCAATAAGACCAACGGCGTCACACCGCGACGGTTCATGGCGCTCGCCAACCCCGGTCTCGCCGCGCTTATCACCCGCCGCATCGGCGACAGCTGGCTGAAGAACCTCGACGAGCTTCGTAAGCTGGAGCCGTTTGCCGATGACGCCGGCTTCCGCGAGGAATGGCGGCAGGTGAAGCACGCCAACAAAGAGCGGCTTGCCGCGGCGCTGCGGAAGGCCACGGGCGTCGAGGTGGACCCGGCGACGCTGTTTGACATCCAGGTGAAGCGATTCCACGAATACAAACGCCAGCACCTCAACCTCCTCCGCGTCGTCGCCCTCTACCGCCGGCTCAAGAACATCCCGCGCCTCGACCTCACGCCCCGCACCGTCATCTTCGGCGGCAAGGCCGCACCGGGCTATTTCATGGCGAAGCTCATCATCAAACTCATCAACTCCGTCGCCGTCGTCGTCAACGCCGACCCACACACGCGCGACCGGCTCCGCGTCGTCTTCTACCCGGACTTCAACGTCAAGAACGCCCACCGCATCTATCCCGCCGCCGACCTCTCCGAGCAAATCTCGATGGCCGGCACCGAAGCCTCCGGCACTGGCAATATGAAGTTCGCCCTCAACGGCGCGCTCACCATCGGCACGCTCGACGGCGCCAACGTCGAGATTCGCGAGGAAGTCGGCGCGGAAAACTTCTTTCTCTTCGGTCTCACCGCGGAGGAAGTCCGCAAGCGCAAAGCTGCCGGCTACCGCCCGTGGGAAGTCTGCCAGCAAAACGCCGAGCTGCACGACGCGCTCGACCTCATCGGTTCCGGTGCGTTCTCCGGCGGCGACAAGGAACTCTTCCAGCCCTTCATCCGCTCGCTGCTCGACCGCGACGAATATCTGCTCTTTGCCGACTACCCGTCCTACATCGAGCGGCAGGAGGAAGTCGCCCGCGCCTATCGCGACACGGAGCGATGGACGCGCATGTCCATCCTCAACGTCGCGCGCATGGGCAAGTTCTCTTCCGACCGCGCCATCCGCGAATACTGCCGTGACATCTGGCGCGTCGAGCCTGTCCACGTCCCCGACGGCGAGCCGGCGTGCTGAGCCGAAAGCTCGCGGTTGCGTTTAGCGCGGCGTGGGGCCTTCGGTGACGGGCAGCGCCGGGAACTTCTTGTGCGGCTCCTGCTGATACCAGAAGGCGGTGGAGGCGATCTCGTCTTCGAGTGGCAGATAACGATGACCTTCCTGCCAGCCGAGCGCCTGGATCGTGACCTTCAAATCCTTCTGGAAGCGGACCGGGTCCACGATGTGCCAGCGATAGAGGCCGAACTTCTGCGGTGGCACGTAGGCGGTGTCGGGCGGCAACACCTGCGCGAGGCCGCAGTAGGGCGTCGAGAAGACTTGGTATTTCTTCGTCTCGCGGTTCTCGAAGTTGTAGGAGCCGCAGAAGTAATCCTCCGTGCC
>JAPLTX010000014.1 GCA_026397915.1 Verrucomicrobiota bacterium
CTCGAACTCCGGCACGGGGCCGCCGCCGCCCGAGCGGGACCATTTGCCGCTGCGCAACACGTCGAGCACCTGCGCCTCCCATTCCTGCCGCCACTCCGGCCACTTCGGCCAGCCGCCCGTGTGGGCGGGCTTGCCGCCGAGAACCGCAGGTTTGTCCGCATCGGCTGCGAAGACGTTCGGCCCGCTGCGCGCGCTGAGCCAGGTGACAGCGGTGGAGCCGGCGGCGGCGGTTTGGATGAAGCTGCGGCGGGTGAGTTGGTTTTTCATGGGGGTGGGTTCCTTAGATAGTAGTCATCACGCTCCGCGTGATGATTTCCTCTGGTGATGTCCATTGCAACCTCGGCGGCAGTCTAGCTCTTGGCCGGCGCGACACAACAGCAAAGTCGCGCATCATCACACGACGGTTTCCGATGAAAAATGTCCGCAACTCGCTTCGCCGGCGAGTGTTTGTCTATCTGCCAGTCGTCGCAATGGCGCTGGTTGAGTTGGGTTTGAAAATTGACCAACGGCTCGCCCGCGCTTTAGAGTGTGCGCCAGTAGTCCCGAAGAACATGACCGACAACACCGAGACGCCAGAGAGTCCGCCGCCGCCCGCGGCAGGCACGACCACGCCTTCGTCGCAAGGCCCGCTCATGCAACTCGGCCAGTTCCAGCTTGTCGAGAAGATCGGCGAGGGCGGGATGGGCGCGGTTTATCGCGGCATCCAGATATCGTTGCACCGGCCGGTCGCGGTGAAACTGCTGCCGGAGTCGCTGGCGAAGAACAAGTCGTTCGTCGAGCGGTTCCACCGTGAGGCGCGCGCGGCGGCGGCGTTGAACCACCCAAATATCATCCAGGTCTATGACGCCGGCGAGCAGGACGGGACGCATTACTTCGCAATGGAACTGGTGGACGGCGAGACGGTCGCCGTCAAAGTGGGCCGCGACGGGCCGATGCCGGAGGCGGAGGCCGTCGCCGTCGCCATGAGCGTCGCGGCGGCGCTGCATCACGCATGGACGAAGGCCAAGCTCATCCACCGCGACATCAAGCCGGAGAACCTCATCGTCACCTCTGACGGCATGGTGAAGGTATGCGACCTCGGTCTGGCGAAATCCGTCGGGCAGGACTCCAACCTCACCGTTTCCGGCACGATGATGGGCACGCCGCACTTCATTGCGCCGGAGCAGGCGCGAGGCGAACCGGATGTGGACACGCGTGCGGACATCTACAGCCTTGGCGCGACGCTCTATTTCCTGCTCACCGGCAAACCGCCGTTCCAAGCGGACAGCTCAATGGCGGTGATGTATAAGCACGTCAACGACCCCTTACCCGACCCGCGCAAGCTCAACCCCAAACTCGGCGACGGCGTCGTGCGCATCCTGAAAAAAATGACGGCCAAGGAGCCGGCCGATCGTTATCAGGACATGCTGGAACTTTACAGCGACCTCGAACGCGTCTATCAGGGCCTTGCGCCGACGGCGGTGGTTCGCACGCCGGACTCGCCGGAAGCGGCGCTGCGCAAGATGCAGGGCCGGTTGCGCGTCTGGCGCGTGTTCGGCGTTATCGGTATCTGTGCGCTGGCCGTGGTCGGCGCGGCGATCTGGAAATCGCAGCAGCAGCGCAGCGTGAACGCGGTGCTTGCAAAAAAACACCGGGCGTCGCTTAAGATTGCTGCGATGGCAAAACCCGCGCCGCAAGTGGAGATGCCGGCGAAAACCACCGTGCCAACCGCCACCGCGCCGCCGGCGATACCGCCCGCCGTTCTGGCGAAACGCAAAGCGGAAATACGCGAGCGCATCCAGACGCTTCAGAAACAACAACAACTCGACGCAGAGCGCAAGGCGCAGGAGCAACGCAAGGCCGACGAGGAGGCTGAACGCCAGCGCGCCGCCGCCCGCGCCGCCAACGACGCGCAGCTCGCGGCGGAGCGCGCCTACCATAACTTCCTCAACCTTTGGAAACCGCTGATCGCCGCGCACAACCACGCCAAAGCCGCCGATGTCGTGCAGAACGCGATCGACAGTGCCACCTACGCGCCGATCAAGTCCCGGCTCGAACTGCACGCGACATTGGGCGACGCATTAAAGGCGCTCGACGAAAAGTTTCTTCAGGCGTTGTCGTCGCTGAAGGGCAAACCGTTCACGCTTGGCGGCCTCAGCGGCACCATCGGCGCCGCGGACGCCACGAGTATCATGATCGAGACGCGGCCCGGCGTTGGCCGGACGTTCCAGATGGCGGGCCTGCGCATCGAGGAACGACTGCCGCTGTTGATGACCGCGCTCGGCCCCAACAGTCCCGACACGCTCATCAGCGCCGGCCTGCTTTCGCTCGCAGAGGGCCGGCCGGAATGGATGCGCGAGTATTTCGACAAGGCGCAGTTGCTCGACACCACCAGCTCCGCGAAGGCCGCCGCGGAACGGTTCGAGCCGCTGCGCGAGGCGATGGCGCGCGCGCCCACCGAGGCTGCTGCTGCCGCCGCGCTGGACGAAGTGCAGGCTCTCGTCACCGCCGCCAACTGGCAGGACGCCGGCACGAAGTTAACCATTGTCACCAAACAGTTCGCCGACACGGCGACGATGAGATACGCCGCCGACCGGCTTCA
The DNA here is from genome assembly GCA_026397915.1 of Verrucomicrobiota bacterium. Classification (GTDB taxonomy): domain Bacteria; phylum Verrucomicrobiota; class Verrucomicrobiia; order CAIQCK01; family CAIQCK01; genus CAIQCK01. Next base: position 2,582 of record JAPLTX010000014.1, read on the forward strand.
GGACATGAAGGAAACGCTCATGGCCGCCGAGGCGGGGCCGGGAGAACTTCGCGCGCAGTTGACGCTGAACCAGTTGCAGCAGGACATCGAAGCGAAGAACTGGAAACACGCCGCCGCGACGTTGCGCAAGCTCGACCAGCAGTTCATCAAGACCGACACGGTGAAAAACGCGCGCGAGCTTGCCGCCTGGCGCGGGCTGGTGGACGCGCACGCCCCCGCCGGCGCGACCAGCGCGCTGCCGGGGCCGACGTTGCGGCAACAACTCGCCGTGCTGCCCGGCGTCACGATCCACCCGCTCGCCGGCCGCGGCAAAGGCAAGCCGGCTCCGCTGGCCGAAGCGCTCACCAAAGCCAGCGACGGCGACGGCATCGAGCTGGACGACGGCGTTTACTACTTGCGCAGCATCCCGGCCCGGTTGAAGAACATCAGCATCTTCGCGAAGGAAGGCGCGGCGCCGCTTGTGGTCCTGAGCGTCGCCAAGAGCGTGGAAGGCAACCTGCATCTCACCGAGTCCAACGGCTGCTGGCGGTTCGAGGGCGTGATCTTCACAACGCTGGGCTTTGGCCCGCCTCCCGACCGCAGCGGGTCGCCGCCCGTGTCGGTCATGCTCGACCGCGGCGCGAGCGCTGAGTTCCACCGGTGCGTCATTACCGGCCGCCGCATAGATCAAACCGGCGTGCCGGTGATCGGCGCCGGCGCCGGGAGCGAGTTACTGCTGCGCAACTGCGTGGTCGCCGCCGGCCGCGGCATCGAGTTGTCGGCGGCCCGGCGCGTGCGGCTCGATCATTGCACTTTCATCGGCGGCTCGATCTTCTGGCTTGGCGAGGCGTCGGCGAAAACACCGTGCGAGGTGGGACTGTCCAACAGCATCGTGATGGCCGATGCGACGGCAGGCCTGGTCGGCGATGAAAACTCCAGCCACCTCAACCGCGCTGCGACGCCGCCGGAAGTGTTGAAGCGGGTGAAGCTCAACACAGCGCATCACAACGTGGTGGTGCTGCGTTATCCCGACATGCTGGAGTCATGGAGCAGCGAGCTGGAGAAGCGGCCGAAGGCGGCCAACTTCGTGACGCTGGCAAGTGACGAGACGCCGCTGGCTGTGTTGGTGGACCGGCTGCAATTCAATTTCCGGCTGAAACCGGAATGCCCCGCCGTTCACATGGCCGACGACGGCATGGCGGTAGGTGTGCGCTGGTCGGAAGAGCAGTTCAACCGCATGGCGATGCAGTTGCAATTGATCCGGGAGCAAACCCCGTTGCGACATCGTGGCGCGGCGCAATGATCCGGACTCCGGCGGTTGAAATCACTGCCGGGGCTGTCTCGTCGGCGGTTTCGGCTTCGAATCGGGGACTTGCTTGACCACTTCGCGGAGGATGGTCCGAAACCCCTTGCCTTGATCCCCCATCATTTCCTGCTCCGTCTCGCGCATGATGGTGGAGACGCCTTTCTGGGGCAGGTCACCTTCGATGGTAAACTCGCAGCGGCCGATCCGAACGCGGTCGCCGGGCTTCAGTTCGGCTTCGTTGACGCGCTGGTCGTTGACAAACGTGCCGTTGCGGCTGCGAAGGTCTTTGGCGAGAAACTTCTCGCCTTCCAACCAAACCGCGCAGTGCGCGCGGCTGACTTCGTCATCCTCGACGCGGATGTCGGTCTCGATGCCGCGGCCCAATACAATCGGCTTCGTGGTAATCGGGAGCTTGATATCCTCTCCCTCCGCCGTGCGATGAATCAAAAGTGCCATGATGTCCTCTAGGTGCGCGGACTCTAGAGCAACGACCGCCGACGGGTCAAGGCCGGCGTGACGACGCGATGGAGCCGCATCCAACTTCACGATCAAATCAGAAGCGTCGGAATGTCGCGTTGACCCGCAGGCGGTTTTTGGACTATAACGACGGCGGAGTCTGATGATCGTCCTCTTCGCCAAAGGCGGTGTGTTGGTGTGGCTGATCGCGCTATGCAGCGTGGTCGGCGTGGCCATCTTTTTCGAGCGCCTGCTTCATTACCATCGCAACACGATCAACACGCCGGAGTTTCTCGCCGGCATCACCAACGCCCTGCGCCGCAACGCGCTGGTGGAGGCGCTTTCGATCTGCGACGAAACACCCGGCATCGTCGCTCGCGTTGTCAAGGCCGCCATCACCCGATACGACCGCTCGCGCGAAGAGATCGAAGACGCCATTGAGGAAGTCAGCCTGCAGGAGGTGCCGCGCCTGGAACGCAACCTGAAAGCGCTGGCCACCATCGCGCACGTCGCGCCGCTGCTCGGCCTGCTCGGCACGGTTGTCGGGTTCATCTCATCGTTCCGCACCATTGTCGAGAAAGGCAGCTTCGTCCACGTAGCCGACATCGCCGATGGCGTTTGGATGGCGCTGCTCTGCACCGCCGCCGGCCTCGCCGTCGCCATTCCTGCGTTCATCGCTTACAACTATCTCGTCAGTCGCGTGAATGAGATGGTGCATGACGCGGAACGCGCCGCGACTGAGATCGTCGGCTTCCTCACAACACGGCCATCGGAGCCACCGGCCAACGGCCAGTCCGCCAACGGCCAGCCCAACAACGGCAGTTGACGCCGGCCCGGCCGCAGCCGCATGAAGTTCAAGCGCAATCTCCAGATCGTCGAAGGCCGCATCGGCGCCGTGCCGCTGGTGAACGTCGCGTTGCTGGCGGGGTTGTTCTTCATGCTCAGCTCCTCCTACGTCCTGCAACCGGGCGTGAACGTCGAGATGCTCGACCTGCCCGTCTCGACGCTTGTCGCCGGCGCGCCTGAGCACAACGCCGTGATGGTCACCATCACCCGCGACGACCTCATCTTCTACAACGACGAGCGCGTGGATTTGGAGAAACTGAAAACCGGTCTTGAAGAAACGGCGCGGCGGTTTCCCGGCATCCGTGTCGTGCTGAAGAGCGACCAGCGCGTCAGCTACGAGCGGCTCGTGCAAATCCTCGACCTCACCAAGGCGGCGGGCGTTCATCACGTGCTGTTGGCGACGCGGCCGTTGTTGAACCAGCCGGCCACGCCACCGTTGAAATCGCAGTCCGCGGCGACGCCGGCCGCACAACCATGAAGACCGGCCCTTCCGTCGCCGCGCGGTTCTTCGTCGAGCAGCCCATGCTTGTGGCCCTGCTTTTCGTCTCGCTCGCGCTGCACGTCGCCGCCGGCTTCGTTTTCCGCGTGGGCACCTTCGCACGGGCGATGCGCGGACCGTCGCAGCCTTTCGTGCAATATATCGGCCTAGCCAATGAAGCGGCCCTCGGCTTGGCGGCGATGCGCGATCCCAGCCTGACCGCGCTGGCCTCGCCGCATGGTTTCTCCGCGTCCACACTCGCGCCGCCGCCGCATTTCCCGTATCAACCGCCGTCGGTGGACCAACCATCGCGTCCGTTGATGTCGCCGCTGTCGCTGGCTGAGCCGATCCGACCGCCGGTCGCCATCTCTCCGGCCGAAACGCTGACCGCCCGGCTCGCGCCATCGTCGCAGGAGCCTGTGGAAACACCTGTCGCGCCTACCGTCACGCGCGTCGTCTTCAGTCCATCGCTCGTGTCGCGCGCGCCGAAACCCGCGGTCGAATCGCTGCGCATCGAAGGCCCCGCGCCGCAACAAGCCACCGTCTTGCGCGTGGCCGTGGACGGTTTCGGCACGGTGCGCTACGCGCTGCTCGCGGAAAGCTCCGGTTCCGCCGTCGCCGACAACCGCGGCGTCCAGCAGATTCAGGCGTGGCGGTTTATGGCGGCGGCGCGGCCCACCGACGCGCTTGACTGGGGCGAAGTGCGCATCATCTGGGCCAGCGGCAGCGAGACGACGGCGACGCCCGCCACCCCCGGCGTGGGAGGAGGCACACGATGATCCCCGTTCATTTTGAGACGGCGGTGGTGTTCTATCTGCTTGCCATTCTTGCAATCATCGCCCTCGCCGCCGTCTGCAACGCCGCTCGCAGACGCGGCATGCGGACGGAGCCGACACCGACGCACATTTTTAGCTGCTCCAAATGCGCGCATCCATACCTGGACAACCATGAACTGGAGCGGTCCAATTGTCCCCGCTGCGGCACTGTGAACGAGCCGCAGCGGTTTTGACGCCCGCAACTTCTTATTCGTTGCCCCGCGGAACAATCGGGATAATAATCTCGAGTCACGAATCACAGTCACCAAACCACGGAGCACCATGAGCGACGTTAGAGAACAAATCGTCATCCTCGACTTCGGCTCGCAATACACGCAGGTCATCGCCCGGCGTGTCCGCGAGTTCAACGTCTTCTCCACCATCATGCGCCCCAACACGCGCGCCGCCGAGATAGACGCCCTCGCCCCCAACGGCATCATCCTCAGCGGCGGCCCGATGAGCGTTTACCAGAAAGGCGCGCCGATGCCCGACCCCGGCATCTTCGCCCTCGGCATCCCGATCCTCGGCATCTGCTACGGCATGCAGGTGATGGGTCACATCCTCAACGGCAAGGTCGCCAAAGGCCAGAAGCGCGAATACGGCCGCGCCGAACTCGACTTCACCGTGCCGAGCTGCCCGCTCTTCACCAACCTCGAACCGAAACAAACCGTCTGGATGAGCCACGGCGACAAGCTCACCGAACTGCCGCGCGGCTTCGAGGCCATCGCCCGCAGCAGCAACTCCCCCTTCGCCGCCATGGAATGCCGCGAGCGCAACCTCTTCGGCCTCCAGTTCCATCCCGAAGTCGTCCACACCCCGCACGGCCGCGAAGTCCTGAAGAACTTCATGTTCCGCGTCTGCGGCTGCCAGGGAATCTGGACCATGGCCAGCTTCATCGAGCGCAGCGTGAAGGAAATGCGCGCCACCGTCGGCAGCGACCGCGTCATCCTCGGCCTCTCCGGCGGCGTGGACAGCTCCGTCGCCGCCGCGCTCATCCACAAGGCCGTCGGCGACCAGCTCTCGCCCATCTTCGTCAACAACGGCCTCCTGCGCAAAGGCGAGGCCGAGAGCGTCGAGCGCGTCTTCGGCAAGAACTTCCGCATGAAGCTCAAGACCGCCAACGCCGCCAACCTCTTCCTCGACCGGCTCAAGGGCGTCACCGATCCAGAGCGCAAACGCAAGATCATCGGCAAGACCTTCATTGACGTCTTCGAGAAAAACGCCAAGTCCATCAAGGGCGCCAAGTTCCTTGCCCAGGGCACGCTCTACCCCGACGTCATTGAGAGCGTCCCGACCGCCGGCGGCCCCTCCGCCATGATCAAGAGCCACCACAACGTCGGCGGCCTGCCGAAGCGGATGAAGTTCCAGCTCCTCGAACCGCTGCGCCAGCTCTTCAAGGACGAAGTCCGCCGCGTCGGCGAGGAACTCGGCCTGCCGCGCGAGATCGTCTGGCGCCAGCCATTCCCCGGCCCCGGCCTCGCCGTGCGCGTCCTCGGCGCCATCACCAAGCCCCGCCTCGACATCCTGCGCGAAGCCGACGCCATCGTCGTCGAAGAGATGAAGAACAGCGGCTGGTATTACAAGACCTGGCAATCCTTCGCCGTGCTCCTGCCCATCCGCACCGTCGGCGTCATGGGCGACGAACGCACCTACGACCACGTCATCGCCCTGCGCGTCGTGGACAGCCAGGACGGCATGACCGCCGACTGGGTCCGCCTCCCGCCCGACCTCCTCGCGCGCCTCTCCAACCGCATCATCAACGAAGTCAAAGGCGTCAACCGCGTCTGCCTCGACATCTCCAGCAAACCGCCCGCGACGATTGAGTGGGAGTAAGAAAGGTCATGATTTCTAGTGCCGAGAGGTTCCTGTGGTGCATCACGCTTGCGGGGCTTGTTGGCTGTCACTGCGATGCGGCAGTATCGGTCGAAGTTTTCGTCCGCACGCGCAGTGGAGACACCGTGCGCCTCTCCTCAAGCCCAGTGAAGGTCGTTGACGCGAAGGTTTTGGTCGAAAGTATCAGCCTGCTTGACACTGTTGACCCCGAACGGAGTTACGACAGGTTTTTTCAAGCCCTTGCCTCCGTCAAAGGTTTCGATGGGATTTTCACCGACGCCACGGGAACTGCTCCGTTAAGCGGGCTGAGTGCCGAACACTTCGTCGTCGTCAGTGATAGACGTCTTGCGCTCACCGTCTTCGAACAATATCTATGGATTGTTCCCGCTGCTGAAGCTCGTGACGACAAGCTGCTTCTAGGAAGCCATAACCTCGGTCTTGGTCATTTTAGAGAAGCGTTGAAATCCAGACCGAATTTAGAGAGGTCAGTAGTAACAAAGCTGAAAGCTGACGCTAATCATGCCATTGCTCAAAAGGATTTTGCGCAAGCTAGGATGCTGGCTTCGGGCGTTTTCTATTTTGGCGACGTGGAGAACGCCAAGACAACCAAGTCAGAGATAGACCGTCAGGAAGCGATGAGTCTGCGTCAACAGGCTGAAGTAGCGATCCAAAACAAGAAGTTCGATAATGCCTACGAGCTATTCCAGAAGGCACAGGCCCTGTTTCCTGACGAACTGGTGAAGAAACTTCTCGCGGAACTGAAGAGCAAGGGTATTGGACCTAGCACTGGCAACGGTTTGCCGTCGGAGTTCGGCTGGTATTATCTCTTGATCAAGGACGCGATGGATCGCGCGTGGACGCAGCCGAGCCAGTTGCAGGGGCGCCTGAACTGCGTGGTTTTCATCCGCATCCAGCGCGACGGCACGATCAGCTACGTCTGGTTCGACCAGCGGTCGGGCAATCCCGTGATGGACGAGTCGGTGCTTTCTGCGGTGAAGAGTGTGCGCCGGATTCGACCGTTGCCGCCCGGTCTGGGCAACGCCTATGTGGACATCCCGGTTGCGTTCGAACTGAAACCAAAAGGGCCGGGTTGATTTCTCATTGGTGTCAGTTCCAAATCCTTGATAATCCTCCCCCGCATCATTCGCTCGTCATCGCGACATCGGCGGAAGGTTCGGGACAGGCCGGTTAACGCCTCCTTCACCGGCAAAACCGGGAATGTTTTGGGGGACAAATCTGTGATTTCCTGTGAAAACTCGAAGATTTTGTCCAGCCGGAATGCCCGGAAGTGCTCGCGACGGCGTCGCGACCCCTGTCGGGATGTCCTGAGGTGGTCAAGACGGCGTCTTGAAGGCTTCCGGAAAGCTCCGGGGCGCTCGCGCTCCCGTCCGCACCCCTCTCAGGAAGTCCGGAGGTGGTGGCGACGGCGGCGCGACCCTTGTCGGGATGTCCGGGGGTGCTCGCGACGGCGTCGCGAGGGCTTCCGGGATGTCCGAGGGTGGTCAAGACGGCGGCGCGACCACCTCCGGGTATCCGAGCTGGACAAAAGACGAGCGCCCTGCCACCCGTTAGAATCGAAGCTGGAAGAAAGATCTCATCTGCAACGGTGCCGGGAGGCCGGGCTGTGCTCGCGAAGCCTTCCCCACCGCTTCCGGGCATTTAGGCCGGACTTCGGAAACGTGCTGAACCGGTGTCTGGGAACAAAGCAGCCTTTTGCGACTTAGCCGTGCGGTATGACGGGTTCGGGAGGGTCGTCAACCGTTGGGGATTTGTGGGCAAAAAAATAGCGTGAAGGAATTATTGAGCTGCTACTGCGCTTGCACTCACACCGCTATCTTCCTTCTACGCGCTGGAACCATAACACCGATTCGGACTTCCGCAAGTGGAGTTTACGGCACAAGGAAGTTTTTGTTTGTCGTCGGATCTTTCCAATCAGCGAGGAGGAAGGTTTTCAGCACACGCCAACCATGCGTCCACAGCCGGCGGGCGCAGGAGCCAATGAAGTTCGCGCTCACCGTTCGCCCGGCGGCGCGGGCCAGCGAAAGGCTGTCGTGGCAACCGCACGGGCCGGAATCAGTCGGCCGGCATGGAAAGCTTCAAAGAGCGATTCGGCCATCGCCTCGCGGAGTTCCGCCATGCGACGACGCTCCATGAATCTGTCACGCCGATCCATCTTCTTGTTGCGAATGCTCATCGTATCGTTCCTTTCTGCGCTCAGAGAAGAGCTAGCGTCATGCCAACCACCGGGCAAGCGCACGCAGCGGTGCGTTGGATAAAAACAATCCCGCGCAGTGGCTAGAACGCGACAGTGTGGTCAGGTCGTGAACAGCCCGCCGCCGTGGCGGGTCAGCGCTCGCTATTGCGGTGGTTGGGCCGAGCGGATACGATGCTCCCCAACGCCAATCCTCATAGGAGTAGCCGACAATGAAGACGATGAACCGCCGCGACTTTCTCACCCGATCAGCCGTCGCCCTGACTGCGGCAGCTCACGTCGGCGCGGCCCGTGCCGCAATGCTTGACGCCACCTGCATCGGCGCCAACACCGCCTTGCCCGGTTTCGGGCTGCTGGAGGCCATCGAGGCGCTGCGCGCGCTGGGCTTCCCGGCGATTGAGATCCACCCGTTCGGCTCGCCGGAGCCTGCGCCAAAGGTTTTTCCGGGGTTTCAGTTTGACCGGCTCCCGGACGCCGACAAGGAGCGAATCCGCCGGGCACTGGGCGGCTTCCGGCACGTGGCAACGCATCTGCCGTTTCAAGAGATGCATTTGTTCTCGCGGTTCGCGCCGATTGCGGAGTTCTCGATCCAACAGTTGCGGATCGCGATGGAGGCGACGGCGTTCTTCGGCGCGAAGCTGGCGGTGGTCCATGTAACCGCGCCTTCGTGGCCGCTGAAGTTCGAGGACGCGCTGCCGCAGATCGTGCGGCGGTTCCGCGAGTGGGGCGACATCGCCGCCAAGGGCGGATTCAAGCTGGCCATTGAGACCGGTTATCCCGGCTCGGTGCAGGAACACGTGCGGCTGGTGAAGGAAATTGATCACGACCGGGTCGGCTGCGCGATTGATGTCGGGCACCAGGTCGGGTTCGCGGACTTCAACGCGCGCGTGAAGCCGGCGGATCGTTCCGCGCCGAAAGGCATCGCCGCCTACAACGACGTGATGCACGAGATCATTGACCAACTCGGCCCCAAGATTTTCCACTTCCACGTTCACGATGTGGACCCGAAGGTCTGGAAAGATCACCGGCCCATCGGGGCCGGCGTTGTGGATTATCCGCGGTTGCTGCGGAAACTGAAGCAGACCAACTACACGGGCTTGCTGGTTCTGGAGATCGAGTCCACGCAGGAGCGGGCGAAGGACGATTTCGCCGACTCGAAGCGCCGGTTGGAAAAGTTTCTGGCGGAAGCATAAGGCTGGCTCTTATGCTTGAGGTGGCGCGACGTCGCGCACGAAGTTCGGAGATCTTTATGAAACACATTGCACCTGCCGCATGTTGGAAATGGAGTCTGGCGTTTCTGGCCGCGCTGGCCGCGACCGCGTCGGCCCAGACCGCTTCGCCGTCGCCTTATTCAAAGACGAACGTGATCGTCTATCCGCGCGTGAACGTCTCGCCGTGGTATGAGGTGGCGCCGAACTGGCCGCAGCGTCCGCCGGATGTTTGCTGCGGCGCCGTGCCGGGCGTCGCGCTGGACAAGGTGGAGAACGTCTGGATTCACACGCGCACGAACATCACGGTGCAGGTCTTCGCGCCGGACGGCCGTTACCTGCGCGGCTGGGAACGGGAAAGCACAAACTACGTCGCGCATTACATCCGGATAGACAAGGAACAGAACGTCTGGTTGGCAGACGTGGGCCAGCACGTGGTGCGGAAATATTCGCCGGATCGGAAATTGCTGCTCACGCTCGGCACGCCGGGAGAAGCGGGCAAGGACGCGACGCATCTTTACAAGCCCACCGACATGACCGTTGCTCCCAACGGCGACATCTTCGTCTCCGACGGCTACGGCAACGCGCGCATCGTCCACTTCGACCGCAACGGGCGGTTTGTGAAGGCGTGGGGCAAACTTGGCAACAAGCCGGGCGAGTTCAGCCTGCCGCACTCCATCGTTTGCGACTCGAAAGGCCGGCTCTACGTCGCGGACCGCAATAACGTCCGCATCCAGGTCTTCAACGCCGATGGCAAGCTGCTTGCCGTCTGGAAGGACATGCTCGTGCCGTGGGGACTGTTCGTGACGGCGAAGGATGAAATCTGGGCGTGCGGCTCGTCGCCGATGTATTGGCGCGTGGACCCGAAGTATCCGAAAGCGCCGCTCGGCTGCCCGCCGAAGGACCAGTTGGTGATGAAGTTCAACACCGACGGCAAGCTGCTCCAGCTCTGGACGTTCCCCAAGGCCGAGGACGGGCAGGAGAAGCCGGGCGAACTAAACTGGCTGCACGGGCTGGCGGTGGACTCGAAGGGCAACCTCTACTGCGGCGACATCATCGGCAAGCGCGTTCAGAAGTTCGTCCTGAAGAAGTGACGCGTGCCCGGTCGCCGCGTATGCTGGACGCTGACAAATCGCCGGAGGAAACAGATCATGATCGCCACTCTTCTCGCCGCAGCGCTCTTCTTCCCCATCGTTGAATCAGGCGAGTCACGTGCCGCCCTGATGCCCATCGTCACTGCCGCGCCGCCCGAAGTGCAGCGCGGCACGGCGGAATTCCAACGCGTGCTGAAGAAGATGACCGGCGCAAGCCTGCCAGCCGGCGAATCCGGCGCGCGACGCATCCACATCGGCCGCGACGCGTTCGTCGAAAAAGCCGGCCTGAATCTGGACGCTCTCGACGAAGATGGCTTCGTGATCCAGACCGTCGGCGATCGCGATCTTGTGCTGGCGGGACGCAACCCGCACGGCACCGAGTTCGCCGTGTATCGCTTCCTCCAGAAGCACGCCGGCGTGCGCTGGTATTTCCCGACCGAACTCGGCGAGGTGGTGCCGCGCCGCGCGAGCTTCGGCGTTGGCCGGCTCGCCGAGCGTCACGAACCGTCGTTCAAGTCACGGCAGTGGAGTTCAGCCGCGCCGTTCGACAGGGGCGAGTGGGAACGCCACAACCTTTGCCGGCCGCGTTACAGCTTTCATCATAATCTGCTCCATGTCTTCGTGCCGTCGAAGTTCTACGACCAGCACCCGGAGTGGTTCCCGGAGATCAAAGGCAAACGCTTCCGCCCCGCCAGCGACGACTCACATAACTGGCAGCCGTGCCTCGCCAACCCCGAAGTCGCGCGTTTCGCCGCCGAGGCCGCGCGGAAATACTTCGACGCGAACCCGACTGCCACCAGCTTCTCGCTCGGCATGAACGACACCGCCGCGTCCGGCTTTTGCGAATGCGCCGCGTGTCGCGCGCTCGACCCGACCGATCCGGCGCAGCAGAAGACGCCGCGCGGGATGCCGAACTACTCGAACCGCTTCTTCACGTTCATGAACCGCGTCGCGGAGGAGCTTGCCAAAACGCATCCCGACAAGTTCATCGGCTGCCTCGCCTACCACGTCACCGAGCCGCCGCCGACCTTCGCCGTGAACCGGCGCGTCATCCCTTACCTCACCGCCGGCCGCGCCAACTGGACCGATCCCGCCATCCGCGCCGGTGACCAGAAACTCATCCGCGGCTGGTGCGCGCAGGCGCCCGTCGTCGGCATCTACGATTACTACTACGGCTCCGGCTTCATCTCGCCGCGCATCTTCACCGGACTGACCGAAGAGAGCCTGAAGTTCGCCCATCGCGCCGGCGTGCGCGGTTTCTACGCGGAGATCTACTCCACGTGGTCGCTCGACGGGCCGAAGGCGTGGGTCGCCTCGCAACTGCTCTGGAACGTGAACCAAAACGCCGGCAAACTCGTGGACGATTTTTGCCGCGGCCTCTTCGGCAAAGCCGCCGTGCCGATGCGCGACTACTTCCGCTTCCTTGAACAACGCTGGATGAAACGCCCTTCCGGCTCGACGGTGATGTGGGCCGGCTTCTTCGACGCGAGGCAACTCGACCTCTGGCCCGCCGACGTTTGCGCCAAAGCTCGCGCGTTGCTGACAAAAGCCGAGCGCGCCACTGCGAACGAGGACGAAACCGTCCGCGCGCGCGTCAAGCTCTACAGCGACGGCTTCCGCCAGACAGAACTCTGGTCCGCGCTCTATAATGATGAGAAGTCGCTGAACTCGCCCGCGAGTTTGCAGCGTTACCTCGAGGCTGCGCGGACACTTGCCGCGCTCAAGCAGGAGGTCATCAAGCCGAACCCGCTTCACCGCGCCTCGATTCCGTTTGAGGAGCGTTCGCGCAACGCGCCCGGCACGCGCGTGAGTTCGGCGCTGTTGATGATGGCGGACCAGCCGGACGCCGAGCCGGTCTTGAAGCAATGGGCCGCGCAGACGGGGAATGCCGACGCCGCTGTCGCGGCGCGGGCCGCGTTACTGCTGCGGACCAACCCGGAGCTTGGCAAGGAGTTGCTGGCGAATCCTGATTTCGAGCCGGATGGCCCGCGCTGGGGCTCGTGGGTTCGCCCGGACACTGCCGGCAAAGTCGAGTTCTTGGCTGCCGCCGCGCGCTCAGGCAAAGGTGGCGCTGTCATCCGTTCCGCCGCCGCTGCGTGTCTGATGCAGACGCTGCCTGCGAAGCCGGGCGAGATGTATCTGGCGACGGTTTACATTCGCGGCCGGGTCGGAGCGAAAGGCGCTGCGTCTCTCGTCATCAAGTTCAAAGCCGCCGCCGGCAAGTGGCTGCCGGACAGCGCCGCTTGCTCCACCCAGATGCCCGCCGACGCGGCTGCGAGCTGGACGCGGCTCGCCGTGGTCGCGCGAGTGCCGAAGGACGCCACGTCTCTCGTCTGGATGGCGTCCGCCAACGATCAGGGCGACGGCGACGCGATCCAGTTCGACAGCGCGAGCCTGAAGCGCGTGCCGCAGTGACTGACAGATCGTTTCCTTTCGCTGATCATCCTGCCAACTGCCCGCGCGATTTCGTCAGCACGGCGTAGCGCGTCTCTGCTGTCTTCGAAGGGTCCGGAGGTAACCGAATCCCACCAGCTTCTGGCGTTGTTCATCCCAGAGGCGGAAGGTGAGTGATTTCAGGCTGGAGAACAGCGTGACGGGCTTCACAGACTGGAACAACGGCACGGCTTTGTAGCACTTCTCCAGATGGTAATTGGGAATCGTCGGGTCCAGATGGTGGATGTGATGGAACCCGATGTTGCCGGTGAACCATTGCAGGACCTTGGGCAGCTTGTAGAACGAACTGCCTTGGAGCGCTGCTTGGGTGAAATCCCATTCGTCGCGTCGCGCCCAATAAACGCCCTCGAATTGATGCTGCACGTAGAACAACCAGACCCCGGCTGAGCCGGCGACCGACATGACGACCAACTGGATCAGCAGGTAGGTCTTGAAACCGAGGACGCAGCTCAGCATAGCGGCCATTCCTAGGATCGCCAGGTTCGTCCAATACACCGAGTGACGTTCCCTATTGGCCGCGTTACGTAAAGGAAATCGGTGGATGACAAGAAACAGGAGAAACGGCGCGATCACAAACAGCACAACCGGGTTGCGGGTCAACCGATACGCGAACCGCTTCCAGCGGGACGCTTCGAGATACTCCCGCACGGTCAGCGTCCACACGTCACCGATGCCGCGCCTGTCCAGATCTCCCGCATGGCCATGATGAAGGCCGTGTTGCCACCGCCAATGATAGAAAGGCGTGAGCACGATCACACCGGCGATGAATCCCAGAATATCCGTCGCCTTCCGGGACTTGAAGAATGAGCCATGGCAGCAATCGTGGAAAATGATGAACGCCCGCACCAGAAATCCTCCTGCCAGCACCATCAGCGGCACGGCGACCCAGTAAGACACCGCCATGCTGCGATAGATCAGATACCAAAGGACCGCATACGGGATGAATGTGTTGACCACTTGCCAGACGCTGCGCGAGACACGTGGCATCCGGAATCTGGCCACAATCTCCTGCCATGCCGCAACTCTCGTCGCGACTCGGTTTCCTGCCAACCCAACATCAGTTCTCATCAATCGTCTATTGCTTTCTGCGCGATCACCAAAAGGAGCACGGCCATATCTTGGCAGGTCGCCGCAGGTCACACTAAACGCACGATTGGAAAAAGCAACCGCACCGGAAAACTGCCGGGCCAAGCGGTCAAATCCTTTCAACTGTCGCCCACCCTCAACTCACCATCTTCCCCTGCAACACGGGCCGCTTGCGGGAGCCGATGCTGGCGACGAACTCGATCGCGACCTTGTTGCCGTCAAAACGGCAGGTAACGGTGTCGTGGTGCGGGGTTTCGTAATAGCGCCATGTCATCTCGAAGGTGTTCTCGTTCTTCCATGTGCCGCTGGCGGCGAGTTTGGATTTGGTGCCGCGCTTGGGGGCGCCACCGGAGATGAGTCGCGGCGGAGTGCCGGGCAGGGCGGTCTCGCCGCGTTGCCATCGCTCGATGCCGCAAGCGATGGGATGGGTGGTGTGGGCGTCCTTGAACGTGACGACGCAGCCATCTTTGCGGAAAGCGAACGAGGTGCTTTGCAGACCGAGGTTGTTGGTTTCGAGCTTGAAGGTCTTGCCGGAAACGCGGGCGGCTGTCGGAGACGATGTCTGTCCTTTCGGCAATGTCAGCGCAAGGGAGGAGAGTGTTTGCTGCAACCGCGCCTGAGTCTGCGGGTCGGTGGGCAACGGTTTCTCCTTCATCGCGGGTAGCAAATGTTCCCAGACAAGGTCGAGTTCGCCCTGCATGCTCTTGCTCTCGCTGGTGATCGCAATCACCGCGTCCTGATCGGGCATGACGATGGTGAACTGGCCGAACGCGCCGTCGCCGCGGTAGGCGTTATGCTGGGCGCGCCAGAACTGGTAGCAATAACCCTGCAACCAGTCGTTCTGTGCGTTTGGACGGGCTGGCTTGGCGGGCAACGGCTGCTGAATCTTGAACGTCGTCGCTTCCTCGACCCATTTCGCGGGCAGGATTTGGCGATCTTTCCAGCAACCCTTTTGCAGATACAACTGGCCGAACTTCGCGAGCCCTTCGGTCTGGATGCTCAGTCCCCAGCCACCGGTGCAGATGCCGCGCGGGCAGGTTTCCCACGTCGGCCCTTCGATGCCGAGCGGTTCGAACAGCCGCAGCTTGAGGTAGGCGATGATTCTCTGGCCGGTAAGTTTCTGGACGATGGCCGAACACATGTAGGTGGCGGCGCTGTTATAGACGAACTTCGTCCCCGGCGCGTACGGGATGGGCCAGTCGAAAAACGCCTTCGCCCAGTTGTCGTGCTTCACAACCTCGAACGTTGGGTCTTTCTCGTGACCGACCGACATCGAGAGCAGGTCTTTCACGCGCAGCGCGGCGAGATTGTCGCTGATCTTGTCGGGCAGGTCTTTGGGGAAGAACGACACGACCTTGTCGTCCACGGTGAGTCGGCCTTCCGCGACGGCGAAACCGACGGCGGTGGAGGTGAAGCTCTTGCTCATCGAATACATCGTGTGATTGAACTGCGGCGCGTAAGGCGACCACCAGCCTTCGGCGATGACGCGGCCGTGACGGACGAGCATGAAGCTGTGCAGCTCGTGTTTGGCCGCCGCCATCGCGTCAAGGAACGCGAGGATGGCCAACGATGACACGCCTTCCGCTTCCGGTGTGCTGCGCGGGAGCCTTTTGCCGCCGGCCGCGCGCGCGGCTGCGCTGGAAGACGGAATGAAGCTGATGAAGCCGAGACCGGCCGCGCCGAAGCCGAGTTGTTTGAGGAACGTCCTGCGGTTCGCTGTCATGGCGGAGAGGATTTCCTCATCGCCGGCGAAATTCAAGCCTGAGCCGCAAGCATTCAGCACGAAAACCAAAGCGATGCCGGCAAGGACGCCAGCGCTACGGTCAACTTCGGTTTCGGATTGAACCGCGCCGCCATCTCTGGCACTACACTGGGGCATTGCCATGCCTTCGGCACTGACGCCATGAAAACGCTGCTTCTCGCCGCCTCCCTTGCAACCACTTCCCTCTCGTTTGCCGCAGGCCCGAAGCCCGGCCCGCCTGACATTGTCACCATCGAGACGCGCGACTTGAAGGTGGAGTTTGCCGGCGACCGCGCCTGGACGATCCATCGCATTTATTTCAAGGGTGAACTGACCGGCGACAAGAACGGTTTCTACGGGACCGTCTTTTCGGCGGAAGGCGGTAAGTGGATCGGCACGGGGCACAACGAAGGCGGCATCGAGTTGGTCAAGAGCGTCACGTTGACTGTGGACGGCCAACCGCGCGACCTCGCCGACAAGGCCGTCTATCGCGGTCAGCGCGCGGAGATTCACAAGCACTCGATGATGGGGCCGCTGGCGCTCGAAGCGACCTACATCGTGACGGACGACTGCGTGTTGGAGCGGCATCGCTACGAAGTCACCGCCGACGTGAAGATCGGCATACTCTACGCTTTCATGCACTGCTGGCTGCCGCGGACGACGGAGTGGATCGCCGAGAAGGCCGACGGTAACGTGGTCGAGGGCAAGTTTGACAACAGCGGTGATTTCAAACTCAAGGATGACGCGAAGTGGACGGCGCTCTATGACCCGGTGAACCACCGCGCCATGCTCGCGTGGTATCCGAAGCCGCTCGTGGGCCAGAACATCAAGACGGGCTACTGGGACAAGACCGTTTATCACAAGCTCTACAACCATATTTACTCGCACGCGGTGGTGGCCGGCGGCACGAAGTTCGAGGCGGCGGTCATTGTGCGCGGCGTTGAGGCCGATGCCTCGTCGTGGAAGCAGGCCGCCAAGGCACTCGCGGCAGAAACGAAGGCCCGCTACGAGAAGAACGAGATCAAGTTTTGAACCCAAAGGAGATTGAAGCCATGAGCATCGAGAACCTGTCCCGCCGCCGTTTCCTCAAAAACTCCGCCGGCGTGGTGCTGCTCGGAGCAGCGGCGCAATCGGTCAACATTCGTTCCGCTCGCGCCGCCTCATCGCCGCTCTCGCCGCCGAACGAAAAGATCCAGAAGGCCCGCGAGGTCGCGCTGTCGGTGTTGAAGCCAAGCCAGAAAGACTTGGAGCACGGCCTCGAACTCCACGCCAACTCGCTCGTGTTCGAGTCCTACGGGTTCTCGCCGCGGTGCGCGGTGGATGGCGACGCGTTTCGCGCGGCGGTCGAGGCTGGCGCGTCGGACGCGGAACTGGTGGACTTGCGCGAAGAGATGTCCATGACGCGCAGCGCCACCAACGCGGCGGAGCGGAAGGAATTTCTGGAGGCGTTCCGCGCGGCGGGCGTGACGTGCATTTTCCAGAACGCCGGCGAGGAGGGCAACGACCCGATGCGGCTCATCAAGCGGCTCGCGCGGTTCACGTTCACGACCGATGTTCTACACGACGAGTTCTTCAAGGCCGTGAAGCCCGACGACATCGTTGCTGCGAAGAAGCAGGGCAAGCTTTGCCTCTACTTCACTGCCAATGGCGTGCCGCTGCGGCAGCATTGGAACAACGTCCGCGACGAGTTGGGCTTCATCCGCATCTTCCACCAGCTGGGCATCCGCATGATGCATCTGACCTACAACCGCCGCAATCCGCTCGGCGACGGTTGCGGCGAGCCGAACGACGGCGGGCTGAGCGATTTCGGCCGCGCGGCCATCGAGGAGATGAACCGCGTCGGCGTCATCGTGGACGTGGCCCACACCGGCTGGCGCACGAGCCTCGAAGCGGCGAAGACGTCGAAGAAGCCGATGGTCGCGAGCCACACGACCGCGGCGTCGCTGCACCGGCATTTCCGCGGCAAGCCCGACGAGGTCATCCGCGCCATCTGCGACACTGGCGGGCTGGCGGGCGTCTGCTGCATCCCGCGCTTCCTCGGCGGCGCGGGCGACATCAGCGTGTTCCTGAACCACATCGAATACATCGTTAAGAAGTTCGGCGCCGACCACACTGCCATCGGCATGGATGTGGGCTACTCGTCGCGTAACGAGGAAGCCGAGCGCAAGAAGGTGCCTAAACGAGCCGACGGTCGCTCCGCGTTGTCGCTGTCGGGCGCGCGTTGGGAACATCTCTGGCCGCCGGACATCGCCAAGACCGCGCCGCACGCCGAGCAGAGCTTGGCGTGGACGAACTGGCCGATGTTCACCGTCGGCATGGTCCAGCGCGGCTTCAAGGACGACGACATCCGAAAGATCCTCGGTGGCAACATCCTCCGCGTCGCGCGAGCGAATTTTGCGTTAGGAACATGAAAATCCAGGAGAACACCATGAGCAATCAACCGATGGATCGTCGTGATTTTGTCCGTAGCATGGGCGCGGGGTCTTTGGGGGCGTTAGTGAGCGGCGCGCTCGTCGCCAACGCCGCCGAGAGCACGAAGGCGGAGAAGAAATGGCAGCCGGTTTCCGACCGCAAGATCCGTGTCGGCATCGTCGGCTATGGCGTGTGTCGGTTCGGCGCGCAGTTTGGCTTTCAGGATCATCCGAACGTGCAGGTCGTCGCGGTGAGCGATCTGTTCGCCGACCGGCGCGAGGCGTTGGCGAAGGCATGTCGTTGCGCGAAGACTTACGAGTCGCTGGAGGTGCTGGTGAAGGATCCCACCATCGAGGCAGTGTTCGTGGCCACCGACGCGCCCAGCCACGCGCGGCATTGCATGGAGGCACTCAATCACGGCAAGCATGTGATGTCGGCCGTGCCGGCGGTGCTGGGTTCCATCGAAGACGCCGCGCAACTGGTGGAGACGGTGAGGAAGACCGGCTTGAAATATATGATGGCCGAGACGAGCTACTATCGCGCCGATTGCCACGCGATGCGGACGATCTATCGCGCGGGCGGCTTGGGGCGGATTGTCTACTCGGAGGGCGAGTATTATCACCACAGCACGAGCCAGATCGGTTCCTACAAGGACTGGCGCGTAGGCCTGCCGCCGCTCTGGTATCCGACGCACTCGACGGCTTACTACGTCGGCGTGACGGGCAAACGCTTCACGTCGGTTTCCTGCCAGGGCTTTCGCGGCGCAGCGACGAAATACCAACCCGGCGGCAACAAATACAACAACCCGTTCGCGGATGAGATCGCGCTCTTCCAGACGAGCGAAGGCGGCGCGTCGCGGATGCTGATGGCTCACAGCACGCAGGGGCTGGTATCGGAAACGGGCCGCGTGTTCGGCGAGCGTGGTTGGTTTGACGCCACAGGTTATCACGGTGCCGAGAAGAAACTGCCTGATACGGAGCGTCCGCCATTGCCGCCGGGTGTAGCGGCTGGCGGACACGGTGGTTCGCACGGCCAGTTGACGCACGAGTTCATCAGCGCAATTCTTGAAAATCGTCAGCCGGCCGTGAGCATCTACGAGGCACTGGCGATGACGGTTTCCGGCATCGTCGCGCATCAGTCAGCGCTCAAGGACGGCGAGAGTTTGAAAGTCCCGCAGTTCGACCCGAAGGCATGATCGAAGGATCGCTACTCCGACAAAACATGAAAATCAAAAGCTCTATCGCTCCCGCCTTCGCTTGGCTCGCGCTTGCCACGGCCATCGCGGCCGCACCCTACGACCATGACGCGAATCTGGCCGAGGAATTCCGGTCACGCGACGGGCTGCCGAACTTCTTCGCGAAGCTGCAGGCGAGCGGGCCGGTGCGGATCGCTTATCTGGGCGGCAGCATCACGGCGGCGGCGGGATGGCGGCCCAAGACGCTGACTTGGTTCAAGGCGCAATATCCCCAAGCACAGATCGTCGAGATCAATGCCGCCATTTCCGGCACCGGCTCCGACTACGGCGCCTGTCGGCTGCGCAGCGATGTGCTCGCAAAGAATCCCGATCTCGTTTTCCTCGAATGCCGGGTCAACGGCGGTGGCGGATTTGAACGGCAATCCGTCGAAGGCATCGTCCGGCAGATTTGGAAGGCAAACCCGCACACCGACATCTGCTTCGTCTATACGATCGGCCAGTGGATGCTGCCGGAACTGCAAGCGGGGAAGAACACGCCTTTCGGCCGGGCAATGGAAATCGTCGCGAACACCTACGGCATCCCGACCATTGATCTCGGCGTGGAGATCGCCAAGCGCGAGAAGGAAGGGACCCTCGTGTTCAAGAGCAGCACGCCGGTGGAAGGCAAGCTGGTGTTCTCGGCCGATGGCGTCCATCCGGGCGATGCGGGTCACGACCTCTATCGCGACATCATCGGCCGTTCGATGCTGAAGATGAAAGCAACCAGCCCCACTCAAGCCCACGTGTTGCCGGCACCGCTGGAAGCCGCCAACTGGCAGACCGCGTCACTGCTGCCCATCACCAACGCCGTGCTCAGCGCGGGATGGACGCCCGTGGATACCTTCAAGGATGCCGTTTATACCGACGACAGAGGGCGCACTCACGACATGCTGCGCGGCGCCGTGAAATGCAATCGGGCCGGCGAAACTATCACCGTGAAATGGAATGGCACCACGGTGGGCATGAGCGACATTCCCTATGGCGAGGCACGCGTCATCGAAGCGGTCATAGACGGTGGCAAGCCCGTGACGATGAAACGCCTTCCGACCCGGGAGGTCCGCAAGCATGCCCGTTTCTGGTATCTGCCCGAACAAGCGCCGGGGTTGCACACGGTGACGTTCACGACGAAAACGATTCCGGAAGGCACTTGGTTTTATGCCGGGCAGTTGCTCATCGTCGGCACACCGGTGAAATGACGGGAATTGAGTTCAACACGTTTTCCTCCAACCAGAATCGCACGCAAGGCTGGGTTTGCCGTCGGTGACTCCGTCGTGGTAGGAATTACGCGTGCGTTAGCTCTTCAAAAGGTGACACCATGAGACGACCGTCGAAGACACTCATTCCGAAACGGCTCCTCCTTCCAGAAATCATTTGTGCGGTTGCCATCGCCCTCGCGGCTGCCATCGCTCCGGCCGCCGAACTGCGCATCGGCGCGGCCACCATCAGCATCACGCCAGACAAACCGATCGCGCTCGCCGGGCAGTTCAATACCCGCATCTCGCGCGGCGTGGACAACCCGATCACCGCCACCGCCGTCGCCATCGAGGCGCGCGAGGGCGGACGCAGCGTGGACCAGGCGATCCTGCTCTCATGCGACATCGTGGTGTTTTTCCCGGCGATTCCCCAGCCGCTGCGCGAGCGGCTGCACGCGAAACTGCCGGACTTCGATCCGCACAAGCTGGTCATGACCGCCACGCATACTCACACCTCGGCGGTCACCGAGGAAGGCACTTACAGCATCCCGAAAGATGGCGTGATGCAGCCAAGCGAGTATGCCGCGTTTTTGCTGGACCGGCTCGCGGAGGTCTGCGTGCGCGCATGGAATCAGCGGAAACCCGGTGGCGTGAGTTGGGGTTTGGGCCATGCGGTGGTCGGCCACAACCGCCGCGCCGTTTATGCGGACGGCACGGCGAAGATGTATGGCTCCACCAACGTCCCGGAGTTCCGCGGCATCGAAGGCGGCGAGGACCATGGTCTGGAGATGCTCTTCTTTTGGAACAAACAGAACAAGTTGCTGGCAACGGGCATCAACGTGGAATGTCCCTCGCAGGAGGTCGAATCCCGCTCGACCATCAACGCCGACTTCTGGCACGACGTGCGCGAGCAATTGCACGCCGGCCTCGCGAAAGACCTCTTCGTGCTCGGCTGGCCGGGCGCGTGCGGCGACATCTCGCCGCACCGGATGTATCGCAAGGCCGCCGAGGAACGGATGCTGAAGTTGCGCGGGTTGGCTTGCACGCAGGACATCGGCCGCCGCATCGCGCGCGAAGTTACCGACGTTTGCGAACTGGCCCGGCGCGACATCCGCGCGGACGTTCCCTTCGCGCACAAGGTGGAAAACCTCGCCCTGCCAGTGCGCAAGGTGACCGAGAAGGAAGTGGCGGAGGCGCAGAAGGAAATCGAGACGTTGAAGAAGCGAGGCGACAAGAGCCGTCGTGGCGCGTGGTTTCAGGCGACGGTTGACCGCTACCGCACACAGGACAAGGAACCGACCTTCACCGTCGAGGTGCATGTCCTGCGAATCGGCGACATTGCCATTGCCACCAATCCATTTGAGTTGTTCCACGACTACGGCGCGCAGATGAAAGCCCGCAGCAAGGCCGAGCAGACGTTCGTCATCGAACTGACCGGCGGCTGGGGCCGCTACCTGCCGACGGCGCGCGCGGTGGTGGGCGGCGGTTACAGCGCGGTGGTCCAGAGCAACATGGTCGGCCCCGAAGGCGGCCAAGTGCTGGTGGACCGCACCGTGGAGATGATCGGCGAGCTTTGGAAACCGACGACGAAGTAGCGGCAACCGATGTGTTCTTGATGGTTCAAGCCCAATGGTGATCCAAGAGGCGACATTATGAGACGACGATGCAACAAGCGGAATAGTGTGATGGCCCTGGCGCTTGCACTGGCTTTCTCGTCGGCTGGCGCATCAGCGGCTGAATTATGGGCCGGTGCCGCGACGACCGACATTACGCCGGATCGGCCCGTCCCGTTGACCGGCAACTCCTCTGTGCGGATCGCCCGCGAGATACAGAGCCGCCTAACCGCCAACGTGCTGGCCTTGGAGTCGCGCGAGGGCGACCGCGTTGTGGACCAAGCGATCATGGTTTCGTGCGACCTGTGCGTCATCCGGCCGGGGATTCAGGAAGGGTTCCGCAAACATCTGGCCGGTCGGCTGCCCGGCTTCGACCTCAACAAGCTTTTCCTGGCCGCGACCCACACCCACGCGGCGCCGGTGATTCTCCAGAACCGGTATGATGAGAAAGATTACGGCGACGCCATGCAGCCGAAGGAGTATGTGCCGTGGATGTTTCAGCGGATGACCGAGGCGGTCGTGAAGGCTTGGGAGAGCCGGGCGAAGGGTGCCGTGGCTTGGGGATTGGGCCATGCCGTCGCCGGTCACAATCGCCGCGTGGTCTATAGCGATGGCACGGCGAAAATGTATGGCGCCATGAACATCCCGGAGTTCCGCGGCATTGAGGGCTACGAGGACCACGGTGTCCATGTCATGTGTTTCTACGACTCGCAGAAGCGGCTCAAGGCGGCCGCCATCACACTCGCCGCGACGGCCCAAGCTGCGGGCGGTAGCAAGGTCAGCGCCGACTTCTGGCACGATGTGCGCCGGTTGATCCACGAGCGGCACGGCGAGTCCGTGTGCGTGTTGGGATTCTGCGCCCCGGCCGGCGACCAGACTCCGAGGGCGCACGTGAACAAGAAGAGCGAGGAACGCATGTGCAAGCTGCGCGACCTGACCTACTGCGAGGAGATCGGCCGCCGCGTTGCCGGCGCGTTCGAGGATGTGGTCGGCGTGATTGCCAAGGATGTCCGCACGGACGTGCCGCTGATCCACCGCGTGCGGCAGGTGGAACTACCGGCGCGCGTCATCACCGACGCCGAATACGCCGTCGCCAAGAAAGTGTGCGAGGAGGTTGATGTCAGGAAAAAGCGATTGAAGACGGATGCATGGACGCGGCACTTCTACGGCTTGGTGGTCGAGCGTTACCTCGCACAGCAGAAAGGCGGCTGGAAAACCTACGCGATGGAGATGCACGTGCTGCGGCTGGGCGACGTGGCCATCGCCACCAATCCGTTCGAGCTGTTCGTGGACTACGGCGTGCAGATTCAAGCTCGCAGCCCGGCGGTTCAGACATTTTTGATCCAGTTGGCGACCAGCGGCCCGCAGCCTGCCTACTATGTCCCGACGCCGCGCGCGGTCGCCGGTGGCGCCTTGAATGCCAATCCCTTCACCAACTACAGCGCGACGGCAGCCGCCAACATGATCGGCCCCGAAGGCGCCCAAGTGCTGGTGGACCGCACGGTCGAGGCCATCAACGAGCTTTGGAAACCGCCGGCCAAGCAGAACTGAGCGCCATTTCAACACCGCCATGAAAACGAACATTGCCTTCTTGCTCGCTATCGCCCTCGCGACCGCCAGCGCATCGGCGTCCGAACTGCGCATCGGCGCTGCTACGACAAGCATCACCCCCGACAAACCGGTCGCGCTGGACGGCCATCGAGCCATGCGGATTTCGAACAAGATCGAATCGCCAGTCACCGCGACGGCGCTGGCGTTGGAGTCGCGCGACGGGGACAAGGCGCTCGACGCGGCCATCATTGTGTCTTGCGACATCGTGGCCATCCGGCAGGGCATCATGGAAAAGGTGCGCGAGAAGGTGAAACCGCGGCTGCCGGGCTTTGATGTCAACAAGCTCTTTCTCTGCGCCACGCACACGCACAACGCGCCCGTGACGCTGGAGGGCCGCTACACGCTGCCGGCGAGCGGCGTTATGAAACCGGCGGAATATACGGAGTTCATGACCACGCGGGTTGCGGAAGCCGTCGTCGAGAGCTGGCAGAAACGCAAGATTGGCAAGGTTGGCTGGGCGCAAAGCCAGGCGGTCGTCGCACAGAACCGCCGCGCCACCTATGCCGACGGCACGGCCAAGATGTATGGCGCCACCAACACGGCGAATTTCCGCGGCATCGAAGGTTACGAGGACCACAATCTCGACGTGCTGTTCTTCTGGGACCAGCAGGACCATCTCGTCGCGACGGCAATCAACGTTCCGTGTCCCTCGCAGGAAGCGGAAGGCGGCCTCTTGCTTCACGCCGACTTCTGGCA
Source organism: Verrucomicrobiota bacterium (assembly GCA_026397915.1). GTDB lineage: Bacteria > Verrucomicrobiota > Verrucomicrobiia > CAIQCK01 > CAIQCK01 > CAIQCK01. Next base: position 26,849 of record JAPLTX010000014.1, read on the forward strand.
TCCCGTGCGGCAGATGTTGCGCGAGCGGCATGGCAAGAACTTGTGCGTGCTCGGCTGGGCCGGCGCCGGTGGAGATCAAACCTCGCGGCTCATGTATGGCAAAGCAGCCGACGAGCGTATGCGCAAACTGCGTGGCCTGACGCGGCTGGAGGAGGTCGCCCGCCGCATTGCGAACGGCTGGGAGGACGCCTACGAATGCGCGCACAAAGACACCTGTAGCAACGCCGTGCTGCGCCACTGCGTGAAAGAAATCGAGTTGCCTCATCGCAAAGTCACCGAAGCCGAAGTTGCCGAGGCACGGAAGGAGGCGGCAAAATTTGCGAAGGATCCTGCGCAACGTTGGAACTATCGCTGGCATCAAGGCGTGGTGGAGCGCTACGAGAGCCAGCACGCCAGCACCGAAGGCACCTACAAGATGGAACTGCACGTCCTGCGTCTGGGCGACGTGGCCATCGCGACGAACGAGTTCGAGCTGTTCACCGACTACGGCGTCCAGATGAAGGCACGCAGTCCCGCCGTGCAGACCTTTGTCATCCAGCTCGCCACCAATTCCGGCGGCTACCTTCCCACCGAGCGCGCCGTGCGCGGTGGCGGCTACAGCGCGGTGATCCAAAGCAGCCGTGTCGGCCCCGAAGGCGGCCAGGTTCTCGTAGACCGCACCGTGAAGATGATCAACGAGCTATGGACTGCCCCTCGCTGAAAACTGCGATTGATTTCCAGCAGCGAAGATTAAATGAAACGACTATGAGAAGGTTCCTGCTAATGCTCTGCGCCGTGTGCGGCGCGGTGGTGGTGGCCAGTGCCGTTGAGCGACCCAATTTCATCCTCTGCATGGCTGACGACCAGGGCTGGGGCGACATGGCTTACAACGGCCATCCCGCGCTCAAGACGCCGACGTTCGACCAGATGTCGCGCGAGGGTCTGCGCTTCGACCGGTTCTACGCCGCCGCGCCTGTTTGTTCCCCAACACGCGCGAGCGTGATGACCGGGCGGACTCCGAACCGTATGGGCTGCTTCAAGTGGGGCTACACGCTGCGCCCGCAAGAGGTCACGGTGGCCGAGGCGCTGAAGACGGTGGCTTACACAACCGGCCACTTCGGCAAATGGCACCTCGGTTCGATGCGCGCCGACAGTCCGGTTTCGCCGGGCCGGAGCGGTTTTGATCAGTGGTTCTCCAGTCCGAACTTCTTCGATGTGGACCCGTGGATGTCCCGCAACGGCAATGCGGTGAAAACCGCCGGCGAAGGCTCGGAGGTCATTGTGGACGCAGCGCTGGAGTTTATCCAGAAGGCGGCGAAGGAGAAGCGGCCGTTTCTGGCGGTGGTGTGGTTTGGCTCGCCGCACTCGCCGCATGTCGGCATCGAACGCGACCTGGCACTCTACCAAGACCAGCCGGTCAAACAGCGGGCGTTTCTGGCCGAGATCACCGCGATGGACCGCGCGATGGGCAAGCTGCGCGCGGGCCTGCGGGACGCGGGCATCGCCGACGACACGGTGCTGTGGTATTGCAGCGACAACGGCGCGATTCCCCAAGGCTCCACCGGCGGCCTGCGCGGCAAGAAAGGCCAGATTTACGAGGGTGGCCTTCGCGTGCCGGCCCTGCTGGAATGGCCCGCAAAAATCCGCCAACCGTGCACGACGAGCCTGCCGTGTTGCACCGTGGACATCTATCCGACGCTGCTCGAACTGGCCGCCGCCAAGGTTACCCGCCAGCCGCCGCTCGACGGCGTCAGCCTCGCGCCGCTGCTCCTCGGCGAGATGAAATCACGACCGCGACCGATCGGGTTCTGGGACTACACGATCGGCGGGCTTCCGACGAAGAGCACGGAACTGTTGGAGCAGCTTGCGCAGGAACAGGCCGCCGGCAAGGTGCGCCCAGCCGCCGAAGCCGAGCCGATTCCCGACGCCCAACTTCGCAACGACTATAGCGACAAAAACTTCCCCGGCCATTCGGCGTGGCTGGATGGCTACTGGAAACTTCACCGCATCGAAGACAAGAAGGGCGGCGTGAAGTGGGAACTCTACGACCTCGCCGCCGACCGCACCGAGTCGCGCGACCTCGCTGCGTCGGAAACGGAGCGCGTGGCGCGCATGAAAGGCGAACTAGAGACGTGGCTGCGTTCCGTCGTCGCGAGCCTGAACGGCAAAGACTACAAGGCGAAGCGAGCGGACGGGGCATGATTGTCACGGAGCTGTCCTGCAAGAACCGAAAGGAGCACACACCCATGAAAACGAAGACGATAAACGCCATACTGATCCTGATCGCTTGTTCGCTGGCCTTGGATTCTGTCGCCTGCGCCGCCGAGACGCCATTGCTCACGCTGCAAGGGAATAAACGCCCGGAATGGTTGCGGCGCGACGGCATTGTGATGGCGGGAAGCTGGGAGCCGCTATTGTTCCGCGTGCGGCGCGACGGTGCGGAGGGCTACACACCGACGCCGGAGCAGCGCGCCGCCTACGAGCGCGAGCACAGCCCGGCAATGGTCGCGAAGTTGAAGTCGCTTGGCGTGAACTTCGTGATGATGCACTGCTACAAGGGCGGCGGGCTGGAGGCGGAGCGCGAGAGCATGGCCGACGCGGTGAAGTTCGCCAAGGTCTGCCACGACGCCGGCCTGCGCGTGGGTTGCTACACTTACAGCGGCGCATTCATCTGGGAACTGTTCTTCAAGGAGATGCCGCAGGCCAAAGACTGGGTCGTGCTCAATCCCGACGGCACGCCGGTCACGTATGGCAAGGCCGGCTACCGCTACTACTGGAACCGCAATCATCCCGACGCGGAAGCGTTCTACCGGAAGATCGTGCGGTTCGCCGTCGAGGACATCCGCACCGACCTCGTCCACTTCGACAACTACGTCATCGGCCCCGGCCACGACGCGAACTCGGTCGCGCGCTTCCGCCAGTATCTGCGCAAGACGTTCTCGGCGTCGTTGCTGAAGGAAAACGGCATCGCCGACATCGGCGCGGTGACGCCGCCGGATCGCACCTGCACCAACCTGCTCGGCCGCGCGTGGGCGGACTTCTGCTGCCAGTCCATTTCCGACTCGTTTCACTCGATGACCCGCTACGCGCGCAAGATGAGGCCGGACATCCTCATGGAAACCAATCCGGCTGGCATTGACCGGACGGTGCGCTGGGCGGTGGACCACGGGCGGCTGTTGCGCGGCGGCGAGGCGTTCTGGGACGAGGGTCGTCATCCCGGTTTCGTCAAGGACACACTCACCACGCGCATCCGCACTTTCAAGGCGGCGCGCGGCCTGAACAACTCGGCGTTTGTCTATACCATCAACCCGCTCGAAGCCGCCGAGTCCATGGCGTTCAACCTCGATTGCTTTGGCTGCATCTGCTGGTTCGAATACGACCAGCTTTGGGAGTATCCCGGCAACGTCCGGCCGATGTCGCCCGCGCTGTTGCCGTTCGTGAAGTTCTATCACCAGCGCCACGACCTGCTGCGCGACGCGAAAGTGGTGGCGGATGTCGGCGTATTCCGGAGTTATCCCTCGATGCAATTCGGCCCGCGCCAGACGGCGAAACTCACGGGCGAGGTTGAGGACCTCCTCATCGCCAACCGCTGCGCGTTCCAGTTGGTGTTCGACCAGCAACTCGACGAACTCTCCCGTTGGCCCGTCCTCGTGATGCCGGGCTGCGTCGCGCTCTCGGACGCGCAAGTGAAGGCGATCCGCCGCTACGTCGCGAAAGGCGGTAAGCTCTGTATCATCGGCCCGCTGGCGACGCACAATGAATGGATGTTCCCGCGCAAAAAGCCCGCGCTCGACGACCTGCCGCAAGACCGCGTCGTCCGCGTGGACGAGAAAGGCGACTGGCTCGACGCCATCCGCCGCGCCTGCGGTGGCCAGCTCTCGCTCTCGGTCACGTGTGACTCGAAAGCTCTCTGCGCCGAACTCACCGAGCAGCCCAATCGCCGCATGGTGCATCTGGTGAACTATCAAATGGACAAGCCGATAAAAGACATCGCCGTCCGCGTCGCGCTGCCGAAAGGTCGCACCGCCAAGTCCGTCACCCTTACCAGCCCGGAACACGCCGTTGACATCACCGTGCCGTTCAAGCAGGACGCCGGCTTTGCAACATTTGCCGTTCCGAGCGTGGGCACTTATGAGATCGCGGTCGTGACATTTTGATAGCCTCGCTCAAATGAAATCCAAGAAGCTGTTGTTGTCTGTCGCTTCGAGTGTCCTTGTCGCCTGCGCCGCCGCATTTGCGGCAGACCCGAAAGCCGTCACCAAACTCGGTCCCATCAAGCCCGTCCGCCAGGCGACAGCGTTGGTCAGCGATGGCCGCGCTCCGGTGATCATTGCTCCTGCGAACGGCGCAGCGCGTGCGGCGGCGGAGACGCTACGCGGCGCGCTCGCGAAACGGCTGGGCGTGGAGCCGCGTCTGGTGAGCCGGCTCGCCGATGCCAAGCCGGGCAAGCAAACGGCCATCGCGTTGGGCAACATGCTCGATAACGAACTGCTCACGCGCCTGTATTGGAGCCGCTACACCTACGAGGACGCGCAGTTTCCCGGCCCGGACGGTTACACGGTGCACACGGTCTTCGACCCGCATCACTGGGGTGGCGGCCAGAACGTGATCGTGCTCGGCGCGAGCAAGCCCGAACAACTCGGCAAGGCGGTCGAGCGATTCCTCGGCCTGCTGCAAGGCGACGGACCATCCACAACGCTGCCTTACGCCATGATTGTTGAGCCGGCGAAGAAGCTGACGCCCGCCACGCGCCGCAACTTCCTGGCGAGACCGGTGGACCCATCGTTCGCGGGGTTCCGCGTGAACGCCGAGAAATACCTCCAGACGGGCGATGACACTTACGCGCAGCTCGCCATCGCGGCGCTCGACATCATGGTCGAGACCTATCGCAAGAATCCCAAGCGCCACATGCCGTGGCCGGAGGAGACGACGGCGGGCGAGATCTTCGCCGCGTGGGACGCGTTTGAGGAATGCCCGCTGATCACGCCGGAGCGGCGGCGCGATTATCTGGAGGCATTTCTCGCCTGGAGCCGCGACCTCACGCACTGCTCCTACGAGTATCGCGCCATTGACGAGAGGTTCACGGTGACGTGGAACCACACGACGTTTGCGCTGCTGGGGCTGTATTACGCCGGGCGCTATTTCGACCGGCACTTCGATCTCCCCGAGGCGAAGGAGTGGCTGCGCAAAGCGCGGCTCGGTTTCACCGCGCAGGCGCGCTCCTGGAAGCCGCAGGAGGACGCCGACAGCTATCTGGTTTTGACGATGGGCCACACTATTGAGTTCTCACTGGCGGACTGGGATCTGCGCTTCTTTGAGAACGGGCTGATCACACGTTACGCCGACTACGTGGTGGGGTGCGGCGATACGCGCCAATTACCGGCGGGTTTCGGCGACAGCGGCTACGGGCTGCTCCCCACGATGGCCAAGGCGGCGCTGCCGGTGGCGTATTGGTGGACGCGCGACGGTGGCTATCGCTGGCTGCTCGAACACTCGCTGGCCGGTGGTTGGGAGAATCCATTCTGGCCCGATGTCGCGCCACGCGCGCCGGAGCGCTTCGTCGGGCTGAACGTGTTTCCGATGGACCGCCAGATTTACGACGACACACAGCGGCGGCCGACCTACGGCGAGGCGTTCGAGCGGGCCGACGTGCCGTTCGAGGAGGCGTGGGACAAGATCAGCTTCCGCGAGAATTGGGAGCCGGACGGCCAGTATCTGCTCCTCGACGGCTTGGGCCGCGGCAAGCACCTGCACTTCGACACAGGCGGCATCACTACCTTTGTCCAGGACGGCGAGCGCTGGTTGCTGGACCACGATTACCTCGTGCGCAACACGACCGAGCACTCGATGCTGTCCGTCTTGCGCGACGGCCGCTGTGCGAAACTTGTGCCGAGTCTCGCAGGACTGGCCTCCAGCGGCGATCTGCCCGGCATGGCCGCCACGCGCACTTATGTGAAGGGCTACAATGGCGTGGATTGGGACCGGCGTGTCTTGTGGAGCAAAGGCGCGTGGTTCCTGGTGCAGGACACAGTCACCGCACGCGAGGACGGCAACTACGATCTGGACCTGACGTGGAAGACGATTGACCGCGGCGACCAGCGGGTGAACGAGCGCGGACAATTCGTGGCGCGACGTTCGGGCCCGAAGAACAACGGTTTGGAAGTGGTGGATGATCCGCAAGCCTCCAATAGCAAAGCCGTGATCCTGTCGTCGCCTACAGCGCGGCTGAGTTTCAGCGTTGAATTATCGCGGGGCGAGTATCAAGTGAGTTTCGTCGCCTACGGCGCCGATACTGGCAGTGACTCACTGTTCCTGAGCGTGGACGGCGCCACGCCGCTGGCCATAGGCGTGCCCATTGAGCGATACGCGTCTTCAGCCTCGAGGCACACGGTGCATTGCCGGGTGGCCTCCGACGGCTCGCACACTGTGGAGGTGAAGCTGCGCGAAGCGCCGCCGGTGCGGATTGACCGGATTGAATTCCGACGCGAAGGCGCGGCTACGAAGGTGATTCACGCCGCGGAAGCGGCAGCGGCACAACCCGAGCAAACGAAAAAGCCAGTGGCCAACGCGCTGCACATTGATCCCGTGCTGCCGGTGCGTGCATGGGTGACCGATCACGTGCGGCAAGGCATCTCAGTGCCCGTGTCCGTCCTGCACCAACGGCAGTCGGCCCACCTGAAGGCTGGCGAGAGCACCACGTTTTGCTCATTGGTCTATGCGACCGGCGCGAAACATCCGACGGAGTCTGCCATTGAGGGCCTGCGTCCGACGGCGCATCGCGTGAAGGATGCGCTGGCAGGTTTCGGCCCCGACCGCGCGGGCCGATGGCAGTGTGATGCGGATGCGTGGCTGATCAGTGGACAAACGATCAGCCTCGTAGCAGGGCGCAGCATCGGCTTCGGAGAAACTGGTCTCGCGTTCGAACCTGCGGCGAATGTGAGTCTCGATGCAAGCAACGGGAAGATGGCCCTGACGGCCGCGAAGCCTGTAACCGTGACGGCGCGTGGCGGGGCGACTGCGAACGGCCAACAGCGTCTGGAGCTGCCGGCGGGCACACACACGATCACGGTCAGTGGCCTTGAGGTTGCCGCCATGCGTAACGCGGACACTCCTGTCCGCGCTGTTGTGCGGCGAGAGAGCGGCGCGGACAAGAGTGTTCGCGTTACGTCTGCCAAGCCGCTGTGGAGTGTTGAGCTTGCGAAGAACTCGCCTGTGTTTCGGATCACGCCCACCACCATTGACGGCCAGCCGGAGTTGCTCGTCGCGTGTGGCAAAGCCGGCCATGCCGTCAGCGCCAGCGGCAAACTTCTGTGGTCGTATCCGACTGCCGGTGTCGTTCGCGATGTTTCGCTGGCCCGTTTCACCAAGGACGGTCCGCCTACGATTCTTGTGTCGAGCGCCGACACGTATCTGCACCAACTCGACCCCGCCGGCCATCTGAAGCGCAAGGATCAGATGATCGGCATTTACTTCAATCAGGACCACGGTGATCGGCCGTGGGGACTTTACTGCACGCGCGGCGTGGACCAGAACGGCGACGGCGTGGATGACATGCTCGTGACGACGCTTGCGAGCATGGAGGCCCAAGGACTGTCGCCGGACGCGAAGAAGCTCTGGCGCATGCTGGCGGCGTATCACGGGTGCATGGAGATGGCTGTCGAGGACCTCGATCGCGACGGCAAACCCGAAATCGTGATCGCCAACAAGTATGGCGCGGTGTTTGTCCTGCGTCCCGACGGCAGCCGGATGATGACTTCCTCCACCTCCATCGGCGACGTGACATTCGGCCTCGGCGACCTGAACGGCGACGGCAAGAAGGAAATCGTCCACGGCTCATCCACTGGCGATTTGATCGCGGTGGATCTTCGCAACAAGACCCTCTGGAGGTTCGACAACTACGGCTATCCTGTCGAACGCATCTGTTGCGCCGACATCAATGGCGACGGCCGGCCGGAGGTGCTTGTCGCGTCGGGGACCGGCTACGTTTACTGCCTCGATGCCGCCGGCACGCTACTCTGGCACCGGCGGCTCGGTCTGGCTGTTCATGATTTGGTGTTTGCCGACGGCCTCATCATTGCCGGCACGGAAGACGGCGAAGTCCACGCGCTCGACTGCGCAGGCAAGCCGGTTTGGTCGCGATACGTCGGCGCGTCCGTGACAAAGCTGGCCATGATTGCAGTGTCCGGACGCTCCGTGGCAATCGCCGGCCTCGCTGACGGTCGTCTGCTGGCGTTGCCGATGAAGTGAACTGCGCGTCCAAGCTCAGGCTTGCTTGTTAGCCAAGACGGAGTAGAACTCTGCCAACACAAAGGAGAATTCGAACCATGACGAAACACTCTGCCGTTATCCTCGCCGTCACACTCTGCCTTGCCTCAACCCTCGCATCCGCCGGCGAAAAAGGCTTCGTGCCGATCTTCAACGGCAAGAACCTCGACGGCTGGCAGGGCATCGGCGGTGACACCAGCAGTTACTACGTCGAGAACGGCGAGCTTATCTGCAAGGACACCGGCAAGGTCCACATCTTCACAACGAAGGAATACGCCAACTTCATCCTGCGGCTGGAGATCAAGCTCGATCCCGGCGGCAACAACGGCGTCGGCATTCGCACGAAGGTCAGCAAACAGCCGCACATCGAGGGCACGGAGGTTCAAGTGCTCGATGACCCCTACTACGTTCGCGGCATTCCGCTCCAAGGCAAAGAGCCCAAGGATTGGCCGGCGCTCAAGGATTACCAGCATCACGGATCGCTCTACGGCGTGGTGCCCGCCAAACCCGGCCATCTCAAGCCTGCCGGCCAATGGAACCAGGAGGAGATCGTCTGCGACGGCCGCCGCGTGAAGGTCACACTCAACGGCGTGGTGATCGTGGACGCCGACTTCGACAAGGTGAAGCCGATTGACGGACACGAGCATCCCGGCCTGTTCTACGAGAGAGGTTTCATCGGCCTCCACGCCCACGGCAACTACGGCGCGAAGATTTATTTCCGCAACATGCGGGTCAAGGAACTGAAGTAAGATGAAGGCGCTGCTGGCGCTGCTCTCGTCCGTCGTGCTCGCTTCCGCTGTTGCCGGCGAACTACGCCGCCCCAACATCCTCTTCATCTACACCGACGACCAGAGCTACCGAACGCTCGGTTGCTATCGCGACCAGGGCGCTTGGCCGTGGGTGCGGACGCCGAACATTGACCGGCTCGCAGCCGACGGCGTGCGGTTCACGAGCGCCTACGGCGCGTCGTGGTGCACGCCGAGCCGCGCGTGCGTGCTGACGGGCTTGTTGCCACATGGTATTCGCGGGTTGACGCTCACGGGCATCATCAAGGGCAGCTACGATCCGCAGGTCTGCCGCCACTGGCCCGCCGAACTCCGCAAGGCAGGTTACCACACCGCGATGATTGGTAAGTGGCACCTCAGCAACGACGCCGGCCACGGTCGCAACTGGGATCACTCGGTCGTGTGGGACCAAGCCGACATCAAGGGCGATTGGTATAACGACCAGATCCTCAGCATTGACGGCGCGCCGAAAACCATCGTGCCCGGCTACTCGACCGACGTTTACACGCGCTTCGCCAATGATTACATCCGGGACAAGCATGACCGGCCGTGGATGCTTTGGCTCTGCTACAATGCGACGCACCTGCCCAACACCGTTCACCCGCGACATAAGGAGCAATACAAAGACGCCGACGTGACTGTGCCTTCCGACGTGTTCCCGCCGCGACCCGGCAAGCCGGCGCACATGCAGACGTGGACGCAGTGGACCAAACGCGATGATGGAATGCCGGTTTATGGCAAAGGCAAGCGACCGACACCGTTGCCCGAAATGGTTCGCGGCTACAACCGGCTCGTCTCCGCGCTCGACGAAAGCGTCGGCAAGTTGCTGAAGGCGCTCGAAGAAACCGGCCAGCTCGACAACACGCTCATCGTCTATACGTCCGACCAGGGTTTCGCGTGGGGCGAGCACGGTTTCGCGTGGAAGGTCGGAGGGTATGACGCCTGTATCAAAGCGCCGATGATCTTCCGCCTGCCCGGCCGCGTCGCGCGCGGCGGCGTCTGCAAACAGCCCGTCACCGTCGTGGACCTCGCGCCCACGCTGCTCGGCGTGGCGGGCGTCAAGCTGCCGTGGACGATGCACGGCCGCGACCTGCGCCCGCTGCTGAAACATCCGGCTGCGGCTTGGGATCGGCCGGCCATGATGGAGCACTTCTACCTCAAGTTCGGAGACCAGACCGATTGCGCGGTGCCTGACAAAGAGGCGAGAGGCCCGCTGCCGTGGTGGATTTCGTTGCGCCAGGGCCGCCACAAATACATCCGCACGCTCGCGGAAAACGAAATCGAGGAACTCTACGACCTCGAAAGCGACCCGGAGGAACTGACCAACCTCGCCCTCATCCCGGAACACCGCTCCCTCCTCGAAGATTTCCGAGCCCGACTCGGAGCCGAGTTGAAGCGCACCAACGCGGGACTGCTCAAGAACCTGCCGGTGCCGAGAACTGTAAAGCCGAAGGAATAGCTTTGCTGTTTCACGGCGCGGCACTCTTCTGCGCCATTCCTACGCCGATGAGAAGCATCGTCACAAACGACGTCTAGCGCGATTGCTCGACACCTCTATTTGCTGGATGAGATTCCTCGAAGCCTCTTCTCAAGATCATCTTTTAGTTGCTTCAGACTCTTGAAGAAGATCACCGGGTAGTCCTTGATATCAAACTCAATCTTAGTTTCGTGGCGGGCAATATAGACTGGTGTTTTCCCGCTCGCGTGAGCGAAGCCAGCCTCCCAGTAAACATTTGGGCGTTGGTCGGTCAGATCAACAATCACGAATTCCGCTTTTTGGATTGATTCGATGATACGATCGGTAATTCTCTCGTTTGAATCGGGCTCATCAACGCGCTCTGCTTGAATTCCGCAGCGTCGCGCCCCCTCCTTGATCGCATCGAGAACGTCAATCAGATCATGGTCATTCTCGTCCATTGGCATGGCGATGAATGCATAATTGCTAATGATCTCCTGCCGAAGAACTGGCGTGGTTCTAGCTGACGGCGCATCCTCCGGCTCTGCGCGAAGCACTCCAATCGTCTGGTCCACCATATCAAGAACCGGTGGAATCAGATTCTGGAGGTAGGGTCGCTCAAAGATCATCGCAAACGGATCCAGATTTTTCATTATGAGACCGCCAATTGCTGGCGGCGGCCCAATGGTTAATGTGGAAAAGCAACGCGCCTCAATCACTTGCTGACGAACCCATACTTTCTCCTGGCTAATCTGTGATCGAATCTCCTCTCTTCGTGAAGGCGTGGGCGCGTCAGAATCCCAGTCGCGCACGAGTTTCTTGAAGTTTTCAAGACGGGCAATCTTCTCTTGTGCATTCATGATGCGTCACTCGTTGGTTCAACGACTCTTACACTCCTGAACCCGTCGTGATTCTCCTTCAGCGAGACGGCTCAGGTTTCTAGCGCGGAGACTGTCACGGCGTTAGTAGCGCGTCAAGCGCGCCAGCAAATCGCCCTTCCGCAAACACAGGCTTTGCTTGCGCTGGGCGCCGGAGTAGAACTCTGGCCACGCAAACACAGGTTTCCGCATCATGAACGCTCATCTGATCAGCTTTGGCGCCGCACTGTGGCTGGCGGCGTGGAGGAAGCTCAAAGCTTAAAGCTCAAAGTTCAAAAGAAACTCCAGGTTCCAAGCTTCAAACTCCAATGCCGAGGAAGATTCCGCGTTGGAGCTTGAAAACTGAGCTTGGAAGTTGTTTTGAGCTTTGAACTTTGAACTTTGAACTTGCAGAATCTGTCCATGAACGCACCTCTAGTCGCTCTTGCCGCTGCACTATGGCTGACAGCGAGTCTCGCAGCCGCGCCCGCCCCGCGTCCCAACATCCTCTGGCTCACCGCCGAGGACATCTGCCCGAACCTCGGTTGTTATGACGACACGTATGCCGTCACGCCGAACCTCGACCGGTTCGCCACACAGGCCGTGCGCTACACGCAGGCGTTCGGCATCACCGGCGTCTGCGCGCCGAACCGCTCGTGCCTCATCACCGGCGTGTTCCCGACGCGGCTCGGCAGCCACGGGATGCGCTCGACCACGACGCTGCCGGCGGCCGTGAAGTGTTTCAGCGAATACCTGCGCGAGGCGGGCTACTACTGCTCCAACAACGCCAAGACCGACTACAACTTCGCCGTGCCGAAGAACGCGTGGGACGATTGCAGCCGCAAGGGCCACTGGCGCAACCGCAAGCCGGGCCAGCCGTTTTTCGCCGTGTTCAACCACGAGGTCTGCCACGAGAGCCAGATTCGCGTGCCGGAGGCGAAGTATCAGCAGAACACCGCCCGCCTCACGCCCGCGCAACGCCACGATCCCGCCAAGGCGCCGGTGCCGCCGTTTCATCCCGACACGCCGGAGGTGCGCCGCGACTGGGCGCGTTACTACGACAACATCACCGCGATGGACTACCAGGTCGCCGACAAGCTCAAGGAACTGGAGGACGCCGGCCTCGCCGAGGACACCATCGTCTTCTTCTTCGGCGACAACGGCACGGGCCTGCCGGGGATGAAGAAGTGGATTTGGGAAGGCGGCCTCCACGTGCCGCTGCTGGTCCACTTCCCGAAGAAATGGCAACACCTCGCGCCCGTCGCACCCAACCAGACCACCGACCGCATGGTCAGCTTCGTGGACTTTGCGCCGACGGTGCTGAGCCTCTGCGGCGTGAAGCTCCTGCCGCACCTGCAAGGCACGGCGTTCCTCGGCGAGCAAACCGGCAAGCCGCGCGAATACACCCACGCCATTCGCGACCGGATGGCGGAGCGGTTCGACATCGTGCGCGTCGTGCGCGACCGGCGCTACCAGTATCACCGCAACTTCATGCCGCACCTGAGCTGGTCGCAGTTCGTGAGCTACACCGAGGAAATGCCGATGATGAAGGCATGGCGTCAACTCGCCAGCGAAGGCAAGCTCACCGGCCCGCCCGCGCGCTATTTCGCGCCGAGAAAGCCGGTCGAGGAGCTTTACGACAACGAAACCGACCCGAACCAGATCAACAACCTCGCCGCCGACCCGAAACATCGCGACACGTTGAAGCGGCTGCGCGCCGAGTGCGTCCGCTGGATGAAGGCGACGGGCGACCTCGGCCTGCTGCCCGAGCACGAGATGCTCCTCCGCGCCGCCGGCAGCACGCCGTGGGAAATCGCTACCGACCCGCGCAAGAACCTGCTCGACGCGCTACTCAATGCCGCCAGCATCGCCGACGAGATGAAACCTGCCAACGTCTCGCGTCTCGCGGCACTGTTGGAGAACAAAGACGCCGCGTTGCGCTGGTGGGGTGCGATGGGCCTTGTGGCGCTCGGCAAGGACGCCAAGCCCGCCGAGTCGGCGCTGCGGAAGGCAATGGCCGACGATTCCCCATCCGTTCGTATCGCGGTCGCCGAAGCCATCGGTAATCTCGGCGACCACGCCGCCGCGCTGCCGGTGTTGACGAAGGCGCTGGAGCACGACGCACCGTTGGTCCGTCTCGCCGCGATCAACGTGCTCGACCGTTTCGGCTCGAAGGCAAAACCGGCGTTGCCGGCAATTCGAGCTGCTAAGATGAAACAGAAGGATTTCGTCGCCGACTTCTTCAACCGGATGGTGGAGTATTTGCCCGCACAACTGGAAGCCGCCAAACCGTGATCCTCGGCTTTGGCCAAAGATGCGAAACCTTACGCGGAGCGTGAGGGCTTGAACGAGTTCACGGCGACGACTTGGTTTTCGGCATCACCAGCTTCTGTAGAACTCGCGCGACCTCGTTGGAGAGATTGATGCCGCAGCTTACGCGAAAGCCGATGTCCGAGCCGCCGCAGGAATAAAGGCTCGACCAGCGCCGGGCGATGCGCGCGTCGAATGCGGGGCTTCGGAAGCTGCCGCCTTTGAGCGCGCGCGCCTTGCTCCGGGTGTAGTCCGCACAAAGCACCTCGGCGGCTCCGGCGGGATCCCACGCGTCGAGGCAGAGTTCGCGGACATTGCCCAGCATGTCGGCCAGACCGAAGCCGTTCCGACCGCGCGCGCCGCACGCGTTCACCGACGAGGTCGAGTCCGAGCCGCTGTCGTTCGCGCGCCAATTCAGCCGGCCGTTGCCATCCGCCAGCGAGTCACCCCACCAAAACATCGTGCCTTGCCGCTGGCCGCGGCAGGCGTATTCCCACTCGGCTTCCGACGGGAGACGGTAGATGCAACGCTCCGGCAGGCGGTTCGCGCGCTGCTCCCGCAGGGTGAGCCAATCGCAAAACGCCACCGCGTCCCGCCACGTGACCCACGCCACAGGATGGTCAGCCGGCCTTTTTTCGGGATACGAATCCAGAATGGCAAATCCCGTGATCGCGTCCGACTGGTAGTGGGCGTCGTTGACGAACTGTTGCCACTGGCCCACCGTCAGTTCGGTCCTGCCGAGCCAGAAGCCCTGCCGGATCCGCGAGCGGCGAGGCTGCTGGCCCTCGTTGTCAACCTGTGTTTCTGTCGCGCCCATCGTCCTGGCTCGCGCGCGTTCCTCCGGGGTGCTGCCGAGCATGAACTCGCCCGGCGGGACATAGACCATCTCCATGCCGATGGTATTGGTGAAGATGGAGCCGGGTTGTTTGAGGGCGGAAGAGGAAATGGAGTGCTGGAGTGTTGGAGTGTTGGAGTCCGGGGAGGAGGGCTTGTGCCAGGGCCACCAACACAACAAACCCGCGACCGCGACAGCCGCGACGGCGACCGCGACGACGCCAACCTGTTTGAGGTTCGGCTTCTTCGGTTGTGAATCAGCAGTGGGCATGAGTTAGCTCTCGTCCAACGAAGTGGTTCGCCAAGATTCCTTTCTTCCGTCGGGATGAAGTCTAGTGCGCGGATACAGCGGGTCAAGCGCGACTGCTTCCCGCCCGTAGCGCCGGCATCCCTGCCGGCGGTGTTCTGGTGCTAAGCGAGAAGAACGCCGGCAGGGATGCCGGCGCTACAGGTCGCCCGTTGCTTGACGGTCTCGACCGCGCACCGTTAGAGTGCGCGCTGCATGGTGATTCTGGGACTGAGCGGAGCTGGTGGACACGACCCGAGCGCGACGCTTGTGGTTGACGGCCAGATTGTCGCGGCAGCCGAGGAGGAACGGCTCAATCGCATCAAGCATTCCTGGAATCTCCAGCCGGAAATGGCGGCGCGGTGGTGTCTGGAGTTTGCGGGCCTCAAACCGTCGGACGTGCAGGTTGTCGCCTGCCCTTTCGCCAAGATTCCGCTCTTCAACTCGCCGGCGCGCTGGCAGTTTGCGTTGCGCCACGGGTATGCGCCGGGCGAGGCGATGGCCGCAGTGTTTGACGGCAACCGCCACTACCGGCGCGACATCCAGAGTCTGCGCGAGATGCTGCCGCGGATTGGCATCAATCCGGCAAAGGTCCGGTTGATGCGGTTCCAGCATCATCTGGCTCACGCGTCGTCGGCGTTCTACGGTTCGGGTTGCGAGCGCGCAGCGGTTATGAGCCTCCACGGCAACGGCGAGTATGCCACGGCGTGGCTCGGCTACGGCGACGAGAGGGGCCTGCACCGGATCAAGGAATGGTATTCGCCCGACTCGCTCGGCGGTTTCTACGGCGCGATCGCGGAGCATCTCGGCTTCGAGATGCTCGATGGCGAATCGAGGGTGATGGCGATGGCCGCCTGCGGCGACCCGAACCGGTGCGACATCTCGCCATGCCTTTGCTGGGGCGCGGGCGATTTCCGCGTCAATAATGAACTGGTGAATGTCGTCGGCGCGCGGCGCTACCACGACGAGCAGGGCCGGGACTATTCCTTCTCGCCAGAACTGGTGAAGTTGTGGGGACCGCCGCGGACCAGTGACGACGCGGAGGAGCCGTATGTTCACATTGCCGCCGCGGCGCAACGGGCACTGGAGGAAGCGACGCTCTCGGTGGTGCAACACCATCTGGCTGGAAAGATCGCGGAAACGAGCCGGCTTTGTTTCGCCGGCGGGGTCGCGTTCAACGCCCAACTCAACCGCCGCTTGGCACGCGAGGCCGGCGCGCGCGAGCTGTTCGTCCCAGCGGCGGCCGGTGCTTGCGGCGCGGCGCTCGGCGCGGCGACGCTCGCGGCTACAACCGTCGGCGACAAGGTCAAGCCACTGGAGCACGCGTCTCTCGGCCCCTGTTATAACGACGGGCAAGTGCGGGCCGCGTTGGAGAAACATCGTGTCGCGTTTGAACAGCCGGCCTCCATCACCGACGCGATGGCCGCGCTGCTGGCACGCGGCGAGCTGGTGGCATGGTTTCAGGGGCGTATGGAATTCGGCCCGCGTGCGCTCGGCAACCGCAGCGTCCTCGGCAACCCGGTCATTCCCGGCATCGCCCATCGCGTGAACGCACAGATCGGGCGGCGCGAGCGATGGCAACCGTTCGGCCTCTCCGTGCTCGACTGGGCCGCGCCGGAGGTTCTCCAATCGCAGCATCCCTCGCCGTGGATGGCGTTTGCCTTCGACCTGACGGCGAACTGGAGGGATCGCGTCGCGGACGTCATCCAAGCGGACGGTCTCGCGCGGGCACAAATCGTCCGCGAGCAAACCCAGCCGCAACTCCACGAACTGATGCGCAAGTTTTATGCTTCGACCGGCGTGCCGATGTTGCTGAACACGTCGTTCAACCGCCAAGGCGAGCCGATCGTTTGCTCGCCGGACGACGCCTTGACCGTCTTCTTCGGCAGCGATGTGCAGTATCTGGTCATGGAAAAATTCCTGGTCCGCAAGACCATCGCCGGCTCGTAACCTGCGCGGCGCCTGTCGCAGCCGGCGCGGCTGTTATTGCACAACGTCGCGGGCCGGCGCATGTTGCGGAGGTTTCTTGACAAGAGGCGAGGCTCTGTCGAGCCTTCCCGCATCAAGCGCGCGTCTTGCTTGCGTAAGCGGAGATTCGACGTCGCCCCGCCCTGTGGTATTGCGACCCTGCCGCGCCATGAAACTAGACCGTGAAACTCGGCTTGCCTTGCTCGCACGTCATTACTATCTTCGCAGCCAGATGAAAACTCATTCAATCGCAGTTCTTCCCGGTGACGGCACCGGCCCCGAAGTGGTGCGTGAAGGCATCAAAGTGGCCGAGGTTGCTGCAAAGAGGTTCGGTTTCAAACTCGACTGGCATCATTACGACTTCGGCGGCGAGCGATTTCTGAAGACGGGTGAGGTGTTGCCCGACAGCGCCGTCGAGGAGTTCCGCCGCTACAAGACCATTTTCCTCGGTGCCGTCGGCCACCCGAAGGTGAAGCCCGGCATTCTGGAAAAAGGTCTCCTGCTGCGGCTGCGGTTCGAGCTGGAGCAATACATCAATCTCCGTCCGGTAAAGCTTTTCCGCGCCGCCGACTGTCCGCTCAAGGACAAGGGGCCGGAGCACATTGATTTCACGGTCGTGCGCGAGAACTGCGAGGGCCTCTACACCGGCTCCGGCGGTTTCGTTTTCAAAGGCACGCCGCACGAGGTCGCCATCCAGGAATCGGTGAACACCCGCCGCGGCGTTGACCGCTGCTTGAAATACGCGTTCGATCTCGCCGCGAAGCAACACGCTGGCAAACCGTGGAAGGGTCTCAAGCCCGAAGATGTCGCTGCCGGCAAGACGGCGCAACTCACGCTCTGTGGCAAGACCAATGTGCTCACCTACGCCTTCGACCTCTGGGAGCGCGCGTTCCACGAAATGGGCGCGGGTTACCCGACGGTCAAGCGCGACTACGCCCACGTGGACGCCACCTGCATGTGGTTCGTCAAGAATCCGGAGTGGTTCAACGTGATCGTCACCGACAACATGTTTGGCGACATCATCACCGACCTCGCCGCGATCATCCAGGGCGGCCTCGGCGTCGCCGCCGGCGGCAACATCAACCCCAACGGCTGCTCGATGTTCGAGCCGATGGGTGGCAGCGCGCCGAAATACACCAACCAGAAC
The DNA here is from genome assembly GCA_026397915.1 of Verrucomicrobiota bacterium. GTDB lineage: Bacteria > Verrucomicrobiota > Verrucomicrobiia > CAIQCK01 > CAIQCK01 > CAIQCK01. The sequence continues at coordinate 44,736 of JAPLTX010000014.1, forward strand.
GTCATCAACCCGCTTGCGGCCATCAACGCCGGCGCAATGTTGCTCGACTTCCTCGGCGAATCGGCCGCCGCGAAAGCCATCGAGAACGCCGTCATCAAGGTTGTGAACACGAAATTGAAATCGCTTGCCGCCGGCAAGATGGGCTACGGCACGACACAGGTGGGCGATCTGGTGGCTGAAACTATTGCATGAAACTACGGGTGTGCTTGTTGGTGGCGGTGATTGCGTGGGCGGGGCTTCGCGCCGCCGACAGCACGAACACGCCGCCACGCGAAGCTGCTGCGTCCGACGCCGACGCCGTGTTCACGTCCGATCCGCGAGATTCGGCCGGCGAAGTTCTCGGACTACGCCGCATCCGCGACACGCTCGCCCGCCGGCCGGCTGATAACAGCGGCGATGCGATACGCGACTGGCTCGTGACCGTTGTGGTTCGCTGCGAACAGTTCCTCGGCGACCAACCCCGCAGTTCGCACGTCGCCGAAGTGCGCGCCGTGAACGCGCAGTGCCGGCAGGAACTGGCTGCGCTGACCGGCGATCGCGCCGAACACGACAAGGCCCTGCAACTTGCCCGCCAATCGCTCGCCAAAAACGACCGCGGCCCGGGCGCGGCGCGCTCGCGACTCGTGCTGGCCCGCGCGGCGTGGCCGGAGGACTTGGGAACCGTCCTCGAGCAAACGCGGTTGATCGTCCGCGATTTCTCCGACCAGCCTCCGGCCGCCGAGGCGTTCTGGTTGCTGGCGCGGGCGCAGCAGCGCAAGGGTGACGAACGTGCCGTGCGCGAGGCGGCCATCGGACTCTTCGGCTCGTTTCCAAAATCGCCCGAAGCGGCGCAGGCGCGCGCGATGCTCCGGCAACTCAGCCTCGTCGCACAACCGGCACCGCTGCCGGCCGTGACCACAACGGATGGCAAGTCGCTCGACCTCGACGCGCTGCGCGGCCAGGCGCTGGTGCTGGATTTCTGGACTGCCGCCACGCAGCCGGTGAGCGAGAGCGCGGGCGTGCTGCGCCGGTTGTTCGAGGTCCGCCACGACAATGGCCTGTTCGTCGTCGGCGTCAACCTCGACACCGACCGCGCGACGTTCGACAAAGCCAACGCCGCGCACCCGACACCCTGGCCGCAGGTGTTCGCCAACGATCCGGCCAACGTGAAATTGATGGAAGCTTATCCGGCGCTGATGGCTCCGACACGGCTGCTCGTGGATCCGTTTGGCTTGGTGGCCCGCATCGCGGCGCATCCAGCGGAGATCGAGCCGCTGATGAAGCGATGGCACTCCGTCGGCGCGCTCGCGGTGGCAGCGGTTCCGCCCGCCAAGCCTGCCGCGCCAGTCAAGCCCGCCGTTCGCACCGCCGCGAAAGCACCGCCGGTCGTCAGCAAGAAAGAACCGCCGAGAATCACTGCTGCGAAAGCGCCCGCGCCGAAGACGAAACCCGCAGTCGAAAAACGCAGCGTTGTCGCCGCGAAGCAGCCGTCGAAGCCGACGGCTCCTCCGCCAGAGAAACAGATAGCCGTGGCGCCCGCCCCGCCGCCGCCGATGCCAGCACCGCAGCCGACGCACATTGAAATCGGCGGCGTGCTCTACGCCAAGCCTCTGAGTTCGGCGACCAACGCCCTCCCGGTCGAATCAACCAAACCGGCGATGAGAGTCCCGTCGTCCGTTGCCATCATCTCGCCTCGGCCTCCGCAGCCGGTCGCCAAACCGTTCGCCAGCACGGAGAAGCCGACCAAGCTCAGTCGTGCGACAACCACTGCTCCGAGCGAACCAGTAGAAGCCGCCGCCACCGCGAAGCCGCCAGCACCTGCTGCAAAACCATTTGCAGGCGTGGAGAAGCCCGCGAAACTTGGTCGCGTAACGACAATCACACCCAGCGAGCCGGAGAAACCGGCAACTATCGTTGCCAGCGCGAAGCCGCCGCCACCGACCGCGAAACCGTTCGCCAGCGCCGAGAAACCGGCGAAGCTCGGCCGCGTAACGACAACCGCGCCCAGCGAACCGACAGAAGCCGCGACCGCGACCAAGCCACCGCCTGCTGCGAAATCATCTGCCGGGGATAAGAAGCCGGCGAAAATCAGCCGGCCAACCGTTGTTGCCTCCAAGAAAACCGAAAGCGCAACGACGCCCCGCCCGACACCGCCGGCGCCTGCGCCGACACACATTGAAATCGGCGGCACGCTCTACGCCAAACCGTTGCGCCCCGCGACCAATGCCATCCCGGTCGAAACAACCAAACCGACCGTGAAGGTCACAACGCCGGTTGTGATCGCCTCAGCCAAGCCGCCATCGCCGACCGCGAAACCATTCGCCAGCGCCGAGAAACCAGCGAAGCTCGGCCGCGTAACGACAACCGCGCCCAGCGAACCGACAGAAGCCGCGACCGCGACCAAGCCGCCGCCTGCTGCGAAATCATCTGCCGGGGATAAAAAGCCGGCGAAAATCAGCCGGCCAACCATTGTTGCCTCCAAGAAAGCCGAAAGCGCGATGACGCCTCACCCGACACCGCCGGCTGCGGCCTCCAAGCCGCGGCCGGGTTACGGTTCGTCGAGAGCGAAGTCGAAACTCAAGACCGAAAGCGCCGAGAGCCTCGCGACGATGCCGGACATCTCGGAAACCGACCGCAAGGCCTCGCTGATTGACGCGGCCAAACGGATTCTCAAGTCCGAGGAGGAACTGATCTTGTGGTCGGAACTGGAGTCGCTCTTCACCACCAAGAAACCCGCCAGCGCCGAGGGCAGCCTGGTGTGGTATCAGGACGTGGCGGACCGTTGCCAGCAGTTCGTCAAGGATTTCCCGACCAGCTCCCACGTCAACCTCGTGCGTATCAATGAGGCGCGATGCCGGCTCATCCTGTTCCAGATGAAAAAGGATTCTGCCCAGCGGTCGCGCGCCGAAACCGCCGCGCGTGAAGTGCTCGCCCATAAACCGAACGAAGACGACGCCATCCGCGCGGAATTCCTCCTGCTGAACGCCACGTGGCCCGACCATCCCGAACAAGGCGTTGCCGTCGCCAAACGCATCGTCAAGGACTTCCCGCACCGTCGCGAAACGGCGGCGGCCGTATTGATGCACGCGCAGTTCCGCCGCCGGCAGGGCATGTTGCACGCCGCCAAGGAAGCCGCCGCCGACTTGCTCAAGCAATTTCCCGAAAGCGAGTTCGTCTTTAACGCGCGGTCGCTGATGAAGCAGTGCGACCTGCTGAACAACCCGTGCCCGCCGGCGAAATCCACCGGTCTGCGCGGCGAGAAAATGGACATCGCCGCCATGAAGGGTAAGACGCTCCTGATCGAGTTCTGGTCGGCGAAATCCAAAAACGTGCTGGAGGAGACCACGAAGCTGGTCCAGCTTTACCTCCGCTATCACGCGAAAGGTTTTGAGATTTACACCATCTGCGTGGACAAAAGCCGCGAGGCGATGGACATCTTCCAACTGCAGCATCCGCTGCCGTGGCCGGTTTACTGGGATGGCCAGGGATATCAGGGCACCATCTGCCAACAGTTTGGCGCGGACACCGCGCCAATGCGGTTCCTGATCGAGCCGGGGCTGCAACGCATCGTCAGCACCCACCTCTCGCCGGAAGGCGTAGCCGCCGCGCTCAACCTCTGGATAGACCAGAGCCAGCCGCCGCTTCTGCCCGGCCAGGAGCCGCCCGAGCAAGGGTTCTTCAAGAAGTTCTTCGGCCTGAATCTCTAGACCGGCGTCGGACAGCGACCGGGCAACTCATTGTTCCATCCACCGCCGCAGCCGCGCCGCGCTGTTCTGCACGTGGCTGCCGTGCCAGAAAAACCGCCCGCATCGCTCGCATCGCCAAAACCTCTCCTCGCGCGCGGCCACCCGCGGCGGCAGATACGGCAACGCCTCTGATTTGTCGGGGTGTGCAACGGCTCGTTGCATACCACACAACGGGTGAAAAGGAATCGCTGCCAATCGAGCGAGAATCTTTCAACGACTTCGCGTAATTGTTCCGGCAGTGTCTCACCACCGACGTAAACAACCTGCGCCCGATCCACCAGCGCGTGCGGCCAGTCGCTGGCGAGGTGCGTGTTGCGCGTCAGGAACACACGCTCCTCCGCCACCGCCTGTTCCAGCAGCAGCCGCCCAAACAGATCGCGCCCCGCCAGACAATCGTAGCCGAGCGCGCATAACCAAGTGGCCAGCGATTGCAGCATGCCGTCGGCGGCGAAGTGGATTTCAGCGGGCGTCATGGCCCAAAGTAGGACAGGCGTCCCGCCTGTCCAGTGAATAGTCAATGATGACCGGACAGGCAAGATGCCTGTCCTACCTTCCAACCAACCGCAGCACCCCCGTCGTCATCACGGGCAGGTAGGTGATGATGAGCACGCAAGCGAACATAATGAACATGCCGGGCAGCGCGTTGCGGTAAATCTGCGGCAGCGGCCGGTTGAAACGATATGACGCCAGCAGCAGGTTCAGCCCCACCGGCGGCGCGAGGAAACCGAACTCCATGTTCGCCAGGAAGATGATGCCCAGATGCACCGGGTCCACCCCGAACGCCGTGCCCATCGGAGTGATCAACGGCACCACCACCACGATTGCCGGGAAGATGTCCATCAGCCCGCCGACGAAGATGAGCATGATGTTCAGGCCAAGCAGGAACAGAAACTGCGACTCGACGTGGCTGCGGACCCACGACGCCATTTGCTTCGGCACCTCGGCGTCCACGAGATAGCTCGTCAGGCCGAGCGCCACGCAGAGAATGATCATCACGCCTCCGAGCAGCGTCGCGCACTCTGTCACCGTCCGCGGCAGATCACGGCTGATCTTGAGGTCGCGGTGGATAACGCATTCGATAAAAAAAGCGTAAAGCACCGTCAGTGCCGCGGATTCTACGAGCGTCGCGAAGCCGCCGAAGATAAACACCATCACCACCACCGGCAACGCCACCTCCCACTTCGCGTCGCGCAGCGACACCCACGCCTCGGCCCACGTGAACCGCGAGCGCGGGATATTGCTCTTGATGCCCTGCCACACCGACCACGCTACGCACGCGCCGACCATTAGGCAGCCCGGCACAAAGCCGGCGATGAAAAGGTCCTTGATGTCCACGTTCACGTGCTGTTGCTGGGCAACGATGCCGTAGAGAATCACCGGCAGGCTCGGCGGAAACAGTAGTCCCAGCGAGCCGGCGGTCGTCAGCAAACCGACGGAAAACTTGTCCGAATACTTCGCCTGCAACATCATCGGCAACAGCAGCCCGCCCACCGCTAGGATCGTCACGCCGCTGCCGCCGGTGAACGTCGTGAAGAACGCGCACACCAGCGACGCCACCACCGCCGTGCCGCCGGGACACCAGCCGAACCATGCGTTGAACAGCCGCACCAACCGCTTGCTTGTGCCGCCCTCGGCGAGGATATAGCCCGCCAGCGTGAACAACGGGATCGTCGGCAGCATCGGCGACACTGTCAGCCGGTAAGCTTCCACCGCCACCGAGGATACCGGTGTCGCCTGACTCCAAAACAGCAGCATCGCCGCGCCGCCGATCATCGCGAAGATCGGCGCGCCCACCGCCGTGCCCACGATCAACAGAATCATCAACGGCCAAAACAAGAAATTGCCCGCGCTATCTGGCAGGAACATGAACACCGCCGCCGCGATAACGCCGAGCGCTGCAATGGCGCGTCCCGGCCAGCGGTCCGACGCGCGCCAGACCTGCCGCAACGAGACCAGCGCCAACGTCAACGGCATCACCGCCTCCACCGCCCAGCGCTTCACGCCGGGAACGATCTCCAGTCCCGCGCCGCGCTCGGTGATGACAAGTTGGTAGCTCGCGTAGCAAAGCGCCGCTGTGACGCACGCGCCCACCGCCGCGCCGAATGCGCTGACCACGTGTTGAAGACGGCCGTGCGCGAGCGCCTCGCCGGTGGCGAGCTTCAGCAGCCGGCCCTCGCGCGCTGCCAGCGCCGCGCCGAGAAAGGCAATGACCAGCGTCAGGTGCTGGACGATGATCGAAGAGCCGGGCACACCCCAGTTGAAGAACTTGCGCGTGACGATCTCGATCAACGGCAGAAGCGACATCGCCGCGAGCGCGAGGATGGCCAGCGAGTTTTCAAAACTGCGCAGCGGCCCTTGCCGCACCGGCGCGGCTTGACCGTGAGGGATGAGGGTTGGCGGTTCAGTTTGCACCGGCACCGCCCTTGGCACGAAACTCCTCGACCAGCTTCTTCGCTTCGTCGAACATGTCCGCTGGCACGAACGGGCCGACGAGCTTCGGATAGACGGCCTCGGCGGCCGAGCGCCATGCGGCCAGCGCGTCGGCCGGCACGGGCACAACGTTCAGCTTGTGCTCCTTCATCGCCTTCACAGCTTCGATGGCTCCTTTGCGCACGTCGGTCTGAATTTTTCCGCCGGCCTTGCGCGCTGCGGCCTTGATGGCGTCGCGCGCGTCAGCCGGGATGCGCTCCCACGTGCGCTTGTCGAGGATTGTTGCGCCGACCAGCGGTGCCCAGCGCACGTCCGTCATGTTGGGCGCGAGCGAATACCACTGGAACGACAGCGCGGCCACCGGAGCCGTGGCGAAAGCCGTGATCATGCCGGTCTGCAATCCCGGCATGATGTCGGTGCTGGCCAGCGGCACGACGGTGAAGCCGGCGTTCTTCCAGAGATCGAGAGTCGAGTTGTCGCCGGCCCACGAAAACATTTTGAGTCTCTTCAGATCGTCAGGCCGCACGACAGACGTCTTGGTGAAGAAGTGGACCCAGCCGGCTTCGCCCCACGTCAGCACGATGAAACCTTTGGCGGCCATCCGCTCTTCGAGTTTCGGCGCGAGCTTGGCGCGGACGTAGTCCAACTCCGCGTCCGACCGGTAAAGCATCGGGACGCACAGTGCCTGCACGCCGCGGTCAATCTCGGCCAGCCCCATCGTCGTCACCGCTGCCGCGTGGATCGTGCCGAGACGGATCTTGCTGATCATCTCCGCCTCATCGCCCACGACGCCGCCGGGGTAAATCCTCAGCTTCACACGGTCGTTGGAAACCTTCCTCCACTCCTCGCCCATTTCCTTGAGGGTGAGGTGCCACGACGAGCCTTCCGGCGCGAGTGTGGCCAGCTTGACGGTGACGTTCTGCGCGCGCGCGCCGGGCAGTGCCGCCAGCAACGCGGCGACCACCATCAGCCGCAGCAACGCGGATGAACCGATTCTATTGAAGCTCATGAGTTTCTTTCCAACAACTGTCTCGGCCGGATTCAGGCGCGGCCGTTGGCGCAATATAACGCGCCTCCTGCAAAAAGTTTCAGGCCGCTGCGGTGGCTTCACGGGAACAAATCGTCCACGTGTTCCTTCAGCCAGCGCGCCCGTCGCTGCGACACCAGGTTCAGCAGCCGCCATTCCGGCTTCTTGTCCGAGTCCACCGCCAGCGCCTTGTCGAGCATCTGGAGAAACTCCGTCTTCTTCTGCTCGCCGACGCAAACCGTCTCGGCCAGCCCGACGTAGGCCGAAGCCCGCAACCCGCCGCTCAATTCTACCGCGCGCGCAAAATGCTTGCGCGCCCGCTCGATCGAGCCGCCCATCGCCGCCGACCGTCCGCCGTCGTAGGCGATGAAGAACTCGTGCAACGAACCGCTGTCCCACGCTTCGTCCAACTCCAGCGCGCGTTGCGCCATCGCCGCCGCCGCGGGTAGCTCCGCCATTAACTTCGAGTCGCTCTTGGCCGTCGAGATCGCCGCCGCCCACGACGCGCCGCTCCAGTAGAGCAGCGGCACGTCCTCGCGCGTCGCGGCTTTCGCCGCACTCGCCGGGTTGTCGCGCAACAGCCGGCCGAAATCCTTGTGCGTCACCTCCAACCCGCGCAGGCCGTAGTCGCGCGCGCGCAGGTAGAGCTTGCGGGCGCGGGCCCGCATCGCGGTGGCCTTCGTCAGGTCCTGCGACTCGATTTCATCGGCGTCCATCTGCACGAATGCGAAAGCGTATTCGGTGAAACCAGAGGCGAGCGCCAGCAACAGACCGCGGTGTTCCGGCAGGTCCACCAGCAGGCTCTCCATCGTCTTCAGGCCAAAAGGAATCGCCTCGCGCACCAGTTGCGGATCGTCGTCCGAGGAGAACGTGCCGCCCGAACCCGCTAGCGCGTCGGCGACCTGCCGCGTTGCCATCCGGCGCAGCGAACAGCCGCACGCCAGCACCGCCATCAGGCAAGCACACGTCACCAGTTCCAAGCGCCTCATTGCGATCTTCATACCATGTTCCACGGGCCGGAAACATACCGGAGGCACCGCCAAAAAACAAACGCTCGCTGAACGGCAATGCCCGCTGTGCCCCGGCGCATTCGGGCGTGACTTGGACGAAACGAAGCCTAAGATTCGGCGTCACGAGAACAGCCATGAAAACATTTCGCCCGCTCCGCTCGTTGTTTGGAACCGCCGCTCTTCTGGCCGCCGCGCTCTCCTCGCTGGCTTTCACGCCGCCACGCGACACGGCGGGACCACTCACCGTCAGCATCGCCGACCCCGGCGAAGTGACGGCGTTGGAGAAGTCCATTGCTGTGCCGGTGACTCTCGCCAACGCCGGCGACGAACCGCTTTCCGGCGTCGTGCGCGTGTCGGTGACCGACGACTGGCGCGTCGAGGGCGAACCGGCGCGGAAGTTCACGCTCGCGCCGAAAGCCACGCAGAAACTGCTGTTCTCGGTCGTCGCCGGCAAAGGCACCTACGCGGCACTTTACCCGGTCCACGCCCGCGTCGAGTTCCGCGCGGCGAAGGGCAAGCCGCAGTCCGCGCATGCCATCCTGATCCTGTCGGTGTCGCGCGAGGCGCTGGCGGCGGAGAAGAAAGCGGAGCCGCCGGCGGTGGCGCGCGCGCCGCAGCGCGGGCCGCTGAGCCTGTTCACGGTGAAACCTTTCCAAACGACAATCGCCGTAAACGGCAAAGCGCCGGTGGTGAAGCCGGTCGGCTGGCACGGCAGCGACGAGGCCACCGGTTGCAGCGTGGGAATCTCCGACGCGGACCGCGGCGAGAGGCGGCGCGCGTTCAACGTTCATCCACCGTATCGCAGCGGTTGGGGCGACGCGCTGATGGACTTCCGCGTTGCGTTGCCGAAGCAGAAGCCGATCCACCTCGACTTCGCCACCGCCATCCGCGACGCCAATCTGAAACGCGAAGGGGCAAGTGACGGCGTGGATTTCCGCGTGTTTGTCAGCGACGGCGGCGAGTTCAAGCAACTCTTCGCGCGCTTCTCCGACGCCAAACGCTGGGAGCCGGCGCGCGTGGACCTGTCCGATTACGCGGACCGCGAGATCACGCTGCGGCTCTTCACGGGGCCGGGGCCGAAACACAACACCTCATGCGACTCGTCGTTCTGGGCCGAGCCGACAGTATGGGTTGGCGCGCCAGTCGCAGCGGAACCGGAGGACCGTCGCGCGGCGCGGCGGCAAGCGGCGGTGCGCGCGGCACGGGCGGCGCTGGCTGGCGATGTGGTCAACTGGACCTGGAAGCTGGCGAACGAAGCGGGCACGGTTGGCGTCGCCGTCGTGGCGGGGCCGAATGGTCTGGCGGACGCGTTCATCGCGTTCGCGGACGAAAAGCGCGAGTTGGTCTTTGACGGCTTTGCCTTCGAGGTTGACGGACTGCCGATTGCGGCGGGCAAAGCTGGATTGATCTGCGACCGCGTCGAGGACAGCTTCCGCGGTGGCAAAGGCGTGCTCGACCATTATCTGTTGAAAGGCGACGCGCCGGTGCGCGCGCAGGCGAAGCTCTGGGTCGAGAAAGGCGCGCTGCGGGTGGCGTTCTCGATGCCCGGCGCGAAACGCGACCTGCGCGGCGAGCCGCGGTTCACTTCGCTGGCTATCGGCCCGGCGTCGGAGAAGGCTCGGCGCGTTTATGCCGGCTTCGGCAACGTCATCCAGGATCCCGGCAAGTTCGACCTGCGCGGTGGCGGCTTCACGCTCTCGACGCGGCATGCCGGCGCGGACTTCGCGGGCGGGTTGTCGCTGGTGCAGGCGGTGGACATCTTTCCCGACTCGCTGCGCGTGGACCCGGAGACGCGGCGTTGCTCGTTGGTGGCGCACCATGACGCGACGTTCTCGTTCGTGCCGTCGCAGCGCGGTGCGTTCGCGGCAGCGCGGGTGTATCGCGCCATCGCCAACTTCAAGCCGGCTGGCGGCGTTGCGAAGATTCAAGGCAAGATTTGCCTCGACCAGTGGGGCGGCGACTATCGCGAAGCCGCCGATGGCATCGAGCAGTCCGCGCGTTACGGCCTGACCGACGCAGTGTTCGTGAAGCACGTCTGGCAGCGTTGGGGCTACGACTACCGGCTGCCGGACATTTACCCGCCGGCGGGAAACCAGGAGGACTTCATGGCGATGGTGGCGGCGTGCAAGCGCAACGGCATCCTGTTCTGCCCTCACGACAACTACATTGATTTCTATCCCGACGCCGACGGCTATTCCTACGACCACATCATCTTCAACCCGGACGGCACGCCGCAGAAGGCGTGGTTCAACAAGGGCCGCGACGCGCTGAGCTACCGTTGGCTGCCGACGGCGTTCCAGCCGTGGCTCGACCGCAACCTGCGGCTGATGAAGCGCGGCTTTGCGCCGACGAGCTGCTTCGTGGACGTCTTCTCGGCCATCCCGCCGGTTGATTTCTACAACCGCTTGGGCCGGTTCTATCCGAAGACAGTTTGCGCCGAGCGGTGGGGCGCGGCGTTCGACCGCATCCGCGCCGTGTTCGGCAACAACGCGCCGCAGATCAGCGAGGCGGGCCAGGACGGTCTCATCGGCCATCTCGACGCGAGTCAGAGCGACCACAGCGGCTGGATGCCGGGGCACGAGACGCACTTCAACTGGCGGATGGAGGCGGGCGACGCCGAGCGCGTGCCGTGGCACGACATGGCCAGCCACGGCGCATTCGTGCTGCTCGCAGGTGGCTTGGGACATCGTTACTCCGGCGAAGGCGACCAGTTCCTCCACGGCTACGCCAGCGACGATTACCTGAGCAACACCGTCATCGGCGGCCGCAACCCAATGTGCGACGGGCCGTTCTCGCGGCGCGCGGTGATGACCTACTGGCTGTTGCACGATGTCTGCGCGGTGCTGGCGCGGCGCGAACTGCTGTCGCACGAGTTCGCCGGCGACGACATCCACCGACAAAGCGTGAAGTTTGCCGGCGGCGCGACGGTTCATTCCAATCGTGGCGCGAGCGACTGGCAGGTTGGCGGTGCGACGCTGCCGCGCTACGGCTTCGTCGTGCGCGCGGGCGATTGCGAGGCGGGCGTGACGCGACGCGACGGCGTCATCGCCGGTTTCGCGAAGAAGCCGGGCGAACTGTTTGCCGACGCGAGGCCGGACGCCTCGGAGAATCCGGGCTGCGTCGAGCCACGCGTGCTCGGCCTTGAGGATTTGGGCAACGGCCGGTTCCGGCTGCGCACCGAATGCGTCGTGACGCGCGGCGTGCCTGAAGGCTACCGAGCGTTTGTCCACTTCGCGGACGAGAAGCGCAGCTTCGCCGAAGGTATCGTGTTTCAGGGAAACTGGAAACTGGACGCGACAAGACTGGCGACGCCGGGAACCTACGCCGCGGTGATCGAGAGCAGCGTCCCTGACTCCGTGAAGCTGCCGGCGACGGTCGCTGTTCGCTGCGGCTTCTACCATCCCGGCAAAGGCGGCCACCGGCTGATGATGCTCGGCTCGGTGGACGGCTCCGGTCGCACGCGTTGCGGCAAAATCGAGATCAAGCGCGAGGGCGGACGCGTCACCGTCGCCTTCCAGCCAGAACCGCCCAGCACCGAACTCGCGATGCAGCGAGCGCGCGTGAACAGCGCGGGCAAGGTCGTGGACTTCGGCCCGGTCGCAACGAACGGCGCGTTCCGATTGCGCCACGGCAGTGCCGAGATGGAACTGACGCCGCTACCGTCGTCGCCGCCGTTCCAAGCGATACTGCGGCTTGACCGGCTCAGCGCGAGTGGCAAGAAGATTGAGCGTGTCGTGACGCTCGGCAGCGATGGCAAGCCGGTTGGCGAGCAGGCGTTTCGACAGGACGGTGGCACATTGCAGCTCACGCACGACGGCAAGGCGTTTGCTTATCGCGTTCGTTTCGCCAAGTAAGCGCGCCAGTCCGGCTTTCGAGCTTGAGTATCGGCCGGTTCCGTCGTTGATTAGCACGCGGAAGGCGCCACTTGGAGAGAGAACTCTTATGAACCCAGTTGCCCTCATCACCGGCGCGTCGCGCGGCATCGGCCGCGGGATCGCGATGGAACTCGCCAAGGTCGGCCACGATCTCGTCATCAACTACGCCGGCAACGCCGAAGCGGCGCGGCTGACGCAGGCGGATTGCCTGGCCGCTGCCAAATCCAAAATCCGCGCCGAGGTCTGCCAAGGCAACGTCTCCGTCGCGGCGGACCGTCAACGACTGGTAGAGTTCACGCGGCAGACGTTCGGGCGGCTGGATTTGCTGGTAAACAACGCGGGCGTCGCGCCAACGGTGCGCGCGGACATCCTGGAAGCGGGCGAGGAGAGTTTCGACCGGCTGATCAACATCAACTTGAAGGGGCCGTATTTCCTGACGCAATCGGTGGCGCGGTGGATGGTGGAGCAGGCGAAGGCGGCGGGCGGCGGCCCGTCGGGCAGCTACCGGCCGAAGATCGTGATTGTGTCGTCCATCTCGGCTTACACGGCGTCGTCGAACCGGGGCGATTACTGCGTGTCGAAGGCGGGGCTGGCGATGATGACGAAGCTCTACGCGGCGCGGCTGGCGGAGCATGGCATCAACGTCTTCGAGATCCGTCCGGGCGTCATCGCCACCGACATGACCGGGCCGGTGAAGGCGAAATACGACGCGCTGATCGCCGGCGGGCTGACGCCGATCAAACGCTGGGGCACGCCGGAAGACGTGGGCCGCGCGGTGGTGGCGATTGCGCAGGACTTGCTGCCGTTCTCCACCGGCGAGGTCATCAACGTGGACGGAGGATTTCATTTGCGGACAGTATGATGGTGCGAAACCCAACGAGAAGGCGATGAAGCCCCAACGACACCCGGCCGATTGGTTCGAGATTACGGCGCATTTGTGCGGGGCGGCGACGGCCAGCATCGGGACGATGGCGATGGCGGGATGGGTGACGGGATTGCGCGAACTGGCTGGCGTGAGCGTGGACTGGATTCCGATGGCGCCGAACACGGCGCTGGCGTTCATTGCGCTTGGCACGGCACTGGCCTTGGTCCAACACGGCAGCCGGCGCAACATCGTGATCGCCAAACTGTTGAGCGCAGCGGTCGCGCTCGTTGTTCTTGCGCGGCTCAGTGAGTCGGTCACGGGCGCGGACTTGAGAGTGGACCGCTGGATCTTCAACGTGCCGACGGAGTTCTTGGGGCTGATTCCGGTGGGGAAGATGGCGTTCGTGACAGCGTTGAGTTTTCTTTGTGTCGGCGTCGCGTTGCTCCTGATCGCGTTCGGCCGATGGCGGCTGCTGGCCGAAGCGTTGGCTGTGGTGGTGGCGTTTGTCGGCGTGATCTTTTTTCTCGGCTACATTTACCAGGCTCCGCTGCTCTACCGGGGATCGGTGATTCCGATGGCCATCACCACTGCCACGGCGTTTTGTTTCCTCGGCGTGGGCACGCTGATCTCTGTGGCAGGCCGCGATCTGGCTGTGCGCAGGCGGTCAGCCCAGCAACTGCAGTTGCAGGTGGCCGCTCTCAATGCGGCGGGCACGTCCATCCTGATTACAGACCGGCAGGGCACCATCCTCTGGTGCAATCCGGCGTTCACCGAACTGACCGGTTACACCGCGGCGGAAGCGATCGGGAAGAACCCGCGTATCCTGAAGTCGGGCAAACATGACGCGGCATTTTATCAGCATCTCTGGAGAAGAATCCTGGCGGGCAGAATCTGGCACGGCGAGATCATCAACAAGCGCAGGGATGGTAACCTTTATACGCAGGAAATCACCATCACGCCCGTGCGCGACGCGCGCGGCGAGATCGCGCACTTCATCGCCATCGAGCAGGACATCACGCTGCGCAAACGCGCTGAAGCAGAGCTTCGTCGGACCAGGGACGCAGCCGAGGCGGCCAACCGCGCCAAGAGCATCTTCCTGGCGAACATGAGCCACGAGTTGCGCACGCCGCTGAACTCCGTCATCGGGTTTGCCAACGTCCTGCTGAAGAACAAATCGGGGAAGCTGGATGCCACCGATCTGGGCTTCCTGGAACGAATCGCGGCCAACGGCAAACACCTGCTGGATATGATCGGGCAGGTGCTCGAACTATCCGACATCGAAGCGCATCGAGTGCAATTGCAAACCGCGCCGGTGGCATTGGACCGCTTGATTCTGGGCATCATCGCCGGGTTCGAGTTTCAGCTTCGCGACCGGCCCATCGCGTTATCCGCTGAACTGCTCGACCGCATTGCCCCGTTGGAAACCGATGAGGCGAAACTCAAAGAGGTGCTCGTCACTCTCATCGGCAACGCACTGAAGTTCACCGAGCGAGGCAGCGTTGTCGTGCGGGTGGCGGTGGATGAAAATACCCGCCAGCCCGTTCGCGTGGATGTGGCCGATACGGGCATCGGCATCCCCAAAGACCGGCTCTCGGCGATCTTCGAGGCGTTCCAGCAAGCCGACTCCAGCATGGCGCGCAAATACGACGGCGTCGGTCTCGGCCTGACACTGGCCAAGGCGTTGTGCCACCTCATGGGCTACCGCGTCGAAGTCCACAGCGAGGCCGGCAAAGGCTCCACCTTCAGCGTGGTGTTGTCGTCTCGCCCGGCTCGAACCGCGCCGACAGCAAAGGGTTGACGCCCCCTTCCTCGCCGGAATAGTTTTGCTGCCGAGGTTTCGACTTATGATCAAGATCAACCATTCGCTCAGCGCGAAAACTCTCCAGCCCAAATTGGAAAGGTTGTTCGACCTTTCCGGAAGGAAGATCCTCGCCATCCAGCGCTCGTGGAACCCGGCCAAGGGCACGCCAGTATTCACCACGCGCGGCCGTTACACCTCGCGCGGTTGGACGGAGTGGACGCAAGGATTTCAGTTCGGCTCGGCGGTGCTTCAATACGACGCCACCGGCGAAGAGAAGTTTCTTGCCATTGGCCGGCGCAAAACAGTCGAGCTGATGGCGACGCACGTCAGCCACATCGGCGTCCACGACCACGGCTTTAACAATGTCTCCACCTACGGCAACCTTCTGCGCCTGATGCGTGAGGGGCGGATTGACTTCAACGAGTGGGAAAAGAACTTCTACGAACTGGCGTTGAAGGTTTCCGGCGCCGTGCAGGCCGCGCGTTGGACCAGGATCTCACCGGCCTGTGCAACCAAGCTCAGCGGCAAGACGCGAGATCGCGGCTACATCCACACGTTCAACGGTCCGCACTCGCTCTTTGCCGATACCATCCGCTCGCTGCGAGCGCTGGCGGTGGCGCATGAACTCGGTCACGTGCTGATGGGCGAGGGTGACCGGAAGATTTCGCTGCTGGCGCGGTTGGTGGAGCACGCCGACACGACGGCGATGTTCAATGTGTTCTACGGCGAAGGGCGCGATACCTACGACGTGCGGGGTCGCGTGGCGCACGAGAGCATTTTCAACGTCACTGACGGCAACTACCGCTG
The DNA here is from genome assembly GCA_026397915.1 of Verrucomicrobiota bacterium. Taxonomy (GTDB): domain Bacteria; phylum Verrucomicrobiota; class Verrucomicrobiia; order CAIQCK01; family CAIQCK01; genus CAIQCK01. The sequence continues at coordinate 60,276 of JAPLTX010000014.1, forward strand.
CCCCAACTCGCAGCAGGGCTACTCGCCGTTCTCGACCTGGACGCGCGGGTTGGCGTGGATCATCTGCGGCTACGCCGAACAACTGGAGTTTTTCAAGACGCTCGGTGATGCGGAGCTGAAACCGTTCGGCGGACGCAAGGCCGTCGCCGACATGTTGCTGGAGGCGGCGGTGGCGACGGCGGATTTCTACATTGAGAACACGCCAACCGATGGCGTGCCCTACTGGGATACCGGCGCGCCGGGCTTGGCGAAGCTTGGTGATTATCTGGGCAGACCTGCGAATCCGTTCAACGACCACGAGCCGGTGGACAGTTCCGCCGCCGCCATCGCCGCGCAAGGCCTCTTGCGCCTCGGTAACTACCTCGGCGTCGCGAAAGGCAGGCATTACCTCCAAGCCGGCCTCACTGTCGCTGACACGCTCTTCGCCGAGCCGTATCTCTCGACGAAGCCGGACCACCAAGGGCTGCTGCTGCACTCCATTTACCACCGCCCAAACGGCTGGGATTACGTGCCGCCCGGCTCAAAGATTCCGCGCGGCGAAAGCTCGATGTGGGGCGACTACCACGCGCGCGAACTGGCGCTGTTGCTGCTGCGCGAGGCGAAAGGCCGGTCGTATCTGAAGTTCTTCTGAAGTAGTCGCGCCACGGAGTGACTCGCCTACTTTTTCCGCTTCTTGCCTCGCTTGCCGCCCGTGTTGGGATCCGTGTCTGGCTTCGTGGCGCCCTGGCGCGCAACGATCTCCGGTGGCTCCATCACCGCACCCGCGTCGTGGGTGTCGGCAATCCACCGCTCCAGCGCGGCCCGTAGGCGCTTTAGCACATCGGCGTGTTCGGGCGAGCCGGCGAGGTTCTTGATCTCATAGGGATCGTTCTCGAGATCGTAGAGTTCTTCTTTCGGCATCGTCGGCGCGCAGAGGACGGCCTGCGCCGGCGTGAGCTTGCCCTGCGCGTGCAGCTCCTTCAGCAGGTTCCAGACAGGATAGCTGCGCTCCTTGTAGGCGTTGGGCTGCAAGAACGGCCGGTCTGGCGTGAAATTGCGGATGTAACGGTAACGGGCATCGCGCACCGTGCGGAAGCGGAACACCGTCTCGTCGCAGCGGTCGCGCGCGCCGAACGAATACTCCCGCGGCGGTTCGGCGCGGTCGCCGAGGAAGACGCGACCCTGCATCTTCGGCGGCTTTGGCGCGCCCGCGAGAGCCAGCGTCGTCGCGCTCCAGTCAATCGAGTCGTGAAGCTGGTTGTCCACCGTGCCCGGCTCGAAGTTCTTCGGCTTCGGCACGCCCTTCGGCCAGCGGATGATGAGCGGCACATTTAGGCCGCTCTCGTAGCAGAACTGCTTGCCGCGGACGTGCGCCTGGCCGTTGTCGCCGAAGAAGATGACCACGGTGTTGTCGGCGAGGCCGTCGGTTTCGAGTTGCTTGAGGATGAGACCGATCTTGCGATCCAGTTCCGAGGCGGCGTCAAGATATGCTGCCCAATCTGCGCGTGTGACCGGATGATCGGGATAGTAAGGCGGGATGACGACCTTCGCCGGGTCGGCACGCTTTTCGCCGTTAAACTTCCGGTGCGTCTCGTGGAAATTGATCTGCGCGTAAAACGGTTGGTGCGACTTCAGGTCGTCCCACTTATCAGAGTCGTAGGGCTTACCCTCGTAGGTGAAGTTCCAGTCCGTCTTTCCCGTGCCCTTGAAACCGAACTCCTTCGGCATCTCGCGCAGATTCGCGGTGAAGTAGGCCGCGTCGCGCAGCCAGTCGGGCAGCACGCGCACGCCGTCGGGCAGCTTATAGCCGTCGTCGCGGTGAGAGCGGTGGTTATGCGCGCCAATGGCGGTCTGATACATACCGGTCATAAACGCCGAACGGCTCGGCGAACAGACCGGAGCAGTGGTGAACGCCTTTGTGTAACGCACGCCATCGGCGGCGAGCTTGTCGAGATTCGGCGTCCAGACCTCCTTCGCGCCGTAACAGCCGAGGTGCGGCCCAAAATCCTCCGCGATGAGCCAGAGGATGTTCGGTCGTTTGGTCTCTGCCGCATCTGTGCTGACGAACGCCACGAAGCAAGCAAGCAGTCCGAGGAACCGGGCGAAAGGAAGCGATCTCATGGCGCTTGTTTACTCCTGGAACCCTCCGCGGAGCAAGGGTTTCTCGTGTTCCTACTTCGCGGGCGCAGCGGAATCTTCGTAAACAAGATCAATGTAAGAGACGACCTTTGAGGTCAGCGGTCTGCGAGCAAGCGGCGCGTAGCGGATGTCGCGGCAACGCTTGCCATTGTAGTCGAGCGCCACGCTCTTGATGACCACAGCTTTCTTGGAACCGGGCGACGGGCCGGCGCGGATGACGATTTCGTTCAGGCGGCACAGTTGGCCGGCGGACACGTCGCAGCGAATCTCTGTTGCTGTTGCCGCGCTCACAGCCAGCGGCTGGCCGTTGCAGGAGACTTGGGCTTCCGCAGTGAGCTTGCCTTCGACGCGGAAGCTGAGCTTCGCGCCGCCCGTAGCGGCGAACTCCGCCGGCTTGCCGTTCACGACGATGGCCGGGTGGCGCTCGGTCCATTCCTTGTTGCCGACGCGGGTGGTCACGAGGAGGTCATACGCGCCGTCGCTCAGCTTCGTGGTGTCGAGCGCGGCTTCGAATGCCGTTGCGAGGTTGCCCCGGCGGGAAACTTTCGCCGCCGCCGTTTGCCCGCCGATGGCGCACTCGATGACGGTGACCTCCGCGTTGAAGTCGGCGACGATGCCGCTGATTCTCTGGCGGCTGCGCACGAGGTCGGTGAAGGCTGGCGTGGCGATGTCAATCGAGTGTTCTTCAGCCCAGTCAAGATAGACGTGTTCCTCGCGGTTGCCCTCCAGTCGGAACAACACGTAGGCGCGCGGCGTGGGCGGATACGGCTGGATGCCGTGCCACGCGTAGGAGATCGCACCGCCGATGATGTGAGGCGCGCCGGCCCACATCGTTTCGTTGCGGCTGTGCGTATGGCCCGCGAGCGTCATCACCAGCTTCTTGCCCTGCAACGCAGCCCGCAAGCGCGCCTCGTGCGGGCGCGTTTTCGGCGTGTCCGGTTGACGCACGCCGCCGACCTCGGGGAACATTGGCTCGTGGATGAGCAGGACGATTGGCTCGTCGCGTTTAACCTCGGCGAGGTAGCGGATGGCCCAGTCGGCGGATTCCTGCGTGAGGCCGTAGGCAAGCGAGCGCCCCTTGATCATGGTGCCATCGAGCGCGATGAAGTGATACGGCCCGTAGCGGAACGCATAGGTCGCCGGGCCGATCCGCTGGCGGTAGAGCACCTTGCCGAAGCCCGGCTCGTCGCCTTTCAGCTTTGGATTCGTCACGCCGGCATTATCGTGGTTGCCCATGACGTTGAACAACGGCGGCTTCAGCCCTTTGCTCTCATCTTCGTAAAGGCTGAACAACTCGCGCGCCCGCTCCATCGTCGCCATGGATGAATCAATCACTAGGTCGCCCGTATGCACGACGAACTTCACTGGCACAGGCAGCGCATTGACGTGCTCGACATAGCGGCGATACATCGGCACGGCGTTGGTCTGGATGTGCGGGTCGGTGCCTTGCACAAAATAGAGCGGCCCGTTCTGTTCCTGTGCGCGCAGCGGAAACTCCACCGTAGCGTCGGTGCCGCCGTCGGCCACGTAATTCCACCATCGCGCGGCTGGCCATGTGCCGGGCGCATTGACCACGAACACGACAGCCGGCCCGGCGGACAGTGTGAGTTGATAGCGTCCCTCGTCGTCGCTGCGAGCGAACGCGCGCTCGTCGCTCACCACGCAACCCGCGACGGCTTTCTCACCGGCGTCGAACGCGCCGTTGCCGTTCGTGTCGAGGAACACGCGGCCGGTGATTGTCCCCGCAAAAGCTGCGGTGACCGCGAACAATCCCACCACCAATCCAGCAAACAGTCGTTGTGCTTTCATCGTGCCAATCCTTGCCGGTGCGATGATTGGCGGCGACGCGGGCAAAAGCCAGCCCGTTTTCCCTCTCTCGTCTGGGAGATTGCGCTCAATGCGCGGGTCTGGTATGCGGGCAGCGTGCGAACGGCTGCTTTACGCTACTACAGCAGGCTTCTCTGTTGTCTGATCCAGACAATCGTTCTTGGCAACGGTTTGCTCTTGGGCGTGCCAGTTCTCGGCGCTGAGAACACCGATGCGGTGCTCAAGTTTGTACCGCGCGCCGCGCGGACGGGCGATATCGCCGGACTTGAACCGCTGAAGGAACTCCGCGACAGCAAGGCCGGCGACGCCGTGGTGCGGATGATTGAAGACAAGAAAGTTCCCGACGCCGCCAAACAGCGGATTGCCGAACTGGTGGCGCAGTGGCCGGCGAAGGGCGGGTTGGATTACTTCGAGTTCTACCTACGCGGTCACCCGCGGTTGAGTAACGAGTTGCTCCTGTTCTACGCCGAACTCGGTTGCGTTCAGTTCAAACCATATTTCCTCAGCCTCATCGCGCCGCTCAGGACGCTGCCGGTGGCGGAAATCAAGGAACCGGCGCGTTATGCGACGGCTTTGCATGCGCTCGGGCGTTTCCCCGAGCAGACGGATGCGGCCGTGGTCCAAATCGCCGCGTTGCTCGACGAGAAGTTTCCGCACGCGATCCGCGCCACCGCCGCGGACGCGCTCGGCAGCATCCAAAGCCGGCGCGGGTTGCCGACGTTGATGGCGCAGGTGAAGGACAGTGCCATCGGCGAGGCGACGCAACGGTCGCTTTTTCGCCTCACGGGACAGGACTTCGGCGACGCGCCAGAAAAGTGGGTCGCGTGGTTCAAGGCGGAGGGCGCAAAAGTCGGGCTGAAGATGCTGAGCCTCTCGGATTGGGAGAAGCACAAGAAGGAAAAAGCCGCCGCCGCGCCGAAGGAAGAGCCGAAGGAATTCAGCGCGCGCTTCTACGGCGTGGAGGTCAAGACGCGGCATTGTCTCTTCATCCTCGACGTCAGCGGCAGTATGGCGGGAGAGCGTCTGGCCCAACTCAAGGAGCAGATGAGCAACCTGTTCGACGCCCTGCGGAAAAAAACCAAGAACCTTCGCTTCGGCATCATCGCCTTCCACAACGAACCGGAGCCTTGCCTCTCCGGGCGCGGGCTGTTGCCGAACGAGCCGACCAGCATCCGGCGAGCCTCGCATTTTGTGGAGAAGATATTGGCCGGCGGCGGCACGGCGATGGTGACAACGCTGCAATTCACCGCGGCGAAGGTGCTGCCGAACAGCGACGTGGACACAATCTACTTCCTCAGCGACGGCGAGCCGACCGACGGCACACCGGAGGACGTGCTGGCCGTGGTGAAGAAGATTCACGAGGAGTTTCGGGTCAAGTTCCACACCATCGCCATCGGCGAGGCCGTTCCTCCCGCTGGCGGCGCCGAGCAAAAGTCGAGCCTGCTCGAACAAATGGCCAAGAGCACCGGCGGCACCTACACTGCGCGATAGGCGGGAAACGTCAGCAAACCGGGGGCGGTGCGGCGGTGGCGGCGATGACGATGTCGCCAAGAATCCGCAGGATGTAGCGGCTGTTGATCTTCTTGAGCCGGCCAAAAACTTCCGAAAGGTCCGGTCGCCCTTCCCGTCCGTCGAAGGTGCGCGCGTCGTCTATGAAGATCACATGATCCTTCACGGGATGCGCCGCGATCTGGTCGAGTGACATGAGAATCGGGTCCGCCACCACGCCCTTGCCGGTTCCCGCCCCGCTGTAATGCCCGTCGAGCCAGAAGACCGCCGGCTCCCGCAGCGTGGCGAGGATGCCGGGCAGTTCGCCAGCGCAATCGCCGTGGACGATGCGGACGTTGGCGTCGAGGGCGAACCGCTCGCAGGCTTTGCGGTAGAGCGTGTCATCAATCTCAATCGAAATGACGCTGGCGTAGAGAGGCTTCATGGCGGCGACGGTCTCGCCGTGGTAGGTGCCGGTTTCGACGAACACGCGTGGCCGGGGAGCGGGGACGTTACGCTCCATGATCGCGAGCTTCACCGAGGGCGGTGGCAGGGCGTAATCGCCGCGACGGACCGCCTCCAGATAACGCCGCTCGTTCCGTAACCGGTGGCGCCGCTGTTTCAGAGATTGCAGTAAACCTTTGCTTTTCGACATAGTCAGATTCTCGCCGCGGAAATGGTCATTGAGGATGTTGACGGGTCATTGTATAAACCGTTGCGGGCTGGTTTTTACAGAGCAAAGATTGACACTGACATCGTGCAATTTCAAATCCTAGATTGGGATTCGGCGTTTTTCGGAATGACCATCGCCGAGATCCTCCCGAACAGGCTTGCGACGCGGGAATTGGAGCAGGTGATCGCCCACATGAAGAACGCGGGGGTGAAGCTGGCCTACTGGGCTTCCGCCCCGGATGATGAGGAGTCGCAACGGGCCGCGCGGGCCTGCCACGGGTTTCTGGCCGATAAGAAGACGACCTTTGTAATGGAGCTTGGCCCAGGCAACCCGCCGGCGAGAAGCTCCGGCTGGCTCGTGGAGGAATACACCGACGCCGTCCCGAACAACGAACTGGAGAGTCTGGCTGTCGAGGCAGGTATCTATTCCCGGTTCCGGATGGACTCCCGGATCTCAGAGGAAAAGTTTGTGGAGCTTTACAAGCTGTGGATTCTGAACTCAACGAACCGGCGGATGGCGGATGCGGTGTTGGTGGTGAGACGCGGGGGCAGGATTGTTGGCATGGTGACGGTGAAGGATGAAAACGGTGCCGGAGACATCGGCCTGATCGCGGCGGACGCCGGCATGCGCGGCAACAAGCTGGGGTTCAGCTTGGTGCACGCCGCGCAGGAATGGGCACGCAAGAAGGGATTGAAGCGCGCGCAGGTTGTCACCCAGGGCGAGAACATCGCCGCGTGCAAGCTCTACGAGAAATGCGGTTATCGGGCCGCCAAGACCGAGAATTTCTACCACTTCTGGATTCCATGATCAGAATACCCTTCAACAAGCCTTTCTTCACGGGCAAGGAGACGGATTACATCCGGGAGTCCGTGGCGTCGGGCAAGATATCGGGCGACGGCTTGTTCACGAAGAAATGCCACCAGTTCTTTGAGGGTCGGTATGGCTTCAAGAAGGCGCTGCTGACCACCTCCTGCACCGACGCGCTGGAGATGGCAGCCATCCTCTGCCAGATAAAACCGGGCGACGAGGTCATCGCTCCCAGCTTCACCTTTGTCTCCACCGTCAACGCTTTCGTCTTGCGGGGAGCCAGAATCGTGTTCGCGGACAGCGAAGCGGCGACGCCCAACATGGATGTGGCGGCGATTGAGGCGTTGATCACGCCTAGGACGAAAGTGATCGTGCCGGTCCACTATGCGGGCGTGGCCTGCGACATGGACGGCATCCTCCGTCTGGCCCGCAAACACAATCTCCGGGTGGTCGAAGACGCCGCGCAGGCGGTGGATTCGTTCTACAAGGGGAAGGCGCTCGGATCGCTCGGCTGCATGGCGACATTCTCCTTCCATGAGACGAAGAACGTCATCTCCGGCGAGGGCGGGATGTTTGTGGCGAACGACGCCGGACTCGTGAGCCGCGCCGAGATTGTGAGGGAGAAAGGCACGAACCGCTCCGCGTTCTTCCGGGGGGAAGTAGACAAGTATCGGTGGGTGGACATCGGCTCGTCGTTCCTGCCGTCGGAGATCATCGCGGCGTTCCTGTATGCGCAGCTTGAGCACCTGGACGAGATTCAGTCTAGGCGCAGGGAACTGTGGGGCCTTTACCGGCAGGGACTGGAGGTTCTGGAAACAAAGGGCATCCTGCGACTGCCCCACCTCCCGGACTACGCGACCAACAACGGCCACATGTTCTACGTCGTGTGCGGGAACCTGGAGCAACGCGACAAGCTCATCGCGCACCTGAGAGACCGCGGCATCCTCGCGGTGTTTCATTATCAGTCGCTCCACAAGAGTCCCTTCTACGAAGAGAGACACGATGGACGGGAGTTGCCCAATTCCGACCGATACACCGATTGTCTGCTCCGGCTTCCGCTCTATTACGAATTGAGTAACGCGGATGTCGGGATGATCGTTGACAGCGTCTTGTCCTTTTTCGGGCAGCATTAGCGGGAAACGCGACACGGAGATCCTCATGAAGAAACATCGTTGGATAACGGACCTTTGTTTCCTGCCGTTCGTTTATCCCGCCGGCTACCTTCTACGGCGCATCCGGGACAAAGGACTGCCCTACCTGCCGTTCTGCAAGAAAGCCCTGATGAAGGTCGGCGTCTTTCCCATCCGCGACCATTATTATGAGCCGCTCTTCAACACCGATCACTTCCGCGACGCGCCCGCGCGCCACCTCCCCGGCATAGACTTGAACGTCGAGGAGCAACTCAGAATTCTGGACAGCTTCCATTTCACCGAGGAACTGAAGGACGTGCCGGCCGAGAAGACGGACGACCTGAGCTTCTACATGAACAACGTCGCCTTCGAATCCGGCGACGCCGAATACTGGTATAACCTCATCCGGCTGACGAAACCCCGGCGGATATTCGAGGTGGGCAGCGGCCATTCCACCCGCATGGCGCGACGGGCCATCGCGAAGAACCAACAGGAAGACACGGCCTACAAGTGCCATCACGTCTGCATCGAACCCTACGAAGCGCCGTGGCTGGAGAAGATGGGCGTCTCGGTCATCCGCAAGAAAGTGGAGGAGGTTGACCTCTCGTTCTTCTCGCAACTGGCCGAGAACGACATCCTGTTCCTCGACTCCACCCACGTTATCAGGCCGAGGGGCGATGTCCTCTTCGAATATCTTCAAGTGCTTCCGTCGCTGAACAAGGGCGTCATCGTCCACATTCACGACATCTTCACGCCGAACGATTACCCGGACTACTGGATCAAAGAGATCGTGCTTTTCTGGAACGAGCAATATCTGCTGGAGGCGTTGCTGTCATCCAACAAGGCGTGGAGGATTATCGGCGCGGTAAACTTCCTGCGCCACAATCATCTGGAGAAGCTCCAGGCGAAATGCCCCTTCCTGACGGCCGACAAAGACCCGAATCGAGGGCCGGGGTCTTTCTACATCCAGAAGAACATATAGTTCATTCCCGCGAACGCCCGCGTGTAATACTCAGGACTTGGCGGTTACCCATTCCGGCGGGAAATAATCTTCGGGATGGTTGTAGGCGCTGTTGCTGCTGGTCTTCCCGGTCCGGACAACCACTTTCTCCCGGTTGGGGTTGAGATAGGCGGCCCACCAACTGAACGTGCTGCCGCCGGCGGTGATGTTGTGTTTGCAGCGGCTCATCAGCCACAGGTCCTCGAAACCCCGCTGCGAAGAGTTGAAATCCACGTAGGTCACTTTATGCGGCGGACGAAGGTTTTCTTTCACCCACGCGATGTCGTCGGAGAACATGAAGAAGTGCGGCTGGCTCACTCGTTCCGCGATGCAGTTCACGGCATTCTGGTAGTAGCGCTCCGTGATGACGCCTTCGAGGTCTTTCCTGATGTTGGGATCGGCGACGTAATCTCCCCGCCGGACATGCACGCTGACGGAGTTTGAGTCTGCGATGGACGCCAGAAGTCCGCGCGCTGCATCGCTAATTCCCTCCCGGGGCGAGAACTCCTCGATCAGCAGTTGTTTCACCGCATCGAAGTATTTGTAGGAGTTGAAATACCCGATGAGATACGTCTTCGACCCAAGAGCCAGAACCTCCGGCTTGAAGGCAGACCCGGCCGGTTCCGAGTAAACACGCGGAGCTTCGCCGCTCTCGTTGGAAAGCCCCAACGTTTTCAGCAGCGGCGCGATTCCCAGTTTGTGCTTGAGGCCGGTCCTCCTGTAGTCCGCAACCTCGCTTCGCGACGCCTGCGGGGCCGTTACCTTGAAAGAACTCAACTGCAACGTGTGCTCCTTGTTCGGCGTGCACTTGTCGAAGTTGGACGCGTCTATCTTGAGCGGCGTGTTGTGGGCGACCGAAAGGCGTTTCGCCGTCGCGTATTGGAACATCTGGTTGCCCAGACCACCCATGATGTTGACGATGATCATAGCTACCAGATGCAGATCTTGTTGATGTCCGCGTTCCGCGTTCCGAGCCAGAACGCCTTCAGATATGACCGGTCGAGCCGCATCTTCATGAACGGGTTCAGCGTCGTCCCGATGTCAATGTAGGTGTTCCGGCCGCAATGCTCATAAAGCTGGTGGATCGCCAGCTTGCTGAACGCCGAGGCCGAGAAGAGGAAGAGATGGCCTTCGATGCGGTTCTCGACGATCCACTGCCTCATGCGTTCGATCAGACCGTAGTCGTTGACCATCGCGTTGTAGCCGACCCTGAAGTCCTTGACCAGGAACGGAAACAGGGAGAGGTCCGCTTTGTCGTTGCAGACCACCACGGTTTTGTAGCCGTTGAACAGCGGATACATCTCGCGGATGAACCTTGGGTAGTTTCCGTTCACGAGCAGGTTCGCCCACGTGAAGTTCTCATCGTCGCCGCCGTGAAACTCCAGTTGCCACCGGAAACTCTCCTCGCCCACGCAGCACCGGCAGCTCAGCCCCTTGAAGTAGTTCTTCGCCTTGAACCTGAACGCATCCACGAGCCTGTCCCGGTGGAACGAGTGCTCCTTGGGGCTGAAGTGTTTGAAGTCTTCCTGCTTGTATAAGCCTTTCGTCACCTTCTCGCCGACTTTGACCTGCTGCGCGTCCAAGATAAGCTCTTTGTTCTGCAGGATGAACAGTTCGCCATCCGAGAACCTGTTGAATGCAAAAGGCTCCCGGTTCTTGAGCAAACCGACCAGCTTGTAGAAGTCGCCCTCGAAGCTCTTCATGGGCGTCCTCCCGCGCCTTGGTTTCGCGGCAAGCCCAACGCCTCGACCCAAGCGCCGAGAATCCGGTCGTTGCTCACGGGTTGCGCCCCGGATGAATCCGGCCCGTGAAACCGCGTGCCGGTCAGGCTCGACTCAAGCCTCACCGTGCTCCACGGCTTGCTGGCGGAGCAATAGACATCCGACACGGAATCATAAAGCTTCTGTTTGTCGTCAACGAACCCCGCGAACTTCACCTTCCCCGGATACTGCTCCGCGACGGGCCTGACGTCGTTGTAATAGTAAATCGGGTCGGCCAAGTGACCGTAAATGATCACGGTCTCCATCCCATCCTCGAACGCCTGCTTGATGGATAATTCGAGCTGGTTCTCGCGCCGGATGGCGCCAACGACGCCAGCAACCTTGGCGGGTTTGCTCCCGGACTTCGCCAAGTCGTCCACAAGGTTTGGGCAAACGAAGACAGGAAGTTTCGCCTTGCGGGAAATCTGTTGCGCATCGCTGAGACAGTGAATCTTGTGGAACAGGGAGAGATTTGTCTGTCGCGCGGAGCAACCGTCTCCCTGGCAGGTCAGAACGAGCGTGAAATCCTCCGGCTTTTGCGCGCTGGCGAAACAGCGGCGCGCCGTTCTTCCGAGGACATCCTGCCAGCGGCTGCTCCGGCTCGCCTCGATGGTCGCCGTCACGTCCAGCAAGTCCTGGGCGGAATGCAGGCCGATGTCATGCACGATGACCACATCCCCCTTCTCAGGGCGAAAATCCGCGAGCGTTCCGGACTTGCACTTGTCCAGATGCCAGTGGTCGGGGCCGAACAACCTGCACTCGTATCCGCCGGCATTCAGGCGAGTGCACAAGCTCACCAGCGCAACGGTGGAACCGACGGGAACGCTGGAGCCTGAAACAATCTTGATCATACGCGCCGTCTATCAGGAGTCGTGCAGGAAGATCAGATTCGCGAAGCAGTTGGGATCCGACAGCCTCGATTCGTCGAAAGGAAGCAGCTTCTTCCTGCGAAGCTCGTAGGTGCGGTAGTCGTATCGGCGGAGAAGGTCATGCAGTTCGGAGAGCTTCCAGCCTGCCTGCGTAGCAACCGCGGCGTTGAACTCCACCAGAAGCAGCGGGCGGCTCTCGCGCAGAATTTGCTCCGCCCCCTGGAAGGCGCGCAGTTCGCTGCCTTCGATGTCCATCTTGATGACGTCAACCTTGCCGATCTTCCTGTCCTTGGCGAACTGGTCCAGCGTGATCGTGGTCACCGTTTCGTGACCCGTCCCGAAATCGTGGAACTGGGTGTGAGCGCCGGTCGCATAAGGTGAGGTGAAAAGGGAAATCTCCTGCCCGCACGAATCCGAAATGGCCTTGTTGACGATCTCGACATTGGAGAGGCCGGTGTGCTCGATGAATCCGTTGAGTATCCGGCAATTCGACGGAGACGCTTCGAAGCTGTAGATCTGCCGGGCGCTCTTGGCGAGCGACAACGTGTAGCTCCCGACGTTAGCGCCCACGTCAAACAGGACCTTGTTCTTCACGCGCGGGCAGAGGAAATCCACCAGCCTGTGCTCATAGGCCCCGTCCATGAACATCCAATACTGGACGTAGTCCCCCAAATTCAGCGGCACGCGAACACGGGAATGTCTGATTCTCCCATACAGTGTCAGATTCGAATCCTTCACTCGCTGAAAGAACTCATAGCGGCGACGGTAGCGGCCGAAAGGGTTCGGAGCGAACCGAAGGATTTGGGCCACCAGGCAATCATAAAAGCGTTTGGAGTTCATCTTGAAGGCGTCGCGTCTCCTCCCGCCAGGATGCGGACGATCCGCTCCGAAGCGCGGCCGTCGCCGAAGGGCGATGCCGCGGCTTTCGTGGGCGGCGTCTTGGCCCACTCGATGTTGGCGAGGATTTTCGCGCCCACGAGACGGCCGAGGCCCACGTCGAGGATTTCCGGCCGCTCCGTCGTCTCGCGGACGATGAGGACCTTCTTGTTGAAGCAGGAGCATTCCTCCTGCAACCCGCCGCTGTCGGTGATGACGAACGCGGAGGCGGCGACCATCCGCAGCATGTCGAGGTAACCGACCGGCTTGATGACTTGGATGTTGGATGCGGTGAGTCGCTCCCGGTGCTTGCGCACGTTGGGATTGGGATGGATGGGCAGGGTCAAGCGAAGGTCAGGATGCTTGAGAGCCACTTGGTTCAACTCATCGAAGAGCTGGTCCATGATCTCGTGGTTCTCCCGCCGATGGAGTGTGATCAAAACCTCGTGGGAATCGGCAGCGGTCGGGATGTGATGCTCTTCCTTGATGATGGCTACCGCGTCCACGATGGTATTGCCGACGAGATGGATGTTCTTCGCCCCCGCCCGTTCGAGGTGCTGCTGGGCGGTGGGCGTGGGCGCGAAGTTGACCGCCGCAATCTGGCCGATGACCGAGCGGTTGGCCTCCTCCGGGTAAGGGTTCTCCAAGTCGAACGTCCGCAGCCCCGCCTCGACATGCGCCACGCGGACCTTGTTGTAGAACGCCACCTGCGCGAGCGCACACGCGGTGGTGGTATCACCCTGCACGACGACGTAGCTGAACCGGTGGTGCGCGAACAATTCCTCGGCGGCGGAGCAAATCTTGATGAAGCTGTTGGCCAGCGTGTTGTGCTTGTGCTCCCCGGCGAAGTGGCGCGCGAACGTATAGTCGGGCGCCGGCACCAAGTCCTTCACGTCCTCGTAGAGGTCCGTCTGCTGGCCGGTGAAGAGCGTCTTGTAGCGGACGTCTTGCCGCTGAAGCTCCCGGACGACGGGGAAGAGCTTGATGATTTCGGGCCGCGTTCCGTAGGCAACGAGAATCATAAGAGCATCAACCGAAAACCGTTTTCGACCTCATATCTCAAGACCCGCGCGTAGTCCTTGGAGCGGTCCTTGTTGCTGCTGATGGCGACGCGGTCCACGCCCAACTCGCCTTTCACCGATCCCCAGAGCGACTTGTCGCTCTTCGGGTGCGGCGGACAAGCGAGGCGTATCCCATGACGCTGGAGCATCGCACCGAAGTGGATGTCCTCGCCGAACGACCGGATGACCGGCTCCGTATCCCAGAAGTAGCGCGCCCATTCCCGCCGGAAGAACCAACTGTGCCCCACAAGGTCCACGAACTCGATCTTCTCGTTGCAGCCGTCCCAGCCCATGCGCGGCACTTCCGTCTTGGGTTCTGTCTTGGAGAGAAACCGCAGGCCGATGGTGCCGCACATCGCCTTCTCCGAGTCCACGTATTTCAGGCAGTTCTCGAACCACCGCTCGCCCGGCATCGTGTCGTCGTCAAAAATGCACACGTAGTCCCCTTCCATGACGGACGCCATGGCAAACCGGGGAATGATGCCGAAGTTATGGTCGCACACAATTTTCTTAACCTTGCCCGCGTTCCGGAAATCGAGCAACTGTTTCTTCTCGAAGAGACCCAACGCCTTCGGCGGCTGGTTATACCAGAGCACAACGTCGTGAGGCGGAACCGTCTGCCGCAGCATCCGGTCCACCTGCTCTTCGAGGTGCTGGGGCCGCTGCCACGCCGTGAGAATCACCGATATCTTTGGAGTCATCAGAGGACCGCCTTTGTTTGGAGTTTCGATTCGTAAGCCACGGCCAACTCCGCCACCCGCCGTTCCCAATCATGCCCGGCCGCGCTCCGCGATGCCGCGGAGCTCATGGAACGTTGTCGCTCGCTGTCGAGCAGACGGACAATCCGGTCGGCGGCGGCATCCGCGTCGCGGCCGTCGGGAAGAACGAAGCCGTTGACGCCTTCCTCGACCACGTCCTTGGCGCCTACATTGGGACCGACGACAACCGGCAAACCCGCCGCCATCGCTTCCAGCACCACCATCCCAAATGTGTCAAAGCCTGAGAGCATGGCGAACATGTCCGCAGCGCGATAGTAACGCTCAATCCCGCAGGTCTGTGTCCCCGCGAAAACCACCGCATCGCCGATCCCGTGCGACCGTGCGACGCCGCGGTATTTCTCCTCGTCACCGCGTCCCACGACCAGCAGCCGGATTTCCGCCGCCGGCCGCTGCGCTCGCGCCTTCGCCACCGCTGCGATGATGGTGTCCAGCCCTTTGAGTTCGAAATTCATGCCGACAAAGAGAACGAGGAAATCAGACGCGCCGATTCCATGACGTCCGCGGATTTCGGTGCGGCACTCCTCGCGGTCGAGGCCTGCGAATCGCGCCGCGTCCACGCCGGGATGCATCACCTGCCATCGCCCCGGCAGGGGCGAATACTCCTGCCGAAACGTTTCCATCGCGATGGACGACGTTGGAAAGAAGAGCGACGACCCGCCCGTCGCCAACATCCGCCTTTCGACGGCACACATCGCCCGGTCGAAGATGCTCGGCCGCTTCCGCCTCACATCGCGGACCCACGCGGCGTGGGGCGTGCAGTGCAGCGAGACCAAGTCCGCCCCGAACACGCGGTCATGCGCGTGGACGAGGTCGAACCGTTCCCTCGCCACCAACCGGCGGGCAAACCACGCGAAGCTCAGCGGACGCAGGAAGCGCGGGAAGCGAATGATCGGCACCTTGTGGAAGACTACACGCGATCCCTCGGCGCTTTTCCATTGGTTGGCGAACACATGAAACTCGTAAGGCGTCCTCGCCGCCAGCCGTTCCGTCACCTGAAAGGCAAACTGCTCGGCGCCGCCGACAAGGCCGTATTTCGGCACAATGACGGCGACGCGTCGAATGTTCGAAGTTGCCTCGCAGTTGGTGTTCATGACATGGCGAAACCTCCAGCTAACTACTCGAATTGCCCGCCAACATCAACACCTAGAAGGGGTTTTGGATTGTTTCGCCACCGGCGCTGACGTAGCCTCCGTGGCGTCTTCAGGTTCTCAGGCAATGAGCAAGCTACCCATTACAGTGGCCATGATTTCCGGCGCGGAAGCCAGGCGCATCAGCCGCGCCTTGGAGAGCGTCTCGGCTTGGGCCGGCGAAATCGTCGTCGTCCTCAACACCGACGTGGCCGATGGCACCGAGGAGATTGCCGCCAAGTTCGGAGCGAAGGTCTTCCGCGAGCCGTGGAAGGGCCATGTCGCCCAGAAAAACTCCGCCGCCGCGAAGGCCGCCCAGCCGTGGGTGCTCGGCCTCGACGCCGACGAGGTGGTTTCTCCCGAACTCCAGCGCGACATCGCGAGCCTGCTCGAACGCGCCGGCGAGGCGGAGCGGTGCGCGGCTTACAGTTTCCCACGCTGCACGTTCTATCTGGGGCGATGGATCCGCCACGGCGACTGGTATCCCGATCTCCAGACGCGGCTCTGGCAGCGCGGGCGCGCGCAGTGGCAAGGCGTGGACCCGCACGACAAGCTCGTCCCCGACGGCCCCGTCGGCCGCCTGCGCGGCGAGCTGCTGCACTACAGCATGGAAAGCCTCGACCGCCAGCTCTCCAAAATCAGCGCCTACGGTGACTACTTCGCCCAACACTGCGTGGCGCGCGGCTACACGCCCGGCGCGCTCGATTTCGCGGTGCGCCCGCTCTGGCGCTTCCTGCGCTGCTACTTTCTGCGGCTCGGTTTCCTCGATGGCTGGGTCGGGTTCTACCTCGCGTGGCAGACCGCCTTCGCCTGCCTGACCCGCTACGCCAAAGCCCGCGAAGCCCTGATGCCAGCCGCTTCCTCCCCATGCTCGACCTCTCCGTCATCATCGTCACCCGAAACACCTGCTCGCTGACCTGCGCGGCCATCCAGTCTGTCCTCGATGCCCGCGACGATCTGAGCAAGGAAGTCCTCCTCGTGGACAACGGCTCCACCGACGGCACGCTCGCCACCGTGGCCGACGAGTTTCCGTCCGCCATCGCCATCCGTTCCGAGAACAACCTCGGCTTCGCCCGCGCCAACAACCTCGCCGCGAGCAAGGCCCAAGGCCGCTTCCTGCTCCTGCTCAACTCCGACGCCGAGGTCAAACCGGATGCGCTCGGCACCGCCGTCGACTGGATGCGCGAGCATCCTGACTGCGGCGTGGCGGGCGCGCAGTTGGTCAACCCCGACGGCTCGCTGCAAAACTCCATCGCCAACTTCCCGACCCTCGCCACCGAGTTGCTGAACAAATCGCTCCTGCGCCGTCTGTTTCCCCACCGCTACCCTGGCAAGGAACAACGCTTCACCGACCCCGTCGAGGTCGAGACCATCGTCGGCGCCTTCATGCTCATCCGGCGCGAGACCTGGGACGCGCTGGGCGGGCTGGACGAGCGTTACTTCTTCTTCCTCGAAGAAACCGACTTCTGTCTCCACGCCCGCCGGCGCGGCTGGCGCGTCATGCACCTCCCAGACATCCGCGTCGCCCACGGCCAGGGCCGCAGCGCGCGGCAAGTGCGGCCGGAGGCGCGCATCGAGTATTGGCGCTCGCGCTACCTTTACTTCGCCAAGAACTACGGCTTGGGCGCACGCCTGCTGCTGGCGTTAGGGCTGGCCTTGAGATTGTTGGTGGATTGGCTGGCCAGCGGGTTGATGGTGGTTTTCACGTTCGGCAGAAGCGAGTCATGGAGCGACCGGCTGCGGGTTTACTCGACGCTCGTCCGCTGGCATTTGCGCGGGAAACCACAAGACATGGGGCTGCCTCGATGACGTGTTCCGGGGTGTTTTCCCTGTTGGCCCGGTGGGGCGTGTGGTAAGAGAACAGCATGGTCGAGTTTCTGCGGCGATACAAAACGGTGTTGTTGCTGGTGGTGATCGCGGCGGCGTATTACCCGCGGTTTGCCCACCAGCCGGACGGGATGACGCTGTATCCGCTCGGGGCGGCGGCGCTGCTGCACGGGCAGGTGCTGGAGGCGGCGGCACCGGGGTTCGCGTATCCGCCGCTTTTCGCGCTGATGGCGATCCCGTTCGTGCCGATGCCGATGTGGCTGCGGAATGTGGTCTGGTATGCGGTGCTGGTGGGGGCGACGTGGCTCAGTTACCGATTGTGCGAGCGGCTGACGGTGGGAAGTTTTCCAGAACTGTCGCAGGGAAGGAGGCTGGTCTGGTTGCGGGTGCTGGCGGTGGTGTTGAGCCTGAAGTTCGTCCTAGCGGTGCTGGAGAACCAGGCCTACGACGTGATCGTGTTCCTGTGCGTGCTGGGCGGGCTGTGGGGGATGCAGGCCGGGAGGAACATGCGCGCGGCGGCCGGCTTCGCGCTGGCGGCGGCCCTGAAGGCGACGCCGCTGCTGTTCCTGCCGTATCTGCTGCTGCGGCGGCGGGTGAAACTCTTCCTGCTGTGTGTGGTGTTTTATGCGGGCTTCTCGTTCCTGCCGGATGTGTTTTTCACGCCGCAGGGCGCGCCGCACGGTTACTTCGTCACGTGGGTGCGCGACCTGGCGATGGGATCGGTGCGCAACAAGCCGGTGGAGGCGCAGACGCGGCATTGGGAGCAGGCCAACCTGCTAAACCAGTCGCTGCGCGGGATGGTGTATGAGTTCGCGCACGAGACTAGCGGCGCGATGTCGCGGCGGAACGTGTTGGTGGCCGTCTATCTCGGTTTCGGGCTGATTGTTTTCGTGCTGCTGCTGCGGTCGGCGCGGACGCCGCACGCGCTGCTGCTGGACGGGTCGCTGGTGCTGATCAGCATGCTCATGCTTTCGCCGCAGAGCAGCAAGTCCGGTTTCATAGCGCTGATGCTGCCCTACATGGCCCTCTCCGCCTGCGTGCTGGCGGAGCCACGCGGGCGATGGATTGGCGGGGGCGTTCTGGCGGCGAGTTTTGCGCTGACCACGCTCACGTCGAAGGGCGTGATCGGCAAACGCCTCGCGGAAATCTGCCTGACATCGGGCTGCGTCACGCTGGGGACGTTGGTGCTGCTGGTGTTCATCGGCTACCTCGTCCTGAGGCACGCGCGGCGGGATCAAGCCGTTCCCTGAGGCCGCTTCGTGCAGAGGACAATCAGGCTCCTGCCGCCCATGAGGACTTTGTAGCTGTTGGCATCGCGCAGGAAGTATTTCTTCTGGCCCTTCTCGCCTTTGACGGCGGTGAAGAGCTTGATCAGAAGATAAAGCGGGTAGAGCAGGAGCTGCTTCCACTTGACCGCTTCGCACTCGACCGTGTCTATGCTGAGACCGGCGAACATCAGCGACATCTTAAGCAGCGCGAAGGGTTGCCGGCTGACGTGGCCGTAGCTTTTCGACGGGATGGAGCCATCAGGGTATTCCACCGGTTCCAGCACGCCGTAGAAAACCGTGCGCAGTCTGGATTCCAAGTTGGAGTAATTCGGGAAGCTGATGATCAGCCGGCCGCCGGGTTTCAGGATGCGCGCGAATTCCCGGAACGTGTGATACGGATTCTCCGTGTGCTCCGGCCCTTCGATGCAGAAGGCCGCGTCAAAAACGCTGTCCGGAAAAGGGAACCGGCCTTCCAAGTCCGCCTTCACGACCGGGATGTCCGGGTTGCGGAAGTTCTCGGGAGCGATGTCGCCAGCGGTCACGTCGAACCCCATTTTGCGAAGCCACCGGGAAAGCCTGCCGTGTCCGGCGGGGAAGTCCAGCACCTTGCCCCTCGCTAGCGGCGCGGCTATTTCAACGACCTTGTAATGGATTTCCTCCAGCGAGTTCGCCGGGATGTCGTTGTCGCTGACGATTTGTTTGAGTTTCGCGTCTTCCATAATCTCTGCTGCTTGACTGGCATGGTAAACAACGCGCCCGACCGACCGCAACGGCAAATCCCCGGGGCCGCGCGATTGCTACACGGTCTCACCCGGCAGAAACTTCGGCATCAGGCGGATGGCGTGCGCGGGCAGCGTGCCGGTTTCCGCCAGTTGCCGTGCCGCGAGCGAGACGCGGCGAGCGAATTGGGCCGGGTTGATGGCGTAGCGCGTGACGGCGGGACTGGTGGATTGCAGAAAGGGATCGTCGTCTCGTGAAATGACGACCACGTCCTGCGGGATGCGTTTGCCGCGTCGCATCAGATGCATCATCACCGTCAGCACATGCATGGCACGTGCTACGAGGAAAGCGGTCGGAGGATGGGGCAAGCGCATAGCGCCGTCCAAGAGAGAGCAAAGATGAGCAGTGCTACCGTCGTGTCTCAAGACGATCAAGTGACTCTCAAGCTTGCCCGCCAGTGATTCTCGCAAACCCTGCTCACTCTCCGAGTCTCCACCGTAGCCACCCTGTGGCAGCACGAGAGCGATGCGCCGGTGCTCCTTTCGTAACAACACACCTCCCGCATGGCGGCAGGCGGCGCGAAAGTCCGCGTCCAAGGATGGCAAGGCAACGGAGGGCGCGCACGACCCCACCACAAGACAAGGCAACTGCTGGCTGATAAACCAGCGTTGCATCGGCTCTTTGGAGGTAAAAAGAAGCCACGCTATTGCCGGGTTGTGATGCACCAGCTTCTCCAAGGCACGGGCAGGTTTCATGGAAAAACAGGTGCGGTTCACATGGAATTCCACCGAACAGTCCGCTTTCGCCAGCCTGTCCCGCAAGGTGTCCATCATCAATGCCATTGGCGGGGGCAACGCCAGAAATGAGCGAGGCGAAAGCACTGCTATCACTCTCTTTTGAGGGCTGGCACCATGCGCGGCCTGCTTCGCTTTGATGCGGCGGCGTTGGCGCTGCGCGACATCCAGCCAGCCCCTGCGCTCCAGTTCTTGTAGCGCGGCACGCAGCGTGTTGCGGCCCACTTGGAGGTGCGCACACAACTCCCGCTCGCCGGGCAGGTGCGTCCGCCAGTGTCCGGTGCGGATGCCTTCGCACAAGCTTTGCATCGTCTGTGCGACAAGCGAGAGGCGTTGTGGCAGAATGGGCGGTCGCGGTGGTTTCGTTTTCATCTGGTCCTGTAATAGAACCAAGAGGCTACGCTTGTCCGCCGCGACCCGCAAGCTGACGATGGCCACATGTCTTACGGCGCCAGATCTGAAAACATGCGCTGTCTCTCGCACAGCGATCTCCTCCAGCTCAAGCGTTGGAACACACCCACCATCTACAACGGCTGGGAGCAGATCACGAAAAAGAATCCAGGCGCTGAGGCTTTCAACATCGAGGAGACGCGCGATTTCATGCCGCAGCTGGGGCCAATGGTTGGCTACGCTGTCACCGTCGTCATTGAGCCAAGCAATCCAAAGCATCGAAAGGCAAACCCGGACGCCGGAGCAGAATATCGCCGCTACGTCGCGGGCGTGCCGGGACCGAAGATTGTCGTCGTGCAGGACCTCGACAAGCCGCGCGTCATCGGTTCGTTCTGGGGCGAGGTGAACAGTAACGTCCACCGCGCCCTTGGATGCGTGGGCACGATCACCGATGGCGCGATCCGCGACGTGGACGAGATGACCAACGCCGGATTCAAGGCGCTCGCCCGGCGGCTCTGCGTGGGTCACGCGCATGTGCATCCCGTCCGCTGGAATTGCGAAGTCGAGGTTTTTGGCCGCAAAGTGCGCCCCGGTGATCTTATCCACGCGGACAAACATGGCTTCTTGGTCATCGCACCAGAGGACCAGCCGGACTTGCTCGATGCCGCGCGTTTCATGGACTCCAACGAGTGCACCACCGTCATCCCCGTCGCTCGTGGTTCGGCGGGTCGCCGCACCGAGGACATTCTCACTGACCTCGACAGATCGATTGTCCAGTTCAGCGCCAACGTGAAAGCCAAGTTCAAACGCGACGGTGAGTGGTAACTCCACCGGCGACACAATCAACCAACGCACAACATCGTGAAACACACACTGCCAACCGCACATCGCACCACCCTCAAATCCTCGCTCCTTGGCGCGGCCTTGCTGCTGCTGCTGGCGGGGCTGGGGTTCGCCGCTGAAAAACAACCCGCCAGTGCCGTCACCATTCTTGGCAGCCGTGTCGAGCGCCGGGCAACACTTCTGGCGATTGATGACTACTCACTGCCGCTGAAAAAGGATCTCTGCTACTACCTCTCGAAGCTTAAGGTGCGGCCTGAGCCTGTGCTCTCGCCGAGCCGCAACAATCCGCATGCGACGGATACCCTGGCCACGCATTTCTATGGCACGGTGTTGCAAGACGGCGGGAAGTTCCGCATGTGGTATTACGGCGCGAGGGTCTTCTCCAAGCAGGAGAACCCAAGTGGCAGCTTCCGAATCAAAGAAAGCCCCATCTGCTACGCGGAGAGTCCGGACGGCATTACGTGGACCAAGCCGAATCTGGGACAGGTGGAATACAACGGAGGCCGCGACAACAATGCCATCGCCCTGCCCGACGCGCAGACCGAGGGCGCGTTTGTAATCAAGGATGAGCGCGATCCCGACGCCAGCCGCCGCTACAAGATGGTCTATGAAAACCTGCCCGGGCATAAGCGCTGCATGTCGGTGCGCACGGCGACCAGCGCGGATGGCATTCACTGGACCGCTGGCCCGGATGCGCCCATCAGCGAGGGACTGGAGCCGTGCTCGTTTTACCAGCACAACGGTCTCTACTACATCAATGCTCAGTTTGCGCCCTTTGGCGTAAGCGAAGGCGGGCACAAGGCAGGACGCCAAGGCTTCGTCTGGGTGTCGCCGGACTTCACCAACTGGATACAAGAGGCCGGTGAATCCTTCTTGCTGCCGGAACCGGCAAATTCGAATGACCGGGGATTGGATCGCGCCGGCGAGCAGGTGCATCTGGGCGTGGCTCCGATGGGCATGGGCAACGTGCTCGTCGGACTTTATGCGCGGTGGCATGCACGGCCTTATGCGGGCGACTGGTTCGGACGCGCGACAACCTCGGCGGACTGGGGCCTGGTTGTTTCGAACGACGGCCAGCATTTCCGCGAGACGGTGAAGGGGTATGTGTATCTGCACCGCAGCGAGTCCAAGCCTGTTGTGTCACCAGATATTCGACATGAAGTGGTGCTGTGTCAGGGCAACGGCATCATTAACGTGGGCAACGAAACACGCATTTACCACGGCCGCTGGGTGAATTCCGAGAAGGTGGAGAATTACCATGCGGACATTGGCCTTGCCACCTTGCCGCGCGACCGTTGGGGCGCGCTCGGGTTGTATCCGCGCGCCACGGAAGGTTCCGTCTGGACCGCACCCATGACGCTCGATAAAACTGGCTGCAAGGTGACTCTCAACGCCGATGGTGTGCGAGGCATGAGCGTGGAGATCGCCGACGAGAGATTCGGCCTGCTGTCGGAATATTCAGGCGATAACGCGGGTGTAGCCACCGGAAAGGACGGCCTCGACTGCGCGGTGAAATGGCCCAAAGCCAGTCTTGATGCGCTGGTGGGCAAGACCGTTCGACTGCGCATTCATCTAAAGAAAAGTAAACATGCCGAGCCACAATTCTTCGCTGCTTATGTGACCTGCGAGTAACTGTCAACCAGCGATGACGCAGCCATAAACTTCCGCTACTATCTCCATCATATTGTCGCAACACACACCGCCTCCATTATGAACAACAAGAACATCCTCAGATCATCGCTGGCAATCGCTGCCAGTTTGCTCATGGTCGCAGCCGACAGCATCCGTGGAGCCGATTCGCCGCTGAACATCGGCTCACGCCGTGAGTTGTTTGTGGATAACTTTTTGATTGAGAAGCTCAGCGGCGCACAACTGCATCTGCACACGCCGCGCGACGAGGGGATCGCCTTGAAGTTTGATCAACCGTGGGAGGGGCCATTCAGCGGTTATGCGACCATCGTGCGCGATGGCGGCCGGCTTCTTGCCTTCTATCGCGGCAAGGCAGTTTCGGACCGTGACGGGAGCACGAACGAAGTTACCTGTTGCGCCGTCTCCACCAACGGCGTGCGATGGACGCGGCCGGACGTGGGGATTTTCGGAGTCCGGGGAACGAAGAAGAACAACGTCGTCCTCGCGGACGCTTCACCGGTCACGCACAACTTCTGCCCGTTCCTCGACGCGCGGCCGGGTGTTGCGCCGGACGAACGGTTCAAGGCGCTTGGCGGCACGATGGAGGGCGGCGGACTGATCGCGTGGAAATCGCCGGACGGCTTGCGATGGCAACGGATGGCGTCTGAGCCGGTGATCACCAAGGCGATGGTGCCTTTCAAATACATGTTCGATTCGCAAAACGTGCCGTTCTGGTCGCCGGCGGAGCGCAAATACCTCTGCTACTTCCGCGTGTTCGAGAAAAGCATCCGCCGCATCGTCCGCAGCGAGAGCGACGACTTCCTGCACTGGTCGCCGCCCGTGCTGATGGAGTATCGCCATCCGTCAGGGCCGGCTCCGATCGAGCATCTCTACACCAACCAGACCCATCCCTACTTCCGCGCGCCGCACCTCTACGTGGCCGTCGCGGCGAGGTTCATGCCGGGCCGGCGCGTGCTCACCGACGAGCAGGCCAAGGCGATCAAGGTGAACCCGGGTTACTTCAAGGACACCTCCGACGCGATCTTCATGACAACCCGCCCCTGCGAAGGCCCCGGCCATGTTGCCTTCTACGACCGGACATTTCTGGAAGGCTTCATTCGTGGCGGCATCGGCCCGCAGAACTGGGTGTCGCGCACCGGCTATCCAGCGCTGAACGTGGTGCAAACCGGGCCGGCCGAGATGTCGGTGTATGTAAACCAGAACTACGCCCAGCCGACGGCGCACCTGCGGCGCTACTCGCTGCGGCTCGATGGCTTCGCGTCGTTGTGGGCTGGCTATCACGGCGGCGAGATGGTGACCAAACCGCTGGTCTTCGCGGGCCGCGAGCTATCCCTGAACTTCGCGACCTCCGCCGCCGGCGGCGTGAAGGTTGAGTTGCAGGACGCGGGCGGCCAACCGTTGCCCGGTTTCTCACTCGCGGACTGCCAGGAGCAAATCGGCAACGAACTCGACCGCGTAGTGAACTGGAAGGGCCGCAGCGACCTCAGCGCGCTCGCCGGAAAACCGCTGCGCCTGCGTTTCGTGATGAAGGACGCGGATGTCTTCGCGCTCCGCTTCGCCCCCTGATCTTCACCTCGTCTCTCACCCTTCCAGAATACCAAACACCATGACCAACAAAAACATCCTCCAATCATGGCTGGCGCTCGCTGCCGGTTTGGTTGCATTCACCGCCAACCAAGCATGCGCAGCCGATACGCCACTCGACATTGGCTCGCGCTGGGAGTTGTTCGTGGACGACTGGCTCGTCGCCGCGCGCCGCGACGTGTCGCTCAAGCTCCAGGAGCCGCAGCGTCGCGAGGTCGTGCTCGCCACCGACGCGCCGTGGGAGGGCATCACCAGCGCTTACTTCCGCGTCGTGCAGGACGGCCCGCTCATCCGCCTCTACTATCGCGGCTCGGTCGGCGGCGCGGACAGTTCCGAAGACCAGGTCACCTGCGTCGTCGAGAGCCGGGACGGCATCCATTTTACCCGTCCGAAACTCGGCCTCATCGAAATCCAGGGATCCAAAGAGAACAACGTCATCTGGAAAGGGATCGAGTCGCACAACTTCACGCCCTTTCTTGACACCAACCCGGCTGCCAAGCCGGATGCACGCTACAAGGCGCTCGGCGGTGTGAAGCAGCCTGGCAAGAACTGGATTACGGGCGACACGCCCGGCGGACTGTATGCCTTCGCGTCGGCGGACGGCTTGCACTGGCGCAAACTCCAGCGCGAGCCGGTGCTGACCAAGGGCGCGTTCGATTCACAGAACCTGGCGTTCTGGGATTCCGTGCGCGGCCAATACCGCTGCTACAACCGCGCCTATGCCGGCAACGTCCGCACGATCCAGAGCAGCACTTCCACGGACTTTTTGCACTGGAGCGACGGCACGCCGAATCGCTACGCCAAGGACGCGCCGCTTGAACATTTCTACACGAGCGCCACGCTGCCGTGCCCGGACGCGGAGCATCTGCTGCTCTCGTTTCCGAAACGGTTCATGCCGCAGCGGAAGAAGATCGCCGCGCACAAGAACCCAGGCGTGTCGGACGCCGCCTTCATGTCGAGCCGCGATGGCGTGAACTGGGATCGGACGTTCCTCGAAGCATGGGTCCGCCCCGGTCGCGACGAAAAGAACTGGACCGACCGCAACAACATGCCGGCGTGCGGGATCGCCCAAACCGCGCCCGGCGAATGGTCGCTCTACATCAGCGAGCATTACCAGTGGCCCGACAACCGGATCCGCCGGCTAGTGCTGCCGCGCCACCGCATCGCCTCGGCGCACGCCGGGGCGCGCGGAGGCGAGTTCACCACGCGCCCGATGATTTTTTCCGGCGGCCATCTCGTGCTGAATTACGCCACATCCGCCGCAGGCTCCGTGCAAGTCGAGATCCAAGATGCTAGCGGTCAGCCGCTCCCCGGCTTCGCGCTCGCCGACATGCCGCTGCTCTACGGTGATGAACTCGACGCCACAGTCGCATGGAAGTCCGGCACCGATGTCAGCGCCCTGGCCGGCAAGCCCGTGCGTCTGCGCTTTGTGATGAAGGACGCGGACGTCTATGCGCTTCAATTCACCCCGTAATCGAATCTCAAACCCAACAACATCATGAAAACACATCCTGCCACCCCCATTTCCCGTCGTTGCTTTCTCCAAACAGCAGGCAGTCTCTCCGTCGCCGCACTTGCTGGCTTGCCACGCCGCGTGTCAGCGGCTCCGGCGGCGAAGATCATCGCGACCAAGATCATCAGTCAGCAGCCGGAGTATTACCACGGCTGGCCGACCGTCGCGCGGCGGGCCAACGGCGAACTCTGGGTCACGTATTCCGGCGGACGCGAGCATCACGTCTGTCCTTTCGGCCAAATCCACGCGATGACCTCGCGCAACGACGGCGCGACATGGAGTTGGCCGCGCGTGTTGCTTGATACCGCGACCGACGACCGGGACACTGGCGTCATCGAGACCGCCAAAGGCACGTTACTCGTCACCACGTTCACGTCCCTCGCCTACGAGTCCTATCTGAAGAAGCAGGAGATCTTCGGGGAACTGACAAGCAAGGGTTGGGGGACGGTGAAGATGTCGCCGGAACAGCTTGCACGCTGGCAGGCCTGTCACAACCGGTTAAACGAAGAGGAACGCAAAGCCGAGCTTGGTGTGTGGCTCATCCGCTCAACAGACGGCGGCAAAACATGGTCCACGCGGCTGCCAACCATTGTGGGCAGCCCGCACGGTCCCATCCAACTTCGTGATGGCCGCCTGCTCTACGCCGGCAAAGAGCTGTGGACCGACGACAAGAAGATCGGCGTATGCGAGTCCACCGACGACGGCCGGACGTGGCGCTGGCTGGCCGGGATTCCCGCGCGCAAGGACGACAACGCGACGAAAGGCTATCACGAACTTCACATCGTCGAAGCCAACGACGGCACGCTTGTCGCGCATATCCGCAATCACAACAAAGCCAACGCGGGCTGGACCCTACAAGCCGAATCGTCGGACGGCGGCAAGACGTGGAGCGAGCCGCATCCCATCTGTTACGGCCTCCCCTCGCATCTACTCAAGCTGCGTGACGGGCGACTGCTCATGACCTACGGCCACCGCCGCCCGCCGTTCGGCAACCAGGCACGCTTGAGCACCAATAACGGCAAGACGTGGAGCGAGACGATGATCATCTCCGGCGACGGCATCGGCGGCGACCTTGGCTATCCGAGCACCGTGGAACTGGCGGACGGCTCGCTGCTGACCGTCTGGTATGAGAGCATGAAGGAACCGAAGCGCGCGGTGTTACGCCAAGCGCACTGGACACTCTACTAGCCTGTTTTATGCGCAGCGCCTGCATTACTCTCTTTGTCGTGTGCCTGACGATGGGTGTGTTCGCACAGTCAGACCCAGATGTGACACTTGCATTCATGCCGAAGCCGAAACAATAAACTCATGACGACTTTATGACATTGCGCGAACGAATCCTGGCAGTGTTCCGCGGAGAGACTCCGGATGTGGTGCCTTACATGCTGGACCTGTCGCACTGGTTCTACCACCGCCGGCGGTTGCCGTGGGACTTGAGCCAGGTGTATGTCGAGCCGGAACGCGAGTTGATTGACTACCACAAGCGCGCCCGCGTCGGCTTCTATCTGCCCAATCTCGCCGCGTTCTACTCGGCGACATTCGCGCCTGACGTGAAGGCCGTCACCGAGCGACAAACCAACGGCGGTGTCCCCGAAATCGTCTGGCGGATAGAGACGCCGCTCGGTTCAATTGAGCGCGTCAGGACTTGGGAGGAACGCTCCTACGCATGGGGTATCAGCCGGTGGGGCATCCAGACCGAGACGGACCTGCGCGTGTTCGGCTATGCGATGTCGCGGCGGCGATTCGCGCCCCACTGGGACCGCTATGTCGCGTGGGACCGTTACGTGGGCGATTGCGGAGTCGTTTACATGCCGCTGGGCTACAGCGCGATGGGGCATCTGCTCAACTACTGGATGGGCGTCGAAGCGGCCACTTACGCAGCCGCCGATTGGGCCGGCCTGATGCACGAAACGGTGGACAGCGTGAACCGGAACACGCTCGAACTCGTTGACCTGCTTTGCCAGTCACCGGCACAGGTCGTGATCATGGGTGACAACTTCTCCAGCGACATCCAGCCGCCATCGTTTTTCAACGAGTGGTCCCGCGATTTCTACAACGAAACCATCGCGCGCCTCCACAGTGCCGGCAAGTTTGTCGCGGTGCACATAGACGGCAGGCTGCGCGGCGCGCTCAGCATGATCCGGGACACCGGCGCGGACTGCGCCGACGCCGTCACGCCCGCGCCGACCGGCGACCTCAACGCCGCCGAGTGTCGCCGCGAAGCTGGCGAGCGATTCATCCTCTCCGGCGGTGTCTCGCCCAACCTCTGGATGCCCGACGCGCCGCTGGCGGAGTTTGAGGCGAAAGCGATGGAGTGGCTCGACCAAAAGAAGACGACCAGCCGCTTCATCGCCAACGCAGGCGACCAAGTGCCGCCCGGCGCCGACGAGCGCCGCATCGCCATCATGCGCGAGCTGGTGGAGACGCACGGCCGGTTCTAATCGAGAAGTCATGAGCATGAGATTTTGCGAACAACTGATCGAGGCTGACGCGCGGTTGGTCAAAACGCGCCTAGATGACTTCGTGCCGCGCGAAGTCTTCGACGCGCACACGCACCTCTTTCACAGCCGGCACTTCGCCGAGGGGAAACGGCCTGAGTTCATTCCCGCCGACACGGCGTTCGGTTTGCGGCAGTTCAACGACACGATGAGCCGCTGGCTTCCCGGCCGCGTGGTCAACGGGCTGTTCTTCGGCTATCCCAGCGCCGGCAACGACCGCGTTGGCGAAAATGCGTTCGTTGCCGGCGTGATCGCTGCAGCACAGGCCACCACCGTGAGCCGCGCGCTCGCGCTGCTGGCGCCGGAGGACGATCCGGCATGGGCACGGCAACTCATCGTCAAGCATCGCTTCGTCGGCATCAAACCGTATCGGCTCTACGCGCCCGTCGCCGACACAGCGCAGGCAACGATTGAGGAGTTCGCGCCGGAGTGGATGTGGGAACTCTGCAACGGGATGGATGGCGTGCTCATGCTGCACATCGTCCGCAGTCTCGGCATCGCGGACGAGAGCAACCGGGAGTCGCTGCGCCGGTTGTGCCGGAAGTATCCGCGTTGCCGTGTCGTGCTCGCCCACGTCGCGCGCTCGTTCAACTACCGCAACGCGCTCGCGGGTCTCGCGCGCATGAGCGATCTCGACAACGTGGTCGTGGACACCGGCGGCGTGACCGAAACGGAAGCCATGCGCGCCGCGCTGGAGATTCTCGGCCCGCGGCGCGTGCTTTACGGGTCCGACTACCCGATCAGCGACTTGCGCGGCAAGTGCTTCACGATGGGCGACGGATTCACGTGGGTCTATGCCGACGACCTGCCCGCGAAAGCGGTCACTCAGTTTGAGAGCTTCACGCTCGTCGGCATCGAGTCGCTGCTCTGTCTGCGCGAGGCGTGCGAGATCACAGGCTTGGGCGATGGCGACCTGCGCGACATCTTCCGCAACAACGCGCTACGCCTGCTTGCGCCGCATCTGGATGTGAAAGACTTGCCGCCCGCGCCGTCAGGGCCTGAATTGTGGGCGCGCGCGCAACAGCGGGTCGCTTGCGGCACGGGCCTGCTCTCCAAACGCGCCGTCAGCTTCGATCCCGCCTCGTGGCCTCAATACTACTCGCGCTGCGAAGGCGCGTTCATTTGGGACTCCAACGACCGCCGCTATCTCGATTTCACCGGCGGCGTCGGCGCGATCCTGCTTGGCTACTCCGATCCCGACGTGAACGCCGCGGTCAAGCGCCGCGTCAGCCTCGGCAGCTACTGCACGCTCGTCTCGCCGGACGAAGTGGAACTGGCGGAACTGCTGCTCGGCCTCCATCTGTGGGCGCAGCGGGTGCGCTACGCGCGCGGCGGTGGCGAGGCGCTCGCGCAGGCGGTGCGGATCGCGCGCGCGGCGACCGGCCGCAGCGGCATTGCCTTCTGCGGCTATCATGGCTGGAGCGACTGGTATCTCGCGGCGAACCTCGGCGAGACCAACGCACTCGACGGTCACTTGCTGCCGGGCCTGCAACCGCTCGGCGTGCCGCGTGAACTGGCCGGGACCGCCGTGCCGTTCCGCTACAACGACTTTGCATCGTTCGAGGCCACGTTGAAGAAACTCGATGGCAAGCTCGCTGGCGTCATGATGGAGCCGATGCGTTCTGAAGAGCCGCGCGACGGCTTCCTCGACAAGGTTGCCGCTGCCTGCCGTGCGGCGGGCGCGGTGTTCATGGTGGACGAGGTCACCAGCGGCTGGCGATTCGGCTTTCCCGGCGCTTGCGCCCAGCTTGGCATCCAGCCCGATGTCGTCGTTTATGCGAAGGCCATCAGCAACGGGTTCCCATGCGCTGCCATCGTTGGCCGGGGCGAGGTTATGGACGCGGCCAATGCCAGCTTCGTCTCGAGCAGTTATTGGACGGATGGCGTCGGGCCGGCCGCGGCGCTCGCGTGCGTGCGCAAGATGCAGCGAGTGTCGGCGCAACAACACGTGTGGACGCTTGGCCAGAAGCTCCAAGCCGGCCTGCGGCAGGTCGCGGCGAACCATCCGTCGCTCCGCATGAAGGTCGGCGGGATGCCGTGCGCGCCATCGCTGGCCTTTGATCTCGGCGCGGACAGCCAAGCAGCGAAGACACTCTGCATTCGCAAGATGGTCCAGCACGGCATTCTGGCGTCCGGCCAGTATTACGTGATGTGGCCGCACACGGCGGAGATGGTGGAGACGCTGCTGTCCGCGCTCGGCGAAGTGTGCGGGGAACTCGCGGCCTTGCAGGGCGCAGGACGCTTGCGGGCCGAGGCCGGTGGCGCGGTGGGACAGAGCGGATTTGCTCGATTGGCATGAACAACATTAGACCCGGCTCTAACTCATGATGGCGCGCTTCTCAACGCTCGATTACACCGTGTTTGCGGTTTATCTCCTTGGCTCGGCGCTGCTCGGATTTGTGTTCGCGAAGAAGAAGCAGGGGTCGGTGAAGGAATTTCTGCTGGCGGGGCGCAGCATGGGATCGTTGATGGTCGGGCTGTCCATTCTCTCGGCGATGTTCAGCGGCATCAGCTACCTCGGCGCGCCGAGCGAGGTCTATGCGCATGACGCGAGCTACACGCTGGTCGGATTGAGTTTCTTCATCGCCACGCCGGTCACGACGGCGCTCTTCATCCCGTTCTTCTACCGCGCCAAGTTTTTCACGGCGTATCACTATCTGGAGGAACGGTTTTCGGTCGGCGTGCGCACGCTGGCGTCGGCGCTGTTCATCACGCGCGTGCTGTTGTGGCTGGCGCTGGCCATCTACGCGCCGGCGCTGGCGATGGAACAGGTCACGGGCATGCCGCTCTGGTTCACGATCGTAGTGACGGGCGCGCTGGCGACGTTCTATGCGGCAAAGGGAGGAATCAAGGCGGTGATCTGGGTTGACGCGATCCAGTTCGTCGTCCTGTTCGGTGGACAACTGCTCATCTTCATCGTGGCGTTCTGGCATATCCCCGGCGGCGTTGGCGGTGCCTACGACATCGCGCGCGCGGGCGGCAAGCTCACCGTAGATCTGAGCCTCGACCCGATGGTGCGCGTGACCTTGTGGGGGCTGGTGTTGGGCCAGGCGTTCCACGCGCTGGTGCAGATGGCGACCGACCAGGTGGCGGTGCAACGCTACATGACCGCGACGAGCCTGAAGACCGCGCAAAGCGGCCTCTGGGCACGGCTGTGGATGACGCTGCCCGTGACGGCGGTGTTCTATCTGTCGGGCGTGGTGCTCTACGCTTACTACCAGTCGCAACACTTCGACCCGCTCGCGTCCGGGGCGATCCGCAAAGCCGACCAGATTCTGCCATACTTTGTCGTCAACGCCCTGCCGGCCGGCATGGGCGGCCTGCTCATCTCGGCGATCTTCTCCGCGAGCATGAATGTGTGTTCGTCGGGCATCAACGCGATGACCACCGCGGCGTTGATGGATTTCTACAAACGTCTCTGGCGGCCCGATGTGAGCGAGGCGGTGCAACTCCGGCTGGCACGCTGGATGACCATCGGCTTCGGGGTGCTGGTGTGCGCGCTGGCGTTTGTGGTCGAGAGGATGGGCACGCTGGTCGAGGGCGCAGTCAAGATGATGGCCATCACCGGCGGCCCGCTGCTCGGCCTGTTCTTCCTCGGCATGCTCACCAAGCGCGCCAACGGAAAAGGCGCCATCGTGGGCTGGTTTGTGGGCATCGCGGTGCTGCTGCCGATTTGTTTCGCGACCAAGGTCTCATTCCTCTGGCACGCCTGCATTGGCTGCGTCGTCACCTATGTCGCCGGCTTCATCGCCAGCGCGCTCTTCGCCCCGGAAACGAAATCACTGGACGGCCTTACCGTCGCTACCCGCTACGTGCCGGAGGAATAAAAATTCAGAATCCCCATCAGTCATGAACCTTCAATCCGAAAGCGCGGTGGACTTTGTCCCCGCTCGGTGTGTTGACCTCGTGCCGGTTTTGAGGTCAACTGACACGAACTCACCATGAACGACGTCATCCTCATTGTCGGCTGCGGCAGCATCGGCGAGCGACATCTGCGCTGTTTCCAACGCACCGGGCGCGCAGAAGTGGCGGCGTGCGACGCCAACACAGCACTGCTGCAACGCGTCGCGCAGCAATACGGTGTCGCCAGCTTCTCCGATTTCAACGCAGCGCTCACCGCCCGCCGCTACGACGGCATCGTCATCGCCACGCCGGCCCACACCCACGTTGCCCTCGCCCTCGCCGCGCTGCGGCATGGCGCGGCGACGTTCATTGAGAAGCCCCTGAGCACGAACCGCTCGAAGGTGGACGAACTGCGCGACGCGGCGGCAAAGTCGGGCTGCTTCACGGCGGTGGCGTATGTGTATCACCTGATGCCGTGGATTCTCGGCACGCGGGAGTTTCTACGTAGCGGCGAGATTGGCCGACCGCTGCACGTGAGCGTCGCCACAGGGCAGCATTTCCCGACGTTCCGGCCAGCGTATCGGGAGATTTACTACGCGCGACACGAATCGGGCGGCGGGGCGATCCAGGACGCGTTGACGCACATCGCAAACGCCGTCGAGTGGTTCATCGGGCCAACGACGCGTTTGTTCTGCGACGCAGCGCATCAGGCACTGGAGGGCGTGACGGTCGAGGACACCGTGAGCGTGGCCGCGCGCAATGGTGGCGTGCTGGTGAACTACGCGCTGAACCAGTTTCAGGCGCCGAGTGAGATGACGATACAGATTCACTGCGAGGGCGGTAGCGTGCGCGTCGAGGGCCATGAGCAACGATGGAGCGTGTTCCGGCGCGGCGCGAGCACGTGGGAGCATCACAAGGCCGCGCCGCTGGAGCGGGACGACGTGTTCATCGCGCAGGCAAACGCGTTCCTCGACGGGATGCATGGCAAGGCGACACCGCTCGCCACGCTCGACGAAGCAGCGCAGACACTGAAGTTCAACCTCGCCGCGCTCGAATCAGCGCGTAGCGGAAAGGCAGTGGAGATCGCATGAGCAAGGAAATCCGACTGGCAATGCTGGGTATGATTGAGGGCAATGGCCACCCTTACTCGTGGTCGGCCATCATCAACGGCTATAACCCGACCGAGATGGCAAAGTGTCCTTACGCTGCGATTCCGAAATACCTCGGCGCACAGCCGCTCGAATCAGTCCGCGTTCCTGGCGCGCGAGTCACCCACGTCTGGACCGACGACCCCGCCGACGCGCCAAAGGTTGCTGCGGCGTCACTCATCGAGCACGTTGTCGCGAAACCTGAGGACGTCATCGGTCATGTGGACGCCGTGGTTGTTGCGACCGACGACGGCAACGATCACATCCGCCGCGCGAGGCCGTTCATCGAGGCGGGCCTTCCGGTGTTCGTGGACAAGCCGATGGCGATCAACATGCCCGACCTGCGGCAGTTCATCCGCTGGCATCGCGAGACGGGCCGCATCCTCTCCAACAGCGGCATGCGCTACGCGCCGGAGATTCGCGATGTGGCCGCGCGGCGAGATGAACTGGGCGACCTGCGCTGGATCACGAGCTTCACCTGCAAGACGTGGGAACGTTACGGCATCCACGCGCTGGAGGCGGTCCAACCGCTCGTCGGGCCGGGATTCGAGTCGGTCCAGACGAACCATCGCGACGGCTCCGACATCGTGCACGTAATGCACCGCAGCGGCGTGCAGCTCACGCTCGCGGCGATCCACGACGCCTACGGCAGTTTCGGCGGCGTGCATCTCTACGGCACCAAGGGCCAGACCGCCCTTACGCTGCGCGATACCTACCACGCCTTCCGCGGCCAGCTTGTCGCGTTCATCGAATTCCTGCGGACCGGCAAACGGCAATATCCGTTCGAGGAAACCATTGAGTTGATGTCCGTCATCATCGCCGGCAGCCGCAGCCGCGAGCAGGGCGGGCGCGTGGTGAAAGTGAATGAAGTGCTGGGCGAACTGGAGAAATGAGGTTTCTATGAAACAATCACTGATTCTTATTACCGTTCTGGCCGGCGCACTCGCCGGGAAACTTGGCGCCGCCGAACCGGCTGCGCCGGTCATCACGACGCGCTATGTCGCCATTGATAATGTCTGTGCTTGGCCAAACCTCGCCGCGTTGCGCGACGGGACGATCATCGCCACCATCTTCAACAAGCCCACGCACGGACGGGCGGAGGGCGACGTGGAGTGTTGGGTGACAAGCGACGGCCTGTTCTGGTCGAAGCGCGGGACGGCCGCGCCGCACGAGGACTCGGCCAATCGCATGAACGTCGCGGCGGGCTTGGCCAACAACGGCGACATGCTTGTCTTCTCCTCCGGTTGGTCGCTGAAGAAAGACGACAAAGGCAAGGTGGCGGCGCTGGTGGAGGTGTTGGCGCCGTGGATATGTCGTTCTTCGGACGGCGGCTGCACATGGAAGGTTGACAAGGAGTCTTTCCCGCGGGCCTCGGAAGACCGGACAGAGTATATCCCGTTCGGCGACGTTCTGCCCGGCGGTGACGGCGCGCTGCGTGTGGCGTGTTACGCGCGCGACAGGAAGACCAAACAGGACGGCGTATGGATGTTCCGCAGCGCGGACGACGGCAAGACATGGAAAGTGCAGTCTTGCATCAGCGACTCGAACAACGAGACCGCGATCTTTCATCTGGGTTCGGGCAAATGGCTGGCCGCCGCCCGTTCGCTCGGCAAGACCAAGCAGCGGCTCGACCTTTTCCGTTCCGACGACGACGGCAAGTCATGGACATTCGCTGAACCGGTGAGTGGCGCATCACAGCATCCAGGGCATCTCATGCGTTTGAAGGACGGGCGCTTGGTCGTGACCTACGGCAACCGCATCAAGGGCCAGCAAGGCGTGCTGGCGAGGTTGAGCGCCGACGAAGGCAAGACGTGGGGCGAGCCGTTGACGCTCGTGAACGATCTGCTCAGCGGCGACTGCGGTTATCCCGCCAGCGCGCAGATGCGCGACGGCAAGATTCTCACCGCCTACTACAGCAACGGCGCGCCCGCCCATCGTCGCTACCACATGGGCGTGGTCATCTGGACGCCACCGGCGAAGTAAGACAACGCCGATGAATCACCATTGTCTTTGAGCTTTCAGCCCGAATGTTCCTTATCTAATCTAACAACTATGAAACTACGCTCCAGCCGCATTCTCCGAGAACTCCGCGCCGGACAGTGTCCGACGGTGTTGAAACTGAACCTGATTGATCCCCGTGTCGTCGAGCTGGCCGGCTTGGCCGGCGCGTCCGCCATTTGGCTCTGCAACGAGCACGTGCCAAATGACTGGCTCAATATCGAGCACATGATCCGCGCCGCGAAGCTCTACGACATGGACACGATTGTGCGCGTCGCAAAAGGTTCCTACAGCGAATACGTGAAGCCGTTCGAGGCCGACGCGACCGCTATCATGGTGCCGCACGTCTCCTCGGCAGAAGAGGCGCGGCATATCGTCGAGATGACGCGGTTTCATCCGCTCGGCCGCCGGCCGATTGATGGCGGGAATATGGACGGCATCTTCTGCCAGGTGCCCTATCCCGAATACATCGAGCACAGCAACCGCGAGCGACTGCTCATTCTCCAGATCGAGTCGCCGGAGGCGTTGGCAAAGGTGGAGGAGATCGCCGCCGTGCCGGGCTACGACGCGCTGTTGTTCGGTCCCGGCGATTACAGCCATCTCATCGGCAAAGTGGCGCAGGTCAAGCTGCCGGAGGTCGTCGCCGCGCGCAAACGCGTCGCTGCAGCCGCGCGCAAGCACGGCAAATACGTCGTCACCGCCGGCATGCTTGACACCCGCGAGGCGCTCGAAGCTGAAGGCGTTTCCATCTTTACGCTCGGCGCCGACGTGATCGGGATTGGCGAGTATTTCAAACAGCTCATCGCCACGTTCCACAAAGCTGCGCCGGCCAAGAAGACGGACGCTGTTTACCGATGAACTCATTCAGTCTTGAAAATAAAGTCATCGTCCTCACCGGCGGCGCGGGATTGTTTGGGCGCGGGCTGGTGACCGCCATCGCCGCCGCTGGCGCGAAGCTGGTGATCGCGTCACGCGATGTCGCCAAGCTGGAAGCAGTCGCCGCCGAGGAAACCGCCAAAGGCCGCTCCGTCGTGGCGGAGAAGCTCGACCAGGGCGACGAAGCTTCCGTGCTGGCGCTGCGTGATCGTGTGCTGGAGCGTTTTGGCCGCGTGGACGGGCTGGTCAACAACTCCGTGGCGCGCCCGATGAAATCGCCAAACGCGCCAGTTGCCGCGTGGGAGGAATCCATGCGCGTCAACGCGACAGGTGTATTCCTGATGACGCGTGCGTTCGGCGAGGTGATGTGCCGGCGGAAAAGCGGCAGCATCGTCAACATTGGTTCCATGCAGGGCATGATCGGGCCGAGCCTCGAACTCTACGAAGGCACGAACATGGGCGAGCCGCCGCCGGATTACTTTTTCCACAAAGGCGGCATGATCAACCTCACGCGCTACTACGCCGCGCTGTTCGGCCGCGACAACGTCCGCGTGAACTGCCTTTCGCCCGGCGGGTTCTTCAACCACCAGCCGGAGCCGTTCCTGAGCCGCTATAAATCGCGGACGTTCTTGGAACGAATGGCGGATGACACCGACCTCGGCGGGCCGGTGATTTTCCTGCTCAGCGAGGCGGCGCGCTACGTCACCGGCGTGAACCTTCCGGTGGACGGCGGCTACACGGCCAAGTAGCGGAGTTCATTCGCAATGGTCGGTCGGCACTAGGCATGCCGGTGTGGATATGCCGATGATCTATGCGCCAACGATTTGATCCCGGTGGCATCATCGTGGGCTTCGCCTGCCAATAAGTTCGCATTTGGCACGTTGAACAACAGATGTGAGAAGCAAACTCAACCGAACTGTGTTGGGAAAGCAAAGATGAAGATGGCTGTGCAGCAGAGAAAGCTTATGAATAAGATCTTTTGTCTGGTGATCGTGTTGTTGGTCACGGTGACGGCAGGGGCGCAGACGACCACGCAATCCGCCCCGGCGTGGGAGTGGGCTGGGTGGGGCGGTGGTGGTTTTTTCTTCTCGGCTGTATTCCATCCGACCAAGGACGGCGTGATCTACATGGGCGGCGATGTGGCGGGCGTTTACAAGAGCGAGGACCACGGGCGTAACTGGCGGTTGATCAACAACGGGTTGGCTGATTACGCGGTTTACTCGCTCGCCGTGGACCGCACGGCGCCGCAGACGGTCTATGCCGCAACGGAGGACGGTCTTTGCAAGAGCATGGACGGCGGCGAGCACTGGCGGTTGCTGCCTAATACCGGCCGCAAGGAGTTGCGGATCACCGGCGAGAGGAAGCGCAGCATCCGTTGCGTCGCCGTAGACCCGACCGATGGCAAGACTGTCTATGCGGGCAGCCCTGCCGGCCAAGTCTTTAAGAGCACGGACGGCGGGGAAACGTGGCAGGTGGCCTATGAGAAGGCGGGCGAGCAGGATTCACCGGAGATGCTGCGCGTGCAGTTCGGCAAGGTGGACAACAGTTGGTGCGGCGGGCTCTGGCTGCCGCTGGCTTTCCCGCAGGGCGTCACCTCCACCGATTGCGCGGGCTTCGGCTTTTCGTTCAAGGGCGATGGCACGTTGCCAAAGGACTGTTTCGTCACGCTCAAGACCACGACCGGCGTCCCCTATCGCAGCCGCAATCTGCGCGAGTTGTTCAAGCAGACTGAGTGGGGAGACGTGGTGCTTGGCGCGAAGGACTTCGTCCTCGATCCCGATTACGTGAAGAGCCATCCCGACGAGGCGCGGGCTTATTCCGGCACGCCTGACTGGGCCGCGATGAATCGCATGGATTTCGCCTGCGTCGGCCCGCTCATGAACGAGGCGCCCGTGGGTAAGTTCACCCGCTTCTTCTTCGCCCTCAACCGCGCGCCGGAGGGCCAGCCACAGTCGGCGGCGACACCGCATCAGCATGTCGTCAGAGAGTTCTCCAAGAACAAGAGCGTGCAGACATACGGCAACATCCGCATTGGGTCTTTGCAGGGCGGCACCATCTACAGCGTGGCGGTCGCGGCGAAGGAGCCTGCGCTCGTGCTCGCGGCGACCGATGACGCGGGCCTCTTGCTCAGCAGCGACGCGGGCAAAACCTGGCGCGAATTGGCCACGCCCAAAAAGGCCGCGAGCGTAGCTGTGGCCGAGAGCGATCCAAACATCATCTACGCCACCTTCTTCACGGACGGCGTCTGGAAATCGTCCGACAAGGGCAAGACTTGGAAAGACCTCTCACAAAGCTTCCCGAAGAAATGTTCCCTGTGCGAAGTGGCCGTGAGTCCCGTGAATCCGCTCGACGTTTGCGTCATCGGCTCCATTGATTGGAACGGACGCTTCTTCTATTCCAACAACGGCGGCGAGACTTGGACGGAGTCTTCGCAACTGACGCCCGATTCCATCGCCAATCCCAGCATGGCGACCGAACACCCCACGGCGGCGAGGTTGAGCGCACCGAGGAATCTCACCATCAATCCGCTGAACCCCAAGGAACTCTTTATCGCCGCCAACTGGCGTCCTTGCCTCAGCGCGGACGGCGGACGCACCTGGACCGAGCGCGTGCGCGGCGCGGACATCTCCTGCGTGTATGACCTCCGCTTCCACAAAGGCCGCACCTACGCTGCGGCCATGGACGAGGGCGTGCTCGTCAGCGAAGACAACGGCGCCCGCTGGCGCGCGCTCTGGCCCCTCAAATACGACTCCAAGCTCGGCGGCCACTACTGGCGGCTCGCCATCTCCGACAACAACGGCAGCGACCGTATCGTCAGCACGTGCACATCGTGGAATTCCGGCATCCCCGGCTGCGTGGTCATGAGCGACGACGGCGGCAAGACCTACGCGAGCAGCGCCGCCGGCCTGCCCGCGACCATTCCGACCGCGAACACCATGTGGGGGCATGGCGGCCCGCGCGCGCTGGTTGCCGACCCGAAGAACCCGCTGACGCTCTATCTGGGCATTGACGGCGATCCCTCATCAGGCAAGAGCGGTGGCGGCGTCTTCAAGTCCGAGGACGGCGGCCGCACGTGGGCGCCGCTTCCCGGCCAGCCCGGCAGCCGCCGCATGTTCTTCGGACTCGCCGTTGACCCAACCGATTCCAAGCGGCTCTACTGGGGCACCTGCTCCACGGGCGGTGGCCTCTACCGCAGCGAGGACGGCGGCGCGTCGTGGCAGCGCATCTTCAAGAACGAGACGTGGGTCTTCAACGTCCACGTGACGGCCGACGGCACCGTCTATTGCCCCGGCAACAACCTCTGGCGCAGCACGGATCACGGTAAGAGCTGGAAACAGCTCACGAAGTTCCCGTTCAGCTCCCGCATCATCGTGGCCGTCGAGACCGACCCGGCCGACGCCAAACGAATGTGGCTTGCGACCACCACATGGAGCAGCGCGACCGAGGGTGACGTGTATGAGACCCGCGACGCAGGCGCGACGTGGCAACAGATCACCGGCAACCTGCCTTACCGTAAACCGCTACTCCTGCGCTACAATCCCGCCACGCGCGAACTCTGGGCCGCTGGCGTCTGCCTCTTCAAGTGCCGCCGGTGAACCGTTCGGAGTGTGACCCGACGGGCCAGAGACAAGATTGAGGCATTGCGCTTGGGAAACCGCGCATCAACCTGCTGTCAAAGGTGGCTGCACGGAGAAGCAGCGCAAACCACTTGTGCCAGCCTGCTCGTGTCGCTTGGGACTCACAAAGCCAATTTCTCCGCCTGACAAGCGGGAGCCGCTCTGCTATAAGCCTCGTGACTTTTCGACAACACAAACCTTCCACCACCAACACAGGAGATAACATGGTCAACGTCGGACTCATTGGACTCGGCTTCATGGGCGTCACCCATTTCAAGGGCTACAAGAACATCCAGAACGCGCGCGTCGCCGCAATTTGCGACAGCATTGACAAGCGGCTCACCGGCGACTGGCGCGACATCAAGGGCAACATCGGCGACTCCGGCGGCGTGCAGGACCTCACCGGCGTTGCCACCTACAAGGAAGTGGACCGGTTGCTGGCCGACCCCAACGTGCAGCTCGTGGACATCTGCCTGCCGACCGGCGCCCACCGCGACGTGACCATCCGCGCGTTGCAGGCCGGTAAGCACGTCATCTGCGAGAAGCCCATCTCCGCCGCGCTCAAGGACGCCGACGCGATGGTCGCCGCCGCCAAGAAATCGGGGAAGCACCTTTTCCTCGCGCAGGTCGTGCGGTTCTGGCCGGAGTTCAAATATGCTGCCGAGTGCGTCGCCGACGGCCGCTACGGCAAACTGAAGGGCGCGCACCTCCGCCGCATCATCTCGCAGCCCGACTGGCTCGTGGGCGATTGGCTCGCATCGGCCAAGGCGAGCGGCGGGCCGCTGATTGACCTCCACATCCACGACTCGGACTTCATCGTCCACGCCATCGGCATGCCGAAGCGCGTGAGCAGCCAGGGCATCGTCGCCAAGGGCGTCGTTACCTACGTCGTCACGGAGTATTCGTTCGGCCCGAAAGGCCCGGTCATCACGGCCCAAGGCGGCGCGGTGGCCACCAAGGGGCTGTGCTTCGAGCACGGCTACGATTTCTACTTCGAGAACGGCACGCTCCAGTTCAACTCGCGCATGGGCTTCCCGCTCACCTTGTGGAAACCCGACGGCACCTCCGAGAAAGTGGACCTCTCCGCCTACGAGGACGGCTACGTGGCGGAGTTGCGCCACGCCGTGGATGTCGTGGACGGCAAAGCGCCGAAGAATCTCCTGACCGCCGCCAGCTCTCGCAACGGCCTGAAGCTGACGCTCGCCGAAGGCAAGTCGGCGATGACCGGCAAGCCGGTGAACGTGTAGCGGCGCGGTCTGCCAAAACGTGACGGTTCGAAACCGTGGAGTAGAAGGTTTCTCTGGCGTGGCTTTTGCGACGGCGCTAGGATGCGCCGTCATGAACACAGGAATCCCCGCGAATCCAACGACACAGCATTCCCTCTCCCGGCGCCAATTCCTCAAGCACTCCTCGCTCGCCACAGCCGGCACAGTGGCAGCCGCCCAATTTCCGTTCGTCCTCAGCAGCCAGGCGGCGGCGGACTTTCAAGTCCGCGTCGGCGTCATCGGTTGCGGCGGGCGCGGCACAGGCGCGGTGCTCAACGTGCTTGGCGCGTCCACGAAAGTGATCTATCCGCAGGCGGGTTATCACACCGAAGACGCCGCGAAAGGCGCGGCATCAGCCCGCAAAAACATCAAGGTCGTTGCGCTGGCGGACATGTTTCCCGACCGGTTGGCGCGGTGTCGCGAGCAATTGAAGAAGATCGACGTCAGCGTCGGCGACGAATTCTGTTTCACAGGATTTGAGGGCTATAAAAAACTGCTGGCGGTTGGCGAAATCAATTATGTGATTCTGGCCACACCGCCGCATTTCCGGCCGGCGCAGCTCAAGGCCGCTATCGAAGCCGGCAAACACGTGTTCGTGGAAAAACCTGTCGCGGTGGACCCGTTCGGCGTGCGTATGGTCGTCGAGGCCGGCGAGTTGGCCAAGCAGAAAGGCCTCGGCATCGCCGCCGGCACGCAGCGCCGGCACCTGCCCGGTTATCGCGAGACCATCAAGCGCATCCAGGACGGTGCCATCGGCGAGATCATGGAGTGCCGCGCCTACTGGAACGGCGGCGAGATTTGGGTCATCGAGCGCCAGGCGGGCTGGAGCGACATGGAGTGGCAGTTGCGCAACTGGAACTACTTCACGTGGCTCGGCGGCGACCACATCGTCGAGCAGCACGTTCACAACCTCGACGTAATCAACTGGGTCATGGGCGCGCATCCCATCCGCGCCATCGGCCTCGGCGGACGGCAGGCGCGCACCGCTCAACGCAACGGCCACATCTACGATCATTTCGCGGTCGAGTTCGAGTATCCGAACGGCACGCGGATGTTCAGCCAGTGCCGCCAGATCAACGGCTGCGACGGCAAGGTGGAGGAGTTTGTCCTTGGCACGAAAGGCTCCAGCAACTGCAAGGACAGCATCATCGTCAAGGGCGGCGAGGGCTGGCGTTACAGCGGACCGCCGTGCAACGCCTATGAGCGGGAGCACCTGAACCTCATCCAGAGCATTCAAGACGGCAGACCGATCAACGAGGCGCGCGCCATTGCCGAGAGCACACTCACCGGCATCATGGGCCGCGAGTCTGCCTACAGCGGCAAGACGCTGGAGTGGGAAAAAGTCTATAACTCGCCAATGAAACTCGGCCCCGACAAATACGAGTTTGGCAGCCTGCCATTCCCCGAAGTGGCTATTCCGGGAAAGTATCGTTTCCCAGCGTAGGCGTTATTGCTTCTGCAATAGTTCGCTGAGTCGAATCCGCCAGCACGCTGCCGAGCGATGCTTCGGACGATCTTCGCCGCCGAGCGTCCATAACCACTCGCGCGTCTTCACGAGATGAACCATTGAGCGGATGGGTAACCGCGTGCTCGGTTTGTAACGGTCGGAGGCGATGTCGTAGATGAAGCTCTCGTCGGTGAAACCTTCCTCGGCGTTCTTGAAGCCACCGGCGAGGAAGATTCGTTTCTCATCCAGCGCCACCGCCGTGACGCCGCGCGCGGCGAATGGAAACGGGCTGATCGGCTTCCACGACCGCGTCGTGAGGTCGAAAGCAAACGCGGCGCTTCGGTTCACCACTTGTTTGCCGGCCGCTTCCCATGTCGCGCCTGTGAAGGCAAAGACGCGCCCTTTGCCGGCAGCCACCGCCACCAGCGCGGTCGGGCCAGCGGGATAGTCATGGAGACGTTGACCTTCCTTCGAGCCGCTGCGCCACTCGAAGCAGTGCGCCGTAACCGTGCTGAAGTCCGCGATTTCTGCCGCGCCGCCGATGACGAACAAGCGTCCGTCAGCAAAACCCGCTCCAGCAAGCGTTGCCGGCTGCGGCAGACGTGCAAGCTGCTGGGGCAGGCGGTCGGCCTTCCATCCCCAAATTGCGTCAGCCGTTTTCTGTCCGTCGCTGCCGCCGGCGCTGAAGGGGCCATCATACGCAGCATAGCCCAGCGGTGCGGACAACGGCGGCAGCGATTTCCACGAGTTCGCCTTCGCATCAAACCGCCAACGCTTCGTGAGCCATTTCTTCGTGTCGTTTTCCCAGTTGGTCCCGCCGGCGACGAGGATATCCTCGCCCGCTGCAAAGCAAATCATTCCGCCGTTCGGCTCCGGCAGGTCGGGCATTCGCTGCCAACCTTCAGCCGCGGAGGAAATCGTGGTGGTCATGAGAGTAATCCAGAGACACGCATCAGTCAGTCTTGCGCGTCGTTTTGTCGTCGGGGTCATTGGCGCGTTCATAAACATCCATCGTCCCATGCGGC
Organism: Verrucomicrobiota bacterium; assembly: GCA_026397915.1. Lineage (GTDB taxonomy): Bacteria > Verrucomicrobiota > Verrucomicrobiia > CAIQCK01 > CAIQCK01 > CAIQCK01. The sequence goes on from JAPLTX010000014.1 coordinate 104,097, forward strand.
GGCAACCAGTCGGCACGATGGCGGACATCGTGCTCGCCGCTCAATTTGCCGGTCTTGCTTGGCGTAGTTGCATCGTCACTGCGGCGGAGTTCCCACCAGCATTGGCCGCAGTGGTTATGCTCGTGGTCCACGACCCAGCCATGTTCTTTCAGCAGCGGCCCGATCCAGCCCATGCAGTGGTCGCAGTAGTCGTGGTATTGGCGGAGGCCGTTGCGCGTCAGGAAGCCTTTCGATGGACACTCGTGCATGTCTATGCGGAACACGGCATCCGTGGCGGTGCAGTAGTAGCCAGCCCCCTCGTCCACGAGCGTGTGACCCCAATACTCCTTCATTCCCTCAATACCCTTTGCGCCGATAAGCGCTGCGGCATGGCGCTGCGAGTCGCAGCGAATCGCTTCATCCCAATACTCGCGGACCAACGGTTCGCCGCCCTGCTGGCGCAGCCATTCGAAGGTCCATTCGTAGTGGCCGCAAAAATCGTAGCAGCCTAACATGACGCCTCCTTGATGCACGCCAAGTCCTGCGGCGCGGGCGCGGCATCGCGCCGGAGAAAAGTCTGCCGGCACGAGCCGTTGCCGCCTTCGACACGCACTGTCAGCCGGGCTGGCGCGGCCATCGCCTCTCCGATGAAGTAGCAGTGCTGGCAGAAACACGGCACAATCTCGCGCTTGCCTTTTCTGAGGTGTGCGATGGCCGGACAGACGCGGACGTTGACAGTCACGCTCGCAATGTCGGCGCTCACCTCTACTTCCGCGCCCGGCTCGGCGGCGAAGAACGCGCGCCAGTAGTCCGCGATGGCAGGCAAGCCGCCTGCGCTCCAGCGCGCGGCGACCGGCGCGAAGTAGCGCGCGCCGAGGTCGGTCCAGTATCGGCGCAGGCCCTCGATGCCGAAATTGTTCAGCACAAAGCGGAAGGTCGCATTGATCGCGAAGTAAAAATCCGCCGCGCCAACCGGCTTGGTGTCGGTGTAGGACAGAGGATTGCCGGAGGGAGTCATGATTTTCTAGTTCGCAGCCTCCGTGCGCTTCGGCTTGACGAGGAACACCAGCCCGGCGCAGACGAACAGGCTCACGGCAGCGGCCAGGAACAGGTTGCTGACGTTCACGTGCGCGTCGCGCAGCGCGCCACCGGCGTAGATTGACAGGCCGCCGATGGCGCAACTGAAAAGGTTCAGCACGCCGTAGCCCGTGGCGCGATAGCGCGGGTCGCACACGAGGCAAAGGATCGGCATCATGTTCGAGTCGGTGAAGACGCGCGCCAGGCCGTAGAGCATCAGCCCGCCGATGGCGACGGGCAGCAGGGTGGTCTGCGCCGCGATGAGGACGCCGGGTGCCGCGAGGCACAGACCGATGACCGGCACGAGGATGCGCGCGCGAGGATTTGTGCGGCTCCAACGGTCGGCCCAGCCGCCGCCGATGAGAAAGCCCACGAGCGATGCGCCTTGGAGATAGCCGGTCGCTGACAAACCAGCCACGCCTTGCGAGAGATGGAAGTGCTCGTTCAAATACGTCGGCATCCAACCGACCACCGCCCATCCGGTCATGCCGAGCAGGCCCCAGAACAAGAGCATCAGCCAGAACGTGCCGTTGCCGAACAAGCTGACCATCGCTTCGCCGAAGCCGGCTCCACTCTTCTTGTCCGCCGCAGCCGTGGCTTCGGCTTCTTCGCGTGGCGCGTCGCGCAACGTGAACAGGAGCACCACGGCATAGACGATGCCGATGATGCCGAACAGGGTGAACGCATAGCTCCACCCATACCGTTCCGCGAGCCAGCCGCCGAGGCCGCCGAGGCCGGAACCGACGCTGATGCCGGTCATGTGGACGCCTGTCGCCAGAGAACGGGTGCTGCCGCGATGATAATCGGTAATGAGCGCGAGCGCCGCCGGGATGTAGGTGGCCTCGCTGACACCCATCAGCGCGCGCACAACGAGCAGTTGGTCGAAAGTTTTCGCGTGGCCCGTGAGCCACGTCAACGCCGACCATGCGAGCAGGCTCCAGAGAATGACGCGGCTCCGGCTGAAGCGGTCCGCTAGGAATCCCGCGAACGGACTGAGCACCGCATAGACCCAGAGAAACACCGACGTGAGCAGGCCGAACTGCGCGTCGGTCATCGGGATCGCCTCCATCAGCGACCCGCGCATCGTGGTGATCATCACGCGGTCGAGATAGTTCAGGAGCGCGACGACCCAGAGCAACCCGACAACGAGCCACGCGCGACTGAAACGATGAGCGCAGGTGGTCATGTGGCGGTTCTGCTGGTGGCGTTAGAGCGGCGCATGAGACGCGAACTTTATAGAGCATGGCAGGTCCGTTGACAACGCTTTGCCAGCGGCATTTGCGCGTGGACGACACGCGAGCGGTTAGGTTTGTTTCTGCTGGCGGCTCTGCAAGTATTCTTCCACGGCCTTCATCACCGTTGCCACATCCAGTTGCTCCAGACAGAGGCTTCGCCCGCTGTCGTCACACCCTTTCCGGTGACACGGGACGCAATCCATCGCCGGAGTAACCACCCTATGCTGGTCGTCGGCGATGCGCCACGCGCGCCAGTCCGTGGGGCCGTGAATCGTGATGGTGGGCGTTCCAACTGCGGCGGCGATGTGCGGCGCGGCGCTGTCCACGCCAAGATGAAGTCTGCTCAAAGAGATGACCGCCGCGAGTCCGCCAAGGTCGGTTTTCCCGGCCAAGTTGAACGCGCGCCCTTCGCGTCCTGCGATGATGTTCGCGCACGCCGCTGCTTCCTCGCGAGAGCCGATCAACACCGCAGCGAGCCGGTGCGCGTTCCAGAGTTGGTCCATGACCTCCTGCCATTTCCCGCCGTCCCATTCCTTGTATTTCCATCGCGCGAAGGGATTGATGGTGACCCACGGGCCGGCAGGCGCGAGGCCGCACTCGGCAAGCAGTTCCGCGGCGCGTTGGCGGTCGGCGGGCGCGATGTGCAGCCGCGGCGTGGAATCCGCCGTGTCCATGCCGGTGGCGCGCACCATACGCAACGATTGGTTCGCGCCGGGATGGACGTTCGGCGGGCCGGGTGGGGAATTGCGGATGGCTTTGGTGAAACAAAGGCTTTTCCAGTTTCGGCCGGGGCCGACCCCCCAGCCGACGCGCTCCCGCGCTCCGGTCAGGAGAGTGAGAATGGCGCTGCGGTCGCCGGTGCGAAGATTAAGGACGAGATCGTAGCACGCCTGCCGGAGACGACGGATGAACCGCGCCTGCTCGCGCAGCTTGCGGGAAAACGAACCGTCGCCTTTCGCCAGCCCGATGACCTCATCCAGGCTGGGGTCCGCGCGCAGCAGGCTGCCGAACGGCTCGCGCACGAGGATGGAAATGCGCGCGTTGGGATGCGCCTGCTTGACGGCGCGAATCGTGGGCGTGGTCAGCACCACGTCGCCGATGTCGCCGAGTTGGATGATGAGGATGTTGCGGAACTCCATCATCTTGCGCCGTTCACTTCGTGAAATGAAAAAGCCCACAACCGTATTTCTGAGCGGTCCCCGCTTCAGGCTTCTCATTGCGCCTGAAATGGCCGCCGTCGTCCGCCAACGCGAACTCCACGAGTTTCAGCCCCTCGAAGTAGCCCAGTATCTGCTCCGAGGAATGGATGCGGTGGGCGTTGAAGCAGACGCGCGGCCTTCCGACCGGCAGGCCGAAGTAAAGGCTGCCTCCCCGCGCGAGCACGCGCCGGAGCTCGGCGCAAGCTTTCGCCGTGCCCAGCGGATCCATCGGATCGCCGTAACGCCCCAACCCGACATGCTCGGCCACGTGCAGGCAGGAGAGTGACGGGATCGAGTCGTCGGGATAAGGCATCGCGAGGACAGAGCCGGCCTTGCCCTCCAGATTCGGCAGGTCGGTCGTCAGCGGCCGAATATCAATGAACGTGACGTGCGTGATCGTCGAGAGGAAGCCGACGTAGTCCACCTTGGAACCAACATCCACGTGGGCCTTGACGCCGCTCTCCAGGATTTTGCGAAACGCCCAGATGTCCTGATAAAAATAGTGCGTGTCGAACGAGGTTGTGGCGGTCCTGTCATCAAAGCAGGGATAGAGATCGCGCCAGGCGACCTTCTCCGCTCCGGGCATCTGTTGGTAGCGCCGCAACTCGGAGAAGAAGCCGACATACTTTGGAATGGATTTGAGTCTAAGTTTCACTTTGGCGCGTTCTCACATTTTACGGTTCGCTAAAATCGCCCCCGGACTTGTTGACAACACCTTGCGTTCCATGCTCTCAGAAATCGGGAGCAAAAGTAGTTGGCCCCACCGGAACTTGCAATCTGTTTTCCGGCGGAGGGGAAGTTCGCAGCCCTTGTTGAAAGGCGCTTGTCTGGCGTGCGGTTCCACTCTAGATTCCGCGCCGACATCGCGGAATCAACAAACGAACCTGGTAGGGAAGAAGCCAACTATGAGCAACTCAGAATCATGCAAGATCACCCGCCGTCAGATGTTGCAGCGCGGCCTTGGCCTCGCCGCCGCGGGCGCTTTGGGCTCGAAAACCCGCGATGCGTCAGCCGCCAACGCTAGCCGCGCCGTCACCAAGGGCCGCATCAAGCAGTCCATCGTCCACTGGTGCTACGAAACTGCCGGTGGGAAGTGGGACATCGAGCAAATGTGCCAGATCGCCAAACAACTTGGCGTCACCAGCGTCGAACTGGTGGACGCGAAGCATTATCCCGTGCTGAAGAAACACGGCCTTACCAACGCCATCGCGCAGATCATCATGAATCCCGACCCGCCGTTCATGTTCGGCTTCAACAATCCCGATCACTGGCCACGCGTGATGAAGGCCACCGAGATCGCCATTGACGACTCCGCCGCCCACGGCTATCCGAGCGTCATCTGTTTCACCGGCTACAGCGCGAAGAACCCCCACAATCCCAAGAGTCCGCGCATCTCGTTGGAGCAAGGCGCGAAGAACTGCGTCGCGGGCCTCAAAAAGATCGTGGGCTACGCGGAGAAGAAGAACATCACCCTCTGCCTCGAAATGCTGAACACCCGCGCGACCGATCATCCGATGAAGGGCCACCCCGGCTACCAAGGCGATCACGCCGATTATTGTTTCGACATCATCCGCAAGGTCGCTTCGCCCCGACTGAAGCTGTTGTTCGACATCTACCACGTGCAGATCATGGACGGCGACATCATCCGGCGCATCCGGCAGAACAAGGAACTCATCGGCCACGTCCACGTTGCCGGCGTTCCCGGCCGCGGTGAACTGGACACAAAACAGGAGGTCAACTTCCCAGCCATCATGGAGGTATTGCTGGAGGTCGGCTACACCGGTTACGTCGGGCAGGAGTTCATCCCAACGCGCGATGCGCTCCAGGGCTTGCGTGAGGCAATTACACTCTGCGACGTGTAATGCACGCTGATGCCAAGCACAACAAGTTCCCAGCGCATCAGCTACGATGAGCTTCATCGAAATACTGTTGATCGCGGTCGGGTTGGCGATGGACGCGTTTGCGGTGGCGCTGAGCGCAGGAACGAGCGGCCACGGGCAAAAGTTACGGCCGGCCGTGCGGATCAGTTTCCACTTCGGTTTGTTCCAGTTCCTGATGCCGGTGATTGGCTGGTTTCTGGGCATGCGGCTTCAGCGGCACATTGAGGCGTATGACCACTGGGTCGCGTTCGGGCTGCTGGCGTTTGTCGGCGCGCACATGATCTACGAATCGTTCCAGCGCGAGCCGGACGAACTGCCTGGCGACCCGACGCGCGGACTGCGGCTGGTAACCTTGTCCATCGCGACGAGCATTGACGCGCTAGCGGTGGGATTGAGTCTGGTGATGATCGGCGAGCGGATTTGGTATCCGAGCGTGGTCATCGGCGTGGTGACAGCAGCGTTGTCATTGCTCGGCATTCAACTCGGCAACCGGCTGCGCGGCGCGTTCGGCAAACGCATGGAGCAGATCGGCGGGGTCATCCTCATCGGAATCGGCGTGAAGATTTTGCTGACGACGTGAGGTTGAAAGTTGAAAGTAGTCCTCACGCTCCGCGTGAGGGTCCTCGAATGTTGCATCACGCGGGGCGTGATGACTACAAGGCTTCCGCAGCCTTCACCACCGCCTTCATCTTCGCGAGGCCGGTCTTGGCGGTGTCGAGCGCCGGTAGTTTCCAGTAGTCGGGATTGAACAGCTCCAGCGACAACATCACGTCGCAATGGTTGCCGATGAGGTTCGCCAGGATTCCCTTCAACGGCGCGATGCCGTCGCCGGGCCAGATACGGTTGGAGTCCTTGATCGTCTCGCGCGGCGGGTCCGCAAGATAATCGTTCATGTGGAAACAGTGGATCGCCTGCCGCCCGAACAGCTTCATCGCCGCTGGCGCGACGCCACCTTTATACATGTGGAACGCGTCGAGCAACGCGCACGCGTCGGGATGGCTGGTCTTCGCGACGACGTAGGCCGCTTCGGCGGCGTGGCTCAGGTTCGCCGAGCTGCCCCAGACTTCGAGTTGCGGCACGACGCCGGTCTTGCGGCCGAGTTCGAGAACCGCGCGGTAGCGCTCGGCAACTCGGTCGAGATCAATCTTCGCGCCGCGGTTCGCACCGGCCGGCGGCGCGGCGATGCGCGTGCCGCCGAGTTGCGCCACGAGTTCCATGTCGCGTTTGAATTGCTCGACGCCCTTGGCGCGCTGCGCGTCGTCGTCCACGATCCACTGCGCGAAGCCGATGGCGTCCACGACTTTCAAGCCGAGGTCCTGACAACGCTTTCGGAGGTCCTTCAACGAACCGCCAGACTCGGCAAACTTGGCGATGTCGCCGGTCCACGGCTCGATGCCGTCGTAGCCGGCCTTGGCAGCGACCTCGATCTCCTCCGCAATGCCGAGCTTCTGGCCGCGGATGGTGCCGGTGTTCAGCGCGTAGCGGAACCGATGGCACGCCGGTCGGTCAGAGCCGGTCGCGGTGTTCGCTGATGCCGGGCCGGCCGCCGCAGCGCCAAGGGCGACACCGGCGCCGCTGAAAAGTTGTCTGCGAGTCAGTCTTGAGTTCATGAATGGTTCACTTTTCTTTTAGCCGGAATCGCGCCGCCGGGCAACTGTTGCTGGTCACGGCTCTTGCGCGTTGTCCACGTCGCGTCACTTGCCGAGAAACTTCACGGCGGCTTCGGTGCGAGAGTGGACGTGCAGCTTGCGGTAGATGCGGCGGATATGGCTGCGGACGGTGTCGGTGCTGATGCCGAGCTGGTCGGCGATCTCCTTGTATTGTTTGCCGCGCGCCAGCAGGGAGAGCAATTCGCGCTCGCGCTCGGAGAGGTCTTCGGAACCGGTTGGCGCCCGCTTTTCCGTCTGGAAGAACTGCACGACCTGCCGCGCGATTTCCGGCGACATCGGCGAGCCTCCGGCACGGACCTGCTCAATGGCGGCGAGCAGTTCGGTGGGGGCGGCGCGTTTGAGCAGGTAGCCGCTCGCGCCGGCGCGCAACGCCGCGAAGATAAGCTTCGTGTCATCGAACATGGTGAGCATGACGACCTCCGTCTCCGGCAAGCGGCTCTTCAACTCGCGCGTGCATTCGATGCCAGACATTTTCGGGAGGTTGATGTCCATGACGACGACATCGGGTGATTTCTCCGGCAGCGATTGGAGCGCGTCCTCTGCCGATGGAAACGCGCCGATGCAACGGAAGCCTTTGCGGTTGGCGATGAGATCGGCGAGGTCTTCGCGCAGGTTCTTGTCGTCTTCAACGATGGCAACGGTGATGGGCATGGGGAGCGTAATGCGTATTGTGTAACTTGTGATTCGTCAGTTGCGTTTCAGCGGCAAGGTGAGGGTAATACGGGTGCCTTGCGCGAGGGCGCTCTCGATCCGGCAATCGCCGCCGATGGTGGACAGCCGCTCGCGCATGTTGGCCAGACCTTGGCCGGCGGCGCGCGCGACGTTGAGGTCGAAGCCGTGGCCGTTGTCGGTGATTCGCACGCACAGCGACTGCGGCTCCACGACGATGTCCAGTTTGATCTCCGTGGCGGCGGCGTGCTTGACGGCGTTATTCAACGCTTCCTTCACGGCGAGCAGCAGGCCGTGCCGGACATCGGATGAAATCGGCGCGGCGGGCACGCTCTCCGGCAGGTCCTGGCTGAGCCGGATGCCAGCGGCAGCCAAATACTCCGTGGCGTGGTCGCTGAGGTAGCCGATGAGTCGTTCGAGGGTGTCGTTGCCAGGGTTCACGGTCCAGACGATCTCATCGAGCGTTTGGGAAACCTCGCGGGCTGCGCGGGAAATTTTTTCGGCGCGAGCGACGGCTCCGGGCGCGAGGCCGGCGTCGTTGCGGGCCGACTCGCTCAGGAGCGCGATGCGCGTGAGCCGCGCGCCGAGGTCGTCGTGCATGTTCTTGGCGATGCGGGCGCGCTCTTCTTCGAGGGCGTGCTGGCGTTCCAGCGCGCGCAGCCGCTTTCTCACGCGATGCAGGACGACAATGCGGATGGTGGCGGCCAGGAGCGCCAGCAACGCGACGAGCGCGGCGGCGCGAAACCACCCGGTTTGCCAGAGCGCCGCGCGCACGGTGAAATCGAGCGACGTGCCGTCGGGATTCCAGACGCCCTCGCTGCTGCACGCGGTGACGTGGAACCGGTAGTTGCCCGGTGGCATGTGGAGGTAGGTCGCCGCGCGCTCCGCGCCGGCCTCGATCCAATCGTCGTCCACGTTTTCCAGCCGGTAACGGAAGCGCACCTTCGTCGGCGCGGTCAGGCTCGGCGCAGTGTAGCGCAGTTCGATCCTGTCGGGCAGCGGTGGAATCTCCACGCGGCCCGATGCCGGCAGGGGGCGCGACTTGCCGTCCACGATCAGTTCTTCGATGTGCACCGGCGGCGGCTCGAAGCTGACGATGAGCGCCTTCGGATTCACTTCGACCGCGCCGCGCCGCGTGGCGAACCAGAAGCGGCCGTCGCGCGCGCGACAGGCAGCATTGTAGCAGCCTTCGACAAACTCGAAGCTGCCGAGACCGTCGCTGCGTCCATACGTGACACAGTCCACCGTGGTGCGCCGACCCGCAGCAACCTCGTCAAGGTCGCGACGCGCGGCGCGGAACAAGCCACGCGATGAGCCGAACCAGAGATTGCCATCATCATCGGCGACGATCTGGCGGATGTCGTCGTCGGGCAGACCGTGGCGCATGGTGATCTGCTTGAACTTGCTGCCGTCAAACCGCACCAAGCCGCGGCGCGTGCCGATCCACAGCGACTCTGTGCCGTCTGCCAGGATCGTGTGAACCGCGCCGTCTGGCAGCCCGTCGCCGCGGTTGAAACGCTGGAAGCTGCCGTCGCCGCGCCAGAACAGTTCGCCCTGTTGTGTGCCGGCCCAGAGATGGCCGGCGCCGTCTTCGGCGAGCGCGGTCACGTCGCTCAGGCCGTCCTTGGTCGGGAAGCGCGTGACCTTGCCGTCACGCCACAACAACAAGCCTGCTTGCGAGGTGCCGATCCAGAGCGCGCCCTCGCGGTCCTGGAACAGCGACTCGATACGCTCGCCTTTGAGGCCGGCGGTCCTGAACACGCCGCCCTGCCAGCGGACCAATCCCTCCGCCAGCGTTCCGAACCAGACGCCGCCGTTTCGGTCCGCGCACAACGTCGTGACGATGCCGCCGGGCCAGCCGTTGGTGTTGGTGAACACAGTGAACCGCCGGCCGATGAGCCGCAACGCGCCGGGGCTGCGCGAGCCGAACCACAACGCGCTGTCGTTGTCCTCGCAGATAGAATAAACGATGTCGCCCGGCAAACCGCTGCGCGCGTCATAGAGGCGAATGCCACGCAGGCGGAGACGGTTCAGCCCACCGCCGCCGGTGCCGACCCAGAGGTTGCCCTCGTGGTCCTCGTGGATAGCAGTGACGAAGTTGTGCGAGGTCTTCACGCGCTCAATGCCCGCGTCGTCGAGGCGATAGAGACCCTGTCCCTTTGTGCCGACCCAGAGAACGCCGTCTTGAGTTTCCAGGAGCGTCTGGATTTCCGCCGCTCCGCCGCTCCACGGCATCTGACCCATCAGCAGCGTCTCGCCGCGCTCGTTGAACTTGCGCAGCACGTTCGCGCGCGCGAGCCAGCAACCGTCGTCGCGCCGCGGCTGGAACTGCGGCAGCGGCACGTCGGTGGTGAGCGTGATGAAACGGCTGCCGTCGAAGAAACCGCACGAGGTCTCAGTGATGAACCACGTCCTGCCGTGATAGCCGGCGATGCAGTTGACCGCGCCGCTTCCGGCGATGCCGTCCGTTTCGCCAAACTGCGTCCACTGCTCGTCGCACCAACGCGCGGCGCGAAGGTGCGGCAGACCGAGCCACACGCCGCCCTCGCTGTCGGCCACAAGCGACGTGGGCCAGTTTGCCGGGTTGTCCGTCGGCCGCGCCATCGTCTCAAACGCGCCGTTGCGATGTCGGACGACGACGCCGCGGCTCAGGCCGATCCAGAGTGCGCCGTCGCTGTCCTCTGTCAGAAAGCGGATGTTGTCGGAAACGAGCGCGGGCGTGTTGGCGGCGGTGAACAGGCGGAAACGCACGCCGTCAAATCGCGCCAGTCCGCGCGCGGTGCCGACCCAAAGATAACCGTCGCGGGTTTGCGTGATGGCGGCGACGGCATCGTCTGGCAGCCCGTCGTCCACGTCCCACTTCTGCAAGAGGTAGTCGCCCGGCGCCGATGGTGGCTCCTCCTCCGCGCGCGGCATCGGCGCGGCCAGGCACGCCAGCGAGACCGCCATCGCGCCGGCGCTGAAGACGAAGCGGGTTTCGGCGAACATGCTCACGGCGCGTCCAGCCTACCCCGCCGCGGCTCGCCTGTTAAAGAGCATATTTGTGCGACTGTTCAAAGCAGGCGGTTTTGACGAGACTATGGTAGATTACAGCCCGGCAAAGCGGTAAAGATGAACCTGCTGACAACCGCAGATGTAAAGGAACGATGATCATGAGAATCAGCCCGAGAGCGCCCGTTGTTATCGCGATCGCGTTGACGGCCGTGGTTGCGTTGGCCGATCCCAAGCCACCGGAGCCGCCGCCGCTGGAAAAGCCCGCGCCGCCGCCCGCTCACGTGAATTCATCCGAAGGCATGGCGCCGCTGCCGTATCCGGCTGTGTTCCAGAAGCGCCAGGAGAAAAAGAATCCGCCGGTGCCGCCGGTGTTGGTGACGAAGATCCGCACGGCCGACGCCGAGGACTGGGCGCGCACGCCGAACGACATCAAGGGCCTGCTGGAGTCTATGAGTTCCGGCATGAACGTCAGCTTCTCTTCGAGCATTAAGAGCTTCAAGGACATCTCTACCGATCCGACGAAGAACCCGGTGCTTTATCGTTCGGGCTACAAGCAGTTCAAGCTCGACGAGCGCGAGGTGAAGAACCTGCGCCAATACATCCTCAACGGCGGCACCATCATCTTCAACGCGCTGGTTGGCCATCCCGATTTCTACAAGTCGGCGCTGCAAGCGGCCCGTGACATCATCCCGGAACAACCGGTGTATCAGTTGCGCATTGACCATCCGGTCTTCCACTCCTTCTACAACATCGAGAAGGTGAAGTATCGCGCCCGCATGGTGAAGGACGGCGTCGTGCCCTCGCAAATCTCCTACCCGCACCTTGACGGCGTGGACATTGACAATCGCACCGCGATCTTCATCTCGCGCTGGGACTTCTCGTGCGGCTGGGAATCCAACAAGCACGAGAGTTGGGGCTACGAGAACGAGGACGCCCGCAAACTCGGCGCGAACATCTTCAGTTACGTCACCGCCATGCGCGACGCCGGCCGCAGCGTTGGCAAGAGCGTCGAGTTGATCAACGCCGACAAGAAGACGGCCGGCAAGTTCCGCGTCGGCCAGGTGATGCACAACGGCATGTGGCGGACGCGGACGGCGGCGTTCCCGATGCTGCTGAACTCTTTTCATGTGGTCACAGGCACGCCGGTGTCATTCGAGTTGAACCAAGTGAGCCTCGCGGATGCGTCGGTGTTCGCTTATCCGTTCCTCTACCTGACCGGCACGACCGACTTTAGCTTCAGCGAAACCGAGCGTGCGAACCTGCGCCGGTTCCTGGCCAACGGCGGCGTGCTGTTCGTCGAGGCGGGCGAAGGCCGCGCGTCGTTTGACGCGGCGTTCCGGCAGGAAATAGCGCAAGTGCTGCCGGGCCGTTCCCTCGCGCCGCTGCCTCCAGGGAGCGCGCTGTTCCGCGAGCCGATGGGCATCACCGCGGTGAAGGCTCGCCCCGCGCTCGCCGCCAAGCGCAGCAACCAGGTGGAGATGGCGCCGGAAATCTACGGCATCGAGTTGAACGGCACGATGTCGGTCATCTACAGCCCCTATGACCTGAGCGCCGGTTGGGAAAGCGCGCTCGCTCCCTACGCGCTCGGTTACGAAGCGGCCGACGCCAAGAACATTGGCATCAACATCCTCTTCTCCGCCGTCGCGCGGTAAACGGCGCGAGATTTCTATCGTTCAGCCAGCCGCACCGTCTCCACCTCCACCTCGACGCCGTCGAGGCTGCCGGGGTCGAAGCGCAGCGAGGTGATGACGCCACGCCAGCGCGGATTGTCGGCGAGGCGCACTTTCACCTCCTGGAACCCACCGCTCGCCTTGATCGTGAATGGATTGGCATGGTTGGTTATCTTTCTATTGGCTAAATCGAGTAATCCTCGGTGAACACGCGCGCTGATTTCGGTTTTAGCCGCACAATGTCCGCGGGCTGCAAGCCGAGTTCGTCGAACCGCTCGCGCGTGAGTTCGACTTCGATGAACTCGGCGGTATCGTAGCGAAAAAGTTCCAGCCGCACCACCGGCCCGACCGGCAACACGCGGGCGACGAACGCACCGATGCCCGTCGCGCCGTCGTAAGAGCGCTCCACTTGGAAATCGTGAGGCCGCACGTAAACCACCGTTTCCTGGTCTTCACGGTGCGACGCCTCCGCGCCATCAAGCGTCAGCGAACCAACCCGCAACCGCCCGCCCTTGATGCAGCCGGCGAGTCGGACGCCGCTGCCAAGGAAGTTATAGACGAAGGCGTTCGCCGGCCGTTGATAGACGTCATCAGGTGTGCCGACCTGTTCGAGTTTGCCAGTGTTGAGCACCGCGACGCGGTCGGCAACTTCGAGTGCCTCCTCCTGGTCGTGCGTGACAAAGATGCTGGTGATGTGAATCTCGTCGTGCAGCAGGCGCAGCCAGCGGCGCAGTTCCTTCCGCACCTTCGCGTCGAGCGCGCCGAACGGCTCGTCGAGCAACAGCAACTTCGGCTGGACTGCAAGCGCGCGGGCGAGCGCTACGCGCTGCCGCTGGCCGCCGGAGAGCTGCGTCGGGTAGCGCGCGGCCAAGCCGTCGAGCTGCACGAGCTTCAGCAAGCCGTGGACACGCTCGCGGATCTCCTCCTTCGACGGCCGATCTTCGCGCGGGCGGACGCGGAGACCAAACGCGACGTTTTCGAACACGCTCATGTGCCGGAACAGCGCGTAGTGCTGGAACACCAGCCCGACGTGGCGCTCGCGCACGTTGCGTCGCGTCGCGTCCTCGCCATCAAAGAGCACCTCGCCGCTGTCGGGTGTCTCCATGCCCGCGATGATCCGCAGCAGCGTCGTCTTGCCGCAGCCGGATGGGCCGAGCAAGGCGACCAGGTCGCCGCTGGGGAAATCGAGACTGACATTGTCGAGGGCGGTAAACGCGCCGAAACGTTTGGTGATGTTCTTGATTTCGATCTTCATACCGGGCTGGTTGCTTCCTGTCTTGCCTTCCATTCGATGAGCGTCTTCACCCCAAGCGTCACCAGCGTCAGCAGCGCGAGCAGCGACGCGACCGCGAACGCGGCGGCGAACTGGTATTCGTTGTAGAGAATCTCGACGTGCAGTGGGATGGTGTTGGTCTGGCCGCGCACGTGGCCGGAGACGACCGACACAGCGCCAAACTCGCCCATCGCGCGGGCGTTGCAGAGGATCAAGCCATAGAGCAGGCCCCACTTCACGTTTGGCAACGTCACGCGCCAGAACGTCTGCCAACCGCTTGCACCAAGCGAGATGGCCGCTTCTTCTTCCTCGTGACCTTGCGATTCCATCAGCGGAATCAGTTCGCGCGCCACGAACGGAAACGTGACAAAGGTGGTCGCCAGTATGATGCCGGGTGTGGCAAAGATGATCTTGATGTCGTGCTCCACAAGCCACGGGCCAAACAGTCCCTGCATGCCGAAGAGCAGCACGTAGATCAGCCCCGACACCACTGGCGAAACCGAGAACGGCAGGTCAATCAGCGTGATGAGCACGCTCTTGCCAATGAAGTCGAACTTCGCGATCGCCCACGCGGCGACGAGACCGAAGACGGTATTGAGCACGACGGCGCTGAACGCGGCAATCAGCGTCAGCCGGATTGCCGCCATTGCCATCGGCTCGCGAATCGCGGCGAAGTAAGCGGCAGCGCCTTTCGAGAAAGCCTCCACAAACACTGCCGCCAGCGGCACGACGAGGAAAAGTCCGAGAAACGCCAGCGCGACGCCGATGAGCAGCCAACGCACGAGCGGCGTTTCGGCCGTGGCGCTCCGCTCGGAACGCTCCACGGATGGCGTTGCGTGTGTGACATGGCCGGTCATGTATCAGTGTCCTTTCCAGAAAATCAGCAAGAGCAAGAAAAGAAGCATCGCCAGGTTGAGAAGAATCCACCACATCACCGCCTTTTTCGCCGCGCTTGGAAGATGTCCCGCCATGGTCATACGCCTCCGAATCTTTTCCGGGTCCACCACTGGAGCAGGTTGATGACCAGCAGCAGCGCGAACGAAACCACCAGCATCGCTACGGCGATGGCCGTCGCGCCGGCGTAGTCATATTGTTCGAGTTTGGTGATGATCAGCAGCGGTGTGATCTCGGTGCGCATCGGCATGTTACCGGAGATGAAGACGACCGAGCCGTATTCGCCAACAGCCCGCGCAAACGCCATCGCGAAGCCGGTCAGCAAGCCCGGCCAGATGCCCGGCAGGATGACACGCGTGAACGTTTGCCAGCGCGTTGCGCCAAGACTCGCCGCGGCTTCCTCGAATTCCGTGCCGAGCTCCTCCAGCACCGGCTGCACCGTGCGCACCACGAACGGCAGGCCGATGAATGTCAGCGCGATGACGACACCGAGCGGCGAGAACACCGCCTTGATGCCGAGCGGTTCCAGCCACTGGCCGATCCAGCCGTTTTTCGCGAAGACCGCCGTGAGGCTGATGCCCGCGACTGCCGTCGGCAGCGCGAACGGAAGATCCACTAGGGCGTCGGCGATGCGCTTGCCGGGGAACCGGTAGCGCACGAGCACCCATGCGACGATCAGGCCAAAGAAGGTGTTGATCAGCGCCGCAATCGCCGATGCACCGAAGCTCAAGCGATACGACGCCAGCGCGCGCGGCGAAGTCACCGTTGCCCAGAACTTCGGCCACGTCAGCGACGCCGTCTTCAGAAACGTCGCGCCGAGCGGGATCAGCACGATCAGGCTTAGGTAAAGCAGGGTGAAGCCAAGCGTCAGGCCGAAGCCCGGTAATACGCTATGTCGTTTGAGATTCAGAATCATGGTTTGTAGATCTGGTCGAACACGCCGTCGTCGGCGAAGTGCGTCTGCTGGGCCTTCTGCCAGCCGCCAAAGACCTCGCCGATGGTAAAGAGCTTCACCGTGGGGAACTGCTTCACATGTTTCGCGGCGACGCTTTCGAGACGCGGCCGGTAGTAGTTCTTCGCGGCAATCTCCTGCCCCACCTCGGTGTAAAGATATTCGAGGTAGGCTTGCGCCACCGCGCGCGTGCCATGCTTCGCAGCAAACTTGTCCACGACCGTCACCGGAGGCTCGGCGAGGATGCTCACCGATGGCCCTACAATCTCAAATCCACCCTTGCCGAGTTGATTGACCACCAGCAGCGCCTCGTTCTCCCATGAGATGAACACGTCCCCGATGCCACGCTCCACGAACGTCACGGTCGAGCCGCGCGCGCCGGAGTCGAGCACCGGGACATTCTTGAAGAGGCGCGTCACGAACTCGCGGGCCTTCGCCTCGTCACCGCCGTTCTTCTGGAGCGCATAGCCCCATGCGGCGAGGTAGTTCCAACGCGCGCCGCCGGAGGTTTTCGGATTAGGCGTGATGACCGCGACGCCCGGCTTCGCCAAATCGTCCCAGTCCTTGATGCCTTTCGGGTTTCCCTTGCGCACCAGAAACACGATGGTCGAGGTGTAAGGCGCGCTGTTGTGCGGCAGACGCGATTGCCAGTTTTGGGGAATCAACGCCGCCTTCTGGAAGAGCGCATCCACGTCATAAGCCAACGCCAGCGTCACCACGTCGGCTTGGAGGCCGTCAATAACGGCGCGCGCCTGCTTGCCGGAGCCGCCGTGCGATTGGTTGACCGTCACGGTCTGGCCGGTTTTCTCCTTCCAGTGTTTCGCGAATGACGCGTTGAACTCCTGGTAGAGTTCGCGCGTCGGATCGTAGGAAACGTTCAACAGCTTGACCTCGTCCGCCGCTCGCGCGGGCAGGCCGAAACTCAAAGCCGCGCCTAGAATCAGTAATGAACGAAATGTTTTCTTGGTTATCATATTCTTTGTTCTCCAATGGTCATGACTTGTGTTGTTGTGTTTTCAGGAAATCGCTTCGTTGCTAAAAGACGACCTGCAACCGGCCGAAGACCGCTTTCTCATCCGGCCGGTTCTGGATGCTTGCGCCAGTTCCAGCGCCGCCTTCGAACCGGATCTGCTCGTAATCAATCATGAGCTTGACGTTCTTGCTCAGATACCAGTTCAGCCCAACGCCCCATGCAGTGGCCTTTGTGGCGGACACCGTGGGGTCCGCGAGCCGGTTGGCGGCTATGCCGGTGAAGGCTGCGTCGTCCACATCCAGTTCGTGGATGCGGGCGGCAATTTCGAAGGCACCCCACTGGCCTTTGGACAGACTGAACGGATTGTCCGGTGTGACGCCTTTATAGGAGGCGTTTTCGCCGGTCAAAACATAGGATGCCGCAACTTGCCACGCTGCGTTCTGGATTCGCTGGTTGTTGACGGTGCCTCTCTTGACCTCCTGCGACGAGATCACATATTCGCCCAGCAGACCGAACGGTCCCAAGTAGTAGTAACCCTGTGGCGCGATTCGGTCCTCGACACCATCGGCATACGCGCCGCCCGCGCCGGTAACGTAGGTGAAAAACGTGTTTTGGCCCGGTGTCTTTAAGGAAGGCAACGCGGTATTACTGGTGGCGGTCGCGGCGGAACCTTGCCGGTTCCCTACCGTTCCCGCAACGCCGACACCGAGACCCTGCAACGGTTTCAGATCGGTCTTCTTGAACGGGTGCGCGAAGACCCGCGCCGCAAGCTCTTTCGAGTCATGCTCGTCAATGTCCGCGCTCGCGCCGTCAGGAGTGCCGTTGAAGACGCCCGCCGCATAGGTCAAGGCGCCGTCAAACAAATCGCCGTATAACTGCAAGCCGATGTCGCGGTTCGGCACCAGCGATGAGGGAAACCCCAAAGAAACAAACTGATTGTCCACATCCGATTGCAGACG
Organism: Verrucomicrobiota bacterium; assembly: GCA_026397915.1. Classification (GTDB taxonomy): domain Bacteria; phylum Verrucomicrobiota; class Verrucomicrobiia; order CAIQCK01; family CAIQCK01; genus CAIQCK01. Next base: position 121,521 of record JAPLTX010000014.1, read on the forward strand.
TTCGAGGCCCACCGGTCCTTTGGTCTTGCCAGCCCGAAGCTTGAGGGCATTCCAATGCTTCCAGTCAATGTAGCCGTCAATCAGTTGGGTGGAGCCGTTGCCGAATTCCGGCGCGAGCCTGAATTCGAACTCCTTGAACAGCGTGCCGTCAAAGATGAGACGGGCGCTGCTGATGTAGAACGAGTCCGTGAGCCTTTCGCCGCCGTCCTCCAGGAATGTCCTCGAATCGGCCTTGAGTTGGCCACCCAGCTTCAAACCGAAGTTGCCATCCGCCGACTTGACAGAGATTCCTTTCGATCCAACCGTCAGGATCGGCGCTTCTTTTGCTCTTTTTTCTGCCGCAGCCAATTCAATTTCCTTGTCCACTTCGCGCTGCCGTTTCAGGATTTTCAGTTCCTGCTCCAGCGCATCCGTCTTCTGCGCCACCGCGGCATCACTGCCGACCGCGGCGGTTTTTTGCGATTCGAGTTGGCCTTTCAAGGTCTTCAGCTCCTGCTCAATGGGCTGCAAGCGTTTCACTTCCTGTTCAAGCAACCTCAGGCGGTTTTCCAGCGGTTGCTGTGTCAATGTTTCCTGTGCCGCGGTGCGCGACGAAAAACCATCCGTCGCGATGCCGAGCGCTATCCATACTGTCAATAAGCGGGCAACCTTCATTCCGTGCTCTCCGTGATGCTGAGAGGCTTCCGGTTGTCCGGTCAGTGACTCGTTGAATGTTCATGTGTTTGGCCTCCGGTTGGACCGGTCGGCTATTTCTTCTCGGAGCGATCTTCCAACCGCACCCGTTCCGTCCTTTCGATCTGCGTGACGCGCGAGTCATGCACGACTATCTGCACCACGCCGAAGCGAAGTGATTCCACCTGCGCGCGGACCGTCTGGAGCCATCTCGGCTCGTGGTCCTGTGTCTGATTCTGAAATTCATTACGCATGGTGTTCAACAATAATAACTACTCATTAAGTAGTTATTAAGCCCAAGAAAAGGCCAGCCTCCACCCGCCAAGTATCCGTCCGCGAGTCTGATAATCCACAACAGTATCCGTTCGGATGCTGTTCAACCAATGCTTAATATCTACTGTCATAGTAGTATTTATATCCAGAATATTTCCGCCGTCAATAACTTTTTTGAACTCACGGTAACGGCCGATACCTAGATTCCATCGCCATCACTGAAGACGCCCCTGAGAATCTCTGCCCCTGTAACCGGCATGCCCTTGGCCACGTCTGCCAGCGTTGTCTTGTCCATCAATTCCGCAACAGTATTCCTGGCAGTGAGAAAAACCCGGCGAAAACGACAGACTGGCTCCTGTGAGCATCGTTTGTATTCGCTAACCGATACGCACTCAAGAGGCGCCAACATGCCGTTGAAATGCCGCACCACCTCGCCCATCGTGATCTTGTCCGGGCTTTTCGCAAGAACATAGCCGCCTCGCACGCCCGCCACACTGTCCACCCAACCACGACTTTTCAGGTCGAGCATGATCTGCTCCAAGAATTTCTTCGGCACGTCGTTGCGCCGGGCCAGTTCACGGATGGGGATCGGCCCGCTGCCGCGATGGTCAACCAAGGTGAACAGCGCGCGCAGCGCATAATCTGTCTTCTTGGAAACCTTCATGCGAAGACGATACGCTCGGTAGGCTTTCGGTCAAGACTTGATGCAAGCCAACTTCTGCGGGTCGCATCGCTCCATCACTTCTCTTCCAGTCGGACGGACCCGATGGCGGCTTCGACGCCGTCGAGGCTGCCGGGGTCAAAGCGGAACGAGGTGATGACGCCACGCCAGCGCGGGTTGTCGGCGAGGCGCACTTTAACCTCCTGGAACTCGCCGCTCGCCTTGATCGTGAAATGCACGCTGTTGGCTTCGCTCTGGGGTGACGAGGATGTGCTCCAGAACAACTGGCAGCCGATGTCGCGGCTGGCCTTGATGCGGAAGACGATGACCGGGAACTGTCGCGCCGCGGCGCGCAACCGCGGGCTGCCGAGGATCGGATCGCGCCCGCGTGTTGTGAACCGCAATGCGCCACCTTCGACACGCAGGTTTTCAACATTGCCGCTCCAGCCGAGCGGGTCTTTTGCGGCGGCGAAGTTCCATGCGGTGGCCAGCGGCTCATCCGGGATGTCGTAAGGCCCCATTCCCACGTCGGCGGGCACGATGTTCTGCGGCTTCGGCGACTTCGGCGCGAAGACCTGACGGATGGCTTCGAGATAGCCGAAGCCGAACTCGCGGTGTGGCTCAATGTAGCTGCCCTCGCCCCATTCGTTCCATGCTTCGACGAAGAGCATCTTCAGCTTCGGATCCTGCTCGCGTGAATCGAGGAACTTTTTGCAGTCGAGCAGGTGTTTCTTGAAAATCTCCGGCGTGCGGTTGGTGCGCGCGAGCGCGGTGTCGCCGTGCCACGGGCGCGAATCCCAGCCGCCGCAGACAGGCGGGATGAGCTTGAGGATGTTGGCGGAGGCAATATCCGACCAGACTGGCGGGAAGCCCGCAATGACCTTGGCGAAAGACGCGCGCTTCGCGCGATTCTCCTCCGGCGTCATGTTGAGATGTGGCCAATTGTAGGCGCTGACGGCGTCGTAGCCGTAGTCCTTCATCTTTGCCAGCAGGTTGGTGCCGCTGTTGATGCACGCGACCAAGTAAAGGCCACCGAGGCCGGCGTCCTTGCACATCTGCCGCATCCGATCGAAGGTTGGCTTCACCTTCTCCGCGCCCATGTCGCGCGCAGGATTTTGCGACGAGAAGATGACGACGAGAGGCTTGCCCTCGACGGTCACGTAGTTCGGCCGCTTGAAGTAGTTCTCGATCCAGAAGCGCGTGATCTTCTCCCAGTCCTCCGGCGAGTGCGAGCCGGGCGGATTGTGATTCGCGTAGAGCAGGCAGAACTTGATGAGGTTCTGATAGCGCGCCTTGAACAGCGCGTCATGAATCCCGTGCTCCAGATGCCGCACGCCACGGTCCCAATACCAGTCGTAGAGGAAGAAGTTGATGCCGTGTTCGACGGCCCACTTGATCTGCCAGTCGGCTACCTCCGGGTCGCCCTCGCGATACCAGCCAAGCAGCGGCTGGCGCTCCGGGAACGACTTCAACGGCGCCCAGCGCGACGCCGTGTTCCAGCCGGGGAAATAGTAAGCGCCGACCTGATAGTCGCTCTTGGCAGGTTTCGGTTCGGGAACGTAGGCGGCTTTCGGCAAAGTCGGCGCCGGCAGGAAATCCAGTGTGGCTGTTTTCGTCGGCGTGCCGTCTAGCGTGAGTATCGCCTTGACCTTGCGCGATCGGTCGGACTGCACGGTCCATGCAATCGTTTCGGGAACGCCGAACTCGATCTTCGCCGGCAACGATTCTTCCTTTAACAACTGCGCGCCTGATAATTTCAGCACCGGCTTGAGATCGCGGGCTGGTTCGCCGCCGCGGTTGACGATGCGGGCTTCGAGCCGCGCTGGCCGGCCGGCGCGCGTGAATGGATCGTGCAAACCCAGCCACGTCACTTCCAAATCCGGCGGGCCTTGCGGCTCAGAGCCAAAAGCAATGAACTCGACGGCCGTCTTTGCGCCCTTGCGAACTGGAGTTTGCAGCCGCAACTCGACGATCCGTCCGCGCCAGTGCGTGTTCGCGCCAACATCCACGTTGTAGGTGTGCATCCGGCCGTCAGCGTGCAGCGGGAAATTCACCTGATGCAGCCCGTTGACCGTGTCGCTGGCGAACGTCACCACGCCCGCCTCGCCCGCGCTCGCGGCCATGCGCACGGCGATGAACGCCCCGTCCTCGGTGTTCAGCGAGACACGCGCGCGCCATTCGCCCTGGGCGTCGAGTTTCACGTCGCGCGCTGGCAACACGGTTTCGGCGGACGGCGGCTCCTCGATCACACGGATCGCGCGGATGGCGTAACGGCCGCCGCCTTCGTGCGGGAAGTCGAGCCGCAGTTTGATGATTTTCTTCTCGGCCTGCCAGAACGGTTCGATGCGATAGGTCTGCCAGTCGCCGGGTGTCTGGTCAAACTTTGTGAGCTTGTCGGGCGAGAAGCCGCCGTATTTCGTCTGTAGCGTCTTGGTCCAGAAGAACATGCCGCCGCCGGACACGTCAGTCTTCATCTCCAACTCGATACGTTGCCACGGCGTCGTCCCGAAACCGTCGAACGTCGGGCTAACGAGCATCGAATCGCCGGGCTGCGTGTCGAAAACAAGCGCGTCGTTTTCGACGCGAAGGTTCTTCACGTAGCTGGGCGACCACTTGGCGATGTCGGCGGGTTTCCACTCGCGGACGACGGTTTGGGCATGAACGCTGCCGGTCATCGCGGCGAGGAAAAGGCAAATGCGTAACAGTTTCATAGCAAGTTCTTGATTCGAGCGGTGCGCAGCTTCCCACAATTCATGGTCGTTTGTCACGAACGGGAAAGGCTGGCGGCACGGGTTTTAGGCGAAAAAGGCGGAAGTTTCTATTTGACTGCGGGCACTTCGCCACTAGGATTCGCTGCTCTCTTTAAGAGAAGAGAGTTCAGCAAAAGCAGACACAAAGGATAAAACATCATGGCAATCATTGATTTTGGTGGAACGAAGGAAACGGTCGTCACGCGGCAGGAGTTCCCGATGGCCAGGGCGCGCAAGGTCCTCAAAAACGAGACCATCGCCATCATCGGCTACGGCGTGCAGGGGCCGGCGCAGGGGTTGAACCTCCGCGACAACGGCTTCAACGTCATCGTCGGCCAGGCGAAGTCGTTCAAGCGCGACTGGGACCGCGCCGTCGCCGACGGCTGGGTGCCCGGCAAGACGCTGTTCGACATCGAGGAAGCGGTGCAGAAGGGCACGATCATCCAGATGCTCGTTTCCGACGCCGCGCAGCGCGCCATCTGGCCGAACGTGAAGAAGAATCTCAAACCCGGCGACGCGATCTATTTCTCGCACGGTTTCTCCATCGCCTACTGCAAGCAGACCGGCGTCATCCCGCCGAAGAATGTGGACGTGATCATGGTCGCGCCGAAAGGCTCCGGCACCTCCGTCCGCCGCAACTTCCTCACCGGCGCGGGCATCAACTCCAGCTTCGCCGTCGGTCAGGATGCCACGGGCCGCGCGGAGGATCGCTGCCTCGCAGTCGGCATCGGCATTGGTTCCGGCTACCTGTTCCCGACGACCTTCCAACACGAGGTGTTCAGCGATCTCACCGGCGAGCGCGGCGTGCTCATGGGCGCGTTGGCTGGCATTATGGAGGCGCAATACGAAGTGCTTCGCGCCCACGGCCACTCGCCGAGCGAGGCGTTCAACGAGACTGTCGAGGAACTCACGCAGAGCCTCATCCGCCTCGTGGACGAGAACGGCATGGACTGGATGTATTCCAACTGCTCCGCCACCGCCCAGCGCGGCGCGCTCGACTGGAAGCCGAAGTTCAGGAAGGCCGTGTTGCCGGTGTTCAAGGACCTCTACAGCCGCGTCAAGACCGGCAAGGAATGCACCCGCGTGCTGACAGCGTGCGGCGCGCCGAACTACCAGGTGCAGTTGCAGAAAGAGTTGAGTGAGATTCACAACTCCGAGATGTGGCAGGCCGGTGCGGCCGTCCGTGCGTTGCGCCCGAAGGAGCCGGCAAAGGCCATCGCGAAGGGCACCAAGGGTGTCGCTGGCCGGCAGGCAAACTAAACGCCTGACAAGTCAGATTCGTTTCGCAAGGGACAGCCTTCGGGCTGTCCCTTGTGTTTTCGGGATGTGGTTGGCGTCGGTGCCGCGCCTATTTTTTCTTTGCGCCGGCTTTCTTCGGTCCGCCTTCACGGATCGGAAAGCACTCGGAATCGGTGTGCGCGGTTTTAAGGAGCAATTCGACTTTGGCGACGACATCCAAGTGCTGCGCGGCGACATCGTGTTCCTCGCCCAGGTCGCTCTTGAGGTCGTAAAGCTCCACCGGTTTCTTCGTGCCGAGGCGGACGGCTTTCCAGTCGCCCAGCCGCACCGCTTGCGAGAAACCGCGCTCGTGGAATTCCCAGTAGAGATAGTCGTGTCGCTTCTGCCGCTCTGGTTGTCCGAGCAACGTCGGTGCGAAGCTGATGCTGTCGAGGTTCGGCGGCGGTTCGACGTCGGCAAGCTCCGCGGCGGTGGCCATGAAGTCGCCGAAGTAGCCAACATGGTCGCTGACAGTGCCGGCTTTGATCCGGCCGGGCCAGCGAGCGATAAATGGCGTGCGGATGCCGCCGTCGTAGAGGTCGCGCTTGATGCCGCGCAGCGGGCCGTTGGAATCGAAGAACTCGAAGTCGGCCCCGCCTTCCTTCTGCGGGCCGTTGTCGGAGCTGAACATCACCAGCGTGCGCTCGTCGAGACCAAGCCGTTTCAGCAGCGAGAGCAGCCGGCCGATATCTCTATCCATGCGCGTGACCATCGCCGCGTAACCTTTGTTCGGTTCGGTCCAGTCCTTGTCCTTGTAAATGCCGAGGTCGGGCACTTCCTGGCCGTTGCCGGTGCCGCGCATGCCTTCGTTGTTGGCGTGCGGGGTCGTGATGGCGAGGTAGAGGAAAAACGGCTTGCTGTGGTTCTGCTCGACCCATTTGAGCGCTTCGGCGGCGAAAAGGTCGTGGCTGTATTCTATTCTCTTCGTCGCCCACCCTTGGCCGAACTCGCCGTCGCCGACGTTGCCCGGCGGCACTTCGTTCTTCAGCGTCACGCGCTGCTCGCCGCGCCAAAGAAACGCGGGGTAGTAGTTGTGTGCATGGAGTTGATTGAGGTAGCCGAAGAAATAATCGAAGCCCTGCTTCGTCGGGATGCCGCTGGTGTCAGGCTCGCCGAGTCCCCACTTGCCGACGAGGCCGGTGGCATAGCCGGCGTCGTGAAGCACCTTGGCCACTGTGACATCCTGCGGGCGCAGGATCTGGCCTCGCGCGTTGTTCTTGCCGGCGTTGCCGCGCACCCAGCAATGTCCCGTGTGCCGGCCAGTCATCAACACGCACCGCGATGGCGCGCAAACGGTGGAGCCGGCGTAGAACTGCGTGAACCGCATTCCGTCCACCGCCATACGGTCGAGGCACGGCGTCTGGATTTTCTTCTGCCCGTAGCAACCAAGGTCGCCGCGGCCGAGGTCGTCGGCGAGGATGAAGATGATGCTGGGCCTTGGCGATTCAGCCGCCCGTAACGGCGTCCACGCGAGCAGGACCGCGCCGAGCGTGATGAGAAGTCGGAGGTCGGTCATGGTTTCTGTCCGTTCGCTTTCTGGTTTTCGCACTGCCGAACCCAGTCGTCGTGAAGCTTGCGCAACCGCTCAGCGATTTCGGGCTGCTCGGCGGCGAAGTTCTTCTTTTCGCCAACGTCCTCAACGAGGTTGGAGAGAAACAGCGGGAACCGCTGCGTTTTCTTGTCGCCGCCGGGCACACCCCACGCCACGCCGGCTGCGCTGTCCCAAGCGTTGCCGATGAGTTTCCAGTCGCCTTCGCGCACGGCCCATTGCGGGTTCCTGCCGTCGCCCACGTGCCAGTGCAACACGTCGTGCGGGCTGGGCGCGTCGGCGGATTTCAGCACGGGCACGAGGCTCCTGCCGTCAATGGCCGGTTGCAACAGCTTCACGCCCGCCAGTTCGGCAACTGTCGGCAGCCAATCGCAACCGTGCGCCACCTGGCCGCGCACCGCGCCTTCCGGCAGATGGCCAGGCCACGACAGGATCGCCGGCAGCCGGATGCCGCCCTCAAACAGGCTGAACTTCGCGCCGCGATACGGCCCCGCGCTGCCGCCGCCGAAGTGCGCGCGCTCCTCGGTCGAGTGGCCGTTGTCGGACTGGAACACGACGATGGTGCGCTCGCGCAGTTTCAGGTCGTCCACGCAGCGCAATAGGTCGCCGATCCGCTCGTCCATCGTCGCCAGAAACGCAGCGTAAAGGTTGCGCGGATACGGCAGGTGTTTGAGCCGCTCCGACCACTTCACGTTGGGCTGATACGGGTAGTGCGGCTCGTTGATAGCGAAGTAGATGAAGAACGGCCGCTCTCTGTTGGCCGCCATGAACTTCGACGCTTCCTCGACCATCAGGCTGCCGAAGAACCGGCCATCGGCAAACACCTCTGTGCCGTTGCGGTGCAGATCGTGGATGTTCGGACCTTGCCAGTAAAAAAAGTGCGACCAGTTGTCTATGCAACCGCCCATGTGCCCGAACGAGTAGTCGAACCCCTGCGCGTTCGGCATCGTCTCCGGCGTGTAGCCGAGGTGCCATTTGCCGACGTGCGCCGTGGCGTAGCCGGCGGCCTTGAACGTCTCAGCCATCGTCACCTCGCCCGCCGGTAATGCGCCCTTGCCGTCACGCTGCGACGCGCAGTTACCCGGCACGCCGCACCGCAGTGGATAGCGCCCCGTCAACAGCCCCGCGCGCGACGGCGAGCAAACCGGCGAGGCGGAATAGAACTGCGTGAACCGCACCCCGCGCGCTGCCAGCGAATCAATCACCGGCGTCGCAAGGTCCTTCGCGCCGTAGCAGCCCGCATCCACCGATCCTTGGTCGTCGGTGAGGATGACGATGACGTTGGGCTTCGCAGCGGCGGCGTCAGCACTGAACACGCCCGCGCCCGCCATCAGCGCGGCAAGGAAAATTGCGACGAGAGGTTTCATGGGCAGCTTCCTTTCTTGTTTCGGATGCGCCGCCGCGATTTTGCGGAAGGTTTGTTTCAACCGCGCCACGGACGCGGGCGGTTTTTGTTGGCGGCGAAGGCGTCCCGCGTGATCTGCGCGTCCTCGGCCACCTGGAAGTCAAACATACCGGCGAGGATGAAGTCGCCGCCGTTGGCGAAGGCGTGATTGAAACCGTCGCGCGGCGTGATGGCTCCGGCGGCCATGACTTTGAAGGCGATCCACGGCTTCGCCACGCTCTTCATGAACTCAGCCGTCTCTTCGGGGTTGTTGCACCAGTAGCCCGGGTTTTCGGCGTGCTCGGTCTTCATTGCCTCGGGCTTCGGCGCGCTGGGATACTTGAGATGATGAAGCGTCTTCACGTAGAAATCGAGCGGGAGTTTTTCCTTCTCGCAGAACTGCACAACCAGCAACTCGTGACAGGCGACGCCGACGGGCAGGCCGGTGGCCTTGATAATGCCGAGCAGTTCGCCGATCACCGCGCCTTTGCCCTGCTTTACCAAGGGGCCGGTGATCATGCCGGGCACATAGAGCGCGTCCACACCGCTGTCCACGAGCTGCGGCAACGTGCGACGGTAGCTCGGCGGATCGGCGACCCGGCCTTCGGCGTCGCTCCACGGCGCGACGATCCATTTCATTTTGCCGCCGCGGTCGCGATACTGTCGGAAAAGCTTGGCGATCTTCGCGTCCTGGTGGGTCATGAACGCGCTGACGCCGCTGGCCTCGGCGGCGGCGAAGGTTTCGATGATTTTCTGCTCGGTGTTGTAGTGCCGCGACAAATCATCCACGTAGCGCAGGTCGCGGCTGTGCATGAAGAAGGTGATGTGGTTGGTGCCGAGGATGAGCCGGCTAATCTCCAGGTCGCCGATCTTTCCGGCAGGCAATTGGCCGGGAACTTGTGAGAGCGGCTTGACGGCCGGCCGTGGCTCGGCCGATGCCTGGCGCGAAGCCGCCACTGCGGCGATTCCCGCCGAGGCGGCCAGCGACCGCGTCAGAAAAGTCCGGCGGTCGAGTTTGCTGTGCAAATCCTGTTTCTGCATGGGTTGTTCCTTTCGTCGGCACTATAGCACAGATGGTTGCGGCAAGATCACATTTCGTCCTTCGGCAGCTCGTTCTCAAACCGGTTCTCGTCCTTGAGTTCCTTCTTCAACCGAAACAGTTCCGCCTTCAGTTGCTTGACGAGGCCGGCGCAAGCGGGATCGGCGTAGATGTTCTTCAGTTCGCGCGGGTCGTTCTGGAGGTCGAAAAGCTCCCACGCGTCGAGCTTGTTGAAGTAGATGAGCTTGTATCGCTCAGTGCGGACGCCGTAGTGCGGCTGCACGCGGTGGTGCATCGGGTAGTGGTAGTAGCGGTAATACATTGAGGTGCGCCAGTCGGCGGGCGTCTTGCCGCGCAGCAGCGGCAGAAAGCTGCGGCCCTGCATGTCGGCGGGCGTCTTCTGGCCGGCAGCGTCGAGCAGCATTGGCGCGAAGTCCACATTGAGGACCATCTTGTCGTTGGTCGCGCCGGGCTTGATGCGGCCGGGCCAGCGAATGATGAATGGCATCCGCAGCGATTCCTCATACATGAAGCGCTTGTCGAACCAGTTGTGGTCGCCAAGGTAGAAGCCCTGGTCAGAGGTGTAAATGACGATGGTGTTTTCGGCGAGGCCCTCCTTGTCGAGGAAGTCGAGCAGCCGGCCGACGTTGTCATCCACCGAGGCAATGCAGCGCAGGTAGTCCTTGATGTAACGCTGATACTTCCATTTCTTCAACGCCTCGCCGGTGAGTTTCTTCTTCTGGCCGTTGACGGTGATCTCCACCTCCGTGTCCACACCGTTAAGCCACTTCTGGCGCGCGGGGCCTTTCAGGTCTGGCGGCGGCAGCGGATACTTCACGTCACGCCGCGTCAGGTCGCGGTCAATCCGCATCGTCGCCTCCGTGGCGGCGGAACAACGCGTGGCGTAATCGTCATTGAACGTCTCCGGCTCCGGGATGTCCGCGTTGTCATACATGTGCGCGTGCTTTTCGTCCGGCTCCCAACTGCGGTGCGGCGCCTTGTGGTGGCACATCAGAAAGAACGGTTTGTCCTTCGGCCGGTTTCTGATGAACTCGATGGAAAAATCCGCGATCAGATCGGTGACGTAGCCGGTGTGTTTAGTGCGGCCGGCCGGCGTGAGGAAAACCGGATCGTGATACACACCTTGGCCCGGCAGAATGTTCCAAAAATCGAATCCGCCCGGGTCGGTGCCGAGGTGCCACTTGCCAATCATGCCGGTGTAATAGCCGGCGGCTTGCAGATACTTCGCCAGCGTTGGCCGCTTCGGGTCAATCGGATTGAAGACCGGCACGCCGTTGATGTGGCTGTATTGGCCGGTGAGGATGCACGCGCGGCTCGGCGTGCAGATCGAGTGGACGCAGAAACAGTTGTTGAGCCGCATCCCGGCGCTGGCGATGCGGTCGAGGTTCGGCGTCTTGTTGATCCGGCTGCCGTAGCAACTCATCGCGTGCGACGCGTGATCGTCGGACATGATGTAGAGGATGTTCGGTCGCGAGGAGTCGGCGGCGACGGCTGCTGTCGCCAACAACGGCAGCAGCAAGGTTCCGAGAAACGCTGGTAGCTTCATAGTGGCAACTCCGCAGTTCAAATGTCGTCTTCCTGTATCACGCGCCGCGCAAGCTGGCAACCGGATTGCCAGCTTCGGCTTGAAACACCGCTCCATCGCACGCACACTCCCTGCGATTGTTTAGCCGGAGCAACCCATGATTCTTCTACTGGCCGCCATCGTCACGCTGGAGACCGATGCTACGCGCATCGGCTTCGATCCCGACCGCAACGGCGCGATTGTCTCGCTGGTGGACAAAGTCACGGGCCGCGACTTCGCCGCGCCGAAGACGAGCACGCCGCTGCTCTACGAGCTGAGTTTCACCAACGCGCCGTCGCTGACGGAGGCTGCCGCCGCCGGCGTCACCGTCAAGCGCGACAGCGACTCCGTCGTCATCAGCGCCGCGCGCCACACCAACGCTGCCGTCGCGGTCGAGTGCCGATTTCGCACCGAGCAAGGCTCCTCGCTGATCTTCGGCCGCATCGCGGTGCGCAACGACAGCGGCCACGCGCTCACCAGCGTGCGCTTTCCAGCGCTGGCGTGGTCGAAACAACTCGGCGCGGCGCCGGATCGGGAGTTTCTCGTGCTGCCACGTAACGACGGTTGTCTTATCCAGTCGCCCAGCAGCATCGGCTGGCTCCCATCGGCTCCGTATCCCGGTTCGGCTTCGATGCAGTTTCTCGCGCACTACGACGACACCGCCGGCCTGTATGCGGCGAGCTACGACAACCGGTGCTTCACGAAGAGCTTTGGCGTCGAAAAGCGCGGCGAAGTTTTCCGGCTGGCGATGCTCCACCGGCCGGCGCTGGAAGCGCGAGGCGCGTGGCGAACTGAATATGAGGTGGCGATCGGCACATTCCGTGGCGACTGGCAGACGGCAGCCGACATTTACAAGAAGTGGGCGCTAAAACAACCGTGGTGCCGTCACACGCTTGCCCAGCGCGTGGCCGACGGCGATGTGCCGCGCTGGCTCACGGAGCCGTCGCTGTTCTACGCCTACAGTCTGCGCGGTGAGATCGAACCAAGGAAAACCGGCAACCGCCTGCCGTTGGTGCCGCAACAGGCCGGCGCGTGGCGCGAACTGCTCGGCGGACCGACGACGTTCATGTTGATGGCGTGGGAGAAACTCGGTCCGTGGGTGACGCCGGACTACTTCCCGCCGTTCGGCGGCGAGAAGGATTTCAAAGCGGCGGCGGCGGCGCTCCACGCAAACGGCCATCGCACGTTGGTATTTCTGTCCGGCCTGAACTGGACGCTACGCAAACAAGGCGGCTGCGATGCTGGCACGCTCGACGACACCGTGGCGTTCGAGAAGCGCGGCGCGGCGAGTGCCATCTGCGGCCCCGACGGCCAGCCGCAGCTTTCGGGCAAGCCCGGCGCAGGCGTCGGCGAGTGTGCGGTCGCTTGCCCCGCGACGCCACTGGCGCGAGAGATGTTGCTCGGCGCGGCGCTGGAATGCCAGCGGCTCGGTATTGATTGCGTGCAGGCGGACCAGATCGTCGGCGGCGGCATGGCGTCGTGCTTCAGTGACAAACACGGTCATCCGCGTGGCGGCGGCAACTGGTCGGCCGCGGCGCTCTACAAAATCTTCGACGAGGTTCGCCGCGAGGGGAAGAAACGCGACGCGAACTTCGCGTGGTCCATGGAGGAGCCGGGCGAGTTCTTCATCCCGGTGCTCGACACGTATCACGCCCGCGACTATTCGCAAGGTCGCTGGCCGCGCGATGGCGCGGGCGTCATCGGCGTGCCGCTGTTCACGCACGTCTATCATGAGTTCATGCACGGCTACGGCGGCGACTCGTGCCATGTCTCGACGGTCGCCAGTGCCAGCACGCTTTATCAGCAAGGCATGAACCTCGTCTGCGGCAAAACGCCCGGCGTCGCAGTCTGGACCCGGCCCTACGATCCGAAGGCGACGGATGCCGCACAAGCGCGGTTGCTGCGTGGCCACGTCGAACTGTGGCGCGGGCCAGCGCGGGAGTTTTTGGTGTTTGGCCGTCGCGTTGCGACCAAGCCGCTGGACGTGCCGACAGTGCGCTGCAAGTTCTACACTGGCGGTGATCGCAAGCCGCGCGAGTTGGACGTGCCGGCGGTGCTTCACAGCCAATGGCGATCACCGGCCGGCGACGAAGCAGCGGTGTTCGTCTGTGTCGGCAACAGCCCGGCGTCATTCACGGCATTCGGACGCCAACTCGAACTCGCGCCAGGCGAAGTGAAATTCTTGCCGTTGAAACCTGAAACAGAAACCCGGAAGGCGAAACCATGAAGCAACGTCGTTGCTTTGCACTCCTGTTACTCTTATGTATGGCACCGCTGACTAACTCCTGGGGCGCGGCACCGGCGCTGATTCCCGCACCGGCGAAGATGGTCGTAGCAGAAGGGACTTTCCGGCTGACGCGCGAGACTTCGATTTGCGCCAATGCGGGCGCGGAAGCGGAAGCGCGCAAGCTGGCCGTCGCCTTGAGAACACCAACCGGCTTGGCCTTGCCATTGAAAGCAGGCGAGCCGAAGCCGGGTGCCATCGTCCTGCAACTCGACCGCTCGCTCGAACCACGACTCGGTGCCGAAGGTTATCGTCTCTCCGTCACGCCGACGCGCGTCACGATCTGCGCGGCAGCGGAGGCGGGGTTGTTCTATGGCGGCATGACGCTCCGGCAGTTGCTCCCGGCGCAGGTGTTTTCGGCGAAACGAACGACGCGCGCTCCTGACGGTGGCTGGGCTGCACCCTGCGTCGAGATCGAGGACCGGCCGCGGTTCGCATGGCGCGGGTTGCTGCTCGACCCGGCGCGGCACTTCATGCCGCCGGAGTTCATCAAGAAGCTGGTGGACACGATGGCGCTGCACAAACTAAACGTGCTCCAACTCCACCTGACCGACGACCAAGGCTGGCGGATCGAGATCAAGAAGCATCCCCAACTCACCAAGCTTGGCTCCGTCCGCAAGGAATCGCCCGTCCACGGCGACCGCAAGCGCGGCGACGGCAAACGCTACGGGCCGTTCTTCTACACGCAACGGCAGATCCGTGACCTCGTGGCCTACGCACAGGTGCGGCATGTCACGCTTGTGCCGGAGATCGAGATGCCCGGCCATTTCCTCGCGGCGATGGTGGCGTATCCCGCGTTGTCCTGCCGCGGCGGGCCGTTCGAGGTGCGCACGCGCTGGGGCATCGAGCCGGACATCCTCTGCCCCGGCAACGACGCGGCCCTCGCCTTCGTCAAGGACGCGCTCACCGAAGTCTGCGAACTCTTCCCCAGCCTCTTCATCCACATCGGCGGCGACGAGTGCCCACGCGACCGCTGGAAGACCTGCCCGAAATGCCAGGCGCGCATCCGGGCCGAGAATCTTCACGGCGAGGCGCAGCTCCAGACATGGTTCAACCATCGCATCGAGGAATTCCTCGCCAGCAAAGGCCGGCGTCTCCTTGGCTGGGACGAGATTCTCGAAGGTGGCCTCACGCCCGGCGCGGCCGTGATGTCCTGGCGCGGCATCAAGGGCGGCATCGCCGCCGCCAACGCGGGTCACGACGTCGTTATGGCACCGACCACACATTGTTACTTCGATTACGCGCAGTCCAAAGCTCCCGGCGAACCGGAATGCATCGGCGGGTTCATTCCGCTGTCGCGCGTCTATGAGTTCGAACCGATCCCCGCCGAACTGCCGGAGTCCCAGCGTCACCACATCCTCGGCGCACAGGGCACGCTCTGGAGCGAATACATGTGGACGCCGCGCGACGTGGAGTATTTCGCCTTCCCGCGCGCGGCGGCGCTGGCGGAGGTTGTCTGGTCGCCGGCCGAGCGGAAGGACGTCGCCGGCTTCGAGCGCCGCCTACAAGACCATCTCCCCCGCCTCGACCAGCTCGGCGTGAACTATCGCAAGCCATCCGCTGCCGATGACAGGAAATGATTTTACCCTCGAAAATCTGCCGGGAGTTGATACACACTCCGACTCTCTTATGAAACTGACAAGCTTCATCGCCTCCGCAGTTCTTTGTCTCGCAGTCCACTCTTCCTTCGCCGCCGACGCGCGCACGGTCGTCTCGCTCGATGGCGAGTGGCAGATCGCCGAGGGCGGGCTGGACAAACCGCCAGCGACGTTCGCGCACCGCGTGCTGGTGCCTGGACTGGTGGACATGGCCAAGCCGGCATTCGCCGACGTCGGCAAGAAGAGCGAGAAGCGGCAGGCGTTCTGGTATCGGCACGAGTTCACGCTAAAACAGCCCGTGTCCGAGATCGCGCTGCTGAAGGTCCACAAGGCGCAGTTCGGCACGAAGGTTTGGCTCAACGGAAAAGTCGTCGGCGAGCATTTGCCGTGTTTCACGCCGGCCTGGCTCGACGTGAAGAAGGCGCTCAAGGGCGACGGCCAGCCGAACGAACTGATCATCCGCGTCGGCGCGGACCGCGATTCGATGCCGCAGGACATGCCGACGGGCTGGGACTTCGAGAAGTATCTGTTTATCCCCGGCATCTACGACTCGGTGGAACTGATCCTGACCAGCGCGCCTTACATCGTGAACGTGCAGACCGTGCCGGACATCGAGACGAAATCCGTGCGCGTCGTTGCGGAGGTTGCTGCCGGCGAGAAATGGTGCGAGGGCGAAGTCCAGGCGACGGTCTCCTTGCGCGGCTCGACGCGGATTGATGGTTCGCAGACCGCGCAAAAGGTTTACCTCCGCCCGAAGAAGACCAAGACGGTGGATTTCACCGTGCCGATCCGCGACGCCCGATTGTGGTCGCCGGAGGAGCCATTCCTTTACGAACTGAACCTCAGCACCGGCGCGGACACGACGAAGACACGCTTCGGCATGAGGTCGTTCAGTTTCGACCGGGAGACGAAGCGCGCCATGCTCAACGGCAAGCCCTACTTCATGCGCGGCAGCAACGTGACGGCCTACCGGTTCTTCGAGGACAGCGCGCGCGGCGACCTGCCGTGGGACCGCGAGTGGGTGCGGAAGCTGCACCAGAAGTTCAAGACGATGCATTGGAACTCGCTGCGCTATTGCATCGGGTTCCCGCCGGAGTTCTGGTATGACATCGCCGACGAGGAGGGCATCCTCATCCAAGATGAGTTCCCCATTTGGGTGCTCAACGGCGCGAAGAACCAGTGCCCAGAGTGGCCCGTGGCGGAGAAAATTGTCCCGCAATACACCGAATGGATGCGCGAGCGTTGGAACCATCCGTGCGTCGTCATCTGGGACGCGCAGAACGAGAGCGGCACGCCCGAGACGGGCAAGGCACTCAGCGCGGTGCGCCAGTTCGATCTCTCCAACCGTCCGTGGGAAAACGGTTGGGCCGAGCCGCAAGCCCTGACCGATTGCGTCGAGTCCCATCCTTACATGCACATCCGCGGTTGGTGGCCCACCGGGAAGCCGTTCAAGATGAGTGAGATCGCCACCATGTCCGGGAAGCCGAAGTTGAACAAGGCCCAGCAGGCGCTCGACGTGCCGATCATCATCAACGAATACGGCTGGCTCTGGCTCACGCGCGACGGGCACCCG
Organism: Verrucomicrobiota bacterium; assembly: GCA_026397915.1. Taxonomy (GTDB): domain Bacteria; phylum Verrucomicrobiota; class Verrucomicrobiia; order CAIQCK01; family CAIQCK01; genus CAIQCK01. The sequence continues at coordinate 138,167 of JAPLTX010000014.1, forward strand.
ACCTGCCTGACGACGAATGTCTATGTTCACGCCATCGGCGAAAAATCCACCGTCCAGCAGCGGCGCGAATTTTACGCGCGAGCGCTCGCCGCCAAAACCGAGTTCTGGCGCGCGCATCGTGAGTGCGCTGGCGTGCTGCACTTCTGTGGCTTGGGCTACGACCGTCCCGGCGACAAGCCGCGCCCCGAAGGCGGCGCCACCAGCGACCACTGGCTGGACGTGAAGAAGCTGCAGTTCGAGCCGCTGTTCGAGAAATATATGAAAGACGCGTTCGCACCCACCGGCCTGATGCTCGACTTCTGGGCGGAAGAAGTGCCGGCCGGCGAAAAGCGCGACGTGTCGGTCATCGTCATCAACGATCTCTACGGCCCGTGGCATGGCGACGTCCGCTTCCGCGTCCTGCACGGCACGAAGGTCTTGTCCGAACAGACGCAGCCTTGCGCGGTCGCTGTGCTGGGCGACAAACGGCTGACGTTCCCGTTTACCGCGCCCGAAGCGCCGGGCCATTACACGCTGGAAGCGACGTTGCTGAAACGCAAGGCACCGCCCGTGAGCAGCCTGCGCGATTTTCAAGTGCCGCCGGCAAAGTAAGCCAACAGGCAACATAGAATGCGGCCAACACCATGAGCATTTTCCATTGTCGTTCGCTTTTGTTCCGGGCCGGTTTCGTCTCGTTCCTGCTCGTCTGCGCGCCGACGTTGTTCGCCGCCGAGAAATCGCCGAGCCAGCGATGGGAAAAAGAAATCACGGCGTTCGAGATTGCCGACAAGAAGAATCCGCCACCGCAAGAAGCGATTCTGTTTATCGGCTCCTCCAGCATCCGGCGTTGGAAAACGCTCGCGCACGATTTTCCCGGTCATACGATCATCAATCGCGGCTTTGGCGGATCGCAAATCGCCGACGCGACCCGATACGCCGACCGGATCATCATCCCCTGCAAACCGCGGCTGATCGTGCTGGGCGCCGGCTCCAATGACATCAACGCCGGCAAGTCGCCGGAGCAAGTCGCCGCCGATTTCGAGGCGTTCGTCGTCAAGGTCCGCGCCGCGCTGCCCGACACGCGCATTGCGTTCATGTCCATCAACCCGGCTCCTGTGCGCGCCGCCCAACTTGGGAAGCAGCGAAAGGCCAACCAACTTATCAAGCAATACGTCGCCGCCGGCAACAACCTCGACTACATCAACATCTTCGATGCGTTTCTCGGTCCCGACGGCCAGCCGCGCGAAGATTTGTTCGTCGCCGACCGCCTCCACCATAACGCCGCCGGTTACGAAGTCCGCGTCAAGATCACACGCCTGCATCTCGGCCCGACGGCGAAATCGGACACCGCAAGAGGCAAGTCCGGGTCGCCACAGCCGGCCGGAAAACCGTAAAGGAGCGGAACGGAAGAACGCGTCAAATGCCACCGGGGCAGCACAGCCCTGCTGCAAGCCAGCGAAAAGGGCTGTCGAAGCGTAAGGTTTTCCCCTATGGCAAAATCGGGGTTTCACCTAATAGACGCGTTGGCACCGCTGGTTGTAACATGCGCGCCAAGTAATAATGGCGTGTTCCAAATTCATAGTGATCGCGGTCTTCGTGCTGGCGCTGATTTTCGGCACGCGTTGGTGCATTGTGACGTTTTACTCGGCAACCTATGTGGCGACCGACCCGCGTAGCGCGCGCGGAGCGATGACGCTCGCCACCCCCACGAAGCAGTTGTCTCATGAAGAGGAAACTGCCGGCGGCCCGGCGCTGCCGCCGTTTGAAGTGTTTAAATCTTCGCAGAGCCGTTAGCGTTTTCGTGGGCGCTCGCACTCTAACCTGTGGTTGTCGCCGTCCAAGGAAGTTGCTAGACTGAACGCCAAGTCGGGGTTCCGCAGCAGAACTCCGGCGTGGGTTTTGGGAGATGGGTCCGCATGGCAATGAACATGTATCTTCAGGTCTGGCAGTCGGGTGATTGCGCGCGCCAACGCAAGCCGGCTGAGACCGCTGCAACAAACGACGACAGCCTCGCCGGCTGACAAGGAGAAAGACGCGCGCGATGCGAAAATTTCAGAACCTGCCGATCAAGTGGAAGCTGACGCTGGCGATGCTGCTGACCAGCATGATTGCGGTCCTGCTGCTGGGTTCGGCGTTGTTCCTTGCCGGGATGCTCCACATGAGGAACCTCCAGGTCCAGGAAACAGCCGGCCTGGCTGTGATTGTCGGCGGGAATTGCGCTGGCGCGCTGGAAAACAGGGATGTAAAGGCGGCGCAGAAGGAACTTGGCGAAATTGCAGCCAACCCGACCATCGAGGATGCCTGTCTCTACACGTCCGACGGCCGGTTGTTGGCGCGCTATACGCGGGACAATCTCTCGCCGCAACCACCGCCGCCGGCCCACAAAGACGGGGAGAGCTTCGTTGGCGACCGGTTGAGATTGTATCGCCCGGTCAAGCACGATGGCAAAGTGGTGGGAACCATTTATTTGCAGGTGAACACTTGGATCATGTGGGCGCGGCTGAAGAGCTACATTGGCATGGGCATCATGGTCATGGGCATTTCCATGCTGGTGGCGTTGATCGTCGCCAGCCGTCTGCAACGGTTCTTCTCCAGCCCGATTCTGGAACTGGCCCGTGTGGCACACGCGATCACGGAACGGAAGGATTTCTCGCAACGGGCAGTCAAACTGAGCAACGACGAGACCGGCCTGTTGACGGACGCGTTCAACCGGATGCTCGGCATCGTCCAGGAACACGATAGTGGCTCGCGGGCAACGCAAAGCCGGCTGGAGAAACGGGTGGCCGAGCGCACGGTCGAGTTGCGCAAGGCCAATGAGTCGTTGCGGGAAAGCGAGGAACGGCTCCGCGCGGTGTTCGAGCAGGCGATGGATGGTTTCCTGCTGGCGGATGTCGAAACCAAGCGGTTCAGCCTGTCCAATCCGCGGATGTGCCAGATGCTAGGCTACAGCGCCGACGAACTGAAAAAACTGACGGTGTCGAACATCCATCCAGCCGAGGACGTGCTGTGGATCACTGAGATGTTTGCGAGACAGGCCGCTGGAGAAACCGCAGTGGCACCGGAAGTGCCCGTCCGGCGCAAAGACGGCATCGTCTTCTACGCCGACATCAGCGCCCGGTCCTTGACGGTGGATGGGCGACAGTGTTTGTTTGGCATCTTCCGCGACATCACCGAGCGCAAGCAGGCCAAGGAGGCCCTCCAACACCGGCTGGAGATTGAACAGCTCGTAGCATCCGCTTCCAGCCGGTTCGCCAACACAGCTTCGCCGGAAGTTGACGCAGTCATCAATGAAGTCCTGGCCAGCCTCGGCCGGCTCACGCGAACCGACCGTTGTTTCCTGTTCAGCGTCTCCGACGATCTGACCATCGCCGACAACACGCACGAATGGTGCGTGTCCGGCGTGCGGCCGCAGATCGGCCAGTTGCGCAACGTTCCCACGGCGGCGTTTCCGTGGTATCTGGAGCGGCTTCGCGGCGGCGAACCGTTGCTGCTGCCCCGCACCGCCGACCTGCCCCCGGAAGCGGAGGCGGAAAGACGGCTCTTGCAATCAAGCAATGTCCAGTCGGTGATTCTGGTGCCGATCCGCCACGCCGGCAAACTGGTCGGCTTTATCGGGTGCGACGCCGTGCGTGCTGAGCGTGTCTGGTCCGATGAAGACGTCCGGCTGCTGAGAACCATCGGCGAACTGATCACCGACACGCTGGCGCGGCTGCGGGTTGGCGAGGCATTGCGAGAGAGAGAGGAACGTTTGCAAGCTGTGCTGGGAAACTCTCGCGACGTCGCCTACCGTCGGAACCTACAAATCAACCGATACGATTTTTTCAGTCCAGCGGTCGAGAAAGTCACCGGTTACTCGGCCAAAGAGCTGATCGGCAAAGGCTTGGACTTCGTCTTGAATCGAGTTCACCCCGACGATTTGTTGGCTGTGAAGCATGCGTTGGAAGAAGCTCAAGCGGGCGAGGTAATGAACGGCATCGCCGAATACCGGTTCAAGCACAAGGATGGCAGCTACCGATGGCTCTCCGACCGGTTTACAATCGTCAAGGACGCTGACGGACGGCCCCTGTATTGGGTGGGAGTTTCCCGCGACGTTACCGAGCAAAAACAGATGGAGGAGGCGCTGCTCGATAGTGAAGATCGCTACCGTTCGTTGTTTGCGACCAGCATGGATGCCGTGCTATTGGCGACTGTGGATGGCGGGATTATCGCCGCCAACAAGGCCGCCTGCCTGATGTTCGGACTTACGGAGGAGGAATTGACAAGCGTCGGGCGGAACGGAATCGTGGACGTCTCGGATCCTCGTCTACAAGCCGCCGCGGAGGAACGCGATCGAACCGGCAGATTCTACGGCGAGCTGACATTCATTCGCAGCGACGGCACGAAGTTTCCGGCCGAGGTTTCCTCGGTGGTCTTCCGCGTGCAGAAGGGAGAATCGCGCGCCAGCATTGTGATCCGCGACATCACCGAGCGCAAGCGGGCGGAGGAGGCGCTAAAGGCGCTCAACGAAACGCTCGAGCACCGCGTGGTCGAGCGCACCGCCGCGCTGCAACAGCGGGAAACGGAACTAAAGGAAGCGCAGCGCGTGGCCCACGTAGGCAACTGGAGTTGGGAGGTGAAAACAGGCGAGGTCACTTGGTCCGAGGAGCTTTACCGCATCTACGGTCGCGATCCGAACCTGCCCGTGCCCCGCTTCCAAGAACATTCGCAGATCTTCACGGCCGAGAGTCTGGCGCGGCGAAATGCGGCAGCGGAAGAAACCATACGAACTGGAGCGCCTTACGAACTCGACTTGGAGATAGTCCGTCCGGACGGCACACGAAGATGGATCACTGCTCACGGCGAGGCAGTGCGCGACGCCGACGGCCGGGTTGTAAGACTTCGCGGCACCGCCCAGGACATCACGGAACGCAAGCGGGCGGAGGAAGCGCTGCGCCAGAGCGAGGAACGTTACCGGGGAATTGTCGAGGACCAGACCGAGGTTATTTCCCGGTTCCGTGGAGATGGAACTCTCACCTACGTCAATGATGTCTATTGCCGCTTTTTCGGAAAGCCGGATCAGGAACTTGTTGGAAGCAAGTGGCACCCTGTGGCCGTTCCCGAAGATTTGCCGGGGATAGAAGAGAAACTGCGCACCTTGTCTCCGTCCAATCCGGTCGTGGCGATTGAGAACCGCGTCTGTTCCGGAAGCGGGCAGGTGCGCTGGATGCAGTTTGTCAACCGGGCGTTTTTCGACGCACAAGGGCGTCTCACCGAAGTGCAGGCCGTGGGACGCGACATCACCGAGCGCAAGTGCGCCGAGGCCGCGTTGCGCGAAAGCCAAGAGCGATACAGTTCGCTCATCAACAACCTCAATGTCGGCGTGTATCGGAGCACGGTGGAGTCCGGCGGGTGTTTCCTCCAAGCAAATCCCGCGTTGGCCCGAATGCACGGCTGCGATTCCGTGGAGGAAATGCTGCAAACCAAAGTCGTGAACCTCTACGCAAACCCGGCTGACCGGGAAGTGTTTGTCGCCAACCTGTTGCGCGCCGGCTCTGTGACAAGTCATGAAGTGCGACTGAAGAAAAAGGACGGCACCGCTCTCTACTGCGCCGTGACCGCCACGGCGCATCACGGTCCTGACGGAAGAGCGGAGTGGATTGACGGCATCGTGGAAGACATCACCGAGCGCAAACGGCTGGAGGACCAGTTGCTGGAGATCAGCGAACGCGAGCAACGCCGCATCGGCCGGGACCTCCACGACGGTCTCTGCCAACATTTGGCGGGCGTCGGCTTCATGAGCAAGGTGCTGGCCAAAAAACTTGCTGACACCGCCCCCGCCGAGGCGGCCGACGCCAGGACGGTGGCGAACCTGATTCGCCAGGCGATCGCTGATGCGCGCGGGATCGCCGCCGGCCTTCATCCGATAAAGACGGAAGCCAACAGCGCCATGGTCGCCTTGCAGGGGTTGGCCGACAACCTCAAGAACATGTTCAGGGTCCAGTGCGTTTTCATCTGCGGTCCGCCCGTGCTCATCGAAGACAACAACGCGGCGACCCATCTTTACCGCATCGCGCAGGAAGCAGTGAACAACGCCATCCGCCATGGCAAGGCCAGACACGTGTGGATGACGCTTGCCGAGACGGATCGTCACATCACGCTCACCGTCAAAGATGACGGCAAAGGTGTGCCCCAGCCGCTGCCCGCCACCCGCGGCATCGGCATAGACATCATGAACCACCGCGCGCGGCTGATTGGAGGCACGCTCAACATTTGCCGCGCGCCGGAAGGGGGAACGATCCTGACCTGTTCGTTCCCGAAGAAGACCGCAGCCTGAACGGAGTATCCATCATGCCACAAGCCAGAAAGCAGACACGGAATCGCAAGGCCAACGTCCTCATTGTGGACGACCACCCCATTGCGCGCCAGGGCCTCGCTCAATTGATCAATCAGGAGCCGGATCTGCATGTTGGCGCCGACGTGGAAAACGCGGTGCAGGCGCTGGAGGCGATCAAATCCCTCAAGCCCGACCTCGCCATTGTGGACATCACACTCAAGGATGGCAGTGGCCTTGAGTTGATCAAGGACATCAAGGCCCAGTTTGCGAGTTTGCCGACGCTGGTGTTTTCCATGCACGACGAGTCGCTCTTCGCGGAGCGGGCGTTGGAAGCCGGCGCGCTCGGCTATGTCATGAAAGAGGAGCCGACCGAGACCATTATCGTTGCCATCCGCCGCGTCCTCGACGGGGACATCTATCTCAGCAAACAGATGATCGATCGGTTGCTGAAAAAGGTGGGAAATGCCCACGGCCAAGCCGTGCAATCGCCGATTCAAGTGCTCACCGACCGTCAGTTTGAGATTTTCAACCTTTACGGCCAGGGCAAGCGCACGCGTGAAATCGCCGAACTCCTGCATGTGAGTCAAAAGACCGTCGAGTCACACCGCGCGAATATCATGAAAAAGCTGAACATCCAAGGGGCACCCGAACTGGCGCGGTATGCCTGTCAGTGGGGCAACTCCGGGGCTTGAAGCGCCACAACGACCTCCGCAAGCGTAGGGGTTTCTCCTATGCCAAAATAGGGGAGTCTCCCAATTGCCGATTTTCGATCCGTCGGGTAAAGTTCTCCACGAAGACTGAGAGGTATGGAAGAAATGAACAGGGAAAATGCCTCGCAGTGCTGGTGGCTCGCTCGGCGGGCAGTGGCAGCGCCCCGCGGGGGGAAGTCGCTGCCGCTGAAGCGAGACGCTGTAGTGGGTTGATCGCCTGAGGATGGCGGCAGGAAGCGGAAGATGCAAAGGGGAACGCTTCCTGCCGCGCTGGCGCGTTAGGAACGGCGTATGATTTTGTGGCACAATCTTCAGCAAGAGCAGAAAGACGAGCATTTCAAGAGCTTTCAGACGGAATCCAGCAGCGACAAGATTCACTGCCTGTTGCTGTATGAAGACCGGCACGCTGACGTGGAAGACCTGGCGCTGAACGAGGCTTTTTGGAATGAGCATCGCGTGCTGACGGATGACCATTGCGTCTGTATCGGCGTGAAGGATCCACCGCCCTCCACCAACGGGGCGAGCAAGAAAAACGGAGCGGCGACCCAGCTGATTGGATTGTTTGGATGTGCCCCCACAGATTTGCCCTGCCTGGTGGTGTGTCAGATGCTCCGGTGGTCCAACGCCATGCGCCACATGGTGGTGCCGCTGGCGAGTGGCTCAACCCGCGAAGCCGGCCGTCCTGAAACCGAAAAACTTTTGAAACGCCTCGCCCAAGACATGCATAACATGCTCATCAATCATCTTCCTGATGGCTACTTCTTATACACCGGCATCGAGTATTCGCTCGGCGAGTTGACCTCCAGACGCGGACTCGTCGCCGCGCAAGCCATTTGGAGCAGCCTGAAAGAAGCCTCCTGAGTTAGTCACCCCCTGCACACCGCCCGCCCCGCCACTACTGGTTGTCATCAGACTTGGATGCCGATTCCTGACGCCAGCGCCGCCACGTGGTCCGATACTTTGCCACCCAATCCACCAACGCGCGTTCGAATCCGATGTCCTGTCCCGCTTTCTCGCTCTCCAACCACTTGTGGCGGAGGATTTCTTCGCGCTCGGCGATAAATTCCTTATACAGTGAAGTCTGCTTGACCCAGTCGTCCGACTCGACCTCCTGGCCTCTGCCCGGTTTATTGCTGTCGTCGTCCATAATCCTCGTTCACCTCTCGCCGAAGCGAACCGCAACTTCTGCTGAAAACACTATCAGAATGTTTCAACCCGCGCAACCAACTTGCGCTGATTGTCGAGGTCGCCCCTCGGCAAAAACGGAGATCAAACCGCTGCCGGATTCGACGGCGGCACCGCGACAGAAGCGGCGGGCGCGGGTTCGGCGGCGGGCGGCGCGACGACCACGGCTGCTGCTGCGATCTTTTCCGCTGCCTCCCGCCGTTTCAAAAACTCCTTTGCCAACGCCGTGTAGGCCGTCGCGCCGGCGGAATGCTTGTCGTAATGAATGATCGGTTTGCCGAAGCTCGGCGCTTCGCTCAGTCGCACAGTGCGCGGGATGACAGTCTTAAAGACCTTGTCCGCAAAATGTTTGCGGACTTCCTCAACCACCTGATGCGCGAGGTTGGTGCGGCCGTCGAACATCGTCATCACGATGCCCTCCACATCCAGCGCGGGGTTGGCGCCGCTGCTGCGCAAGTGCTCCACCACCCGCAGGATCACCGTCAGCCCTTCCAGCGCGTAGTATTCGCATTGCAGCGCGATGACAATGCGATCCACGCCGACCAGCGCGTTCATCGTCAGGACGCCGAGCGATGGCGGGCAATCCACAAGAATGAAATCATACGTGCCCGCCGCCTTGATCGGCTCGACGGCCGTCTTGAACCGCTCCAAAAAACGCTCCGCGCGCGGCACGTCCACCTCCGCCGCCGCGAGGTCCTCCTCGCTCGGAATGAGGTCGAGGTTTGGGAACTCCGTCTGCCGGATGAGCGCGGTCAGCGGCTGGCCGTTGAGCAGCGCGTCATAGACGCTGTGGCCTTCGAGCTTCTCCTGCCCCAGCCCGCTGGTGGCGTTAGCCTGCGGATCGAAATCAATGACGAGCACGCGCTTGCCCGCATCGGCAAGGCAGGCCGCCAGACTGACGACCGTCGTCGTCTTGCCGACACCGCCCTTCTGGTTGGCGAAAGCGAATGATTGGGTTGGCACGCGCGCATGCTAGAGGTCGCCGCTCAAAGTTCAACCACGTTTTATGCCCCACGTCTTACGTTTTACGTGGTTGAACTTTGAGCGGCGACCTCTAGCATGTCGCCATGCCGCGACAACACACGCAGATCAGGCGCTTGCTCGACATCATGGCCCGGCTCCGCGCGCCGGGCGGTTGCCCTTGGGACCGCCAGCAGTCGCACGCATCCATCAAACACAACGTCATCGAGGAAGCCTACGAGGTCGTGGACGCCATCGAGTCGCGCGACGACGCGGACCTGGTGGAGGAACTCGGCGACTTGCTGTTGCAGGTGGTCTTCCACGCGCAGATGGCGAAGGAGAAGAAGCGGTTCGATTTCGAGGACGTGGCGCGGGCCATCGCCGACAAGCTTGTGTCGCGGCATCCGCACGTTTTCGGCAGCCGCAAGCTGCGCACCGCCGGCCAGGTGCTCGACCAGTGGCACAAGCTCAAGCACGCCGAGAAGAAGCACAAGCGCCCCTCCGTCACCGACGGCGTGCCGCGGCATCTGCCGGCGTTGATGCGCGCGCAGGACGTGCAGAAGAAGGTCGCCCGCGTCGGCTTCGACTGGAGCCGCGCCGGCGAGGTGCTCGACAAGATCGAGGAGGAGATTCGCGAGCTGCGCCACGAGATCAAGCGCGGCGACCGCCGCAAGACCGCGGAGGAACTCGGCGACCTGATGTTCGCGCTGGTGAACCTCGCTCGGTTCCAGAAGTTCAACGCGGAAGACCTGCTGAACCAATGCACGAAGAAGTTCGCGGCGCGGTTCCGCAAGGTGGAGACCGCGCTGGCCGCGCGCGGCAAGCAGCCGCAAGACTCCACGCTGGAGGAGATGGAAGCGGAGTGGCAGAAGGCGAAGGGGAAACGGAAACGGTGACCGCTCCGTTGGAACACAGCGGCTCTTCAAAGCCGACGCGGGCGCGCTACGTGGCGCTGGTCTTCACGCTCCTGCTGGCGGCGGTGGCTTATCTCGACCGTGTCTGCATCTCCACGTCGGCCACGGCGATCAAATCGGACCTGCATCTGAGCGATTCGCAGATGGGCTACGTGTTCAGCGCGTTTACGTTCGCTTACGCGTTGTTCGAGGTGCCAAGCGGCTGGCTGGCGGACCGGTTCGGCGCGCGGCTGATGCTGACGCGGATCGTGTTGTGGTGGTCGCTGATGACGGCGGCGACAGGTTGGGTTGGCGGATTCACAACGCTGTTTCTGACACGGCTGCTCTTCGGCATGGGCGAGGCGGGAACGTATCCAAGTATCTCGTGCGTCTATGCCCGCTGGCTGCCGGAGCGGATGCGCGGGCGGGCGTTCGGCGCGGTGGTGATGACCGGGCCGTTCGCCGGGGCGATCACGCAGCCACTGGTGGTGACGCTGCTCGGCGCGGTGAGCTGGCGGCGGTGCTTTGAAATCTTCGGCCTCGTTGGTGTGGTCTGGGCGGTGGCGTGGTATCGGTGGTTTCGCGACGACCCTCATCGCCACCGCTCGGTGAACGCTGGCGAACTGGCGCTGATCGGCGAGCCGAAGCCTGCTGGCGAGACGCATCCCGCCGTGCCGTGGTCGCGGCTGCTGCGCAGTCGCAGTTTGGCGCTGCTGTGCCTGATGTATTTCAGCATGATCTACGGCTGGTATTTCTACTTCACGTGGCTGCCGTCGTATCTGCAACGGGCGCGCGGTTTCAATCTCCAACAAGCCGGCTGGCTCTCGGCGCTGCCGCTGATCGGCATCGGCGCGGGCGTGATGGCGGGCGGCTGGCTGAGCGACGTGCTGTGTCGGCGCTGGGGCGCGCGGGCGGGCCGGCGTCTACCCGCGATGGTCGGCCTGCCGCTGGCGGCGTGCGCGGTTGTCGGCGTGATCGCGACTGCGTCGCCGTTCGGCGCGGTGGTGATGTTTGTGACGGCCGGCGCGCTGGCGGCGTTGGCGATGGCGCCGTCGTGGGCGGTTTGTCTGGACATCGGCAAACGACACGCAGGTGTGGTCAGCGGGGCGATGAACATGTTCGGCAATTTCGGCGGCACGCTCAGCGGCGTGGCGGTGGGCTGGTGTCTGGATGATTGGCATTCGTGGAACGCGCCGCTCTACTCGATCGCGGTGTTTTACCTTGTGGCGGCGGCTTGCTGGCTCGGCATTGATCCGGAGAAACCCATCGCGGACGACTGAGCGGAGAAACGGCTTGCCCTCGTCGGTATGAAGTTCTTGAAACACCAAAGCCGGCCATGATATGCCACGGCCAAGAAGGAGCCGACTCATGTCAAACCCAACCATTCCTCCCTTGATCTCAAACACGTCTGCCGCACCAGCCACCTCCGCGCTCGCCATTTGGAGTCTGGTGCTGGGCATCCTGAGCTTCTGCGGTGGGTGCATCACCGGCGTGCCCGCCATCATCCTGGGCATCCTCGCGCTGACCAAGATCAACAAGCCGCCGGCAGCTTTGAAGGGGCAGGGGCTGGCCATCGCTGGGTTGGTGACGGGCGCGGTCGGTGCGTTATTCGGGACGGCTGTTCTTGCCGGCTTGTTGTTTCCGGCCGTAGCACAAGCCCGCGTCGCGGCTCATAGAGCTGCGTGCGTCAACAACGTCAAGCAGATCATGCTGGCTTCGCACCAGTATGCCACCGACAACAATGACACGTTGCCGCAGTCGCTGGACCAGTTGAAACGGTATCTGGGCGACAAGGCGTTGATCTGCCGCGCCGCCGAAGGCCAAGCCGGAACATGCTACGAGATCGTCGCGCCGGGACGGAAACTGGCCGAGGTTGCCGAGCCGGCCAAGACCGTCTTCGTTCGCGAGACGCAGGCGCGACATGGCGGTCGTCGCGCCGTCGGCTACGTGGACGGGCACGTTGAGATGAAGCAGGATCCGTGATTTGTCTGTCACTCCAAAGACTGTCGCCCGGCTTCGAGGTTGCGTCGCGGAGGCTCTCCTGCCAAACTAGGGTGCTATGAAGGCGTTCAATTCGTTTCTGTTGATCGTGGCGCTGGCTGCGCCGTTGCAAGCAGCGGACGAGAGCAGCAAGCCGCCCAAACCCGCCGCGCCGAAAACTGTCGTCCAATCGAAAATACGATCCGCTTCGCCGAAGCAAAACGGGCCGGAAAAGTGGATCGGTGTCATCGCAGCACCGGTGCCGGAGATGGTGCGCGCACAGTTGCCGAACTTGCCGGAAGGCCAAGGACTGGCCGTTTTCATGGTCGCGAAGGAAAGCCCCGCCATGGTGGCCGGCTTGGAGCGGTTCGACGTCATTGTGCGAGCCGACGGGCAGCCGGTAAGCTCGCCGCAAGACTTGCAACAGATCATCAACAAGCGCAACTTCGGCACGCAGGCGCGGCTGGAGTTGATCCGCAAGGGCACGCCGAAGCAAATCTACGTCATCGTGTTGGAGAAACCGGAAGGTGAGACGGGCAGCGGCGGGCCGGGCCGCGGCGGTATTTTCGGCAGCAACATGCGACCGGAAAATGTTTCGATCCAGTTCTCCTACACCGACGCCAATGGCAGGCAGCAAACGATTGGCGCACCGACGCTGGCGGCGTTTGGCCAGAAGGCGAGAGACGACGAGGCGTTCCGCAACCAGATGCAACAGATGTTCCAAGGCTTGCAGCAGAACCCGCAGGGAATCACCATCCAACTCCGGCCGGCACAGAACGCGCCAACCGGTCCGCCGCCGAGTCCGTAGCCTCAGCGAGTGGCCGCAACCGTCGCGTGCGGATCAGCAGTGCTCAGGTCGGGCAGTGTGGGGGCGGGCGTTTGTGGGATTTCCGGCTCCATTTGCCAGACGGGAGGACCGAGCTTGGCATCGTTCTTGACAAGGAGAGTCATGATGCCGAGCGCGGTTGGCGCTAAGGTGCAACCGGTTTGGAGCAGCGCCACCCATAGGAGTGCTGTCAAGGCGAGGCACCGATACATCATTGAGAATCTCACGTTACGTCTCTGGTCCCGGCCATCGCCCGCTGCAAGATCACTGGTCACTTGCTGCCGGCCTGCCGACGCCGCGAACGATAAGCGGCCAGCGCCAGCAATGGGAAGTAAATTCGATACCAGTGGTATTTGAGGTAGAACACCTTTGGGAAACCGGTGCCGGTGAACTCGTTTTCGGTCCACGTGCCATCCGGGTTCTGCCGCGCCAGCAACCACTCCACGCCGCGTTGCACGGCGGAATGGTCTCCTTCGCCCGCGACGATCAGCGCGTGAACAGCCCATGCCGTTTGTGACGCGGTCGTCTTGCCCGTGCCGCGCAACGACGGGTCGTCGTAGCTCGCGCAACTTTCGCCCCAGCCGCCGTCAGCCTGCTGGTGATCGAGCAACCATTTCACCGCGCGTCGGGCACAAGGCGCCTGCATGTCTTCGCCAACGGACGCCAAGCCGATCAACACCTGCCATGTGCCATAGATATAGTTCACGCCCCAGCGACCGAACCAGCAACCATCGTGCTCCTGCCGCGATTTGACGAGCGCCATCGCACGCTGGACCGGCTCGCGCGACTTGTCCCAGCCGAGCGCGCCGAACGTCTCCAGCATCCGGCCCGTCACGTCGAGCGAGGTCGGATCGAGCATGGCGTTGTGGTCGGCGAACGGAATCTTCGTGAAGATCTCGTGTGTGTTGTCCTTGTCGAAGCTGGCCCATCCGCCGTCGCGGTTCTGCATGGCCAGTTGGAACTGCATTGCGCGCTCGATCGCCGCGTCGCGCGCATGTATGTCTTTCACCTCGATGTCCCGGATGACGCGCATGGCGATCGCGGTGTCATCGAAGTCCGGGTAGAACTTGTTGGCATACTCGAACGGCCAACCGGCGGGCTTGGCATTGGGCCATTTCACCTTCCAGTCGCCCTCGCATTTCAGTTCGCGGTCCAGCAGCCATTGCGTCGCCTTCACCAACGCCGGATCGTTTGCCGGCACGCCTGCGGCTCGCAGATTGCCGATCACCCACGTCGTGTCCCAGATCGGCGAGAAGCACGGCTGCAACCGCAACGTGTCGCCTTCCTCGATCCGCAACTCTTCGAGTTTCTCCTCGGCGTGTTTCACCAACGGATGGTCGTCCTTGTAACCGAGCGCCCGCAGCGCCAGCACGGCGTTCATCATCGCGGGGAAGATCGCGCCCAGGCTGCCGCCGTCCGCGATGCGCGGCTTCATCCACTCCTCGGCCAGCTTCAGCGAGTAATTGCGCAGCGGCTTGAACGGAATCCCTTCCCAAAACCGCAGCCACCAGTTCAGGACGAGGAAAAAATTCCGCCACGAGAAAAGGCTCGGGTCGCGCGGGAACGAATAGTCCGCCTTCTCCGGCCCGCCGATGAACAGCTCGTCAATGCAATGCGGATCGCGCCACGACCGCACCGGTTTGTGGTGATAAAGCACGGTCAGCGGCACGATCATGGTGCGCGACCATGCGCTCATGTCGTAGATGTTAAAGTAGAACCACTTCGGCATCGCGTTCAGCTCGGCGGGTATCGCCGCAACGTGCTCGAAATCGTAAAGTCCGATCAGCCACAGGAAGATGCGCGTGTAGCTGTTCACGCGCGACGCGCCGCCTTTGGCGAGAATCGCTTCGCACGCGCGGCGCATGAACGGCTCGTCCGCCGAGTGGCCCGCCCATTTGCAGACCAGGTAGGCTTTCACCGACGCGCTGAGTTCCGGCGGTCCGCCGTGGTAAATGCACCAGCCGCCCTCTGGCGACTGCTTGGTGATGATGTAGTTCACGCATTTCCGCAGCGCCTCCGGCGACAGCTTGCCGAGCCAGTGCAGATACATCAGGTATTCCGATTCGAGGATCGTGTCGCCCTCCAGTTCGGCACACCAATGGCCATCCGGCCGCTGTTGCCCGCGCAGCCAGGCAATCGTCCGGTCAATCGTTGCGTCCAACTGTGGTTTTGTCTCCATAGTGCGGCCTTAGACGAACAAAGGGAGGCGGTATTCTACCGTTCAAGCCAGCCCGGTCAAGCCTTGCCCGCGCGCGTCTGCCGCAACGCCTCGTAAAGCACGATGGCCACCGACGTAGCCAGATTCAGGCTGCGGGCTTGTGGGTTCCACATCGGGATGCGGACGCACGTCGCTGCGTTCGCCGCCAGCAACGCCGGCGGCAGCCCGATGCTCTCGCGGCCGAACACCAGGTAATCGTTCTCGTGATACTGCGGCTCCAGGTAGCTCCGCGTCGCCTGAGTCGTCAGGAAACAAAACGTCGCGTCCTTCAGCGCCGCCGCCCGCAGCGCGTCGAAGCTCTTGTGGATGCGCACGTCCACTTCATGCCAGTAATCCATCCCCGCCCGCTTCAACGTCGCGTCGTCCACGCGAAACCCGAACGGTTCCACCAAGTGCAACGTTGTGTTCGACGCCATGCACAGCCGCGCGATGTTACCCGTGTTCGGCGGAATCTCAGGTTCAATCAGGACCACATTCATCGCGCTAATATTTCACTTTTACCAAGAATAATCCCTGCGGCGGCGCCGTCTCCACCAACGCCGTCCGCTTTTTCGACGCCATGATGCGCCCAATGTCGGCGACCGTTAGCTTGCCCGCGCCGACCTTCAGCAAGGCACCCGCCAGGCTCCGCACCATTTTGTAAAGAAAGCCGTCCGCCGTCGCCGTGATCGTCACCAGTTTGCCGCGTCGCGCCACGCTCAGCCGTTTCAGCGTCCGCACCGTGCTCTCCTGCTCGCGTCGCGGGTTCGCCGAGAACGCCGCGAAATCGCGCCGACCCGCCAGCACGCGCGCGGCGCGCCGCATTGCTGCCAAGTCCAGCGGACGCGGCCAGTATGCTGTCCATCGTTGCAAGAATGGATCCATCACATCGCCGCAGAAAATCCGGTAGCGATACGTTTTCTCATGCGCCAAAAACCGCGCGTGAAAATCGTTTGAGACCCGCTCCACCTTCAGCACGCGCACGTCCGGTGGCAGCGCGCCGTTAAACGCGCGGCGCAGATTCTTCAGTGGAATCGTCGCTCGCGCTTTGGAAACATGGAAATGCGCCACCTGTCCCAACGCATGCACGCCCGCGTCGGTCCGGCCGCTGCCGTGGACACGCGCCTTTTCACCAAGAATCCGCTCGATGGCGCGCTCAACAATCTCCTGCACCGCTGTCCCATTTGATTGCAACTGCCAGCCGGCATAGTCCGTCCCGTCGTAAGCGAGCGTGAGTTTGTAAGTGACCATGTTAATTGCGGCACAGACAGGAAGGTCCGCGTTACTCACCTTGCCTGCATCGCATCAAGATAGTTCTGCAAGATCAACTGCGCCGCCAGCGCGTCGCGCTGGGCGCGGCGGCGTTTGCGGCTGTAATCGGCCTCCAGCATCGTCCGCTCTGCTTGCGCCGTTGAGAGCCGTTCATCTTGCTCGACGATTTCCGCCACGACAAACTTCCGAAGTTTGGCGACAAACTCACGCACGCTTTGCGCCGCCGGGCCGTAGGAGCCATCCATGTTCCGCGGCAGGCCAACGACGATCCTCTCGACGCCGCGCTCGCGCGCCAGCGCCGCGATCCGCTCGCAGGCGCTCGCCAGCGGTTCGGCGTCCACCTGCTCCAGCGGCAACGCCAACGTGCCGGTTTCGTCGCTCGCCGCGACGCCGATGCGTCGCTGGCCGTAATCAATGCCCAGCAGCTTCATTGCTTCACCGCATCCACTAGTGATTTTACGAACGCGCCCATCTGCTCAACCATGTCGGGTGCGGCGCTGAGCTTCGCCACACGATCCACGATCGCGCTGCCGACCACCACCGCCTCGGCGTGTTGCGCGACAGCACGCGCCTGTTCCGGCGTCGAAACGCCGAAGCCGACCGCCACCGGCACGCGCGTGTGCTTGTGAATCTTCGCGGTCATGCCGGCAATGTTGGTCGCGAGCTGCTGCTGCATCCCGGTAACGCCTTCGCGGCTGACGTAGTAGATGAAGCCGCCTGCCTGCTTTGCGATGGCTGCGATGCGCGACTCGGTTGTTGTAGGCGCAATAAGGTGAATCTGATGCAACAACGAGGCCTCCAACAGTTTGCGCCACGGCTCCGTTTCGTCCGCCGGCAGGTCAAGCGCCAGCATGCCGTCCACGCCGGCCGCGACCGCGTCGGGCACAAACTTCTCCATGCCGTAGCGATGGACCGGATTGAAGTAGGTGAACAGCACAATCGGCATCCGGCAGCCGTCGGCGCGCAGCGCGCGCACCGTGTCGAGAATCTTCGGCAGCGTCGTGCCGCTCTTGAGCGCGCGCTCGGCGGCGAGTTGGTTGACAACGCCGTCGGCGAGCGGGTCACTAAACGGCACGCCGAGTTCCAGCACGTCCACGCCCGCGCGCTCGAACGCCAGCGCCAGCCGCCGCGTTGCATCGAGGTCCGGGTCGCCTGCGGTGATGTAGGCGACGAAGCCCTTCTGACCGCGCGCGCGCAGTTCCGCAAATCGTTGGTCTATGCGATTGGTCGCCATCAATGGTTCCTCAAGTAAACAATTCTCAAACCTTCCAGTGTCAGATTCTCGTCCACACACCCGATGTCCGGTAGTTTCGCGGCAATCAGCTTCGCATAAGCGCCGGTGCCGACCACGACGGGCCGCTTGCCGCGCATCTCGCGCCGGACGGCCGTCAGAATCTCCCGCACCAGCCCGCGATAGCCGATGATCGCGCCGGTTTCCATCGCCTCGATGGTGCTCTTGCCGATGGCGCGGCGTGGCTCACGCAGGCTGAGCTTCGGCAGCAGCGCCGTCTTTTGATACAGGTAATCCGTCATTGCTGCCAGCCCCGGCGCGATCACGCCGCCGACGTATTCCGCGCGGTTGTTGATGATGTCAAACACAAGCGCCGTGCCAAACGCAACGCCGATGGCCGGCACGCCGTGACGATGCGCCAGACTCACCGCGTTGGCGAGCCGATCCGCGCCGATCTGCTCCGGCCGCGGAAACCGGACGCCGATGCCGAGGTCGAGCTTGTGCGACAGCAGCAGCGGTTCCACGCCATAAGCACGCCGGATGGCGCGCCGGATCGGCGCAACAGCGTCCGGCACCACTGACCCAATGATCGCGCCTTCCACCTTCGCGCGGACGAATCGCGGTCGCCGTTCGGCGTCGCTCGTCGGAAATTCCCAGCAGCGCGCGACCCGCTTCTCGTTCGCCAGACCGAGATGCGTGTTCGTGTTGCCGATGTCAACCAGCAGAATCATTCATTTCTCCATCATCACATCGCCGCTGACCACGTGCTCAATGCGGCCGTCGTCACAGCGAACCAGCAACGCGCCCTCTTGGTCAAGCGCCTGCGCAAAGCCTTCGAGTCGGTGTGGGCCGATTTGCAGCGCCACGCGTTTGCCGAGCGTCGAGCTGAGTTGGCCCCACTCGCGCCGGATTTCGTCGAAGCCATCGTCGTCACCGGCGAGGCGGCAGGCGCGGCTCAATTCCTGCAACAGCGCCACGGCGAGGTCGCCGCGCAGTATCGGTTCCTGCTCCTGCTTCGCGAGTTCCATTTTCAGCGACGTGGCGATGCTGCGGACCTCTGGGGGAAAGTCGCTCATGTCGCAGTTCACGTCGAGGCCGATGCCGAGGATGACGAACTTGATCGCATCCATCTCGGTCCGCAACTCGGCCAGGATGCCGGCGCATTTGCGGCCGGCGATGAAAACGTCGTTGGGCCATTTGATCTCCGCCGCAAGCCCGGTCTGTTGCTGGATGGCGCGCGCGATGGCGACCGACGCGGCAATCGTCAGTCGCGCCACAGAACTCATCGGCAGCTTCGGCCGCAGCAACGCCGAAAACCAAAGCCCTTTGCCGCGCGGACTTGACCACGACCGGCCCATCCGCCCACGCCCACGCGTCTGCGACTCGGCGAACACAACGACGCCTTCGGCCGCGCCGTCGAGCGCGAGCTTCTCGACGAGGTCGTTGGTGGAAGCGGTTTGTTCATAGACCAGCACTTGGCGGCCGATGACGGTCTTGCCGAGGCGATGTTGGATGTCCTCAGCAAACAGGATGTCAGGCGACGCAGCGAGCCGGTAGCCGAGCGACGGTTGGTGCTGAATGTCGTAGCCGAGCGAGCGCAGTTCCTCGATGTGCCGGCTGATTGTGGCGCGCGTGACGCCAAGCTGGCTGCTCAACTCCGCCGTTGTGATGTGACCATCATCGGCGGCGCGGAAGGCCGCGAGGAGATGCGCATCGAGGCTCATTCCTCGATCTCCAGCGAGAAATCCACCGCGCGGACGCTGTGGGTGAGCGCGCCGACGCTGATGAAATCCACGCCGGTGCGCGCGATGGCGGCGACGCGGTCGAGGTTGACGCCGCCGCTGGCTTCAAGCTTGGCGCGGCCGGCAGTGATGCGAACGGCCTCGGCCATTTCCTCGTCAGTCATGTTATCGAGCAGGATCCACTCCGCGCCACCGTCGAGCGCCTGTTGAAGTTCGTCGAGGTCTTTCACTTCGACTTCGGCGACGACGCGCGGCGCGTTCTGCTTGGCGGCATGGACGGCAGCAGCGACGGGCTTCGGGTGATAACGCTTGAGCACGACGAGGTGGTTATCCTTGACGAGAATCTGGTCGTAGAGACCTTTGCGGTGATTGGTCCCTCCGCCGACAGTGACGGCGTATTTTTCCAGCGCGCGCAGACCAGGCGTGGTCTTGCGCGTGTCGAGGATCTGGGCGCTGCTGCCGGCAATGCGCTCGACGAACGCGCGCGTCAGCGTGGCAATGCCGCTGAGGCGCTGGAGGAAATTCAGCGCGACGCGCTCGCCGGTAAGGATGGAGCGCGCGCTGCCGGCGATGGTGGCAACGCGCTGCTTCGGCGCGGCGCGGTCGCCGTCGTTGACGAGCAGCGCGACCGTCAGCCGCGGGTCAATTTGCCGAAACGCCTCGGCGACCAATTCCAACCCGCAAACGACGCACGGCTCCTTCGCGTGAATGTAGGCGTTGCCGCGCGCGTCTTCGGGAATGGTCGCGGTGGTGGTAACGTCGCCGCTGCCGACGTCCTCGGCCAACGCGGCGGCGACGACGGTTTTCAGAATGTCAGGTGAAAGTGCCACGGCAGCAGTTTCGGATTTCAGGCGGCCGGTTGCAAGCCTTCTGCTTACACAGATGGCTATTCCTCGGTTGCGCTGCCGCCGGCTATCGTTACACTGCTTGAACGGTTCAACCGAAACAGGAGATTGCTGCGATAATGAAAATCTGCGGACCAAGGTTGGGAGTGTTTATCGTCGGCTCCATACTGGCGATTTCGGCAGGCGCGTCGGAGAGGGTGCTTGATGTTCTCGATCACGGGGCCACACCCGATGGCACAACGCTCTGCACAGCGGCAATTCAGAAGACCATTGAGCGTTGCGCCTTGGAGGGCGGCGGCATGGTGCGATTGCCGGCGGGCGCGTGGCTGACGGGCACGATCTTCCTGCGCAGCGGCGTCACGCTCCAGCTCGACGCCGGTTGCACGCTCCTCGGCAGCACCAATCGCGTGGATTACCTGCACCGCAAGAGCGACGATCCGCCCGACGCCGCGCCCGTGGTGCACGACCTCATCGTTGGCGAGAAACTGGAGCGCATCGCCATCCGCGGCACGGGCAAGATTGAAGGCAACGGCTCCGTCTGGCGCGATCCGAAAGGCAAGCGGCCCAAGGCGATCCTCCTCAGCGGTTGTCGCGACGTGTTGGTGGAAGGCATCCGCATCGAGAGCACCGGCAGTTGGGCGCAGCACTACCGCAACTGCGATCATCTCACGTTGCGCGGCATCACGGTGTTCAATCACGCCAGCTTCAACAACGACGGCCTCGATGTTGACAGTTGCCGCGACGTGACCATCACCGGCTGCAACATTGACTCCGACGACGACGCGCTCTGCCTCAAGAGCACCTCCAACCTGCCTTGCGAAAACGTCACCATCAGCGACTGCA
Source organism: Verrucomicrobiota bacterium (assembly GCA_026397915.1). Taxonomy (GTDB): domain Bacteria; phylum Verrucomicrobiota; class Verrucomicrobiia; order CAIQCK01; family CAIQCK01; genus CAIQCK01. The sequence goes on from JAPLTX010000014.1 coordinate 159,143, forward strand.
AGGTCAGCAGCCACTGTAACGGCATCAAGATGGGCACCGAGTCCGGCGGCGGTTTCCTCAACATCAACATCAGCCGGTGCTCCGTAAGCTCACCCAAACACTCGAAGGTCATCTACGGCAGCCAGCGTGGGCTGGCCGGCATCGCGTTGGAAATCGTGGATGGCGGCAAGATGGACCGCGTGAGCGTCAGCGACATCGCCATCGAAGGCGTCAGCGTGCCGATCTTCGTGCGTCTCGGCAACCGCGCTCGAATCTACAAGCCGGCCATAACCAAGCCCGGCGTCGGCACACTCCAGAACGTCACGCTCCGCAACATCACCGCGCGCGGTTGCTCGACAATCGGTTGCTCCATCACCGGCCTGCCGGACCATCCTGTGCGCAACGTCACGCTGGAGAACATCCAGCTTGGCTTCGAGGGCGGCGAAGGCAAGGACGCGCTCACAAAACCGGTGCCTGAGCGGCCGACGAGCTATCCCGAATCCAAGATGTTCGGCACGCTGCCAGCGTGGGGTTTCTATTGCCGGCACGTGCGGGGCGTCACATTCCGCAACATGCGGTTGTGCACCGACCAGCCGGACCTGCGCCACGCCTTCGTCTGTGACGACGCAGAAGACGTGACGCTCGACAAACTGGACGCGCAGTTCTCCGCCGGCGCCGCGCCGCTCATCCGGCTGGTCCAGGCAAAGAACTTTCTGCTTCACGGAAGCCGTCCCGACATGCTCGGCGGCACGTTGCTGGAAGTGTCGGGAAGCGAGAGCCGTCGCATCAAACTTCAGAAGAACGATCTCAGCCGCGTCGGCAAGAATGTTGAAATGTCCGCCGATGTTCCTCTCGATGCTGTTCCGCAATAATCCAACCGCACCGGCAAGCCATGAACGCCGCCCTTCGATCGCGCGACGTAAGATTTACGGCGCACTGACGTGATTCTCCTTCCCGCGATCCTGCACGGCCTGAACCGCAATGCCGGGCGGGAATTGGACGACGTTGCCCGTCACGCGATTGCGGTCACCTGTAATGCGAATGGCAACCGCCGCGCGCTTGCCGGCTACGCGCACCGCTTCGCAGCGATTGCCGGTGACCTCGTTATCATTACCGGTGATGGCGATGGCAACGCCGCGCGCCGCGCACACGGTGTTGCTCGCCAGTGTTTGGCGAGAACCGCCGAGGACCACGCCGATGCCACCGCAGCCGCGGATGAGATTGCCGGAAACAACATTCGAGGCGGTGCCTGCCTGGATTGCCAGCACGCTCCGGCTCGTGTCGAAGAATTGGTTGTCGAGAATGAGGTTGCGGACGTTGAGTTCCGGCTGGCGGCACCAGCGCCAGAGGTTGATGCCGGCATCGCACGCCTCAACCCGGTTGCTCCGCACGAGGCAATCGTTGGCGTCGTTGAGTTCCACGCCTACATGACAACGGGCCACGCGGTTGCCGGTCGCGCGGCAACCGGTTGCAAAATGGTCGAAGTCAATCGCCTCGTCCACCGTGTCCTCGATGACACAATCCTCGACCGCACCGCCGCTGACCGCATACATCGCCACGCCGCGCCCGAAGCACTGGCGGATGACGCAGCGGCGCACCGTCAGCCCGCGCACGGGCGGCCCGATCGGGCCGCCCTCGTAGCTGTAAGCGCCCTCTGCCAACACGCCGCATCGGATAACGTGGCCGGAAATCTTCTGGTCGCTGGCGCGTCGGCCGCCATCGAGCGTCAGGCTCTCGATGAGAATACCGGTGCTGGTTTTGGCGATGCGGAAAATGTTCGGCTCATCTTCGGGATAAAGCTGCGTCTGTGCCGGCGCGACAAATGCCAGTGGCTCGGTCAGCAAGAGCCGGCTCGGTTCGGTGCGCGCCAGCTTGGCGATGAAGTAGGGTGCCGGTTTGCCGGTGAACCGGTCGAGTTTTCCCGGCGCGCAAAAGTGCAGCCGCGTCCCATTGGTGAAACCAGCGACGTTGTCCACGCTCAACGCGCTGGCGCCGGCCGCCGCAGCTTTGAGCGTCAGCGCGTGCGGCATCGGCGGCAGACGCAACACCGCGCCCGGCTTGCCGCGAATGGTCAGGTTCGTCGCGCCGGCAATCCTCAGGCTGCTCCGAATCAGATACTCGCCGCCCCCGATGACAATCTCGCCGCCGCCTTGGCCGCGCGCGGTATCAATTGCCGCTTGGATCGGTTGCTCGTTGGCGCCGTTGAACCGGCCGCTGCCGTCCTGCGCGACAGTGAACAGCGATTCTACTGGCGCGCTCGCCGAAGCCAGCGCCAGCGCCGCGATCCAAGGCGTCGCCATCGCCAAACCGTTTGCCACGATTGTCTTTGTCTTCATGGTCAGTTTCGCGTCTTTGCGGCTCATTTATCCGCGCAACCGGTTTCGACACAAGCACAGACAACGCCGCCGTTGTTTTTTAGTTTGAACTACGCCGGCCTGCGTGTCATCAAGCGGTCACTGCTATGAATCGCCTCACTCTTCGTTCACTCGGTTTGTTCTTCCTGTTCACCGCGACGACCGCCTTCGCTGCCGTTGCCGAAAAACCCGCCGCTGTTCCTTGGAACCCGAAGGCGCTGTCCAAAACGCCGGCGAGTTATCCCGCGCCGAGTTTCGAGACCAACGGCGTGCGCGCCATTTTCTTCGACGGCCTGCCGTGGCAGGGCAAGCCGACGCGCGTGTTCGCCTTCGTCGGCGTGCCGGAGCACAAGCGCGGCGAAAAAGTGCCCGGCATGGTGCTTGTCCACGGGGGCGGCGGCACGGCGTTCGCCAACTGGGTGAAGCGATGGAACGACCGCGGCTACGCGGCCATCGCGATGGACACCTGCGGCGCGGTGCCGCGCGGTTCCTACGGCAAGTGGCAGCGCCACGACGCCGGCGGCCCGCCGGGCTGGGGCGGGTTCAACCAGATTGATGAGCCGATCGAAAATCAATGGACCTATCACGCCGTGGCCGACGCGGTGCTCGCGCACTCCCTGTTGCGCGCGCTGCCGGACGTGGACGCCTCGCGTATCGGACTCACGGGCATTTCGTGGGGCGGCTACCTCACGTGCATCATCGCCGGCGTGGACAGCCGGTTCCGGTTCGCCGCGCCGGTCTATGGCTGCGGTTTCCTCGGCGACAATTCGGCGTGGCTGAAAAACTTCGAGCAGATGGGCAAGGAGACCGCCGCGAAGTGGCTAAAGCTCTGGGACCCGTCGCGCTACCTGCCGCGCGCAAAGATGCCGATGCTCTGGGTCACGGGCACGAACGACTTCGCCTATCCGTTCGACTCGCTCCAAAAATCCTACCGCCAGCCGTCCGGCAAACGCACCCTCTGCATCCGCGTCCGCATGCCGCACGGCCACGGTCCCGCCGGCGAAGGCCCCGAGGAAATCCGCGCGCTGGCCGACAGCCTCCTCAAGAAGGGCAAGCCGCTCGCGCGCATCACGGCACAGGGACGCAAAGGAGACGACATCTGGGCGACGTTCGAGTCGAAGGCGAAGATAGTAAAGGCCGAGTTGAACTTCACGAAGGACACTGGCGTCTGGCAAAAGCGGCTGTGGGAGACAACGGTGGCTAATCTGGACACAGCCAAGCGCAAAGCCACAGCCGCCGTGCCTGCTGGCGCGACGGTCTTCTATCTCAACCTCTTCGACGAACAAGGACTGGTTGTGAGCACTGAACACATTGAGGCGAAATGAAAACGAAACTGTCATTGTTGGCGGCGCTGTTTCTCGTCGCGGCCAGCATCGCGGCGGAAACCATCGGCGAGCGGCCCTACGAGATGGTTTGGGCCAACCGCATGACCGACACGCATCCGGCGCTGATCGATTTCGAGAACCTCGACGGTTGGAAGGTCGAAACAAAGGACGCCGTCGCGACGCTCACGCTCTCGCGCGCGCAACAGCTTTGGGGCAAACACGTCGGCAAGCTCGTCTATCGCGCCGATGGCAAGCAGCCGCGCGTCACGCTCCGTCCGCCGAAGTCGATCGCCGTGCCGCAGCCGTTCGACTGCATCAATTTCTGGGTCTATGGCAACAACTGGGCGTGGGTGACCGACAAGACCACGCCGCCGGTGGAGATCGCCGTGTTGCTGCGCGGCAAAGGCGGCGCGGAGGTGCGCGTCACGATGAGCGCCGTGCGATGGAAGGAATGGTGGGTGATGCACCGCAAGCTCACCGCCGAGCAACTCGACCTGCTCAAGGGCGGCGCGACGCTTGAGGGCATCCAGATCAGCAACGGCCGCAACAAGGAGGACCGCACGCTCTATCTCGACAACCTCGCCATTTATAAAGAGGAATTGAAGCCGCTGGTGTTTGAGCCGCGGCGCAAACGCGGCATCGAGATGTTCCCTGGCCAGGACGATGGCACTAACACAGGTCCCGGCAAGCTCCCGTTCCCGACACGCGAGGAAACGATCCTGCCGGACAATCTCACGAAGAGCTTCAAGACCACGCTGTCGAAGGATGGCGAAGCGTTTGTCTTCCGCTATCGCGGCAGCGACGGCGAACTGGAGTATCGCTACGAGCCGAAGAGTGGCACGTTCGGCGACGTGACGGCGCAATGGACAGGGCGCGACGATTGGTTTCAGCCGATGGCTGATGGCGGCGTCTTCTTCTCGTCAGCCGAGCAGGGCAAAGCTCTCGCGCCGGAGAAGATCGAGTTACTCGGCTGCGAGCGCTCTGGCGAGACGGTCGTCTCGCACTGGCGTTGTCACCTCGGCGGGCGTAGCGCCGAGGTCAGCTACACATTCCGTCTCTGGCAGAAGTCGTTGGTGATGGACGTGAAATGCTTGGGCGGTGAAGTCGGCGAGGTCCGTTTCGGCAAAGCGGTCGGCGTCGAGAATCCGCGCCTCGTGACGCTGCCCTACATGAGCTACGGCGGGCCGCGCCCGGCCGTGCTCGTTGCTGGCCCGCCAGAGAAGCCGCTCTTCATCTTCGGCATCCCGGACTACTACCGCTCCAACGCCTCGTTGCTCTGGGCAGTCAACACCGTCGCTGCCGACGGCGTCACCTATGACGGCGGCACGCGATACGAGCCGAAAACCGATGGCAAGCGCAACGACTGCTTCGAGCGGCTTTTTTTGACTGTCTCACCGCGGTTCGAGGAGGTGTTGCCAAACATCCCAAACCCGAAGTCGCCGTGGATGCACGTCGCCGGCGAGCGGCTCTGGCGCGCCCACGGCGCAAGCGACCGCCAGCGTGACTATGAGACGTGGAAGAACATCGCCCGCTACGGCATGACGAAGGTCGTCATCACCGACCACGAGACTGGCTGGCGCGATGGAGGCGAGAGCTTCACGTTTCGCACGCGCGCCGCGCCCAAACGAGGCGGCGATGAATCCCAAACCGAATACTCGCGCAAGATTCAGGCACTCGGTTTCCGCTACGGCATCTACAACAACTACACGGACTTCGCACCGGTGAATGAGTTTTGGGGCGAGGACATGGTCACGCGGCTGCCCAACGGCGACTGGCGGCCGGCTTGGGCGCGCTGCTACAACCCGAAGCCGTCGCGCGCGGTCGAGTATGAGGCGAAGCTCGCGTCGATCATCCAGCAGAAGTTCAAGCTCTCGACCGCTTATTGTGACGTGCACACGTGCGTCACGCCGTGGAGCTACGTGGACTACGACGCGCGCGTGCCGGGCGCGGGCACATTCGCGGCGACGTTCTACGCCTACGGCGAAATCATGCTCCACCAGAAGGCGACGTGGAACGGCCCGGTTTATAGCGAGGGCAATCACCACTGGTTTTACTGCGGTCTCACCGACGGCAACTACGGCCAGGACCAGGCCGCGAAGCTGCCGGTGAACCCGTGGCTGGTGGACTTTGACCTGCGCAAGCTGCACCCGCTCTGCTGCAACTTCGGCATGGGCAACCCCGGCATGTTTTATGGCCGCGAGGAAAATCTCGGCAAGACACCGGCCGAGCGCAACGAACACCTCGACCGCTTCCTCGCCGCGACGCTGGCGTTCGGCCACACGGGATTTCTGGTGATGGAAGGCGGCATCCAGAACGCCGTGCGCAGCTACTTCGCGCTCCAGCAAGTCCACGCCGCCTACGCGCAGCAAACCGCCACTGACATCCGCTACGCTGACGAACGCGGTCAACTGCTCGCCGTGAGTGCCGCCGTCGCGACGGGTGCGTTCCGCCGCTCGCAGGTCGCTACGCGCTATGCCAACGGCCTGCGCGTCGTCGTCAATGGCCATCCCACGGAGACGTGGCGCGTCAACGTGCCGCCGGCATCCCTGCCGGCGCTGTTCGGTTCACGGGCGGAGAACAACGCCGGCAGGGATGCCGGCGCTACGATTGCACTGCCGCCGAACGGTTGGTTCGCCCGTAGCGCCGACGGCAAGTTGCTCGCGCTCAGCGCCATCGTGGACGGCCATCGCGCCGACTACGTGGACTCGTCGGCTTACCTCTACGCCGACGGGCGCGGCACGTTCACGCGCTTCGCCAAGGCTACGAGCGACGGGCAACTCATCGTTCACAAGCGTGGCGACGGTTCGATGGAGATTATTCCCGTCGGTAAGTGCGCGTCGTTTGGTGTGTCGCTCCTCGGCAAGGCTGCCACCGCCATCGCGCTCGACAAGGAAGGTAAGGAGATCGGTGCCGCGGAGACGCGCTTCAGCCGCGGGCTGGTCTATGTCACGCCACAAACCAACGCGTTCAGTTATATCCTCAAGCCGACCGCGAAACCGGTCGCCGCGCTTTCCTGTCCGCGTAGCGAGGTTGTGCCGGGCGAAACAGTCGTCGTGCGCGGGCGTGAACAGCACGAGTTTCGTGTGCCGGCTGACGCAAAGCTCGGCATGCGGCTCTGGCAAGAGTTCGAAGGGACGTGGATTGATTTCACCGTCGTGCCGCTCGCCGACGCGAAGCTCTCGCTCAACGACAAGTTGCAACTCGACATTGTGCCGCACCAGGCGCACTCGGCGAGCGCCGAGGTCACGCTGGGCGAGGTGCGCCAGAGCGTCCAACTCACGCCGGAGCAGCCCGCGCGGCTCGCGTTCGACTTCAAGCAGCCCGCCCGTGAGGAAGTTCGCGAGTTGCCGCTGCGCATTGTTGCCGGCGACCTCCGCCACGAGCAGAAGTGGTGGTTGCTCACCGAGGAATCCATCGAGTCCGTCGTGGCGATGCCGGAGAAACACGAGACGGGCCAGTGTTTGCGCAATGCCTCACCGACCGGCCTAGACGGCAAGTCCGGCGCGAGTGTCCATCCTGACGGCCACATGACCTGCGGCAACGAGACGAAGCAGGGCCTTTTCATGCACCCGCCCTACCAAGGCGGCGTCGGCCTCGCGTTCGCGCTCTACGAGCCGGTCACGCTCCCGCGGGAGCCGGCGGCGGCGTTCCGTTGCCACATCGGCAAACGCGACGGCAGCGACCGAGGCGATGGCGTTGTGTTCCGCGTCGCAGTCATCGAGCCGGACGGCAAGGAGACGGTCGTAGCCGAGAAACAACGGGCCGAACACGCATGGACGCCGCTTGAAGCCGATCTCTCGCGTTGGGCCGGTCGCAACATTCGCATCAAACTCATCAGTGACGTTGGCCCGGCGAACAACTCCAGCGGCGACTGGGCGTGCTGGGCCAACCCGCGCATCGAGAGCCGCGAGCCGGTCTTGAAAACAACGCTGCATGATCGCAGCGCGCAGTTGCGCCACGAGGCAGGGCCTCATCCGGTCGCGAGCCTTACCGTCGCCGACTTGCGCGTCGCTAAACGCGGCTGGTTGTATTTCGAGGGCATTGGCCTCCAGCGTGGCGGTGGCTATATCTCGTGCGGTTTTCTCAACGGCGTTTCAATCGGAGAGCTGCCTGCATCGCGCGGCAGCGAAACCAAAGGCACATGGACGCCTGCCGTCTCGATCCCGCTGCCGGCCGAAGCCATCGCGAAACTCGACCGGACGAACCTCTTCAAAATCCACAACCCCGCTGTGGACAGCTTCAAGGTGCGCCGGTTCTGGATCGAGTTGGAACTGGCCGACGGCCGCAGGTGCTCGTCGAAAGTCCACGCGCTGACTTACACCCAACCCGCCGGCTGGCTTCACGCTGAAGGTATCGGCGTCCCCGACGACGAGGACATCGAGGTGGACATCCGTTTCCCAGCGAACAAGTGAGCCAAGCGGCCAGCAAACGGCACCGCTCAACACGGCGGTTTCAACCGACACACCAGGACAGCATTGACCAGACTCAGGAACAGGCCGATGCTGGCAACGATGTAGTGCGTCCGCATGGCCATCAGGGCAACCGGCGAGCCTTCTCTGAGCAGAGCGACCGCTCCGCACGTGGCCGCTCAGCCCAAGAACAGGAACGTCAACACGGCGACGGTTTTCACAGCAATCATGGGGCCTTTCCTTTCGTCAATGAATGGGTTCAGGTCGTTGGAGGACGTCAGCCAACGCTGCGCCCTTGGCTAAAACTTTGTGCGAAAACCCATCGCCCGCATCGCGCACCATCCTTTGGCGGCCTCGAAAAACTGAAACAACGCCAACACCAACAGCGCGCCCGCGACGCCTCTTCGCCCAATCCACCAACAACCCACCGCAGCGGCGAGGCAAAGCGAGCCGCTCGCTGCCCGCAGCAGCCGGCCCGTGCGGTCAATGTTGCATTTCAGCATCAAGCTTGCGCGTTGGCCGCGCCGCCCTGACTGGCCACAAAACCGCGTGCCGGGGCGCCTTCAGCCGCGCCGCCGACCTGCGTGGCGAGGTAGGCGCTGCCGAGTTCTTCGACGTGGCCGATGATGTCCTGGAAGTGATCGAGGTGCACCTGCTCCTCGGTGATGAGTTGCTCGAAGATTTTCGCGCTCAGAGAATCGCGGCACTCGCGGCAAATCTGGAGCGACTCGTTGTAGTCGCGCACCGCCCCTTCCTCCAGTTCGGCGTTGTATTTCATGATCTCCAGCACCGGCATCTTTTTCTTCACCGGCATGTCCGGCTGGCTGGTGGGCGTGCCGCCGAGAATGAGGATACGCTCAGCCAGCATCTCGGCGTGGCGCATCTCGTCAATGGCGATGAGCTTGAGCTGTTGCGCGAACTGGCCGTAATCGTTGTCGGCCAGTTCGTAGTGCTGGGACATGTATTGCAGGATCGCGGCCAGTTCCGAGGCGCGCGCCTTGTTCAGGACGTTGATGACGGTCTGTTTGTTGTCGGGTTTTGTTGCCATGATTCCTCCTGTTTCGGTTGTTGAGAATCTTGTTCGTCACCGTGTGCCCGCCACTTCTACCTGCTGCCGCCTGAAAATCAAGCCCGCTGCTCAATCATCAGCGGCTCACGGCGTTTTTTGTCGAAACCGGCGGTATGGTTTCCGGTCAGCCTGAACCAGTCTGTGACAACCACAGCTTGCGCCTCCGGTCGTCAGCGACGTGCCATGAGCCGGTCTTCTTGACGACGGCATCCCTGACGAGGGCGTCAGCGATAAAGCGCGATCTCCAGCGAGACGAACTGACAGGCCGCCTTCTTCTTATCGAGGTTCTCGATCTCCACTTTGTTGCCGCCGGGGACGAGCAGGTCGAGCGGGACCGCGTAGAACTTGAGCGTGTCGCGAATCGCATAGCCCTCGTTCTTTCCGAGGGGCGGAAACAGCTCGTTGTCCTCGTGCTGGATGGGTTCGAGTGGCTTGCCATTGAACCGGACGTCGATCTGTTGGTTCGTGCAGTTTTTCCTCGTCTCCACGCGCAGCACGGCGCGCGCGAACCGCACCTTGGCCGTGTTGTCGGGGATGATCACGTTGAGCGTCTTCTCGTTGGTCGCAGGCAAGTTGCCGAAGCCGCGATAGACAACGTAGTCCTTCGGCTGGGCCTTCAGAAACTCGATGTCCGTGATCCGCTTCAGTCCCTCCGTCATGGGGAGACGCTGCTTTTCGGGGACGTAGTCGTAGTTGAACAGGCTCAGCCCGTCCGCGCCGCGGTGGAAGAGATTCAGCGCCGTCGCGCGGTAGATCGCGATGGTCGTGTAGCGGCGGGCAAACTTGCTCACCGTGCTGTTCTGATACGTCACGTAGTTCATCTCCCCGTAGAGTTTGGCGCGCTTCGTCTTCGCCCGGAACCCCTCGATCTCCAGTTCCATCGTGTGGTTGTAGAACGACGAGATGTTGATCATCTCCACCAGGCCCGCCGCGTCCCAGCCGGGCACATCCAGTCCGGCTTCCTGGCATTTGGCGAGTGTCTCGGGCACGCGGATGCAGAGCTTCAATGACTTGCCGCGTCCGCGTCCGATGCGGTCCATCATCTCTTTGATGCGCTTGACGAACGCGGTCATCACACGGGCGCCTTCGTCGAGCTTGTCGCTGGGGAAGAACTTCGGGAAGCGTTGGAAATCCAGTTCGACGCCGTCCACGTCGTATTTCGTGCAAAGCTCCTGCAGGATCGCGAAGTAGTAGTCGCGCACCGGCGGCAACAGGTAGTTGAAGAGCCGGACGTTGTCCTTCTTCGTGTAAGGCGACGTGTCCGAATCCCCCAGCCAATACTCCGGGTGCTCGCGCCAGATGGCGTTGTGGCTGGGCCAGTCCCGATCGGTCACGTAATGGTGGTCGTTCATGCGGTAGGAGATGAAGAAGTCCTTCCCGCACTTCCGGCAGGCTTCGAGCGTGTCCTTCACCGGGTCGCCGCCCGCGTGCAGGTAGCGCATGATGTAATCGTATGACCGAAACTTGCTCAGCGGCTGCTCCGGCCGGTATTTCTTCCACGTCGGGTCCACGTCCGACGGGAACAGGTTCGTGCGCCACATCGTGGGACAGCACATCACCGCATCCACGTCCGTGTCCTTGAGCTTCTCGATAAACGCCCGGATGTATTGCGCGCTGTTGGTCTTGTTGTGGCTGACGATCAACAACTCGTGGTTGAAGATGCATTTGTAGCCCACCGCGTCGGAGGTCTTGTGGTAAAGCTCGGCGTGGGCGACGGGCGCAAGAGAGACGGTGACTGCCGCCGCCCATGCGACAATTGCTTCGGTGCTGGATCGAAAGTATGAAGCGTTCATGGGCTAAAGATAGGAACCCTGACTTCAGGCCGCCGGCTAAACAATCCTCCCGTGTCGCGTTCGGGTTGTGTTCTCAATGTTGGCAGCGTGTCGTTTTGCACGAGCTGATCGAACTTCGCCGACAGTGTAGCAACAGCTCGTTCGTGCACAAGCACGACCGAGCCGGACGTGCGACAGCCACATTGCTTTAGCGGGCGGATTTGGCCGGCCCCTCCTTCTCAGCAAAGCCGGCAATGTGATTGTCAATCAACTTGAACCGGCCCGAACCTGCGATGGCCTGCGTGCGTTGGTGGCGCCGCCGCGCTCGATGAGGTTGCCGCGGAAGAGCGAGGTGTCGCTGCCGTGGGAGTCGAGCATGACGGGTTGGCGACAACCGGTGATGGTGTTGTCGTGGAGGAGCCAGTTCAGGGATGGGGCAATGACCTCGAAACGGTCGCCGGGTTTCATCGGATGCGGCTCGCGCAGCTTGAAGCGGAGGGTTTCAGGGTCGAACGACTCGATGATGGAGGCGGCACCGGTTGGTTTGGATTTGCTGTCGAGCCAGGCGAGACGCCAGCCGACGCAGGTTCGCGGCTGGAGCCGGTCCAGTGGCAGGCTGGGAGGCGCGAAGGCGCGGACGAAGGTCCGGTCGTCCAAAACTTCACCGACGCGCGATTCGCCGCGCTGGGTGTTGACGCCCACACCGCAGTTGCGCAGGAGATTGCCGTGGACGTTCACGTTCAACGCCGGCTCTTTGAGCTTGATGCCAGTGAGCAGCGGGTCGGCGTCGCCACGGACATAGACTTGGTTGCCGCTGACAATGGTGTCGTTGGCGCTGATATTGATGGCGGTCCGCGAGGCCGGCTTCGCGCCGATGCAAGTCATATCGAAGATGTTGCCGCTGATGAGTGTGTTGCCGGAGGCATAATGGCGGTAGTCGGTGGCGCCGGACGCTTCGACGGCGGAGGAGTTGAAGTTGATGAAAAGGTTGTTGCGGATGATGACCTGCGTCGCGCCGACGGCGGAGCGGATGGCGCAACTGCCGTAGGGCACGCCGCTCTCGAAGACGTTGTCGGCGATGATGTGCTGGCCCGCGCCGAGGTCGGGATAGGTCTTGTCGCGGTTGGCGGGGCCGAGGTTGCCCATCGCCACCGTGCCGCCGTTGCGGACGTAGTTGCCGATGAACTTCACGAAGCGCGACGCGCCTTCCCATGTGCAGCCGCCCACGTCCACGATGCGGCAGTGCAGGACGCTCGTGTTCTCGGTGCCGCACATCACGTCGTTGAACGCGTTGCGCGCGGAGTCGGTGACGGAGCAGCGCAGGTAGGTGATCCACTGCGAATACGACTGGCCGGGCTTGACGGTGCCGCGGCTGGGGCCGCCCGACACGAAGCATTCGCCCGACATCCGGCTGGCGTGGCAGTTCTCGACCAGCACACGCTCGGTGCCGCTGATGGTGACGGCGTTGCAGTGCTTGAGACCGAAGCCCCAGATGTAGGTCGAGCCGCGGGTGTTGATATAACCGGCCTTGTCGCGCTCGTCGAAGCCCATGAAACCGGTCATGCGGAAGTTGCGGAGCGTCACCTCCGTCCCGCCCGTCAGAGTGAAGCACGCACCCTCGCCGTCGCTGATGTCCAGCAACGTGTCCACTGCGCTCGCGCCCTCGATGGCGAGCGCGGCGGCGTTGCGCACGCGAATACTGTGCGCCAGCCGGTAATGCCCCGCCGGCACATGGACGCCGCGCTTTTCCTTGAGCGCCTGGTCCACGACCGCCTGGAGCGCGAGAGTGTCGTTGTGCCGGACGACGGCGTCCTTCACCGTCCGGTTCGCCGCGTCCGACAACGTCAGGACGTTGCCCTCGATCTTCTCGATCCGGCTCACGAGCTGGTCGCGCGCGCCGAACGCAATGACGTAGCCGGATTCCCAGTCGCGCTTGTTCAACTTCACCTCGACGCCACCGCCCAGCGGCTGCCAGCCGTGCTTGATGGGAACTTTCGGCTGCCATGTCCGCCCGAGGTCGTCGGTCCATCGGAACGCCGGCGTGGCCGACGGCTCGATGTCGAGAATGTAGATCGTCCAGCTTCCGGCGCTGCCGTCGTAGCCACGCACCTCGACGGAATCGTTCAGCGGCTTCGTGTTGTAATAAGGCTCGCCCGTTCCCCAAAGCTGTGTCCGCGAATAGCGGATGTTGCACTTCGACACCATCACACCCTGGCCGACCTTGAAGTCGCCGACGTCCTTGACCGTGATCTGCTTCGAGCCGTCGGTGGTCGCTGCGACCGTTTCGAACTTCGACCCCGACGCGCCGCAGTCGCGGGCGTTGAGCAAGTCTGCTCCGTCGGCCTGCGTAAAACCGCAGATGAAGGAAAGCAGCGCAATGCTGAGCAAGGGCAATGATTTCAAATGACTGTCCTCACGGCTGTGCCGCCTTCTTCGATCCGTCCTTGCCGAGGTAGCCCAGTTGCTTCAGCGTGTTGGCGATATGCGGGTAGATGCGCATCGCGTTTCGGAAATAGATTTTCTCCAGCACGTCCAGCGGCAGCGCCAAACCACGCATCTTGTGCTCGTCTTTGATGCCGCTCGGCAACTCCTTGTCCGTTTCCAGAAACTCGAAATACCGCTGATACTGCGGAACTTTGTCTTTGATCTTCGGCAGCTTCTTGTCGAGCACCGGGACGAACCACGGGCTGGCCATGTCGGTCCCGAAGAAGATTCGGTCGGCGTATTCGATCATGAACTCGCGCAGGTTGTCGCGGCCGACGGCGTGCAGGAAATTCGGCACGGTGGCGAGGTCCACGTTCAGGTTCGGATACGTCTTGAGCATGTAGCGCAGGTAGTCCAACTGCTCGTCGGAGAGACACAGCCACAGCATGTGGGCGTTGACCACCACCAGCCGCGGGTGCTTCTTGAGCACGTTCTCCCACGCATGTTGCTGCCGCCAGAACTCCACCGGCTCGGCAAACCATTCCGTGCGCCGGCCAAATGTCCCGCACGGATTCGCCACGTGCGGCGACGCCGCCACCATGCCGATCTGTTCCATCCTGTCAAAGGTCGGGTCGTTCGCCGGCAGGTCTATCTGAACGCCGCGCTCCCAGCCAGGATAGAACTTGAAGCCCATCACGCCGCGCTTCTGCCAATCGGTGAGTTCCTGCGGCGAGAACCGCAGCCCGTCCTTGATCGTATAGTCGCTGATGCAGAACTGAATCCGCCCTTGGTAACGCTTGCGCATTTCGTCCATGTCCGGCGGCTCGGCCCGGCCCAGACTGATGAACATCGCCATGTCCGCGTGGAGCTGCTCCTGGATCGCTTTCCTCAACTCCATCACCTCGTCCAACGTTTTCCAGTCGTTACCGATGTGCGTATGCACGTCAATCCGTGGCATCGTCGCCAACGTGAACGGCCCTTCGGCTTGCGCCGCGCCGCCGAGCGCCAGCCACGCGACGATTCCCAGCGCGCTCATCCAGTGTCGTGACATGGTTGTGTCTCCCATTATCAGGGGCTTCGATGCTTAGCTCTTTGCCAGTTCTTTGCGGTGCGCCCAGACTTTCTCGAAGGCCCTGATATACTGCTCGTTGAGTTCGGGCATTTCCTTGGTGAAGAACGGAAGCGAAAGCCCGTGCTTGTCCACCGCTGCGGCTCCTGGGAACTGGTCAGCCACCACGGGCATGTGGTGCCACCATTCGCTCTCGTGGAAGATCGCGTTCTTGCACAGGAACTGCGCGCCAGCGGCGCCCACCTGAACACCTTCTGCCCGCAACGCCTTCACGCACGTCGCCCGTGACATGCCGGCTTCTTCCTCGTTCAGGAAGAGCCGGTTCGCAGCGTAATACACGCGGTCCACATCCTTGCGGTTCTGCTGCTCGTAGAGGCCGGGCAGCCTGGTGATCCGGTCGTTGAGCCGGCGCACCTGGGCTTTCAGCGCGGCGTTCCGTTCGGTGAGCTTCGCCAGTTGACACTTGGCCAGAGCGGCGGCCATCGGGTGCATGCGCAGTTTCATCCCGAGTCCGTAAGCGTATTTCTTGAAACTGCCTTTCAACTTCGACGCCCATTCATAATGCCCAAGGATCGTGGCCCGCTCGAAGTCTTCCTGATTCTGATAGTTCCCCATGCCGCCTTCGATGGCCGGGAGCGGTTTGCTGGCTTGGAAACTGAAGCACGCCATCCGTCCCCACGCGCCCATGAACTTGCCGTGCATGGAAGCGCCGTGCGCGTGGCAGGCGTCTTCCAGGACGATGAGACCCTTCTCCTTGCAGAAGTCGGAGATGTGGTCCATGTCCGCAGGCATGCCCAGGTAATGCACGGGGAACACGGCCTTCGTGTTCTTGGTCAGCTTCCGTTTCGCGTCCTCCACGTCGAAGTTCAGCGTGACGGGATTGATGTCCACCATGACCGGCACCAGACCGAAGAACCGCATCGGCGTGATCGTGGCCCAGAACGTGGAGCAAGGCACCATGATCTCGCTGCCGGCTGGAAGATTCAGCGCGAAATACATCGCCGTGATGGCGCTCGTGCCGTTGTAGTGCGCCTTGCAAAACGGCAGCTTGAAATGCTTCTTCCAATCCTCCTCCAGCGCATCAATCGGCGTGTAGTCGGGCTTCCTCAGCACGTCCAGCACGGCCTTCTCCTCCTCGGCTCCATAACGCGGCCAGGTCGTGCCATCGTCATGCGACGCCGTGACCGCCTTCGCGCCGCCCTTCAACGCCAGCGTCTCCGCATCCTTCCGCGGCGCGCCCGCCGTCGAGAGCGTTGGCGGCAGCAAAAGCCCCGCGCCCGCCATGCCAGTGGTCTTGATAAACGTCCTCCTCGTCGCGCCTGTCGTGGAATCCTGCGGGTTCTTTTTCATGGCTCCTTTCGGAAACAATGGTTGTCTCGCTGATGGCGAGCCGCAGTGTGCCACCGCGCCACCGCCGCGCGCCACAAGAAAAAACTGATCTGCACTTTCCCCTGGCTTGCCCGTTGCATGTCGCGAACAAGCCCCGGTTCTCTGCGGACGTTACGCGGGAGTTGGGGCCCGAACCGTCACCCGCCGCGGCGCGACCGGGGCGTGTCGCGGGACACCCGCGCCCTGTGGCACCTCCACCGCGACACCCAGCGGAAGAATCCCGGCATGTATCGGCCCCGCTGATACGTCCAGCGGCGCGACCGCGACACGTAGCGACCGGCCCGCGACAAGTATCGGAAGAGCCGCAACACGTTGCGCCGCCGCCGCAACATGTATCGGCAGGACCGCTGCGTGTATCGGAGCCGCCGATACACGTATCGACCAGAGGGATACATGTATCGGTCCAAGCGACGCATGTATCGCCCGAACCGATACATGTATCGGAACGAACGCTGGATGTATCCAAAGGCTTGGAAATGGCATCCTTACAAGTTTCCCAATCAAAACCACCCCCGCCACGTCCCGCCCAAACATCTCGCCACGTTCCGCCGCCGTCGGGGGCTGTTCCGGCACCCTCGAAACACCCCATGGTGTTGTCCCGGCAGGCCGCGCCTCTCCGCAGACTCCTTAAGGTGATTCCGCCGAAGTCAGCGCGGGCGACCCAGAGCGAATTGCAGGCGGTCGTGAACAAGATTGACGAACTGATTCAGGCGCTGAAGAGATGGGCCACGTCGTTGCGGCCGATCTTCGCCAGCGCGAGGGCGAAGACGATTGTCACAACATAGCAGCAGGGCACCCTGCGAGATTTGTGAAACCGCTTCTACTGATAAGAGCTATCCTGCCGCAACGATTCACGATATCGCTTGTAAGATTCGTCCAAGTTCTGTCGTAACGTTGCGGCCCGGCTGGCCCATTCTACGCGCACCGCTTGCGCGGCCAGCGCAACTTGATTGTTCTGTTGACGTGCGATTTCAGCGCGCTGGTTTCGTTCGCGCTCGAATTGCGGCCAGTTCGCGGAGGAGAACAAGCCAGTTAGAATGCGTGACGACTCAAGGTCGGGGCTGGTGATCTTCGTTTTGGCGATGGCTTCGGCGTCCCGGTAGCCGGCGCGCACGCGCGCTTGATCGCGCTCGTCGAGCGTGGCAATCAGCGCGTTGCAAAGTTCAGAACCCAGCTTGTAGGAGGCAGCACTCGCCTTTCTTGCAGACTTGCCTTCGTCCAACAAACCCTCTCGCAGCCAAGTGAGGTTCTGGCGGATGTCAGGTGGCACGGTCTCCTCCAAGGCCGCCGTTGCCCACTTGGACGCATTCACCGCTTCCCTGGAAAGCACCGCGCGGGCGGATGCCGCAGCGGCTGGGGGAGTGATTCGCGCCCCAGCTTGACCGAGGACCAACACCGGGCCTGCCTCAGAAACTGCGGCATACTTCAGGGCGTCGCCTGTGCGGGTAACGGCAAGGGTCGAGCCGGCCTCTTGTTTTGCGTCGGCAAGCTTGAAGTTCACTTGAAGATGACCGTTGGTATAAGACTGTGGAGGCTTGGTCTTGCCGGGGACTATGAACGCGTTCACGACGGTCGAACCTGCCGCCTTCGACCAAACAGGCCGATTACGAGCAATGAATCGGCAGTCCTCGAATACACAGTCAATGGTCGTCGCCAGCGCTGATTCGGGCACCTCGCAATGGACGAACCGGCACTTATCGAACCGCAAGTCTCTGCTCTGCGCCTGTAATGATGGATCGTCTCTCACGAATGAAACTTCGGGCAATGTCGTATCGTAGAACGTGCAGCCAATGGCCTGCACTGAATAGTCATTCACCTGGCAGGGACTGGACAGAAATTCCTTCGCGAGCACGCAGTTCTCAAAGCGCCACCGCGTGCTCCAGTGGGCAACAAACCATGCGCCACCCTTGTGCAAGTTGCAGTCATCAAACACCGAGTCCTTTGCCTCAAACTGCGACCCGAGTTCGCCAATGACCTCAACCTTCCGAAATAGACAAGTCTCGATATTCCATTTGGTCCCACGCTTGCCGATAAATTTGGCCTGCTCGACCAACGTGCCGGGGCTGACAACGACACGACAGTTGTTTTCCAGAACCACGTCTTTATCGAAACCGCGGTAATTGCCCGTCCGCAACTCAACCTGAGCAGTCCAGTTAGTGAAGCGCCAATTTTTGGGATCAGGGGGGGAAACATCCGCAGCTTGTGTGCGCAAAGACGCCGTCAGGATTACCAGCGCGACAATGAGACAATGAACATACTTCATACGCATTCCTCCAGCTATCCTTACAAGGAAGTATACAACTTCGTCCCCCGCCCTTGCCAGAACAAATCCCCCGCGCAAGAAACGAGTCACTAAGATTTTGCTGCGCGACGTGGAGAAAGGCTGGGTTTCCTTTCGCGAGCGTCGCTCACTTCCCGCTGCCGGCGCGCGGCTTTGGTTTGATGAAGATCACTTCGGCGTAATCAATCCATCCCTTGCGCAGGTCCATGCGGAACCAGCCTTCGCTGTTCTTCTGGTGGAAGCGGGTGGCCGAGCGGGGGCCGAACTCCTTGAGGTCGTATTGCGCCCACGTCTTGCCCATGTCGAGCGAGACGATGATGCCGGTCTTCATCGGCGAGGCGGGCGCGCAATGCGACGCCAGGATCACGCCGTCCTGGATGATCATGTTGCCGGACTCGATCTGCGGGTTGAACAACATCGTGTGCTTCTCCGGCTTGGTGATGTCGGCAGGGTCGCAACAGAAGATACCCCGGTCGTAGGCGCCTTCGTTATACGGCCTGCGAGCGTTCGCGTCGCTGATCCAGTAGCATTTCCCGTCCACGAAGTTGATGCCGCCGCATTTGTAACGCGAGTTCGAGTCCACCGAGATGAGGACCTTCCACTGCCACTTGTCCTTCTTCGCGTCGTAGGTGCCGCGCAGCCAGTGACACTCAAGCCCGGCTCCCCGGTCAATGTCGCCCGTGCAGGCGTAGAACGCGTTTTCGGGCGAATTATACGCGACCGTGTGGACGTGGCGGCAAATCACCGGATTGTCGGGATTGCCCAGCAGCGTGCCCGTCTTGGCGCCGCCGGGCGAGCCGTTGTCGCGGAGACACGGATTCTGCCCGAAGGCATACGCAATCTTCACGGTCCGCCCGCCGTCGGTGGAGTAGTAGATGTTCACGGGGACAGCGCCACCGACGACGTTGCAGTAGTTGCCCCACACCATCATCTCCTTGCCGTTCACGTCCCACGAGATGACGCCCGCGAGCGTGTGGAAATACCAGCCGGGGTTGTCGGGATTCTTAGGCGTGTGCGGGAGGTAATCCGCACCGCTGGCATCCTTCACCGTGATCGGCTTGATCGTCCTCAGCTTGTCGGTGCTGAGGAAGAGTTTCTCGCGCGTGCTGAAGAGAACGTTCCCGTTCTTGAGGATGTGGCTGAACGTGATGTTCTTTTCCTCGGGGAACGCAATGCGGTGCGGCCACGTGCGGCCGTTGTCCTCGGAGAGAAACACCTGCCCGTCCTCATGACCGAACGCCTTGTTATCGCGCTGCGAGTCAATGTAAGGCCCCGGCGGCTGTGGCCGATACCAGAAGTGGTCGTTGGAAGGGAAGTCGGATGCGGTGGCGGCTGGATTCGCGCCGAGCTTGCGCGCGCCGGCGATCATCATTCCACCGGCAGTTGCAGCGGCAGTGCCCAGAAAACGGCGACGGGTGATTCGTTGTTGTGGCTTCATGGAGTTCTTCCTCTTCTGATGCTTCGGAGCTTTCGTTCGCTTCTGCGAGCGCCTTGGTTTGTTCACGTCGCGAGGATACGCCACCCCCGCGAGCCGTCAACGGGGAATTCCTCTCTCAAAACGGCTGGCTGGTCCGACGGCGGATGTAGATCTCATCAATGGCCGCCTTCTCGGACAGCGACAGCAGGAACATCACAGTTTGAGCGATGTCCTCCGGCTTCATCAAGATCGAACGATCCAAATCCGGCCGAGCGTCGCCGACCAAGCCCGTGTCCACGCCGCCGGGCAGGATCGCGCTGACCCGGATGCCGTGCGGTTGGGCTTCCACCGCAAGCGACTTGGTCAGCCCCATCACGGCGTGCTTGGTGGCCGTGTAGGCGGCCTGATTGGGGTAACCTTTGAAGCCAACCACGCTGGAGATGTTGATGATGTAGCCGCAACGCTGCGGGATCATCAGTCGCATGGCCTGTTGGCAGCACCAGAACGTGCCAAGCAGATTGACCGCCACCACCTGTTTCAAATCCGCGCTGGCAAAATCCACCAGCGGCCCGAACCGGCCGATGCCCGCGTTGTTGACCAGCACGTCCAGCCGTCCCAGCCGTTCCCTGACTTGCGCGAACGCGGCGCTCACCTGCTCTTCCTGCGCGATGTCCAGCGGCAGCGCCATCGCCCGGCCTCCGGCGGTGACAATCTCCCGCACCACCGTTTCGATCTCCGTTTTGCTCCGTGCCGCCGCCACCACATGAGCACCGGCCGCTCCGAGCGCGCGGGCAATGGCCTGGCCGATTCCCCGGCCCGCTCCAGTGACGAGGACCACTTGTCCTGTAAGTTGTTTTGACATGGCTTTTACTGACATTATTTCTTCCCGTCAAACCCAGCGATGTGGTTGCCGATGAGATCGAACTTGCCGTTGCCAACGATGGCTTGCGCCGCATTCGTTGCACCGCCGCGCTCGATGAGGTTGTTGCGGAAGAACGACGTGTCGCTGCCGTGGCTGGTCAGCACGGCTGGTTGCTGGCAGCCGGCAATTGTGTTGTCGTGGATGTTCCAGTTGACCGACGGTGGCCAGACCTCGAAGCGGTCGCCGATCTTCATGTCGTGAGGTTCCTTCAGCTTGAACTGAAGCGTCGTCGCGTCGTAGCCATCAATCACAAACCGTCCCGCCGGCTTGTTCGCCTTCAACCAGACGAGGTTCCAGTTGCGGTAGAGATGCGACGTGCGCCATTCGAGCGGCAATCCGATCTGTCGGAACGTGCGCGAATCGGCGGTTTCGGTGATTGTTCCGGAAAGGCGTTGCGTGGTGATACCGCGACCGCAGTTGCGGATCAGGTTGTCGTGGACGTTCACGTTCAGCGCGCCGTCACGAAACTGGAGGCCGGTCACTTTCGGATCGCACGTGCCGCGCACATAGATCTGGTTGTCGTGGACGAGTGTGTCGGAGGCACTGACGTTGATGCCGATGCGCGCGGCCGGTTTTTCGCCAGTGTAGGTCAGGTCAATGATGTTGCCGCTGATCGTGATGTTCCGCGATGGGTAGTTGTTGTGGACGGTGGCGCTCGACGCGTGGATGGCGTTGCCGTTGTAGTTGATGAAGAGGTTGTTGGCGACCACGACCTGCGTGGTGCCGTAGATCACCGTGACGCCGCCACAGCGGCCGATGCCCTCGAAGACGTTGTCGCGCACGATAGCCTGACCAATGCCAAGGTCGTGGTAATGGTCCAGTCGCGGCAGCGTGTGCGGGATGTCGCCGATGGTGACGGGGCCAGCGTTGCGCATGTAGTTGCCGATGAAGCGGATGAACCGGCCCGATCCCTCGTAAGCGTGCCAGCCTGCGCCGTCTATGCGGCAATGCAGGACGCTGGTGTTCTCGGCGAAGTCGCAGTTGTTGAAAGCGTTCGCCGCGCAGTCGGTCACCGAACAGCGCAGGAACGTTGCGGACTTGGTGTATTGCTTCGGTTCCTCCGCGCCGCGCCGATACGGGCCGCCTGAGATGAAACACTCGCTGGCCATCTGGCTGGCGTGGACGTTCTCGAAGAGCACACGCTCGGTGGCGTTGATGCTGGCACCGCTGCAGCTCTTCAGCGTGCAAGCCCAGAAGGAGAAGCCGCTCGATGTGCGGAACGCGCCGGGCTGTTCCGCCAACCCGGTGTGGCCGACGAGCCGGAGATTGCGCACAGTCACTTCCGTGCCGTGATCGAGGGCGAGGCACGCGCCCTGTCCGTCGGCGATGTCGAGGATCGTGTCCACGGAGCTTTGTCCCTCGATGACGATGGCGCCGGCGTTCCGCACAAACAGCCCGTTGGCCAACCGGTATCGGCCGATCGGGATGAACACGTTCTTCTTCTCGCGGATGGCGCGATCAATCGCCGCCTGGAGCGCCATGCTATCACAGTGCCTGACGACGGCATCATTGGCCGCGCGGTTTGCGCTGGTCCGTAACGTCAACACGTTTCCCTCGATCTTCTCGATCACGCTGACAAGCTGGTCGCGCGCGCTGAAACTGATCATGTGGCCCGGCTTCCAGTCGCGCCGGCTGAACCGCACCTCGACGCCACCGCCCAGCGGCTGCCAATCGTGAGTGACCGCCACCTTCGTTGCCTTCCAACTCCGCGCCAGATCATCGCTCCATCGGAACGTCGGCCCGGCGCTGTCTATCTCCAGCAGGAATACGATCCAACTGCCCGCGCTGCCGTCGTAGCCGCGAATCTCCAGCCCCGTGTCCTTGCTCGCGCCGATGTAAGGCTCGCCCGGCCCCCAGAGCGTCGGGTTGACGTAGCGGATGTTGCAGCGCGACACCATGACACCTTGGCCGACCTTGAAATCGCCTACGTTATTGACCGTGATCTGTTTCGATCCAGCGATGGTGGCGGCCGGCGTTTCGAACGCGGAACCAGATACGCCGCAGTCGCGGACGTTGAGCCATTGGCACTCGTCAGCTTGTGCGAAGCTGAGGCCAAGCAAGAGAAGGGTGGCCTTGACGGCAAATAATACGTTCATGGTTTCGGAGACAATTGGGGGCCGTTTCCATCAAAACCGGCAGTATGATTGCCGATCAACTTGAACCAGCCAGAGCTTGTGATTGCCTGCATTGCGTTGGTAGCGCCGCCGCGTTCGATAAGGTTATTGCGAAAGAACGAGGTGTCGCTGCCGTGGCCGGTGAACGCAGCGGGCTGGGCGCAGCCGGTGATCGTGTTGTCGTGGAGGTTCCAGTTGGCCAAGGGTGCGAAGACTTCGAAGCGATCACCAACTTTTATCGCGCGCGGCTGTTTGAGTTTGAAGTGGAACGTTTCCGGGTCGAAGGACTCGATGATGGAGAAGCCGTCGGGTTTGGTGCCATGGAACCACGCGATGTTCCAGCCGCGATAACGGTGCGACAGCCGCCGTTCCATCGGCACAGTGCCACGACCCGCTTTGAAGGTCGTCGGACCCACGATTTCGCCGACGAGTGAGTAGGCGCTGTCGCTGAAGATGCCCGTGCCGCAGTTGCGCAACAGGTTGTCGTGGACGATGAGGTTGATGGCCGGCTCGGTGAGGCGAATGGCGATGACGTTGGTGTCGCACGCGCCGCGCGTATAGACCTGGTTGTCGCTGACGATGACATCGGACGAGCCAACGTGAATGGCGACGCGCGCGCGCGACGGTTCGCCGACGGCGGTCATGTCCATGATGTTGCCGGTGATGGTGCAGTTGCTCGTGGGCAGGCTGCGCTCGTCACCGCCGGGGGTGATCTCGATGCCGCAGGAGTTGTAGTTGATGAAAAGGTTGTTGCGGACGATGACCTGCGTGGCGCCGTCGGTGGCGCGGACGATGTAGCCGCCGGGGCGGTTGTTGTAGCACGTGCGGCCCTCGAACACGTTGTCGGCAACGATGTGCTGGGCGGAGCCGAGTTGTTCGAGGTGCTCGGCGCGGCTGCGGATGTTGCCCATCGCGATGGTGCCGGAGTTGCGGACGTAGTTGCCGATGAACCGCACGAACCGCGACGCGCCCTCCCACGTGCAGCCGCCCACGTCCACGATGCGGCAGTGGAGCACACTGGTGTTCTCGGCAAGGTCGTTGTTGTTGAAACCGTTGCCATCGCAGTTGGTGGCCGAGCAGCGCAGGTAGGTCAGCGACTTTGTGTAGGCCGGCGGCGCATTGGTGCCGCTGCGCGAACTACCCTGGCAGTAGAACGCCTCGATGTTCATCTTGCTGGCGTGGCAGTTCTCGACCAGCACGCGCTCCGTGTTGGTGATGTGCATGGCCGAGCACGGCTTCAGGCCGGCGGGCCAGCAAGCTTTGCCGCTGCTTGTCCGGAAACTGTGCCAGCCCGGCCCGTCGCCCAGTCCCGTGTGGCCGACCATCCGCAGATTGCGGACGGTCACGTCAGTGCCGCCTCGCAGGCTCACGCACGTCCCGTAGCCTTCCGATATGTCGAGCACGGTCTCCGCGCCGCTGGCGCCTTCGATCACGATGGAAGCAGCGTTGCTTACGGAGATGCCGTTCGTCAGCCTGTAGTGGCCTGCGGGAATGAAAACGTTCCGCTTTTCCTTCACCGCTCGCGTGACGGCGGCTTGCAGCGCCTCGCTGTCGCAATGCCGCACCACCGCGTCCTTCACCGTCCACGTCACTGCGTGCGCCAGCGTCAGCACGTTGCCCTCGATCTTCTCGATCTTGCTGAACAGCGGGTCGCGCGCGTGGAACGTGATTATGTTGCCGGGCTGCCAATCGCGCTTCTTGAGTTTGATCTCCACGCCGCTGCTAAGCGGCTGCCAGTCGAACGTGACCGGCACCTTCGCCCCCTTCCAGGTGCGCGCCATGTCATCGCTCCAACGGAACGTGAGCGGCTCGGCGCTGTTGATCTCGACAAGGAACACGAGCCAACTGCCGCTGGAGCCGTTGTAGCCGCGCAACTCCGCCGCGCCGCCGAGCGGCGTTGTGCCGAAAGGATTGTCCGGCGATTTCAGAATGCAGCGGGTGAACTGTGGATTGCATTTCGATATCATCACGCCCTGCCCGACTTTGAAATCACCGGCCTTGGCCACCGTGATCTGCTTCGATCCGGCCGTCGCCGCCGCGGTCGTCTCGAACGTCGAACCGGACGCGCCGAAGTCTCCCACATTGAGCCAATGGCCCGCCTGCGCGGGCGGCTCGTTCGTCGCGGCAAGGCAGCGAACGGCGGTGAAGACGAGGAACGAGAAAAGTGTCAGACTCTGGCGTGCGTTCATAGGACTAGCTCCAGTGTTGCGCAGAGAGTGCCTCAACTCCGCACGGACGGGCGAGATTATTCTGTTTCCCTGCGCGCCGGGTCAAAGGCCCAAGTCGGTCGCGAGTGTCTTGCGGTAGTCCGCTTTGTCCACGTCCTTCCACTCGCGAATGCGTGTCAACTTGCTGCGCTCGAAGGTCTGCATGAACGTCGCGAACCGCTCCCGCGCCAGCGTGATCAACTCGCGTTGCGGCGCGCTGCGTTTGCTATCGGAAACGTTCGCCGCCTTCCTGGCTTGCTCGGCAATGGTGTAATCCACGCTCATCCGCGAGCGCCGGACACGATTAAGAACGCCGGCGTCTTTTCTCGCCAGCCCTTCGGCCTCGTCCCAGAGCGCGCTGGCCTGCATCAGCAACTCCGGCGTGAGGTGCGCGCTGGTCGGCTTGGCATAGATGCCGACATGAACCTGCTGCTTCTCGGCGTAGTCGTGGATGAGGTCGAGGTAACGCTGTATCACCGGCGCCGCCGGGCCGTAGTAGGCGTCGAGGAACTCGCGCGTCGCCAGCGCCTCGTCGTAGTTTGGGTTCCAGAGGAACTTCGCGATCAGATATGCCTTCAGCGCGACCATCTCACTGTCGAACGTGTCATAGGTGCCCTGTTCAAAGACGCCGGCAACGTGGTTTGCCGCGAACAGGCGGATGTTGTCGTCGAGCAGCCGCTTGTTGGGTAGCGGCAGCAGGTAGTGCGCGTAATCGGTCGTGTAATCCCAGATCCAGAGCCGGTTGCAGACCTTCGCCCACGCTTGCAGGTCGGCGACGAACTTCTTGTTCGCCTCCTGGCAACCGCTCGCCAGCGGGTGCGCGAAGCAGCATTCGATGTTGGCGAGGCGGATAACGACGTTCGGGCGTGGGCGCATCGTCTTCGGTGGCTGGCGCGACCATTGGTAGGCCAGCGTCTCCACGATCTTGTCGGGGAACTCTTTCTCGACGGCCTCCGCGACGCGGTTCACGAGATGTAGCAGCGGGCCCATCCCGCTCTCCTCGGCCTTGGTCAGCGTTGAGCAACGGTCACACTCGCAGGGTTCTCTGTTGTCGCTCTGGCTGAGAGAGAAGACCGTCGCATCAGGTTGCTGTCGCATGCCGGCGCGGATCGCCTCGGTGCAGACCCGGATGACGTCTTCGTTGGTGCAACAGAGCTGGGTCGTTTTCCGCTTGCCCTTACGCAGCGCGAAGTATTCCGGATGCGTGGCAAAAAACGCGTTCGATGACACAATCTTATCGAAGGTGTGGACGAAGAACCCGAACCCGAATCGGACGCTGCCACCGTGCCGCGCGTCGAGTTCCGGCACCGGCGGTCGGATGTTCTGCCGCTCCAACAACCGTCCGCGGCCGCCCGCGCCGTTGAGACGGTTCCGTGCCATCCAGTTTCCGTCGAAGCTCTCCCACGTGTAGGTTTCGCGATACTCGAACACCGGCACCTTGCGCTCGTCCAGCCGAGGCAGCGGGAGATGTCGCATCAGCGGCACACGCTCGATCTCCGGCGTGAACCATCGGCAACCGAAGTGGTCCTCCAGCAAACTATAAATGCCGTAGAGTGTCCCGCGCGGCTCGCCCCCGGCAATCACCAGCCGCTCGCCGACCGTGCGTAACACGTAACCCTCTTTCCCCAACGCGGCCCAATCAATCGCAACACCCAGCGAATCTAGTCGGTTTGATTTCCCGACGAGAATCTCCCGCGCCCGCTCCGGGTCCGAGTCCGCAACTATTGGCAACCGCGCGCCGGTGATCTTCACCAAGTGATTCTGAAGCTCTTGCGCGACGTAATTGACCGAGGGAGATGCTGCGCGAGCGATCACGATCTGATAGTCGGAGCGGCCTGAGTCGGCCAGCATTGGCTCGGTCGCGCGCTGGGCCGTAGGCGGGCCGGCGCACCCCGCGAGAAACAACAAGGCGGCGCTGAGAACACAGAGAGCTGGTTGCGGCTGCATCGCTAAGCCCGTTTTCCCAGTTCCCGCGTGAACTGCGCGTTGGCGCCAACCTCGTCAAAGAACCACGGGAACATGCCGACGATGACGCCGTCGGTCGGTTTGATGTTCTCGAAGGCGAACTTGAAGGCGGCGCGCACGGTCTGCTGGTTCGAGCAGTGACGGCCGGAGCCGAGAATCTTGAAACCGAAGCACGGCTGTTTCACTTGGCGGACCACCTGCGTCATCGCCTTCGGGTCGTCTTTGAAGAACGGCAAGCCGAAGTCGAGCATGGGAATCTCTGCATCCTTGTGCACCATTTTGCGCGTGAGGAAGTAAAAGCAGGTCATGAAGAAATCCACTTCCCAGCCTTCGTCGGCGACGCGCTTGATGCAGTCCGGGTTGTGCGCCGAGACGCCGGCCAGCACGCCGCAGTCGTGCGCCGCCTTGACGTAATCATGCACCTCGCCCGTCTTGCCGGCGGCGAAGAGCCGGTCGGTCGCGCCGCCGTGATGGACCATCGCGATGGGCTGCGTGCGCTCGACCGCATCCTTGACCTTCTCGCGTTGCGAGTGGAGGCAAATGAACGACATCTTGCTGCCGCGCTCGCGCAGCGGACGAAGGTAGGGCAGCGCACGGTCGGGATCGGCGAACTGGTGGGTCGTGATGCCCGCGCGCTCGCAGTTCTGGAGAAACTCCACGGTCCGCTCCGGCGTGTAGTAATCCTTCATGTGACGGTCGGCGTGCTGGCCTGCGTAGGAGTAGCCGAGGATCGGATTGGAGCCGGCCACGAGTCGGCTGATGCGATGTTTGCCGATCTGGATCGTGGGCAGCACGGCCGGCACCGGTTCCGCCGCCTCGATGGCCCATTTCGGTCCCAACGTCGTGGCCGCGGCCATTCCCATTAGCTGTGCCAGAAAGCTGCGGCGTCCGGTCATTGCGGTTCTCTCGTCAGACATTTTGTCGGTTTGCATTGTTTGTTGCTCCTTTCGAAGTGGTCGTCTCCGGGACGGCACCACAGTGATGATTGGCTTTTGAATTTTTATGGTGAGTTGGTTCCAATTTGCTTGGGCTTGCGGCTCACGTCTCACGCACTGGCCGCAGCAGATCGGCCACGTGCGCTGCGGCGAAGTTGCCGCCGACAGGTGGCGAGCATCGCGCGCCAGTGGGCGCGCAGGAACGCTGGTTGTTGCAAAGCCTCGCAGGCGTATTTGCGGCCGGCTTGCGCCAGGTCGAGCTTTGCCTCGATGCGCATCTCGTCGCGGTTGTTCGCCAGCGCCAGCATGCGCATGTCGGGCGCAATGATCTTTGAATCGCCCGCGGACCAGAAGCCGCCGCCTTGCGGGCCGACGGTGTTGGCGAAGACGTAGAAGACCTGGTTCTCGAACGCCCGCGCGACGATGCCATCTTTGCCGCCGCGCTTCGCCTTCGACACGGCGAGCGCGTCCAGCCCGGCGTTCGGATGAAACAGGATTTGCGCGCCCATCATCACCGGCAGGCGAACCAGTTCGGGATAGCGCCGCTCGTGGCAGATGATCGCGGTGCACGGGATGCCGTCGAGCCGGAAGAAGGCCAGCACGTTGCCCGGCGCGAAGAACTTCGCGTCGCCGGGCGTGAGCTGAATCTTGTGGTAGCGGAACACCTCGCGCCCGCGCCGGTCGAAGACGACCAGCGAATTGAGCCATCGGCCACGGGCGCGCGTTGGCGAGCCGACCAGCACGTTGCAGCGATGCTCGCGCGCCGCGCCGGCGACCGCCCGCAGCCCCGCCTCGACCGCCGCGGGGTCGAGTTCACGGAAGTTGATGTTGTAGCCCGTGACGGCGGTTTCCGGAAACAAGATGGCATCGCCGCCCGCGCGCGCGAACTTGTGGATACGGCGCTCAATGAACGCGACGTTCTCCGGGATCGTGCGCCGGAACTTCATCTGCACGGCAGCGACTTTCATCTGTGTCTTCATGTCACGAACGCGGCCCGGAAAGCGCCTTGACTGCCGCCTCGATCCTCGACTCGTAGGTTTCCTTGCACTTGTTCACCAGCCGGCAGGCGACGCAGACCTCCTCGGCGAAGACCTTTTTGGTGACCTTCGTCTTGATCAGGCGATAGAGGTCAGCGGCACTCATCGTGTCGCCGGGCTTCAAGCCCAGCACACGGATGGCGTTCTTGTCGGAGGCCATCGAGTTCTCATTGTCCTGCGGATGCGTTGTCAGACTTCTCTTGCAATGCGCTTTCGCACGATCCCACCACTCGCACGGCGCACAGATGTCGTCCACGCCGATGACGACCTTGATTGGCACCTCGGGGTTGGCCCGAGTCTTTTGAGCCACCGGTCCGAGCGTCTTGTGGCTGGACTTGCCGGTGCCTAAAGCTTCGAGCATATCGAAAAGGTGATGACCACGGATGATGATTGCCTCCGGTTGGCCGGCAGCACGTGCGACACAGCAGAAATCCAGCGGGCAGAGCACTGCTGCTCCGGTCAGAGCGGAGGCTGTCTTGATGAAATCACGCCGGGTGGTGGAAAGTTTCGCGGGCCGGTCATCTGCGATTTTCATGGCTGTTCTTCTTTTGCTGGGCCAAGCTCCATCATGGCGTCGCCGCTCGCGCCTTACTCCAACTCTTCCGACGCTTTTCCGCTGAACGCGCAGATGCCGCGCTTGCTGGCGGCGATGAACTCGATGAAATGTTTCAGCTCCGGTGACTCCGGCATCTGGCGAAGCTGGACGAGCGCATCGCTGACGTTGAGGCCGCCGAGATAGAGCGTGCGGAACGCCTGTTTGAGCGCAGTGCGGGTCACGAGGCTCACGCCGGCACGGCGCAGGCCGATGATGTTCATGCCGCTGACATCGTTGGTGTGGTTGGTAATGCAATAGGGCGGCACGTCCTTCGAGACGCGCGAGCCGCCGCGCATCAAGCAGAGTGTGCCGAGCCGGACGAACTGGTGCACCAGGCAACTGCCGCTGATATTGGCGCGGTCTTCGATGATGACGTGGCCGCCCAGCGTCGCGCAATTGGCCATCATCACGTTGTTGCCGATCTGGCTGTTGTGGCCGACGTGGCTGGTGCACATGAAATAACAGCCGTTGCCGATGCGCGTGGTGCGGTCGTCCTTGAGCGCGCCGCGGTGGACGGTGACGTGTTCGCGGAAGACGTTCTTCGCGCCGATTTTCAAAAACGCCTCGCTGCCGTCGTAGCCGAGATCCTGCGGGTAGTCGCCGATGACCGCGCCGAAATGGATGACGTTGTCGGGGCCGATGTCGGTCCAGCCGGTGATGTAGGCGTGCGGGCCGACTTTCGTGCGCGGGCCGATGCGGACGTGCTCCTCGATGACGGCGCAGGGGCCGACCTCGACGGTGGAGTCGAGTTCGGCCTTCGGCGAAACGATGGCGGTCGGATGAATGCTCATTGGATCAAACCCATTTCTTTCAAGCTGACAAAATCTTCCGTGCGACCGGAGTCGCGTTTGCCGACGATAATGTGGTCAAGCACCTCGATTTTCAACAACCGACCGGCCTCGACCAGCTCGCGCGTGATCTTGATGTCGTCGCTCGACGGCGTCGGGTCGCCGCTGGGGTGGTTGTGGACAAGGATGACGCTGGCAGCGCCGGCGCGGACGGCTTCGCGGAAAACCTCGCGCGGATGGACAAGGCTGGCGTTGAGCGTGCCTTTGCTGACCTTCATGTCGCGGACGAGGCGGTTCTTGGTGTCCAGCAACAGGACATGGAACTCTTCCACCTCGAAGTGTTGCATTTCCTCGCGGAGGCGGTCGGCCACGTCGCGCGGAGTGCGGAGCAGCGGTCGGGCGGCGCGCGACTTGGGCAGCCGCGCCGCCAGTTCGAACGCGGCCTTGAGCTGCACGGCTTTCGCGAGGCCAACACCCTTGACGGCGCTGAGTTCCTCGACCGACGCGGCGGCGAGCTGTTCGATGGTTTGGAAGCGCGCGAGAAGGTCGCGGCCAATCTCAATGGCGGAGCGTCCGCCGGTGCCGGTGCGCAGCAGGATGGCGATCAGCTCGGCGGTGTCGAGCCGTTCGGCGCCGAGCGCGTGCAGTTTCTCGCGCGGGCGCTCGGACAACGGCAAATCGGTGATGCGGTAAGCCACAGCTGCATCCTACCGCCACCGTCGCCTGGTGAAAAGCGAATGATTTGAACCCGACCGCGCCGGCCTGCTACGCTGGTGGCATGAAGCTGGTGGACACACACGCGCATCTGACTGACAAGAGGTTCCACGACGATCTCAACGCGGTCGTGCAGCGCGCTGCTGAGGCGGGGGTCGGGACAATCATCACACTGGCCACCGAACTCGACGAGTGCGAGGCGGTGTTGAAACTGGCGGAGCGATTTCCGGCGGTGTTCGCGGCAGTTGGCGTGCATCCTCACCACGCCGCCACTTCGCCGGACGACGTGACGGACGCGCTGGCGGAGTTTGCGAAGCATCCGAAAGTTGTCGCCATCGGCGAGGCGGGGATGGATTACCATTACCTACCCAGCCGGATGCAGCAGCGGCCTGACCTCGACGCGCCTACCAAGGCCAGACAGCGCAGCGTGTTCGCGCAGCAACTCGAGCTGGCGGCGCGGCTCGACAAGCCCATCGTCATCCATCTACGCGAGTGCACCGACGATTTGCTGGAACTGATGACACCGTATCGCGGCCGGCTGCGCGGCGTGTTCCACTGCTTCAGTGAAGACGCTGATGTAGCGCGTCGCGTCGTGGAACTGGGGTTTCACATTTCGTTCAGCGGGATGCTGACCTTCAAGAAGAACGCGGCCTTGCGCGAGGTGGCAGCGCAATTGCCGCAGGAGCGGGTGATGGTGGAAACGGACTGCCCCTACATGTCGCCGGAACCGCATCGCAGCAAGCGTTGCGAGCCGGCGTTTGTCGTCCACACAGCGACGGCGCTGGCGGTGGCGCGCGGAGCGGCAGTAGAAACAGTGGCGCAGCAGACAACGGAAAACGCGACGAGGTTGTTTGGATTGCCCTGCTGAGACGGCCGGAGTTCTTCCGCTGCCTCCTACGCCGTCACCGCCGGTTTCGCTTCCGGCGGACGCACGAGCTTGATGGCAAGATGGACGGCGGCAAGGAAGCTGGCCGGGTTGGCGACGTTGCGGCCGGCGATGTCGTAGGCGGTGCCGTGGTCCGGCGAGGTGCGGACGAACGGCAGACCGAGGGTGATGTTCACGCCGGTGTCGAAGGCCAGCATTTTCAGCGGGCCCAATCCCTGGTCGTGATACATCGCCACGACGGCGTCGAACTCGCCCTTGTAGGCTTCGTGGAATATCGTGTCGGCTGGGCGCGGGCCGATGGCCGTGATGCCTTTTTTGACGGCTGCCTGCACGGCAGGCTCGATGATTCTGCCTTCCTCGTTGCCGAAGGTGCCGTTGTCACCGGCGTGCGGGTTGAGGCCGGCGATGCCGATGCGGCGGCGTTGCAAGCCGAAGGTCGCCAGCGCGATGTGGGTCAGTTCGATGACGTCGAATACTTTCTGTTTCGTTAGCGCGCGGGGAACGTCCTTCAGCGCGAGGTGAGTCGTGGCGAGCGCGACACGCAACCACGCCGTCGGCGCCAGCGTGCCCGGCATGGGGGGCGGTTTCTGGAACTGGCCGACGAGCATCATGGCAATGCGCTTGGCGTGAGAGAGCTTGCCGAGCAGTTCGGTCTGACCAGGCACTTTGATGCCAGCCATGTGAAGGCCGGCTTTGTTGAGCGGCGCGGTGACGAGCGCGGCAATCTTCTTGGCGCGGGCCAGTTTGACGCCGTGTTCGAGCCATTCGGCGGCGGCTTTGGCGGCGCGCTTGTCGGGTTTGCCCGGCTCGATGTTGGCCAGGTCGTGTTTGCCGACTTCGACGAGGTCGAAGGTCGGCCGCACGCCGAGGTTGCGGCAAGTGCGATCGAGGACGCCCGCGTCGCCGATGATGATGTATTGGAAATTGGGCGGCAGCCGTCCGCTGGAGACGGCCTTGACCACGATTTCCGGTCCGATACCTGCCGCATCACCGAGGGTGATGCCGATGACGTCATTCGTTGTAGCCATGGTGACCTCAGAAATACCGGATGAACGCCTTTTGCTTCAGTCGTTCCATCCACTTTCGCTGGCGGGCGGCACGCATCTCTTGCGCCAGCGTTCTTTCCACTTCGCCCCGCACTTCAGCCAGGGTGCGTGTGCGCTCCGGGCGCACTTCATCCACCTGGACGATGTAAAATCCGTCTTCGGTTTCGATGACCTTGCTGTGCTGACCGGCCTTCAACGCGAACGCCAAGTCAGCCAGTTCCTTGCGAAGTCCCGATTCCTTGTCCACCCAGCCCCAGTCGCCGCCGGGGGTTTTCTGGCCGCCACCGGAGTAGATGTTCGCCAAGCCGGCGAAATCAGCGCCGCCTTCGAGTTTCTGCCAGATGTTGTTGGTCAGGTCGCGCGCTTCGGTATTGCTGGAGCCGGGTTCCTTCCGAACGACGATCATGCGAAGTCGGACCTGGTAGGGAAGCGTAAACTTCGCCTTGTTCTGGCTGTAATACTGCTCGATCGCCGCGGGTGATACCACCACGTCGGAGGAGACTTCTTTCTGCCGCAACGCCTGCACAATGAACGGCTCGCGCACGAATTTTTGCTTCCATTGTTCCATCGTCAGCCCGCGCGCCTGGATGGTCCGGATCAACGCGTTCTTGTCGCCGCCGTATTGTTCCTCGATGATCTCGCGCATGCGGCTGTCGAAAACGTGCTCCGGTAGCTTGTAACCTTTTTCGGTGAACTCTTGGAGGATCAGTGCGCGCTCGACCAGCGTGTTGAGCGCGTCCACGCCGGCCTGCTGGACTTTCCGGTCGCGTTCCTCACCGGAGTAGAGCCGGTAGGTGTTTTGGATTGCGGGCGTCGCCACCTCGCGCACGTCGGAAAAAGTAATCAGCCGGTCGTTGACGATGGCCGCAATTCCATCAACCGTGTCAGCGACCGTTCGAGTGCTGAGAACAACCAGCAGCGCCACAAGCGGGGCACAATAAAACCACTTCCCCATAAGTTTGGAGGATAATGGCAGGATTTGGTGCCATCTTCAAGCTTGAAATGCCCGAACACGTAACCATTTGAATATGCAGGTCTTGCGATCAGAATCAGCCCTTAACCGGCTGGTTTCGGCTGCGATGTCGCCTTCCTTAACTCCGCCAGGACGCGGTGGATGTCCTTCAGCTTGGCCGCTGCTGTTTGGCCGCTGAGCCGCGGGAATTTGCCGCCGACCTGCACGTAATCGTCGTCGCGGCTCAGTATGATCTTGTCACCGCGAGTTTCGATGTTTGTAACGCCGACGTTACCGGCAAATAGTTTCAGCATCGCCAGTTGCAGCAGCAACTCCGCCGACGCAGGCAATTTACCAAACCGGTCGCGCATTTCCTGCCGCAACGTGCCGATCTCCTCAACCGACGCCGCTTGCGCCAGCTTCCGATACAACTCAATCCGCTGCCTCGCGTCCGAAACGTAATCGTGCGGCAGGAAACACGACTCGCGTTTCACCGGCGACTCATCCATCGCTCCACGCCCCACGCTCCACGCCTCACGCTCATCTTCTGCTTCGCTCGCCGTCAGCGCGAGGAAGTCCAGCCGTGTGCGAACCTCGACGCGCGGTTTCACCTCACGCCCTTTTAGCCGGCCGATGCTCTCCTTCAGCAACTGGCAATACAACTCGAAGCCGACGGCGGTGATGTGACCGCTCTGCTGCCGACCAAGAATGTTGCCCGCGCCGCGAATCTCCAGGTCGCGCATCGCGATCTTGTAGCCGCTGCCGAGCGACGAATACTGCCGGATGGCCGTGATGCGTTTGCGCGCCGTGTCGAAGAGATGCCCGTGCCGCGGCAACATCAGGTAGGCGTAGGCCTGATGCTTGTAGCGGCCGACGCGCCCGCGGAGTTGGTAAAGGTCCGCCAGCCCGAACCGGTCGGCGCGGTCAATGATGATCGTGTTCGCGTTCGGGATGTCGAGGCCGCTTTCGATGATCGTCGTGCAGAGCAACACGTCAATCTCCCCGTTGACGAACCGCTGCATCACCGACTCCAGCTCGTCCTCATGCATCTGGCCGTGGCCGATGCCAACGCGCGCCTCCGGCACCAGTCCGGCGATGCGCAACGCCACCTTCTCGATGTCGTGGACCCGGTTGTGGAGGAAATAAACCTGCCCGTCGCGC
This sequence comes from Verrucomicrobiota bacterium, assembly GCA_026397915.1. Classification (GTDB taxonomy): domain Bacteria; phylum Verrucomicrobiota; class Verrucomicrobiia; order CAIQCK01; family CAIQCK01; genus CAIQCK01. The sequence continues at coordinate 193,953 of JAPLTX010000014.1, forward strand.
GCCAGTTCACGCCGGATCGCGTCACGGATGACGCGTTCGTCGTAGGCGCAAACCGTCGTTTGCACCGGCAGCCGGTCCGCCGGCGGCGTGTCGAGGCTCGACAGGTCACGCAGGCCCATCAACGACAGATACAACGTCCGCGGAATCGGCGTCGCCGTCAGCGTCAACACGTCCACCATCTTGCGCAGCAGCTTGAACGTTTCCTTGTGCGCCACGCCGAACCGCTGCTCCTCGTCCACAATCACCAGCCCTATGTCGCGGAACTGCACGTCGCCCGACAGCAGCCGGTGCGTGCCGATGACGATGTCGAGCGAGCCTTCGCGCAATGCACGCAGGATGCGGTTCTGTTGGCGCGTCGTGCGGAACCGGCTGAGCATCTCGATTCGCACGGGGTAGTCGGCCATCCGCTCGCAGAAGGTGTTGAAGTGCTGCTGCGCCAACACCGTCGTCGGCACCAATACCGCCACCTGCCGACCGTCCATCACCGTCTTGAACGCCGCGCGCATCGCCACCTCGGTCTTGCCGTAGCCGACGTCGCCGCAGAGCAGCCGGTCCATTGGCTTCGACGCCTCCATGTCGCGTTTGATCTCCGCCGCACTCGTGAGCTGGTCCGGCGTTTCCTCGTAGATGAACGCCGCCTCAAACTCCCGCTGCCACGCCGTGTCCGGCTTGAACGCATGGCCTGGCAGCGCCGCGCGCGCCGCCTGCAACTCCAGCAACTCCGCTGCGAGATCGCGCGTGGCCTGCTCCGCCGCGTCGCGGCTCTTGCGCCACGCCAGCGAGCCGAGCCACGACAACGGTGGCGATGCCTTGCCCGCGCCGACGTAGCGCGTCACCAGATGCGCCTGCGCCACCGGCACGTAGAGCCGCGCGCCCTCGGCGTATTCGACCGTCATCACTTCCTGCCGCGCGCCGCCGATGTCCACCTCCTGCAAGCCGCGGTAGCGTCCGATGCCGTGCTCGATATGCACCACGAAGTCGCCCTCGTCCAGTTCCGAGACATCGCTGATGCGCCGTGTCTCGTGCGGCAACCGCTTCGCCAGTTTGCGTGGCCGCAGGATACGGTAGCGGCCAAAAATCTCCGCGTCGCTCACCACCACCAGTCGCGCGTCTGGCCAGATGAACCCCTGTGCCAGCGTGCCGATCTCCATCCGCAACGGCACGCTACCGAGACCGTGGAGCGGCAGGATTTCCTTCAACCGTTGCCGCTCTCCATCGTTGTTGCAGAAGATAAAAACCTCGTAGTCCTGCTCCGTCCACATCCGAAGTTGGGCGAAGAACTTCTTCCGTTCCTGCTCCGCCACGCCCGCCTCCGGCAGCCCGGCGGAAATCGGCCGGTAAGCCTCCAGCGAGTTGATCGTCAGCTCCACGCTACCCGCCGTCACCACATCGCTCAGCGAAACAACGTGCGGTCGGCTCATCAACCGCTCGAACGGGAGGTGAAACGGATCATCCTCCGGTAAGTCCGCCGCGTAACGCCGCGCCGCTTCCGCGAGCCGATCTGGTTCGTCAAGAACGATCAACGTGTTCTCCGGCAGGAAATCCAGCAAGTCGCCGAGCCAGTCGGTGTGTTGCTGCAACAACCCAATCTCGCCCGCCGGCCCGATCACGCACGACTCGACGCGGCTGGCGCTGACCTGTGTCGCAACGTCGAACCGCCGCATCGAATCAATCGAATCGCCGAAGAACTCCAGTCGCAGCGGCGTCGGCTCGTCGAGCGGGAACAGGTCCATGATACCGCCGCGCACCGCGAACTGCCCGCGTTCCTGCACCTGCGCCTCGCGGACGTAGCCGAGCCGCACCAGCTTGCCAGCCAGCGAATCCATCTCCATCTCCTGCCCGACGCGAAGCTCCAGCAACAGCGTCCGCAGCGCCGCCGGTGAAAACGTCCGCTGCAACAGCGCCTGCACCGACGCGACGATGATCCGGGCCGGCGCTTTCAGCACGCGGAGACGATCGGCGATGACGTCGGCGCTGGGCAAGCCGGTGTGCGGAAGCGACTCCCACGCGGGATAAAACTGCGGCGACGCGCCGAACGCGATCAGGCTCAGCTCCCAAGCTTCCTGTGATTTCAGCCCGTCAGTGACGATGAGGATCGATTGGGAGAGTTTTCGCGCGAGCAGCGCCGCGAGGAATGGACGCGCCGGCTCCGCCACCGGCGCAAGAGACAAAAAAGACCCTCCGGAGATTGCCGCCGCGACCCGGGTCTCAGCGCAACCCAGCACAATCTCTACCGGACCTTTATCCATTTCGGATTTCGGATTGTGGATTGCGGACCGACTGCTTCCGCCTTCCACATTCCGCAACCCGAAACTCCGCCGCCTACTTCGGCAGCAATTCGGCGACGAGCGACTTCTCTTCCTTCAGCTCGTTCTCTGTCGCCGTGATCTTCGCGCGGCTGAAATCGTTGAGCGGCACGCCCTGGATGATCTCGCGGTTCCTGCCGTCGCTGCGAATCGGATAGCTGAAGATGAGGCCCTTTTCAATCCCGTAGCTGCCGTCGGAACAGATCGCGACGCTGAACCAATCGCCCGGCGCGGTCGGCGTCGTCAGCGCGCGCACGGTGTCCACGACAGCATTGGCAGCGCTGGCGGCGCTGCTGAGGCCGCGCGCCTCGATGATCGCCGCGCCACGTTTCTGGACGGTGGCGATGAAGTCCTTCTCCAGCCACTCGCGGTGGCCGATGACGTCGGTGACGGGCCGGCCGCCGATCTTCGCGTTGAAGAAGTCGGGATACATCGTGGAGCTGTGGTTGCCCCAGATGGCGAGGTTGCTGACGGCGGTGACATCCACGCTGGCCTTCTTGGCGAGCTGGGTCTTGGCGCGGTTCTCGTCGAGCTTGGTCATCGCGTGCCAACGATCACGCGGGACGCCGGGCGCGTTGTTCATGGCGATGAAACAGTTGGTGTTGCACGGATTACCGACGACGAGAACGCGCACGTCGCTCGCAGCGTTCTTCTGGATGGCCTGGCCCTGGCCGATGAAAATCTTGCCGTTGATGCCGAGCAACTCCTTGCGCTCCATTCCCGCCTTGCGCGGCACGCTGCCGACCAGCAGCGCCCAGTTCACGTCCTTGAAGCCTTCGTTGAGATCGGCGGTGGGGACGACGCCTTTCAATAGCGGGAACGCGCAGTCTTCGAGTTCCATCACGACGCCGTTGAGCGCCTTCAGCGCCGGCGCGATTTCGATGAGGTGAAGGATTACCGGCTGCTCCGGTCCGAACATCGCGCCGGAGGCGATGCGGAAGAGAAGCGAGTAACCGATTTGGCCGGCAGCGCCGGTGACAGCGACACGGATGGGTGTTTTGTTCATGTGTTTTGGCTCCAAGTGCGCGGAATATAGGTGGCCATGTCGGTTCCCGCAAATGTTTTAACGAGAACAAAAAATGTGGGGCGGAATCCACCGCTTCGTATTCAGAAGGCCCACTCACGCGAGAGCTTCTTCGATTCGTTGCCACCGGTTCCGCTGAAGATCTGAACGCGCTCCACTTGCACCGGCCCCACTGCGGCGGGCAGGTAAATCCGCAGATGAATCAGCTTCTCGTCCGCAGCCATCGGCAGCGTCACCCTCACGTCCTGCCAGTCGCCGCTTGCGATGGCGAAGCTCACGATGTGCTTGCCGTCGAAATCCTTTGCGCCGGCGGGACGCCACTCGATCTTGCCGTGGCCACCTTTCTCGCTGCGGACGCGCAGGCGCACCTCAATGGGGCATGGCTCGTCCAGTCCCGCGCGTGCGATGAACGACGTTCCGCCCTGACCTTCGACCCTCAGCACCCCGTCGCGAACCGACAGCTTGCAGTTGCGACCCAACCAGCTTTGCGTCGAGCCGGGCGGCGAGGCGTGCTTCGTGCCTAGATGGGTTGCGAACCACTTGATTTCCGCCGGCGAGAGCGGGTCGGCGGGCAAACCGGATGGGTTCAGTGTCGCGGTCCACTTTGTCAGCTTCTCGCGCAGTTGAGCGGCGATATCAGCGTGGGCGGTGATGATGTTCTTCTTCTCGTGCTCGCTGCTGGCAAGGTCAAAAAGCAACTCGGTGCCATCGGAGAGTCTTAGGAGTTTCCACTGGCCGCAGCGGACCGCAGCCTGACGCCAGAACCGCCAGTAAAGCGCCTCGTGCGGCGCGCCGTCACATTCGCCCGCAAGGAAGGGCACGAGGTTCACGCCGTCGAGCGCGCTATCGTGTTTCAGCCCAGCGGCAGCGACAGCGCTGGCGGCGAAGTCGAGCGAGCTGACCGGCTGGTCATAGACCTTGCCGGCAGGCAGGCGGCCTTTCCATCGCAACAGGAACGGCTCGCGGATGCCGCCTTCGCTGAGCATGCCTTTCTCGCCGAGCCACGGGTCGTTGAGCGAGCCGTCCCAGCCGGCGTCCATGCCTTTCGGCAGAGGCTCGTCCGGCTTGTTCACACGCAACGGCGCGCCGTTGTCGCCAGTGAACATGACCAGCGTCTTCTCGTCGAGCTTCAGCGCCGCGAGCGCGTCAAGGACACGCCCGACGCCGTCGTCAACCGCCGAGAGCATCGCCAGCGCGAGCCGTCGGCGCTCGGGCATCGGGCCAGGGAACCGGCTGAGATATTTCTCCGGCGCTTCGAGCGGCGTGTGCGGCGCGAAGTAGGCGAGGTAAAGGAAGAACGGCTGCTCGTGCCGTTTCCGGATGAATGCAAGCGCCGCCTCGGTCTGCGCGTCGAGCCGATACAAGCCGGTCTGGACCATCTCGCCTTCCGGCTTCAGCGGCTCGCCCTTGAGATTGAAGTTTGCATGCGCGTTGCCGAAGTAACCGTGAAAGAAATAGTCGAACCCGCGCGCGCCCGGCAGATATGGTGTGTTCTTCTCGTGCGGCACGCTCGCGGGTTTGCCTGCCTTCGTCGGCTTGAAATCCGGGAGGTTCTTGCGGAGCCACGCCGAGTCTTCGCGCGTTGCTTCGAGATGCCATTTACCGACCATGCCGGTGGCGTAACCGGCCGCCTTGAGCCGCTCGGCCAGCGTCTTCTCGCTGAGCGGCAGCGGCCCGTGTCCGTTCTGGTCCATACCGAAGCGCTGTTGGTAGCGTCCTGTCAGCAACCCCGCGCGCGACGGCACGCACTGCGGCGCGGTGACGTAACCGGCCGTGCAGCGCACGCCCTCGCGCGCGAACCGGTCGAGGTTGGGCGTGCGGATGTCCTTGAGCACGCCCTGCGCGCCGAGATCGGCCCAACCGTGATCGTCGGTAAGGATGACGATGATGTTGGGTTTCGCCGGCTCGGCGGCCACACACGTCCGACCACAAAGAAGTCCGCCGAGAAACACGAGTGACAAACCGATCCGGAACTTGCTCATTTGGAATTGAACTCCCATCGCTGAGGTTTTCCACCGGCGGACTTGGCGCGCAGCTCGATCCAGTCGAGTTCGAGCGGCTTGTCGCTGGCGGGCAAGTAGAGGCGGATGATGCCGAGCGGGCCGGTTGCAGGAATGTCCACCGAAAGCTCGCGCCAGTCGCCGGTGGGAACGTCGAAGGCGACGGACTTCGCGCCACTCGGTTCGCCTGCACCGCCGGGCACCCATTCGAGCTTGGCGGTGCCGCCGGTGCTGCTGCGAACGCGGAGTTTCAAGATAGCGGGGCCGGTGACGTTGCCCGCACCGTGACCGAGGAACGCGGTGCCAGCTTTCCCTTTTGGTGTCGCGGTCAACACGCCATCCTTGGCGACAGCTTCGCACTGCCGCGCCTTCCAAGCTTCGAGCGGGTCGGCAGGCTTGGCAGGAGCTTTGGCGACGGCAGGCTGGTAAGCTGGATTCGGCCGCGGATACGTCGCGCCGGTGTCGGCGAGGAAACCGTCAATGAGCACGTCGAGTTCCTTCACGCGCGCGGGCTTGGCGGCGGCGAGGTCTTTCGTTTCACCAATGTCGTCGCGCAGGTTGTAAAGCTCGTGGGTCGGCGGCACGCCAAACCAGCGGAAAAGCTTCCAGTCGCCGGAGCGCACCCACACGCCGCCACAGCGACCTGCGCTGCGACCGTGCGGAAAGTAGTTGAAGAACGCCTTGCGTTCAAGCGGGCCGGTTTGTTTCAGCACGCAGGCGTAGCTCACGCCGTCGAGTTTCTGCTGCGCCGGTCGCGGCAGGCCGAGCAAGTCGAGCAACGTCGGATAAAGGTCAATGTGGCCGACCACGGCGTCGCTGGTGGTGCCGCCCTTGATGCGGCCGAGCCACGACCACATCAGTGGGACGCGCGTGCCGCCTTCGTAGAGCGTGCCTTTGCCGTCGCGCAACGGCGTATTGACGGTAGGCGGCTGATTGCCGGCCCACTTGCGCCAGTCGGCGAGAAACTCGCTCTTGTTCTTCGCCGCCTTGGCCGTTTTCGCGGTGTCGGGCACGTTGCTGTGCGTGTTGCCGCCGTTGTCGGAGTTGAAGACGATGATGGTGTTCTCCGCGAGACCGAGCCGGTCGAGCGTGTCGAGGACGCGGCCGAAACACTCATCCACGCTCCGAAGCATCGAAGCCATGATGGGGTTGCCTTGCACGCCACGCGGGTCCTTCTTCGATGCGAACAGTTTCGTGTATTCAACCTTGTGGCCCCATGGACCGTGGACGCCATAGTTCCAGAGGTTGAGGAAGAACGGCCGGTCGCGGTTGGCCTCGATGAACTTCACGGCCTCGGCGGCGAGACGGTCCACGATGTATTCGCCGGCCGGGCCGTCGGTGATGGTGCCGACTTTGTTCTTGCCGCCTGGCTCGCCGTCGGGCTTCACGTCGTAGGGCGAGAAGTAACCACCCGGCGGCCCCGGATCAGGATGACAGTGGAAGGCCACGTCGAATCCTTGCTGCTCCGGCCAGTGCGACCGCGTGAGGCCAAGGTGCCACTTGCCGATGTGCGCGGTGCGATAGCCCGCGTCGCGCAACGCCTCGGCCAGCGTGTATTCGGACGGCTCCATGTAATTCTTGCTTTGCGGCATGAGCATCTGCTGGTTGGGCGGCGCTGCGTCGGGCAGAAACTTGTGTCCCGGCGGCTGCGGAGGCAGATGGCCGGAGGGTGTGGTGATGCCGTGGCGGGCAGAGTATTTGCCGGTGAGCAGGCTCGCGCGCGTCGGCGAACAGATCGGCTGCGCGTAAGCATCGGTAAAGCGCATCGCGCGCATGGCGAAGCGGTCCATGTTCGGCGTCTCGTAATACTTCGAGCCATACACGCCGCAGTCCATCCAGCCCATGTCATCCACGAGAAAGACAATGACGTTGGGCTTCTTCGGTGCGGGCGCGCTGGAGGCGACGAATGTGCCCGCAGCGGCGAGCAAGGCGATGGCGGCAGTCAGTGTTTTCATGCATAATCTTTCAACAACCGTGACGACGGTTGGTTTTTCGTTATTTCGACTGATTCTTCCTGCGTTTGCCTTTCGTAGGCGCACCAGGTTCGCGGCCGTCGCTATCGGTTTTGCCGCCGCCCCAGAGCGGCGGAACCAACGTCGCGTTCCAAACGTCCCACTTCGCTTGCAGTTTCTTCAGTTTGTCGGGCTGCTCGGCGGCAAGGTCCTTGGTCTCGCCGATGTCGGCGGCAAGGTTGTAAAGCTTCGCGGCAGTTACGGGTTGTTTGCGAGCACCCGTGCGCGTGTCGGCGTTGCTGTCGTAGCGGACGAGCTTGTAATCGCCCGCGCGGATGGCCATCTGTTCGCCGAACCGCCAGTAGAGGGCGGCGTGCGGTGCACCGGATTTCTCGCCGCTCAGGAATGGCAGCAGGTTCACGCCGTCGAGTTTCCACTCCGGCTTCACGTCCACGCCCGCGGCAGCCAGCGCGGTGACGTGGAGGTCGAGTTGGATGGCGGGCTGTTGAAACACACCGGGTTTCACGCGGTCAGGCCACGAGACGACGAACGGCACGCGGATGCCGCCTTCGAGCGTGGTGCGCTTCGAGCCACGGAGTGGGTCGTTGCGCGAACCGTTGACGGTGACACCCGGCATGGTCGGGCCACCGTTGTCGCTAATGAACGTGACAAGCGTGTTCTGTTCGAGACCAGCGTCGGCGAGTTTCTTGCGCACGCGTCCGATGGCCTCGTCCATCGCGAGCATCATCGCGTTGTAGGTGCGGCGCTGCTTGTCGGCGACGTTCGGGAACTTCGCGAGCCGATCATCGGTGGCATGCATCGGCGTGTGGACGGCGTTGAAAGCAAGGTAGAGGAACCACGGCCCGGCCTTGTGCCGCTCGATAAAGCTCACGGCTTCGCGCCCGAACGCATCGGTCGTGTAATCAAGTTCCTTCACCGGCTCCGTGCCACGCAAGATGCCGCCGGCGTCGAAATAACTGTGCGCGCCACCGAGGAAGCCGAAGAACTCGTCGAAGCCGCGTTTCTGCGGGTGCATCTCCGGCAGCGAGCCGAGGTGCCATTTGCCGACGCAGCCGGTGATGTAGCCGGCGGCCTTCAGCCGGTCGGCGATTGTCTTTTCAGTCAACGGCAGCCCCTGGTTGGCGCCCGGATTGAACTCATGGCCGAAGCGCGTCTGGTAGCGGCCCGTCATCAGTCCCGCGCGCGTCGGCGAGCAATACGGCCCCGAAACATAGCCGTTGGTGAACCGCACACCCGAGGCCGCGAGCGCGTCGAGGTTCGGCGTCGGGATGTCCTTGCAGCCGTGGAAGCCCACGTCCGAATAGCCCATGTCATCGCCGACGATGAGCAGGATGTTGGGCTTGGCTGCATGCACGGATGCAGTCAAAGCAAGGCACGCGAAGATGAGCGCGGCCGCAAAGATTCGGAGGCGGGTAGTCATGGTGAGGTTCCTTTGTTGTCAGATTCATCTGTCCGGCGAGGTCATCGGCTTGGCGCGCGCATACTCGACCAATCGCAGATAATCCTCCTGGCCGAGTTTCCAGCGCACGGTGCGCTCGGCGCGCGAGTAGGTGCGGACTTTGCCGGAACCCATCGCGATGACAACGCCCGGCATGCCGTGTTCCGGAACATGGCACGAGATCGAGTTCAGGCTGTGGACGCCCACGCGGTCCCGTTCATACATGTGGCAGTGGAGGCACGTCTGCGCCACCGATTGCTGGCGGCCAAACTCGCCCCAGTCCTTCGGTGAGTTCAGCAGCACGCGGTAGGTGGGCGCGTCGTCGGCTGCCCGTTCGAGACCACCCTGCTTCAAGCCGTCGAACAGCAACCGGCGCCGGGCCACGTATTGCCGGGTGATCAAGCCGCGCCCGGTGTTGGTCTGCGGATCTGGCGCGCCGTCCACGTTCTTGTAAACGTTCACATGCACCAACTCGACGATGCGCGTGGGGACGGGATTGAGTTCCTCGTCGAGAACCACCATGAACTCGACGATGGCCGTCTCGGTGCCGACGGGGATTTGCCGCACGTCGCGCTTGAGCCGGATGTAACCCTGCCGCGCGCTCTTCTCCCAATCCACTCCCTCGCGCTGGAGGTGGCCGAGGTAATCCTCGACCGCACGGCGGCCCTCAGGGAAACGCCAGAAAATGCGATAATACGACCGCCCGCGGATGCTCCACGACGTGTAGGCCAATTGTCCCTCTGCCTTGTCGCGGTGTTGCGAGCCGGACGCGTTGTCTATCTCGACCCACTCACTGGGCCGGGTCAGCACGCCGGGCGGGAGATAGTTGCTGCGGCAATCGAAATCGTGCCGCGCCGGAAACTGCCCGGATCGGATCGCCGCCGCGTAGTTGTCCGGCAGAGCTTTGATGGCGGCCTTTGGCAACGCGAGCCGCTGGATGGCCGCAGCCAGTTTGCGACAGAGCGTCTCGCGGCGCTGGATGGCCGCCGCGTCGTCGCGTTGGAGTTCCTCAGGTTCAACCTTGTAATCCGCAGACGCGGCCCGCCGTTTCGCCAGGTCGGCATCGCCGAAGTGGGCGATGTTCTGGCCGACGAGATGGTCGAAGACAGCCCACAGGTCACGCTGGAAGAACGCGCGCTTCAGCGGATCAGCGATGAGCCGTTCGCCGCGTGTTCCCAGGAACTCATCCAGCAGCTTGTCCGCGCGCTGGAAGAACGCCGACTCGGAATAGTGCCGCGTCTTTGGCCACGCCAGGAACCCCAGCACGTCGCCGCCCTCGATGCGTTTGACCACCGGGCCGGGCGGCAGCTTCCTGACGCGCAACTTGCGGTCCCACTCGTCCAGCTTTGTGGAATCCTGCGGATACTCCGGCCGCGACGGCAACTCGCTCGGCCGGATGTAGAACGCGGCAAACAAGCGGTTCCAGAGGTGCTCCGGGTTTGCATCGTAGAGCGGCAACGGCGCGTCGCTCTTGAGCGATCCGCGTAACGGACCTTCCGGGTAATACCAACTCTGCGGCCCGGCGGCGGCATCGGCGGCAGAAACCGTGTTCACCAGCAACATCACACCGCCGAGCACGGTGAACAGAATGGATCGGACGAGGATCGCAGGCATGGTTCCTTGGGCCGAGTTGGCTGTGTCACTTCTGCTGGCGGCGTTTGGGTTTGGCGGTAGCGGTGGCGGCCTGAACGACGCCACTCGGCACCGCGTTCTTGAGCAATGCGTCGAGTTTCGCACGAAGCTCCTTTACTTTCTCCGGCTGGGCGTCGGCGAGGTTTTTCTTTTCGCCGATGTCGTCGGCAAGGTTGTAAAGCTCCACGCCGTGTGTGACGCGGGCCGCTTTGCCGCGCGCCCGCTTGCCAGCGGTCTTGCCTTCGGATTTCTCGGCGTCCACTTCGCTCGCGTTGGACAATAGTTTCCAATCGCCCATACGGATGGCGGCTTGTTCGGGCCGGCCGCCGCAAAGCAACAGCGCGTCGTGCGGTGACTTCGTGCCTTGTGTGAGCACCGGCCAGATGTCGAGGCCGTCGAGCGGCAGCTTTTGCTCCAGCTTGCCGCCGGCGAGTTTCACCAGCGTCGGATACCAGTCCACGGCATGGATCGGCTCCTTGATCGTGCCGGCGGGGATGCGGCCGGGCCACGACGCAAACGCGCAGACGCGGATGCCACCTTCATAGATGGTGCCTTTGCCGGCGCGGAGTGGACCGTTGGTGGTGATGCGGCCGGGGCTTGGGCCACCGTTGTCGCTGGAGAAAACGATGAGTGTGTTTTCTTTCAGCTTCTTTTCCTCCAGCGCTGCGACGACCTGGCCGACCGCCTCGTCCATCGCCAAGACCATCCCGGCGTAGGTGCGGCGCGTGCCGGTGAGTTTGTCGTAGGGCGCAAGGTAGCTGTCGGGAACTTGGAACGGCCCGTGGACGGCGTTGAACGGCAGGTAAAGGAAGAGCGGCTTGTCAGGCTGCTTCTCGCGGACGCGGCGGCAAGCTTCCTTGGCGATGAGATGGGTGGAGTAGCCTTCGTCGTTGCAAGGCTGGTCGTTGCGGTGCCAGTCGAGCGTGGTGTCTCGCGTGTGCTTGAAATAATCAATCATGCCGAACCAGAAGCCGTATTGGTGGTCGAAGCCCCGCCGCGTCGGCCGATACGCTTCCTCGAATTCACCGAGGTGCCATTTGCCCGTGATAGCGGTCTCGTAGCCCGCCGCGCGCAACGCCTGCGCCAGCGTGCGCTCCTCCAGCGGCAGGCCCCACGGCGCGTGCGGTCGCACGATGGTATAGACGCCGGTGTGCGTGGCGTAACGGCCGGTCATCAGCGCCGCGCGCGTCGGCGAGCAGACCGGCTGCACATAATGCGCGTCGAGCACCGCACCGGCGGCTGCGAGCTTGTCGAGCTGTGGCGTGCGGATCTCCTTGCAGCCCATGAAGCCCACGTCGGTGCGGCCGAGGTCGTCGGCCAAGATGAAGACGATGTTGGGTTTCTCGGGTTCGGCGGTGATGGCGTGGCCGGCGAACAGACACAGCGACACAAGGAATGATGTGAAGTGTTTCATGGCTGTGGTTCCGGGGGAATTGACGGTGGCTGCACAGCGGGGTCGGCGGTGGTTCGGACCCACTGGCGCAGTGCGGCATACAGACGATCGCGCTCAACTTGGTGCGCGGGCTGGGCGGCGAGGTTGCGCAGTTCGTCGGGGTCGGTTTGCAGGTCGTAGAATTCGAGCGTCGGGACTTTGCCACCAAGGTTCTGCGGATCCAGCCCGGCGAGGACGCGAAAGGCTTCGGGAAACTGGTCCTTCACGCGCACAGTCTCGGCGTAAGTGCGGTTGCCCCACTTGGGCCACTCTTTACTATCGGCTTGCACCTGACGCCACGGCGGCTCGGTTTTCTCGCGATAGATCAGCTTCCATCTTCCGTCGAAGATCGCGCGTTCCTGCATGCCGTTGTTGGGCAGGTTGCCGCGGTGCGAAATCTCCGCGAAAACAAAGTCGCGCCCCTTCGCGCTGGAGCGGCCTTCCAAGACTCCCCGCAACGAAATGCCGTGCAGGCCGGGCGGCACGGCGATGCCGGCGAAGTCCAACAGCGTGGGCATCAGATCGAGTTCGCTGGCCAGCGCCTTGGTCGTGCCGGCGTGGATGCCGGGGCCGGCGATGATCATCGGCACGCGCAAGCCGAGGTCGTAGGGCGTCATCTTGCCGTGCTGGAAGGTGGGGCCGTGGTCGCCCATGAAGACAACGATGGTTCGGTCCTGCTGGCCTGACGCGCGCAGCACCTCCATCGCCTGGCCTACCAGCGCGTCGGCTCGCTCGATGCCGGCCAGGTATTCTGCCCAATCCTTCCGCACGACCGGCGTGTCGGGCAGAAACGCCGGCAGCTTCACCTCAGCCGGTTGGACGCGAATCTTCACCTTGTCGCTGTTCGGATACGGCCGATGCGTGTCCGGGATGTTGTAGAGCAGAAACCACGGCCGCCCGGTCGCAGTCGCGCGCTCCAAGAAGCCCTTCATCACTGGCCCCGTCGGGTTCGGCAGGAATTCGTCGTAGGGGAACTTCTCGACCGGCGCGACGTGGAGCTTGTGCGTGGCACCCTGGTAATAGCCCGCAGCCTTCAACCGCTCCGTCAGCGTCGGGATGTCCGCGGCGATGCGATTTCGTATGTAGAGTGGGAAGCGGCGCTGCGCAGGCGTCAACTCGGCGACCGGTTTGTGGTAGTTGACGGTATTATTGAGGATGCCGTTACGGTGATTGTGCAGGCCGGTGTAGATGCAGGCTTTTGAGGCGGAGCAAACCGGGTAAGCGACGAAAGCGTTGCGGAAGAGCACACCCGACCGCGCGAGCGCATCCATGTGCGGCGTCTGCAATCCCGGCGTGCCGAGCACGCCGAGATGCGCGCCCTGGTCCTCGGTGAGGATGAAGAGGATGTTTGGATTGCGGATTGGCGGCGCGTCGTTTGCAAAGCAAACCGCTGCGGCACAACTGAGACTGACCGCGATGGCGAACGTGACGAGTTTTGAGTTCATGCCGAATGTTTCCAAGTTGCTAGACGCGAGTTTATGGAACACCGGCGGTGACTTTGAGATGCTCGATGACACCCTCAAACTTCGAGGCGCGCCCGTAGTCGGCCACGGGCACGGCGTCGTCGAAACCAACACAGAACCTTTCCTGTGGTTGGCGATGCAACAAACCTGCGTTCTTGCCGGTCGCGACTTCTTTGCCGTTGATCGCCAGTCGCATCTGGCCGCCGGCGGCAAGCGCCGCCTCCACCGAGAAGCGGCCGGTGGGAGTCTCGCTCGCCGCAATGCTCGTGGGTTCCTTTCCGGCGCGCACCGTGAACATCAACCGGCCGCTCTTGAGGTAAAGCGAGTAACCGACCGCTTTGCCGCCATGCGCGACGATGACACCGTCGGGCGATTTCGGTTCGACTTCGCACGTGATCGTGATCAGCCGGTTGGCCACTTGCGGCGCGGCCTCGCCGTCGAGCGCATCGCCGATCTTCAGTGCGTCATGCGAGACTGGCTTCGCGTTCTTCGCGGCCGGCGGTGATTTCTTTTTTGCGGCACCTTTGCGTTTCGGCCCATCCTCGGTTGGATAGAGCGTGACGGGATTCTCAACAAGACCCGCCGGGCGCACGCCGGGGCCGGGCTGGCCGTCGCCGATGTCGGCGGCCATTTTCAGCGCGAGCGCCTTGAGGCGACTGACCACATCGGGATGCGCCGCCGCCACGTCATTGCGCTCGCCGATGTCGGCGTCAAGGTTGTAGAGACGCGGCTTGTCCAGCGAGGCCGGGACCATCTCGTCGCCTTTCTTACGGCCTTCGGACTGCGGCGCGATGGCGAGTTTCCAAGGACCGACGCGCACGGCTTGGAGTTTATAGCCGTGGTAGTAGTAACGCGCTTCGTGAGGCGACTCTTTCGTCTGGCCGAACAGCAGCGGCGAGATGTCCTTGCCGTCAATCTTCTTGTCCGTGGGCACCGTGCCGCCCGCAAGTTTCACGAACGTCGGCAGAAAATCAATGTTGCCTGCGACGGCGGCGCACACGCTGCCGGACGCGACCTTGCCCGGCCACCACGCCAGCGTCGGCTCGCGCACGCCGCCTTCCCACGTCGTGCCTTTGCCGCCGCGCAACGGCCCGGCGCTGCCGCCGTCGGCGCCTTTGATGAGCCACGGGCCGTTGTCGCTGCTGAACATCACCAACGTGTTTCGGTCGAGCTTCAGTTCACGCAACGTGTTCAGCACGCGCCCGACGCTCCAGTCCACCTCCTCGACCCAGTCGCCGAAGCGCCCGTTGGCCGACTTCCCCGCGAACGCCGCGCCCGGATGCACCGGCGTGTGCACGGCCGTGTGCGGCAGGTAGAGGAAGAACGGCTTGCCCTTGCTTTGTGTGATGAACTTCACCGCCTCCTCTGTGTAGCGCTCAACGATGCGGTTCTGCGCGTCGTTGGTGAGCAACTCGATCACCTGCTCGTCGCGCACGAGTGGCACCACGAGCTGGCCGTTGATCTTCGCCTTCTTCATCATGTCGTTCGAGTAGGGCAGACCGAAGTAGTGGTCGAACCCGTGCCGCGTCGGCAGGAACGGCGGCTGGTCGCCGAGGTGCCATTTGCCGATGCACATCGTGGCGTAGCCTTGCGTCTTCATCAGTTCCGCCACGGTGTGCTCGTCTTTGTTGATGCCGTGCGCCGATCCCGGCGGAAATACACCGGGGATCGAGACGCGCGCGCCGTAGCAACCGGTCATCACCTGCGCGCGCGACACCGAACAGACCGGCGCGGCGTAAAAGCTGGTGAACTTCATCCCTTCCCTCGCCATGCGGTCGAGTTGCGGCGTGCGGTTCTTCGTCGAGCCAAACGGCCCGATGTCGCCGTAGCCCATGTCGTCAATAAAGATGAGGACGATGTTGGGCGGCGCGGTTCTTTCGGCGGCGCGGGCGTAGCCGCAGACAAACGCAAGCAGTGCGGCGACGAGAAGGAAGATGCGTGTTTTCATGGTTGCCGTTGGTCTTTCTTTTCCTTCTGGCTGGTCACCATTGCGGTCGGGTGTGATTGTTCTTTCGCGCCTCCGCAAGCAAAGCGGAGAGTCGCTTCGCAACGTCGGGTTTCTCCAACCAGAGGTTTTTCGTTTCGGCGGGATCATCGGCGAGGTTGTAGAGCTGGTTTTGGTTTTCCACGTCGGAGGTGCGGTTTTCTTCGGGCAAGGGGTCATCGGTCTTCGTCGGCCAACGCACGGAATTTCTTCAAGCCTTCCCACGCGATGCGCTGCAGGTCAGCGCGGTCCTTCGCGGAGAACACGCGTGTGATCGGTTGGCCGTCGCGGTCTTGGTCCCGGTGCTTGTTGTCGAGGTTGCGGGTGTCGGTGACCTTGTCCAAGGCCAATCCTTCGGGGCTGCGGTCGAACAACGCGCCGTAAAACGTGCAGGCGGTCAGATAGGCCATCGTCTGGTTCAGATGCGCGTCGTTGACGAACCGCAGCGTCAGGTCGGGCCGGATCGTCTGGCAATGCAGCGCCACCATCGCCATCGGCACGACCGTCGCGCCGATGCGCTTCGCCATCGCGGCGATAATCTTCTCCTTCGCGAGCACCGGCGCGGCGTCCGGCGGGGCGGTCAGCGCCTTCTCGTTCTGCGTCTGGGGCGAGGTCTCGTAGAGCACCACGCGGCCGCCTTGCGCGCGGATGAGTTCGGCGAACTTCGGCGCATACTCGACGTAGCGCGGATCGTCGGGCATGTCGTCACGGTAGGACTGCAACACCACGATGTCCCACTTGCGGTGCGGCTGGCCCAGCGTCTTGAGCAGTTCCTCATGCCGCTTCAACGCCCCTGTGGCGTATTTGTCCTTGCGATCCTTCGCGGCCTCACGCAACGACTGGATCGTGGCCTGTTCCTCGTCGCGGGTCAGGCTCGCCAGCTTCACGAAGCTCTGCGTGCCGAGCCGCCAATGATCCTTGAGCGTGCGTCCGCCGTAAATGACGGTGGTCACCTCGAACTTCAGACTCGGCTGGCCGGCCTCTGCCATCGTCTTGACGACCTGCGAGAGGGTGTGCCGGCCCGTGAAACTGTTTCCGATGAACAGCACGTTGAGCGACTTGTCCTCGGCCTGCGACACGCAAGACGCGCACAGCCAGAGAGCGAGGGCGAGTGCAGCGGTTGGGATTCGGCAGTGGTGTTTGATGGTTGTGTTCATGTTTTATCGGCTGCGTTTGGCGTCGCGGAGTTGCTCGAAGAGCTTGGTCAGCCGGGAGACGGTTTCCGGATGCTCACGATAGAGATTGCGTGTTTCGCCGGGATCAGTGGCGAGGTCGTAGAGCTGCATCGGCGGCGCGTCGGGTTTGAGCTGGCCGTCGGGCGTGAAGTCACTGTTGACCATGCCGACCTGCGCAAACTTGAGATAAGGCGCGCGGTCGGTTTTCTCCGTCGAGTAGCCAGATCCTTGTCCCATCACCAGTTTCCAGTTTTCATCGCGCACGGCCCAGATGTCCTCCTGCTTCCTGTGCCGGAACGCGGACGAGGAGCGCGCCTGCATGACGAGACTCGTTCGCGCACTGTCGCTGGGGATCTTGCCGAGCAGCACCGGAAGCGCGTTGAAACTATCGGGGCCGGCATCGGTCAGCAGCGTTTGGTCCGTGATCGCCGCGAATGTCGCCAGCATGTCCGTGAGGCACAGCAGCCGCGACGAGACCGTCCCCGCCGCGATGCGGCCCGGCCAGCGCGCCAGGAACGGCACGCGATTGCCGCCTTCCCACACATCGCCTTTCTGGCCGTTGAACGGCGCGCACGGGCGATGGCCGCCCCCAAAGCCTTCTTTCTCATACACTCCGCCGTTGTCGCTCGTGAAGATGACCAGCGTGTTGTCGCGAAGCTCCAGCCGGTCGAGTGTGGCGAGCAGTTCGCCGACCGACCAGTCGAGTTCATGCACGAAGTCGCCGTATTTGCCGGCTTGGCTGGTGCCGGCGAATTTCGCGTTCGGCGTCAACGGCGTGTGAATGTTGTTCGGCACGTAGTGGAGGTAGAACGGCTTGTCCTTGCTACGCTCGATGAACGCGACCGCCTTCTCATGCAGCACGCGGGCGTTCTTCTCGTTCTTCATCGTGAACGCTGAGTTGCCGCCGTTGCGTTTCTCGCCTTTCGCGGGGCGGATCGGGTCGTTGGGATCGAGTCCGAGGATCCGATGGTTCTCGACATAACAGCCCCAGCGATTGCTGACATCGCCGAAGAAGTAATCGAAGCCAATCTCCAGCGGCCCGGGCTTGAGTTCGCCGTTCCAGTCCACGCGTTTTTCGGGAGTGCCAAAACCGAGATGCCACTTGCCGATGATGCCGGTGGTGTAGCCGGCTTGTTTCAACAGCGACGCCGTCGTCATGCGCTCTTCCTCGATCAACAGCGGCGCGCCGGGCGACGCCCACGTGACGGCGCTCCGCCGCCACGGGTAACGCCCAGTCAACACGCCATAGCGCAACGGGCAGCACACGCCGGCCGGTGTATGCGCATCGGTGAGCCGGACGCCTTCCTTGGCGAGCCGGTCAATGTTGGGCGTCTTGAGCTTCGTCGCACCCTGACACGAGAGGTCGTTGTAGCCGAGGTCGTCAGCGAGGATCAGGACGATGTTGGGCTTGTCAGCAGCGTGGAGCGCCAGCGGAGCCAGCAGCAGGGCAGTGAGGACATGTGTGGGGTTCATCGGATGCGTTCTTATTTCACCGTCAGTGGCGCGCTTTGGATATGCAGCGGGGTCTTCTTGAAATCCTCGCCGACAAAGGCGGCGAACTTGATGGCTTTGCCGGACTGCTCCGCCGGCACGGAGAAGGTCACTTCAATCTCGCCGTCTCCTTTGGCCTTCACCACCTTGCGTTCCAGCCGCGCTTTTCCGGCGCCGGCGAGCATCGTGACGGTGATGGCCTGTTCGCGGTTCTTGTCTGCGAAATGGTGTGCAATCCTCAGCGTGACGGGTTCTGTCGCCACGATGGCTTTGGGCAGAATGAACGCGATGAGTTTCTTCTCATCCTCGGCAGCCGATGAAGTTTTGCCTGCCTTGGCCGCCGCTTTCTTTGCCTTGTTCTTGCCTTTCGGGGGACGCTCGTATTCCTCCATCAGTTTCTGTTTGGCGGCGGCGAGAAACTCCGGCTTGTCGCGGTGGGCGAACGCTTCCGCGAGCGGGTCGCCGGTGCGCTGCATCAACGTGCGCAGTTCCTTGCGGAACGATTCTATCTCGGCTTGGCGGGACGGGTCTTTGATGAGGTTGTGCCGCTCGAACCGATCCTGCGTCATATCGTAGAACTCCTCCGGCACGCGATAGAGGTAGAAGTCGGCACGCGCTTTGATGGCCGGATGAGTCTCGGCGGCGGCGAGCATTGCCTTCCAGGTCAGGCCACCCATGTTCTCGGCGCGATACTGCATTTTGCCGTCGCTCCAAGCGTTCCAGATGTAGGAGCGGTCCTTGGTGCGAATGCAGCGCATGAGCAGCCAGAGCCGGCCTGATGTTTGGTTGTAGAAGGTGAAGACGCGGTCCCAGCCGCGCATTTTCCCGCCGTTCATCGCCGGCAGGAACGAGCGGCCGTCAATGTCGGGGATCGCGGGCAGGCCAGTGGCATCGAGCAACGTGGGTGTGAAGTCAAGCGTCGAGACCAGATGATCGCGGTCCACGCCGCCGGGCTTGATGACGCCGGGCCAGCGCAGAATGAGCGCGCCGCGCGAACTGTTCTCGTAGTCGTTCGACTTCGCGAACGGGAATGACATGCCGTGGTCGCCGCCGTAGAACATAACGAGGGTGTTCTCGTTGGCACCTTCGTCCTTCAGCGCCTTCAACACCGCGCCGACGCAGTCATCAAGCCGGCGGACGTTGGTGAAATATTGCGCCAGTTCGCGGCGCACCAGTGGCAGGTTTTCGAGAAAGCCGGGCACGCCGACGACCTCCTCGGGCTTGATCCAACGGCTGGGCGGATCGCCGCCGGCCAGATCGTCGGGGCCGTTGGCGCCAATGAACGGGCGATGCGGGTCGGTGCAGTTGACGTGATGAAAGAACGGCCGTTTCTTGTCGCGAGCCATCGTGAGGAACTTTTTCGTGGCCGCCGCCAGTTGGGATGGCGAGCGGCTGATTCGCGTCTCGGCGTAATCCACACAGAAATTTTCCGCCGGCTGATAATGCGGGTTCTTGCCGAACATCGAGATGAGATAACCGGCGTCGTGCAGTTGCTGATTCAGCGTGCGGACTTCCGGTTTCAACGGGAAGAAGCCCATCGCACCGTTGCGGTGCGGATAAAGGCCGGTGTGCATGATCTCGCGCACCGGCTGGCACACCGCGACGGTCGAGTAGGCGTAATGAAACCGCATCCCGTCCGCGGCAAGCCGGTCGAGGTTGGGCGTGAGGTTCTTGATCGGCCCGCCATAGACATCGGAGGAATCGAAGTTCATGTCGTCGGCCGTGATGAAGACGATGTTGGGCCTGCGTGCCGTGTCGGCGGCCCGTCCGGAGCCGAACATCAGCAGCAAGATCATGATGAGCAAACCGATGGTTCGTTTCATGGCTATGTCACAGACTATTTCCGAACAGACGCACCCGAAGCCTCGCCGCGCAGTTCGTCACTGCGATGGCGCAAGTTGGCCAATGTCGCGGCGCGGTCCTTCGCGCTAGCGAGGTCGTTCACTTCGTTCGCATCCTTGTCGAGATCGAAGAGCTGTTCGCACGCCGGCTGCACGTCAGTGTAACGGATGTATTTCCAACGGGCGGTGCGGACGCCCTCGATCATCGGATAATACTGCGTGGGCACACAAAAGTTGTTTTCGCAGAAGAAGTCCTTGCGCCAAGCGACACGCTCACCGCGCACGAGCGGCGCGAGGCTGCGGCCCTGAATCGCGGCGGGCAAGGGTGCGCCGGCGAGGTCGAGCGCAGTCGGCGCGATGTCAATGTTGAGCGCCAGTTCCGGGCGACGCCGTCCGCGCGCCGACGCCGGCGCGCGCGGGTCATGGACGATCAACGGCACGCGGATGGACACATCGTGGAGCAGTTCCTTGCCGCCGAGCATGTAGTCACCCATCATGTCGCCGTTGTCGCTGAGGAAGAGGATGACCGTGTTGTCAGCCAAACCGCGCCGGGCCAGCTCCGAGCGGATGCGACCGATGGCACGGTCTGCGCCGGTAATGAGCCGGTAGTAATCCTTCATCACCGACTGATACTGTTCCGGCGTGCTGAACCGCTGTTCCCAATAACTCGTGCGGGCGTTGCAGCGACGGAGAAACTCCGGCAGCACGTCGAAGTATTTCTGCTTCGCCGTCGGCGGCGCGGCAATGGTCACGTCGGCGTAGAGTTGTTTCAGGTCCGGCTCGGCCTCGTAGCTGAGGTAGCCCTTGCCGGAGTGAGGCGCCTTGAAGCTGATGGAGAGGCACCACGGTTTGTTGGCAGGAACGCCGTCGAGAAAGTCGCGCGCTTGCTCGACCATCACTTGGTTGAGGTGTTTGCCCGGATGCGTGTTGGGGAAGTAGAAGCCCTGCCCGTAGAAACCGAACCACCGGTCAAACACCTCCGTCCCCTCGATCTCGCGCTTGCCGTCGCCGACGCCATACTTGCCGATGAAGCCGGTGTGGTAGCCGGCCCGGCGCAGCAGCATCGGGTAGCTCTGCTCCAGTTGCGCGCGGCGCAGGATGCCGGTGTTGAAGTTACAGTGGTGTGAACGCTCGTATTGGCCCGTGAAAATCGAGGCGCGGCTCGCGGCGCAAATCGAGCTGGTGGCGAAGGCGTTCGCAAACATCGTGCCCTCGCGCGCCAGCCGGTCCATCTCCGGCGTGTGCACGATGCGGTTGCCCGCGCAGCCCATCGCATCCCAACGCTGGTCGTCGGTGAGCAGGATGAGGATGTTGGGGTGTTGGTCTGGCAACGCGTCGGCAGCGGCACTCAGCAGGCCTGCGATGACGTTGGCAAGGAGAACGATGATATGGTGGCGTGGGATTCTCATGATTCGATCCGTGAACGTGTTTCAGTCCGGCGTCGGATCAAGTGTTGTTGACGATTCATTTATCAGCCTTGTCCACCACGCCGTCGCCGGCGTCTTTCGGCATTTCCTTCAGGTCGCCAGCACGGAGGCCGGCGAGAATGGCCTGCAATGCCTTCACCCGTTCCGGCTCGGCCTGCGCAAGCTCCTTTTCCTCGAACGGATCGGCGGTGACATTGAACAGCTCAATGCCCGCTTGGTTCTTCTTCGTCTTCTTGCGGGCGATGAGCTTCCAGCCGTCGCGTAACACAATCGCACCCGATGGATGTGGGATGTAGATGGTGCGCGGTGCCGGCTTCTCAACCGCGCCCGTCAACACCGGCCACGCGTCACTGCCGTCGAACTTCAGGTCCGCGGACGGCTGCCAGCCGGCGAGCTTCGTCAGCGTCGGCATCCAGTCAGCGGCGTGAAGCGGCGCGGCGAGCTTGCGCGGCGCGAGCTTGCCGGGCCAGTTGGCGAACGCGCAGACGCGCACGCCGCCCTCGTAGAGGGTATTCTTGTGGCCGCGCAACGGCAGGTTGCTGCTCAGCGCAGGCGAATCAGCGACCTTGCCGACATAGGGATTCTTGCCGCCGGGCAGGCCGCCGTTGTCGGAGGTGAACACGATGAACGTATCGCGGCGCTGGCCGGTCTCCTCCAGCGCGGCGACGAACTCGCCGACTTTCGTGTCGAGCTGCGTGACGAACGCCGCCAGCCGCAGCAGCGAGTCGTTCTTCGCCGGGTCGTCGTCGAATTTCACGCCGGCGTAGAGGCGCTTGTATTCCTCCGGCGCGTCCACCGGGATGTGGATGGCGAAAAACGGCACGTAAATGAACCACGGCGTCTTCTTCTGGCGGATCCACTTCAACGCCTCGCGCGCGACCAACTCGGTGGCGTTGCCTTCCTCGTCGAGGCGCTTGAGGTCGCGGTGCCACGTGTCCTCGAACGGGCCTTTGCGATACTTGTGCGTCCACGGGTCCACCGCGCCGCAGAACGCGCCGTAGCTGTGGTCGAAGCCGTAATGGTTCGGACCCCATTCAGCCTTGCCGCCGAGGTGCCACTTGCCGGAGATGTGCGTGGTGTAGCCGCATTGTTTGAGCGCGGAGGCGATCGTCGGCGTGCCGGGTGGAAACGCGCGCGAGTTCGACGGCGCGAGCACGTGCGGCCCGAACCGGCTCGTCCAGCGCCCGCTCATCAGCGCCGTGCGGGTTGGCGTGCAGACCGGCTGGACGTAATGGCGGTCGAGTTCCACACCCTCATGGACAAGCCGGTCCAGTGTGGGCGTCTTGAACTTCCCGCCATGCCAGCCGACGTCGGCCCATCCGAGATCGTCGGCAACGAGCAGAAGGATGTTGGGTTTCTCAGCGGCGAAGGATGCGCCAACGAGACTGCACAACGCACACAGGAGGATGAGTAATCGTTTCATGGTGAAGTCGGGGTTTGTTGCTTCTTGCCCTTCTTGCCTTTGCCTTTTTTCGCCTTGTTCGCCGCCTTTTCTTCCTGGCCGTTCCAGCGCTGGTCTTCCCAACGCGGCGGGATGTTCTGCGCGTTCCACGATTCCCAGAGCGCGGTGAGCTGTTTCACCTTGTCGGGTTGCTGCGCGGCGAGGTCGTTCTTCTCGCTGATGTCGGTGGCGAGGTTGAACAGCGCCGGCTGCATGTCCTTGGAAGCTTTCGTCAGTTTCCAGTCGCCCTGACGCACCGCGGACTGCACGCCAAACCGCCAGTAGAGCGCCTCGCGCGCGAGCTTGTCAGTTTTACCTTCGAGCAACGGCAGCAGGTTGACGCCGTCGAGTTTCCAGTCCGGCTTCACGTCCGCTTTGGCGGCGGCGAGCGCTGTGGGCAGGAAGTCGAGCGCGATGACCGGCGTGTCAAGCACGCGGCCGGGCGCGATGCGGCCTTTCCATTGCACCATGAACGGCACGCGAATGCCGCCTTCCCACACTGTCCACTTGCCGCCGCGCAACGGACCGTTGTGGACCGTCCGCGATTGCGGCCCGCCGTTGTCGCTGACGAAGAAGATGAGCGTGTTCTCCTCCAGCTTCAGTTCGCGCAGCTTCGCCAGCACCGCGCCGATCTGGTCGTCCATCACGGAGATCATCGCACAAAGCTGGCGGCGGCCTTTCTCCTCGATGTGCGCGAACTTCTTCACGTAACTCTCCGGCGCGACGTGCGGCGCGTGGACCGCCGTGAACGGCAGGTAGAGGAACCACGGCTCGCCCTTGTGCCGCTCGATGAACGCCGCCGCTTCCTCGCCGAATTTCACCGTATGATCTGGCGGCGTCTCCACCTTCTCCCAGCCGCGATAGACCGCCACGCCGCTGCCTTTCTTTTCCGCACCGATGCCGTGCGGCAGGATGCCATAAAACTCATCGAACCCGCGCGCAAGCGGCATCTGTTCTTTCAACTCGCCGAGATGCCACTTGCCCGTGATGCCCGTGATGTAGCCCGCCTCCTTCATTCGCTGCGCCATTGTTGTTTCCTTCAGGTCGAGTCCGAACTGGCCCTTGGGATTCGCGTCGTGCCCGCAGCGTTGCTGGTAACGGCCCGTGATGAGCCCCGCGCGGCTCGGGCTGCACACGCAGCCGCTGACATAACCGCTGGTGAACCGCACGCCGTTCTTCGCGAGCGAATCAATGGCCGGCGTCGCCACGTCTTTGCAGCCCTGCACGCCGCTGTCGGCGTAGCCCATGTCATCGGCGACGATGAAGAGGATGTTGGGTTTGGAATCGGCAGCGGCGACAACCGGCAACGCGGTAGCGACGAGCGCGCCGCAAAGGGCAGCGATGATCTTTGCTTTCATAAACCTGCTCCAGTGTTGAATCACCGGCTCCTTGTTGCTGCCCTCGCGATGGGCGGAGCGGCCGTTCCAGTTCTGGCGTTCGACCGGTGATTCAGGCTCAGTTAAACACGCCGACGGTTATTTCGTTGCGGAGTTATTCCCGCCCCGCTTCTTCGCAGGTGGCGGCTCGCGCAACGGCCAGTTGGGCGAATCTTCATGCGCGGTTTTCAGACAAGCCTTCGCTTTCGCAACGATGTCAGGATGCGCGGCGGCGACATCATGTTCCTCCGCAACGTCGGCGCGCAGGTCGTAGAGTTCAAGCGGCGCGGAGCGGCGGACGTCGCGGAGGGCTTTCCAACGGCCATCAAGAAGAGCGGCCTGCGAGGAAGCGTTGCCGCCGTGATATTCCCAGTAGAGGAAGTCGTGGCGCTTTTGCTCGCCGGCGCGGCCCAGCAGCGTCGGTGCGAGGCTGATGCTGTCGAGTCCGGCGGGCGGTGTTACATCAGCAAGTTCCGCCACTGTGGCCATGAAGTCGCCGAAGTAGCCGACATGGCCGCTCACGCTGCCCGGTTTGGTTTTGCCCAGCCAGCGCGCGATGAACGGCACGTGGATGCCGCCGTCGGTGTGATCGCGCTTGAAACCGCGATATGGGCCGGAAGACTTGAAGAATGTCGTGTCGTAGCCGGCGGTTTCTTTGAATTCCGGCCCGTTGTCGGAAGTGAAGATAACCAGCGTGTTGTCATCGAGGCCGAGTTGCTTGAGCCGCTTCAGAATCACGCCGACCTGCGCATCGAGATAGCTGATCATCGCCGCGTAACCTTTTTCCGGCGCGGGCCACGGTTTGTCTTTGTAGATGCCGAGATCAGGCACCTCGGCGCCGTTGCCGAGTTCCTTCGCGGCCTCGTTGTTCGCGTGGGGGATTGTCGTGGCGAAGTAGAGGAAGAACGGCTGCGACTTGCTGCGCTCGATGAACGCGAGCGCCTCGTCGAGCATCAGCTTGGGGCTATAGACGACCTTCTTCGTCGCGATGCCGCTCGTGCCCCATGCGCCGTCCTTGCCAACGGGAATGGGCCGCACTTCGTTCGGCAGCTTTACCTTCTCGCGGTTGCGCCACAACCACTCCGGGTAATAGACGTGCGCATCAACCTGATCGAGGTAGCCAAAGAAAAAGTCGAAGCCCTGCGCCAGCGGATGGCCGGGCGTGTCGGCGTCGCCGAGACCCCATTTGCCGACGAGCGCCGTCGCGTAGCCGGCTTTCTTCAACAACGCGGCTACGGTCACGTCATCGCGCGTGAGCGACTGTTTCAGCCGCTGCGTTGTCGGTGCGTTGCCTCGCACGCGGCAGCGTCCGCCGTGCTTGCCGGTCATCAGCACGCAGCGCGACGGCGCGCAGACGCTCGCGCCGGAGTAGAAGTGCGTGAACTTCATCCCCTCGCTGGCAAGCCGGTCAATGTTTGGCGTTTGGATCTCCTTCTGCCCGAAGCAGCCGACATCGCCATAACCGAGGTCGTCGGCGAGAATGAAGACGATGTTGGGCCGTGGCGCAGACACTCCTGTCTGCGCTGCGGAAGCGGGGCCAGACAAGAGTGTCTGGCCTACGACTGCGCACAGCAACGCGATAAACAACTGAAGTCTCATCTCTTCGCCTTCGTCTTCGCGGCCTTGCCTTTCAGTTCGGCTGGTGGCGGCGGGGGAACGTCCTTATTCATCCGGTCGTAGAGGGCCTTCAGCCGCGCGACGATCTCGGAATGTTCGGCGGCCACGTCCTTCTGCTCGCCGGGGTCGGACTGGAGATCGAAGAGCATCGTCGCTTTCGGCGTGTCGCCGCTGCGCAGGCCGGGAAAATCGGTCGGTTGATACTGTTCGTAAGGCGCGAGAATTGTCACGCCATCGGGGCCGCGCGGGTCAATCCACCGCTCGCCGGGCTTGCCGATTTTCCAATCGTGCGGCGGTAACACATGCAGCTTCCATCGCTCGTCGCGCACGGTGTCCAGCCGCGGACCAACCATGCCGAAGACCGCCTCGTGCGGACTCTTCGCGTCGCTGGTGAACAGCGGCATGATGTCCCGGCCGTCAATGACGCGGTCGCGCGGCGGCTCGATGCCCGCCGCCTTCAACGTCGTCGCGAACAGATCCATCATCACCGCCGGCGCGTGGCTGACGTGGCCGGCGGGAATCCGGCCGGGCCAGCGCGCAAGGCACGGCACGCGGTAACCACCTTCCCACGGCACGCCCTTCATCCCGCGCAAGCCGCCGGTGCTGCCGCCGAACCACGGGCCGTTGTCGCTGCTGAAGATCACCAGTGTCCGCTCGTCGAGGCCGAGCCGCTTGAGCGCGGCAGCCAGCTCGCCGATCTGGTTATCGAGTTCGGCGATCACGTCGGCATAGAGACCATCGCCGGATTTTTTGTAGAACTCCTCCGAGCACGCGAGCGGCTTGTGCGGCATGGCGTGCGGCAGGTAGAGGAAGAACGGCCCGTCCTTGTGGCGCTCGACGAACTCGATGGCGCGCCGCGTATAGCGCTTCGTCAGCGTCGCCTGCACCACCGGATACTCGACGACGCGCTCGCCATCGAGCAGATGCACGGGCCGCATGTCGTTGCTGTAGGGAATGCCGAGGTATTCGTCGAAGCCGCGCCGCGTCGGCAGAAATTGCGGCAGGTGACCGAGATGCCACTTACCAATGCAACAGGTTGCGTAGCCGGCTTTCTTGAAAAGTTGCGCGAGCGTGATCTCCGACTGAGGCAGACCGATCTTGTCGAACTCCGGCGCGGCGTCCGGCGTCGGATTGTTCGTCATGCCGCAGCGGAACGGATAGCGGCCGGTCATGAGCGACGCGCGGCTCGGCGCGCAATACGGCATGGCGACGTTGAATTGCGTCAGCCGCGCGCCCTCGGTGGCCATGCGGTCGAGGCACGGCGTCTTGAACTTCGGGTGGCCGTAGCAACCGAGGTCGCCGTAGCCGAGGTCGTCGGCAAGGATGACGATGACGTTGGGTCGTGGCGCGGACACTCCTGTCTGCGCCGCGCAGGAGAGGCCAGACAAGAGTGTCTGGCCTACGACGGCGGCGGCGAGCAGGCGTTTGATGATGGGAAGCGGTCTCATGGTGTGTTCCTGGGCTGCGGCTGCGTCTTCGACTTGCCGGGCTTGAAGTTCGGATTGGGTTTCGGCAACGCGGCACCGACGGATTCGCGCCACGCGTGGAGGCGCTGGCGCAACGAGGTGGCCCGGTCAGGCATCTGCTGCGCGAGGTCATGTTGCTCGGCGGGATCGTTGCGGAGGTCGAAAAGCTCGGCGCGGTTGCCCTCGAAATACTCCAGCAGTTTCCAATCGCGTGTGCGGATGGCGCTGACGGGCGTCGTCGTGTGGTAGTAGTGCGGGTAATGAAAGAAGAGCGCATCGCGGCCGAGCTTCGCGGCGGGGTTCTTCAGCAACGGCGCGATATCCACGCCGTCGGTGGCGTTGGCGTCGGGCGGCAGTCCGGCGGCGCCCAGCAAGGTCTGGAAAAGGTCCGTCAGGATGACCGGTTCGCCGCAGGTCGCGCCCGCGGGCGTCAAGCCCGGCCAGCGCACCATGAGCGGGACGCGGATGCCGCCTTCATACAGCGAGCCTTTGCCGGAGCGCAACGGAGCGTTGCTCGTGACCGGGATGCGCCGGTCGCCGACCTTGTCGAGGCCGACGTAGCCGCCGTTGTCGCTGGCGAACACGACCACGGTGTTGCGGTCAAGGCCGCGCTGTTTCAGGCAGGCGAGCACACGGCCGACGTTGTCGTCGAGGTTCTTGACCATCGCGGCGTAGATGGCGTGCTGATGGTTGAGTCCTTCGCGCAGCTTCGCCTCGAAATGTTTCACGTCGTCCGGCTTCGCCTCGATCGGCGTGTGCGGCGCATGGTGGGCCAGGTAGAGGAAGAACGGTTTTTCACCGGCGCGAGCGATGATGCGCAGCGCCTCGTCGGTAAGCCGGTCGGTGAGGTATTCGCCGGGTTGGCCAAACTCCAGATGCGGCACGTAGCGGAACTGCGCGCCGAACCGCCCTGCGCCGCTGTAGGGCCAGAAGAACGTTTGCGGCGCGCCCCAATGCGTGCCGCCGATATTCACGTCGAAGCCGTGCGTCTCCGGGTAATGGTCCGCGTCGCCGAGGTGCCATTTGCCGACGAGCGCGGTGAAGTAGCCGGCGGACTGGAGATGTTTCGCCAGCGTGGTCTCCGTGTGGGCGAGGTTGGGGAACGATTCGCCGGCGAGAAGCTTGCGGTTCTTCGGGCCGCCGTCAATCGCGCCTTCCGACCAGATGGTCATGCGCAGCCGCGCCGCATGTTTGCCGGTCATCAACGTTGCGCGCGTCGGCGAGCAGACCGGCATCGCGCAGGCCGCGGTGAAGCGCACGCCGTCGCTGGCGAACCGGTCGAGGTGCGGCGTCTCGTGTAAATCCGCGCCATAGCATCCGAGGTCGGACCAGCCGAGATCGTCGGCGAGGATGAGGACGATGTTGGGTTTATCAGCCGCAGAGGCGACACACGAAAAACACAAAAGCCAACGGAGAGAGCGGCAGAGGATGTTCATGGCTGGGTCGGTGGCGCGGCGATGATGTCCACGCTGCGCTTTGAGGCGCGGATGGCGCGATAGGTGGCTTCCATGCGCTTCACGCGTTCGGCGTGGGAAGGTTCGGCGATCAGGTTTTTCTGCTCGGCGAGATCGTTCTTCAAATCATAGAGCGCTGCGGGAGCGTCGTTTTTCACGTCGAGCATCAGCTTGAAGTCGCCTTCGTAGATCGCGTGGGCGATGCCTTGGCTGGGCATCTTGGCCGCATCATCGGGCCGAATCTTGCCAGCGCCTTTGCCTTTGCGAGCCGCTTTGCCTTTCGCTCCAGCCTTGGCGGCGGGGGTTTGTTTCTTCGCGGCGGCGACCGTGCCTTCGCGAGTGAGCACCACGCTCGCGTCAACAAAGCCGCCGTCTTGGTTCACATCGCGGCCGGGCGAGGATTCGATGAGCATGGCGCGGCGCACGGGCCGGGTGTCATCGCGCTGGCCGAGCAACACGGGCGCGATGCTCACGGAGTCGAGACATTGGTCGCTGGGAACCTTCGCGCCGGCCAATTCGACCAGCGTGGGCGCGATGTCGTTGATACAGACGAACTGGTCTCGCACGCTGCCGGCGGCGACCTTGCCGGGCCAGCGCACGATGAACGGCACGCGATGGCCGCCCTCGAAGATGAAACTCTTCTTCCCGCGCAAACCGCCGACCGCGTCGTGGCCGAAGTTGCGCTCGTAGGGCAGGCCGCCGTTGTCGCTGGTGAAATAGATGACGGTGTTGGCCAGCGAGCCGCGCTGCTCCAGCATCGCCATGAGTTTGCCGAGCAGGATGTCCGGCTCCATCACCATGTCGGTGTGCTCGGTCATCTTGGTCTGACCTTTCAACGCGGTGCCGCGAATACTCTCGGCTGGCACATAGGGCGCGTGGCCACCATCGGTGCAGAAGTGCATGAAGAACGGCGCGTCCTTGCGCTCGCGCTGGTGGAGGTCGAGGAACTTCTCCGCGTGATCCAGCAGCCGCCCGCCGACTTTGCTGTGGTCCCAGCCCGGCTCGGTGTAATCAATGCACACGCCGCGCTGGACGGTCTTGCCCTGGATGAGCTTGTCTGCGCCGACTTCCGGCAGTTCGTTGACGAGGAACAGCAGCGGCAGCGCCTGATGCCCGCGCGGAATGATCGCGCTGTAATCGAAGCCCCACGCGCGCAGTCCCTCGATCATCGGCTTGGTGAAGTCGGGATTGCCGTCGGCCAGCTTCGCGTGTTCGCCGCCAAAGCCCTGTTTGCCGAACATCGCGGTGTGATAACCCGCGTCCTTGAGCAGGTTCGCCACCGTCTTCTGCCCCGGCAGGATTTGCGAGGGCACGTGAAACCCCCAGGTGCTGCCGGGCGCGCGACCGCGCCAGGGATGATTGCCGGTGAGGAGCGAGTATCGCGTTGGCGAGCAGAGCGCGGCGGGCGTGTGCGCGTGGGTGAACCGCATGCCTTCGCGCGCGAGCCGGTCCACGCTTGGCGCGGTGATTTTGCTCTTCGGGTTGTAGCAAGCGTAATCGCCCCAGCCGACGTCGTCGGTGAGAACGACGAGAAAGTTGGGCCTGTCAGCCGCGCGGAGCGCCAGCGGCGCCAACAGCAGCGACATCAGTAGTCTAAGTGCGTGTTTCATCATTGTTCGCTTCCTGTGCTCCTTGCTCTGTCGGTCTTTTTCCAACACCGAAATTGGCGAATCGTTTCGGCTCCAATGATACTGCGCGCCGTCCATCACGATTGCGAAGCAATCCTTGCCGCGCTCTCGCCGTCTGCGCTACACTCCGCGCCAGAATGTTCGCGGATTCCCCAGACTCTTTCCAGCGAAATGGCCACAGCAGACTCGGCCCCGACGCGACGGAAGTTCGGCTGCAACAATCTCCAAAGGAGATATCTAAATGCCGGAAGAACTCGAACTGACCGAGGAAATTCGTCGGGTAGAAAACATTTTCCACAACACCAACCGGAATTTTCTCGTTCTTGGAAGTGCAGGAACGGGAAAGAGTTTTCTGCTAAAACGTTTGGTCGAGAACTCCCGCAAAAGACTTCAGGTTTTGTCGTTCACGGGCTTGGCAGCTCTCCAAGTTGGCGGGCGCACCATCCACAGCTTCTTTGGATTCGACCTCGGCCTCCAGAAGCGGTCGCACTTACTGCTGACGGGGACTGCTGAACAACAAGAGAATCGCCGGCGCGCATTTCAAAGTCTCGAAGCAATTCTGATAGATGAGGTTTCAATGCTTCGCGCAGACCTGCTTGATGCTGTTGATGGCGTTTTACGGGAACACGGTCCGCGACCGGGCGAACCGTTTGGAGGTGTTCAGGTCGGGCTATTCGGTGACGTTTTGCAGTTGCCGCCAATTGTCGACGACGACGTCGACCAAGCGTTTCGCGCACAAGCCAACAACCTGTCAATGCCGGTTTGGGATGAGGGATGGATTTCACCTTGGTTCTTCGATTCGTTCGCATATAGGACGGGCGGATTTATGCGGCTGACCTTGAATCATGTTTTTCGCCAGCAAAACGAGGCGGTGGAAGGAGTGGAGTTCATTCGGTCCCTCCAGCGATTACGAGAAGGCCGGATGCAGCCAGAGGATTATGATCTCATCAATTCGAGAGTCCACAACGACCGGCCCCAAAAAGCTCTCTCGCTCGTGACCACGAACAAGGAAGCTGATAGGGAGAATGACGCGAGGTTCAATGCGCTGCCAGGCCTTCCTAAAACCTATCGGGCATTTCGAGCAGAGAACTGGCCGAAACATTGGAAGGGGAAATCATACGAGCCAGTTCCTGAAACGGTTGAAATCAAGAAGGACGCTTGGGTGTTGGTTTGCGCGAACATCGCCGATTCCGGTTTGGTGAACGGCAGCTTGGGCACTGTGCTTCACTGCGATGACGAAGAAGTGGTCCTACAGGTCGGCAACCGAGAAGCTTCTGTCCCGAGATACGTTTGGAAGTTCCCAATCTGGCGGTGGGACGGCGAAAACAAGAGAATGGTCAAGGACGGCGAGACAATCTACTCGCAAATGCCGCTGAAACTTGCATGGGCCATGACCATTCACAAGGCACAAGGTCAAACTGTTGACGGCCCGATGTGCGTTGACCTCGGACAGCGGATGTGGTCCGGAGGCCAAGCATACGTCGCGTTGTCTCGCGTCAGGCGTCTCGATCAACTCCACCTCCGAAGACCCGTGACAAACGAGGATGTTCTGGTCGAGAGGAAAGCGCGGCAGTTTCTCTGCGAGGGAGACTCGGCCACTTCTTTTGACGAAACTCGTGCACTAGCCGCCACGGTGTATCGAAAAACCAAGAAAATGAAGGACAAGACCGTCGAGGAGAGAGAGCGTGCAGAACACGCTCAAAAACGCATTGAGACGCTCTTGACCGATGCCGCTGCCACACTTCAAGAATGGAAGCAAGTGGTGACAAGAATCGCCGCCTCTGAAAAGAAGATTCTGTCAGCATTGGAGCAAGCGAAGAAAGCTGGTTGGTTGGAACGTTTGCTTGGCAGATTCTGAATTCATTTCCCCAAGGTAATTCATTGCAACTCCGGGTTGATTGCCGCAGCCATGTTAGGGCAAAGGCCAATTCATGGAGGATCGCAGGTTGTTTGGGAGGTCATGGTGGTATTGGAACGCAACCGGGCACACGCACTAGAATCGCCAACTCTTGTAGTGCATGTGCCCGGTTGCTCTCTCAGCATTGTATGACTGGCAGACGGGAAGATGTTACGAGCCTTTAGGAGGATTTTTTCTATGTTTTCCACACGTTTTCGCATGTTTCCGACGTGGCGCGGCTGTTTTGGAGCCGTCGCGGGGATATGTGCCGCCGTCTGGTGGGGCTGTAACTCCGCCGGGGGGTTCTTTGCCGCCGCTGTGGAGATATGTTTCGCCGCTTGAGCATTCTTTACCGCCGCTTGGTAGTTCCTTACAGCCGCTGTGGCGTTATTTCAATCCGCTGGAAGGTTCCTTGCCTCCGCTGTGTGGTTCTTTATCGCCGCTGCGGGATTATTCCGCACCGCTGCGGCATTCCTCGCGGACGCTGGAAGGTTCCGTCCCGCCGCCTTGCCGGGCTGCGGGCGGCGGGTGGGAAAAACGCTTGCCTTGTCGCGAGGGGCGGAGTTACAAGGGCGCGAACCACTCCTTACATATTATGAGCACGACGAACAGTTCCACGGGAAAGCCGCTGTTGTCGCTGGCGCAGGTCAGCAAGTTGTTGAGCGATGAGACGCGGTGGCGGTTGTTGCGGGAGATGAGCAAGGGAGAGATGCTGCCGACCGCCGATCTGGCCAAGCGCGCGGGGACGACTCCCGACTCGGCATACAAGCACCTGATCGTCTTGAACCGGATGGGTGTCGCGGTGCAGCGCTATCGCGGGTTCTTCGCGATGACGCCCGCGTTCCTGCCGCCCGCCGGCTCGACGACGCTGGACCTCGGCCACTGCGTGGTCAAACTCGACACGCCGCTGGAGTAGGCGGGCGGGCAGAACCGCCCGGCAGCTTCATCACTTGTTCTTTCCGCCGGTGATGAACTCATCGCGGCTGAGGACGCCGTCCTTGTTCTTGTCGAACTGGATGAAACGCTTCGGCGCTTCGTCGGGATCGGGCTGGCCGGTGAGGAACTCCTCGCGCGTGAGCTTGCCGTCGCCGTCCTTGTCGCGCTTGTCGAACATCGCGCCCCGGTCTTGCTTTGGCTTTTTCGATGCGGGCTTGGCGCCGGCTTTCTTGGCGCTGCCAATCTGCGGCTTCGCTTCCGGCTGCTTAGCGAGGATGGCGCGGAGCTGCGCGACGACCTCCGGCTTGTCGGCGGCGAGGTTTTTCGTTTCGTCGGGGTCGGCTTCGTAATCGTAAAGCTCCAGCACGGCGGTGTCGGCCGGTTCGCCGATCTTCTTCCACTCGACGAGCCGGTAGCGCGCGGTGCGGACGGCGCGGCCCATGCCCTGGCTGCGCGGATAGACGTGGAGGACGGCTTCCTTCGTCTTGGCGGCGGGATTTTTCAACGCGGCGGCGAAACTCGCGCCGTCGAGGCCTTGCGGCGCGGGCAGGCCGGCGAGTTCGCAGAGCGTCGGGTAGATGTCCACCGACTCGGCGAGTGCACCGGTCTTCGCGCCGGCCCTGGCAACACCGGGCGCGACGACGATGAGCGGGATGCGCGCGGCCTGTTCGTAGTTGGTGTGCTTGCACCACATGCCGTGGTCGCCGAGATGCCAGCCGTGGTCGCCCCAGAGGACGATGAGGGTGTTCTTCGCGAGGCCGTTGCGGTCGAGCGCGTCGAGCACGCGGCCAAGCTGCGCGTCCATGTAGCTCGTCGCGGCGTGGTAGCCGTGGATGAGCAGGCGCGTCTTCGCGTCGTCGGGCGGGCCGACCTCCGGGATGTCGCTGTATTGGCGCAGCTCGCCCCACGTCGTCGGCGCGAACTCCGGCGCGCCGATGGGCGGCACGCGCAGCTTCGGCAACGGAAACGCCGCGCGGTCGTAGAGGTCCCAGTATTTCTTCGGCGCGATGAACGGCAGGTGCGGCTTGAGGAAGCCGACGGCGATGAACCACGGCTCGCCGGGTTTGGCTTTGGCGGCGTCGAGACGGCGGACGGCCTCGTCGGCGATCATGCCGTCGCCGTAGGTGGTGTCCGGCACGTCAGCGCATTCGGTCGCCGCGCCGCGCGGCAGCTTCCACGGGTCCACCTTCGCGTTGGAGAAGCGCGCTTCCTCGCGGGTCATCTCCTTGGGGCGGTTCTCCTTGAGCACATAGCCGCCGCCCTGGACGCCCATCGGCCGCCAATGCTCGACGCTCCACGACGCGGGGTCCTCGGTGTTGCCGTGGCCGACGTGGAATATCTTCCCCATCGCCTCGGTGCGATAGCCGTGCTGCTTGAAATACTGCGCCAGTGTCACGGCGTCGGGCACGCTCTTGCGGAAGTTGGTGGCGAGGTCGTAGATGCCGAGTGTCTGCGACCGCAGGCCGGTCATGAGCGCGTTGCGCGACGGCGAGCAGACGGCTTGGTTGCAGAACGCGCGCTCGAACAGCACCCCGCGCGTCGCGAGCCGGTCAATGTTCGGCGACTTCACGATCGGCGTGCCGTAACAACCGAGCAGCGGCTTGAGGTCGTCCACGCAGATGAGCAGGACGTTTGGATTTTGGATTTTGGATTCTGGATTTTGGATTGGTGCTTCAGCCGCGTGCAACGTGGCCGGAACAGTTAGCAACAAAGCAGTGAAGATGGTGAGGATATGTCTCATGGGCGCGGTCCTGAATAACTGCAATCACGGCAACTGCGGTTTCAGTGGCGTGGTGCCGTCCTTGTCCACGGGGTAAAGGGCGTTGTGTTTCTCCAAGCTCGCGATCAACCCACGCATCATGCGGCGGAGTTCGTCGGGTTTGGAGGCGGCGAGGTCGTTTTGCTCGAAGGGGTCGTCCTTGAGGTTGAAAAGCTGGTAATGCGCGCCACCGGACTGGATGGAGCCGCCATGTGTGGGAACATCGGGCAGGGCGTGGTAGATGACTTTCCAGTCGCCATCCCGCCAGACGGTGAAGTAGTTGCTGCGATGCGGCGCGTGCGGATAATTCATGAGGAATTGTTCCGGGCGGCGGCTGTCGCGTTTGCCGGTGAGCAGCGTGTCGAGGCGCGCGCCGTCCACGATGTGCTTCCCGGGCGATTTGACGCCAGTGAGCGCGAGGATGGTGGGGAACATATCGTAGATAGCCGCTTGCTGACTTTGGATGGCGCCAACGGCGATAGGCAGTCGCTTCTGATACGCGTTGCCGGCGGCCTTCGCCCACGCGGCGATGAACGGCACTCTCATGCCGCCTTCGTAGTGCGCGCCTTTCTTGCCGCGCAGCGGCGCGGCGCAGGCGACCTCATGCTGGTGGCCCAGCGGTGCGTCCGAGCCGTTGTCGCCGAGGAAGAAGATGAGCGTGTTGTCGGCCACGCCGAGTTTGTCGAGGTGATCGAGCACGTCGCCGAGCGATTTGTCCATGCCCTCGATAAGCGTCGCGAAGGCTTGCGCGTCCTTTGGCTTGCCGGAGTTCTCGTAATGCGCGGCGAATCGCGGGTCGGAGTTGAACGGCGCGTGGACGGCGTAGTGCGCGAAGTAGAGGAAGAACGGTTTGCCGGACTTTACCGCATCGCCAACGCGCGCGTTGGCCTCCAGCGTGAGGGCCTCGCTTAGGAAGATGTCTTGGCCGTGGTATTTCTCCAGGCCGGGGACGGCGTTGCCTGGCCCCGCCTTGCCCTTCTTGCCTTTGGGGTTCGTCGGACGACCGAAGTTCTGCGTGCCGTAGTAACTGCCCGGCGCGCCGATGGAACAGCCGGCAACGTTGATGTCGAAGCCGAGGTTCTTCGGCTCGGCGCCCTCGAATGCACGCGCCCCGAAGTGGCCTTTGCCGACGTGGATGGTGCGGTAGCCCGCCGCTTGGAGCAACCGTGGCAGCGTCACGTCGCCCTTCTTCAAACCTTTCCAGTTCCAGTGGGGTGGGCCTTGGGGGCCGGCGTTGTCCTTGTCGGGATTGATCCAGTTCGTCGTGTGATGCCGCGCTGCGTTCTGGCCGGTCAGGATGGAGATGCGCGTGGGCGAACAAACGCTCATAGCGCAGAAGTTGTTGAAGCGGACGCCGCGCGCTGCCAGCCGTTCCATGTTCGGCGTGCGGTAGTAGTCGTTGAGCGGATACCGCTTCGGCGTGCCCGCCGCATCGGTGAGGAACGGCACCGAGGTGTCCATCACGCCCATGTCATCCACGAGGAAGATGATGATGTTGGGTTTGGTTTCGGCCGCGAAAACCGTCGCGGCCAGCAACGGCAGAAGCAGTTGGATCAGTTTTCTCATGGCTTTCCTCTCACGGTTTCAATTTGCCGCCCATCGTCACGAACTCTTCCTCGCTGAGCACGCCGTCCTTGTTCGTGTCGAACGTCGGGAAGCGGCGGCGGCCCTCGGCCTCATCGGGGAACTTGTGGAGGTATTCCTCCAGCGTGAGCTTGCCGTCCTTGTTCGTGTCCTTGGCTTTGAACATCGTCGGGCGGTCGGGCGCGGCTTTGCCCTGCGATTTACCCTTGGCCTTGCCGGGTTGGCGCGGCGTATCCACCGGTTTGCCGGTGGCGGCGGCTGTCTCTCGCGCTTTGCTCGGCGGCAACGTTTTCTGCCATGCCAGCGACTTCGCCGTGAGTTCCTTCACCACGTCCGGATGCCCGGCGGCGACATCATGCTCCTCGCCGATGTCTTTCGGGATGTTGTAGAGCTGCGCGCCGCTGCCGCTGTGGTTCACAAAGAGTTTCCACGGGCCATCGCGGACGGCGAGCATCGGCGGCATGTAGTCGTCACCCCAGACGCGGAAAAGCCATTCCCAGTGCAGCGGCTTCGAGCGCGGGCGCGACTTGCCGAGCCAGATGTCGCTCACGTCTTCGCCGTCCGGCTGCACTTCCGCAGGCACTGTCACGCCGGTGAGTTTGCAAACCGTCGGCAGCCAGTCCACCGCGCCGACCACACTTGTGTCGTCCACGCGGCCGGCGGCGACGCGGCCGGGCCAGCGCAACAGGCCGAACGTGCGGACGCCGCCCTCATACATGCTGCGTTTGCGCGCGCGCAGCGGGCCGGTGTTGCCGACGCCGGCGTTCGCGGCATTGCTGATGTTGTAGTCCTCGGGACCATTGTCGCTGGAGAGAAAGACGATCGTGTTGTCCGTCAGACCGAGTTCGTCCAGCGTGCGCAACAGCCGGCCAACCTGCGTGTCGAGGTCGGTCAGCGACGCGCAGAAGATGCGCATCTGGCTCTTCAGGTCTTTCGCCGAGCCGAGATACTTCTGCATCCACGGCCCGAACGCCGGGTCGGCGGCACGCGGTTCGAGGTCGTCATAGACGGCAAGTTGTTCCGGCGTGGGGTCGAGTTTGGCGTGCGGCAATAGCGTCCAGACGTTGAGGTAGAACGGCTTCTCCTTGTTCTCGCGCAAGAACGCGATGGCGTGGTCCATGATGATGCCGGTGGACTTGCCCCACCAGTGCGGCTCCGGCTTGGCGTCCTTCTCGCGCAACTGCGGGCCGTTGGAAACGATGGTGACGTGTTTGTTGATGCCGTAAGCGCCCGGTTCCGGCGCGCCGTCGCCGCTGCCGAGATGCCATTTGCCAAAGTGGCCGGTCGTATAGCCGGCTTGCTGGAGTAGCCGCGTGATCGTTGGCACCTTCGGGTCAAGCCAGTCGGGCATGGAACGGGACGCGTTCTGCTCGTGCGTCGCGAAGTGGCCGTGGACGAGATGCCGCGCCGGGTAGTGCGAGGTCATGAACGCGCACCGGCTCGGCGAGCAGACCGTCGCGGCGACATAGAACTGCTTGAACCACGTGCTCTGGCTGGCGAACCGGTCGAGATTTGGCGTCTTCACGTAAGGATGCCCGGCGAACCGCGCGTCGTTCCAGCCCTGGTCGTCGGTGAGGATGAAGATGACGTTGGGCTTCTTCTCCGCCGCGATGGCAGAGGCGAGACAGACCGTTGCGACAAGCGCCGCCGCCAGCCACCAACGCCGGCGAGGCCATGATGTTGATGCTGTCATGTTCGTCTCAGGATTGCGGGCGTGTCACTTGCCGCCCTTGAGTTTGGCGATGAGAAACTCCAAGGCGGAAAGATGCTTCACGTCGGGTGCGCCGGGATAGACCAACTCGCACTCGACGCCAACATTCTTGCACTTCTCCTGCAACTTCACGCCGTAGTTCGCCGTGTGCGTCGGGTCCTTCTGCGGCTGGCCGAGCGCGGGCACGGCGCTGTAGATGAGATAGACCGGCGGATCGCCCGCGGTGACATGCTCGATGGGCGAGTATTCCTTGATCCACGGCAGGACCGATTCGCGCGCGGCGAGGAACTCCGCGAAGCGCGTGTCGCGCGACTTGATATTGTTCGGGTCCATAAAACCAAACGCGTGCCCGCCATAGCGGCTGTTCGGCGTCCACTCCTTCAACTCCCGCGGATCGAGCGAGGTCTGCGCGCCCGTCACCGCGGCGCACCAGAGCCGCGTGGACTCGCGCGCCACAAGGTCGCCGCTTTTCGGATCGGCCATGTCCTTGTGGAACGCCAACCACAACGACGAGCAAGCGCCCGCCGAACCGCCCGACGCGCCGATGCGCTGCTTGTCGAGGTTCCACTCGCCGGCCTTGCTGCGGACGAATTGCAGCGCGCGCGCCGCGTCATGGAGCGGCCACTCCACCGGCGGCTTCACGCCCGCGAGCTGCGCCTGCCACGAGTAGCGGTAGTTGATAGAGACGATGGAGATGCCGGCGTCGAGGAGTTTGATCATGCCGCCCACGCCGTTTTTGTCGCCCGCCACCCATCCGCCGCCGTGGATGAAGAACAGCAGCGGCGTCGGCTTGTCCGACTTGGCTTTGTAGAAGTCCAGCACCTGCCGCTCGTGCGCGCCGTAGGCGACGCCACCGAGCGTTGGTGCCGGCAGCACAACTTTGGGTTTGGCATCGGACTTTGGTTTTGTCGGCCCGTCCGCAGCGAAGGATGAAGGAACGCAGAGGGACGCGAGGAGAAGGATGAATAGTTTCTTCATTACTTGGCCTCCGCCTTGAGTTTCTTGATGAGGTAATCCTGTGCCGTCGGATGTTTCACGTCAGGCGCGCCGGGATAGACCAACTCACACTCGACACCGACGCTCTTGCATTTCTCCTGGAGCTTCACGCCGAAGTTCGATGTGTGCGTTGGGTCCTTCTGGTCCTGGCCGAGCGCGGGCGGGGCGGAGAAAATCAGATAGACGGGCGGGTCATCGGAGGTGACGAGCGCGTAGGGCGAATACTCCGCGATCCACGGCAGGATGGTGTCGCGCTTGGCAAGGAACTCATCGAACTGCGAAAGTTTCTTCGCCGGGTCACCCTTGAAGCCAAACGCGTGGCCGCCGTATTTGCTGTTCGGCGTCCACTCCTTCATCTGCTTTGGGTCGAGCGTCGTCTGCGCGCCGATCACCGCGGCGCACCAGAGGCGTGTGGATTCGCGCGCCACGGGGTCATTGCTCTTCGGGTCGGCGAGGTTGGGATGAAACGCCAGCCACAACGACGAGCAAGCGCCCGCCGAGCCGCCCGATGCGCCGATGCGCTTCTTGTCAATGTTCCACTCCGCAGCCTTGCTGCGGACGAACTGAAGCGCCCGCGCCGCATCGTGGAGCGGTCCCTTCACCGGCGGCACCACGTTGTCGGCGGTCGCCTCCGGGATGAAGCGATACTCAATCGAGACGACGGAGATGCCGGCCTTCAAACATTCGGTCAGGCCGCTGACCCTGTCTTTGGTGCCGGCCATCCAGCCGCCGCCGTGGATGAAGAACAACAACGGTGTCGGCTTCGACGACTCCGCCTTCCAAAAATCGAGCACCTGCTTCGGATGCGAGCCGTAAGCGACGTTGGCCAGCGTCGGCTTGGGGCCGGGCGGTGCCTTGGCGGCCACCGCTTTGGCCTGTTTTTTGGCTTTGGGCGCGTCGGCTGCCGAAGCAATCCCGTGCGCCCACACGAGCGCCGCGCTGATCAATACACACGAAACGAATGCTCTCTTGTTCATCTTCATCTCCTCGTTTGAGTTTCAGTTTCTAACACCAACGTCATCCATTCGACGCACAGATTTTACGCGCCGCCCTTTCATTTCGGTGCGAATCCTTCGCGAATCTCTCCGTCATGGCCGATGAGCGGCTTCGGCTCCGGCACGCGGCCCAGCGCGCGGCAACCGGGGCCGACGCCATCAAGACCGAGATCGTCTTTTATCCGCTCTGCCAACGATTGGAGCTTCTTCACCATGTCGGGGTTCTCCTTGGCGACGTTAGCGGATTCGCCGATATCGGTGTCGAGGTTGTAAAGCTGCGGCTCGCTCGGTTGAGCTTGTGCCTTGGCCTTTGCCTTGGCTTTAGGCGCGGCGACACCGAGGTGCAGCTTCCACGGCCCGCTGCGGACGGCTTCCAGTTTGAAACCGCGGAAATAATAGAACACGTCATGTGGTGTCTGTTTGCTCTCGCCGGAAAGCAGCGGCCAGATGTCGCAACCGTCGAGTTTGCGGTCCGCAGGCAGTCGGCCGCCGGCGAGACGCACGAAGGTGGGGAGCACGTCCATCATGCCGGTGATCGCGTCGCAACTCGTGCCGGCGGGAATATGGCCAGGCCACCACGCAATGGTCGGCTCGCGCATCCCGCCTTCCCACGTCGAGCCTTTGAAGCCGCGCAATGGCGCGTTCACGGCGCGCGGCGTGCCGCCGTTGTCGGAGGTGAAGATGACCAGCGTCTTCGAATCGAGCTTCAGTTCGCGCAACGTATCAAGCACCCTGCCGACGCTCCAGTCCACCTCCTCGACCCAGTCGCTGTAAATCCCGCTCGGCGACTTGCCCGCCCAGCTCTTGCCCGGATAGATCGGGAAGTGGACGGCGTTGTGCGGCAGGTAGAGGAAGAACGACTTGGCGCGGTTCGTCTGGATGAACTTCACCGCTGCTGTGGTATAGCGCTCGACTATGCCCTGCTGCTCGTCCTGCTTCACGCGCGCGATGACCTTCTCGTTCTCCAGCAATGGCAGCGGCGGCTGGCCGTAGCCATACAGGCCGAACTCATCACCCGCTTTGTTGCGCTGCTTCGCGTTGGGCTTGGGGATGGGATCGCCGAGGCTGCTCTTGGAACCTTCCTCCGCCATACCCATGTCGTTCGAGTAGGGAATGCCGAGGTAGTAATCGAACCCGCGCCGCGTCGGCAGGAACGGCGGCTGGTCGCCAAGATGCCACTTGCCGATGCAGCCGGTCGCGTAGCCGGATTCCTTGAGCAACTCCGCCACCGTGCGCCGCTCGGTGGTCAGGCCGACGGCGCTGGCAGGAAAAAGCACGCCAGGAATCGGCAGCACGCGCTTCGGATAACAGCCGGTCATCAGCGCCGCACGCGACGGCGAACAGACCGGCGCGGCGTAAAAGCAGGCGAGCTTGCATCCTTCCTTCGCCATGCGGTCGAGATGCGGGGTGCGGTTGAGCTTCGAGCCGAACGGCCCGATGTCTGCGTAACCCATGTCGTCAATGTTGATGACGATGAAGTTCGGCCTCGGCGCGTCGGCTGACGAAGCGGTCCCCAACCCCCACGTGAGAACCGCGCTGATCCACACACACGAAACGAATACTCGCCTGTCCATCTTCATTAACTCCTTTCGA
The DNA here is from genome assembly GCA_026397915.1 of Verrucomicrobiota bacterium. Classification (GTDB taxonomy): domain Bacteria; phylum Verrucomicrobiota; class Verrucomicrobiia; order CAIQCK01; family CAIQCK01; genus CAIQCK01. Next base: position 235,592 of record JAPLTX010000014.1, read on the forward strand.
TTCGACCTCTTTAACACCGTCACGCTGCGCTTGGATACAGGAATTTTCCAACCGCCCTCTGCACCGGGGCGTGTGTCCCAACAGACAAGACGGGTCTTGTTACAACTTTCTTGCAGAAGCTCTTTTCTTGGCTTCGACAGTCCGCTAGTATTCCGCAGTGTCAGATGCGATGAACATGAGACTCGTTACCGCGAAACGTCATCTTTTGCTTTTCGTTCTGCCCCTCCTGCTTTTGTCGGGATGCGCCATGGAGCCGGCTGACAAGGAGTTTTTCTACCGGAGCTGGACGCGCCCCAGCGGGGCTACAGCGCCCCTCCGCGAGATGCCACCTTCTCAGCCGCCTCCTCCGCCGCCATGATCGCCGACCGCCCCGTGTGCCGCTGACGCGCGGTTTCGGCGTTGCTCTCCAACGGTCACGGGCCTACGCTCGCGGGCAAACTTCAATGGAGTTGCCGACATGGAACTGGTTCTGATCACGCTCTTCGCGCTCAGCCCGCTGGAAAAGGTTTTCCCTGACACGCCTGTGCCGCCACAGCCGGCGCAGGGCGTCGTCCTCTGGTGCGCGCGCAATGAAGCCGAGTGCGCGCAGATCGCTGTCCGCAGCACTCAGGCGCTCACGGGCGCAACGGTGCGCGTCGGGCCGTTGAAGCACGTCGGCGGCTACACGCTGCCGACCGAGGCGGTCCAGTGGAACTTCGTCGGCTCAATCCCGCTGAAGAAGAATACGCCGTGTGAGAACGCAACCACCTTGGCCCGCAAGGCGCCGTGCGACATGCCCGACGTGTTGCTGGCGGAGCGTGCGCGAGATATCCCGGCCAACAGCACGCAGGCGATCTACCTTACCGTCACCGTGCCGAAGGACGCGCCCGATGGCCGCTACACCGGCACCGTCACGCTCGTCGCCGACGGGAAGGAAACCTCGCTGCCGGTGGAGTTGAACGTCTGGCCGTTCACGGTGCCAGATGAGCGCCATCTCTTCGTGACCAACTGGATCAATCACGGCACCATCGCCAAGGCGCACAAGGTCGAGCTGTGGTCGGACGCGTTCTTCGCCATCTACGGCAAGTATCTCGACAACATGCACGCGCACCGTCAGAACATCGCCTGGGTGCCGTGGTCGCTCATCAAAGTGACGGAGAAGAACGGCGGGCGGCTGAGCTTCGACTATGTGTTGTTCGACCGCTACGTCGAGGAATTGCACAAGCACGGCGTCGCCGACCGCATCGAGATCATGTTTGTCGGCCACTTTAAAGACGGCTGGAGTGGCAGGGAGATCGCGCTGACGCGGCTCGAAGTGAAGGACGCGAAGACGGGCCAGCGCAAGAAACTCGAATTTGATCAAGGCCTCGCGCTGCTGCTGCACGATCTAGAGCAGCATCTGGAGCAAAAAGGCTGGCTCGACAAAGCCGTCATCCACATCGCGGACGAATCGTCGCAATACACCGTCCTCTCATGGCGCGAGCAATCCCGCCGCGTCCACCAAGCCGCGCCGCGGCTCAAGCGCATTGACGCCATTGAAGCGTCCGACTTCGGCGACGACCTCGAGGTCTGGGTGCCGAAGCTCTCGCACCTGAAGAACTGGCTGCCGCAATACCAAGCCCAGCAACGCGCCGGCAAGGAACTGTGGTTCTATATCTGCTGCCATCCGACCGGCGGCTACTATCCGAACCGCTTCCTCGACTACCGGCTCGGCATGGTGCGGCTTATCCACTGGCTCAACGCCGCCTACGACCTCGCGGGCTACTTGCATTGGGGCTGGTGCGCGTGGAAGAGCGACGATCCCTTTGGCGCGCCGCCGGACACATTGCCGCCGGGCGACACGCACACGGTCTATCCCGGCCCCGACGGCCCGCTGAACTCGCTTCGCTGGGAAGCGCAACGCGACAGCCTCGAAGACTTCGAGTATCTCTGGCTCCTCACGCAGCGGATGAAGGACGTGAAGCAAAAGCTCGGCAAGGTTGCTGCGGAGTTCGATCCCGCCGAGCGCGGCAAGGACTTCTGCCGGCGGCTGGTCCGCGACTTCGCCGACGTGACGAGCGATCCGCGCGAGATCGAGGAAACCCGTCGCGCGCTCGCCGCCGAGATCATCGCCGCGCCGCAGGAACCGCTTGTGATGTGGACGACGCGCCCGGCGGAATGGAGCGAGTTGGTGCCCGGCCCAATCGCCGTCGAAGTCCACGGTGCCGTCCAGCCCGGCACGACAATCAAGGGTTTGAACGTGGTCATCGAGCCAAGCGGACGTTTTCGAGGTGTCACGCATCTGTCGGCCAAGCACTCGAAGATTGAGTTGACCTTCACGCGCGACGGCGCGACCAAGACGCTCGTGCGGCAGTTCCGCGTGCGCACCGCACCGGCAACTGCGGCGGCGAAGTGACGAACCGTAAACTTGCACTAATAACATTGAGCCGATGAAAACATTCGCGACGATTCTGTTGGCGCTCGCTTCATGCGTCGTCGCCGCTTCAGCGGCGGACCACGGAGGCGCGGTGTTCAACTACGACTTTGAGAACGGGGCTGAGCTTGGCAAATATCCGGAGCTATCGTTCAAGGATATCGAAGCCGCCGTCGTCGCGCCGGGAGCGAGCGGGAGCGGCCATGCGTTGCGCTTTCGCAACCTCACGCCCGGCCGCTACGCGCAGGTCACCATCAAGCGGTCGTTCCCGTTGCAGAAGAACCTCGTGCTGTCGTTCGACCACCGCGAGGAGATCGAAGCGGGCGGCGAGGCGAGCTACCTCGGCGTGCTCTTCTACGACATCGCCGGCAAGTCGTGGTTCAGCAGCGACGATTTCGGGCCGAAGTGGCGGCACACCGAGATCGTGCTCGGCGAGATGCGCAGCTCCAACGGTGGCGTGCTTGCGCTCGGCAAGGTGATGGAACGCATCAACCTCTACGGCCGCGCCAAGGGCGACACGAAGACCGTGATGACCGTCTGGCTCGACAACATCACACTCCGCGCGCAGGCGCCGTCCGCACGCCAGAGCGACGAGGTGCGCACATCCACGTCGAATCCACCGTTCTTCAACTGGCCGCGCGCCAAGGGTGAGACGAAACTTCAGCATTCGACCGACCCCGCCTTCCCCGACGCGAAGACCACGACCGTCACCGTGTCGCAGAACTTCCACACGCCGCCCCAACCGCTCGCGCCGGAGCTGTGGTATTGGCGCGTTTGGACTTCGTCGGAACTGACCGAAGGTTGGTCAGAGGTTCGCCGAGCCAACATCGTGCCGGAGGCGCACCGGTTCATCACCGAGCCAGTGCCGATGGCGAAGATCACCGCAGCGCCGCGCCCGCGCGTGATTGACCTCGACGCGGCCCGCAAGGAACACGCCGGCAAAAACGCCACCGCGCTGGTGAAGTCGGCGGAGAAGATTCATCGTAGCGGCGTGCCGGCCGACCCGCCGCGCTACGCGCCGGGCAATCCCGACTGGCCGACGTGGATTGACTGGTATGGGAAGGTCCACGGCGGCATCACCAGCCGGACCGGCAGGAAACTCCAGCAAATCGCACAGCTCGCCGCGCTCACGCGTGACCCGCAGGTCGTCACGTGGACCAAGGAAATGGCGTTTGCCGCCGCCGCGTGGAATCCGAAAGGCGGCAGCGCGATGGAGGTCGGTGACATCGGCGCGCAGCATCTCATCCGCGGCCTGAGTTGGTGCTACGACGCGCTTCATGACGACCTTTCCGCCGACGAGCGCGTGAAGTTGCGGGCCGTCATCGTCGAGCGCGCGGAGCAGTTCTGGACACGGCTGAATCCTTTCCGCAGCAACGAATTCAACAACCACGCATGGCTCCAGACGCTCGCGATGGCCGAAGCCGGCTTCGTGCTCATCGGCGAACACGACGAAGCCGCTGTGTGGGCGGAGTATTCGCGGCAACTTTACCTCGGCCGGTTCCTCTGCTGCCTCGGTTACCAGGGCGACAACAACGAAGGCATCGGCTACTGGGGTTACGGTCTCCTGTTCGTGATTGATTACGGCGACCTGATGCGGCACGTCTGCGGCATTGATCTCTTCCAACATCCGTGGCTGAACCAGACGGCGCGGTTTCCGATGTATTGCGCGCCTCCGGGCGCGTGGGCCGTCAGTTTCGCCGACACCGCCAAGCCCAACCACAGCGTCCGCGGCCCCGCCGAGCAACGACAGGTGCGCGACCTCGCCGTCCGCACGCGTGATCCCTACGCCCTCTGGTATGCCGGCGCGACCAACGCCGTGGACGGCCTCGCGCCGAAGCCGCCGACCGACCTGCCACAGTCCATCCACTACCGCCACATCGGTTGGGTTATCTTCAACACCTCGCTCGCGGACGGTTTGGAGAACTCCACCTTCGCGATGCGCAGCGGGCCGTTCTACGCCGGCCACCAGCATGACGACCAGAACGGTTTCGTCATCCATGCCTACGGTGAGAAGCTCGCGATAGATTCCGGTTACTACGACTGGTATGGCAGCCCGCACTTCAAGGGCTACTCCACGCTCACCCGCGCCCACAACGCCATCCTCGTCAATGGCAAGAACCAGGCGCACATGGAGAAGGGTGCCGACGGTCGCATCGCTGCCTACTTCGATTCGCCTGCCTACGGCTACACCGTCGGCGACGCGTCGAATCCCGCCGTCTATCTCGGACATCTCAAACGCTTCGACCGCCGCGCGCTGTTCATCAAACCCGGCTTCGTTGTCATTCACGACGTGCTGCAATCGAGCGCCGCGCCCGCCCGCTACGACTGGCTGCTCCACGCCGTCGCGCCCATCGAAACCGACGCCGCCTCTCAGTCATTCGCACTCACTTCCGGCAACGCCGCGCTGCGCGGACGATTCCTTTCCCCGTCGAAGCTCGCGATGACGGTGACGAAAGGCTACCCCGTCGAACCGGTGGACGGCTATAGCACTCGGCCCGTGCCGCCGGAGAAATACGCCCACGAGTGGACGCTAACGACCACGCGCACCGCGCCGACCGCAAACGAGGACTTCATCACCGTCATGCAAATCCGCCGCCTCGCGCCCGTCGCCGAGCCGGAGGCGCGCATCGAGTCACTGAAAGCTGCCAACGCATTCGGCGTTCGCATCGTCGCCGACAAAGACACGCACATCGTCCTCTTCCGCCAGCGCGATGCGAAAGACGCGATGAACGGTGGTGCTTTGGAAAGCGACGGCGACGTGGCGGCTGTCCACTACGACTCGCAGAGCGGCGAAGTGCGGAGCGCATTTGCCTGCGGAGCCACGCGCCTGTGTTTCCGCGGAAAAGAACTGTTCCGCAACGCAACACCAACCGACTGGTCACTGCCCGCTCAAAGGAACTGAACCCATGAAGATACTCGCAACAGGTTTGCTGGCGCTCGGCCTCGCCGCGCCTTGTTTCGCAGACGTTACCCTCAAGCTCACCGACGCCACCGTCACGTTGAACGAGCGCGGCTGTGTCACCTCGCTACTCGCCGCTGATAAACACGAATACGCTCCGCCCGGCGCGCCGCCGGCATTCGAGGCGACCGTGGACGGCAGCGTGCTCCAGCCAAGCCGCGTCTCGCGCAAAGGAAACAAACTCGTGGTGGAGTTCGGGGAGCGAGGTCGGCTCCAGTTCACCGTCTCCGAAGGTCGCGGCTTCGCGTTCTTGAAACTGACGGAGATGGCGATCAGCGGGAACGTCGAGCGGCTTCAGTTGTTCTGCCTGCCCGTCAACGGCCCGAAGAAGGTCGGCAGCACCATCAACGCCTGTTACGACGAGCGGTTTGCGACGGCGGTCATGGGAACCGAGATCAACGTCCGACCTCGTCTGCTCGGCGCGCGCGGCGCTGGCTCTGATAATAAGGGCTGCACGCACTTGTTCGAGCAGGTGGCGGACGCCAAACACGGCAGCCGCGCCGCGCGGTTCACCGCCACCAGCGACCGCATCGACAACGCCGGCTGGAGCGTCGTCGGCCGGAGGTTCGTGCAGCCGCTCGACTTGAGCGGCTGCACGACGCTGCGCGCGTGGGTCCACGGCGACGGCAGCGGCCAGTCGTTGAAGATCCAACTGACCGACGGCAAGGGCGGCTATCGCGACGACTATGTGAAGATTGATTTCACCGGATGGCGGCAGGTAACGATGGCCAAGCCAGCGCTCAACACGCTGCGCTCCGAGCGCGTGGTGGCGGGGAACTTCTATTTCAACTCGCTGCCGGCGAAGAAAAAGGTCGTCTGCCTGCTCGATCAGGTCGAAGCCATTCTCGGCGAGAACAAGACGGTGCTGCTGGAGGATTTCGAGGACGCCTCGTCGGAATTCTGGCCGATGGTCGGCATGAGGCTCTACGCCGAGACGACGAAACAGTTCGGAATCGAACCAGCCGGCGTCGGTGTCATCGCCTGCCCGCGCGCGCAGTTCGAGAAGACGATCGAGCGGTTCGAGCGCGCGTCGGGTCTGCCGAGTCCGCGTGTGGACGGTGTCTGGGCCAAGACTTCGCCGGCGGCGAAACGCTCCTACCTCTTCATCACCAACTTCGCCGAGAAGGACACCGACGAAGTCATTGCTTTCGCCAAGCGCGGCCACTTCGACGCCATCCTGATCGTGCAGAGTTCGTGGTGCTCCTCGACCGGCCACTATCCGATCAACACGAAAAACTTCCCGCGCGGCCTCGACAGCCTCAAGGCGACGTTCGCGCGGCTGAAGCGGGCCGGCTTCAAGGTCGGCCTGCATTACCTCGCGCCCTCCATCTATCCGCCCGACCCGTATCTCACGCCCGTGCCCGACCCGCGGCTGTTCCGCGACGCGTCGGCGGAACTGGCGGCGGACGTGGACGCGAAGGCGACGTTCATCCCGACGATCACTGCACCGGAGAAGTTCCCTGCCGAGGACGGCGGCTACGACGGCGATGGCGCGGTCATCCAGATCGGCAACGAGTTGATCCGCTACACCGAGCGTTCGATGAAGCCGCCGTTTGGTTTCACCGGCTGCGCCCGCGGCCTGCATGGCACCGCGGTAGCGGCGCACACACGCGGCGAGAAGTTGGCGCATCTGCGAAAGAGCTACGGCTACTTTCTGTTCGACATGGACACGACCCTCATCAACGAGGTCGCCGACAACCTCGCGCGCGTCGTCAACGCGCTCAACGCCGACATGGTTTACTGGGACGGCTCCGAGCGGCTGCAAGGCGACCACGCCTACTACAACGCCAAGCTCCAGAAGGCGTTCTACGACCGGTTCAAGAACAAGAATATGCTGATCCAGGGCAGCAGCCACAGTCATTATTCGTGGCACATCCACGCGCGCTGCGCTTCCGCCGACGGCCACGGCGACCTCAAGGGCTACCTCGACGAGCGCACGCCGTCATTCACGAGTTACTACTTCCCAAACCTCATGCCGCTCGATATCGGCTGGTATTACGTCTATGACGTGCAGGCGACCGTGGACCAGTTCGAGTATGTGCTGAACAAATCCGTCGGCTTCGATTCCTCCGTCTCACTGCAAACCTCGCCGAAACACATCCGCGAGCATCCTTACGTTGACGTGATTGTGGATCTCATCGGCGCTTACGAGCGGCTGCGGCTCGGCGGCAAAGTGCCGGAGGAAACTCGCGCCAAGCTGCGCGTGCCGCAGCGCGACTACCGGCTCGTGCGCGACGGCCGCGGGCAGGCGCTTCAGCGCGTCATCTACGAGCCGTGGCGCAGCATCACCGCGCTCGACGGCAAGACCAACGTCTGGGAAACCGTCGTGACCGATGGCCCGTGCCGCGTTGGCGTGGACATCCAGTTGCCGTCCGGCCAGTGGGCCGCGTCGGGGCCGTCGTATCGCTCGGAGAAATCGCTCGCGCTGGAGGACTTCAGCGACGCGCGCGCCTACGACAAGATTCGCAACACCTTCCCGGGCGTGACGCAGCAGTTCGAGATCACGACCACCGGCGGCATTGAGGGCAAACCATGCGCGGTCTATTCCGCCACCAGCCCGTTCCGCAGCGGCTGGTCGGTCGTCGGGCGCAGCATCAGCCCGCCGCTCGACATCTCGTGGCACAAAGGCATCGGCTTCTGGCTGCGCGGCGACGGCAACGGCGCGCAGTTCAAGCTCCAGCTTCGCGACGGCAAGGGCGCTGCCGATTTCTACATCCCCAACAGCTACACCGGCTGGCGCTACCACCAGATCACGCGGCCGGCGAAGGACGCGATAGACTACAGCCGCCTCTCCCAGCTTTACCTTTATTATAATGGCCTGCCCGCCAAGACGAACGTGACCTGCGCCATCGCCGGCGTGCGCGCGCTGCCGGCGCTCGACGAGCCGGCGGTCATTGATCCCGTCTTCGAGATCGCCGGCCAGAAGCTCACGTGGCCCGTGACGCTCCTGACCGGCCAGACGTTCACCTACTGGCCAGACGAAGACGTGCGCATCAGCATCGGCGAGAAACACGGCCCGGTCGTGCGCTTCGAGTTGCCGACGACGATCACGCTCCCGCCGGGCCGGCACGCTGTGCGGTTCACGACGCCGACACCGCTGACCGCCGCGCCGAGCGTGCGCCTGACGTTGCAGCCAGCGGAGCGGTTGCCAGTAACGAAGATGGGAAAGACAAAATGAACCGATTCGCATTCCTCTTGTTGGCGGCAACCACGGCATTTGCCGACCGCGCGGCGGACGATGCCGCATGGGAAGCCATCCGCGTCAAACAGGAACGACCGCTGTTGATGGAGACGCCTCTGGTGAGCAATGGCGTGGCTGCCGCGGCCATCGTTCCGGCTGAGGATGAGCCATGGAAAAGCGCAGCGGCGAAGTTGCAGGCGGCCGTCGCAGCAAAGACCGGCGTCACGCTGCCCATCGTCGCGCCGGCGAAAATCACCGACGCCGATTGGGCGGGGCGCCACCTTATCGTCATCGGCAATCTGCTGAACAATCCCGTCTTCGCGCGGCTCTACTTCAACTACTTCGCTTGCGCCGACGCCGCATACACCGGCGCGGGTGGCTACGAGTTGCGTTCGATCCACGATCCGTGGGGCAACGGCCACAACGTCATCGCACTCGGCGCGCAGGACGTGGCGGGGCTTGAAGCGGGCGTGTCGCGGTTCATCACGCTCGTCAACGAGCGCACGAAGGACGGCGAGCTGAAACTCAGCCGGTTGATGGAGTTGAAGCTGACGAAAAAAGGCCGACGCGCGCCGTTGGAGCCAAAGCTGTCCGTGAAGGAGATTGCCGACCGCAAGGAAACCATCGCGAACATCTACGCGCGGCCCGGCACCGAACGCGGCGCGGCGCACCAGATGATCAAGTTCGCCATGCAGTATCACCGCACCGGCGACCCCGGCTGGCTGGAGTTGTATCGCGACGCGATGCGCCAGCACATGAACTACTACGCGACCAACGAATACATCCTGCAAGAAGGCCCGCGTCGCTACGACCGCGATTTCCGCGACAGTTGGGCCTACGCGATGGTCATCGCGTGGGACCTCGTCGAGGAAGCGCCAGGCTGGAGCAACGAGGAACGGCTAAAACTCACCAACCATGTTTTGAGGATGGTCTGGGAGTCGAACCTTTATCAAGGATGGGACCGGCCCGCCTCCGTCGCGGCTTGGCGCAAGTTCGACAGCGTCACTCACAATCATCACACATGGCCGGGACTAGCCGATCTCTTTGGCGGATGGTATTTCTCGCGGCATTACAAGCTGCCAGTGGCGAAGGATTGGCTCGACATCGGGCTGGGCATGTTCCGCTCGTGCTCGCGGAGTTGCAAACCGTGGGAGGACAGCGCGGGCTACCAGTGGATTCCGCAACGGCACGTGCTGATGTATGCGCTCGCGTCTGGCGACCGCACGTTCATCGAGCAGGGCCACGCCGCGCAGACCGGCAAGGCCGCGCTCCAAGCTCTCGACAGCCTCGGCCGTCAGCCCGCATGGGGCGATTGCGGCGGGTTTACGTCGGTGTCGGGGATGCCGGAGTTGATGTGCGCGCTGGAATACGCCACCGGCGACGGACGCTATCGCTGGGCCATCGAGTGGCTCGGCGTGGACGCGCGCGACGAGATGGAAGCACCGTATTGGACGAACATCGCGCCGAAGCGGCCCGACGATCTCACCGGCGTCGCGGTCACTTACCTGCCGAAGATGCACTACGATCTCTTCGGACTCTCAAAGCGCGACGACATCTGGCAAAAGGCGAACCTGCCGTTTGCCGACACGTTCGACAAACTCACGCTCCGCAGCGGTTGGGCCGAGGACGACGACTACCTGTTGCTCGACGGCACCGCCGCCGGCTCGCACGGCCATCTCGACGGCAACTGCATCATCGCGTTCACCGCGGCGGGCGCGCAGTGGCTCGTGGACGCCGAATACATCCGCCGCATCACGAAGTATCATTGCGCGGTCACCGTGCTCCGCAACGGCGTCGGCTCGATCATGCCGCCCAGCGCGCGGCTTGACCACGCCGTCTGGTTCGGCAACGGCGCGCTCACCCGCACCACGATGCCGCATTACAACGGCATGACCTGGACGCGCAACATTGTCTTCGTCCCGAAACGCTACGTCGCGGTGATTGACGAGTTGACCGCCGAGCAAGCGGGCGATTACAGCCTGCGTTGCTGTTGGCGCGTGGCTGGCGAGAGCACGCTCGATGGCGACACGTTGCGCGCACAGCAACGCGAGAGAGGTTTCGTCCTACGGAACCTCAGCGGCCAGCGCCAGGAACTCGTCTATATCAAGGATTTCGACGGCCTGCCAATTCACCAGCTTTACCAGCGTGCGTCCCGGTCATTTCAGAAGGGCGAAACCGTTCGCTTCGTGAACGTGTTTGCGGCTGGCAAGAACGGCGTGCCTACCATAGAGGCGTCATGGAAACCTGTAGCGGCAGTCTCTGGCCGCCGAGACGCCGATGGCAAAATCCGCGAACGGCGGTCAGATACCATCCCTACAGTTTCTGGTGTTGATTACGGGACTATCATAATCAACGGCAACACGGAGATGTTCGGCATCGCCGACGCGATGTTTTATCGTCTCGCCGACAATGAAGAGTGGCTCGTTGGCGCGACGAAGTTCGTCGCAGGTGGAAAAGTCCTGTTGGATTCCAAGTCGCCGATTGCAGCAAAGCTTGACGGGGACAGTATTGCGTTCGGCAAACCACAGTCAGTGCCGGCGCACGGCCTGCGACCGTCGCAAGTCATCGGCGAGCCGCAATCACTCACTCGCCCGCTGGAGGCTTCCTCCACCGTCGCCGAGCCAGCAAAACCGAAACCGGTTGCTGCGCCGAAGTCCACGGCGGCACTCGCTGGTGCGAAGCCGTTGCAAACGCTCTGGCGCTTCGCTGATTTCCCGGTGACACCGCGTCCGCTGAAGATTGCCGCAATTCGCTCCGAGCCACCGCCACGCGAGGCTTACAGCCCACTGGAGCGGCTGGTTGACGGCGCGTCGAACGGCTCAACAACCTCCTGCATGTTCATGCCCGGCAAGACCGCGACCATCACGCTCGACCTTGGTGCTCCACAACGCGTGCGCGAAGTCCATGTCAAAGCTTGGGAGAAGCACGATGGCTGGAAGACGAAACGCCTCGCGCTGAGCCTGAGCAACGACGATTTCAAGCAAGACATTCGGCCAACGGGCGAGTTGAAGGAAACCGGCTCGCTGTCGTTCGGCAGCAACGTCAACACCATCCGCACAGCATCGCCCGACCAAACCGCACGCTACGTCCGCATCACCGGCGAACCGGCGACCCCGAAGGCGACGGTCTATCTCGCCGAGATCGAAGTTGTTGGCGAGACGCCCGGCGAGAAGGCGAAACTGGTCGCGCTCGCGTCGGCCGACCTCGACGGCGACGAAAAAGCTGACACAGTCATCGGCACGGGGGGCGGCGACATTGTTGCGTTGAACGCGTCGGGCAAGAAGCTCTGGCAGACGAAAGTGGGCGGCGCGGTCACGGCGCTGGCCGCTGGCTCGCTCGACAAGAGCGGCAAGCCGTCGGTGATCTACGGCACCGATGATGCCATCCTTGGCATGCTGGCGGCCGACGGCAGCAAAGTGGCCGACGTGAAGCCGCCGATGTATCGCGGCGTGCCGAGCCGCGTGCGGAACATCACGCTCGCCGACCTCGACGGCGACGGCAAACAGGAGATCGTCATCGGCTGCGACAGTTGGCAATACATGGCCTACTCGCCAGCGTTGAAGCTCGTCGGGCAGACGGTCTATTACGCCCACGGCGCGACGGTCGGTCACGTCGCAGACCTCGACGGCGACGGCAAACCGGAGATCATCGCCGGCAACGCCTACTACAGCCTGCAGATCCTCAACCATCGCGGCAAAATCGTCAGCCGTGGCTCAGGGTCTTTCGGGCCGGAACAGACAGCCGTGACCTCCGGCGACCTGCGCGGCGACGGCAAACGCGCGGCGATTCTCGGCACAGACGGCGGCTCCGTGCTCGCCTTTGACGCGAAAGGCGGCAAGCTCTGGGAAGCCAACGTCGGCGACCGCGTCACGACGCTCCGCTGCGACGTGGTCGGCGGCAAACCACGCGTCATCGCGGCGTCCGAGAGCGGTTACGTTTGGGCGCTCGACGCGACGGGCAAGCCAATCTGGAAACGCGACCTCGGCGAGCCGGTGAAGCGCCTCGCGCGCAATGGCGACGCGTATATCGCCGCCGCGTCGGCCAATGGCATCGTGCGCTTGTCGTTGGAAGGAAAGATCGAAGCCGCCGCGGCCACAACCGCACCGGTGACCGATTTGGTCGTCAGTGACGATCAAGCCATCGCGTTAATCGAGGATGGCTCAATGTGTGGCATCATAGCTCGATAAGATCGGCATGTTGTTGCAGGGCTTCCAAGGGTTTTCCGTCCAGCACCGATATCGGCCTCAAATCATCGTATCCAATAACGCCCCGCTGGCAGACTCAGCGGATCGAGCCATCGTTTCCACCATAGCCAAAGCAAGTCACCCACACCCACACTGAACTGGAGATACCGAGGTTCGAGGTGGAACTGTTGCGCGCCCGTGTGGTCCTTGGGGCGGTCAAACTCCACCGTGATGGGGTCGTCACCGGCAAGATCCCGACGGAGCACGATGACCATGCCCATGTCAGACGCCGCCCTGGTGTAATCGAGGGATGATTTCAGCATCCGATCGCCTTGCGAGATCGCGAACGTGTCGTAGCTCTCCACGCTCTCCAGAGGGAGCAACAGTCCGGGGATCACGATCTTCGAGACCGGCAGGGAACGATGTTCTTTCAGCACCAGTCGGATTCTTTTCGGAACCGCCGCGGTGCAGCCCTCGCCAACAGCAGAACCCGAGGGATCTTCGCGCGTGACTGTCTCCAGCGGAACGGCTCGATTCTCGGTTTGTTTGACGAAACCCGCTATCAGCAGACACGGCAGCGTAACCGCCGCGACGCCGCGTATGGTAAGCGAGCGCCATGCTTTTACTGCGCCGAGATAAGCCAGAAGTGCCGCAAGAGGAATCCACCACGTCCAATAGCGGACGACGAGGTATTTGAAGAGGTTGGCGGCTTCGAAACCGGTATAGCCGAGATAGAAGCCCACACAACACCCCATGGCCCCGATCCAACCGGCGTGCCTGAGGCGTTCTGTCTTCAACAGGTAAACGACTCCCGGTAACACAAAGAGCAGCCAGGGGAATCGGTGGATCAACATGGGTTCGCGGTTGTTCCACATCGTGTTGGCCGACAAGAAGATGCTATAGGCCTTGCGGAGCACGCCGTCAAAACTCATCCCCCTCCTCATGGATATTGTCTGGACGTAAGGTGTAATCGCTTGGCCAAACACTGCGTAGTTGATGGCCACGATTGCCCCGATCGAGATTGCAAACAAACCGGCGGTCAGCATTGCCTTCGCAATGCACTGACGGACCTCTCTCTGACGCAAATCCCTCCAAAGCTCCACAGCGAAAACCGGAATCATGTAAATCGCATCGGCTGCCCTGAACCACGGGATCAACGCCAACAACAACGATGCCGCGAAGTAGCGGGACCATCCCGGCCGGCAAAACACGAGCAGCACGATGATGGCGTAGTTGATCAGGTGTGTCGGAATGGAATTCCAAGGGACGACCAACGAATCCGTCAGGATGCTTCGCGGCAACAGGATGGCGGCCGCAGCTAGCGCCACGGCCTCCCACGGCGAGACGAATTCACGGCAGATTCGATGGAACAGGACGAGGATTCCCACCACGCACAGCAAGTCGGGAACCAGAAACGCGTGGGATGGCATCAGCCGGAAGAACAGCGCGCCCATGGCGGGATAACCCAAAGGATAATAATAGTTGTCCGGCTTCAGACGGAAATGCGCCAAATCCTGAGCCGACCGCCAATACCAGCCTTGATCCCACCATCCCCACCACCCCACAGACCACGCCGGGTCGGCACCGGGCAACACCGGCTGCAAGAAATAGGCAATCAAATACCAAACTATTCCTGCGACCAACAGGACCGCTAAAGGCCATGAGAACCACACCCCTGCGCTTGCCGCCAAGCTTGTCGTGTGCAGCGCAGTCCCGCACGCCGTTGGCGTCAGAGGTATATTCTCACGGTTCTTCATGCTGGCTCTGACAATGCCGACTTTCGCGCCAATATCAAGCAACCGCGCCTACCCAGCCGCCGAGAGGGGGCATCGGGCGACCGGCAGCGTCTGCGTGCGCCGCTGGCGCCCCGACTGGCGGTGGTTCGAGATAGGCGATTTTCCGGCTTTTACGCAACAGCCCGCTGTTGCAGGATGAGCAATCACACGACATGGGCGTGAAGACTCACATCACCATCTTGGGCGGGGGACCGGCGGGTCTGGCCGTTGCCTATTATGCGAAGAAGGAAGGGTTGTCGTTCACGCTTCACGAAGCGGCGTCGGAGGTTGGCGGCCTTTGCCGCACGTTCCGCCACGGCGAATTCCTTTACGACTCGGGGGCGCACCGGTTTCACGCCGTATTGCCTGGTGTCACGCGCGAAGTGCTTAACCTCATGGGCGGCGATATGCGAAAGGTGCACGCTCCGAGCCAGGTCTATATCGCAGGCAAGCTTGTGAATTTCCCGCTTACCCCTTTCAACGTAGCCCGCAGTCTGGGCACCGGCGTGTTGGTTCGGGCCGTGCGTGATCTTGTCATCGCCAAGCTGCGCCGCGCCCGCCACGCGCAGGATTTTGAGGCGACAGCATGCCGGCGCTACGGGAGGACCATTGCCGAATTGTTTCTCCTGGGTTACTCGGAGAAGTTATGGGGGTTGTCGTGCAAGCTGCTGTCACCTGCCGTGGCCGGGCGCAGACTGCACGGACTGAACTTGCGAACGCTCTTGACCGAGATGGTGTTTGGATCACGGTGGGCCAAACACCTCGATGGGGGTTTCCTCTATCCCCGCCTTGGCTACGGCATGATCATGCAGCGGTTGGCCGAGAAGGCCGGTTTGCAGCACATCCACACCGGCTCCACGGTCACCCGGTTGCGGCATGACCACCGGCGCGTGGTCGAGATAGAGATCAATCACCGCCAGCGAGTCGCCGTGCGCGAGGTGGCCGTCACGTTGCCGCTGAACAGGTTGCTGGAGATGCTCGATCCAGCGCCGCCAGCGCCGCTGCTTGCGCTCGGCCGGCGGCTGCGGTTCCGCAACATGGTGCTGGTGGCGGTTTTTCTAAATCAGCCCTCGGTCACGCCCAACGCATCGGTTTATTTCCCAGAGACGCGTTTCCCGTTCACGCGTGTTTTTGTGCCGCGCAATCGCAGTGCGCTCATGGCGCCGCGGGGCCGGACGTGCCTCGTCGCGGAACTGCCTTGTTGGACGGAGGACAAACTCTGGCAGGCGTCAGACGATGAGATTTCCGGCTGGGTGCTTGCGGCGTTGGGAGAGATCGGATGGGCTCGCCCGGAGGCAGTCATCGGCACGGCAGTCCATCGGCTAAGCGGTGCGTATCCCGTGCTCGACGCGGAGTCGGAAAGAGCGGTTGCACGAATCGCCGAGTATCTGGCCACGTTTCAGAACATCAGGATCACGGGCCGGAACGCGCTGTTTACCTACACCCATCTACACGACCAGATGCAATCCGCCCGCGAGCTTGTGGACGAGTATTCCCGACCGAACCGATGAGTCCGGGGTGCCGGTCGGGTCGTGATCGCCGTCGCGCGCAAACGGCCTTGCCGGCCTCTTACTGCGAGAGATAATAACTCAACACTTCGCGGGCCGTCGCGCTCGGCTTGCCGAGCGAGTCCATCAGGATGTTTGACTCCAGCGGGATCGCCGAGTAGCACGTCTGGCAGTTGTGCCGCGGGATGCGCTCGAACGCGGCCGCGCCGTCCTCGATCGCGTTGAGGTCCGGGTTTTTTGAGTCCACCGCCAGCGTGTCGCAGCAGGCTGCGAGACGGCCTTGCGGATCCACGAAACAAAACAACCTGCCGGCCCAGCATCGCGCATCGGGCATCTTGTCCGGCCAGCAGTTCTTGATCAGGTGGAGATACCGGGCCGAGTTTGCCACCGGCCGACCTCGCTTTTTCTCGGCGAGCAGCCGATCCACTGCCGCCGCCATCTGCACGGACGTTGGGAAGAATTGCGCCGATTTCGCAAGGAGATCCTCCTTCTGAACCCGCACGGGCTGGAAAAACACCTTTGCTTTGCAGTTCTCCGCAAGGTCCAGAACAGCGCCGAGACAATCGAGGTTGTGGCTGCCAACCACCGTCAACAGGCTTCGCGCCACGCCTGCGCGCCGGAGTGCCTCCAAGCCGTCCATGACCCGGTCGAAGCTGTTGCTGCGAAGGGCATCCTGCGCGTTTTTCGGGCCGTCGAGACTGATGTTGACCAAGTCCGCTCGGCGGAGATGTTCCAACCGGCCGGCCACCAATGTCCCGTTGGTGGCCACGCTCACAAACATCCCCAGCCCTTTGGCGTGAGCGATTAACTCGCCGATATCCACGCGTGCCAAGGGTTCGCCGCCGTTGAAGCCCCAGAACAAACACCCTGCGCAGCGAAAGGAATCCATCAACTTCTTCGCCTCTGCCGTGGTCAACTCATCCGGCGTCGGCGTGTGGCGGGAACAATAGGCGCAATCGAGATTGCAGCGATACGTGACGCAATGACTGACCCGCAGAGGCACCTTGCCGCCAAACCACACGCGCAAAATCCCCGGCACGCTCTTCGCAACAATTCCCCATTTCATGGCCGGATCGTGGCGCAAATCCTTATGCTGATCATGTGCGCATGGTGCTTTTGCGGCTCCGCCGCGTCAACGAAAACCATTCCGCCGCTGACATCCAGTTCTCCTGTCATTTCCTGCCTGATTGACCTGCGACCGCCGGCTTGGCAGGATGGCCGCCGTGAATTATTTGTTTGCCGCCAATCATCAGGTCGCAGTGGAAGAGGCAGACGCATTTGGAGCTAAAAGATGAAACGAATGACACGCAGGGATTTTTTGAAAGCTTCGACGGCTGCGGGATTGGCGTTCGGGATGCCGAGACTCGTGATCGGTGGCGAGCCGAATTCCGACATCCGCATCGCTGTGGTCGGCTTAGGCGGAATCAACATCGTCGGTGGCGTCGGCGGACGGGGACGCCAGCTCATCAAGAACTTCCTCAAGGTTCCGGGAGTGAAGATCGCGGCATTGTGCGACGTGGACAAGGCGATTCTCGAAGACGGCGCGAAGCAGTTCAAAGACCGCGGCGAAGATGTCGCCGCGCACACCGATTTTCGCCGCGTGCTCGACGACAAGAGCATTGACGCCGTGGTGCTCGCCACGCCGAACCACTGGCACGCGCTCGGGACGATCTGGGCGTGCCAGGCTGGCAAGGATGTCTATGTGGAGAAGCCGTTCTCCTACAACATCTGGGAAGGCCGGCAGATGGTCGCCGCCGCGCGCAAATACAAACGCATCGTCCAAGTCGGCACGCAGCGCCGCTCCAGCACGGTGTTGCCCGTGGCGTTCGATTACCTGCGCAGCGGCCAACTCGGCGCGATTCGTTTTGCGCACGCGCTCGTGTTTCGCGCGCGGACCGGCATCGGCAAAGTCAGCACGCCGGCACCGGTGCCTGAGACGATTGACTATGATCTCTGGTGCGGCCCGGCCCCGAAAGCGCCGTTGATGCGCAAGCAACTGCACTACGAATGGCACTGGGTCTGGCCCACCGGCAACGGCGAGATGGGCAACAACGGCGTTCACATGACCGACATCTGCCGCTGGGGGCTGGGACTGAAGCAACCGCCGCCGCGCGCGATGAGCATCGGCGGGCGGTTTGCGTTCGACGACGCCGGCGAGACGCCGAATACGCAGGTCGCCATCTTCGATTACCAGCCCGCGCCGATCATCTGCGAAATCCGGAATGTGTCCAAGAACACCGGGCCGAAAGCCCCAAGCACGTTGGGCAAGTTCCGCGGCAGCGCCAGCGGCATCGTGATCGTGTGCGAAGGCGGTTACTTCGCCGGCGACTACACCAGCGGCGCGGTCTTCGACAAGGAGGGAAAGAAAATCAAGGACTTCCAAGACGGAAGCAAGACCGGCGCGATCGAAGTCTCCCACACCACCAACTTCATCGCCACCGTCCGCAGCCGGAAAGCCGACACATTGGCCGCCGAAGCCGCAGTTGGCCACGCCTCCGCCGCGTGCTGTCACATGGCGAACATTTCCCACCGCCTTGGCAAGCAATCGTCGCTCGAAGTTATCCGCGGGGCAATCCGCTCCAATGGAGAACTGTCAGACGCTTTCGAGCGTTGCCGCGAGAACCTGCGCGAGAACGGGGTTGATCTCGCCACCACGCCGGCGGCACTTGGCCCGTGGGTGACGTTCGACGCCCAGCAGGAGCGTTTTGTCGGCGAGTTTGCCGACCAGGCCAACCAGCTTTCCCACCGAAAAGACCGCGCGCCGTTCGTCGTGCCGAAGATCGTGTGACAGGTCCGGCCGGCCTTGAGCAGGTCGAAAAAGTGGAAAAATTGTCATAGACTACTTTAGGGCGGCCATGTAGAGTTCGCGGCTCAACTTTGCCGGAAGAATGGCAATAAGGAGAAAACTATGTCGGAACTGATAAAGAAACTTGTGGTGCCGATCAGCGTTATTCTGGCGCTCATCGGTGTTGTGTTGGCTTGGTCCCGTGGCAGCGCCCATGCTCAGCTTCTGGACGAAGCACGCACGCTCTCCGTGCAGGTCAACCAATTACAGTCCCTCCAGATGGTCTCTCAACGGTTGGCGCAAGAGTTGCTTGTTTACAGCCAACGGCAGCCGGCGATTGATCCCGTGCTGGTTGCGTTCGGTCTGAAACCCGCGCCACCGCAGTCGACCAAGCCCCAAAGCACGCCGGCCGCATCCCAACCGGCCCGGTCCCAAGGCACCTCCTCGTCCACCACTGCTCCTCGAAGCCGCTAGTCATTTGGAATAGAACCATGAGCCAACCTAATTTCAAATCATCGGAAGAATTGCCGATCCTCGGCATCGCCGTCGCCGTTCTCGCCATTCTTGTGTTTCTCCTGAGTTGGCGTGTCGGCTCGTATATTTCGCTGCAAAACTCAAACCTCGATAGCAGCATCCAGAACATGAAGAAGCAGATCGAGCAGGGCCAGCCGCTTGTCCAGAACTTCGCGCGCTTCCGCGACACGTTGCTGCAATACGTCCAGCAGACCAAGGACGTCAACGTGGTGCGCCTGCTGGCTGCTTATGGTGTCGTTCAGGTTCAGCAAGCGCCGGCACAGGGAGACCAACCGGCCGCGCCCGGAACCGTGCAATCACCGACTGCTCCGGCCGCACCGGCACAACCGGCCGCGCCCGCGAAGTAGCCCGCTCGCTAAGAAAGCCGCGTAGCAGAGTTTCGGGCGATTCGCTTCAGCGAACGACGGGTGAGTTATATTCGCGTCTCTTCGGTTTCAGCCTCCTCGTCGGCGCGGGCCGGCGCAGGAGATGCAAGTGAAGAACGGCGCAAAAGATTGTTTCACCCGCTGCGCGGCTACGTTAGTATTTTGCCGACGTGACGGATCATCCCAACGAGATTCCAGGCTACGAAATCCTGGCCAAGATCGGCGAAGGCGGCCGCGGCACTGTTTACCGCGCGCGTCAGTTGTCGTTGGACCGACTTGTTGCCGTCAAGATTCTCTCGCCGGAGTTGGCCTCCGACGCCGAATACACCTCCAAGTTCCTCCAGGAAGCCCGCGCCGCCGCCAAGCTCAGCCATCCCAACATCGTCCAGGCCATCGAAGCCGGCGCCCACAACGGCATCTGGTATTTCGTCATGGAGCTGGTCGAGAGCGGCTCGCTGCACGATCGGCTGACCACGGTCGGCAAATTCTCCGAGCAGGAGACGCTTGACGTCGCACAACAGATGGCACAGGCGCTCGATTTCGCCTGGCGGCGCGCGCATCTGGTCCACCGCGACATCAAGCCTGCCAACATCCTCCTCTCCTCCGACGGCCGCGCCAAACTCGCCGACCTCGGCCTCG
Organism: Verrucomicrobiota bacterium; assembly: GCA_026397915.1. Lineage (GTDB taxonomy): Bacteria > Verrucomicrobiota > Verrucomicrobiia > CAIQCK01 > CAIQCK01 > CAIQCK01. The sequence continues at coordinate 255,914 of JAPLTX010000014.1, forward strand.
CGCAACGCCACGGCGCGCCCGCCGACAAGAGCGGCTTCACCGAAGGCACGCCGCAATATTGCTCTCCCGAACAATGCCGCGGCGAGCCGAACCTCGACATCCGCGCCGACCTCTACTCGCTCGGCGCCACGCTTTTCCATCTCATCTGCGGCCGGCCGCCATTCGATGGCGACAACCCGGCCGTGGTCATGGGCAAGCAAATCACCGACCAGCCAGCACCGCCGCGCAGCCTCAACCCGAATATCTCGCCCGCGTTCGAAGCGGTCGTCCTCAAGCTGCTCGCCAAAGACCCAGCCCAGCGGTTCCAGTCACCCGCCGATCTGTTGAAGGAAATTGACCACCTCCTTGCGAACCAGCGCGGCGAGCCGCCCACCGCGCAGCTCGCCGCCGCCAGCCACCGCAATGTGCGCCTCATTGCCGCCGCCGCGCTCGTCCTGGTCATCGTGGGCATCGGAGCCGTTACTTTGCTCAAAGGACCGGCTTCCAGCGGAAAATCGAAACCCGTCACCAAGCCAAAGGGTGACATCGTCCAGAAGGCCGCCGGCACGCAGAAACACGCCACCCTCACTCCCCAACCTTCGCCGTCCGTCGTCACGCCACCGGAAACCATCGCGTCGCCAACTCCGCCGGCACCGCCACCCGGCCCCACAGCCGGGGAAGTGCAGAAACTCCTCGACGACGTCGCCGCCCTCGTCAAGGAATCCAAGTTTGCCGATGCCGAAACCGCGCTCCAGAAGGCACAAGAGCAATGGAAAGCCGCGCCGCTGCAAACACGGCTGAAGATCGAAAACGTCTGGCAGGAGACGCAAACCGCGCGGGCCGCCCACGAAAAAAAGATGGCCGACGAGGTCGCCGCCAAAGCCGCCGCCGAAACCGTGCGGCGCGAGCAGGCCGAAGCCCAGGCGCGCGCCATCATCGAGCCGACCGGAGGATGGGCGCGGACGTTCTACCTCGAATACGCCTGCCAATACATGGCCGCCCAGATTGCCAAGGCCACGGACGCCGACGCTCGCGCGCGGCTTCAGGCCCGTGCCGCCGAACTGCAACTGCTCGCCGAGCTGAAGAACCACCTGATCGCGGAGATCGGCAAAGGCTTGCTGCCCGCGCGCGCCTTCACCCTTGTGCGCGGCCGAACGCTCCAAGGCAGGCCCGTCAGGGCCACCGCCGACAGCATCAGTATCGCCGTCGGTGCTGGCACCATTGCACTGCGCTGGAGCGACCTCACCGAGCCGACCATCTACGTCATGCTCCAAGCCAGCGCCACCGCACAACACGGCCGCGCCCTTGCCGCGCTGGCCCTTTACGCTTGGGAAACCGGCCGGGCCGACGACGCCAAAGGTTACTACGACCAGGCCAAAACCGCCCTCGGCGACCAACTCCCCGAACCGGTCCGACGACGTGGGGAAGCGCCACCGGCGACCTGATCGGTATTCGAGATTAGAATTTCGTTGCGAAGGATGGCCGAACGATTTCTAAACTCCAAAGCCTGATGAAACGCTGGCTTCTCTACATCGCCGCTGCGTGGGCGTTCCTCGCGCTGACTTGGTGGGTCTGCGAGCGGCTGTTGATGTCCGACGAAAAACGCGTGTTGCTGCAGGTCGAAACCCTTGCGCGGCTCGTCGAGTCCGGCAACCTCTTCACGCTCGATGATGCCATCGCCGCCGACTACCGCGACGACTGGGAGAACGACAAACGCACGCTCATGCTCGCCGTCCGCGCGCTGCGGCAACGTTACCGCGACCTCGAAATCCATCTGGGCCGCGCCATTGTCCGCGCCAGCGGCGATACCGCCACCGCCGACTTGCGCGCCCGCGTCACCGGCCGCGCCGACGGCGACACGCAGACCGAAGGCGAACGCGGCGAGTATCGCCTCACCTTCCGCCGCGTCGAAAAAGAATGGAAGTTGAGCCGCGTCGCGCGCAAGGAGCCGGCGCCGTGACGCCGCGACCCAGGTGGATCGCGACCTCCGGGCGCGATTCTTTCGCTCACAGCCACTAGCGGAGACGAAGTTTGCCTGCGTCATGCGGGAGATTATGGCAAGATAACGTTCATGAAACTCGTCCACTGCTTATTCATCTGTCTGGCGACGGCAGCGTGCGCGGCGTCACCGCGCCACGTCGCCGTCAGCGCGCGCGTGGAGCCGGCGACCGCTCGTGCGGGCGAGACGGCAAAGCTCGTGGTCGCGGTCGTCGTGGACGAAGGCTGGCACCTCTACTCGCTCACTCAAAAGCCCGGTGGACCGGAGAAGACAACGATCACATTGGTGGACAACGCCATCGTGGAAAAAACCGGTGCGTTCACCGGTCCGCCGCCGAAGCGCGTGCGCGACACAGCGTTCGACATGGATGTCGAGCAACACGAGGGCAAGGTGGAGTTTGTGGCACCGCTGGTGTTGAAAGCGGGCGCGGCAGCGGGCAAACAGAAGATCGAGGGCAAGATGCGCTTCATGCTCTGCAACGCACAGAGCTGCCTGCCGCCGATGAGCGCTCCGTTCGCGGTGGAGTTCAGTGTCGAGCCGGGTGCGCCGCGAGCGGAGTTTGTAGTGGCGGCCGTCTCGGCCGCGGCGCCTCCGCCCGTCGCGCCGGAAAAGTTCGGCGGCCAGGCCGACGGGCTGGGCGGGCTGATCCTGCTGGCGATCATTTCCGGCCTCATCTCGCTGCTGACGCCGTGCGTGTTCCCGATGATCCCGATCACCGTGAGCTTCTTCACCAAGGAAGCCTCGCACGACCGGCGGCGCGCGCTGAAGCTCGCAGCGGTTTACGGCCTCGGCATCGTGGCGACGTTCACGCTCGTCGGCGTGGTGCTGACGCTGCTGCTCGGCGCGGGCAGCGCCAACAAGTTTGCCGCCAGTCCGCTGGTGAACATCGGCATCGGCTTGCTCTTCGTCGCGTTCGCGTTGAGCCTGTTCGGGCTGTTCGAGTTCCAACTGCCGTCGTCGTGGATTGACGCGGCCCAATCGCGCACCGGCGCGGGCACGGTCGGCGCGATGTTCATGGCGCTGGTGTTCACGCTGACGAGCTTCACCTGCACCGCGCCGTTCATCGGGCCGCTGCTGGTGGCGATCACGCAGGGGGCGTGGTTCTGGCCACTGGTGGGCATGAGCGTGTTCAGCGCGACGTTTGCGGCGCCGTTTGTTCTGCTGGCGCTCTTTCCGAGTTGGCTCGCGCGGCTGCCCAAGAGCGGCGGCTGGCTCAACTCCACGAAGGTTGTAATGGGCTTCCTCGAACTCGCCGCGGCGATGAAGTTTTTCAGTAACGCCGACCTGATCTGGAACTGGGGCGTGTTCTCGACGCCGGTGGTGCTGGCGAGTTGGGTCGTCCTCGCGGTGCTCACCAGCCTCTACATCCTCGGTAAAGTCCGGATGCCGCACGAGGAGCCGGTGGAGAAAGTCGGCGTCGCACGATGGTTGTTTGGTCTCATGTTTCTGGCGCTTGCGCTGGTGATGGCGCCGGGCTTCTGGAAAATCGCGCCGCCGAACCTGATTGATTCCTACCTGCCGACGCCGATCGCGCTGAACCACAAGGACCAACTGAGCTGGGGCGAGGACTACAAAGCTGCGCTGGCGCAGGCGAAGACCGAGGGCAAGAAGGTGTTCATTGATTTCACCGGCTACACCTGCACGAACTGCCGCTGGATGGAGATCAGCATGTTCCCGGAGCCGGAAGTCGCGGAGGCGCTCAAGAAATTCGTCCGCGTGCGGCTCTACACCGACGGCGGCCCGCAAGGCCAGCAGAACCAGGACTTTCAGGTCGCGCGCTTCGGCGACGCCGCGCTGCCGCTCTACGTCATCATGAGCGCCGACGACAAGGAAATCGCCCGGTTCGCCGGCATGACGCGCGACGTGAAGGCGTATTTGGAATTTCTCAAGAAGGGGTTGTAGGCCGGCTTAACGGGCCTAGTTATAGGTGGACTCCTGCGCTGGCTTTTCAGCGTGTCCAGAACATTTACCCCGTTGCGGCAACTCCCCGCAGGTCCGCTGCATCGGTTGGTTGGGCGGCGCGCATCAAGCGGGTTTCCGGCCCCATGCCTGAAAGTATGGGCCGTGGACCACGAGCGTGTTCGGATTGTCAATATGCTGTCGCAAGGCTTCCTTCAAATCCATGAAAGTCGCCTCCGCCATGAGATTCTGGGCGAGGACGCGTTCTCTCAGGTTATCCGCGAAATTCAGGAAGATGGTTCGGCGAGGGTCCGTTGGCGGATGCACGTGAATGATCGGATGGACGCGAACATCCACCAGACCGGCGGAGCGGAGCAAGCGCGGCAGCTTTCTGCCAACGAAGGGATCAATGCCGTTCTTTGCGCTTTGGGTCACAAACAACTCCACAAAGGTGTTCCACGCAGGCGATGGTGGATCACAGATCATGGCCGCCCAGTCCACCTCGTGAAATGCCACCGCACCTCCGGGCCGTGCCAGCGCGACGGCTTCCGAAACGATCTGCTCGGGACTTGGAACGTTCACGAGCACGAGACGGGCCGTGACGAGATCAAACGAGGCGCGGGGCAGGCCGGTGGATCGAGCGTCTCCGCACAGGACTTCGACGTTCCGAATACCGCGCTCGGCGACAAACTTGCGAGCGAGGACGACCGCCTCCTCGCTTTTCTCAACGCCCGTCACGCTCCCCGAAGGGCCGACGCGCGCCGAGAGCAGGTCGAGGCAGCCTCGCGGGCCGCAACCGATCTCGAGGACACGCGCGCCAGTCGGCAGCCCGATGTCATCGAGCAATCGGACCGCCTCAGGGCCAAGCTGCTCGGCCTGCCGTTGCAATCTCTCTTGTTCAGCCCGCCTGCAACCGAGGAAGTATTCGTCGCCTCCAGTCATGATTCGTTTTCGTTTGCCGATGCAGAGCGTCGCGCCGGCTTTTTGACGTGTCCAGAATATTTCACGCCATCGCGGTTTGTGATAGGATGAAGCCATCATGAACCGGTTGCCAGTCGTCATCGGGCTGTTGGTCCTTCTCATTTGTGGCACAAGTCACGTCCGCGCGCAAAGCGGCTCGATACAACAGGCAATCGCCGCGTTGCCGAATGACACCGCCGTGCGGATTATCTACACGGACGTTCTCGGCGACAAGAAGTCCATCCGCCATGACCTGCAGGTTTCCCCAGAGCGGACGTTCCATCTCATCCTGCGCGACATCCGACCGTCGTCGAAAACACGACAAATGCAGGCGGCGGCCAGTCAGACGCCGGACCGCTGGCAATTGCTCGTCCACGCGCGCGAGTGGAACGGTCAGGAATCGCTCGAATCAGGAAGCCTCGCCGAGAAGAAACTCATCTGGCTGCTGCGCCGGCGCATCGCCACGACCACCGACGCAGTGGAGAAGCAGAACGCGTCCACACTGGTCGAGGTTTTGATGAACCGAAAACAATCCTTTCCCGCGCCGAATAGCGGCAGGTGGGCGCTGCGTAGTGCGGCGCTGACCAAGAAACCGTGAACCGCCGCCCACCACCATCGCTTTCCAACGAGACACCTCATGGAAATTGAACTGTTGTCCGACATCGGGAGATGCATTCTGGTTTCGGTGGTGCTCGCCTACGTGGCGCATTTGATCCGCCAGCCGCTGATCCTGGCCTACATTGCCGCCGGCGTGTTGCTAGGCCAGAAGATGGGTTTCGGCTGGCTCGATGATGTTCATAGCATCGAAACCATCAGCGAGATCGGCTTAATCCTGCTGCTGTTCATGATTGGCCTGGAGATGGACCTGAAGAAAATCCGTCAGGCCGGCAAGATGGTGACGCTGACCGGCGTCGTGCAGATTGGGGTGTGCATGGCGCTGGGCTGGCTGTTTTTCAGCTGGCTCGGCATCGGCGGCGGGCAGTTCGACACGCTTTACCTTGCCGTCTGCACCGCGATGAGCAGCACGCTCATCGTGGTCAAGCTGCTCTACGACAAGCTCGAACTCGACACGCTGCCGGGCCGGATCACGCTCGGCGTGCTGGTGTTGCAAGATGTCGCCGCCATCCTGTTCATCGGCGTCCAGCCGAACCTGAAGGACCCGCAGTTCCTGCCGGTGTTGCTGTCGTTCGTCAAGGGCGTCGGCCTAATCGCCGCGGCGTTCGCGGCCACGCGGTATGTGCTGCCGCCGTTGTTCCGCCGGATCGCCAAGGTGCCGGAGCTGATCCTGGCCGGATCGCTCGCGTGGTGCTTCCTCGTCGTGGCGGTCGCGGACATAGCGGGCTTGAGCCGCGCGATGGGCGCGCTCATCGGCGGCGTCAGCATCTCGACGTTCCCCTACAACCTTGATGTCATCAGCAAGCTCACCAGCCTGCGCGATTTCTTCATCACGCTGTTCTTCGTCGCGCTGGGCGCCGGCATCCCGCGGCCGACGCCGGAACTGTTGCTGGCGGCCATCGGCTGCGCGGTCTTCGTCGCCGTCTCCCGCTACGCCAGCGTCACGCCGCTGCTGTTGGGCCTGCGCAACGGCCACCGCGTCAGCCTCATCACCGCCATCAACCTCGCCAACATCAGCGAGTTCTCCATCGTCATCGCCGCCGTCGGCTTCAAGGCCGGCCACATCAGCGAAGCCGCGCAGACGCTCATCGTGCTCGCGTTCGCCGTCACCGCGACCATCTCCACCTACAAGATTTCCTACAACTTCGAACTGCACCGCATCATCAGCCGGCTGCTGAAACGCTGCGGCGTGCGTGACCTCGACCAGGCAGAGCAGCACGTCGCCGCCGAGCGCCCGCGGCTGATGCTTCTCGGCTTCGCCAAGGTGGCCAGCTCGTTACTCGAGGAAATCGAGCGGCGAGCGCCCGCGCTCAAGGAAAGGATGGCCGTCGTGGACTTCAATCCCGAAGCCGTCCACGAGTTGCGCCAGCGCGGCATCAACGTCCACTACGGCGATATCGGCCACACCGACTCGCTGCGTCACGCCGGCATCGAGAAGGCTGAGATCATCGTCTCCACCATTCCGGACCATTACCTGAAGGGCATCAACAACCTGCGCATTCTCCACCTGGTCCGCCAGATCAACCCCAAGGCGCTGGTCGTCGTGACGGCAGAGACGCTGGCAGCGGCACGGGAGCTTTACGCCGCCGGCGCCGACTACGTCAGCCTGCCCCGCCTAAACGCCGCCGGCGACCTGCTGCCGGCGCTGGAGAAACTCGTCGCCGGCGCGACTGACAGTGACCGCGACATGTTCCAAGCCGCCGTGAAAGACCGGCGCGAAATCATTCCATGAATTGCTACCAGCCCCTGCTTGACACTGCCATCGCCGCCGCGCGCGCCGCGGGAGAACTCCAGCGCCGCCACTTCCACCGCCCGCTGCGCGTCACCGCCGCGATGGCCCACGACATCAAGCTCGAACTCGACGTTCGCAGCCAGCGCCTCATCGAACGGACGATCCTGCGCCGTTTCTCCAGCCACGAGATTCTCGGTGAGGAAGGCAACCGGCAATCCAAAATCAAAAATAGAAAATCAAACATCCGCTGGGTCATTGACCCGATAGACGGCACCGTGAACTTCTTCTACAACATCCCCGTCTTCTGCGTCAGCATCGCCGCGCAGGAGCGCGTCGCCACCAATCCAAAATCGGAATGGCGCACCGTCGCCGGCGTCATCTACGACCCAATGCGCGACGAGATGTTCTCCACCGCGCTCGGCCAGCCCACGCGCCTCAACGGCCGCGTCGTCCGCGCCTCCAAGCGGCGCAAGCTCGCCGACACCATCTGCACTGTTGCGTTCTTCAAGGACAAGGAAACCATCCGGCGTGGCCAGGTGGTTTTCGACGCGTTGCTACCACGTGTGCGCAAACTGCGCCTGCTCGGCGCCGCCGCGCTCGACCTGGCCTACGTCGCCTGCGGCCGTTTCGACGCCTACGTCGAGTTCGGCGTGAAACTCTGGGACATCGCCGCCGGCCTGCTGCTGGTGGAAAACGCCGGCGGCAAGACGCTGGTGCGGCCGACGAAAGATGAGCACGGCTACGCGCTGCTCAGCATGAGCGGAGCGATTCCGCAGTTGCCACGGATCGTCAAGTGGTAAAGTGGTGATGGGTCGCTCAACGCGGTTCAACCAACGCGCAAGGAAGCTCGTGGCACTGTTGTTTCAGGGCGCTGCTTTGCGTCGAGCCGATCACGCTTTTCTTCTCCGCCACGCCAACCCGATCGAGCGGCCCAGCTCACAACACAAGAACATGCCCAGCAACATGCCGATCGTCATGCCGGCGAAGGAGAGAAGGAAAACACTGGGCACCATCGGCCCCAGCCATTTCATGAACACGAGATCACCAAAGCTCATGCCCCACACCATGCCGACGGCGGAGAGCGCGGCGAACGACAGGCGGTTCAGGCCACGCTTGAGGTTCGTCGGATCGAACACCATCGGCGGCACACCGAGCAACAGCATGCCCGCGTTCATCCACGGCATGGCGGCGAAGCTGAGTAGGCTGAAGCTCGCGGCGTGGCAGCATGGACAACCCATGACGGCCGGCGCGAAACCCGCGTCCGCCCACCAGCCGAGGATCATGCCCCAGTTGCACGGGCCGAGCATCGCGAACGTCATCTGCGCGAAGCGGAACACTTCGGCGTTCCGCGTCCGGAAGCGCGCGATGAACGCGCCCAGCGCCAGCATCACCACCGACAGGCCGACTGCCGCAAACGTCTCCAGTTGACCCAGGTAAATCAGGAACGGTGTTTGCGTGACGACCAGGATTGCGTAGAGCCACTGCGATCTTGACCGGCGGACCTCCGTCGTTGGTTCAGGAGGCGCAGGCAGCGTGCAGCAAACGTCTCCGGATTCCGTGCTGCGCAGCGCGCGCCAGGACACGGTGAAACTGGAGACGAGCATCAGTAGCGCGGCGGCCACTGGATGTAACAAACCGCTCGCCGCCAGCGCGATGCCGACGGCGTTGTAGCACGCGGCAAAGAGCAGATTCGAGCGGATGGAATCACGCACGTGCCGCGCGAGCGCCACGGCCCACGGCACGATGCACAGGTCGCCGCCGTAGAGGATCGCATCCGCACTGGCCGTCGTGACGCCCGCGCCGTGCGCCAGCGCGATGCCCACGCCCGCGGCGTTGATGGCCGGGGCGTCGTTCACGCCGTCGCCCACGAAAGCGACGCGATGGCCGGCACGCTTCATCGCCTCCACGCGTTCCGCCTTGTCTTGCGGCGCGAGGCGGCCCTCGATGTCCTGCCTGCCCAGGAGTTCCGCCGCGCGCTCCGGCCGGTCGCCGGTCATCACGGCGCTTTCGACTCCCAACTGCTGCAACGCGGCGATGGTATCCCTGGCAGAGTCACGCACCCGCTCGCGCACGGCGGCAATCGCACGCAGCCTGCCGTCCACTTCCACATAAACCAGAGGGTCGCCCGGCCCGCGGCGCAACGACGCTAACAGTTCCGATTCGTTGCCCAAGTCGGACAGCAACTCACGCTGGCCGATGCGCATGTAATTCTCGCCGCCTTGTGGCGATTCGAGCCAAGCCTCCACGCCGAGCGCGGGGATGGTCTTGAGCGAGCGCACGCGAAACGCGGCGTCCTTCTGAACCGCACTTGGCGAGTGAAACGCTCGCGCGACGGGATGCGTGCTGTCGCTTTGCACGGCGCGGAGTTGGGCGCTGATCGTCGTTCGTTCCTCGCTGGAACCGTTCGTCGCAAGGTCAATCAAGGAGTAGCGCTCCTCGCTGAGCGTGCCGGTCTTATCGAAGACCACGCGGTCAAGGGCGGCGAGGCGTTCGAGAATATCACCGCCGCGCACCACCAGTCCGCGCGCGGCGAACGCGGCCAGCGCGTTCCAGAGCGCCACGGGCGTCGCGAGGCCCATCGCGCACGGGCACGCGACGACCAGCACGGCCAACGCGTTGAAGAGGCCCACCGGCCAGCCGCTCCACCACGTCCACGCGGCGAACGTGCCTGCGCTCGCGAGCAGCACGAGCGGCAAGAACCAGCGGACGACGTGGTCGGCTTGGGCCTGAAGGCGACACGGTTTTTCGCGCGCTGACTCCAGCGCAGCGAGCAGGATATCGAGGCGGCGCGCATTGCCGGCGACGGTGGCCGCGATGCGCAGTTCGCCGTCCTCGGAATACGAACCAGCCAGCACGGCGTCGCCCGTGCGTCGCACGACGGGGAACGGCTCGCCAGTGAGCGGCGTCTCGCAAACGAATGCCTGTCCGTAAACGATGCGGCCGTCCACCGGAATCGGCTCGCCCGGCAGCACGCGCACTTGGTCGCCCGGCCGGATTTCCGCGACACGCGTCGGAACGATGGCGCCGTCGGGGCCGATCTTCTGGCAGGTCTCGAAGGTGTGAACGAGGTGGCGCGTCTCGGCCAGCGCGCGGGCGCGGGATTGCGCGCCGAGCGTGCGGCCGACGGAATAGACGGTGAGCAGCACGGCCACGACTTCGTAGTAGATCGCGCCGACGCCGGTGATGGTGCTGTGGATGGATGCGCCCAGCGCGCCGGCGATGCCGATCAGGAAAAACAACTCAATGGAGACGCGGCGTTGTTTGATGTCCGCGACGGTGGATTGCAGCAACGGCCGGCCGAGGATGGCGAGCGCGGCGAAACTGGAGAGCATCAGGGCCGCGTGCATCAGCCATCGAGCGTCGCCGGCAGGCTCCGAAAGATTGGCCGCCAGCCCCAATAGCATTGCCTGGCCGGCGAGCACGACGACGACGGCGATCTTGAACCACGGCGCGCTGGGAATTTCGGGCTGCGCGACGGGTTTCCTGCCGGCCTCGCCCAAAACGCGGCAACCGTAACAACAGTATTTCGCGCCGTGGCTTTGCGCGGCATCGGGCGGCAGCGGCGCGTCGCAATACGCGCAGTGTGGACGCTCCGGCGACCGGGCCGTCGCGAAGGCCAGCGTTTCACGGTCGCGGCTCATGGTCCGGCAACGCCAGCAGTTCGGCTGCGGTCCATGAGCCGAGCGCGGCGCGGTCCTTGGTCTTGTTGCGGATGCCGGCGACTTCCTCGGGCGCGACCGCCGAGGCGTTGTGGCCCCACTCTTTTTGCGTGCGGACGTAGGTGAGAATGGCGGCAAGCTGCTGGTCGTTGAGCGCGTCGCGGTGCGGCGTCATAGTGTTGTTGTAGCCGGCGCCTTTGACGGTGATGGGGCCTTGGAGACCGTCGAGCGCGATGCGGACCATGCGGGCCGGCCCGGAGGCCAGCGCCCATTCGGAGCCGACGAGCGGCGGATACTGGCCGGCAACGCCATGGCCGTCGGGCTGGTGGCACTTGGCGCAGACGTTTTCAAAGAGGCGTTTGCCGAGGACGTAGGGATCCACCTGCTTGACGATATTGGTTTTCGCGCCGCCAAAGCCGGCGTTCTCATCGTAGCTCAACGCGCCGTAGTCCGCGCTGTAACGCTGGACGTAGTAGCCGCCCCAACCGAAGAAAAGGCAAAGGAATGTGACATACCACAACGACATCGGACGCTGGGCCTCGTTCGGCTCGATATGCTCGCGCGGGTCGGCGGGCGCGAGGTCTGCGACGACGCCGGCTGCGGCGGGCGTGTTGTTATCTGGGTCCGGGTTCATCTGGCTTCGGGCAATGGCGCGTTGGCTTTGAGGCTGAGGAGGTATTGAACGAGTGCTCTGGCCTCCGGCTTGGGAACAATCTCGGAGCCAGGCTCGGGCGCGAATTCCTTCGGCAGCGCGAGCGCATCGGGCGAAGGTTTGTCGCCGGCTTTGCGCTTCTCAAACAGAAATCGGAACGGCGGCATGATCGAACCTTTGGAGGTGATCTGTGGGTTGTAGAGGTGCTGTAGGTGCCACAAGACGCTGGTCTGGCGCACGCCGATGTTTGAGAGATCCGGGCCGGTGCGCATGGTGCCGAGCATGACCGGGTTGTCGTGGAGATAATCGCGCGAGACGGTGCGGCGCTGGCCCCAGTTGCGAGCGATGTCGGCACCATATCCCTCGGGCCGCACTTGCTGGCTGTGGCAATAGATGCAGCCGTTGGCCTTGTAAATCTCCATGCCTTGCTGAGCCAGACCGGGCCGGACGGTTGGATAGATTTCGCCGGTCTCTTCGATTTTCACTTCCTGCTGCCGGCCAAACTGGACTTGCGGAATCAGCACCAGCCCGATCCATGAACTGGCGATGGTCAGGAAGACGCCGAGGAAGATGATGGGACCGTAGTTCATACGTTGCTGACGATTGGGGTCGGTTGATGCTGGCGCGCCGCCTTGATCCAGCGGGCAACGATCCAAATGAAGCTCGTGGCAAACGCGAGATGCCCCACCAGGATGATGAAACCGGACACTGAGCGGACCCTCAAGTAGGGCACCGTCATGGTTACGACGCTGTATTTGTTGGGATCGAGGAAGGGCACGTCAGGATTGATCATCGCCACGCCCTGAAGCGTGCCGCCGATGATGAGTGGCACGATGTAGAGCATGATGCCAATCGCGCTGGCCCAGAAATGGATGCTGATCAGCCGCGCCGACGGCCACTCGACCTGGATGATGCGCGGCACGATGTAGTAGATCGCGCCGAACATCACCATCGTGAAGAACGCATACATTCCCTGATGCGCGTGGGCGATGGTCGAGTGCGTGAAATGCGTGACCTCGCTCACCGACCGCAACGCGAGCAGCACGCCGTGCAGGCTGGTGACCGTGTAGCTCATGCCGCCAAATACCATGAACCGCAGCACCGGACTGTCCTTGAGCTTGTGGAAACTGCCCCACATGGTGAAGTGATGGTTCAGCCCCACCGTGACGACGGGAATCGTCATCATCACGCTGGCAACGATGCTCACCGTAATGAGCCACGCGGGCAACGGGCCGCCCACGAGATGGTGCATGCCGTTCCAGTTGTAAAACAGTGCCAGCGACCAGAACCCGATCACCGACAGCGAATACTTATAGACGGGAATGCCGAGGACTTTCGGGATGAAGTAGTAGATCGCCCCGATGCCAATGGGCGTGAACCACAGGCCCAGCACGTTGTGCGCGAACCACCAGTTCACCGTCGCCTGCACCACGCCGCGCACCGGTTCCATGATCAGGAGAATCTGCGCGGCGGAATAAAGCCACGGGAACCAGAACAACGCCGCCAGCAAATACCATTGCGACACGTAGAGATGTTTTTCCCGCCGGAAGCGGAACGTGATGATGCCCCAGATCGCGATCAGCGCGTAGCTCACAAACAGCAGCGGCGTGGCGTAGCCTGGAATTTCCAGCCATTCGATGGCCGTGCTGTGGCCGGCGAGAATGCCGCCGATGCCGATGGCCACGCCGATGTTCCAGAACACGCCGGCGATGTTGACGACCCAGCCGTGCATCAACGGCGCGCGGCACAGGCGGCATATCAGCCATAGCGTCACCGCGATCGCCGCCTCGGACGCGAAGCCAAACACGACCGCGTTCAGGTGCGCCGGCCGCACCCGGCCGAACGTGAGCCACGGTATGTCCGCGAGGAAGTCGGGCGAATGCATCTTCCACGACGCGATGAGCGCGAACACGGTGCCGATCAGCAGCCAGACCAACGCAGCGCCGAAAAACAGCATCAGCGTCCCGCGGCACGACGCGTCAATCTCCGCCAGCAGCGCGCGCCGCTGGGCCACGTCCTCGGTGTCCGAGGGAGACAACGCCTGCAAGATGGAAGGTGAAGTGGCGCTCATGGCTGCGAAGATTTGCTACTGCGCTGTGGGCCGGGAAAGCGATCCGTCATGCGCCCTACCGGCTCTTCCTCATCGAAGATGGACAGCGCGGTCTTCTGAAGGTTCTTGAACTCGCCGTGGCGCACCGCCCAGCGCAGCGCCAGGAGCGCCGCAGCCGGCAGCACGATTACACTGCTCACAAATAGTATCCAGACAACAGTCATGTCATCAAATCAGATCACTTCGGTTTCGGTCCTGCCGGCGCGTTGGTAGCAGCCGGTGTTTGTGGCATCGGTGGCAGCGCCCGCTCCATGCGCGAGATCAGGTTCGCGCGCCCGGCGGCAGGGTCTTGCCATTCCTTCACCGTTAGTTCCATCGCACGGGTGATGGGCAGTCGCACAACACCTCTATCTTGACTGACCCAACCAAAACTCTCCAGTCCCTCTTTGTTCTTCGCATTCAGTTCCGCAAGATTCCTCGCCCGCTCGGCCCAGCGGGTTTCCTCGACCGGTCCTGGCTGCGTGTAGTGATACATAAAGCAGATCGCACCGGCCATCAGGAAGAAAATGACGGTGACCGCGACCGCATAGGCCGCCACCCTTGGACGAGAGTATGTCGGTTCCATCACTCTTCTCCTTCGTGACTGTGCACGGCCTCGGCGATGGCTGGCGGCGGCACTTCATGGTCCGACAGCGATTCTCTCAGGCGCGGATCCTTGAGCGGATACACCGGATGTCGCGCAAGGCTCCGCAAGAAAACGAAGCCGGTCACGCCGCCAATGAACGCGAAGCAGGCCAGATCGGTCCAGCGCCACGGGAACTCCTCCAGATGCAGCGGCGGCAGCACGTTGAAGGAAATGTCCACGAAGTGCATCAGCCAGACCCAAACGCAGAGCGGGACCATCAACGGCAGCTTCAGCTTGGCATCAATCCGCAGCAGCAACAGGAACGGCAGCAGGAAATGGCCGAACACCAGCACCATGCTGCTGCCCCACCAGTAGCCGCGTTCGCGCATCACATACCAGAACGTTTCCTCCGGCATGTTGGCGTTCCAGATGATGAAGTATTGCGCGAAGTGGATGTAGGCGTAAAACACCGTGAACGCGAACAACACCACGCCCACGTCTTTGAGGTGACGCGGCTGAACCAAGTCCCGCAGCGGCCCGGCGCGCTTCAGCCACACCGCCACCAGATAGACCGTGCCGAGCGTCAGCCACACGCTGCCGGAGAAATAATAGACGCCATACATCGTCGAGAACCACTGGTGTTGGAGCGACTTCATCCAGTCAATCGCCGCGAGCGTCAGCGTGATGGCGAATAGGAAAATCCCGGCGGCCGCGAGCTTCCGCATCTTGAACGTGCACGCCGCTGCGCCGCTCTCGTCCTGCTTCAACGACCAGTATCGCAGCCGCCACGACAGGAAAATCCAGACCGCGAAGAAGATCACCGCCCGCGCGTAGAAGAACGGCGCGTTCAGATAGCCCGCCTTCGCGTGCAGCGCGTGGTCGGCGTGAGCCGGATCCATCCACGCGTAAATCTGCGGCGCCAGCAGCGCAAGCGGCACGAACAACACCGCCATCACCGCCGACAGACACGCCAGATGCTCCGAGATACGCCGCACGGGCACCGACCAGTCAGCGTCGAAGAGGTGATGCACCATCACAAGAAACATCCCGCCCATGCACAGGCTCAGGAAAAACATGAACGCGAGCAGATACGAGAATCCAAGCTGCCGCGGGTCCATCGCAAAGCCCGCCACCGCGCCGACGCCGCCCAATACCATCAGCACCGCCGGCACTTTCGTCCAGCGCGACACGACTGCGGATGCGTTGCCGAGTTCGGTGTTCATGGTTTGAGGCCGCCGCGGAGTTCCGCCGGCACGTCGTCGGGCACGCCCAGCCGTGTCCGTTGAAGCGCGCGAATGTAGGCGATGATGGCCCAGCGATCCTGCACGGGCACCTGCGAGGCGTAGGAGGGCATCAGGTTCTTGCCTTTGGTGACGGTGTTGAAAATTTCGCCGTCGGTCATCCGGACGATGCGCGGGTCGTGGAAATTGCCGGCGCGAATCATGCCATACTTGCTGGTGATGCCGTTGCCGTCGCCCGCCGCGCTGTGACACGGCGCGCAGAAGATCACGAACCGTTCCCGCCCGCGCGCCAGCAGTTCCGCCGTGATCGGCAGCGGGATGGTCGCGACCCAGTTGGTGGTGCCGGTGATACAACCCGTGTTGACCGGCAGGTCCTCGAACCGCTGCCCGCGCGCGATGGTGCCCGGCACCGGCAGCCGCGAGCTGCGCTGGTCTTCAAAGAACGCAAACGGTTTCTGCGGCCGCAGCTTTGGCTGGCGTTTCATGTCGGGGAACACTTCCAGCGGCGGTCTGCGCGACAGGTTGCCGCGGAGTCCCGCGACACTCACGACGCCAACCACGACCAGCAGCAGGATAATGAAGAAGTAGCGCATATCCGGTCACTCCTCCGCCATCTCGACGCGCCGGCTGCCAGCCGCTTCCAGCAACTCGCGCGTCTTGGTTTCCGAAAACTTGGGGTCGCGGCACTCGATCAGGATGAAGAACCGGTCATGCGTGACGCGGGCGAACCGTTCGCTCTTGAACAACGGATTGTGCCAGCGCGGAAGGCGGTTGGTGATCAACATCCCTGCCACCGCCCCAAAGGCGCCCAGCAGAATCGTCAATTCGAAGCTCACCGGAAACGCATACACCGGGCTGAACAGCGGCTTGCCACCCACCACCAGCGGGTAATCGAAGCTGTTCATGAACCAGATCATCAACATCCCGCTGCAATAGCCCGTCACGCCGCCGATGAACGAAAACCATCCAACGCGCGAGTCGCGCAGGCCCATCGCATCGTCCATGCCGTGGATCGGGAACGGCGTGAATACGTCCCAACGCCGGTAGCCGGCGTTGCGCACCTTCTTCGCGGCACTCTTGATCTCCGCCGACGTTTCGAACTCCGCCAGCAGGCCCAGCGGTTTGGCTGCCTTCGCCGGCTCTTTCGCAGCCGGCTTCATCTCCGGCGTGGCCGGCAACATTTCCTTCACGCTGCCGAGCGGATGGTCGGGGTCGCCCTGTGGAATGACGCTTTTCACCTCGGCGATGGCAATCAGCGGCACGAAGCGCAGGAAGAGCAGGAACAGCGTCAGGAACAGCCCGAACGTGCCGACGAACGTCAGCACGTCCACGTAAGTCGGCGAGTAGTAGCCCCAGTTGGCCGGCAGAAAATCGCGGTGCAGCGACGTGACCACGATCACGAACCGCTCGAACCACATGCCGATGTTCACACAGATGGACAGGATGAAGACCGCGACGAGATTGGTGCGGATTTTCTTGAACCAGAAGAGCTGCGGTGAAATCACATTGCAGGTCACCATGATCCAGTAGGCCCATCCGTAGGGGCCGAACGCGCGGTTCTTGAACGTGAACATCTCGTAGGGATTGCCACCGTAGTAGGCGATGAAGAACTCCATCGCGTAGGCGTAGCCGACCATCGAGCCGGTCGCGAGGATGACCTTGCCCATCAACTCGATGTGCCGGACGGTGATGACCTCCTCCAACCCGCACAGCTTGCGCACCGGGATCAGCAGCGTCAGCACCATGCCGAAGCCGGAGAAGATCGCCCCGGCCACGAAGTAAGGCGGGAAGATCGTCGTGTGCCAGCCGGGCAGTTGCGACACCGAGAAATCAAGCGACACGATGCTATGCACCGACAACACCAGCGGCGTGGACAGGCCAGCCAGCACCAAGTAGGCCTTCTCGTAGTTGCTCCAGTTCCGGTTCGACCCGGTCCAGCCCAGCGCGAACAGGCCGTAGAGGTATTTCCGAATCTTCGTCTTCGCCCGGTCGCGCATCGTCGCGAGGTCAGGCATCAAGCCCATATACCAAAACAGCAGCGACACGGTGAAATAAGTGGACACCGCGAACACGTCCCACATCAGCGGCGAGCGGAACTGCGGCCAGATGTTGTTCGAGTTCGGAATCGGGAACAACCACCACGCCATCCACGCGCGGCCCACGTGGATCAGCGGGAAAATGCCCGCGCACATCACTGCGAAAATCGTCATCGCCTCGGCGGCGCGATTCACCGCCGTGCGCCAGCGCTGGCGCAGCAGGAAGAGGATCGCCGAGATCAACGTGCCCGCGTGGCCGATGCCGATCCAGAACACGAAGTTGATGATCGCATAGCCCCAGCTCACCGGATGGGCCACCCCCCACACGCCAACGCCGGTCGAGATCAAATAGCCGATCATCACGAAACACATGATCATTAGCGCCACGCTCGGCACAAACGCCGCCCACCACCACTTGGGCGTCCGGCCCTCCGCCACCGCGGCAATCCGGTCGGAAATCCACGCAAAACTCCGCAGGTTTTGCACCAGCGGCTTGCGCTCCAACTCCGGCGGCGGCTCCGGCGCGTTAGCGAACGCGGTGCTCTTGGGCGCGTGCTCGGCCATCAGCGCCCTCCTTTCCCAGCGCCGGGCGCGTGACCTTCCGTCATCGGGTCACCGTGCTCGCGCGAATACTCGGCCAAACTCAACGGCTGCTGCGCGTAATCCGGCATCGCGGGATTCGGGTTGCGGATGCGCGCCAGATACGTCGTGCGCGGCTTCACGTTGAGGAAACCCAACACCGAATAGTTGCGCGATTGCTCCTTGATGCGTGACACGCGGCTGTTCGGATCGGACACGTCGCCGAACACCAGCGCCTCCGCCGGGCACGCCTGCGCGCACGCCGGCGTGATCGTGCCATCGGGCACGCGCACATCGCCCGAATCGCGCGCCTTAATCTTCCGCGCGATCTTTGCCTGCTCGATGCGCTGGACACAGAACGTGCATTTCTCCATCACGCCTCTCATCCGCACGGTCACGTCCGGGTTCTTCACCATCTGCACCAAGTCCGGCATTCCTCCCGGCGCGAGCGGGCCGCGGTAAAGCTGGTCGAGCGGCCGCCGGTTGAAATCGAAGTAATTGAACCGCCGGACCTTGTAGGGACAGTTGTTCGAACAGTAGCGCGTGCCGACGCAACGGTTATAAACCATCAGGTTCAGCCCCTCCTCGTCATGCACGGTCGCGTTCACCGGGCAGACGTTCTCGCACGGCGCGTTCTCGCAGTGCTGGCAGAGCATCGGCTGGTTGACGACCTGTGGGGCCGCGAGCTCCTTGTCCTCCGGCGCGACGCTAAAGTAGCGGTCGAGCCGCATCCAATGCATCTCGCGCCCGCGCGCCACCTGGTCCTTGCCGACGATGGGAATGTTGTTCTCGCTCTGGCAGGCGATGACACACGCCGCGCAGCCCACGCAAGCGTTCTGGTCCACCACCATGCCCCACTGGTGCACGCCCTTCATCGCGGGGTTCTGCGCGTGAGGATGCGGATAAAGCGCGCCGACGTGCGGCTCGTGCGCATCCAGGCCCATCTTGTGAGCGAAGTCCGGATGCTCGCGGAAACTTTCGAGGTTCGCCTCGCGCACGATGGGCCGGCCCTCCATCGCCCAATGGTCCTGTGTCACCGCCACCAACTGCTGCTGGCCAGCGGCCTTCAAAGTCGCGCCGCCCGCGAAGTGCGGACTCTTCGACGCACGCAAACGGTAGGCATTGAAACCAGACTGTTGTCCGACGCGGCCCGTCTTCTGCCGGCCGTAGCCCAGTGCCAAGCCCACGGTGTAATCGGCCTGGCCCGGTTGAATCCAAACCGGCCCTTCGATCTGCCGACCGTCCAACTCGATCTTCGCGCGCGGCACGTGCAACCGCCCGCGCTCCGGATTTTCGAAATACACGCCGAGTTCCCTTGCCGTCTTTGCGCTCAACAGGATGACATTCTCCCACGTCACCTTGGTGATCGGGTCGGGCAATTCCTGGAGCCAGCCGTTGTTGTTGAAGCGGCCGTCGTCGAGGCTGTAGTCGCGATGGAAAACGACTTCGAGCTTGTCCTTCGACGGCTTCAGCGCCGTGTCCAACACGCGCACGTGCTCGGCGACCTTGGCCCAGTTAAACGGCGCGTCCACATGCCGGCCCGTGCTGCCCGCAAGGAAACCGTCGTGCAGAAACCGTTTCCAACACTCTTCGAAATCCACGCCGCCCGCTCGCTGCCGGAGCGTCTCGCGGACTATCTCGTAAGGATTGAACGGCTCCAACCCAGCCAGCCGCGCGAGGAACTCCAACTCGGTCAACCCGCCAAACAACGGCGCGATGAGCGGCTGCACCGACACCATCGTGCCGTCGCTGGTGCGAGCGTCGCCCCACGATTCGAGATAGTGTGCCGCGGGGAAGTGCCAGTCGCAGACCGCCGTCGTCTCGTCTTCGTAATAGCCGAGCCGGACCACCGTCTTGGCCTTGCGCTGCGTCGCAGTCCAGTTGAGGTCTGCGGGCGCGTTATAGACGGGATTGCCGCCGCAGATGACGAGCGTTTTCACCTCACCCGCGTTCAACGCCATGGACAACTCTTGGATGGTGCCGGTCTTCGGTTCGGCGACGCTGAACAACTCAACAGTGCGGCCTTCGTTGCCGAGCGCGCGGTTGATGGCCTGCGCGAGCAGATGCACCGCCAACGGCTGGCGATGGCCCGCCAGCACTACGCACGCACCGCGGTTCGCCAGCAAATCCTTCGCGCACTCCTTCACCCACTCCGGCTTCACGTCGGCCGGCAGGTTCACGCTTTGCAACGCCGCCACCAGTTCGCCTGCTTCCGACGCTGCGGCCTGCGTGAGCACTTCCGCCGCGAGTCGCGCCGTCAACGCGCAGATCTGGCTCGATGCCAGCCGCAGACGATGGTCGGCGTTCGCGCCGGTGAGCGTCATGAGCGACTCGACGACGTAGAGGCGGCTGAGATTGTCGGTGGGTTTCTCGATTCGCCGGCCTCGCGCAAAGTCCCGCATCAGCCGCGCGCCGTCCTCCTCACCGCTGATGAAATCGCTGTCGAGCGACACGATCACCTTCGCGCGGTCGAGACGGCAAAAAAGCGACAGCCCGGCCGTCTGGTGCGCTTCGGTTGCCGCCTGCCGCACCACGCTCAAATCCACCGGCTCGTAAGTGAACCATCGGACCTTCGGATAACGGCTGCTGATCAACTCCTGCAACCGCGCGCGCGACGGTGAACTGCTTTGCTCCATCAAGAAGCACACGCCCTCACCACCGCTCGCGGCCAAGTCCTTCGCCGTCGCTGCTAGAAAACCCATCGCGGCCTCGCGCGTGGCCTTGTTGCCCTGCCGCACGAAGCGAATGGCGCGGTCGGGGTCGTAGAGATTGAGAATGGACGCTTGCGCGAAACGATCCGTGCCGCTCATGCCGAAGGGATGTTGCGGGTTGCCCTCGATCTTGATGGGCCGGCCATCGAGCGACTTGACCAGCAAGGACTGCGCGCCGCCGCGCGAAGGCATCGCCGTAGCGAAGAACTGCGGCACGCCGTGCACGTAATCCTCCGGCATCTTCGAGAACGGATAGATGTTCTCCTCCGGCCGGCGGCAACCGGTCATGCCCAGCCCCGCCAGCAAAAACGAGGCGGACATGATCTTCACGAAATGCCGCCGAGTCACCGGGTCGCGCCATTCCGTGGCGCCCTCCGGGAACTCCCGCTCCACCCACTGCCGGAACGCCGGCGTCTCCGCCAGTTCGTCGAGGCTGCGCCAGTAGCGCGGGCCCGTCGGCGGTTGGGGAGTGTTTGCAGAAGACGGGTTCATCGGTGGCAGGCGGAACAGTTGTGAGACGAGCGAATCTTCCAGTCACGCACACAGCGCACGCCCGCTTCAAGCTGGCGCGCGGGATCGTTCGTCCAGGTCATGTTATAGACCTGATCGAGCGGACGGATGTTGGGCGCGGGATTGCGATGGCAATCGAGGCAGAAGGCCATCGTCAACGACTGCTCGTGCCGCACCTCGACCATCTTGTTGATCTGACCGTGGCACGACACGCAACTGACGCCACGATTGACGTGCACCGCGTGGTTGAAATAGACGAAATCCGACGTGCGATGAATCTGCACCCACGGCACCGGCGCGCCTGTCTTGACGCTGTCACGGATCGGCGCGAGGTGCGGGTCGTTCGGCAACACCTGGCTGTGACAGTTCATGCAGACCGACGGCGAGGGGATGTTGGCATACCACGAACTCTCCACCCCCGTATGGCAGTAGCGGCAATCCAGCCCAAGCTGCCCGACGTGCGTCGCGTGGGAATACGGCACCGGCTGGATGGGCTGGTAACCGACGCGCGAATACTTCGGCGTCAAGTAATACCAGACCCCCGCAGACACCACGACCGCGCTCACCAGCAGTCCCAGGGCGATTTTCAACGGCAACTGGTTATACCATCGTGGGAACAGGTCCGACATGCGTGGAGATTATAGCAGCAATTTCAAGCGACGCAACGGCCCCACTGACAAAAAGTGCAGCAGAATTTTGTCAGCCGGTCAGTCCGCTGAGCGCGGGGCGCATTCGTGGTTATTACGACGGCGTGTCGTCGAGCGCGAAGAGGAAGTTGCTGCCGGCGATCGTTACGCTGCTGCATGAAACGCCTCCTGTTACAGCTTCCCAAGCGAAGTGACTGGCGTCTGTTTTTCCGCGACCTTCGGTTTTTCGCTGGAAGCCGGCGCGGCCGTCAGCGCGGCGAGATAATCGCCAAGAGCTTCGACCTCTTCCTTCGTCCCGGCCATGTGCGGCATAAAGGCGCGATAGGGGGAGTCCGGTTTGTAGTCGTGCAGGAGCGTCAGCAGGTTGTTGATGGCTTCGCGGTTGCGGTCGGCGAGCAAACGCTTCATGGAACGATAGCCATTGACGGTGTGGCAGGCCATGCACTGCCCGCGGAACATCGCTTCACCCTTCGCCAGTTTGCCGTCGCCACCCCGGCGGGTCCAGACCGAGTGCGCGAGATAACCTTCCGCATTCAGCTTGTCCACGCTGGCGACGCGGACGCCATTGGAGAACATGTAGCGGCCAATGACGTAAGGTTTGCGAAGCGTCTCGCGGGTGTATTCGCCCGACGCGGTGGCAATCAGAGCCAGTAGCATCACCGCCAGCGCCTGGCCGGAGTTGAACTCCAGCGGCGACCGCCACGCGAAGGCATACGTCACCACAACGATGACGCCTGAAGTCAGCCCGACGACCAGCATCATGCGCGTCACCTGCGTGAACATGCCCATACCGATCGTCGAGATGCCCAGTTGCAGCAGCGCGCGCTGCGACTCCGGCACCGTCCAGAGATACCAGACGAACGCCAGCGGCAGCAGCACGAACGTCGGCAGCAGCCACTTCGCGCTCCAGCGCACCATCGCGGTCTTCAGTTCGGGTTTCTTCCCGCCGTCAATCCGGCTGCACGTGACCAGCGCCCACACGCCGGCCAGCGAGGCGCAGATGAGGCAGCGGATGATGAGGTTCGGCCAATAGGTCGGGTTGAAGAACGCCTGCCAGAACCGGCTGGCCTCCTGACCGGTGCCGGCCACCGCAAGCCATGCGTCGCCGGGCGTGAGCATGAACGAAAGAATACCGTTGATGATGACGAGCGTGAAGAAAGACGCCGCCGCGTAGAGCCAGCCGACCTTCACGTGTAACTCGTCTGAGACGCGGCCCCACGTGTAGTAGTAAACCGCCGCTGTCGTCAGCTCGACGATGAAGAACACCCATTCCATCGCCCAGCCAAAGACGAAGTTGTGAATCAGCGCGCTCGTGCCTTCGGGATTGGCGAGACCGATGGCGAACCAGATGCCGACGCCAGACACGGTGCCAAACACGCCGGTCAGGATGAGGAAGAACTTCGAGTGGCCTCGCAACACTTCCAACCAGTCGCGATGGCCTTCGCGCAGCGCCTTGCGCTCTGCCAGCACGAGATAGAACCCGCCGCCGACGGCGAACAGCGCGACCATCATGTGGAAGATCGCGATGATGCCGATCACCCAGCCGCTTCCGATATGCGGCACGTCCCAGAACGGATAGTTCATAGTGTTTGCAGCCTTCGTCTTTCTCTAAAGCACCAGATACGCCCAGATCGTCGTGACAATCAGGGCTATGAGCGTGAACAGCCCGAAATACGTCGCGCGCCGCGCCCGGCGCCCGGCTTCCTGCGTGTTGTCGTAGAGCGGGATGAGGAACCACAGCAGCAGGCCCGCCGTGAACACGACAATGCCGAGGATCTCGCCGAGCGTGCCGGGGAACAAGTCACCAAAGATTTTCAGGACCTGAAACTGGCTCATGAAATACCACTCCGGATGAATGCCCAGCGGCGCGGGCTTGAGGGGGTCGGCTTGCGGGCCAAGGTCCCACGGGAACATGAACGCCAGCACGCTCAGGACGTTGAACGCCACGAGCCACATGGCGAAATCCTTCATCATGAAGTTCGGGAAGAACGACTCGCTCCTGCGCTGCGCTTCCGGCTTGGCCTCCTCCGACGGCGGCACGGCGTTGCCGTGTCGTTGCACCAGCCAGAGATGAAAACCAAGGATCGGCAGGAACACCGCCGGCAACACCACCACGTGCAGCGCGAAGAAGCGATGCACGGTGTATTCGCTCACGTCCGGCCCGCCGCGCACCAGATCGGCCAGTTTCGGCCCGATCATCGGCACCACGGAGAAAATCTCCATGCCGACCTTCGTTGCGAAATACGCCAGATCGTCCATCGGCAGCAAGTAGCCGCTGAAACCGAAGACCATCGCCATCCCCAACAACGCGACGCCGCTCCACCAGCCGAACTCGCGCGGCTTGCGGTAGGCCTTCATGAAGAAGACCGAGAACATGTGAACGAAGATGGCCACGATCATCAGGTTCGCGGCCCACGAGTGCACCGAGCGCACCAGCCAGCCGAAGTTCGTGTCGTAGGTGATCTGCCGCACCGAGTCATAGGCATCCGGCCCGGGGCGGTAGTAGAGCAGCAGCAGCACGCCTGTCGCGAACTGGATCAGGAAGAAGAACAGCGACAAGCCGCCCCAATAATACCAAAACGACTGCGAATGCACCGGCACGGTCTTCTGCTTCGCGAACTGCACCAGTTCCTCCAGACCGAGCCGCTCGTCCGCCCACGCGTAAAACGATGAGAAAAGGGATTTCATGCGCGGTCCTGGCTCCTCGAGACAATCACAGCTGCATCGGTGACCTTCACCTCGTAGCGTTTCAGCGGCTTCGGCGGCGGTCCGCTGACGTTCGCGCCGGTCTTCGGATCATAAACGCCGCCGTGGCAGGCACAGTGAATCCGCTTCTTGTCTTCTTGATAGCGCACCGTGCAACCAAGGTGCGTGCAGACCGCCGTCAGCGCCGTCCACGTCCCGTCATCATGATGGATCAACAGGCTCGGCTTGGAGCCGAACTTGAACATCAGCGCGCTGCCGGGCGCGAGTTTCTGCGCGTCCTTCAGCGTCACCTCCGTCACTGCCGATTCCTTCGCCGCTTTCTCCACCGGCGACGCCACGTAGCGATAAACTGGATAGGCCAGTCCCGCCGCATAGACAACGCCGGCACTACCCACTGCCACGCGCAAAAACGTCTGCCGCGAGACGCCGCCCGTGGACGGCGGGTTGTTCTTGTCCGTTACTTTGCTCATCAGATCACCTTCTCCGAAACCGGTTTTGCGCGCACCATCACTGACACCAGCCAGCCGACTGTCGCCAACCCGATGACAAACAGCACCAGAAACAAGCCAACCACAGGCCAGTTCGTCACGACTGCCCGGTGCCACACGTCGTAACCGTTGCTCAACAGCGTCAGATCGCGGATGCCGTCGCGGAACACCGTCAGCCCGAACGCCGCCAGCACGCCGAGCAACACGCATAACCAACCCACCGCAGCCGTCGTCGGTTTCTTGAAACCTGCCCACGCGCCCGCCAGCAATATCAATCCCGCCGCGCCGAACCACGCGAAACCCGCGCCGAGATAAAGCGGACTCGCCACCAAGCTCTCGCGAACCTTGTCCGGTTGATTGTGGAAGACGAAATGCGCCACGAGCACTTGGGCAACCATCGCCACCAGCGCCAGTTTCCCGCCAAGACCGGCGAGATAACTGCGCACCGGCATTTCGATCTGCTTCCGCCCGGCGAGCCACACCATCCACAACCCGGCGAACACCAACCCGCCCGTCAGCATGAACAGCCAGCGTGGCATCAGCGTCGGGTCGTGCGGCGGCAGATGATTACCCATCGCCGACGCTGAATACATCGCCTGCCAAACCTCCGGGCGGATCATCAGTGTCATGGTCGTTGAAAGAATCATCGCGATCCCTCCAGCCAGCAGCCACGCCGACAGACCGAGCCACCAAGCCGACAGACCGCGCTCGATAGCCGCGTTGAAGCGGTAGAGCAGCCAGTAGCAGGCCATCAGCAGGAAGATCACCGAGATCCAATAGACGCCGATCAACACGCTGCTGGTGTAGAGCGCGCGACCGTAAAGCACCTGCGCGAACAACAGCGGCGGCACGCCGAGATTGATTACGTAGGTCATTACTATCGGCAGCCGGCGCGACAACGACAACGCCGTATTCAGGCGCAGGAGCGGCGCGCCGCCGCGCAGCGCGCCGAAAAAGCACAAACACGTCGCCACCAGCAGCCCGCCGAGCAACAGCTCGACGGCGCAAAAATGCAGCGCCAGCGTCACGATGTGCAGCAGCTTGAACAACCACACCGGCGCCGGCAGCGGTATGGGATCCACCGCGGGAAATGCGTTCATAATCATGTGCCTTGTAGCCCGTCGCGACGCCCGTGGCTACGCTGACGTTGCGGTTTTTGCAGCCGGGATTGCGCCACCAAACTGGCGGCGATACTGCGTGGGCGTGCAGCCGACCTGCCGTCGAAAAACGCGGTTGAAGTGCGGCAGCGACTCGAAGCCCGCCTCGAAAGCCGCCTCGCAGATGCGCCGGTGCCGGTTTGGCAGCAGCGCCTTGGCCGCCTCGATGCGCCGGCGCAGCCGATACTGGGTCAGCGTCATGCCGGCCTCCCGCTTGAAAACCCGGCAGAGATGGAACGGACTCATCCCGACCCGCTGACCCAACTCGCGCAGCGTGAGCGTCTCGCCCTGGATGCCGCCCAGTTCCCGGTCAATGCGTTGCAGCAACGGCGAGCGGCGCGTAGCCGACTCCAGCAACATCCGATTGCCGCACTCCGTCAGGTATTGCGCAAACGTCCGGGCCAACACCATTGCCGCGCGATATCGCTTCGCGTTCGCCACCGGCAGCGCGCGCAACGCCTGGTCGTGCTTGCGGAGCGCAGCCGGATTGCCACCGGGATTCCGCTCGCGCCAGCGGGCCGCCAGCCTCTGGTGATCGCCCGCCGTCGGCGCGCGCAGGCAGAACGGCCCGACGACCACGCTGCCGACGTGGCATTGCCCCATCAACACCGGCACCACCACCTCCGTCACCGCCGCGACGCAGCAGACACAGATGACCGTCCCGTCGTTGAACGATGCGCGTTGCAGCAACCGGACTTTGCGCGGGCAGGAGATCGGGCGGATGTTGTTCGGCCCGGCGAGTCCGCAGAACGGGCCGCTGACCCGCTCCATGTCGGCCATTCCCACCGCGTCCAAAAACCGCAGCCGCAACCCCGTCGCCGACTGGAAAGCCGCCTGATACTCGCGCGCGACGGGCAATTGCATCACCTGCCGCCACGCGCCGAAGGCTTCGGCCTCGGTCGCGCGCGGCGACTTGAAGTGAGTTGTCACCGACAATGGCATCACGCTCATGGTTCAGGGGAATTCAAATACTCAAACCGTCCACGATCTTAACGCCGGGGAGTTTTCAACAATCGCCACCCAAACGCAACCTGGAAAAGCAGGCTGAGTTGCTGAGGGGCATTTTTCGGCTTCGCTCCCCAGTGCGTGCCGAGACCAGGACGCCAGCCGAGCTGCCCTTTTCCTCAAAAAAGCCGCAACTTTCTTCGTCCTGAACTGTTGAAACATGCAGCGTAAGGGCTTTACGTTCTTGCGTTCTTGTGTATAAACAGACCTGAGTAAAGCTGGATGAAGACATTTCTAATTTCGGCGGTGGTCGTCTTGGCAGTTTGGGGTGGAACCACGGCGCCAAGCGCGAAGGCAAGTCCTTTTGAGAGCGACGCCGCTCTGCCACCGCAAAGCAAGATTGATGAAGCGGTTTTCGCAAGACTGAAGAAGCTGGGCATCGAGCCGGCCAACATTTGCTCGGACGCCGTGTTTGTTCGGCGCGCTTTCCTCGATATCATCGGCACGCTGCCCACCGCGACGGAAGCAAAGGAGTTTCTGGAGGACAAGGATCCGAAGAAACGCAGCGCGTTGATTGACCGGCTGCTGGAACGGCCGGAGTTCGCCGATTACTGGGCGATGAAGTGGGGCGATCTGCTGCGGATCAGGGCGGAATTTCCCATCAATCTCTGGCCCAACGCGGCGCAGGCGTATCATCGGTGGGTTTACGACTGTCTGCGGGAGAACATGCCGTATGACAAGTTCGTGCGCGAGATGCTCACGTCCAACGGCAGCAACTTCCGCGTCGGCCAGGTCAACTTCTACCGCGCCGTCCAGAGCAAGGACCAGGAAACCATCGCGAAGGCCGTTGCGCTGACGTTCATGGGCACGCGGGCGGAGAATTGGCCGAAGGAGCAACTGGCCGGCATGGCGCAGTTCTTCTCGAAGATCGCTTTCAAGCAGACCGGGGAGTGGAAAGAAGAGATCATCTTCTTCGATCCCGCCAAGACTGGCACGCTGGTGACCAACAACCTTGAGCAGGCCACTGCGGCGCCAGCGAAGCCTGTGGAGAAAAAGAAGAGCGAAAGCTCGAAGCCGGCCAAACTGGCGGCGACGTTCCCCGACGGAACCCCGGCAAAGATCGCCGAGGGCCGCGACCCGCGCGCCGTCTTCGCCGACTGGCTCATCTCGCCAAAGAACCCGTGGTTCGCGCGCAACATCGTCAACCGCGTCTGGTCGTGGTTCCTGGAGCGCGGCATCATCCACGAGCCGGACGACATCCGGCCCGACAACAAGCCGGTAAACCCGGAACTGCTCGCGTATCTGGAGAAGGAACTCGTCGCGGGCAAATACGATATCAAGCACCTCTTCCGTCTGATCCTGAATTCGCAGACCTACCAACTCTCATCCGTGCCGAAGACCAAGTCGCCTGAAGCCGAGGCGAACTTCGCGAGCTACCCGCTGCGCCGGCTGGAGGCGGAGGTGTTGATTGATGCGCTGAACCAGATCACCGGCACGACGGAAAAGTATTCCAGCCCGGTTCCTGAGCCGTTCACGTTCATTCCGGAAGACCAGCGTTCGATCTCCCTGCCTGACTCCAGCATCACCAGTTCGTTCCTCGAAATGTTCGGACGCCCGTCGCGCGACACAGGACTGGAACTGGAGCGGAGCAGCAAGCCCACCACCGACCAGCGGCTGCACATGCTCAACTCCAGCCACATCCAGCGCAAAATCGAAAACAGCCCCAAGTTACAGGCACTGTTCTCGGCCGCTTCCGGTGCGGCCAGCAAACCTCCCAAGCCCAACAAGAATCGCAGGGGCGTCAAAACCCCTCCCCCCGTCAACACCGGTCCCACGAGCGAGCAGAAGAAGGCGGAGGTCATCAACCAGCTTTACCTCACCATCCTCTCCCGTTTCCCGGCCGAGCAGGAGATGAAGACCGTGGCGGAGTATATGCAGTCCGGTTCCAAACGCGAAGCGGCAGTGGATCTGGCGTGGGCGTTGTTCAACAGCTCGGAGTTTTTGTATCGGCATTGAAGCGATGGCAGTAACTGAAAAAGGAGTCGTAACCATGAGCATCCAATACACTCAGAACAAAGTGGCGAGCGTGATCACAGACATGAATGGCGGGCGCATCAGCCGGCGCGAGATGTTGCGGCGGGGCTTGGCCGGCACGGCCGGGCTGTTGATGGCCGACTGCTGGTCGGTCCGCGCTTTCGGCGCCCCGTCACTGCCGAAATCCAAAACCGCGAAGGCCAAGTCCGTCATCCAGATCTGGATGTGGGGCGGCCCGTCGCACATGGACACGTTCGACCTGAAGCCCGACGCCGGCCAGGACTACGCCGGCCCGCTCAAGCCGATCCCGACCAACGTGGACGGCATGCAGATTTGCGAGCTGCTGCCGCAACTGGCCAAACAAGCCGACAAGTATTCCATCATCCGCAGCATGACCCACGGCAACAGCGGCCACGAAACCGCCGCCTACATGGTCCAGACCGCGCGCAAGCCCGGCGACGGCCAGGTCTATCCGTCGGTCGGCGCGGTCGTCTCTCTCTTCAAAGGCTACAGCGCCGGCTACAAGGGCCTCATCCCGCCCTACATTGTGATGACGCAGTTGCAGGGCCGCTTCTCGGAGGCAGGCTTCCTCGGCTCGCGCGCGAAACCGTTCGCCACGGGCGGCGATCCGTCGCAGAGCAAGTTCGTCGTCGAAGGCGTCGTCGCGCAGGGCATCAGCGAGGAGCGGCAGAAAGGACGCCGCGAGTTCCTCCAAAAGTTGAACTCGCTGGAGCAGGCCATGCCGGGCAATGAACGGCTGGCGGCTTCCGCGGCGGCTGAGAAACAAGCTTACGACCTGATTCTGGGCGACGCGGGCAAGGTGTTCGATCTCTCACAGGAAAAGGACGAGTTGCGCGACCGTTACGGCAAGACCAAGTTCGGCCAAGCGTGCCTCGTCGCGCGCCGGCTCGTGGAGCGCGGCGTGCCCTACGTCACCATCAACTTCGAAGGCTGGGACACGCACAAGGGCAACTTCCAAGCCATGCAGCGCAAGTTGCCGGAGTTGGACAAGGGCTTCGCGACGCTGTTGCAGGACCTCAGCGATCACGGCCTGCTCGACAGCACCATCGTCTGGTGGGGCGGCGAATTTGGCCGCACGCCGAAGATCGCGTGGGAAGCGCCGTGGAACGGCGGACGCCACCACTACGGCAAGGTCTTTTGCCACGTCGTTGCTGGCGGCGGATTCAAGGGCGGCCACGTCATCGGCTCGTCCACCGAGAAAGGCGAAGAGGTCAAGGAGCGGCCGGTGTATCCGGTGGATCTCATCGGCAGCATGTATGAGCTGCTCGGCATTGACGGGGCTGCGAAGCTGCCTCATCCGCAGGGCCTCGATGTGACCACGTTGCCCATCGGCTCTGCGGCCGATAAGACAGGCGGACGGCTGACGGAAATCATGTAAGTATCGTTGGCCGGACACTCCTGTCTGGCTTTCAGGATGTTTGAGCGCAGGCCAGACAAGAGTGTCTGGCCTGCGAGTCTATGGAGTGTTTATGAATCCATTGCGATGGCACGTGATTCTCGGTTGTGTGGCTTGGCTCGCGTTTGCGCCAGCCTCGCACGCGCAGCAAGGGCGGGCGTTTTCGGTGGGCTACTGTTATCCCGCCGGCTGCCAGCAAGGCGCCACCTCCGAACACATCATCGCCGGCCAGTTCCTCAACAACGTCACCAACGTCTTTGTCACCGGCACGGGCGTGCAGGCCGTCATCACCGATTATTTCAAGGCGACGACACAGGGCGAGGCCCGGCAACTGCAACTGGTGCTCGACGGGTTGTTTGAGAAGCGGCAGTTCCTCATGACGAAAGACCCCTCGCTGGGGAAACTCAGGGGCGGCAAGGGCGGTAAACCCGGCAAGTCATCGTTGCCCCCAAAAACGCCTGAGGAGCTGGCCAGAAAATATGCCAACGCCACGTGGACGGCTGAAGACGACAAGAAAGTCGCTGAGATTCGCAAGAAACTCGCCACGGTCGTCCGCCGACCCGCCAACCCCTCGATCTCCGAACTCGTTACCGTCCAAGTCACGGCGGCTCCCGACGCGGAACCCGGTCTGCGCGAAATCCGGCTCGCCACGCAGAACGGGTTGTCGAACCCGCTCGTGTTCTGTGTCGGCCAACTGCCGGAGTTCTCCGAGAAAGCATCGAGAGTTATTGTGGAACAGAAGAGCGCGGTCGCCAAGACCGCCTTCGGCCCCAAGAGCACCAAGGCCCGCCCCGAAATCACCGTCACGCTGCCGGCAACCGTCAACGGCCAGATTCTGCCCGGCGAAGTGGACCGGTTTCGCTTCAACGCGAAAAAAGGCCAGAAGCTCGTCATGGCCGTCAGCGCGCGGCAACTCATCCCCTACATCTCCGACGCCGTGCCCGGCTGGTTCCAGGCCACGCTCTCGCTCTACGACAGCAAGGGCAAGGAGCTGGCCTACGATGACGACTTCCGCTTCAACCCCGATCCCGTGCTCTATTACGAAATCCCCGCTGACGGCGAATACGTCATCGAGGTCAAGGACTCCATCTACCGCGGCCGCGAGGACTTCGTCTATCGTATCACCATCGGCGAGATGCCGTTCATCACCAGCATCTTTCCGCTCGGCGGGCCGGCGGGCGAGAAGACCACGGTGGAGTTGAAAGGCTGGAATCTCCCCGCCACCAGCCTCACGCTCGACGACACTAGGAAAGCGCCCGGCGTCTATCCGCTCTCCGTCCGCAAGGACAACCATGTCTCCAATTTCGTGCCGTTCGCGGTGGACACGCTGCCGGAATGCCACGCTGAGAAATCTCACGGCGGCAAGTCTCACGCCCAGCACGTCACGCTGCCCATCATCATCAACGGCCGTATCGAGAAGCCCGACGAAAGCCACGTGTTTCGCTTCGAGGGCAAGGCCGGCGATAACATCGTCGCCGAGGTCATGGCGCGCCATCTCAACTCGCCGCTCGACTCCGTCCTGAAACTCACCGACGCCACCGGCAACCAGATCGCCTTCAACGACGACAACACCGACAAGGGCGCCGGCCTCACCACCCATCACGCCGATTCCTACCTCACCGCGGCGCTGCCCAAAAACGGCACTTACCTGTTGCGGTTGAGTGACACCCAGCACAAGGGTGGCCCCGAATACGCCTACCGCCTGCGCCTCAGCGCGCCGCAACCCGACTTCGCGTTGCGCGTCGTCCCCTCCAGCATCAACGCCCGCGTCGGCACGACTGTTCCCCTCACCGTCTATGCGCTGCGCAAGGACGGATTCACCGGAGACATCGCCATCTCGCTCAAAGACGCCCCCAAGGGATTCAAACTCGGCGGCGCCAAGGTGCCGGCGAAGGAAGACAAAGTAAAACTCACTCTCACAGTCCCGCCCTCACCGATGGGGCGTCCCGTCAGCCTCCAGTTCGAAGGCCGCGCCACCGTCGCCGGCCGTGAAGTGGCCCATCCGGCCGTCCCCGCGCAAGACATGATGCAGGCATTTGAATACCGCCACCTCGTCCCCTCGCAGGAAATGGAAGTGGCCGTCACCGGCCGATCCTCCTCCAAAGCAGTCTCCGCGAGAATCCTCAGCGAGATGCCCGTGAAGATCCCCGCCGGCGGCACCGCGAAGATTCGCATCGCCGCTCCCTCCGGCGCCATTGCGAAAAAGGCGCACCTGGAACTGAGCGAAGCTCCCGACGGCATCATCATCAAGAGCGTTTCCCCATCGGACGAAGGCATGGACATCCTGATCGAGAGCGACGCCAGCAAAGTCACACCTGGCCAGAAAGGCAACCTCCTCGTCGGCGCCTTCGCCCCGAAGCCTCCGAAGTCCAGCAAGTCGAAGAAGACCTCCAGCAAGGGCGGCCCGACCGCGATGCTGCCGGCCATCCCGTTTGAGATCACCCAGAAGTGAGGAGTCCCATGAATGTGTTTCGATCGCGTCTGATGCCCGTTTTGGTGGCGTTGCTGGCGCTCGCGTCAGCCGGCCACGCGCAACAACGATCCCGGTCATTTTCGGTCGGCTACGTCTATCCTGCCGGCGCCCAGCAAGGCACCACCTCCGAGCATGTCATCGCCGGCCAGTTCCTGGCCGGGCTGACCAATGTCTATGTGACAGGCGGCGGCGTGACGGCCACCATCAGCGACTTCATCCATCCGATCCAAGGCGGCGAACTCAACCGCCTGCGTATCCTGGCCGACGAGTTGCTGGCGAAAAAAGCCGTCGTGCGCAAGGACTTCAAGGCGCTGGAGGCCTTCAGGAGCTTCAAGAACGCGAAGAGCATCAAGAAGGACAGCGCGGAGGAGGACAAGGAGATCGAGGAGCTGAAGAAGAAATACGCCAACGCCACCTGGACGGCCGAGGACGAGAAGTTGCTGGCCGAAACCCGGAAGAGGATGGCCGGTGGCGTTCGCCGGCCCGCCAACCCCGCCATCTGCGAACTGGTCGTCTGCAACCTCACCGTCGCGCCCGACGCCGTGCCGGGCGAGCGTGAAATCCGGCTCGTGACCGCCGCCGGCATCTCCAACCCGCTGGTGTTCCACGTTGGCCAGTTGCCGGAGTTCTCTGAGCCGGCTTCGAAGAACATCGCCCAACAAGTCAGCGCCGTCGCCAGAATTTCCTACGCCCGAAACACGAAGCCCAAGCCCGTGACAACCGTCACGTTGCCCGCGGTCGTCAACGGCCAGATCCTGCCCGGTGAAGTGGACCGCTTCCGTTTCGCCGCCACCAAAGGCCAGAAGCTCGTCATCGCCGTTCAGGCCCGGCAGCTCATCCCCTACATCTCCGACGCCGTGCCCGGCTGGTTCCAGGCCACGCTCTCGCTCTACGACAGCGAAGGCAAGGAGCTGGCCTACGATGACGACTTCCGCTTCAACCCCGACCCGGTGCTCTACTACGAAATCCCCGCTGACGGCGACTACGTCATCGAGGTCAAGGACTCCATCTACCGTGGCCGCGAGGATTTCGTTTATCGCATCACCATCGGCGAGACGCCGTTCATCACCAGCATCTTCCCGCTCGGCGGTCCCGCTGGCGAGAAGACCCCCGTCGAGTTGAAAGGCTGGAACCTGCCCGCCGCCACCCTCACGATGGATGACGCAAACAAGACGCCGGGCATCTATCCCCTTTCCATCCGCAAAGGCAGCCGGGTTTCCAACTTCGTGCCGTTCGCCGTGGACGACCTGCCCGAATGCCTCGCCGAAAAATCCCGCGGCGGCAAGCCGCAGGCCCAGCATGTCACGTTGCCCACCATCATCAACGGCCGCATTGGGAAGCCCGATGAAACCCACGTCTTCCGTTTCGACGGCAAAGCCAGCCAGGAAATCGTCGCCGAAGTCATGGCGCGACGCCTGAACTCCCCGCTCGATTCCGTGCTCAAGCTCACCGATGCCGTCGGCAAGGAAGTAGCCTTCAACGACGACAACACCGATCGCGGCGCGGGCCTCACCACCCATCACGCTGATTCCTACCTCACCGCCACGCTGCCCAAGGACGGCAGCTATCTTCTCTACCTCAGAGACACGCAGCACAAAGGCGGTTTCGAGTATGGCTACCGCCTCCGCATCAGCGCGCCGCTGCCGGATTTCGCCCTGCGCGTCGTGCCCTCCAGCCTCAACGCCCGCACCGGCAACCCCGTCTCCGCCACCGTCTTTGCGCTGCGCAAGGACGGCTTCTCAGAGCCGATCTCGATCCAACTGAAAGACGCGCCGGCAGGATTCAAACTCGGCAACACAGTGGTGCCGACGAACACCAACCAAGTGAAGATCGCCCTCACCGCCCCGCTCGCCCCGCAGGACGAACCCGTCACCCTCAAGCTCGAAGGCCGCGCCACGGTCAACGGCCGCGAGATCGTTCATCCCGCCGTCCCCACGCAGGACATGATGCAGGCCTTTGAATACCGCCACTTGGTGCCCTCGCAGGAACTGAAGGTGTCCGTCACGGGCATTTTCCTGCCCAAGGGCGCCGGCGCTTCCGTGAAAATCCTCAGCGACCTGCCCATCAGAATTCCCGCCGGCGGCACCGTGAAAGTCCGGCTCGCGGCGCCTGCCAAAGCGGCGAGCAAGGTCCGCTTGGAACTGGCCGAAGCGCCCGAAGGCATCGTCATCAAGAGCGTCTCCCCGTCGAGCGACGGCCTCGAAGTCGAACTCGCTGGCGACGCCGCCAAACTCAAGCCCGGCCAGAAAGGCAGCCTGGTCGTGGCCGCCTATTCGGCGCCGCCGCCCCCGCCGCCGCCTTCCAAGAAGAACAAAATGAAGCCGAAGCCGCAACCCGTCTATAAAGGCAAGCCGCTCGGCATCCTCCCGCTCATTTCCTTCGAAGTCGTCGCGCGGTAATCGCCGCTGCTATGCCCAATGGACGAGCCGCATATCGAGCGGTTCGCTCAGGTCAGGATGCTGCGGCAAAACGCGAATGGCGTAGCCGAACCGGCCGCTGGTCTGGCAGGTGATCTTGCCGGTAAATCGGAAGACGTTGCCCGGCTCGGATGAGGCGAGGGTCATCGGCACGGTCTGGACGCGCTTGAGATTGCCTTCGGCCTCGAGCGGGCCGAAAACGATCTGCGCGCTGATATCATCAGGCTTGAGGCCGTCGAGGGAAACCGTGACGCTGATGGAGAGTTCCCGCCCGGCGATGAACTCGGTGGCACCGTTGTCCTGTGCGGGCGAAAGGCGGATGCGGCTCCAGTGGGCTGCGACGTGTTGTTTCCAGGTGGTGAGTTGGCGCGCGGCCTTGACCTTGTGGGCCGTGAGGCGCGCGAACCGCTCGGCGCACGGCAGGTAGAACTGCTCGGCGTAGTCGCGGACCATGCGAGTGCTGTTGAAGAACGGGCCGATGGTGCGGATGGAGGTTTTCATCCGTTGAATCCAGTGGCGCGGCAATCCGTCGGGACCGCGGTCGTAGAAAAGCGGCACTACTTCCTTCTCCAGCAGGTCGAAGAGGTCACCGCATTCGACTTTATCCTGGTAGTCGGGGTCGTCGTATTCCTCGCCGCCGCCGATGGTCCAGCCGTTGTCAAGGCTGGCGGCCTCGGCCCACCAGCCGTCAAGGGTGCTGAGGTTGATGGCGCCGTTGATGGTGGCCTTCATGCCGCTGGTGCCGCTGGCTTCGAGCGGCCGGCGCGGGTTGTTGAGCCAGACGTCGCTGCCCTGCACCATGTAGTGGGCGATGTTCACGTCGTAGTTTTCGATGAAGATGATGTGCCGGCGCAGCTCCGGGTCGCGGATGAAGTGGACCAGTTGGCGGATCGTTTCCTTGCCCGTGTTGTCCTCGGGATGCGCCTTGCCGCAGAAGATGAACTGCACGGGCCGCTGGGCATTGGTCACCAGCCGCTTCAGCCGCGCCGGGTCCTTCAGCAGCAACGTCGCCCGCTTGTAGCCGGCGAAACGCCGCGCGAAGCCGATCGTCAGCACGCGCGGGTCGAGCAACTCCTCGGCCTCGGCGATTTCCGCCGCCGTGCCGCCGCGCCGCTCCAGTTCCCAATGCAGGTGGCGCCGGGCGTGGGCGATAAGCCGCTCGCGCTGCCGTTCGTGCGTGCGCCACAACTCGGCGTCGGGAATCTCGCTGATGGCCTGCCAGACGGTTTCATCCGTCGGCTCTTCCTTCATGCGGTTGCCGAGGTAGGTCTCGAAGAGGAACGACATCTCGCTGGAGAGCCACGAATGCGTGTGGACGCCGTTGGTGATGTGCGCGATGGGCACCTCGGCCTCGGTCAGATCGGGCCAGAGCGACCGCCACATGCGGCGCGAGACGGAGCCGTGGAGTTTGCTGACGCCATTGCGCTTGGCGGAGGTGCGCAGGGCGAGGATGGCCATGTTGAAACCTTCGCCGTGTTCGTTCGGGTTGGCGCGGCCGAGCGCCAGAAACTGGTCGCGGTTCATGCCCAACTCCTGCCGA
The DNA here is from genome assembly GCA_026397915.1 of Verrucomicrobiota bacterium. Taxonomy (GTDB): domain Bacteria; phylum Verrucomicrobiota; class Verrucomicrobiia; order CAIQCK01; family CAIQCK01; genus CAIQCK01. The sequence continues at coordinate 292,985 of JAPLTX010000014.1, forward strand.
AAGCCGCCGAAGTAATACTCGACCATGTCCGGATGAAACACATCAATGCCCGCCGGCACCGGCGTGTGCGTGGTGAACACCGTGCCCGCCTCCACAGCCTCGCGTGCCTCGGCGAAGTTCAGGCCCTGCTCCTTCATCATCGTCCGGATGCGCTCCAGCGCCAGGAACGCCGCGTGGCCCTCGTTCATGTGGCAGACCCGCGGCTGAAAGCCGAGCGCACGCAACGCGTGGAAGCCGCCGACGCCGAGCAGAATCTCCTGCCGGATGCGCATGTCTTTGTCGCCGCCGTAAAGCGTCGCGGTGATGTCGCGATCGGCGGGCGGATTTTCCTGAAGGTTCGTGTCGAGCAGGTAGAGCGACACGCGGCCGACCTGCGCCAGCCAGACCTGCGCCGCGACTCGCCGGCCCGGCAGGTCCACGGTGACTTTCAGCCGCTCCCCGTTCGCGCCGAGCGCCGGCGTGATCGGCATGTTGTAGAAATCGTTGTCGGGATACGCTTCGAGCTGCCAGCCGTCGGCGTTGAGCTGCTGCTCGAAGTAGCCGTTCCGATACAGCAACCCGACGCCTACCAGCGGCAGGCCGAGATCACTTGCGCTCTTCAAGTGGTCGCCTGCAAGCACACCCAAGCCGCCGGAGTAAATCGGCAGACACTCGTGAATGCCGAACTCCAACGAGAAGTAAGCCATGTCTGCCTTAGCCGCGCCGTCATGCTTCTTCTGAAACCACGTCGGCTCGGTCATATAGCGGTCCAGTCGCGCCAGCACGCGCCGCAAGTGCGCCACAAACCCGCTGTCCGCCTTCAACGTCTGAAGCCGGCTTTGGTTCACCTGGCCGAGCAACCGCACCGGGTTGTGGTAACAGCACCGCCACATCTCCCGGTCGAGCCGCCGGAACAACTCGATGGCCTCGGCGTCCCACGACCACCAGAGGTTGAGAGCGAGCGTGCGCAGTCCGCTTAATTCTTCGGGGAGGTCGGCAACGACGTTGAAGACGCGAATATTCTTCATGGCTTGGATGGAGTTGACGCGACGCGGCCAGCCCGCGAAGCACGTTTCTTGTAACGGACACCCCTCGCTTTTCCAAGCTTTTCCCGCCGAGCAGCGTCCACGCCGTCGTAAATCGGCATTCGAGGATTGACTTCGGTTGGCATCGGAGTATATCGGCAGTCCATCAACGCCACCATTTGCCAACAGCCAACGCCAACCGAAAGCACGCCATGAACACCAACATAAACCGACGCAGTTTTCTGAAGACCACCGCCACCGCCAGCGCCGCCTTGGCGATGCCCGTCATCTCCCGCGCCGCCGATGCCGGCAAACCGGCCCTGCTCGGCGGCACGCCCGCTCACAAAGGCGGCTGGACCTCGTGGCCGCAGTGGCGCGAGGAGTGGGAGCCGAAGATGCTCGAGGTTTATCGCAGCCGGAAATGGTTCCGCCTCTCCGGACCCCACGTGCCGGAGTTCGAGAAAGCCTGGGCCGAGATGCTCGGCGCGAAGAAAGCCCTCGGCGTTGCCAGCGGCACCACCTCGCTCATCGTCGGCCTGCACGTCATGGACGTGGACGCCGGCGACGAGGTCATCGTCTCGCCCTACACATTCATCGCCACCTACAATGCCATCCTCGCCAACGCCGCGTTGCCGGTCTTTGCCGACACCGACCCAGCGACGCTGACGATGGATCCGAAAAGTATCGAGAGCCGCATCACCGAGCGCACCCGCGCCATCATGCCGGTCCACATCTACGGCATGCCGTGCGACATGGACCCGATCAATGCCATCGCCAAGAAACACAAGCTCGCCGTCGTCGAGGACGCCTGTCAGGCGTGGCTGGGCGAATACAAGGGCCGCAAGTGCGGCACGCTTGGCGACGTGGGCGGCTTCAGCTTCCAGGAGTCCAAGCACATCCCCGCCGGCGAAGGCGGCGCCATCACCAGCATGAGCGAGGACATCATTGACCGCTGCAACGCCTACCACAACTGCGGCCGCTCGTGCGGGAACTTCAAGGGCACCGGCAGCTTCAGCCGCGGGATGAACTACCGCATGACGCAGTTCCAAGCCATGCTCCTGCTCCAACAGTTCAACAAGCTGAAAGAGCAGACGGCCATCCGTCGCGCCAACGCCGACCATCTCAGCGCCAACCTCGGCAAAATCCCCGGCATCACGCCCATCCGCCTGCCGGAGAACAGCCGGCCCGCGTGGCATCTCTACCCGTTCATCTACAACGCGGAGCAGTTCAACGGCCTCGCGCGCGACAAATTCATGGCGGCGCTCCGGGCCGAAGGCGTGCCCTGCTCCAGCCCCTACCGCGAGCAGTATTACGACGGCCTCCTCGACGAGGCGATCAACTCCCGCGGCTACAAGCGCCTCTGGAGTGCCGACCGCCTGAAAGCCTACCGCGAGAGCTTCAAGGACCTGAAAGGCAACAAGCAGGCCTGCGAGACGATGGTCGCGATCAGCCAGAACATGCTCCTGGCCGACCGCAGCGACATGGATCAAATCCTCGAAGCGATCCGGAAGATTCAGGCCCACAGCGCCGCGCTGGCGAAGAAGGCGTAACAAACAGGACTAGCCAGAACCGTGAATCAGCCTGAGGACCAGGAGGTCTGTCGTGTCCTTTGATCTGACCGTTCATTTCCCAACGGAGCGCATGCCCAGTCCGCAGCAATGGCAGGCTGCCATCGCCGACCGGGCCTTTCCACTCAAGATCGATACGGATCTCGATATCGTCACGTCGAATGGTTCCCTCCCATGTGAGTATCAGGGCAAGTCTGGTGGTTTCGAGTGTTACTACTCCGTCCTTGGCGCGGACGAGTTGCGCGACATCGGAATACCTGAATCGGCTCCTTGTGAAATCATGTTCTCCACGCATTCACCGAGGGAGGAATTCCTTAGTGCCGTCATCGCAGCGGCGGTTTTGGCGGAGATGACAGGCGGCGTGCTGATGGATCCGCAGGAAGGCAGGACGTATGAAGGCGCAGGAGCCATCGCGTGGGCCAGAGAACTTGAAAGGACGTATGAAAACCCCGCGGCGGCTCCGCGCGCCGGAAGCCCTGCCTCCCAATCCACAAAACCTTGGTGGAAGTTCTGGTAACCAAGCTCCCTCATGGGCATCGGGTTTATCGAAATCGAAACTTATGCGCTCAACGAATTTTCCGTCCTTGATGCGGCCCATGGTCGCCGGGCTGTTACTGTGTATGTCGGTTGACGCGGTCTGCCAGGAATCTCCCACCCAGTCAAAGCTGAACGACGAAGTCCTCGCCTCCTTCGCTTCCTTGAAACGGAAACAAACCGCGGACATCGGATCGAAGCTGGGGTTGCAGATCGCGCCCGAGATAGGGAAGTTTTTTGCCGCCGCGGAACAAGGAGATTGGAATAGCGTCTCGAATCTCTACACGAACCTCCGGGCGCGAACCGGAATGGATCAGGGGACAGCGCGCGACCCGGCATTCGCGAGCCAGTTGTTTCAACCGGTCTTGGAAACATTCGGCGCCTACGAAGCGTTCGTGCGTTGGGACCGGGCGCTGCTGCGAAAGTTTGGCGAAGACATCCTGCGATCCATTCCCGATGGAAGCATCTATTTCGGAGGAACCGACCCCGGCCGGTTTGTGATCACGGCGCTGAAGGAAGTCGCGGGGCGTCCCAAGATTTTCGTCATCACCCAGAATGGGCTGGCCGATGAATCCTATCGGTTCTTCCTGCGATTTGTTTGCGGGAATCAGATATCCGTTCCCAGCGACGAGGACGCTGCAGCCGCGATCCGCCTCTATGCCGAGGAACTCCAGCGACGGCCGGCGGCGTCCGGAGAACGCGTGCAGGTGGTTGACGGCCGCGTGAACATTCAAGGCGTGCAGGCGGTCAACGCGATCAACGCCATTATCGCCCGGCAGATGTTCGAGAGGGAACGCAACAACCGCGGGTTCTATGTCGAAGAGAGTTTTGCGTTGCCGTGGATGTATCCCCATTTGGAGCCGCACGGCATCATCATGAAGCTCAATCGCGACCCCTTGCCGAAACTCACGCCGGAGATGGTGGCCGCCAATCGCAAATACTGGGCCGACTACACGGCGGCATTGCTGACTGATCCGCGATTCCAAGGCAACGACACGGTCCGGCGCGTGTTCTCGAAGCTGCGCACGGCCCACGCGAGCCTTTATGCGTGGCGGGCGACGCAAGGTGGTCAGCCGGAGCTTCTCAGCGAGGCGGAACATGCTTTCCGGCAGGCTGTGGAACTTTGCCGGACCAGTGCCGAAACGACCTTTCGTTATGCGGAGTTCCTGACCAAGCTCGAACGATTCGACGAGGCCACCAAGCTGGTTGAGAACTTCGGCATACTCGACAAAGAAAACCGGGAGGTCGGCAGGGTCCTCGACCAGATCAGGAAACTTCAGCAACTCGCGGGAATGGAATCAACCCTGCGCCGCGAATTGGAAAGCAACCCGGCCAACCTCAATGCCGCCATGCAGATGCTTTCGGTTCTGGCCAGCCGCGGGAAGTTCAAAGAGATGGATGCGGGGATTGATCAACTCATCCAGCGGAGGGATTTGCCGGCGGCGGCTTTCAAGAACTTCGCCGCAACCTACGTGCAGTTGGGCCGCTGGGATCGCATCGAACAGGTTTTCCGACAATACCTCGGTCTCTATCCCGAGGATGCGCAGGGATGGTATGACCTGTGCCTTGTGCGGATTCAGTTGCAGCAGCCCGAAGCCGCGCTGAACAGTCTGGGACAAGCCATCCGCTTGAGACCAGAACTGAGGCAAGCGGCCTATCGCGACGCCCGGCTGGAGAAGATCAAGTTGTTCCCAAGTTTCAACCAGCCTGCAACCGAATCGTCCAGCGCGACGCTCGGCAAAACGGAGCCGGGCGGGGCCGGCCGAGCCAGCGTGGCGGGCTTGTATGACGAGTTGTTTGGCGCGGCGTCGGTGACGGAAGCCGCCGACGGCTCGCTGAGTATTCGGAGCGCGCCCATGCGTTACGTCATGTGGATTCTGGCGTTTGTCGTTGTTGCGCCAGTTTCGTGGTGGTGCTGGCGCCACCGTATCGGCGGCCGTTTGGCGCCCGGTTTCTTCTTCGCGTCGTTTCTGATTCCGGTTCTTGTCGTGCCGGGGATTGCCTTGGAGTCGGTCCGGGTCACGCCGGCGGCTCTGACCGTTGAAACCGGTCTCTGGTTCTTGCCTACGACTCGCGAGATTCGCTTCTCTGGCTTGGAGTCCGTCACGGAGCAGATCGAAACCCAATCAGGACGGCGCAGCAGGTTCGGGCCTCGGCATGACACGGTTTGGTATTTCCGCTACCGGTCCGGCGAGGAGCGCCGCATGGTGTTGTCCGACTTGTTTGAGGCGAACCGGACCCGAGTGATCGAATACCTCCGCCGCCACGGGGTCGGTGTTCGGAGCGCATCGGGAGCAACTCCTTAGCAGCCGTTGAAAGACAACCAAGCTTCCGACGTGTGAGTATGGCCGCCTAAACGGTGCATGCCGCACAAGCACGTGACCGCCTTCACGGTGTCATCGCTTGGTTGGCAACATTGCGGCCGGAGATGGCGAAGAGAAACAACGTCACGTCGAGGATGTTGTCGTGTTCGGCGACGACGCGCGCGATCTCTACGTCGGGCTTCGGGTTCACCCATTCCCACTGAAACAGGTGGACGGGCTGGCCGTTGGCGTCTTCGAGCGCCCAAGTGTAGCGGGTGTCGAGCGCCGCGCGCGTGGCGCTGGCGGTGTCGAATCGCTTGAGGTTGGTGGTGAGGCGCACGGGCAGTGTGACATGTGAGCCGTCGGCGTAATGGACGATGTAGTTGCCGCACGGCCAGCCGTAAATCCATTCGCGGACACGGACGCCTGCAACGGCTTTGTCCTGCGGGTCGTTGATGAAAGCAGTGTGCAGGAAGATGAGCGACGAGAACCGGCCACGCACGGGAAGCGCGACGGGTTTGGAATTCTTGCGGAGGACGACGCAATCCTTGCCGCCACCAGCCAACCGCGTTGGAACAAAAGCGATGTCGCGGACACCCGCAGGCAGTTTCACGGGCCGGTCGTAGCGCGCGTAGGTGTCGGGTTTGGCGGTTTTCAGAAACGCGTTGAAGTCGTGCGTGAGGGCCGCGTCGAGGGCGAGCGGCTCGACGTGGGCGCCGGCGCGTGGATTGGGCCGCAGGGCCAGCAGGTGTTCGAGCGCCACGAGGCACGCGGGGTCGGTGTTTTCGTCGCGCGCGAAGTTCCACGCGTAATCGGCGACACGCAACAGGTTGCTCAACGACCAGAGCGGCGAGTATTCGTCGAGAAGGTGGGTCTTGTCGTTGCCGAACGAGTAGAGGCCCTTGCCGAAACCCATGACGCGGCGCTTGGCGTCGTCGCTGAGCGTGAACATGCCCGTGGCGTTCGGCCAGACGTGGAAGCCGCGCTCGGTGAAGTAGCGAATTTCCTTGTCCGTGTTGCCGCTGCTCCAGAGGGTCAGGATGATGTCCTTCGGGAACTTCTCGATGACCTTGTAGGTGTCGAACCGCTTCCCGTTGTGATAGGGCGAGAGCATGTCCTCGTAAATCATCATGGTGATACCGCGCGGCTTCAGCCAGTCATTGAGCCGGATATGCGACTCCAAAAACGCCTGCGCACGCGTGTGACCGTGGAGAAGCTCGTCGGGTGTCTCGCCTTCCTTGCGCTCGTGCCACCACTCGTCGGATTTCGGACTGAGGTATTTGGGCTGGAGCGCCTCGATGACGTCGAGCATGCAGTCGCGGACGATGGCGTCGTGGTCGGGATGCGTCACGTCGCCCTGGCTGGGCCAGCCTTTTTCGCGCAGCTCGGGATGATAACCGATGGTGAGCCACCAGTTGGCGTGGCCACCGATCTGCCATGCAGGGCAGAGGTCAATAAACCGGTCGCGGCAGAACTGCCCGAACCGCCGCAGGTCGTCGAGTGAGTAGAGTTTCTCCGAGCTGTTGATTTCGGGCCGGCGCGCGTAGCGGACGTTGGCGGAAAAATCAATGTAGAACGTATTGAACTTGTTGCCGGCGACGAAGCGGTCGGTCCAATCCATCAGATACTCGATCCCACGGTTTTCGCGCACGGGGTAGTTGCGGAACGTGTGGGGATGCTCCAATCGGATGAGACGGTTGGGTGTGTTGGGCCAGTCCACGATCTGCGCGCACGGCACGGGCAATGTCTCGGAACTTTTCTTGAGCGCGTGTTTGAGCAACTGGAAAAAGGTGACCGTGCCGTAATACAGTCCCGGCTCGTCAGTGCCTGTGATGATGACGCGGTTGTTCTCCACGCTCAAGGCGTAGCCCTGTGGCTTGCGAGCGCCGTCGCCAACACGCAAGACGATCCCGGACTCCGGCGCTGTCGCGTCAAACGTCTTCACTGCGAGCCGCCGGCCAGTGAAACCGTGGTATTCCTCGGCGAACATTTCCGCCGTGCGTCGCGTGCGCTCAGAGATGCCTTTCTCCAAGAACAGCGTCCACTGTTTCCGCGCCGCAAACATTCCGGTTCTCCACACCAGTTGTTTCGGTTGCGGCGACAGGATTGGCTCTGCGAAGACGTCGGCCACGCGCGCGGCTGGGCCCGCAGCGTCCGGCTCGGCCTTGATCTGGGGCATCGTGATTCGCCGCAACCGGTAGGTCGTGTCGGTCGTGTGGCGTCCCGTGTCCAACGTGAGCATCACGTGCGCGAGCAGTTCCCAGCGGGGCGGATGCTTTTCCCTGCGAAAGCCGTGTTCGACGATGTATTCGTGCCGGCCCCGCTCCAACGCGAGATCGTGGACGAGTTGCGACTGGTCGGTGAACACGATGTTCACGCCGATGTGCGGATAGTCATCGCGGTCGCACTCGATGAGCAGCTTGATGCCGCGATAGCACATGCCTGCGTCCGGCTCGGGCGGCTTCTCGAAAAACAGCGTCGAACACGCCATGCCCTGCCGGCCTTGGAATGCAAACTCGACCCACGCCTCGCCGTCCTTCGTGACCGGTTTGGCAACTGGCACGAGGTCGCTGCTTTTCTTCCAGCGGGCTGTGTAGTTGTTGATCGCGGCGAACTCACATCGGCCGGCCTCGAAGAGGAGCAGTCCGTCCGCTTCCTTTGCCGGCTTAAGCTTCAGCGGGCCTGCCGCCCTGGCCGTCGCAGCACAGGCGAAAACCAACGAGAGCAGAACTGCGGAGGCGCGGTTCATTTGTCCTCGACGCGCGCACCACGCAACGCCAGCGAATCGAAGCGCCCGACCGGCTCGCCAGAGGCCCACGCAGTGCCGCGAAGCAGCAGCAGGCGGAACCACGGATCGTCAAACGTCCACGTGTAGTGGCCGGGCACACAGCCAAAGACACGGCCGCGACCCGTCTGGCACGTCCAGAACATCGGTTGTGGCGCTGTTTGTTCGCTGTCTTTGTCTGGTTTCTCGCGGGACACCGCCAGCGTGGTCACGCGGTCGCCCGCGAGCGGCGGTGTTGGCGGCCAGTAGGGTTCGTCGAGGAACGAGAGCTTCGGCGGCAGGCCGCGGCAGATTGGATGGTCGGCGGCCGTGATCTCCACCTGCATTGGCCCGTGGCGGTAGCGTGTGAAGCCGCCCACACCCACCAGCGCCGCGACGTCGGCGTCCGCCTTCGGCTTGGTCCATGTCGCCGAGTGAATCAGCACCAGCCCGCCGCCGCGTTCGAGGTATTGCTTGAGCTGGCGCTTGTGATCGTCAGTCCACGACAAATAGCAGAAAGCAACGATTACGTCCGCTGAAGCGAACTGCTCGTCCGTCGGCCAACTCCACGCGCAGCGAACCTCCACGTTCTCCGCTCCAGCGCCGGTCTTCGCGCCCGCGATGGCTGCGCCGAAGAGGTTGACCTGTGTGGCCTTGGACGCCGCGCGTCCGCCAAGCAGCAATGCCCACCGCTCCTGCCACACCGGGTAATCGTGCTCGTGCTCGCGATGGTCCTTCTTGTCAGCAAGCAGCACGATGCGAAGCTTGCGTGGCGGGTCTTTCGTCGTGGCGGCTTTCGCCAGCGCCGCTTCCACTTCGCTCCGCAGCACCGGTTCCGGCGGAGGCGGCGCGGCGACGCTGACCGTCGCCGCGCCGTCAAGAAGCCAGCCCAACAACAACAGCAGCAGCAATCTGAGAAGCTTCATGATCCCAACAGCGAGTTCAGATGCTTCAGACTCTTCGCCGCCTGGTCGGGCGTGCCGCATTCCACCGAGAAGACGATATCGCGCGGGCATTTCTCGCGGACGATCTTGATGATGCGCGCCCAGTCGAGCACACCTTCGCCGCACGCGCAGCCCACCGGTGTGCCGGTCACCTTGCCGCGCTCGGCCTCGGAGTGTTTCACCGAAATGTCCTTCGCGTGAAGGTGGACGAGGCGCGAGGCGACGCGCTCCAGCCACGCATAGACATCGTGGCCGCAGAGGTAGGCGTTGCCGGTGTCGAGGTTGATGCCGATGGAGGGTGACTTCACGAGGTTGTAGATGCGGTCGAGGCCGTCGGGGTGACGTGAGTATTGCGCGTGCGGCTCGATGCCGATCTTGACGCCGCGGCGCTCGGCGATGAACGCCGCTTCCTGCAACGTGTATTTGATGAGGACGAAGTCTTCTTCTTCCGTGGTCCACTTCGCCTTGTGGCCTTCGTCGGTATTGACCACCGGCACACCAATCTCGGCGGCGACGCGGATGGCGAGCTTGATGTATTCGCCATGCACCTCAGGCCGGCCGAGCGGACCGTGGGCTTGCAGACCGGAGATGGTCAGCCCGGCTTTGTCGCAAGCGTCCTTGATGCGGTAGGGGTCGTCAAACATCGAGACGGTGTGGAAGTAGCCCGCCTCGCTCATCAGTTCGCGGCCGAAGTGGACCATTGGCTCGATGTATTTGTAGCCCATCTCAGCGGCTTTAGTGACCGCCCACTCGAACGGCTTGTCCGAGCTGCGTGAGAATTCCGTGTTTAGTCCGACGTGTATCTTGCCCATGTTCGTGTTCCTTTCAGTTGTGGTTTATCTGTTGTCCGAGGCGGATGTCACCGCGTAAATGTTGGCGCTGCGGAGGGAGAAGCGCAGGCGGATGTTGCGGCCGGCGAGGCCGCGGGCGGACTTGCCGGCCCATCGCAACGGCAGGTCAATCTTGTCAGCGTTCTGGATGACGCACTTCTCGCGTTCGAATCCCGGCACGACCTCGCCCTTGTCGTCGAGCACGGCAGCCATGACGTAGGCTTGGTTGGCCGCGAACGCGCGTTCCGGCGACGGCACGGCGGCGTTGAGGCAGAGGTCGGCCTGCGGCATCCGGAACGACGCGGTGGAGAACTCGGCGTTGGCGCGCGCGCCAACGAAGCTGATTCGGTCTTCCGGCATGCCCAGCAACAGTCGGCCGCGCACGAACAGAATCCTGCCGCCAACGATCAGGGGATGGGTTTCGAGACGGTGGATTTGCGGAAACACCTCCAGCGCGTTGACGCCGCGCGCCGGACGTTCCCAGCGCAGGCCGTCGCGACTGGTCCACCACTCATTATCAAGCTGCGGCCCGTGCTTGCGCAGCGCCAGCGGACTGGCCGCGTAGTTGAGCACCATCATGTAAGCGCGGTCGCGATACCAGAAACCATTGCCGCTGTAGAATTCCAGGTCCGGCGGGTCTTCGGCGTCGGGCACGGTCAGCGCCGCGTCAGGCCGCACCTGCGCGCGGCCTCTGCGGTTCCAGACGTCCTGGAGGGAATCTGAGGGATCCCATGCGCGCCCGTCGGGGCTGGAGCGCAAGGCGAGCACGCGCCGGTTCTTGCCTCCGTGGTCCACGATGCGCTTGGCGCCGTCCGGCACTTGCTGGAAGCTCTTGGAGACGACGACGAAGCGGCGCAGCGCCTTGCTCCAAAACAGGCTCATGGCGTCGCCGTCGTAAAAGAGCGGATTGCCCGGGTGCGCGGCCCATTGTTTGCCATCCGGGCTGAAGAACGCCGTATAGGCAAAACCGTTGTCGTCCACCTTCAGCTTGAGCGCGAGGTATTCCCTGGAGTCCAAGTTTTTGGCCATCGCCAAATGATCCGTCCACGCTCCAGGTTCGGACTCGAACACTGTCTCCACATTCTCGAACTTAACGCCATCGCGCGTGTTCGCCCGGAGAAGTTTCCAAACCATCACCCGCCGCGTTTCGTCACCGCGCTTCATCTCCGTCATCTGTTGACCGAAGACCTCCCACGAGCCATCAGGGCGCGGAAAGCCGCCAACGGCAGTGAACCCGGGCGGCTCGCACTCGCGAATCAGCCGCACAGGCGTCACACCGAAATGCAGCTTTCCCCATGTATTGGTGACATCCTGCGCCGTGGAGAAGAGCAGCCTGAGCGGTTCGGCGCAGGCCGCGTGGCCGACGATCAGGTTTGCGGCAACCAGAATGAGCGACGCGCGCATGAAGCGGATCGCATTGGACATCCTTTCATAGGTGTTTGAACGATGATTGCTCATGGGCGGGCTGCGGATTGCTGATAGTGACTGCAAATCTGCTCTGGCGTGAGCGCATGATCATAGATGGCGACTTCATCAATCTTGCCCTCGAAACACGCCGCGGTGTCAATTCCGCCGCCAATGAAAATCTTCTTTGAGCCATGGTGCGCTGACGGGACATTGCCGGAGAGTTCCGGTTCACGATGGCCGTCGAAATAGACGGACACGCGGTCGCCATCGCGCACCAGCGCGACGTGGTTCCATGTCTTTGGCGTGATCGCGGTGCGGCCGGTCAGCGTGCCGTTGAACACGAGCTTGCCCGGCGCGTTGCTCGTGCCGCCGATGCTCAGCGACTCGTTGCCTCGCGCGAACAGATAGCCAGTGACCGGGCGCACATCATTTGGCAGGCCGTTCCAGAACCACAACTCGACCGTATAGGTGGTCTTCAACTCCTTCAGCGTTGCGCTCAGTCGCCCGCCGGCAAAATGCGGGGCGTGGTTGCCGCAAGGCGGCCCGTCGAGCCACCTCGCGATGCCCGGCTCATACGTGGCGTGCCGGCGCGCGCCCGTTGCGTCGAACGCGGTCGCGCCGCCCCATTCCTCCAGCCGCCAGTAGGCCAGCGGTTTCGCGGCGAGCACTGCTTGTGCATAGGGGCCGTGCGAGACTGTCACCTTGCAGCGCGGCTGGCCGCTGACGTTTTCGAGCAGACCGAGCACCGCCTCGACGATCTTCGGCTCTGCGGTTTTCTCCAGGCAGGCGGTCCGCGCTTCCCAAGTGCTGTAACCGCCGAGGGCGTGTTGCTCGGGCGGCGGGATGTAGCCTTCCTCGCCGTTGGCCAGCTCGATGTTCATGGTCGGCGTCAGCGGGCTTTGGGCCTTCAACCGCAGACCCGTGATTCCGTAAACCTCGCAAGGGATTGCGGTGACACCCAACCCGCCGACGCACAGAGCTTGAAGCTTCAGTGTGCGCGTGGACGGCGTGTTGCTCAGGAGGATTTGCTCGCGCGCATAGACTTCCTCGCGCGTGCGCGGCACGCGGTCGCCGAGTTTCTCCGCGATCGGTTTGGCCCAAACCAGGCGTGCCTCCGGCACCTTGCGCACCGTGAGCTTTAGCTCCCGCTCGCGCATCGCCAGCGGAACCCAGTCGTGGTAGCGGATATTCTCATACGCCTCATGAGCGATCTTCACCACCGACGCGGCGTAGCTCTTGTGGTCACCTTTCGCGGCCGGACGGCTGAAGTCCATCCAATGCTGGTCGCCCGATGTGCCCTGCGACATGATCGCCACAAAATTTTGATCTGGGGCGATGCGGGCCTGGATCTGCTCGCAGAACTGGCCGCACCAGTCGGCCGAGAGCGGTTCCACGCCTGCACCGTAGAAGTGCATCCCGTAGTTGGCCAGCAGGGCGATGGGCCGGCCGCTGGGCGATTGCACCGACAGCAGCGTCACGTCGCTATCCACCGGGCCGGCCGGGCCGATGTTTGCCGGCCCCGCATAGGGCGGAACCATGAGGATGCGTTTGCCCGGCTCGCCAAACGACGTGAGCGGCACACTGCCCGGCGCCATGATCCATAACCGGCAATGCGTCAGTTCCGGCGCGGCTGCGACGGTCCAGCCGACGCGGGCCGGGGCCAGATTCCGCTGCGCCCGAACGACAGCCTCGGCAATTCGGCCGGGCAGCCAGGCCGCGTAATCGGGGTCTTCGCGGCTTCCCAGCGCCGCCATCGCCGAAGGCGCCGAGTGGGTGTGGGTCGCTGAGATGAGCATCCGGTCGGTCGGAATTCCGGTGGCCTGCCGGGCAAGCTCCTTGGCCCGATCCAGCAGGCTCCGAGGCATCACGCAACTATCCACGACCACGACCGCGACGCGGCACGCACCGTCGTCGAGCACCAAGGCACGGGCCGCCAGCCGATCGTTGGCGCTCTTGGCCGTGCGCTCGAACGTGTAACCGTTGACGATCACCGGGAACTCCGGCGGCGTGACGTCAACGACGGCCGCTCCCGCGCGGAAGACTTTCTCGGCGGCCGAGGCGGTGTGCGGGCACACTGTCGCGGCAAGCAGCATCAACCCAATTATGGAACGACCTATCGTCATTGCGATGGTTTCAGTGTGAGTTGTGTCACCGGGATCGCACTCTCAGGGCCACAGCGAGTTGATCGCCTTGACCGATTCGTCAACCAACACGCGGCCGCCTGTCGGGCCGACGGTATGATTGACAGCGCTGTAATCGCCCCCAGCCACGGCCCGCCGCGTTGGCAGATATCCCTGATAGTCGCACGTCAACTGGGAGACGAACGTCAACACCGCCTTGCTGCGCCCCCTGATCTCGTCGCCGTAGTCCAGGAACAACTCGAACGGATTCGTGGCCATCGCCACATCGCCCAGCCGCAACACATGAAGCTCGACGGGCACCTGCGAGGGCATCCAGCGGGCCTCGTTGATGGAGTTCTTGTTCGGAATGTTCATCTTGATCGTCCGGTGCGCGAAGACGGGCCACGTCTGGACATCAGCCTGCGCATAGGGCCAGACATCTTCCACCGCGCGGACCACCCGGTTGGCCATCTCCTGTTTCCGGGAGATCTTCCTGCGCTCGGTCATCACCTTCTCGGCCTTGTTGCGGATGATTTCCTCGGGGCATTGATCGCCCGCTGCCGCGCATTGCCCGAAGATGTGGACCTTCGGCCCATATTTCGCCTTGATGCCTTGGCGAATCGGATGCCAGAAATCGGCGCTGATCGCTTTGCGGCCGACCTGCGATGGGCAGGCGAGGTTTAGCAACATCCCCGAGAGCTTCTTGTCCGCGTTCCAGAAGAACAGCATCTCCACCGCATGGTCGTCGGA
>JAPLTX010000026.1 GCA_026397915.1 Verrucomicrobiota bacterium
CCGAGAACGATGTTCTCCGCGCCGACGCCAAGATGTTTTGCCAGACCTTGCCGCAGGTAGAAGCCGCCGCCGTCCGGGTAAAGGTGGGCGGTGGCCAGCGCGCGGCGCATCGCCGCGACAGCCTTCGGCGACGGGCCGAGCGGGTTTTCGTTAGGGGCGAGCTTGATGATGGACGCGGGGCGCAGCTTCAACTCCCGCGCGACTTCCTCGATGGGACGGCCGGGTTCGTAAGAAACCAAACCTTCAATGTGGGGCAACGCGATGTTCTTGGGCATAAAACCTTCCATCTTCCAAAAGCGGCGGCGGAGTATAGCGACGGCCGGGCGGCTGTCGAATCGTTTTTGCGTTATAACGTGTTCGGGTGAAATCCTTGCATTAGCCTGCGGCTTTCGATACAGTCCGCGGCGCGATTCCATGAAAAAACTAGTTGTTTTTGCGGTTTTCCTGACGGCGTTTATCATCCAGTGCGGGCCGCTTTTCGCGGCCGGGCCGGCGAAGGATGCTTCCGACCTTTTCCTGCGTGCCTACCTCCAGATTCAGGAGGGTGACGGCGCGTTCGACAAAGGCGACTACACCGCCGCACAGACCCGCTACAAAGACGCGCTTGCCATCCTCAAAGACATCCAGTCCGTCCAGCCGGATTGGAATCCGCACATTATCAGCTTCCGCGAACACTATTGTGACCAACGCATTGCCGAGGCCAAAGTGCGGCTTGCTGGCGGCGGCGCGCCCGTCAAAACGCCCACCGCGGTCGCCACACCCGCCACACCCGCCACACCCGCCGCCCGCCCGCGTGCCGCGGCCGCTTCGGCGCGGACCCCGTCGCCATCGGTCGTGGCAGGCACCAGCGTCGGCGCGCCCGGATCGAGCCAGCCTTCTTCTGATCTTTCCCAGGAACTGGAACGTTTGCGCGAACAAGTTCGCCGCATGCAGGCGGAGCGCGCTGCCGCGCCCGCGCCGGTGATTACGCCGGTGGCTGCACCCGCGCCCACCCCTGCGCCCGTGCCGAAGCCGCCGGCCGCCGAAAACGAGCACGTAAAGAAGTTGGAATCCGAACTGAACGACATGCGGAAACAGTTGCAGCAGTTCATCGGCGAGAAAAACCAGACGCCGCCGCCGATGCCGCTGCCCAGCGGCGACGCCCAGCGCGTGAGCGAGATGACCGACCAGATCGCGACGCTGCGTTCGCAGCTTCAACAACTGCTCGCCGAGCGCGCGCAATGGGAACAGTCGCGGCAGGAGTTCGCGCGGTTGCAGACCGAGCGATCCTCGCTGCTCAGCCAGCTTCAGGACAGGGACCAGCGCCTCGCCGCCGGCCCCTCCGTGCTCGATGCCAGTCAGTCGAAGGCGCTCTCCGAACAACTGGCGCAATCGGCCCGCACCATCGAGGCGTTGCGCTCCGAAAGCAAGCAGCTCTCCGTTGAACTCAGCACCACCCGGAACGACGCGCGCGACAAGGCTGCCAAGGTCGCCCAACTCGTGCCGCTCACCGAACAACTGAACGCCACGAAAGCCGAAATTGCGAAGATCCGCGAGGAGCTTGCCGCCAAAGATCAGCAGATTGTCGCCAAGCAACAGGCGCTCGTTTCAAAGAGCCAGGAAGCCGCGCGAGCGGAGTTGCAGATCAAGGGCCTCGCTGCGCTCCAGCAGTCCAACACCAACCTCCGCCTCTCGCTTGGCAGGGTCGAATCACTCATTGCCCTTGGCAAGAACCGTGAACAGGAATCGTCCACGCAGATAGACAGGCTCAAACAACAGCTCCAAGAGGTGAAAACCCAACTCACCGAGGCTCAGCGCAAGGAGACCGAAGCCGCAAAGCTTCGTGATGAACTTGCCGCCAAGAGCCGTGAGGCCGGCCACGCGCAGGACCAGGTCAAGGACCTCTCCAAGCTCCAGAAGACCAACGCCGACCTCCGCCTCTCGATGAGCAAGGCCGACGCTCTTGCCGCCGTCGCGCTGGACCGCGAACGCGAATCGGCCGCGCAACTCGATCAACTCAAGCAGCAGATCAAGGAAGCCGAAACGCAATTGGCCGAAGCCCGGCGCACGCCGTCGAAACCAAGCGCGCCGCCCGTCGCCGACCGTGCCACCGTCGCGCAGGTCGAGGAGTTGAAACGGAAACTGGAGGAGGTCGAACGCCGCACTGCCGCCGACCGCGCCAAGGCGGACCGCGCCGCCGTCGCCCAGGTCGAGGAGTTGAAGCAGAAGATGGAGGAGGCCGAACGCCGCGCCGCCGCCGCCGCCAAAGACCGGGCGCTGCTGGCGAAGGAAAAAGACGTGTTGCGGCTCGCCGTTGAAAAGAAGACGTCCGAACACCAGAAGCTCGCCGAGAGCACCGAAGCCGACCGCAAGAAGCTGGCGTCGTTGGAAAAGAAATACCGCGAGCTGAATCATCAAGTCGCCGTGCTGGAGATGACAGGCCGCAAACTTTCGCCGGAAGAAGAGGCGTTTTTGAAGCGGACCGAAGTGCTGGTTCAGCCCTCCGCTGGCTCCAGTGTGAGCGGCGAGATTAGCGCCAATGTCCGCCGCGCCAAGGAACGCGCGCTGGCGCAGGTCGCCGCGCTCGATTCACCCGCCGGCATTCCGGCCCGGCCTGCGCCGAAGTTCGCGCAGGTCGCGCCCGCGCCTGAAACAACCCGCGTTGTCAGCGATGCCACCAACGCCGCCGTTCGCACCAGTCCGTCGCAAACACCACCTCTGCCCGCCGCGCCATTTGCCGCGCCTCCGGCCGCGCCTTCCGCGACGCCGCAGATTTCCGCGGACCTGAAGCCGCTGGTGGACGAAGCCCGCGAGCTTTTCGGCCGGCAGAAGTATGAAGAGGCCGCTGCCAAATACCGCGAGATCCTCAAGCGCGACCCGGAGAATCTTTTCGGCCTCTCCAACCTCGCCGTCATCCGTTTCCAGCAGGATCGGCTTGAAGAAGCTGAGCACCTCCTCAACCGCGCGATCCAGATTGCGCCCGACGACGCCTACTCCCGCGCCACCATTGGCATCATCTACTTCAAACAGGGACGCATTGACGACGCCATCGAGGAACTGACCCGCGCGCTAAAACTCAATCCCAACAACGTCGAGGCCCACAATTATCTTGGCATCGCCTGTTGGAAGAAGGGTTGGCGCTCCGCTGCCGAACAGGAATTGCGCCGCGCCATCGAAATGCGTCCGGACTACGCCGACGCCCATTACAACCTCGCCGTGATCTACGCCACGCAAAAACCGCCCTTCCTCGGCTTGGCCAAGTTCCACTACCGCAAGACGCTTGAACTGGGCCGCCCGCGCGATCCCAATCTGGAGAAAACCCTGACTGGCGAGACGTCGGAGAAGTAAGCCCGGAAACCCAAGTTCGCCGTGAGGCAGGCGTTCCTGTCTCACCATGCTTTGTTTTCCGGGTTCAACGCGGAGACGATCATGAAACTCAGCGCGCGAAGTTTATGGATAGTGGCAGTGCTGGCGACGCTCGTGCGTTCAGCCGGCATGGCTTCGGAGTCGGAAAAGTGGCTGCCGTTCCATCTCCCGTGGGAAGCGCCACCCAATGCTGTAGCCGACGCCAGCTTCCTCCTCGAAGCGCCCGCCGGCAAACACGGCCCGATCACCGTCCGCGACGGCCATCTTGCTTTCAAAAACGGCAAGCGCGTGAAGTTCTGGGCCACCAACTTCTCTGGCGAGTGCAGCTTTCCGCCGCCGGAGGTCGCGCCGCGCGCCGCCGACCGGGTCGCCAAGTTTGGCTTCAACCTCGTCCGCTTCCACGGCCTCGATTCCCGTTGGGGCAAGTGCCTCTTCCCGAAAGACGCGCCCGATACCCAGCACTTCGACCCGGAGCAACTCGAGAAGCTCGACCGGATGATCGCGGAACTGGAAAGACGCGGCATCTACATCAACCTCAACCTCCACGTCGGTCGTCACTTCACCCCCGGCGACGGTCTGCCGCAAACCGAGTCGCTTGGCTACGCGAAATACTGCGTCATCTTCGACCCGCGGATGATCGAGTTACAGAAAGACTACGCCCGCAAACTCGTCACGCATCGCAACCCGCACACCGGCCGCACCTACGCCGAAGACCCCGCCGTCGTCATCATTGAACTGACCAACGAAAACTCCCTCTTCGGCGGCTGGACCAGCGGCTTCCTGCGCGGCAAACAAACCGCGCGCAACACCGGCACTTGGGCCGACATCCCGCCCTATTACGGCGAGGAACTCACGCGTTTCTACAACCAATGGCTCGCGAAGCGTTACCCGACCCGCGAGGCGCTCGCTGCCACGTGGCAAGATGGTGCACGACCTCCGGGCACGCAGTTGTTGAAGAACGCCACCTTCAGCGCCGGCGCCGACGGCTGGGAACTCTCGAAGCAGAAATCCGCCGCAGCCAAGCTCGAAGCCACCCACGATGCGCCCGGCGGCAAGTCCTGCGCGAAAGTTACCGTCACGACCGTGGGCGAACAGCCTTGGCACATCATGCTCACGCAGCGTCCGCTCAAGCTCCAGAAGGACATGAAATATCGCATGGCGTTCCGCGCTCGCGCTTCCGCGACGCGGCAACTCGGTGCCGAGGTCTGCCACAGCTCGCCCTATCGTGGCTTCGGCGGCGCGCACTTCGAGGTTGGCGCGGAGTGGCGTGACTGCCAGTTCACCTTCATCGCGCCGGAGGACGATACCGACGTGCGCCTCAGCTTCCAGTTCGGCGAAGCGACCGGCACGGCATGGATCAGCGACGTGATCCTCCACGAAGCACCGGTTTATGGCCTGCGCGACGACGAAGACCCCGCGCGCGGCTCCGTGCGGCGGCTGGAGCCGGAGGAGTTCGCCAGCCACACCGTCGCACGCTTCCGCGACGAGGGCCGGTTCTACTACGAGCTGGAGAGCCGCTACAACCGCGAGATGTATCGCTTCCTGCGCGAGGAGCTGAAGGTGCGCGCGCTTATCGAGGGCACCAATCACAACTACGGCCTGCCATGCCTGCGCGCCGAATCGTTGCTCGACCTGATGGATTGCCACGCCTACTGGCAACATCCGCGCTTCCCGCGTCAGCCGTGGTCGCGCACCGACTGGGACATCGGCAACACCGCGATGCTCGACGCGCCGCGCGGCAATTGCATCTCGCAGCTCTGTCGCTCGTCGGTCGCCGGGAAGCCGTTCACGGTTAGTGAATACAACCATCCGTTCCCGAACGAATATGGTTGTGAGATGCCGCTGATGCTGGCGGCTTACGCGAGTTTGCAAGACTGGGACGCGGTCTATGGCTACACGTTCAACCACCGTTGGGACGAGGCGCTGCTCGGCGGCGACCAGGTCACTGGTTACTTCGACATCGCCAACGAGGTCAGCAAGATGGCCCAGATGCCGACCGCGTCGCTGATGTTCCAGAAGAGCTTTGTGCGCCCGGCAAAGAAGCTCGTCACGGTCAGCTACGACGAGAACCGCACCTACGACAGCCTCAAGGAGCGGCGCTGGGATCGCATCGACTTCCATCTCGACGGCGACCTATCGCCCTTGTTGCCGCTGGTGCATCGCTTCCGCGTCGAGCGGTTCGACGCGCCGAGCACGACGCGCGTCGCCGACCTCGGCCTCACGCCGCCGGAAGGCCGCATCGCTAGCGACACGGGCGAGTTGTTGTGGGAAGCGGCTGAGAAGCGCACAGGTCGGCTGACGATCAACACGCCGCGCGCCCAAGCCGCCGTCGGTTGGATCGGTGGCAAGACGCTCAAGACCGCCGACGTGGAGTTTTGCCTGAACACGCCGTTCTGCGCCGTCAGTCTCGCCGCTCTTGACGGTCAGCCGATCACGAAGTCGAAAAAGATATTGCTCGTCGTCGCCGCCCGCTGCGCCAACACCGGCATGAAGTGGAACGCCGAGCGCACCAGCATCAATGACAAGTGGGGCGGCCCGCCGCTCCTCATCGAGGCGGTGGAAGGCGAAGTGATCCTGCGTCGCGCCGCTGGCGCTGCCGCGTTACAGGCAATTCCACTCGATGGTTGCGGGCGACCGCAACCGCAATGCGTGTTGAAGCTGGCGAAGCAAGAAACCGGAATTGCCGTTCCTCTGCGTGCCACCGACGCCACTGTCTGGTATTTGTTGCAGCCTGCACCGTAATAAGTGTCGGTCATGAACACGCGTTTTGCCGCCATCCATTGTATCTACCGGTTGGTTTTGGCGCTGACGCTGTTTATCGCCGTCGCGCCGGCGGTTGCCATACCGGAAGAGGATCGCCGCGAGGTGCAGCGTCACGGTTACGTCTTCGAGAAATGGGTGCGCGACACGTTCTTCGGTGGTTACGTCCTGCCGGACTACACGCAGAAGTGGGACATCCCGAAAGAGATCAACAAGAACCACGGCGGCCTGCCGTGCAACATGAAGGCCATCAAATACGGCACGCCTGTGGACATGGGCGACGCGTTGCGGCAGTTCCAAGTGGCCGAGCCTTTCATACTCATCATCGCCTTCTGGCAGCAGGAGGGCGACAAGAAGCGCATCGTCAACATCATCGCGCCGACGGTGACGCCGAAGCTCTATCGCTCGCTCTGGGATCCGATCACGCTGGAAGACCTCAAGCGGCTCGACGCGGCGGTGAAAGATCGCAAGCTTGGCTACCGCGAAGCGCGCGCTGCGGCGCAGAAGATCAAGTCCGTGCCGCCGTTCACCCACGCGATCATCACGGTAAACCCGAAGATTGACGAGAAAAGCCAGCGCCGGCTCCAGTGCAGCCTGAGTTTCCGGAACGTCTTCAAGCATCTTGCGCCGCAGGCGGACCCGAAGCCGCATGAAACGCCGCAACTCTTTGGCGCGAGCGCGCCGGGACCGTTTTTCTCCCCGCCTCGGAATCTTGAGCGACCATCCGTAGATGGCAAGCCGTGACGCTTGCGGTGTTCCGCTTTCGTCTTGAGTTGGCGGGCGGCGGAATCTAGCCTCGCGACGTGTTCGGTAGGAGACAAAGGAGCCATCCACGATGAACGTCGATGAACTGCGTCAGGTAGTCTGCGTCGTGCTCGCCGCCGGTCAGGGCACGCGCATGCGGTCCAACGACACACACAAGGTCTGCTTCGAGATCGCCGGCGAACCGGCCATCCTCCGCAATTTGCGCGCGATCGAATCCGCCGGCGTCACGCGTTTCGTCGTCGTGGTGGGCGCAATGGCCACGCAGGTCATGACTACCGTCGCCGCGCGGCACCCAGGGGCGATGTTTGTTTATCAGGCCGAGCCGTTGGGCACCGGCCACGCCGCGCGGCTGGCAGCCGAAGCGCTCGAACGCATGGGCCATCGCGGACCGGTGTTCGTAACGATGGGCGACAAGATCATTGAACCACGCGTCGTGACGGAACTGCTCGGCACGTTCTCGCGCACGCAGGCCGACATGGCCTTCATGACAGTGCCGAAGGCCGCCGGCGATACCGAGGGGCGCGTTGTTCAGGCGTCCGACGGCGCCATCCTTGGCAACGTCGAGCTGAGCGACATCCAGCGCGCACTACTCATGGAACGGCTGGCCCGCGCGACTCGCGGCAAACGAACCATCCGTCCGGAGCCGCTGCGGCAACTCGCCACGGCCGCCGTGTTGAACCCCTCCAAACTGAAACGCCTGCTCGGCCCGGTCGCGCCGCTGCTGGAGAAGAAAGATCCGATCAGCGTCGCAGAGTTAAAAAAACAAATCGAAGCGACGGGCCGGACCGTGACGTTGGCCGGCCGCGCGTTCACGGCCGCGCAGATCGAGGCCGCGTCGCCAACCGTCAACATCTCGCTCTACCTCTTTCGTGCCCAGCCGATGTATGAAACGCTGGCCAAACTCAAATCCAACAACGCCCAGGGCGAGTTCTACCTCACCGACGCCATCAACGACATGGCGACCACCCGTGGCTCGGACGGCGAGCTGCTCCATCGCGTGAGGATGGTGGTGCTCGACGACCGCGACGCGGTCTTGAGCTACAACTCGCCGGACGAGTTGCTGCAAGTCGAGAGCGTGCTCCGGCGGCGGCTGGCGGCGCAGGCCGGCAAGCCTCTGGTCAAACCGACGCCTTTGAGTCGTAAACTCCTGAAGCCTGCGTCGGCGTGGATTGCGCTCTTTGAGAAGTTTCCGCCAAAACTTCGCTCACACCTCGCCACGCTCTATGGTAATGACAGTGCCAGCCTCGACGAGCGGCGCGCCGCCATCCTGGACACGCTGAAACTTTTCGCAGCGCGCTACGGCAAGAACCGCGAGGTGATCATCTCCCGCGCGCCGGGCCGGGTGAACCTCATGGGCCGCCACGTGGACCATCGCGGTGGCTACGTCAACGTCATGGCCATCAACCGCGAGGTGATCTTCGTCGCTTCCGCGCGGCAGGACGACACCGTGCGGCTTGTCAACACGGAGAGTCAGCAGCATCCCGACAAGGAATTTCGCATCGCGGAGCTTCTCGGCGGGTTGACGTGGGAAAACTGGCTGCACTATGTCAACTCGCAGCAGGTCCAGCAGATCGTCCTCAACAGCCGCGGCGACTGGTCCAACTACGTCAAGGCCGCCGTCCTTCGCTTGCAGGAATCCAACCGCCACGTCCAGGTGCTCGGCATGGATTGCGCCGTCAGCGGCAACGTCCCGATGGCTGCGGGTCTCTCCAGCAGCTCCGCCGTGGTGGTTGCGACGGCAGCGGCGGCGGTGGCGCTCAACCGGTTCGATCTCACAGCGCAGCAGTTCGTGGATCTCTGCGGCGAAGGCGAATGGTTCGTCGGCAGCCGCGGCGGCTCGGCCGATCATGCCGCCATCCGGTTCAGTCACCGCGGCAAGGTTGCCCACGTCGGCTTCTTCCCGTTCCGCATCGAGGGCAGTTCCGACTTTCCGCCCGAACTGGCGCTGCTCATCGCCAACAGCCACGTCCGCGCCGCCAAAAGCGAGGGCGCGCGCAGCCGCTTCAACGAAAAGGTCGCCACCTACGAACTTGGCTTCCTGCTGCTGAAGGACCGTTTCCCGCAATACGCGCACCTGCTCGAACACCTGCGCGACGTGAACCCGACGCGGCTCGGCGTGAAGGTTGGCGAGATTTACTCGATGCTGCGCACGCTGCCGGAGCCGGTGACGCGGAAGCAGTTGGCCGACCTGCTCGCACCGCACCATCGCCCGCGGCTGGAGAAAATCTTCGCCTCGCACCAGGAACCCGACGGCTACTGGCTGCGCAGCGTGATGACGTTTGGCGTCGCCGAGTGCGAGCGCAGCCGCCTCTTCGCGAGCTTGTTGCGGAGCGGCGACCTCGCCAGGATCGGGCAGTTCATGCGGATCAGCCACAACGGCGACCGCGTCAGCGGCCTCGGCACCAACGGCCGTATGCATCAGGAAAACTGGCACGTGACGGACGCGATGCTGGATTCGCTCATCGAGGATTTGCGGAGCGAGGAACCGGCGCGCGTCAACCGTGCGCAGCTTTGGACACGGCCCGGCGGCTACGCGTGCAGCACACCGGAGCTTGATCGGATGGTGGACCTTGTCAACCAAGTCGAGGGCGTCGTCGGCGCGCAACTGGCCGGCGCGGGCCTTGGCGGTTGCATCATGGTGCTGGCAAAAAAGGAATCGGCGGTGGACGTGGAGCATCAACTGGCGTGCCACTACTACGAACCCGCCGGTCTCGAACCCGCCGTCACCGTCTGCGTCCCGGTGGAAGGCGCCTGCCTGCTGAGCGTGTGACCGCGAAAACTCGCCAGATAGTAGTCATCACGCTCCGCGTGATGCGGCGTTAAGAAAACCTCACGCGGAGCGTGAGGACGACGTTACGCGGCAAACTTCGGGTTTGAATTTGCGGCGGACTTCGCCACACTCACGCATTATGAAACGAATCGTCGCCTCTGTCGCTTTCATTTCCGCCCTAAGCCTCGCCGCCAGCGCCGCAACATCGTCCAAGGACTACCCGATCCAGCCCGTGCCGTTCACCGCCGTGCATGTGCAGGACTCGTTCTGGTCGCCGCGCATGGAAACCAACCGTGCGGTCACGGTCTGGTATGACTTCAAGCGATGCGAGGAGACCGGGCGCATTGACAACTTCGCCAAGGCCGCCGGGCTGATGAAGGGCGAGTTCAAGGGCATCCCGTTCGACGACTCCGATGTTTACAAGGTCATCGAGGGCGCGGCCTACTCGCTCGCCATCGCGCCCGACCCGAAGCTCGACAAATACCTCGACGACCTCATCGCCAAGATCGCCGCCGCGCAGGAGCCGGACGGCTATCTCTACACCGCGCGCCGGCTGTTCCTGCCAGAGAAGATGCCTCGCATGAGCGGCAAAACACGCTGGTCCAGCCTCGCCGGCAGCCACGAACTCTACAACGTCGGCCATCTCTACGAAGCCGCCGTCGCGCACTTCCAGGCCACCGGCAAACGCACGTTGCTCGACGTGGCGACGAAAAACGCCGATATGCTTTGCAAGACGTTCGGCCCCGGCGAAGACCAGCTCAAGGAGCCGCCCGGCCATCAGGAGATCGAGATTGGCCTCTGCAAACTCTACCGCGTCACCGGCCAGAAGCGTTACCTTGACCTCGCTCGGTTCTACGTCGAGTTGCGCGGTCGCGAGGACACACACAAACTCCGCGGCCCGAACCAGCAGGATCACAAACCGATCCACGAGCAGGACGAGGCCGTCGGCCATGCCGTGCGCGCCGCCTACTACTACGCCGGCGTTGCCGACGTCGCGGCGCTCACCGGCGACAAGAAGCTCATCGCGGCGATTGACCGGCTTTGGGAGAACGTCGTCTCCAAGAAGCTCTACCTCACTGGCGGCATCGGCGCGACGCGGCACGGCGAGGCGTTCGGCGCGAACTACGAGTTGCCGAACAAGACCGCCTACAACGAGACCTGCGCCGCCATCGCCAACGCCCTCTGGAACGAGCGCATGTTCCTGCTCCACGGCGACGCCAAGTATCTCGATGTGCTCGAGCGCACCATCTACAACGGCTTCCTCTCCGGTGTCGCGCTCACCGGCACCGAATTCTTCTACCCGAACCCGCTCGCCAGCGACGCGCGCTACCAGCGCAGCCCGTGGTTCGGCTGCGCCTGCTGCCCCGTCAACGTCGTGCGCTTCCTGCCGGAACTGGCCGGCTACATCTACGCCACGCGCGGCAGCGAGGCGTTCGTGAATCTCTTCGCCGGCAGCACCGCGAAGCTGACCCTCGGCAAGACCGCCGTCGAGCTGCGCCAGCAGACGCGCTACCCGTGGGACGGCCGCGTCACACTCACCGTCACGCCGGAGAAAAAAGTCGCGTTCACGCTCAACGTCCGCATCCCCGGCTGGGCGCGCAACGAGCCGGTGCCCAGCGACCTCTACCGCTACGACGCTTTAGCCGCGGTCTCTGACCGCGATCTCATTCCAACGCTCAAGCTCAACGGCAAGCCCATCGTTCTCGCGTTGAAGAAAGGTTTCGCGCAGATCAAACGCACGTGGCAGGCCGGTGACACGGTCGAATTGGAACTGCCGATGCCCGTGCGCCGCGTCGTCGCGCATCCGGCGGTGAAGGAGGACGTGGATAAGTTCGCCGTCGAGCGCGGCCCGCTGGTCTATTGCGCCGAGGGCGCCGACAACGACGGCAAGGTGCTCGCCAAAATGCCAGGCGCGGACGTGTGGTTCGAGACGCAGGAGCGGCGCGACTTGTTCGGCGGCATCGTCACCGTAAAGATCGTCCCGAAGGGTGCAGGCGACGCGCTGACGTTGATTCCCAACTGCCTCTGGGAGAACCGCGGCCCGAACGAGATGTCCGTCTGGTTCCGCACCAAGCCCGCGCCGCCCGAGCCGTGGGCGGCGTCGTATTGCTGGCCAAGCGACAGCGCCGAGGCGTGCTTCGACGGCCAGTTGCCGAAGAACTCCAACGACCACGCCATCCCGCGCATGACATGGTGGGACCACAAAGGCACCGTCGAGTGGGTTGAGCGCACCTACGACACACCGACAAAGGTTTCCGCCGCCGAGGTCTATTGGTTCGACGACACCGGCAAAGGCGGCTGCCGCGTCCCGCAAAGCTGGAAGCTCCTCTACAAAGACGGCGGGCAATGGAAGCCCGTCGAGAGCACGACCGGCTTCGGCGTCAAGCGCGACCAATTCAACCGCGTCACCTTCGAGCCAGTCACCACCACTGCCTTGCGCCTCGAAGTCCAACTCCAGCCGAAATTCTCCGGCGGGATTTTGGAGTGGAGGATGAGCAAGTGATGAGGATAATTCAGAGCGAAAGCCGGCGATTATTTCCTCTGGATGAGGCGGCCATGAATCACCGGGAGCGGCGGCATGCCTCCTTGCGGCGAGGAGCCGTCCGATGAGAATACATTTCGCCTACCTGGACACTTTTTCGACCTACCCGCCCCATTACAGCGTCGGCATCGGCTACCTGATCGCGGCCCTCAAAAAGCAAGGGCATGAGGTCGCCTTCAGCTATATCAGGAACGACAAGGATGCGGACGAATTCCTCCAGGCCGTGCGGCAAACCCGCCCCGACGCGGCCGCTTTCTCCTCGATGTCCTCGATGTATCCATGGGTCAAGAAGCTCGCGCCTCTCGTGAAGCAGGCGTCCCGCGAGACTTTCACCATTTGCGGAGGCATCCATCCAACCGTCGAGCCCAAGTGCTTGGAGGAAACCGAGGGCCTCGACGCCATATGCCGGGGCGAGGGTGAATACGCCCTGCTCGAGCTTCTGGCGGCGCGCGCCGGCGGTTCCGACTTCACAGGCGTGCATAATTTCGATTTCAAGACTCCCGATGGCATTATCCGCAATCCGCTCCGACCCGTCGTCCCGGACCTCGACGAGCTTCCGGCCCCCGATCGCGAAACCTTCGGTTTCGAAAAGATCTGCGACCCCAGGCATTCCATTCAACGCTGCGGCCAGGAAAACAAACGGCTCGGCGAATTCCTGTTCGCGCGCGGCTGTCCCTTCGACTGCGCGTTCTGCTCCAACCACGCGCTGCGCTCGCTCTACGAGGGGAAATACGTCCGCTTCCGCAGCGTGGACAAGGCCATCGGGGAATTAAGGGAGACGATCGACCGCTACCATCTCGATTTCGTCCTGCTCCACGACGACATCATCACGCTCAACAAGAAATGGTTTCATGATTTTTTCACGCGCTATGCGGATTCGATCAAGCTGCCGTTTGTCTGCAACAGCCGCGTTGACACCTGCGACAAGGAGATGCTGCGGTTATTGAAGGCCGCAGGCTGCACGCTGCTCGTTTTCGGCGTCGAATCCGGGAACGACTTCGTGCGCAATTCGATACTCAACAAAAAACTGGCCCGGGGAAAAATCATCGAGACCTTCGCCCTCGCCCACGCCTGCGGCATCCCGACCTTCTCGCAAAATATGGTGGGCATTCCCGGTGAGACGCCCCGACGCTTCATCGACACGATCAACCTCAATGCCGAACTCGAGCCTAATTACCCCGGTATAGGCATATTCCACCCCTATCCTGGAACCTCTCTCGGCCTCATGTGCCGCGAGAAAGGGCTTATCGTAAACGAAGACATCAATTTTGCCGAAAGGACGGACACCGCCCTCAAGCTTCCGGGGTTCAAGGCCGATCATATCAGGTATTATAACTCCAATTTCCTCGACTTGGTCAAAAGACGGGCCAGAGGAAATGCGAAGGGGTGGTTCTGTCAGGAAAGACTCATCCCTCCCTATCCGATGTTCCAGAATCTCATCAGGCTGCTTGAGGCGGCGGGACAGTCGTCGCCGTCCTCTTGGCCCCAAAAAGCCTTCCGGTTCGCGAGGCGCCATGCGGAGTCAACCCGGCTCGGACACAAGATTTTCGGCCTTTGGAACCGGGTCGCGGCCAAGGCCCGGAGTTCCCCCAAGGATTAGCCATGACCACGTCTCTTCCCCGCCCCGTCCGCTCGGCCCTGATCACCGTCGCCACCGCAACCGGCTTCGGCGTCAAGCGCGACCAACTCAACCGCGTCACCTTCACCCCCGTCACCACCACCGCCCTGCGCCTCGAAGTTCAACTCCAGCCGAAATTCTCCGGCGGGATTCTGGAGTGGAGGATGAAGGAATAAGGATGATGCAAAAGGAAAGCTGGAGACTTGCAGCGCGAGACTTCCTTGTTGTTGTCACGGGAACTGTTGCTACGATACGCCAATGAACCAATCACCGATGTTCGTCCACGCTGCGGAGTCCTTCGAACACGGACTTGAGCACTATCTTGACGGTTCTGTCCGTAGCAGGAAGTTCTCCATTCTCCATGTGGATCATGCGGTTGAGCTGTTTCTGAAGGAGAAGACGGTTCAAACCGGTAAGTCTATTTACAAGACCGATGGCACGACACTAAACCTCCACGAAACATTCTCTTCGCTCAAACCACTCAAGATTCCTGAACAACCGCGACTAGAAGAGCTGCATGATTTGCGAAACACCATTCAGCACAAGGGCCTTGTTCCTGACGCCGGATCTACGCAGTTCTACGTCGAGGTTGCCTATGCATTCGTAAAACGGTTTCTAACCGACGAGCTACTTGTTGATTTCGCCTCTGTATTCCCAGCCAAATACAGGGCGCTTATGGAGGGTCAGCAACTGCCAGGTTCGGAACAAGTAATGACAGCGTTTTCGGAGGCTCGTGCGGCAAAGAGTCCATCTGAGAAGATATTGATGGGCTATACAGCTCTTGCTCGTGCCGCTGCGCTTGTTGACGACCCCAAACTTGGAAAGCCCGGATTTCGGCGAGCCTTTCGACAGGCTGCTCATGACAAGGGCATCGCCATCGAGCCAGTTCGCGATCTTTTGGACTCCATCATGTCAATGCGCAATCAGGTCGTTCATAGCGCATATAATCCGACTGCCGAAGACGCTACGAAGTTCTTGGCAGCGGCAAATGAGTTGTTGAAGTTGACTGGTTATGGGAAGTGATTGCGAAGACGTTAGCCACGAACATGAGCTAGGAGAGTCATCATGAAAAGCACTGAGTCTTGCTACAAGCCCGGTCGTCGGGCGTTCCTCAAGCGTGTCGCTCTCGCCGGCACGGGATTAATTGCCGCTCCGCTGGTGCTGCCTTCGCGTGTGTTCGGCGCTGCGGCGCCCAGCAATCGGCTCAACATCGCCGCCATCGGAACAGGCGGGCGCTGTCGCGCGTTGATCACGGAGATTCTGCGCCAAGGCGAGAACTTGGTGGCGATGTGCGACGTGGACCAGCGGCAGTTCGCCCCGATGCGAAAGGCAAGTCGCTCGACGCGGTGGTCATCGCCATCGGTTCGCGCTGGCACGCGCCGATTTCCGTGCGGGCCATGAAGGCGGGCAAGCACGTTTATTGCGAGAAGCCGCTGGTGCGCACGATCGCCGAAGCGCGGGAGCTGATTGAGCTGACGCCGCGCAGCAAAGTCGCCACGCAACTGGGCACGCAGGGCACGAGCAGCAAGTCGTTCCGCCGTTCCGTGGAGGTCATCCAGGCGGGCGTGCTCGGCCAGGTCGAGCAGGTCTGGCTCTGGTCGGATTACTGCGGCAAGTTTCCGCCGAGCCAGGACCGTCCGCCGGGCGAGGACCCGGTGCCCGAGGGCTTGAACTGGGATGCCTGGCTGGGGCCGGTGCCGTGGCGGCCGTTCAAGGCGGGCGTCTATATGCCCGGCTGCATCAAGGCGCAGAACTGGCTCGATTTCTGCAACGGCATGCTGGCCGGCCAGGGCTGCCATACGTTCCAGTTGCCGGTCCGCGCGTTGAAACTCGGGCCGCCCGCACGCGTTACCGCCGAACTTCCCGAACCGGTCAAGGAGACTTATGTCTCGCGGGGATGCTTCCGTTTCGAGTATCCCGCGCGCGAGGGTCTGGCGCCGGTCACGCTCTGGTGGGGCGACGGCGGCAAGTATCCGCCGGAGGAGATCACCAATTCCGTCAAGGAGTGTCGAGGGCAGTTGCCGACTACCGGCTGTCTGTTCGTCGGGCAGCGCGGCCAGCTCTACACCGATGGCTGGGGCGTCGCCGGCATCATGAAACTCAAGGGCGACAAGAAGTGGCGCGGCGTGTTGGACCATGACGCGGTCAAGACGTTGCCGCTCAGCGTGCCGCGCCTGACCAACGACAACCACATGCAGGAGTGGTTCCAAGCGTGCAAGGGCGGCCCGGCCACCTACAACCACTTCGAGATCGGGGCGCGCGTCTGCGAAGCCTACCTGCCCGGCACCTTGTCGTTGCGCTTGGGCCGGCCCATCGAGTGGGACAGCGCCGCGATGAAAGTCCACGGCGCGCCCGAAGCCGACCGCTGGATTCAGAACTCGTATCGGATGAAGTGGGTGAGTTAAACGGAATCACAACTCAACTGAAGGAGAACATCATGTCAGAAGCAAACAAGGCACTGGTCCGGCGCTACTACGCGGAGGCAATGGGCGATCTGTCCGGCATCGGACAACTGGTCGCCAACACGTTCGTGGATCATCACATGCCGCCCGGCCTGCCGCCGGGGCCGGAAGGCGTCCGCCGGTTCTTCAAGGACGTCCTCGGCAGCATCTTCAGCGGCATGAAGATTGACATCGAGTTCATGCTGGCGGAAGGCGACAAGGTGGACTGTCATTTTGTGGTGACGGTGAAGCACATCGGGGACTTTGGCGACATCAAGGCGAAGGGCAACGTCATCCGCCTGCCGGCTATCAGCACGTTCCGCATCGAGAACGGCAAACTGGCGGAAGCCTGGGAGATCTACGACAAAGACAGCTTGCTGCAACAGATGCGGGCCTGACGCGCGACGAACTCACAGAATCGTTCGCGGCGTGATATCGCTCTTCAATCGCTCTTGGCCGGCCCAGTGGTTCGGCTTTGCCCAACTGTGGCCAACACCGTGCGCGCTTCCTTACTTGATCGCCGCATAGACCCGATGCACGTCGTCGTGATCGTCCAGCGCGTTGAGGAAGTCGGCGACCTCCTTGCGCTGCGCCTCGCCAAGTTCGGGAAAGCTCTTGGCCAGATAGCGGATCTCCGACGCACTGACCGTCCAGCCGGCGGCCTTCAATGCCTTCGTAACCGTGTCGAGATCCTTGATGTCGGCCAAGAAGCGCGCGCCTTTGTGACTTGCGGGCACTTCGTCGGCTTCCAGTGGCTCGATCTCCTGCGCGCCGGCTTCGATGGCATCGCTCTCGGCGTCGCGCTGCGGGTCGGCGTGGCTGGCTTCGACCACGCCGAAGTGGTTGAAGAAGAAGCTGACGCTGCCGGGCTGGCCGAGCGCGCCGGTGCGGAAAATGTTGCGGATTTCCGGCGCGGTGCGGTTGCGGTTGTCGGTGAGACACTCGACGATGACGGGCACCTTGTGCGGCGCGAAGCCCTCGTAGGTGACCAATTCAAAGCTCACTTTTTCTTCGGTCTGGCCCGCGCCCTTCTTGATGGCGCGCTCGATGGTGTCGCGATAGACGGAGGCCTTGCGGGCTTTTTCCACCGCGACGGCCAGGCGAGCATTCAGGTCGGGATCCGGCCCGCCTTGTTTGACGGCGACCATGATTTCGCGGACGATCTTGACGACCATCTGGCCTTTCTTCTGCGCGCTGGCTTCGCGCCCGGACTGTTTCCATTGAGCACCCATAATCAGATTACTCTGGGTGAGTGATGCGGGCGGCGCAATTCAAAACAGCCGGCTCACCGCGGAGAAGCTGTCGTGGTTGATGGGATTTGTCCAGCCGCCGATGACGGCTACTCCGGCACTGCTTGCAGCCGTTTGGCGAGGAAATCCCAGAGGTCGTTGTATTTTTCCGACGGGTGGCCGAGATGTTTTTGATAGCAAGTCACGCCGAACCGCTCGACGTATTTTTTCAGCCCGATGCCCCAGAGCGGCGAATGCGTCTGGTAATTCGCCATGGTGATTTTGGGATCTTCGGGCTTGGTCAGACCCCACTCGTTCTCGATAAACATCGGCGGCGAATCCTTCGTCACGAAATATTCCGGCGACCATTTCGAGATGACCGGGAACAGTTCATCGTATCGTTTCAACGTATCCGCCACGGTGCCTCCCCAAGCCGGCGCTCCCCACTCCACGCCGGGATTCCATTCCATCAGGCGCTTGGGATCAATACTGCCCGGCCCGCGCCAGAAAGCGATCGCCTTGACCTTGACCGATTCGCGCTCGACGGGATCCGCCGAGTTGACGTCGGTTTTGACGGCGGTGAGCGCGGCGTAGAACGACGGAATGGTGGCCTGCGATCCGCCAAAGGTGCCGATGCGGTTTGGGTCGAGTTTCCATTCCTTGGCGTGGAGTTGGATGAACTTGAGCGCGCGGCGGGCGTCGCTCAAGACGTAGGAAATCGGCGGGTTGGCCTTCTCGCTTACGGCGAGGTTCATGCCACGGGTTTGAACCGCGACCATGGCGATTTGCTTCGGGAAGAGAACGTTAAAGCCGTGACCGGGCACGCTTTTCTTGGGAACCCAGATCGCGCCATAACACACGACCACGCCGAATGGGCCATTGCCCGGCGGGAGGTAAACATCCAGCAGTTGATTGGTGTGCGGGCCGTAGGAGACATTGGCAAAACTCGGCAGCCGTTCGGCGGCGAACGCGGAAGGAATTTCCTCCAGCACAAAGACCAGACTGAACGCCACCAAGAAACGGAGTTTGGCAATCATGGGGAAAAACGCTAACACGCTTCTCAGCCGTCGCCCATCATTACTGCGGGTTCGATTCGTGACGCGGGTCTTTGGGCGCCATTGGGGCAACTCCTGATTCTTGCCAGATGCTCGGCGTGCGGTTCTTCCTCCCGACGATTTGAAGGAGCTGGTTTCTGGGCCTACACACCCACTCCTCCTGCCAACTCCCGCCCTGAAGGCTGACGACGGCGCACTGGATCGGGATTTTGCGCGGGGCTTGGGAGGCGGTGCGGCGAGTGAAGAATGCAGAGTGAACCGTGAAGAGTTTCATCGGCACGGCGATGCTTGCTGAATCGTGTTCGGAGAACGGCTCCACCAGAGCCGCAACCTCGAAGGCCAACTCCAGCCAAAGTTCTCCGGCGGGATTCTGGAGTGGAAGATGGGGAATGACGAGGATGCTTCAGAGCGAAAACCAGCGATTGGGGCGAGGGATTTGTGCTTGTCTCGGGCGGCCGGACTGCGAGAATGGCAACAACGTTCAAGCGAACCACGCAGCCGACGAAAGGAAATCACCATGAGTTTCAATGGAAAAATTGCTGTCGTGACGGGCGGCGCATCGGGCATGGGGAACGCCGTCGTGCGCCTCTTGGCTCAGGAAGGGTGCGCTGTTTATGCGTTGGACATCCAAGAAACGAAGGACGCGCAGCATATCCCGTGCGACGTCAGCGACCACCGGCAGATCCAGAAGGCCATCGCGCAGGTCGTGGCGCGGGAGAAGCGGATTGACCTGCTCTTCGCGGCGGCGGGCTATCACCTTTTTGCCAATATCGAGCAGACCAGCGTCGAGGACTTTGAGCGCATCCTTGCGGTGAACCTCAAGGGTGTGTTCTTTGTGTTGAAGGAAGTCCTGCCCGTGATGCGGGCCGGCAAATACGGGAACATCGTGCTTATGGGATCGGACCAGGTTTTCGTCGGGAAAGGCGGCAGTTCCGCCTACGGTTTGACGAAGGCGGCTATCGGCCAACTGACCAAGAGCACCGCCATTGACTACGCCCCGCACAACATTCGTGTAAACTGCATCTGTCCGGGCACCATTGATACGCCAATGCTTCAACCAACTGTGGAGCGTTATCACCGTGCGAGCGGTATTCCTCTGGAGGACATCTACGAGACGTTGAGGAAGGCCCAACCTATTCAACGACTCGGCAAGGCCGAGGAAATCGCGCGAGCGGTCTTGTTCATGTTGTCCGACGATTGCCCGTTCATGACTGGGGCGTTGGTCTGCGTGGATGGCGGTTTTACGTGCCAATAGGGAGGTTTGTCGCGCATGGCTAGGGCGACGATTCGACGCTGAGGACTCGGTGCTTGCGCCAGCGGAAGCCGCTGTTACGATGCCAGCGGAGTTCAATAATCCTGCTATGAGTCTTCATTTGAAAAGAGTGTTTTTTCCTTGGATCGTGCTTTTCCTGCTGTCTGTGATTTTGTCTGCTGCTATCGTGGCGGAGGCACACCCGAAATATGGTCCGAAGGCCACCCCGCTCATCAATGACCACCAGTATTTCCGCGGGGCCGTCGCCTCGGATTTCTGGCGCCTCATGCCTTTCTACGTGCCGCAGCGCAACGACTACGCCTGCTCCGTTGCCTCCATCGCGATGGTTTTCAACGCCGCGATCAAGAGCCGCGCCCGGATCACGGACACGGAGCGGAACATCACGCAGGACATGCTCTTGGAGAGCATTCGGGAGGTGCCGCTGCGGGAGTTGGTGTCCAAGGAAGGCCTTCAGGGAAGGCACGGGCTCACCTTGGATGAACTCAGGGCCGCGGTCGAGCAAACGGCCCGCAGCCAGGGCGTCCGGGCACATGTCACGGCCCATTCATTTCGGAATCGGTCTCTGGAGGAATTCCGGGAGATCCTCCGGGCCAACGAAGAGAATGCGGCGGATTTCTTGCTGGTCCATTTCGTTCAGGATGATCTGACCGGCGCTAGAGGGGGACCCTACGCTCATATCTCTCCGATCGGGGCCTACGACGGCGCGACCCGCCGCGTTCTGATCCTCGATGTGGACCGGGAGTGGTATTCACCCTACTGGGTTTCCGACGGGGACCTTCTGGCGGCCTGTAACCATGTCACGAAACTCTGGGGCGCTGGCGGCTTGGTCCATATTCGCTTCGACTCGACCGGCGGATCGCCGCGATAGCCGGGCCTGACAGAACTCTCCGTGACACGGAAGAGTCTCTTGTAATGGTCGGTTTCCGGCCTGCACCCACTTCTCCTGCCGAGTCGCACCCTGAAGGGTGGGGAGGATTCTGCGCTTGTTCGGTGGCGACGGTTGTCTAGAATTCAGCCTTGTCCAATATGAAGACACTCTGTCTGCTCATCTTGCTCGGCTGGACGCAACTTGCTTTAGCCCAGAACAACCTCACCGGTCACGCCGCCGCGTTGTTCAAGAAGGCCGAGGCTTCGAGACAATTTTCCACCGTCGCAGGACTGAA
Source organism: Verrucomicrobiota bacterium (assembly GCA_026397915.1). Taxonomy (GTDB): domain Bacteria; phylum Verrucomicrobiota; class Verrucomicrobiia; order CAIQCK01; family CAIQCK01; genus CAIQCK01. The sequence continues at coordinate 20,962 of JAPLTX010000026.1, forward strand.
GCCCGAGGTTCTTCCCACGACCGACGGGCAGAGTTTCCTCACCGTCTGGCGCGCGAAGGGCGGCGCGAGCGCACCGAAGCACTGGATCGTTTCGTTGCACGGCACGCACGGTTTCGCCACCGACGACCTCGCGATCTGGAGTCCGCACCTCAAGGGCCGCGACGTCGGTCTGCTCTCCGTGCAATGGTGGCTGGGCGGGGACAACCCGCGCGACTCCTACTACGCGCCCGCACAGGTCTATCGCGAGGTTGATCTCGCGCTGCAAAAACTCGGTGCGCGGCCCGGCACGGTGATGTTCCACGGCTTCAGCCGCGGTTCGGCCAATGCCTACGCCATCGCCGCGCTTGACGCCGGGCGCGGCAGAAAATACTTCGCGCTCAACGTCGCCAGTTCCGGCGGCGTGGGACTTGATTACCCGCCGACGCGCGCGATTGTCGCCGGCGTTTTTGGCGATCATCCGCTGAAAGGCACGTGTTGGATCACGTGCGCCGGCGGACGCGACCCGCAGCCCGAACGCGATGGCATCCCCGGCATGAGGCGCGCCGCCGTGTGGTTGAGAGAACAAGGCGCAACGGTCGTGCAAAGCATCGAAGACCCGAACTTCGGCCACGGCGCGTTGGTGCTCAACCCGAAGAACGCAAAGCGCGTGCTGGATTTGTTCCTCGCTGAAACACCTTGAACCGCCGGGCAATGATTGCGTTCGCAAAGGCTGCGCCATGATGCCGGCGAAGCCTGGTTGAGCCATCGCCGTAGCCGTCGGAAAGGAATAAGATGATCCGATGAGAAAGAAACTCTCCATGTTAGCGATGATGTCGCTCGCCGTTATGTTGTTTGCGGCGGAACACGAGAAATCCGCCCCGGCGATGAATCCCACCGCCGACGGCTATCGCGGAATTTGGTATGGCGGCAAGGAATATGGGGGCGGGTTTGCGCTATTCCCTTCCCAACACTCGCCCTCGGCGATCTATTGTGCGGAGGCCAAGAAGACCTTCTTCGTTTACGGCGGCACGGTCGCGGGCAAGCAGCAATTGCAGGCGATGGCGTCTTACTATGATCATGAACGCGACGTCGTGCCGCGACCCACAATCGTCCATGATTGGGGGAAGTGGAATCTCAAACCGGGTCAGGCAGCCGATGGGCACAGGAACCCGACCATCTCCGTTGACGGTGACGGCTACGTGTGGGTTTTCGTCAGCGGTCACGGCGATGCGGCTTACATCTATCGCGCCAGGAAACGCTACAGCGTCGAAAGCTTCGAGCGAATCATCGCGACGCCGATGACGTATCCCAACCCGTGGTGGATTCCGAACAAGGGCTTCTTCGTCTTTTTCACCAAGTATGATCACAATCGCGAGTCCTTCTGGACCACCAGTTCTACTGGCAAGGGATTGGCCAACAGTGAAACCTGGAAAGCCCCCGGCCAACTGAATGCGTGGACGGTGGGCCAGGAGGGAGGAAAGCCCGGCCACGGCCTCTATCAGTTCACCGCGGCGTGCGGCTCACGCGTGGCCACAGCCATGAACAATTGGATCGGACGAACGAGAGACCGCTCGAATCTGTTCTACTTGCAGAGCGACGACATGGGCAAGACTTGGCAGACGGCTGACGGGAAGGACTTCACGCCGCCTATTCGAGAGGTCAAGTGTCGGGCGCTGGTGCGCGACTTCTGGGGCGAGCATCTGCAAGTGTATATCCAGCACTTGACGTTTGACCGGCAGGGACGGCCTGCGATTTTATTCCTGACCTCGCCCGCGGGCCAGACGAACGAGGGGCCCGGCGGGCCGCGGACTTGGACGGTCGCGCATTGGGTGGTCGACCGCTGGATGTTTTACCCAGTGACCACGTCGTCGCACAATTTCGACTGCGGTTCGCTCTACATCGAAGACGACGGAACCTGGCGGATAATCGGCCCGACGGAACCCGGACCCCAACTGTGGAAAACCGGCGGCGAGATCGCCATGTGGACCAGTCACGACCAAGGCTCGACATGGAAGAAGATCAAACAGCTCACAGCGGGCAGCAAACACAACCACTGCTATGTGCGACAAGCCGCCAGCGCGCATCCCGACTTCTACGCGCTTTGGGCCGACGGCGATGGAAATAACAAGTCCGCGCCCTGCCGGCTTTATTTTTGCAACAAGGCCGGCATCGTCCGCGTTTTCCCGCTAACGATGAGCGGCCCGTTCGCGAAACCGACGACCCTCGGCCGGAAAGATGAAGCGCAGCCATGAAAGTCCCGGGCGCGCCCGAAGCCGACCGCTGGATTCAAACGTCTTATCGGATAAAATGATTGGATTGATGCGTCGAAAGTCTTCTCCTAAGCGTCAAGTTTCGGGACAACACGGTCCACCTTAGGGGCAATGGTTCTCCCTCAACTCTTGTGGGGGTCACACTCCTGATTCTTGACAGATGATGGGCGCACAGCTTGCACCCTGGAATCTCGCATTGAAGGCTGCCGACGGCGCGCTTGATCGGACCTTGCGCAACACCTGGACGTCTGGAACGACGAATGAAGAGTGAAGTTAAGAGTTCCGTTGGCACTGCGGTGCTTGCTCAATCGTATTCGGATTCCGAAAGCTTTGGCAGGTAGGAAACGCATTCCGCTAGGTTCAAACTTGAAGTCGAACTCCAACCAGGATCCTGCCGCTGGATTTGGAGTGGAGGATGAGTGAGCAATGACGAACACCGCCCAATCGCCCAGGAGAAGCGAAGGGTTTGTGCTTGTGTCGGTCGGTGAGACGGCTACACTGCGCGCGAGGTTCGATCCAGCCATGCAAGACAATATATGGGCGGATTTCCCCTTGGTGGAACCCTGCGGCCTGCTCAACGACCGGAAGGGCTGCGCTCCCCGGTTGGCGAGCGCCGCTTCTCCAAACAGCAGGAACCAGAATTCCCGTCCGTTTGTCCGTCCATCCCCTTGCTGTTGCCTATGAAGAAAACCGTTGTCATTCCAACTTATAATGAACGGGAAAACGTCATAAGCCTTGTTCCGCTTGTATTTCAGCGGATTCCCGACGTTGAAGTTTTGGTGGTTGATGATAATTCGCCTGACGGCACATCGGCAGCCGTTGGACAACTCAAGGAACGGTTCCCGAAGCTGCGCCTCCTAAAGCGACAGAAGAAAGAAGGTCTCGGGGCGGCCTATATCCATGCGTTTACAGAGGTGCTCAAGGATCCCGATGTGGGTGTTTTGGCCATGATGGATGCAGATCTTTCACACGATCCGGCATGCTTGCCGGCGATGTTCGAGATGGTCGAGCAAGGGAGCGCAGATGTTGTCATCGGATCCCGATACACCGCCGGCGGCGGCACAGAGGGTTGGGAGTTGCGGCGGCGAATCCTGAGTTCTTGGGGAAACCGCTACTGTCGCTTCGTGACCCGCATGCCGCTGAGCGACTGCACTGGCGGATTCAACGTCATGCGCGCAAGTGCGCTGCGGAAGCTTCGACTCGATGCCATCGAGCTTTCGGGCTATGCGTTTATCATGGCGCTTAAATACGCCTTTTTCAAAACAGGCGCGACCTTTGCAGAGGTTCCCATCCTTTTCTGCAACCGCAAGAAAGGTGAATCAAAACTCTCGAATCATATTATTCGCGAAGGCATCATTGCCCCGTGGAAAATGCGGTTCGGCGCTGCCAGTCGTGGATAGCCTTTCTCGGAGCGCGGAAGCAAAGAATGCGGGCAGGAGACTGCTGCGGACAGCCAGAGACTTATGACAAGGAAGCTGAGAAACCAGCAGAGGAAGCGAATCATCAACAGCGTTGCCCCGATTCGCATTTGTGACAACGGCGGTTGGACCGATACTTGGTTCGCCGGGCACGGCAAGGTCTTCAATATTGGCGTCTATCCTTACGCGGAGGTGCAGTTGGAGGTGATGCCTTATGATGGCAAGAGCGACCGCATTGTCATTCACGCCGAGAACTACGGGGAACGCTACGTGCGGCATCCAGACAAGGAAGGTTGGGAGCGCCACCCCCTCTTGGAGGCCGCCATTCAATGCATGCATGTGCCCAAGGACCTTGCGTTCCAAGTCACGATCTTTTCCGAAGCCCCAGCCGGAGCAGGCACCGGCACGTCTGCAGCCGTGACGGTGGCGTTGATCGGCGCTCTTGACCGTCTCACGCCCGGCCGATTGACCCCCCACGAAGTCGCGTATATGGCCCACAAGGTCGAAGTCGAACTCCTCCACCAACAATGCGGCATTCAGGACCAACTCTGCTCGGCTTACGGCGGCATCAACTACATGGAAATGCACCGTTTTCCTCATGCCTCGGTCTCTTCGATCCAGGTTCCCAACGCCATCTGGTGGGAGCTTGAACGTCGCCTCAGCCTGGTCTTCTTAGGCAAATCCCACAAGTCTTCGGAAGTGCATAAGAAAGTGATTCGGGAACTGGAAAACGCCGGCCCGGATTGCCGCAAGATCGCTGACCTGCGCGTCACGGCCGAGAAATCGCGCGATGCCCTCTACGCAGGCGATTTCGAAGCGCTGGGCCGGGCCATGATCGAGAATACCGAGGCGCAAGGCCGGTTGCACTCCGAGTTGATCAGCCCCCACGCACATCAAGTGATCGAAATCGCACAGGCCAACGGAGCCTTGGGTTGGAAAGTGAACGGCGCAGGAGGCGAAGGAGGTTCGATTACTCTCTTGAACGGAGCGCGTTCGGACGCCAAGCGTGACTTGATCCGGCAAATCGAGCGCACCAACCGGCTCTTCAAGCACATCCCGATTTATCTCAGCCGGTATGGCCTGCGAACGTGGGAAACCGATTCGGCAGTCTGACTCCCCCCTGCGCTTGGGCGCGTCGGGTAGGGCGAATCGCCCCGGCGAGCCATGGTGGTCGCGGTCTTTCTGGAAACATTGAAAGCAGTGCCGCGACGCTCAGGGTTTGCCGATGCAGTAAAATTGGTGCAGCGTCCGCAGGTAAATACGGCCGCCGAGGACAACCGGTGTGGCGAAACCGCCGTCGGCCAGATCGTTTTGGGCGACCAGCTCAAACTGCCGGCCGGGTTTGAACACGAACGTCACGCCCGCTTCGCTGACCAGATAGATGTGGCCGCCGGCCAGCACGGGCGAGGCGCTGAATTTGCCGCGCACTTTCTCCTCCCAGACGACGTTACCCGTCTTTGCCTCGAAGCAAACCAGCTTGCCCTCATCCACGGCCATGTAGAGCAGGCCGTCAGCGAGCAACAGCGACGGCACGTAGGCGCAGTTGCCGTCCCGCTTCCACACCACATGCGTCTTCGTCACGTCGCCGCTGCCGTTGGCGCGGATGCAGAGGAAGTTTCGCTTCGGGAACCCGGCCGAAGCATAGACCCGATCCCCGTCGAAACTGACGTTCGAGCAGGTGGACTCGCTGGGACCGTCGCAAGTCCAGAGCAGTTTGCCGTTGGCGGGATCGTAGCTGAAGACCTTGAACGGCCCCTGGATGAACAACTGTTCGCGGCCGGCGACCCGCCCGACTGACGGACTGGCGTAGGTTCCCAACTTGTAGTCGTCGCGGTTGGTTCGCCAGGCAACCTCGCCCGTGCGCCGGTGGACGGCCGTGATGAAGCTGCCCTGAATATGGTCGGCGACGACGATCACCAGCGATTTGTAAAACACCGGCGACGCGCCGTAACCGTGCTTTGAATGGAAATCGCCGAGCCGTTTTTTCCAGACGAGCTTGCCGTCGAGATCAAGCGACACCAACCAAAACCCGTCCTGGGCGATGAACGGCAAGAACACGCGCTCGCCGTCGCATGCCGGTGTCGGCGAAGCGAAGGTGTTCTTGGAATGCTTGGGCATGAACCCGCCACGATGGATTTCCGTCTGCCAGAGTTTCTTCCCGCTGCGGCGGTCGAAACAGAGGATGTATTGCGCCTCCGCCCCTTCATCGGCCGTCGGCAGGAAGATGCGCTCGCCCCAAATGGTTGGCGAGCCGTGACCGCGGCCGGGCACGTCGGATTTCCAGATGATGTTCTCCGTGGCGCTCCAGCGCGTTGGCGGGCTCTGCGGCGCGGGAGCGATGTTGTCCAGCTTCGGCCCGCGCCACCACGGCCAGTCTTCCGCAGCGACGCGAATGGGCGGCAAATCGTCCGGCACGGGAGCGCCAGCGCAATGGCCCGCGAGTAAGCTCAAGCTCGCGACGACGGGAAGCCAGCAGAGAATCTTGTCCATGCCGCACCGTTACCAGAGCGGTCTTCCAATTGATAGCGGAAAATGGAAGTCTATCCCACCCCGCTTCCCAGCGCGCCTCGCGAGCCGCAACTCCGGTTCTCGGCCTACACCCACTCCTCTTGCAAGACCTTGCCCTTCAGGCTGACGACGACGCTCTTGATCGGGACCTTGCGCGACGCCTGGGCAGCGGCGGTGCGGGCGAGGTTCAACAGGCCCATGCAGCACGGCACCTGCATGATCATCACGGTCAGCGTGTTGATCTTCGCGTCGTAAATCAGCGCACGGAGTTTCGTGACGTAGGTTTCCTGGCCGCCGTCGAGCTTCGGGCAGGCGATGGCGAGCGACTTGCCGGCGAGGTAGTCCTTGTGGAAATCGCCGACGGCATAGGCCACGCAGTCGGCGGCGAGCAGCACGTCCTTGCCGCGGTATTGCGGCGCGGCGGGCGAGATGAGATGCAACTGGACCGGCCAGTGCGTGAGTTGCGAGGGCCGGTGGCTGTTGTCAGCGGCGGCGAGCGGCGACGCAGCTTCGAAGTTCGCGGAGCGGGCACCGGGGCAGCCGGCGTGAGCGTGCGGCGTGGGATGTGAGGCGTGGAGCGTGACGAGTTCGGCTTGCGGCATGGATTGGTTCTCCTGTTGAAGCGGGTTTTCGAGACGGTTTTCTTCGAGCACGGCGACGGCTTGGGCGAGGTAATCGTTCTCGCCGTGTTTGCGCAGGTGTTCGAGGTGAGCGCGGATGACGTTGGAGCCTTGGCGGATGATGTTAGCCATGACCTGTCGTTCGTCGTAGGGAGCCGCCTCGCGTTCCTCGATGATGATCGCGCCCTGCGGGCAATGGCCGAGGCACGCCCCCAAGCCGTCGCAGCACAGGTCGCTGATGAGCCTGGCTTTGCCGTCAATGAGCTGGATGGCACCCTCCGGGCAGGCGGGAATGCAGTCGCCGCAGCCGTCGCACTTGCGCTCGTCTATCTCGATGATCTTTCGTTTCACGTGGCTACTCTAGCCGACGGCGACGCGGGGCGCGTTGACGCATGTCAACAGCGGTGTTCAAGCCAGTTCTGAACGACCAGCACGGCGATGATCGGTGACAGGCACGCCAAGCGTGAGGCCAGGACAATTTCCAACGTTGCTTCGTCCGACTGTTGGGCTCAGCCGGGGTAGGAGCCGTTGATGTATTTCTGAAGTTGTTCGATCGTCTCGGCTTGGACGGTGATGATCCACTTCACCAGATCGCCGATGGACACGATGCCCAGCATTTTGTCACCCTCGACGACGGGCAGATGGCGGACGTGTTTCTCGGTCATCAGCCGCATGCATTCCTCGATGGTGTTCGCAGGCGAGGCCACGGTGAGGTTCCGGCTCATGATCTCCCGAACCGGAGTTTGTTTGGAGGACTTGCCTTTGAGGGCCACCAGGCGCGTGTAGTCGCGCTCGGAAATCATCCCAACCAGCCGGTTGTTCTCGATCACCGGCAGGGCGCCGATGTTCTTCTCGGCCATCACGGTGATGGCGTCGAAGACCGTCACGTCCGGACTGATGGACGCCACTATCGAACTCTTCTGTGCAAGGACCACGCTGACTGGCAGGGGAATTTTCATAGTGTCTCTGACCGCTGCAATATCCCGGTTACGCCGCGGCGACAAGCCCAAAGTGCGGCGCGCGCCGGCTTTTTACGACAGCCACTTCTTGCGCGAGGGCAGGTGGATGAACTTGTCGGCTTCGGGACAACCTTTGGCCTTCAGGTTCTTGCTGTCCCACTCGATGGTCCGGCCTGCGCGCAACGCGACGATGCCGGTCATGCCGAACTCCGCGGCCCTCGCGGCGATGTCGAATCCCTGGAACGTCTTCAGCGTGCCCTTGCACGCCAGCAACCATTCCAGCATGTGGTTCTGCTCCGGGCAGCGCGGGTATTTCACGGGGACGGATTTTGCGGCCTCATGATCGAGCACGCCGCGGCACTTGGGGCTGCTGTCGTCCTTGAGCCTCATCACGCCACCCTTGCCCCATGCGTCGGAACATAGAATCCCTTTCTCACCAACGAACAACACGCCGTTGGTCGGCACCTCGCCGTAGGTTGCTTTCAAGTCCGCGGTCAGCGCGTCGGGCGGGCCGGCTTTCACGCCGTCGTGCCACCAGACGCTGACGGGATCGAACTTCTCTCGCGCGGCGAAATCCCACCGGTATGTCGCCCACGATGGATAACTGTCCTTGATCGGTTCGCCAACTTTCGCCTCGATACGGATCGGCGGGCCGAGCTTGAGTGCGCGCAACGGCAGGTTGTGCGCGTGGGCGCCCATGTCGGCGAGGTGGCCGTCACCGAACTCGAACCAGCGGCCCCATTTCAGGCAGCCGCCGAGGTAGTATTCCTTGAACGGCACCAGCCGCGACGGGCCGCACCAGAAATCCCAATTCAACCCCTCCGGGATCGGGTCGGCTTGCATGTTGATCTCCTCGCTCGGCGGGAAAAAGCGGTTGATCCAGCAATGCACCTCGCGGATCTGGCCGAGCAGGCCCGCCTGCATGATCTCCATGCTGCGGCGGAATGTGTCGGTTGCGCCACCTTGCGTGCCAATCTGCGTGGCGAGTTTGCAGCCGGGCATCATGTTGGCGATCTCGCGCGCCTCGCCAGCGCTGTGGGCGAGCGGCTTTTCGCAATACACGTGCCTGCCCGCCTGCAAGCAAAGCTTGCTCATCGCGAGGTGCCAATGCTGGCCGGAAGCGATGATGATGGCGTCCACAGTTTTCTCATCCTCGATCAGCTTGCGGTAATCCTCGTGAACTTTCGTCTTTTCCAAAGCTGCGGCGAGATTGGTGCCGCTCTTCTTCTTTTTCTTACCGTCGCTTGCGCCCGACTTCAAGCGGGCGATTTGCCCGGCATTCACATCGCACATGGCGACGATGTTATGGCCTTCCTGGATCACGGCGGGGAGCAGTTGGCGGCTGCGGTTGCCGCAACCGATGATGGCGACATTGAGCTTGTCGTTGGCCGCGCCGAAAACGCCCGACGGCAGGAAGTATGGCGCGACGAATGCCGCGAGACCGGTCGCGCCGGTGTGCTTGAGGAACGAACGACGGGAGATGTGGTTTGAAGGCTTCATGGTTGTTGGCTTCGGTTGAAGTGTGGCCGACAGACTACCGCGACGCCGGCAACAGGCAAGAAAAAGCGTGAGCGTAATGAATCTGACCTCGCCGGTCTGTTCTGCTTCGCTACAAACACCACCATTACCGCGCCTTCGGAACCTTGGCGTGGCAGTCGGTGCAAGTCATGTTGTGGATGTCGTGCTTGCTGGACTTGGCGCGGGCCGTGGTGTCCATGCGAGTCACGTCGAGGCCGCAATGCGACGCGGCGGGGTGGCACTGAGCGCAGGCGGCACGCGTGTCGAGCGAATGTGTGGCGTGGCAATCGAGGCAGCTCATGCTTTCATGGATGCCGCGCAACGTGCGGTCATCGCTGGTGCCGGTCTGGTGCGCCGCGCTTGGCGCGTGGCATTGGTAACAAATGCGAATTCGCACGTCATCGGAAAGCTTCAACAGCTTGCCGCCTTTGAAAACCTTCGGGTGCGGCAAACAGTCGGCCGGAAAAAACCGGTGCTCGCGCCGGTCGAAGAAGCCGGCTTTGCTTGTGGCGGTGCCGCCGACGAGTTTCACCGGTTCGACCGACTTCGATGGCGGCGACAGCCAGCATTCGGGATGAATCTGGTGGCAACTGACACACAGGATCGAACGATGGCCGGTCAGTTCGGCGTGCGGCATTCGCCACGGCCCGCGTGTGTCGAGCGGAGTGACCAGATCGCGTGAGGTGCCGTCGAAGAACATCGCGTGGCAGCGCAAGCAATCATCCATCGGCGGCTCCATGCGGTTGTGCTCGCGGTTCAGGAACGATTGCGCGTAGGTCAGCGCGTGACCGCTGGCAGCCAGGTCTTTGGCTTTCTCCGCGTGGCAGTCCGCGCACTTTGCGCCGAGCGCCTGCATGGCCGCTTCGTTGAGCGGCATCGCCTCCGCAACACGGTCCCATCCGGGCGCGGCGTTCTTGCCGAGCTGCTTCTGAAGCTGACTGAACCTATCGAGTGTCGCCGTGTCATGGCAGTTCGCGCAATCGAGTTGCGAATGAGCGGGAAGTTTCGGCTCGGCGGTGAAGGCAAGCGCGCACGATGCCCACACGCCGGCCAGTAATGTCGTTTTCAAAAACGTTTTCATCATCAAGACCGGAACGACTTCGGTCCTTTCCAGTTCTTGCGGATATAATCGCCGACCCAGTAGCCAAGCGCCATGATCGTCAGCGCCGGGTTGAAGCCGCCGTTGGTGACGTGGAGGCTGCCGTCGGCAACGAAAATGTTCGGGATGTCGTGTAATTGGCCGTGTTTGTTGGTCACGGACGTCTTTGGGGCGTTGCCCATGCGGCACGTGCCGGCTTGATGCTGGCCACCGCTGACACCGAGGCCGGGCACGTTGGTCCACGTCTGGATCGCGCCGGCTTCCTTCAGCCACAGTTCTGCCTTCGACGACGTAAAGCGGCCGATCTCAACGTCGTGCGGATGGCGATGCCCAGAGATGCGCGCGACGGGAATACCCCAGTGGTCCTTGACCTCCGGATCCACCTCGACTCGCGCGTCGAACACGGGCATCTCCTGCACTGGCCCCATGACGCTCATGGAACGTTTGTAAAAGCGGCGCTGGAAATCCTTGTGCGCCTTGCCCCACGACGGCGCGCCGGGCGGCCGGCGGTCGGCGAAAAGATATGGCAAGCGGATGAACTCGTTGGCAAGCATCGCGCCGCCAGCGAGGCCGGGATTGCCGTGGTTGAAGTCGCTGATGGCGATGGTCGCACCCGCGCCGACGTCGTCGAAGGTCTCCTGCTCGAACAAGCCCCACGCGCCGGCGTAGGCGTGGCCTTGCAGGTTCCTGCCGACCCAATCGCTACGATTGCCCGCGCCAGTTGGGAAAAGCTTCGACTTCGAGTTCAGCAGCAATCGCGCCGTTTCCGTGGCCGACGCGGAGACGACGACGAGGTCGGCGGGTTGGAACTGCTCGCGGTCGTCGGCGTCGAAGTAGCTCACGCCCTTCGCGAAACCGCGGTCGTCCACGGCCACTTCTTTCGCCACGCAGTGGGTGCGCACGTTGCAGTTGCCGGTGGCGATGGCGGCGGGGATGACAGTGTTGTGCGTGCCGCACTTGGCGTTGACCTCGCACGCAAAGCCGACGCAGTAGCGGCACTTGATGCACGCTGCACGACCGTTGTAGGGCACCGAGTTGCGCAGCATCGGCACCGGGAACGGATGGAAGCCGAGTTTCTTCGCCGCCGCCTGGAGCGTTTCGCCTTCGCGGTTGAGCGGGAACGGTGGCATCGGATACGGCTTGCGGCGCGGCGGCGAAAACGGATTCGTGCTCATGTCGCCCGCGACGCCGATTTCCCACTCGGCTTTCTCGTAGAACGGCTCCAAGTCACTGTAGCTGATCGGCCAGTCCTCCAGCGTCGAACCGGCCACCGCGCCGTAGGTCGAGCGCATCCGGAAATCCTTCTCCATGAACCGCCACGCCATCGCGCCGTAGCTGACGGTGCCGGAGCCGACGCACGCGGCGTTGTTGTTGTAGCCGCCCTCGCTCGGCAGCACGACACGCCACTTGCCGGGGCCGGCGCTGACGACGCGGCGGTAACGCTCGTCGTCGGGACCGAACGCGTTGCCGAGAATGGTGATGCGCTGGCTGATGAGTTCGTCGTGGCCGTGCTGTTCGAACGTGGCCCAGCCGCCGCGCTCCAACAGCACCACCGAGAGGCCGGCCTCGCTGAGTTCCTTGGCGACCACGCCGCCGCCCGCGCCGGCGCCGACCACGACTGCATTGACTTGCTTGAGCGCCAAATTATTTCCTCCGGTAGCGGTTCTGGCCAATGATCTGCGGATAATCAAGGCCGAGCATCTTGTAGCTGGCGTAGCCGCGGTTGCCGCCGTGTTGCGGCCCGCCGTAAAAGCCCGCCATCGTGTGGTCGCGGATCAGTCGGAAGAACGCGGACGACGATTGCTTGCGCCACGTCTCGCCCTTGGCCTTGCCGGACTCCAGCGCCTTCAGCACCTCGACCTGCTGTTCGGCTTTCAGCGCAGCAAAATCTTCTTTGAACATCACGCGGCTGGTCTCCTCCACGCCAGCAAGCCCCACGCGATACACCTGCTGGTGGCGGCGCAACCGGCTGGCGAGTTGCTTGTCAATGAAGTTGATCACGCCGGCGTCACGCGCACCGGGATCCTGGTCGGCGGGAATGATCTGCTCCGTGATGGCGTCCACGAGCCGCGCCTCGGCGTTGGTGAAGAAACGCCACACGATGACGTCCGCGCCGCGAGTCGGCAGCAGGAAAGCGCTGCCAACTCCGGCCGCGACCGTTTTCACAAAACGGCGGCGATTGTATTTTATGGCCATAGCGACATTCTGTTGGCGGCGGCTTTCCTGTTCAACAAAGAACTCTGTCTGGCGCAAACGAGCCTTGCACTCCGGGCTGGCGCGCTCTACAAAAGCACGCCATGAAACTTGACTCTGCTCTCTTTGCGATAGGCGCGGCGTTGTCGCTCACTACGGCGGCGTTCGCGGCGGGTGGCTCCACGGGACATGCGTTCTACGGCGATCCGCCCGATGACCGCCATGCGTGGTGCGTCCACGACCAGAACCGCCCGCAGCCGAAGGTGGTCGCGCCCTTGCCCGTGAGCGAGCTGGAGGCGAAGGCCAAGGCGCCGGCGGACGCGGTCATCCTTTTCGACGGCACCGAAGCGTCGCTGGCGAAGTGGGTCTCGGACAAGAACCCGAACGAGCCGACGAAGTGGATCGTCAATAAGGGCTGCCTGGAGTGCGTGCCGAAGTCCGGCTATGTCCGCACCAAGGAGGAGTTCGGCGACTGCCAGTTGCACGTCGAATGGGCCGCGCCGACGCCGCCGGAGGGCGAGAGCCAGGGCCGTGGCAACAGCGGCATCTTCCTCTTCGGCGTCGAAACCCAGGTGCTCGACAACTTCCACAACCCGACCTACGCCGACGGCTTCGCCTGCTCGATGTATGGCGTCCACCCGCCGCTGGCCAACGCGCTGCGTCCGCCGGGCGAGTTCCAATACATTGACATCACCTTCCACAAGCCGATCTACAAGGACGACAAGTGCGTCCAGGCCGGCTGGATCACCGTCTATTGCAACGGCGTGCTCGTGCAGGACCGCAACGAGATCGAAGGCGGGACCGGCCACCGCGCGCGCACGAAGGTCGGCCCGCTGGCGGACAAAGGCCCGCTCCGCTTGCAGGACCACGGCAACCCCGTCCGCTTCCGCAACATCTGGTATCGCCCGCTGCCCCCGGCGGCCGCCAAGGGCGGCACCCACGGCCCGCTCCCGGCCAAGGCCGTCGCCGCGAAGCGCAAGGAAATCGCCGCCACGATCCGCAAGGACGCCGCCAAGAAACCCGC
>JAPLTX010000031.1 GCA_026397915.1 Verrucomicrobiota bacterium
TCGCGGACCAGGTGCGGCGCAGCGTGCGCACGGTGCGCGGCAACCAATGGATGTTTCGCATGGGCCATCCTTCAGACCAGCCGTTGCGTGTGCGGCCGGAACTGCTCAGCCGTCGGGCGTCAGATGGAGGCGGCGAGGAACATTACTTCCCGATCCTGCGTGAACGAACGCCAGTGCGCATGGACCTTTCGCACAGCGCGTGGAGCGACATCTTCTTCCTTGGCATGGATTTTCCCGAAGGCGCGCGCGTGCTCAACGTCTCGATTGACCTCGCCGTGCGCGGGCGCGATGCGGAGCCGCGACCGCCGGTGGAGAGCTACTTCCGCGTCATTGACGAGCCGGTGCTGCGGCTGACGAGTGTGGATCTCGGCGCGACAGCGGAGATCACCGAACTGCGCGACGTGTTCGACTTTGCGAAAGATTACCTCGGCCTGCTGAAAGCGGCGATCATCGCGTCGGGCATCCTGCCGCCGGGCATCGAAGGTTCCGGGCAAAGCCTCGGCGACCTGCTCACGCGCCTCGTCGGGCCAGGCCTCGGCATCGAGCTGGTCAGCAGCGTCAACGACATCCCGAAAGGCTCGCGCCTCGCCGTTTCCACCAACCTGCTCGCGTGCCTCATCGCCGTCTGCATGAGGGCGACCGGCCAGGCGAAGTCGCTGACGGGCCAACTCCAGGAATCCGAGCGGCGGCTCGTCGCGGCGCGCGCCATTCTGGGCGAATGGCTCGCCGGCTCCGGTGGCGGCTGGCAGGACTCCGGCGGCGTCTGGCCCGGGATGAAGCTGATTCAGGGCGTGCTCGCGGGCGATGGCGACCCGGAGTTTGGCGTCAGCCGCGGGCGGTTGCTGCCGTCGCACAAGATTCTCGACGAACGCGACGCGTCGCCGGCGGTGCGCGAGCAACTCTGCAACAGCCTCATCCTCGTTCACGGCGGTATGGCCCAGAACGTCGGTCCGATTCTGGAGATGGTGACGGAGAAATACCTCCTCCGCTCCGAAGCCGAATGGCAGGGGCGTAAGGAGGCGATGGGCGTGCTCGACGACATTGTCGCCGCGTTGCGCGAAGGCGGGAAGCCACAGGAGGCTGTCCGGCGTATCGGCGCGACGACCACGCGCAATTTTTTCGGTCCGATCCAGACGATCATCCCGTGGGCGAGCAACTTCTACACCGAGATTCTGGATGCTGGGCGGCATGTCGGGCGGTGGCATGGGCTTCATCGTCGCGCCGGAGATCAAGCGGCAGGCGCAGGACAAGCTACAGGAGATCATGCTGACGACGAAGGGCGAACTCCAGCACGCGCTGCCGTTCGCGATGGACCCGGTCGTGTATGACTTCGGGATCAATCCGCGCGGCACGTTTGCTGATGTGCTTAGTCGCGACGAGGCGCTGATGCCGATGGGCTACTACGCGATGCACATGCCGCAATGGCTGCGGATGGAGCAACGGACGCTCTCGCCGATGCGGCGCGCGGAACTGCAGCGGTTCGGCGCGGCGTGCCGGACGCGGCCGGAGCTTGGTGGCATGACCCGGACGCTGTTTGACCGACTGCTGCCGCAGATCAAGCGCGACACATCGCGACGGGGCGGAGCGACGCTGGCGGAACTGCTGGAGCGGTTCGGCTTCGACCGCGCGCAGCACGAGCAAATTCGCACTGACCTCAAGAGCGGTCGTATCGGCTTGGCGCAGAACCGGCTTCCCGCGAACACGACTATCGAGGACGTGCGAGCCGACGATGTATGCGACGCGACGGATGTGCAATCGCTTGAGGCACATCGGCAGCGCGGCATCGAGGCGCTTAGGGCAGGGGAGGTGGGCGTCGTATCGCTTGCGGCGGGCGCTGGCAGTCGTTGGACGCAGGGCGCGGGCGTCGTGAAGGCGCTGAATCCGTTCGCGCGGTTTGCCGGCAAGCACCGGACATTCATGGAACTGCATTTTGCCAAGAGTCGGCGTATCAGCCGCCTGCACGGCGGCGCGATTCCGCATGTCGTCACGACGAGCTACCTGACCCACGAGCCAATCGAGGAGTATCTGGCCGCGCCGGGCAACAACATCGCGGGCGGCGGCGTGAAGGCGTTTCTGTCTCCCGGTCGCTCGGTTGGCCTGCGGATGATTCCGATGGCGCGCGACCTGCGTTTCGCGTGGGAAGAAATGCCGCAGCAGTTGCTCGACGAACAAGCGCAGAAGGTGCGCGAGAGCCTGCACGCCGCGCTCATCGGCTGGGCGCAGCAAGCGGGCGAGGGGAGCGATTACACCGACAACCTGCCGATGCAGTGTCTCCATCCAGTGGGTCACTGGTTCGAGGTGTCGAACATGTTGCGCAACGGTCTGCTGGCGCAACTGCTGCGCGACTACCCACGGCTGAAGTATTTGATGCTGCACAACATTGACACGCTCGGCGCCGATCTCGACCCGGCGATGGTCGGGCTGAACATGTCGCTCGGCGCGTGCCTCACGTTCGAGGTCATCACGCGCCACGTGCATGATCGTGGCGGTGGCCTTGCGCGCGTGGGCGGTCACGTGCGGCTCGTTGAGGGTTTGGCGATGCCGCGCGAGGAGGCGGAGTTTGCTCTCTCCTACTACAACACGCTGACGACGTGGATAGACGTGCAGCAATTGCTGAACGCTTTTGGTCTGACGCGCGAGGACTTGACGAACGAGGCGGCTGTCACGGCGGCGATTCGCAAGGTCAGCGCGCGCATTCCGACCTATATCACGTTGAAGGACGTGAAGAAGCGGTGGGGCCACGGCCAGGAAGACGTTTTCCCTGTCGCGCAGTTCGAGAAACTCTGGGGCGACATGACGTGGCTGCCGGACGTGGCCTGCAAGTTCGTCGTCGTCCCGCGGATGCGCGGCCAGCAACTCAAAGATGCCGCCCAGCTCGACGGCTGGCTCCGCGACGGCTCGGCGGCTTATATCGAGACGTTATGCGATTGGCAGTGACAGCTCTCAGTGAAAGCTTAACAACCATGAATACGCAGACTCCTTCCATCAGCCGCCGTCGTTTCCTCATTGCCTCCACCACAGCCACGGCATTCTCCATCCTGCCGGGCGTGCGCGGGCAGAACTCCCCGAACAACAAGCTCAACATCGCCGGCATCGGCATCGGCGGTCAGGGCGCTTCCGACCTTCGGAGCATTGATGAGCAGAGTCCGGGCGAAAACATCGTCGCGCTGTGCGACGTGAACGAGTCTCAGGCGGCGCACACGTTCAAGAAGTATCCAAACGCGAAGGTGTTCAAGGACTACCGGAAGATGCTCGACGAGATGAAGGAGATTGACGCCATCGTCGTCGGCACGCCGGACCATCATCACGCGTTCGCCTCGATGGAAGGCATTAAGCGCGGTAAGCATGTCTATTGCGAGAAGCCGCTGACACATTCGGTCTGGGAGGCTCGGCATGTGGCCGAGGCGGCGCGGAAGGTGAAGGTGGCGACGCAGATGGGCAACCAGGGCGCTGGCTCGGAGGAGACGCGCCGGCTCTGCGAGTTGATCTGGGCCGGCGCCATCGGCAAGGTGCGCGAGGCGCACATCTGGACCGACCGGCCGTCGCGCGGTCTTATGCACGAGTATTGGCCGCAAGGCGTCGAACGGTCGAAGGACACGCCGCCCGTGCCGGAGACGCTCGACTGGGACCTCTGGCTCGGCCCTGCGCCCGAGCGGCCTTACAATCCCGCCTACCTGCCGTTCAAATGGCGCGGGTGGTGGGACTTTGGCACCGGTGCGCTCGGCGACATCGGCTGCCATGCAATGGACCCGGTCTTCCGCGCGCTCAAGCTCGGCGCGCCCACGAGCGTCGAGGCCGTGTCCACGCGCGTGAACAAGGAGACCTACCCGCTCGGCTCCATCGTCACCTACCATTTCCCCGCGCGCAGCGCCGACATCCAGAAGCACAACCCGCACGTGGCCGGCCTCAGCGGCGTCAGCGCGGGCGCGGTGGAGATGCCGCCGTTGAAACTGGTCTGGTATGACGGCGGTCTGCGCCCGGCGCGGTTCGACGGCGTGCCCGACGGCATCGAGATGGGCACCAACGGCCGGCTGCTCATCGGCGACGACGGCGTCATGCTCGGCAGCTACATCTACCCCGAATCCCGCCGCCACGACTTCCACAAGACGCCGCAATCCATCCCGCGCGTCAAAGGCCACGCCGCCGACTGGATCCAGGCGTGCAAGACCGGCAAGCAGTCCGGCGCGAACTTCGACTGGGCGGGGCCGCTGGCCGAGGCCGTGCTGCTGGGCAACGTCCCGTTGCGCGTCCAGCTCCGCAAGGAACTGACGCTCCATCGCCTCCAGTGGGACTCCGCCAACCTGCGCTTCACCAACATGGAAGAGGCCAACCAGTTCATCCGCCGCGAGTATCGCGCAGGGTGGTCGCTCTGAGGTTCGGGGGCGGCTGGCGAAACGGTGCGGGTGGGACGGTGTGGAGTGATGGAGTAGCGCGTGCGTTGCAGTCCCAAGCCGTCGGGTGCTATGCTCCGCGCCCATGAACCGAGAGTTTCTCTCCGTCATCGCCCATCTCCCATTGCTTCTCGTCATCGCTTGCTTGGCCACGACCTTTGCCGCCGACGAACCTAAGCCTGCGCCGGCATTGCCCCCGGTCATAGCCGAGAGACTCAAGGGCCAAGACCCCGCAAAGGTCACAAAGTTGGACTTGCAACAATCGAGTATTCAAGATCAAGACCTTGCCGCCCTCAAGGCGCTGACGCAATTGCAGAGCCTTGGGCTCTCCCACACGAAGGTCAGCAACGCGGGGCTAGAGCATCTGAAGCCGCTGATACAGTTGCAGGAGCTTTGGCTACTCAGCACGCAGACCAGCGGCGCGGGACTGGAGCATCTGAAGCCGCTGACGAATTTGCAGAGGCTCTACCTCGGCTACACGAAGATCAGCGACGCGGGTTTGGTGCATCTGGAGACGCTGACGCAGTTGCGGGAGCTTGACCTCGGCTACACGAAGATCAGCGACACGGGTCTGGCGCATCTGATGACGCTGTTACAGTTGCAGAAGCTTCTCCTCTCGAAGACGCGGGTCAGCGATGAGGGGCTGGAGCATCTGAAGACGTTGACGCAGTTGGAGACGCTTGCCCTCGACGGCACGCAGGTCAGCGACGCGGGGCTGGAGCATCTGAAGCCGCTGACGAAGTTGCACTCGCTTTACCTCTATGGCACGAACGTCAACGGCGCGGGGCTGAAGCATCTGAAGACGTTGACCTGGTTGCTATGGCTTGACCTCGAAGGCACACAGGTCAGCGACGCAGGGCTGGAGCATTTGAAGTCGGTGACTCGGCTGATATCTCTTAACCTCACCGGCACGAAGGTTAGCGACGCGGGGCTGGAGCATCTGAAGCCGCTGACGCTGTTATATCAGCTTTTCCTCAAAGACACGAAGGTCAGCAACGCAGGGCTGGTGCATCTGAAGACGCTGACTCAGATGCAGTATCTTGAACTCTATGGCACGAAGGTAACGAAGGCTGGGGTGGAGGCACTTCAGAAGCAACTTCCCAAGTGCAAGATTGTCTGGTCGCCCCCCGAAGTGCCAGGCGGCAGAGGAGGGGCGAAGGAGTTCCTCGATGCGCTCCAGTCGCTCTTCCGCCCCCAAGCGCCCGGCGGCGGAGTCGAGGGGAGGATATCTGAACGTTGGCACCACCCACCTCTGGCGACGCTATCCCTGATACCTAGCGGCGCTCGCACCCACCCCAAGAAGCGCTCCGTCAACGACAATTACTTTTCCGCAGCAACGACAATTAGAATTCCCCACTGACGAGTCGTTGCTGGTGGCGTTGCTG